>NZ_QUJB01000017.1:0-481 GCF_003480435.1 Clostridium sp. AM30-24 | reverse complement strand
GTAGAACGGTATACGGAAATTTCTGAATTGACTCCATGTATCTTGCATGAGTTTGTCGAGAAGATCGTTGTCCATGCTGCCAGCGATCCGAAGGGCAAGAACCGCACCCAGGAAATTGACATCTACTATAAGGGCATTGGAGCCCTGGAAGTATCCAAAGTCACTTCATCAAGGCGAGAATGAGACGTCGCAGAACGTCCGGGGGACGTTCGACTGCGACGACCGGAGCGGAGCGCAGACATTCGAACCGTTCGAACCCGGCAGGACTCGAACATAGAAAAAAGAGCCATCCATCGGATGTCTTTCTTTGTATCTCTTTGAGAGCACGAGACGTCGCAGAACGTCCGGGGGACGTTCGACTGCGACGACCGGAGCGGAGCCAAGACTTCGAACCGTTCGAGCCCGGCAGGGCTTGAACATAGAAAAAAGAGCCATCCATGGGATGACTCTTTTTTCTATCTCTTTGAGAGCACGAGACGGG
>NZ_QUJB01000016.1 GCF_003480435.1 Clostridium sp. AM30-24 | reverse complement strand
ATCAGTTTGGAGGTTTACACAAACTTTGGGATACTCCCAAAAACAAAGAAAATAAGCCAAAGCCACACATACAAAATATACTAAAAATGGAGAATACGTTCTAACAAACTTTCTCATAAAAACACCTCACTCCACATGTAGATAATCGAATTAAAATCAAAAGCTTATCTTAATTTATTTCATGCTCTTCACTTCCAGTCGCTGACCATGATGTTTTACCACTACTGACCACATCTTTTGTAGACATACTATATGCAAATATATCAAGGATCTCCGCCTCTGAGATATACCATGAACCATCTGTGTTTTTCTTACTTCTGTATAAAACATATAATTCGCATTTTTCATTCTCCGAAAGTCTGTCATATACAAGATATTCTATTATTTCCTCATTCTCATTTAAGATAACTCTAGAATTTCTATTCGCACCGTATGATATCATAAAATCACATCCTTCGTCTGCGAAGTATTGTTGATATATAGTACGATATCCATCATATATTTCATTTGTTTCCATTAATGTCACATAATCACAGATCGCAGGAATAGAAATATCATCCTCTTTCATATTTTCCATTAATTCATCCATTAAATCGTGTTGAATGACAAAACCATTATCCTGTGAACTGAATATTCTAATGGTCTTTCGTGGCATCATTCCCTGCGGTCCTGCTCCTGTAACATAGTTTATGATGACAATCACATCCTTTGCACCATCTCCATCTATATCCTGAAATCCAACCGCTTCAACACTATCAAACATTCCTACACTATCATTCTCTGTACTATTATTTTCATAACACTCCGGAAAATAATATATAATTTGATTGTCTTTTGCCAGCACAAATGAAACATCTTCCCAGAGCGTTTCATAAGTCGGCAGATAAGATACAAACTGTACTTCACCCCAATCATTCAATTCTACATCAAAGGATTGTTCAGTTATAACCCGGCTTTCATCTAATCTCTCTCCTGATGGATATTCTACTTCAATATCTGCTACATCTGTCAATTGCTGTATTTCTTTCGTACCATCGAAATATAAAATGACTTGTTCATCAAATTGTTCTTCACCTGATAGAATTATTTCTACATAATCCTCATGCCAGGTAACCTTCCAACAGCTGCTACTGATGCTTGCACCGTCATTGTGCAATTCAAAATCTGTTTGCGATATCTTATCTTCGCCTTCTTTAAGGACTAACCGTCCACTTGCTGAACCAAAAGGCCATTCCGGTTCTCCAACAGCTTGAAGTATCACTTCATATTTTTTATCTGGTGAAACGGATGTATCGCAAGTTATCTTCTTGTAATTTACCGTATACGAAATGCAACACCAAAATACTACAAACAGTGCAATGAGCGAGCCCATAATACATAGCATAAATTTTTTCATTGATATAGCCCCCTTTTTAATGTCCTCGTATATCCAGTTCTTTCAATAGAGAATTTTCGCTTTCCCATGAATATACAATGTAATATCCGGCGTCATTTATTTCTTTCCCAAAATTCAGAGTTTCGTGGTCAATCACATCAATAGACTGTCCTTCCTAAATTTCCACAAGATACTCCCATTCATTGCTTCTGTGATCCGAATAGTAATCATCCAGTTCTTTCAAGGACAACTCGCTCTGAATTAGAATCGCACCAAAATATTGCATCCCGTTTCCGTTACCTGTCAGCTTCCCTGCCCGTGATATTGACTCTATCAGTTCCGTTTTCTCTGGCAGTGGTGTTTCACATAATTCCTTTTCCACTTTATAGGCAATGTTATTATTTATGAATGAAATGGATATTACTCCGCCTATCAATACAACTGCTACCAATATTCCAACTAATTTTAATTTTTTCATGTGTCCTCCTTTCTTACATCCCGTTCCTTTCTAACACATCTTCTATTGCGTCAATTGCTTTTTTTGCAAAATTTATCTTTGTATCACAAATCAATTCATCATTATAGGATATTTTTATCTCTGCAATAATACGGTCATTGCCTTCTACATATTCCGTATTGCCGCCTATAGTCATCCAAATGATTTCTACATCTTCCTGTGCTATTTCCCCCTCTATTTCTACTGTAAATTGCACCCCATCGAAAAACGCTGCTTCTGATTGTGCATTTATAACTAACTTATTTTCCTGCTTATATATTTCAATAGAATTATATCCCTCCTCCGAACTAATAAATAATTCATCTCTGGTTACAGGAACAACAAATAACTCTTCTGGTTCATCTACATTCTTTTCAGACAAATAAGATGCAACTACTATAAACATAAGCATAACAACTGCTGCCAGCATTCCAACTAATTTTAATTTCTTCATGTGTCCTTCTTTCTTTTCTTACATCTGTAAGATTACCATAGAACACCATTATTATCAAATCATTCTTTAATCCGGTATTGGTAATCGGGTATCTGCATAATTCCGTCATTTAGGATTTCATTCCCCAAATACTGAAAACTGCCATCCTCTGCAAATCTTACCGTAAGTTCATGGGTAATGACTGCATCATCGCAAATGACCATGTCGCAAACTGCCTCCACCGTTAACGTAACCGTCCCATCCTCATTTTCTTTGATGGCGACAACCTCTGGCAGAGAAGTTCCAAAAAAGGTAGGGGCATAATTGAAACACCCAAGTCTCGCCCAAAGATAGGTCTGATTTTCCTCATCAAATACTGCGTACTCTCGTATCTGCTCCGCTGTTATGGGAAGATACTCCATAATCAGATTTTCGAATTCTTCTTTCGGAATGCCATTTGGATAATCTTCAGAATTGAACTTTTCTCCATATTTCATTCCATACAGATATTCAAACATTCCGTTATAATCCAACTCACTCATATTTTCTGCATTCCAATTAGAACACAAAAGATTCTGTCCCTGATAACCAAGTCCCTGAACACAACGTTCAGACATTTCACGCTGTTCCTCTGTCATAGGTTTTATTCTAATCAGGCAGCTTCCATCCACAATTTCACTGACTTCCGGTGGCTCCGGCACACACAACTCATAGCAGAACCATCCTTTTTCCGTGTATTTCCATTCCTTGAGTCTCGTATATGAAATGTACGAAATTCCCGGCTCGTTGTCAGCATTCCAGATTCCTCTTGTACTTACAACATACATATCCGTTCCATCAAAAATGAATTTCATTCTGCCCAGTCCACCATCGTTGTGGATTTCATAAATTACTACAGAACCGCTTTGCCCTTCCATACATTCTTTAAGAAAACTATCGACACTTTCATAATTCCCCATGTTAGAATACGTTACCATCGTAGCAATTGGATATCCTGCGTCCTTTACCTTCTTCTGCATTTCAAGAACCGTTTGATCATCCAAAACAACATTGGATGCTATCCCTTTATCTGCAGTTTCATAAATATCAAGATAATGTTCCATCAGCTTTTTACAGTCAGTCTCAGCTTCTTCCCTTTCCTGTTCATCTACTGGAAGGTCGTAGCCCTTTTCCCATTGTTCTGCAGCCTCTTCCTCGACACTTTTTGTTTCCTCCGTGGAAGATACTTTTTCCGTATCTTCCACAAGAGATTCACCCACAACGCTATCTTCTTTTCCACAGGCACACAGGTCGCATCCAATCAGAAATGCCATAATCAGCAGAATGCTTTTTTTCTTTAATGCCATAATATCATCCTTTCTTTCTTGCTATCGGCGGCAGTTCCAACTTAATTTGTTCTATAGAATTGGAAAGGTATCTGAAAGTTCCGTCTTCAAATGGCAGAACCACAACCGTATTCCGAAAAGCGAGATCAGAATTATAATCCGGCCATACTCCATCTACGATAAGTGTAATCGTTCCATCCGCATTTTTTGTATAGTCAACCACCTCTCCAAAAGGTGGGTATGGGCTGGCATAAATCATCTCATATTCATAGCTGTTGCTGCCCTCAGCATACCCGCAATGCTCTCTCAACTGTTCTACCGATACCGGAAAATAAGTAGTCATTATCCTTTCATATTCCTCTGCCGGAATCTTCCAATCTTCAGTTTTCAGATTTTCGCCCGTAGAAATCCGATAAATATCTTCATACATACAAGGCATCAGAATGTCCTCTACATTGCTGCTGTCCCAATTTGTGACAAGCACATTGTAATTCACATAGCTTAGTCCTGATATGTATTTCTCCGTTAATTCCCGACAGTCTTCCGGAAGCGGTTCTATTCTCCAATACTGTCTCAAACTTGCATGTGCAATCACATATTCATATGCGTAGATAAAATATCCTTTTTCGGTCAGTTTAATCTCAGCCACATTACTTACCGAAGTTCCCTGTATTTCAGGCACTCCACCTTCCTTCCAACGAACACCTATATAATAAGTCTGCAACTCACCTTTCCGGTAAATAAAAGTAACTGCTCCAATCAGTCCATCTCTATGCACTTCAAATACCGTAACCATCGAGTCCTGTCCCTTCAAGTAATCTGCGTAAAACGCTTCAATTGCTTCATGATTTTGCATAGCATTATCTTCTTCAACACTTACCAAACCGCTTCTGCCCAATTGTTCCACCACGGCTTTCCTCTGCTCGTTGGTAAATTCGTTAATACCCGAAGAGTAGCTTGGTGCATCTACAATTACAATATCCTTATAGATTTCTCTGACCGATTCTGCTGCTGACAAAACCGTACTCTGCAACTGCTCCTTCTCCTCTTCTGAAAGGAGGTCATCGCTGGCTTGCGGAATGAACCAATATGCTGACTCTGTAGAAGTTTCCGCATTCTCGGCTTCTTCTGTTTCTGCTTCGCTATTTTCGATTTCTACAGGTGACTCCCATACTTCTTCTGCCACCTTTTGCTTTTCTGCATGCAATTTTCCCCAACAGAACACTCCGGCTATCACGAAAATCAACAGCAGCAAAATCGGAAGTCCACATCTTCTAAGCAGCCATTTTACATCTTCCATTATTCGCCTCCGTACAATTCTTCCCATTCTTCCAACGTCAACCGTGGTGTATGCCATGTTTCCTCATAATTATCCTCGGAAGGTATAATTTGATTGGATACATATTGTACCCCTCCGTCCTCTAACGGGCGGACCACAACCTCATGAGCATATACCTTGGAATCACCTGCATAAGGGAATACTACATTAGCTGTAAGTGTAATTGTCCCATCGCTGTTTTCTGTAAAATCGACTACCTCTGAATATGGATATTCCGGGTACTCTACTTCTTCGAAGCCTCTCGGCTTATATTCATAAGTTGAATCCTCCGAATAATAGACGGTTTTGGATTGCAGCGTTTCACTATCAATATTGAAATATTTCATAATAACGCTTTCAAATTCCTCTTTTGGAATCCGATAAACTGCACTTACTGCCAGGTTGTCATCTGCAATATAGGGAACATACTGACCATTTACTTTTGGATAGAGAATGTCATACATATCATAGAAATTCAAAGCCCCGAAATCATCCTCGCTCCAATCCACAATAAACATGTTATTCTGTTCAAAGCCAATCGGGCGGAGATATTTCCGACTCAACTCCCGATATGTTTCATCCAATGGCTGTACCCGCAATGCGGTATGCTCCTCTGCCCCACTCAATGTAAGAACATACAATTCTTCTGAAAACCAGACACCGGAAAACATCAGGTAACCTTCTTCTGTATAATTCCAATACTCCGCCTGATAGCTTCCAGTAACCTCTCTTTGTATATCTCCATTTTCGTACTTGTAATAGCTTCTGACCACATCTACATTTCCGTCTTTTGTGTGTAAATCGTATTTTACAAATCCGCCTAAATAACTGACTTCAAGAATTGTTATTTCTGCTTCTTCCTGTGCATCCACCTTTTCGCAGAATTCCACTACCTTCTCTGGGTCCGTCATGTTAATTTGATTTCTGCTGTCAACAGCCGGATATCCATTTTCTCCAAGGCAATTTACAATACTACGAATCGTTTCCAAATCAGCTATCTTGTTTTCTTCTGCTGCCTTCTTATAAAGATCTATACAGATGTTTATAATTTCTTCTGCGTTCTCCTTAGAATCTTCTGGAATAGCTTGAATATCAATTACTGTTTCCGAAACTGTATCTTCTTCCGGGGATGCATCGCTACACCCTGAAGCACTAAGCATCAGTACAAAACTAATTACTGCTAAACCACTCTTCCAGGACCAGGCCGTCTTTCTTAACAACATATCCACTTCCTCCTCTACCTTTCACATCTTCTACCATGCTGATAATCAATATAGGACGTTCTACCGTATCTTCTGCTGTAAAAATTGCAAACCATCCTAATTCCGTACCCGAAGTATCATCCTTCGATGCCTTGATTTCTGCCGTACCTGTTTTTCCTGCTAAAAGAATGTCATCCCGATGGGCTGCATATCCAGTTCCATTAGAATCATTCACAACCTTCTTTGTTCCTTCCAATACACGGCTTGCTGTCTCATTAGAAAAGGCACCCGGAATCCAATACTCAGCTGCGATTTCATTCTTATATACCAAATAAGGCTTTATGACATTTCCCTCATTACAGAAAGCAGAATAGATACATGCCATATGTAATGGATTCACTAAAACCTGCCCTTGACCGTAACCACTATCGGCTAACTGTATTTCTGTTTCAATTCCCTCCGAATTAGAATACTGCGACTCTGCCATCTTAATCTCAAATGGCAGTTCCTCATTAAAACCAAGTCCAGTCAAAGAACTCTCCATCTCTTCTGAGCCAATCTTTAATGCTGCCTTTGCAAAATAAATATTATCGGAATAAATCAAAGCGTTCTCTAAAATAACTGGTTCATATGCATGAAGGGTAGTTACATAATAAGACCCCCACGATGCATCTTTTTGCCAGCTTAATCCTACATTACCATAATCTTCATTTGGATCAATTGCTCCTGATTCCAAACCGACCGCAGCCGTAACTGGCTTGAATGTCGAACCGGGACACCAGACTTGCCGGAACCGATTATACATAGGCTTATCCTCGTCATCATTCAATGCTATCCACTGCTCACTGGACAATCCCATGATAAAATCATTATTGTCATAAGATGGTGTACTGACCAAAGCCAGTACTTCTCCGGTATATGGATTCATGGCTACAGAGCAGCTCTTGTCTTCCTGAAACTGCTCATATAAGGCAATCTGCAAACTGGCATCTATCGTCAGCTTAATGTCCTGACCGTGCTGCACTAAAATACAAGCAAGTTCTTCTTTCTCTTTGCCTTCCGAATTCACAATGTATATCCTGCAGCCGTTTTGCCCTTTCAGTTCCTTTTCAAACAGACCTTCCATTCCGCTTCTGCCAATCACACTGTTAGCTGTATATCCCTCTCCTGCATGTTCTTCTAAATCCTCTGCAGTAACACTTTGTACATACCCTACCAAATGTGCAGCCGCTTCACCTAAAGGATACTCACGAACTTCAACGTCAGATATCATTACTCCGGGAATTGCCAGCAAACTTTCGTGCCTTTCTTTCTCCTTCAATACATCTTCGTCCGGTTCTACTTTTAGCAGTTCGATTTCTTCCACTCTCGGAATCGTTTTTATTGGAACAAAAGAATCATCTTTTACCCACTGTGCTGACAATTTCTTCTCTATCACTTCCGGCGTGGTTTCCAGTAATTCTGCAATCTTGGCGATTGCTTCCTCCCTGTTCTCCAATTTTCCCGGAACGATTCCAACCGAAGATGCAGTTCCTTTTCCAGCAAGCACTCGTCCATTCCTATCCAGAATTTCTCCCCGGTTTGCCTGTGTCGTTGAAACTCTTACCTTATCAGTAGAAGCTAAATTCGGAAAGATCAGTGAATTATCCCAAACCAACTTATACCCGTCTTCGCCCTCCAGAAAAAATGCTTCATTCTCAAAGCTGATTTCTCCTGCAACCGTATCAAAAGATGTCTGATAAGTTACGGTCAGTTGCTCTTCGTCGTATACGATAATCTCGACCGCCATATTCTGGATTTCAATACCTTCGTAAATAGCTGAATTGCGTTTTATGAAATCCTCCTGACTGACATTGCCAGATGCCTCAATATGGAGTATCGCATACATTTGCTCATACTCCTGTGCCGGGATGTGATTCATGTATTCAACCAGAAGTTCTTCTGGTGTTTTCCACACCTCCTCCTTTTTGAACATTCCTGCCACACATACCGCAACAGTAATCGCAGCCATTCCTATAACAGCAATCGCAATCCATAGGAGCCTGCTTTTCTTTCTTTTATGTCTGCTTTTTCCTTTCTTCATATTGACCTCCATTCATTTTGCTTTGCTGATATGGTCATATTCTATTTTCAATGTTCATTACTCGCTTTCAAAATATTACATTCGTAAGATTTTGAAATAAAAAAATTTTCCTTTTGTTCTGTTCTACTCTGCATCCCTCCTTTTTATTTATTACATGCGTAAGATTTCACATTAAAAAAATATTTTTGAAACCCGCTGCACTTGTGTAAATATTACATCAGTAAGATTTATAAGTCAAGTTATCTTTATATAAAAAGGCTCCTGCCAGAAGGTATCACACATTTTCGCAAAAGTGATACCTTTTAGCAAAAGCCTATTATTCAGCAGAGTCTTGCACCACCCCACTGTTTCAATATTCAAATGTTTCATTCAAAAAACCAGAAAACACACATCTATTTTCTTTCCTTAATATCCCACAAACCGCAGAAAATCAAGGTTTCTTTGAAAGCAGACAAACGGTTTCAATATTCCCCTGAACACTTATTTTATACTGCATAGCGAAAGTATGCAATAGGTTTTCAAAGTGGGGTAATGGTTTTATCCCCATAAAAAGCGGATGATTAAATGTATTTTAGAATTTTCCTATACAAATCCCATAGTCTCGGCGCACAAAAACCGCCCAATGCACTCAGCCCTCGATGTTCATGAATATCTCTATCTTCCACCTCAAATAGTCTATGGAAATCATCTCCCTGTCCAACATAGACGGATTTGTCATAATTAAGAAATGTAGACCTGCCACTGAATTGGTCACCAGTGATATCTATAATAATACGCTTGTCTACCATCAGCCACGCATGGGATTGTCCATTCCCATCTGTTTTACCCCAATACGTTCCACAGACATAATCTGTTTTGATACCCTTATCCAGCAAATACTGAGCCAACAAATCACTCGTATCTCCGCAGCAAGCACGTGGAAATCTGCGATATATGCTGTCGTTATCAAACTCCCCAGATTCCAATGCCGCATCAATCGCTTTCCGAAATTGGGTTGCTAATTGTTCTATATCCTTCATCATACGCTCCTATAACAAAACCACTTTTGCGAAAAAGTATCCTTTCGCCAAAATGTATATTCTCCGTTCCCAAAAGCCTATCCCCTGGGGTAAACCTCCACTTATATCATCACTCTACGGAAACAGAAACACACATCCATTTTTCTTTCAAAATCGCAGAAACCTTTGATTTACTGGGCTTTTCTCGACAGAAGGCAGACTGTTTCCACATGCCCTGACATTCCGAACATGTCAACGGTTCTGACGCGTTTTACAGTGTAACCGTTCTCCCCGAGATATTTCACATCTCTTGCCAACGTCGAGGAATCACAGCTCACATAAACGACCTTCTCCGGTGCCATCTTTACGATCGTCTCAAGGCAGAGCTCATCACATCCCTTTCTTGGCGGATCGACAACGATCACATCGGCTTTGATATGTTTTTTTTCATACTGTTCCGGAAGAACCTCCTCGGCTTTTCCGACGAAGAATTCTACGTTGTCAAGGCCGTTGCGCTTCGCATTCTCTCTCGCGTCCTCGATGGCAGCCGGGATGATCTCGACGCCGCAGACCTTCCCCGCCTTCTGTGCAAGGAAGGATGATATCGTTCCGATTCCACAGTAAAGATCCCAGACGGTCTCGCCGCCGTTTAAATCAGCGAATTCCAGTGCTGTTCCGTAGAGACGTTCTGTCTGGACCGGGTTTACCTGATAGAACGATAGCGGAGAGATCCGATATTCGATGCTTCCGATCTTATCCGTGATATAACCCGGTCCGTAGAGGTTTTTGATCTCGGTTCCTAGGATCACGTTTGTCTTTTCCATATTGAAGGACAGGGAGATACTGTCCGCGCCGACTTCACGCATCCGCTCGATGAACTCTTTCTCATGGGGCAGTTTCTTTCCGTTGATCACGAGACATACCATGTGCTCGTCGCTGGCGAAACCTTTTCTTAAGAGAACATGGCGCACAAGTCCCTTGTGGTTTGCCTCATCATAAGGTTCCACACCAAAATCTTCCATGAATTTTAACACTGCCGCCAGATAGTCTTTATTTTCCGCACATCCAAGCAGGCAGTCCAGCTCCGGTACCGGGATCAGGGAGTGGGTCCGTCCGGCAAAGAATCCCGCCGTCGGTTTTCCGTCTTTTCCGCGGCCGATCGGGTACTGCGCTTTGTTGCGGTATCTCCACGGGTCTTCCATTCCAATGATCGGTTCCATGACGACCGCGTCCGGCACTCCCGCTGCCTGTTCCGCCTCTTCCGGCAGGAACAGGTTTTCCATGCCGCCGATGCGTTTTAAGTGATTGTATACTTTCTTTTCCTTGAATTTTAACTGCTCTTTATAGTCCAGTTCCTGAAGCTGGCATCCGCCGCAGGCTCTCGCCACCGGACATTTCGCCTCCACGCGGCCTTTTGCCGGGGTGATGACGCGCACGAGGCGGGCAAAACCGTAATTTTTTTTCATTTTCATGGCTGACGCCTCGATCGTATCCCCGATCAGGGCATCCTTCACAAACCAGATATATCCGTCCACGCGGCCGATACCTGCGCCGTCCTCTCCCATGTCCTCGATGGTCACTGTAAATTTATCGTTCTTCTTGATTTCCATATTGCGTTCCTTCTATATAAATATTCTTGTTGTACATTTTTATCGCTGAGCCCACTCTGTTCTTTCACCTCACTAGTCCAAACTAATAGCGTATATCCCGTACTGAGAATATACCAAATACACAAAGTGCAGAACAGACCTAAAAATAAGACTCAATGTTCAGTTTTTCTTAAGTATACAAGAACTACTCCCGCATTTGCAACCCCCATCACATAAACGAATGTGAAAATCTCTGCCCTATACCGCATACAGGCAAAACGACAGCGAAAAATGAATCCGATCCGCACTTTCAAATGAGTCACATTTTTGCGTCAATACAAAAACCGGCTCCCCGCGCCCCGAAAACTCCCATTCAGAAGTCTCCGGAACCGGAAAACCGGTTTTCGAATATCAACTCTATAAGTTAAGCATTATGTAAACTGCAATGTCAAACAGGTATTCGCAATCCACTTTGCGGCTCATCTGGTTCGCTTACGCTCTCGCCTCAGACCCAGCCTTCTTACTAAACAGTTCCTTACCGGATGTGACAACGATGATCACGCCGAGAACCATAAGCAGGATTGCAACAATAAGCTGAAGTCCCTCAACCATAAATACTGCAGTACCTGCGCTGAATGCACCTACAAGAGCGATGGTTCTCTGAACCAGCGCTGTGAAGGTTACGCAGAGCATGATCACGCACGGTACGATCAGGGTCTTGTTCTGTCTTCCTGTTACCTTTAAGAATACACAGAGAGTGATCAGAACCAGAGCGCTTAACAGCTGGTTTGCGCTTCCGAATAACGGCCAGATGTTGGAGTAGCCAACTCTTGTAAGGATGTAGCCGAATGCAAGTGTGATGATCGTGGATATATATTTGTTGCAGAGGAATTTTCTCCAGCCCTCTGCGTGCTCCATATCGTCTACGGAGAAGAGTTCCTGGAAGGACATGCGCCCGATACGTGCCACCGCGTCAAGGCTTGTAAGGGCAAGCGCGGATACACACATGGTCATGAAGCACTGTGCAATGTAGATCGGAAGACCGAACATCTCAAGAAGTCCAGCAACGCCGGATGAGAAGATCTGGAACGGAGTTCCTGCAGCAGCAGTACCGTCAGCGGCTGCAGCTGCGCCTGCTACGCAGAGTGCAAGTACGGCTAAGAGGCTCTCAAGAACCATAGCGCCGTAACCAACTTTTAACATATCTTTCTCGTTCTCAACGGTCTTGGAGGAAGTACCGGAGGAAACAAGGCTGTGGAAACCGGAAACGGCTCCGCAGGCTACGGTTACGAAAAGGATCGGGAACATGTTTCCAAGCTTCTCATTTGTAAAACCTGTGTACATCGGAAGGTTCATGTTCGGATGCGCAACAACGATACCGACAACAGCGCCGAGGATCATTCCGGCAAACATGAATGTTGTCATGTAGTCACGCGGCTGCTTTAAGAGCCACATCGGAAGAACGGATGCAAAAAAGATATATGCAAATGTGAATCCTGTCCATGCGTCCTTTCCGCCGATCAACGGGAATGCCATACCGATTGCAAGAGATGCAATTGTGCATGCAAGTCCTACGAAGAATTCGCTCTTGCCCTCAAGGTTGAGCTTCTTCTGAAGAACGCCGAAGAACATTGCAAATACGATGAATGCGATGGAGATGGAACCTGAAGCTCCGTTTGTCTGGGCTGCTGCCGCAAGCTCTGTAACGCCGTCCTTAACGGTGTAAGCGTTGAATGTGCCTGCAACCATATCTGCGAAAGCAGCGATTACGATCAAAGTGAAGAGCCAGCAGAAGATCAGGAATAATCTCTTACCTGTCTTACCGATGTACTTTTCGATCAGAAGTCCCATGGACTTACCTTCGTTCTTTACACTTGCGTAAAGAGCTCCGAAGTCTGTGACAGCTCCGAAGAAGATACCGCCGACAAGGATCCAGAGAAGAACCGGAACCCAGCCGAATGCAGCCGCCTGGATGGCACCCGTTACAGGGCCGGCACCTGCGATAGAAGAAAACTGGTGTGAGAAAACGATCCAGCCGTTTGTCGGTACATAGTCCTGTCCATCTTCATGTGTATAGGCAGGTGTTTTTGCCTTCGGGTCGATGCCCCAGGTCTTTGCCAGCCAGCGTCCGTATACCATATATCCGCATAACAGACACACAGCTGCGATGAGAACGATTACTAATGTGTTCATGTCATTTCGCTCCTTTGTAAATTCATTTTGTCATACCGGAATATCGAAAGTTCCGGTCCCTGTAGTCCATCCATATTCAAACGATCCTGAAAATACGGCAGGAATCACTGTGGAATATACGTATAAAACAAAAAATCCTTCGTCTCCACAGGGATCACTCCCTTAGAAGACGAAGGATCTAACATTCTCCGCGTTACCACTTCTATTGCCGGAAAACCGGCCTCTCAATCCCATCCTCCTCAAGTATCTGCTGTACTCTCAGATGAATCGGTCCCCTTTTAACGGTGAGGTTCCCGTCCGGAATTACTATACTGAGCTGTTCATCCCGGCTGCTTCCAGGTGATAACCTTCTAATTTCCTATCTGCCTCGCACCATCCGGCAGCTCTCTGAATGAGGTTCTGTTAGAAAGTCCTGTCCCGTTCATCGCATTTGAATATGAACAACACTCATTTTAGTCACAAACGTGATTTTGTCAACTGCTATTTTTTGATCCTGACAGTTTCCAATCAGCCCAAAATATACATTTGTCTTTTTATCGCGGACATATTTTGTCATTTGTCTTTCCACGACAAATGATCACAGAAATTCTGCACGATTTATGCTCCACTATGCGTCAATTTTTCTACACCTGATTTTCACTGGTCCGGCGCACATTTGTCTCCATAAAACGATTGTAGCCGAGCCAGCCCATATTGTCCCCGGCACCTCTTAAGATCTCCGTCATGGTCTCCATCTTTGCGTCCGCATTATCCGCAAGGTTTAATGCCATCGCTTCGATCAACGCCGGTTTCTTCGGAGATCCATACTCAAGCTCGCCGTGGTGGGCAAGAATGCAATGGATCAGCTCACTCTCCAGCTTTTTCGGGAATCCCGGCATCGCGTCGATCCGCTCCTTGATCATCTGCGCGCCAATGATGATGTGGCCAAGGAGCTGGCCATCATCTGTATAGTCATTCTCCGGGAATGCGGAGAGTTCTTTTGTCTTTCCAATATCGTGGAACATTGCGGCTGTTAAGAGCAGATCACGGTTGAGCGCCGGATACTGTTTGCTGAAGTAATCACACATTTTTACGACACTCAGAGTGTGCTCTAAGAGTCCGCCCACAAAGCCGTGGTGAACGCTCTTTGCCGCGGAGTGGAAGGAAAATACCTTCATAAACTCCGGATCATGGAAGTAACCGGCTGCCAGCTTTCTTAAATATTCGTTTCTGATCGTTGTGATGTACTGGGTCAGCTCATGCTGCATCACCGCGATATCTTTCGTTGTCACCGGAAGATAATCTGCCGGATGATATTCGCCCTCATCGGCCTTGCGGATCCGCTTTACGTTTAACTGGTTTTGTCCCTGAAACAGAGTCACATCTGCGTCAATGTACACATAATCCAGCGCGGAAAACTCGTTGATCCCCGGAGAATTTAACTCCCAGATCTTTGCATCGACCGTTCCTGTTTTATCCTGAAGGACGAGAGACCCATACTCTTTTCCATTTTTGGTGAGTGCGATCTGTTTTGCCTTACACAGGTATACATCCGAAATGTGATTTCCTTCCCGGAATGTTTCAATAAATCTCATAATTTCTCCTTTATCCACCCAATACAGCCGCCTGTTTCCGCGCTGAATCCCGCAGAACGGCGGCTGCTGATTTTATACGACCACCGGTAGCCTGTCGGCGATATCCGGCAACTAAGCCAGGTAATGATCTATCTGGCTCCAATCGTTACTCGATACTCTATTTCTTTATATTCATCAATAGACTTTCGTTTTACCGTAACTTTTACGGTATCTCCGGTCTTCGTCTCCTCTAACCGGTTCTGGAGATCCCGGATCGTCTGGATCTCCAGATCACCGAACTTCGTCAGAATATCTCCATTTTGAATCCCGACATTATACGCCGGTCCGTCAGCAATGGAATCTGTAATGTAGACACCGCAGGGAATTCCACTCTCCAGCATCGCGGAAGTAACATCCTGCCCCCGGATCCCGAAGTACGGCGCAGACTGTCCGTTTGTAAGTTTCTGTAAGACTCCTTTATATTCAGAGATCGGCATCGCCATCGTCTTGTCTTCTGTCTGGGTGTTATCCCCTGACTGATAGATATCCGTCGCCCAGCCCACAAGCTGACCGGAAAGATTTAAGAGAAATGTTCCCTCGTTTGCATGGCTCTCAAATTCTGTATACAGAATACGGGTCTGTCCATCCACCGCCTGAACTCCTTTTGCCACATAGGCGACCAGCCCCTGTTTGACGGAATGGACATGTCCGGATGGGCTTCCCACCGCAAGAACCATATCTCCGGTGCGGACGGAATAAGAGTTTCCAAGTTCCACAGCTTTCATCCAGTTTACGGTCTGCTCTTCAATATCGGAGATCTTTGCGCTGACGACCGCCATTTCTGCCGCGGAATCCTGAGATTTTAATTCCACTGCCGCCGTTGATCCGTCCCCGAAGGTCACCCGCAGGGAATCGGCTCCAGCCACCGCGCTCTGTTCCGTTAAGATCAGGGCTTCGCTTGGATTCACCGCAATAATGATTCCTGCATACTGTCCCATCGTCTCGATGGGGTTATCAAACCAGTCCACATCATTTTTCACCGCGGAAATTGTCACGATGCTCTTCTCAGACTCCAGATAGATATTCCGAAACGCGTCGTTTAATTCTGTCAGGTTTTTCGTCGTCCAGGGGAATTTTTCCATGGAATCCCTGACTATTTTTTCCACTTCGTCCTTTAAATCTTCCGCGCGGATCCCCTCTCCTGTGGTCTCCGCCATGGTCTCCACCGGTGTTGGATTCCCGGACGGATCCTGATCACGTTCGATAGTGATCGGAGTGGGGGGAACCGGCTGGTCTTTTCCCAGAAGCTTTTTCGCAGTCGGGAGTGATACTACAAAGCTCACCGCCGCCACGCCACCGAAAACAGCCGCAAAAAGAACATAGCACAGGATCCGGCCTGCGGCCCTGCGCTTATCGATCGGAGGTTTTACGACCTTCTCCCTCATGAAATTTTTCTCGTTAGGTGTATCTGACATGAAAAAATCTCCCGGATCCTTTGCTTTTCGCCTGTCTTTTTTCCATTATAATTTTTTTCTTCTTATTATGCAAGGAAAACTTAGTGTATACAGATTCCGCGTACAGTCAGGCATTACTGCCTGAAAAAATATCTATGATATTTGACCCGTTTGTGTTATACTTTTTCTGTGCAGACAGGCATCTTTGCTGGAAATCTCCGCATATTTCATAAAACGGAATGTCTGCGTATTGAAAGGAAAAAGGATCGACCCATGAATCAGAAAGTATTAAAAACACTTGAATATTATAAAATCATTGAACGACTGACCGACTGCGCGGCATCTGAGCCTGGAAAAAAGATGTGCCGGGAGCTGGTTCCATCCTCAAATTTTGATGAGATCGTTCAGGCCCAGACGGAAACTGCTGACGCTGTGACTCGTGTCCGCCAGAAAGGAAGTCTCTCCTTAGCCGGAGTCCGTGATGTACGGGATTCCTTAAAACGTCTGGAGATCGGCAGCTCCTTAAGTATCACAGAGCTTCTCTCCGTCAGCGGACTTTTGACCTGTGCGGCCCGCGCAAAGAATTATGGACGCCATCCGGAAAATATGGAACTTCCTGATGACTCTCTCGATGAGATGTTCCGCACTCTGGAACCACTGACGAATGTGAACAGTGAGATCACCCGCTGTATTCTCGGTGAGGATGAGATCGCCGATGATGCAAGCCCGGGACTCCACCACGTCCGCCGACAGATGAAGATCACGGCAGATAAAGTCCACACCCAGTTGAACTCCATCCTAAACTCCAGCCGGACCATGCTGCAGGATGCCGTTATCACCATGCGTGACGGACGTTACTGCCTCCCGGTCCGCGCCGAGTATAAGAGCCAGTTCGCCGGAATGGTCCATGACCAGTCGGCCACCGGATCCACACTCTTTATCGAGCCGATGGCGATCATCAAGCTAAACAACGAACTCCGTGAACTGGAATTAAAGGAGCAGAAAGAGATCGAGATGATCTTAGCTGCCTTAAGCACCGAGCTCGTCCCGTATATCGAGCCGATCACAACGGATTTTGAGATCCTCACAAAGCTGGATTTCATCTTCGCGAAGGCAGCTCTCTCAAGAATTTATAACTGTTCCATGCCGAAGTTTAACCGAAAAGGTTATATTCATATCAAGGATGGCCGCCATCCGCTCCTTGACCCAAAAAAGGTCGTTCCGATCAATATCTGGATGGGAAGAGATTTCGACCTGCTGATCGTAACAGGACCGAATACCGGCGGTAAGACCGTATCCTTAAAGACGGTCGGTCTGTTTACCCTGATGGGACAATCCGGTCTGCAGATCCCGGCGTTTGACGGATCCGAGCTTTCCGTTTTTGACGAGGTATTCGCGGATATCGGCGATGAGCAGAGCATCGAGCAGAGCTTAAGTACCTTCTCCGCCCACATGACAAATATCGTTAAGATCCTAAATCAGGCAGACAGCCAGTCTCTCTGCCTTTTCGATGAGCTTTGTGCCGGAACGGACCCCACCGAGGGCGCTGCTTTAGCGATCTCTATCCTGTCCTTCCTTCACAATATGAAGTGCCGGACCATGGCGACCACCCACTACAGCGAATTGAAAGTATTCGCCCTGTCAACGCCGGGTGTTGAGAACGCCTGCTGTGAGTTTAATGTTGAAACACTGCGTCCGACTTATAAGCTTTTGATCGGTATTCCCGGAAAGAGCAACGCATTCGCGATCTCCCGACAGTTAGGTCTGCCGGATTACATCATCGATGATGCGAAGACCCATCTGGAATCCAATGATGAGGCATTTGAGGATCTGCTTGCGAACTTAGAGCAGAGCCGCGTGACCATCGAAAAAGAGCGTGAGGAGATCGCAAGCTACAAGGAAGAGATCTCCCGTTTAAAGAAGAATATCGAGCAGAAGGAAGAGCGGCTTGATGAGCGGAAAGAAAAGCTCTTAAAGAACGCCAACGAGGAAGCCCAGCGGATCTTACGCGAGGCGAAAGAGACCGCGGACCAGACGATTCGGAATATCAACAAGCTTGCCGCAAGCTCCGGTGTCGGAAAAGAGCTGGAAGCTGAGAGAACAAAGCTCCGCGAAAAGCTGGATAAAGTCGATAAAAGCTTAAGTCTGAAGAACAATAAGGGGCCGAAAAAAACGATCTCACCGAAGAAATTAAAGATCGGTGACGGTGTTAAAGTCCTCACAATGAACTTAAAGGGAACAGTCAGCACACTGCCGAACGCAAAAGGCGATCTCTATGTGCAGATGGGAATCCTGCGCTCCCTTGTAAATATCAAAGATCTGGAACTTTTAGACGAGGCGTCCGTATCCGGACCGGGCCTCGATCCGGCTGCCCTGAAGCGGAACAACACCGGAAGCGGAAAGATCAAGATGGCGAAGTCCTTCTCCGTCTCCCCGGAGGTCAATCTCATCGGAATGACAACGGACGAGGCAATGCCTGTCCTTGACAAGTATCTGGACGATGCTTATCTCGCCCATCTTCCGCAGGTCCGCGTTGTGCATGGGCGCGGAACAGGAGCGCTGCGGGCTGCGGTTCATAAGCATTTGAAAAAACTTAAGTACGTAAAAGAATTCAGACTTGGAGAATTTGGGGAAGGCGATACGGGCGTTACGATCGTAACCTTCAAGTAACTTTCAAATAGAAACCGATCCTGCTTTACAGACAACAACTTAAATCTTTACGATAAACGTTAGAAGGAGGAGACCTCCATGGTCGATAAACAGAGAATTCTCATCGTCGACGATGACGAGAATATTGCAGAGTTAATTTCCCTGTACCTGATGAAAGAATGTTATGATACAAAGATCGTCGGGGACGGAGAATCCGCATTGAAGGAGGTTCCAGTCTTTAAGCCGAACCTGATCCTTCTCGACCTGATGCTGCCGGGCATGGATGGCTATCAGGTCTGCCGGGAGATCCGCACGACCTCTCAGGTACCGATCATCATGCTGTCCGCAAAGGGCGAGGTCTTCGACAAAGTTTTAGGTCTGGAGCTCGGTGCCGATGACTATATGATCAAGCCGTTCGATTCAAAAGAACTTGTCGCCAGAGTCAAGGCTGTTCTCCGCCGCTATCAGGCGGCCCCGGTCAGTATGTCCGCTGCGACAAAACAGCAGGGAGAATATGTGGAGTATCCGAATCTCATCGTCAACCTGACGAACTATTCCGTCCTCTACAAAGGTCACTCTGTGGATATGCCGCCGAAGGAGCTGGAACTTTTATACTTCCTTGCCTCCTCTCCGAATCAGGTCTTTACCCGAGAACAGCTGTTGGATCATATCTGGGGCTATGAGTATATCGGTGACACCCGGACTGTTGATGTCCACATCAAACGTCTTCGCGAGAAGATCCGCGACGACGAGAACTGGGCGCTGTCCACTGTCTGGGGAATCGGTTATAAATTTGAGGTACGACGATGACCCGTTCTCTTTATACCAAGTTTCTTCTCGGCTATCTGGTGTTTGGTCTTCTCGGTTTCATTTTCATCGCGACCATGTCCTCGGAGATCACCTACCAGTATCTCTTAGAAGAAAAGTCTGACTCGCTCTACGATGAGGCGAATCTTCTCGCCTCCACCTACAGCGATATCTATCAGGGCAAAAATATCAGTCTGTCCACGGCAAACCCGCAGCTGCAGGCCGTTGCCACCTACTTAAAGGCACAGGCCTGGGTCATCAACCAGAAAGGCAGCGTTGTTGCGGAGACTGCCCCAGCCTCCTATATCGGCACCGCCATCGATGGTTTTGATCCCACCGTGGCGGGAAACCGCTCGTATATGACCGGCAGATTTTTCGGCATGTTTGATAAAGACATGCTGTCCGTCATTGCGCCGATCACAGGAAATTTCAATACGTATGGATACGTGGTGATTCATATGCCCATCGAACAGATCGTACATGGGAAAGACCGGATCCTTAACATTGTATACATTACAGCGCTGGTGGTTTTCATCCTGTCCCTGATCATTCTTCTCGTGTTCACAAAGACCGTATATGTCCCGTTAAAGAAGATCACCGCGGGTGCGAAGGAATACGCGGCAGGAAATTTAAGTCATACGATCAATGTAACTTCTGCCGATGAGATGGGATATCTTGCCAACACCTTAAATTATATGTCCAGTGAATTAAATAAGATGGAGGAATATCAGCATTCCTTTATCGCCAACGTCTCCCACGACTTCCGCTCCCCGCTGACATCCATCAAGGGGTATCTGGAAGCGATTAAAGACGGAACGATCCCGCCGGAATTATACGATAAGTATCTCGGTATCCTGATCTCTGAGACAGAGCGTTTAAACAAACTCACTCAGGGCATGCTGACGCTGAACTCTCTCGACAGCAAGGGATTCCTGACACGGAGCAACTTCGATATCAATCGTGTTATTAAAGATACCGCAGCAACCTTCGAGGGAACCTGCAATGCAAAGGATATCGTTCTCGATCTCACCTTCGCTGCGGATATCCAGATGGTGTATGCAGACCTCGGTAAGATCCAGCAGGTACTCTACAATCTGATCGACAACGCCATCAAATTCAGCCGTGAGAACTCTGTAATCTATATCCAGACTTCGCTAAAGTACGAGAAAGTCTTTATTTCCGTGAAGGATACGGGAATCGGTATTCCGAAAGAGAGTATCAAGAAGATCTGGGACCGGTTCTATAAGTCGGATCTCTCCAGAGGTAAGGATAAGAAGGGAACAGGACTCGGTCTGGCGATCGTAAAAGAGATCATACAGGCACATGGGGAAAATATTGATGTGATCAGCACCCAGGGGGTCGGGTCGGAATTTATCTTTACGCTGCCGAAGGCAACGGCGCTGTAATACAGCAAAAAATCTCTGCCCGGTCACACCTCGATGTGTCCGGGCAGAGATTTTTATTTCTGTCAATTTCTTCTGTTTTCTTAGGCTTCTTTCATCTTCGTCCTGATCGCATGAACAGCCACCTTCATGCTTTGTTATTTTTATGATCGGCCGGACATCATATCAAGTCCTGTCATTGCCAGCACCTTTACTGCGGCAGTGAGAGCACGTCTTCCTGCTTCGCCTCCTGCAGCGTCCGCAAATGCTGCTGTATGGGTTCCCAAGCCTTCGCCCACACCGATATAGAACTGGGCTGCAGGTAGTGCCTGAGTTACATTGCCGACATCCGTGGATCCGATTCCCTGAGTCAGATCCCGCGGAATGTGGTGTTCTCCGATCAGGTCCATATTTTTCTCCACTGCCGTCACAAGTTCCCGGTTGTTGCGCACATCCTTGATGAGATAACCGTCCTGTTTGATCTCAACCTCTACACCGGCGCAAATCGCCGCACCCTTTGCGCAGCGGTCAATGACTGCGATTACTTCTTCTAAATAGCCTGCGTCTAATGCCCGGATATTAAACCGGCATACAGCTTTCTCCGGAACAATATTCACAACGGTTCCGCCCTCCAGGATAATTCCGTGAACCCTCGTGTAATCCTTAAAATGAAGTCTCTGGGAATCTACCGCATGGAACATCTGGAGAACTCCGTTTAATGCGCTGGCCCCCATCCACGGGCACGCTGCGGTATGTGCCGGTTTTCCGGTGAAGGTATAGGTCTTATTTACGGCTGCAAATGAGATATCATCTGCCATGGACATATCACTCGGATGCATGATCAGTGCCATATCCACATCGTCGAAAATTCCTTCGTCCAGCATCGTGATCTTTCCGCTTCCGTTTTCCTCTGCCGGTGTTCCAAGAACCTTCAGGGTTCCGCCGATCCCGTATTTTTCCATGATTTCTTTTAATATCACACCGGCGCCGGCTCCGCTGGTGCCGATCAGATTGTGTCCGCATGCATGTCCAATTTCAGGGAGCGCGTCGTACTCGCACATAAAGGCAAAGGTCATTCCTGGCTTTCCGCTCCGGTATTCTGCCACAAATGCGGTCTCCAGAGAGCCGGCTCCCCGCTGTACTTTAAAGCCATGCTTTTCCAGCAACCCGCACAGCTGATCCTGCGCCAGCATTTCATGGTATGCCAGCTCCGGATGAACAAATATGCATGCACTGACCGCCTCAAACTCATCCCGGTATTTCTCCGCCAATGTTTCAATCTCGTGCTTTACCTGTGTAAGATCCATCGCCATTTCCTCCTGTTATGCCCGATATTATATCCACTATTATACTGCTTTTTCTCCCAATTTCTCAAGCACTGATCACATGAATTTCTCACTCTGGCACAGATGGGGTTACTGTTCACGCCTTGCGTAAACCAGATGGGTCCTTTCTTTTCGTCCATTGAATCTCCCTGCGTTTCATGATAAAATATAGTCATCTGCTCAATCATTTCTAACTGCTCGAGAGGAGGACATAATTATGAATTCTATTTCTATCACCTGGAATGGTCATTCCTGTTTTACCGTTGAAAAAGATGGTTTTTCCATTGTTTTTGATCCATATGGCCCGAATACAGTACCGGGACTCGCTCCGCTTTCCCTCACCGCGGACATGGTACTCTGCAGCCACGAACATGGTGACCACGGGTACACGGACGCAGTGACCTTAAAGCACAGCGAGACAAAGAACCCGTTTTCCATCACGAAGATCGACACCTGGCATGACCCGGAACAGGGAGCCCTCCGCGGACCAAACCGGATCCACATTTTAGAATCAGACGGGCTTAAAATTGCCCATATGGGTGATATCGGATGTCCTCTTATCAGAGAACAAAAGGATCTGTTAAAGCATCTCGACGCGATCCTGATCCCGGTCGGCGGCTACTACACTATCGACGCTGTTCAGGCAAAAGCTCTGGCAGATGACCTCGCTCCCCGCGTTGTGATTCCGATGCACTACCGTTCCGACCATTTTGGCTATCCGGTGATCGGACGTCTCGAGGAATTTACGGGACTCTGCCGAAATGTAGTGGAGTACGATTCCAATACACTGCTCCTGACGGCCGAGACGAGACCGCAGACGGCGGTTTTAAAGCTGTAATAAACCGATAAGTTCCATTTTTGCTGCAGTTTTCCGTGATGATCCGACCGACAGTGTAAAAATACAGCTGTCATGTCCGTTCAAATACAGAGTTTAACTGCAGCAATTTTTATGGCCTTTTCCCGGCGTTGGAAAGCATCATAATTTTATAACTTTAAGTTATGTGCCATATCAATACGCGCCATTTTATTTATGCCTAATCCTATGCTATAATGAGGAAACGAAAGAATTCATGAACTGTTAAGGCGGCTGACGGTCTGGATTTTTGCAGCTGTCTTTTAATATTTCTTAGATAAGAAAGGAACATATAAAGTCATGGCAGAAGGAACGATCTTTAAATTTCATAATGACCTTGATACCGATCAGATCATTGCATCCCAGTATCTGCTCTTACCAAATCTGGAAGAGATGAAAGAGCACACATTCGAGTCTCTTGACCCGGATTTCCCGAAAAAAGTAAAACCGGGTGATTTCGTAGTAGGCGGTGAGAACTTCGGCTGCGGTTCTTCCAGAGAACAGGCACCGGGTGTCTTAAAGGCTCTCGGCGTACAGGCTGTTGTTGCGAAATCCTTCGCGAGGATCTTCTATAGAAATGCCATCAACATCGGACTTCCGGTTATCGTCTGTAAAGACCTGCCGGATGATGTAAAGACCGGCGACACCATGGAACTTTCCATGTCTGACGGAACTGCCCACGCAAACGGAAAGACCTATTCCTGCACAAAGCTTCCGGAATATATGCAGAACATCTTAAATCAGGGCGGACTGATCGCCTCTTTAAACCGTGAGGAGGACTAAGACAATGGGAATGACAATCGCAGAAAAGATCATTGCGGCGGCAGCCGGAGTTGACTACGTAAAACCGGGAGATATCCATACTGTAACATTAGACCGTATGATGAGTAACGACGGAACTACCCATCTGACCGTTGACATGTACCGCAATAAATTAAAACATCCGCATATCGCGGACACAAAGAAGATGGTATTCATTGTAGACCACAATGTTCCGTCCGACTGCCCGAAGACAGCGGCATCCCAGAAGAAGATGCGCGACTTCGCGAAGGAAAACAACATTGATTTCTGGGAGGGAAAAGGCGTCTGCCACCAGGTCATGATGGAACATTATGTATGTCCGGGTGAACTGATCTTCGGCGCTGACAGCCACACATGTTCCTACGGCGCTCTCGGCGCCTTCGGTACCGGAGTTGGATGTACAGACCTCCTCTACGGCATGGTGACAGGAAAATCCTGGGTTCTTGTTCCGGAGACTGTAAAATTCAACCTCGTCGGAAAGCTGCCGGAAGGCGTTTACGCGAGAGACCTGATCTTAACCATCATCGGCACCATCGGCGCAAACGGCTGCAACTACCAGGTTATGGAGTTCACCGGCGAAGGCGCTAAGACATTAAGCATCAGCGAGCGTATGGTCCTCTGCAACATGGCTGTTGAGGCAGGTGCAAAGACCGGTATCTTTGAGCCGGATGAGAAAGCCATCGAATATCTGGAAGCTCACGGAAGAAAGCCGAAGGCACTCTTTAAGAGCGATCCGGATGCTGTATACGCGAGAGAATATACCTTTGACCTCTCCAAGATCCGTCCGGTAGTGGCAAAACCAGACTTCGTTGATAACCTGGTTCCGGCTGAGGAAGTCCGCGGCGTGAAGATCGACGAGGCATTCTTAGGTTCCTGCAACAACGGACGTATCGAGGATCTGAGAGTCGGCGCTTCTATTATTAAAGGAAAGAAAGTCGCTGAAAAAGTTCGTTTCCTTGTGGTTCCGGCAAGCCAGACTGTCTATCTCCAGGCACTGAAGGAAGGCCTGATCGACATCTTTATGGAAGCCGGTGCAATTGTTATGAACCCGAACTGCAGCGTATGCTGGGGCAGCTGCCAGGGTGTGATCGGCGAGAACGAAGTCCTGATCAGCACCGGTACGAGAAACTTTAAGGGCCGCGCAGGTCATCCGAGCTCCAAGGTATATCTTGGATCCGCAGCGACGGTTACGGCGTCTGCTATTAAGGGCGAGATTGCATTAGCGAGTGATTTATAATCTGCACCGATTTGTAAAGACTATTTTCACTTCTGCCTGTACTTTTATACAGGCAGAAGTGTCGTTCCACCAGTAATGCCCCTATACATAGAATAAATGTAACTATTCAGTACCTTCATAGTTACGTGCAAAAATCCATTCCAGATCAGCTTCGCTGATGGGATTTTTGCCTTCCAGCCTATGTTTTCTTACGGTCAGCGCAGCAAGTGCGCAGACCCACTGAACAGTTACGGATAAATTACTTATTGGTATTTGCCAGAATGATACGGCAATATGCATTTTTGAATATGATCACTATATTTGTATAGAAATCGAGGATATTTACATGGAAAAAATGACTGGAAAGGTCTGGGTCCTGGGCGATGACATCGACACCGATATCATCATCCCGACCGAGTACCTTGCATTAAAGACCATTGACGATATGAAACAGTATGGATTTTCCCCGCTCCGCCCGGAGCTGGCTGCCCAGATCAAGCCCGGTGACATCATCGTTGCCGGAAAAAACTTCGGCTGCGGTTCTTCCAGAGAACAGGCACCGGAGATCATCAAAGCGTTGGGAATCCAGTGCGTGATCGCGAAATCCTTCGCGAGGATCTTCTTCCGCAACTCCATCAACAACGGCCTGCTCCTCATCGAACAGCCGACACTCTACGATGACATCAAAGAGGGCGATACCGTATCCGTTGTGATGAACGAGCACATCGACTACAACGGAAAAGAGTACCCGATTGCGTCTCTTCCCGAGAATCTGATGGACATTATCCGCGCAGGCGGCCTTGTCAAGGCCATGCGCAAGCTGAATGGTTTGGACTGAACGGGAGGAAAACGAAATGGGAAAGACTGTAATTGAGAAGATCGTTGAACATAACACCGGCAGGTCCGTAAAGCCGGGTGATATCGTGACCGTAAATGTTGACCGCGTCATGATCCACGACATTTTTATTCCGTTCGTGGCGGAGAAATTTAAAGAGATGGGCTTTGAAAAGCTGTGGGATCCGGATAAGGTCGTTCTGATCTACGACCACCTTGTTCCGGCAAGCCAGCTTGACGATACAAGACATTTTCATGTCGGCGATGAGTTCGCCGCAAAATACGGCATGACCCACGTCCACAGAAGCGACGGAATCTGCCACCAGTTGATGACAGAGGCCGGATATGTAAAACCGGGCGATGTTGCCTTTGGTACAGACAGCCACACAACGACTTACGGCTGTGTCGGTGCGTTCTCTTCCGGTATCGGCTACACGGAGATGGCAAGTATCTTAGGCACCGGAACCATGTGGATCCGTGTGCCGGAGACCATCAAAGTCATTATCAACGGAAAACTGCCGGAGAATGTTATGTCCAAGGACGTAATTCTCCGTCTCATCGGTGATCTCGGCGCGGACGGCGCTACTTATAAGGCTCTGGAGTTCTCCGGAAGCGCAGTGGAGAGCATGACAGTCGCAAGCCGTATGACGATCTCCAACATGGCCATTGAGGCCGGCGCAAAGTGCGCTCTGTTCACACCGGACGAGAAGACGGCGGAATACTGCAATGTTACCTTAAATGACTACCAGAAGAGTCTTTTCGGCGACGCAGACGCAAATTACTGCCGCGTGATGGAATACAACGCCGAGGACTTCGTTCCGGTTATGGCATGTCCGTCCCAGGTCGACAAGATCCGCAATGTCAGCGAACTTGAGGGCACAGAGATCGATCAGGTATTCATCGGTTCCTGCACAAACGGACGTCTTGAGGATCTGGCTGCGGCTGCGGAAGTTTTAAAGGGCAGACAGGTTGCAAAATTTGTAAAGCTCATCGTGACTCCGGCAAGCCGCAAGATCTACAAACAGGCTGCTGATCTCGGAATCCTCGAGACTCTGGCCGAGGCAGGCGCTATGATCACCCACCCGGGCTGCGGCCTCTGCTGCGGACGCGCGGGCGGTATCCTGACTGACGGTGAACGTGTTGTCGCTACCAACAACCGCAACTTCCTTGGACGTATGGGAACATCCAAAGTCCAGATCTATCTCGCCTCCCCGAGAACAGCTGCGGCATGCGCGGTGGCCGGTAAGATCGTTTGTCCGGAATAGGAAAAAACGCGTCGGCAACTGTAAGCAAATCGAGCATCTGTCGGTATCATCCCATTGAAATACAAAAATCCGGTAATCAGAATATCACGCAGCCATACATTGCGGTTATCTCTGATTACCGGATTTTTATTATATAATTTTTATCACGCTTTCTCCAGCTTTCTGAGTGCTTTCCTGAACTGGATCGAGAACAAAATCGCCGTGAATGTCACTGCAATCGCATCTGCGATCGGCTCCGCCATGTAGACGCCCATGGTCTTGTTGCTGACAAACATCGGAACGATGAAGATTAACGGAAGCAGAAGCAC
Organism: Clostridium sp. AM30-24; assembly: GCF_003480435.1. Classification (GTDB taxonomy): domain Bacteria; phylum Bacillota; class Clostridia; order Lachnospirales; family Lachnospiraceae; genus Pilosibacter. Next base: position 33,556 of record NZ_QUJB01000016.1, on the reverse strand, counting down.
GAATTTACGCACAACCGCCACGATGATCGAGCATACCGCATATCCGATGGCAACGAAGGTCATCTGGCAGGCGAGCTGGATTCCAAAGAGGAACATCGCACCGCAGTAGATCCGCAGAGCGCCTGCAGTGAAGGAAACGAGTTCTGGATCGGAGCTGAAGATTCCCGCGAAGGTTGCCGGGAAAAGCTGGACAAAGAGCCAGAACAACGTGGAATAGATCAGGGAGATCACGAGATGGAGCTTGAATGTCTTCTTCATACGGTCGATATTTCTCGCTCCGTAGTTATAGCTCATGATCGGCTGTGCGCCCTGTCCGATTCCCTGAAGCGGCAGCATTGCAAACTGCATCGTACTTGTAAGGATCGTCATGGCACCGACTGCCAGATCTCCGCCGTACTTTAACAGGGAAGAGTTAAAGCATACCGAGATAACACTCTCGCTGGACTGCATCACAAACGTAGAAAGTCCCAGCGCAAGACACGGGAAAACGATAGACGGAACCGGCTTTAAATACTCCTTTTTGATCCGTAAGAAGGTCTTCTTTCCGGTCAGGAACGCGAGAACCCAGCCGCAGGACACTGCCTGAGAGATGATCGTCGCGAGAGCCGCACCTTTTACGCCCATGCCAAGCCCGAAGATAAAGAGCGGGTCCAGAATAATATTGCAGACAGCGCCGATGGTAACCGTCAGCATACTGGTCTTTGAAAATCCCTGAGCCGTGATGAACATGTTCATGCCTAACGTCATCTGGACAAAGATCGTTCCGACAGCGTAAATACTCATGTAATCAACGGCATAGCCGATAGTGTTTTCACTGGCTCCAAAAGTCAAGAGCATGGAGCGGCCAAACAACAGTAAGACTGCTGTCAGGATCGCAGAAATGATGATCTGAACCGTAAAACAGCCGCTGAGAATCTTCTCCGCAGAGTCCATGTCATCTTTTCCCATAAAGATCGACGCTCTCGGTGCACCGCCGGAGCCGACGAGGGCCGCGAAGGCGGAGACCACCATGATGATCGGCAGGCAGACACCGACACCGGTCAGAGCGAGACTTCCGCTTCCCGGGATATGTCCAATGTAGATCCGGTCAACGATGTTGTACAGCATGTTGACGATCTGTGCGATGACAGAGGGAACGGCAAGCTTAAAGAGGAGTTTTCCGATCGGCTCTGTCCCAAGAAATTCTTTACTGTTGTTCATGCAGCTTTCCTTCTTTCCTGTAATCTGAGATGTTTGAATTGATCCGGTTCATAAGTTCGAACAGCATCCGGTGCTCTTCCGGGGTGAATCCGCGGCAGATGATCTCGGCGGCCCGTTTCTGGACGTTTTTCCCGTCAGAGACCATCGGCGAAGCAGCGTCCGTGAGTTTCAGATGGATCGTCCTCCGGTCCGTCCCATAATATTCCCCGGTGAGCAGTCCGCGCTCCTCTAATGAGCGGACAGACATGGAGACATGGGACTTTGTGAACGCCCGCTTCTTGATGATCTGGGCAGCAGTGTCGCACTCCGGATTGTTGGCGAGAAACAACAGGATATTGAATTCCATCTGGGTCAGCCCGTATTTTTTGCAGACCGGATCAATGAGCCCCGTATAGAAATCCCGGCTGTCCGCCATAAAATCAACAAATTTCATGTGTATCACCTCTGGTTCAAAAGTGAACTGTTCTATTTAGAACTATATTAGTATACGAGAATACTCTCCAAAAGTCAAGAGCGGCGGCAGCTCTAAGCCTATCCAGATGCCATATCCAGACTTCATTTTTCACATGATGTCCTTACCTGCACTACAGATTTTATAAAAAAAGAAGTGCCTTTTGTGAGACAGGGAATTTTTCGGAATTTCCTATTACATCAAAAAAATCCGGCAGTCAAGTTGTCTTACAGAATCAAAAATCCCTGTAAAACAACCCAACTGCCGGATCTTTTCTATATATAGCTTTATATTCTAATTAAACTTCATCGAGATTCCCCGGCTCACCAGATCATGCCAGACGATTTTCCCTGTTTCCAGAGACTTTTTCACATCGATGATCCTCTGGTTCTCCGAACCGCGGAATGCCAGTGCCACGCTGTAGAGCTCCTGAACAAACTCGCCGTCCACGAGAACGTCGATCAGGCTTAACATCTCATCCGTACACTCACATCTCGCCCGGCTCTCACCGAGAAGCTCTTTATCGAAAAGATAACCGGTATAGCACCAGATATTTTTCTTCGGGAATCTCTCGCGCACTTTCTTTAAGAACGGGAGAAGTGCCCGCTGGTTCTCCGGCTCAAAGGGTTCTCCACCGAGAAGCGAAAGTCCATCCACATAATCCGGCTCCAGCGCCTTTAATAACATTTCTTCCGTCTCTTCCGTAAACGGCTTTCCGTATCCGAAATCCCACGCCACATCATTAAAGCAATTTTTACAGTGATGTGTACAGCCGGACACAAAGAGGGACACGCGGACTCCCTCACCGTTTGCAATATCACATGTTTTGATCTCTCCGTAATTCATTACAGGTGCAGTACCCTTTCCTTAATTTCCTGTGTTCTGCCCTGATTCCAGAACTGTGTTCCGATGTATCCACAGGTACGTCTTGCAACGTTGAGCTTGCTCTGGTCACGGTTTCCGCAATGCGGGCATTCCCATACGAGCTTTCCGTCATCCTCGATGATCTTGATCTCGCCGTCGTAGCCGCATACCTGACAGTAATCGCTCTTCGTATTTAACTCCGCGTACATGATATTGTCATAGATGTAGCGGATGACCTGAAGAACAGCCGGGATATTATCCTGCATGTTCGGAACTTCCACGTAGCTGATCGCTCCGCCCGGGGACAGTGCCTGAAATTCAGACTCTAATTTTAACTTACTGAAGGCGTCGATCGGTTCCGTTACATGCACATGGTAGCTGTTCGTGATGTAGTTTCTGTCGGTTACGCCCTTTACGATACCGAAACGTCTCTGGAGACTCTTCGCAAAAGAGTAGGTTGTGGACTCCAGCGGGGTTCCGTAGATGCTGTAATCGATATTCTCCGCCTCTTTCCACTTCGTGCAGTAGTCATTTAACTTCTGCATGATCTCAAGACCAAGTTTCTTTCCTTCCGGCTCAGTTAATTTCTTCTCAATTAAGCTGTATACACATTCCCACAGGCCTGCATATCCCAGAGAAAGTGTGGAATATCCGTCATAGAGGAGCTTGTCGATGGTCTCACCTTTCTTTAAGCGGGCAAGCGCGCCATACTGCCAGAGGATCGGAGCCGCGTCGGATAAGGTTCCTTTTAATCTCTCGTGGCGGCAGCGCATTGCGCGGTGGCAGAGTTCCATTCTCTCATCAAAGATCTCCCAGAACCTGTTCATGTCTTTTCTTGCGCTGAGTCCGATATCAACAAGGTTTACCGTCACAACGCCCTGATTGAAGCGCCCATAATACTTGCGCTCGCCTTCCCGGTAGTTTCCTGCATTCGCAAGGTTTCCTTTTACATAGGAACGGTCCGGGGTCAGGAAGGAACGGCAGCCCATGCATGTATACACATCGCCCTTTAATTCCCGCATCTTCTTCGCAGAGATGTAGTCCGGAACCATGCGCTTTGCGGTACATTTTGCTGCAAGCTCTGTCAAATAGTAATACGGCGCATCCGGAGTGATATTGTCCTCATCGAGAACATAGATCAGCTTCGGGAATGCCGGTGTGATCCATACACCGGCTTCATTTTTAACGCCAAGATATCTCTGTTTTAAGGTCTCCTCGATGATCATCGCAAGGTCTTTTTTCTCCTGCGGGTTCTTTGCCTCGTCGAGGTACATGTAAACGGTAACGAATGGTGCCTGTCCGTTTGTGGTAAGGAGTGTTACGACCTGATACTGGATCGTCTGGATTCCCTTCGTGATCTCTCTGCGGAGACGCTCCTCCGTGAGCTTATCGATCTGATCCTCTGTCACAGCAATTCCAAGATCCTTCATCTCGCCAATCACTTCCTGACGGATCTTCACTCTCGATACCTGAACGAACGGAGCGAGATGCGCAAGGCTGATGCTCTGTCCGCCATACTGGTTGCTGGCAACCTGCGCGATGATCTGGGTCGCGATGTTGCAGGCTGTGGAGAAGCTGTGCGGGCGCTCGATCAGTGTCTCGCTGATCACGGTGCCGTTCTGCAGCATATCCTCCAGGTTTACAAGATCGCAGTTGTGCATATGCTGTGCAAAATAGTCGGAGTCATGGAAGTGGATGATTCCCTGCTTATCCGCCTCTACAATATCTTCCGGAAGAAGAAGTCTTCTCGTGAGATCCTTGCTGACCTCTCCAGCCATATAGTCACGCTGTACGCTGTTGACGGTCGGGTTCTTGTTGGAGTTCTCCTGCATAACCTCTTCGTTGTTGCACTCGATCAGGGACAGGATCCGGTTGTCCGTCGTATTTGCTTTCCGCACCAGAGAGCGGTCATAGCGGTAGCGCACATAATTTTTTGCGATCGCAAAAGCACCGATGGCCATCAACTGGTTCTCGACCATATCCTGGATCTCTTCTACGGACACCGCACGTCCCAGCTTATTGCACTTGTACTCTACATAATCCGCGATATCCGTAAGCTGTTCCGGTGCCAGATAGGCATTTTCTGTGGCGTTGCATGCCTTCTGGACCGCATTTACGATCTTGAGCGTGTCAAAACTTTCCTCTGCTCCGTTTCTTTTGATGATCTTCATCCCTGATTCCCCGTTTCATTTCATTGTGTTGGCAGAATTGTCCGCTTTACGCACAACTGCCGTTGCCTGTTTTTCTCTTCTGTCTATTCTGCTAAAAAACACAGCTGACCTACAGGTCCGCGCATTTACCGGCCGGCCTCAGGCATGTACATTTCAGTTGCTGATAGTTTTCTTGGTTGTATATACAGTTTGTTTTTTCAGAATTATACAGAAATTTTATCTGATTTAGATATTTTATGATTGATCTGTCGGACCTGCCGCCACGAGTCTCTTAAGGCGGTCATGTCATGTTCCCGCCACGTTATTTTTAGTCACTCACGCGAGAACGATTCTATTATAACTGTATTGTTCCCGGATTGCAAGGAGTACTGCTATATAAATATGATATACCAAAACCATATATATGGTGAAAAATTCATGATTCAAAACTATATCTTGTTGTTTTTTGAATACAATCCACAAGAAGAGTCCCCTCCGGGATCGTCCCGGAAAGCCCCTGAAAAGGCATATCCCGCGAGCCATTTTTCTGCCGTTTTAAGCGTCCAGAAAGCCCGCGGGACTGTTTTCTCTGCTCTTTTTACTTAAATATGTCTGCGCCATTCTTCAAGGCGGTAACGCTGTCTTTTCTTTGCGTCCTCCAGTTGTGCCAGCATTTTCGGAATATCTTCGTTAAAAGTTCCCGCAAGCACTACATAGTTGGACGCGTGGTTTGTCCGGAAGATCGTTCCAGGAGAATCAATGTGTGTTAAAAACAGCTCCATTTCCTCCACGATCTCGTCCGGGGTGATAAGCTCCATCTCCCCGCGTTTTACTTCCTCATTCATCTGGGTCCCCTCATAGAGGCGCAATGTCAGGAAGGAGGCATACTCCGGATTCATCTGATTGATCAGCTCCGCCGACTTGATGGCATGTTCCCGGATCCCTTTTCTTCCGCCGAGGCCGGAGATCAGCGTCACAGAGGTCTTGATGCCGCAGCGCTTCAATTTCTGTCCCGCCGCCGCAATCTGGGCCGCCGTCACATCCTTATGGATATGCTCCAGAACACGGTCATCGCCGGATTCCGCTCCGATATAGACCATCTCGAGTCCTGCTGCCGCTAAGGCTTTTAAATCTTCCTCAGACTTTGCCAGAACATCCTTTGCAGTCCCGTAAGAGGTGATCCGCTCTACATACGGAAAATTTTTGTGGACATAGGCTAAAAGCTCTAAAAGAAGTTCTGTCTTTACCACCAGTGCATCACCGTCCGCAAAGAATACACGGCTGACATACGGTCCGTAATAATCGTGGCATTCGTCCAGATCCTTCATGATCTCTTCTTTTGTCCGCACTCGGAATTTTTTCACCCGGTACATGTTGCAGAAGGTGCACCGGTTATGGGCACAGCCCACAGTCACCTGAATAATTAAGCTTCTCGCCTCGCTCGGCGGGCGGTATACGGTTCCTTCGTATTCCATATGATCACTTTCCTTTCCAATTAAAATGCCCCAAGTCTGTCCAGCCTGCTCAGAATATCTGCCCGTCTCTCATCAAACAGCAGATTCTTATTGTATTCAAAATATCGTTCACACTCATTTTCCTGTAAGAACCGCACGGCCGGGACGCTGGAGTTCAGTTCTGTGATAAACACCACCATCTCCTGACTGCTTCCGTACGTTCCTTCCATGAAATCAAAGGCATACTCCAGTGTCTGTCTGGCATGAGCGCACAGATCCTCAAGTTCTGTCCGTTCGTCACCAAACAGCTCCCGGAACCGGTCGAATATCTCGTCACCACCCGATAAAAGCTCTGCTTTCACTGTCTGAAGGTATCGGTTCATATCCGCTGCGATATCGGCACAGCGATATTTTTCCTGTCTTGTGAGAAGACCGGCTTTCTGTTTCTGCTCGGATGCAGCGGTGAATGCCTCGATCTGATGGGAGAAAATGTTGATCGGAGTCTGCGGCACTGTCTTCATCGTTTCTCCGGCCTCCGTTTTATCTTCCAGACTTCTCTTGAATGCTTTCAGCTCCCCAAACAGCACTTCCAGATAATCCTCTTTCTGCGCATAAGCCTTAAACTCCACATCAAGCTTCGCTAAAATCAGGCTGATGATGGAAAGCTTCTCGTCAAACGGTGCCTTCGCCGCCTGTTCCATCAGGCGCTCGTCCTGCTTTCCTTCCAGAACTTCATCGATCTGGTACCTCGCCTGATACTTCTTATATAATTCCAGATAGTTCGCGAAATCTTTTGCGATCCGGGGATGCTCAATGTACTGCACTACAACTTCCCGGTCACAGATAAGATCCACCTTCTCGCAGACCTTCAAAAATCCGGAGAGATCTTCCCACCCACGAGGTGTCGCAAAAATCTTGCCATCCACAGTTGTCTCCACCTGGTAAAAATACTGCGGTTTTGCGGTGAGGAATGACAGGATCGCCGGATGGATATCCGCCTGCTTCGCGTACTCTTTCCAGACCTCAAAATCCGCCTCCACATCGATCTTTTTGATGCGGTCTAAGGTCGCGATATCGAATTCCCGCACGGATTTATTGTATTCCGGCGGGTTTCCTGCTGCCACGATGATCCAGCCATCCGGGATCTTATGATTTCCGAAAGTCTTATACTGCAAAAACTGCAGCATGGCCGGGGCCAGTGTCTCGGAAACGCAGTTGATCTCATCGATGAAGAGAAGTCCCTCGGAGAGTCCTGTGTCTTCGATCTTATTGTAGATCGCCGCGACGATCTCACTCATGGTATATTCCGTCACATGGACATTCTTCCCACTGTAAGTCTTCTCCGAGATAAACGGGAGACCGATGGCACTCTGTCTCGTATGGTGTGTGATCGTGTAGGAGACGAGACCGATCCCGCACTCCCGCGCCACCTGCTCCATGATCTGGGTCTTTCCGATTCCTGGCGGACCGATGAGCAGCACCGGGCGCTGCCGCATGGACGGGATCTCGTATTCCCCGTGTGCGTTCTTCGTCAGATACACCTGTATCGTATTTTTAATTTCCTGTTTTGCACGCTTGATGTTCATTTTTTATCTCCCATCCAACACTCTTCCCACGTCCTCCATCGACTCCGGGTCCAGAATCACCTTCATCGCCCAGGGCGGAACGTCCGCGTCAGTATAATTATCCCGCATAAACACGAAGGCCGTGTCATATGGCGGCATTTTCACCGGAAATGTCCCATATCCGTCCGTAAAATAGAGAAGTCCCCGCAGCCTGCTGAACTTTCCCGCCTTGATCATCTGGTCCACATGCAGGAATGCCGGGCGGAAATCAGTCCCGCCCATGCCATGGAGCTCCATGTGGTCCATGTAATTCCAAAGGTCCTCCTCGCTCTCGATCTTCACATCCTGCCGTACTTTATCGTCGCACTGCAAAATGTGGATATTGACCTTCTTAAAGAAGCTCTCCGACTGAGCCAGCACCCCGTAGGTCTCTTCCAGGAATTTCTTCACCAGCTCCCCGGAACATGACATCGAAGTGTCGATAACGACCACAAAATCCTCGATCCGCCGGACTTCCTTCGTCTCAAGGGGCTCGATCAACGGCATATTTCCGTATAACTGCATGCCATAATTGTAGAATACATAGTCGAACGCATCCGGATCGATCTGGACTGTCTCCTTCAGCACCGAAAATTTCCGCAAAAATTTCCGGTAATCGTACCGCTCCCGGTTCTCCACCGCTAGCTGATCCATCAGCTCCCTGGAGTCATCCGCCGCCTCGTTGGAAAACGCCTCCATCTCCGCCTGCATCTTCTCCCGCTTGTCATCCCAATCGTTTTTTCGGTTCCGGTTGGGATTCGGAGATTTCTTCTCGTCCTCTTTCTCCCATCTGGAATGATCGTCCCGGCAGAATTCCCGGCAGAGCCGCTCATATTCGATCTCCGAAAGCTCCATCTCCTGCATAGTGTGATAGATGCTCTCCGCGTTCAGTACCTTGATCTTTTTCCTCAGACGTCCGTAAAATTCCGCCCGCACCGGGGACATCGGCAGATGGACGCACGGCTTGTGGATCCCGTCGATCAGGGACTCCACAGCGATATCGCATGCCAGATTCCAGTATTCCTCTGTCCGCTTTTTTCTCGACCATGGGTGGACAAAGAGACAGTGGAAAGTCTCGTGCAGGATCATGCGGTTTACATAAACAGGATTTCTCCGGTACCAGCCGCAGATGTATCCTGTCTCAAATGATAATAAGGTTCCGTCCGTTCCGATTCCCTTGATGCTGTTGTCCGCCACCGGGAACAGACCATTTAAGGCCACGTCGAGAAACCGCATGGAAAGATACAGCTCATTCCTCGCGTTCCGTATGATCTCAACGCCGATCGCCGCCAGTTCTTCCAGCGCGCCCTGCTCTCTCAGGATCGGCGACCATGCCGCATCTTCTCTCATGACGATTTCTGACCTCCTCACAAATCAAAATCAAACTTTTTCTTCTTTACGCCAAACTTCTTCCTCTGGATCTCCATAAACATCCCCGAAAGCTCCGGCAGATGCTTTTTCGAGATCTCCGTGATCAGCCCCGACATCTCTTCCGCCGTCAGCGGATTCTTTTCCGGCGTTAAATACTGTCCCGCAATCCATTTTATGGTCTCCGGGTCCTCAAAGCTTCCGAGAAGTACCTCATAAAGATTCTCCATAAGGAACTTTTCATATTCCTTCTTCGCGCTCTCCCACAGCCCTTTCGGATACTGCAGCCGGGTCACCGCAATCTTCGATGCCATGAGAACTGATTCCTCTGCTTTTTCATACACAAACAGTTTATCATACCTGTCAAATCGGAATTTTCGTCCCTCAAAACAGTAGCGGTACTTCTGCCCCGCACCGTGGATATTGGATACCGTGATCCTGGCGGGCGTATTTTCCACCGCCTCGTCGTAGTATTCCGGGAAGATCACACGCGCAGTCTCTGTCTCCCCGTTCTCTTCCTCAAAAGCACTTGAATCCAGCGCTGTTCGTTCAGAGTCCGTATCTCTCTCGTCCTGCATTCGATTTTGTCCGCCCTGCATAAACACATGCACTGTGACTCTCTCATTGATCTCCGTCACAAAATCCCTGAGTGCCGACTCTTCATCCATCCCCATATGCACAGTCAGACTCCTGATATTCCGGCAGCCCGTAAACACACCGCCGCCGACTTCCCGGAGCGTCCCGTAAAAATGGATCTCCTGAAGCTTCTCACATCCATAAAATTCATATCTTCCGATCCTGGTGAGTGTCCGCGGTAGATAGACTTTCTCCACCGTGCTCCCCGAAAATACCTTGTCTGCCAGCTCTGTCACCGGAAGTCCGCCCAGACTTTCCGGCACCACGCAGACGGCGCCTGGTGCCAAAAGCTTTGTCACACAAGCGCCCCCATTTTTCTCTTTAAATTCAAATTCAACATCCATATTCCAGTTACACTTATTATAATTGTTCAGCAGACCAGCGCAATAAGTTCACAGACCTGCCGAACAGTTATGCTTATTCTTCAATCAGTTTATTTAACTTTCTCATCGCACTGAACCGGTAATAATATACCAGGAATGCCAGCGAAGTGATACTCCAGCTTAACGGATAGCTCGTCAGCGTCGTGTACAGTCCCGGATGGACTGCGCCTGCGCCGAATACCCAGATCACACGCAGGATACATGTACCGACACAGATGATCAGCATCGGGATCAGGGCATCGCCCACACCGCGCAGAGTACACGGATATACGTTGACGCAGATATAGCAGAACCAGAACGGTACCAGGAAACAAAGGATGTTCATGCTCTCAGCCATAACATCCACATCGTTCGTAAAGAGACTGATCAGAACCGGTCCCGCCGTAAACATAAACAGACCGAGTGCCGCCGTGATGATCGTCGACATGAGAAGTCCCACGTAGGTTCCCTTCTTTAAACGTCTGATCTTGCCCGCACCGAAGTTCTGACCCGCAAAGGTCGTCACGGAGATTCCCATGGCATCCATAGTCATCCAGAAAATACCGTCGATCTTTCCGTAAACCGCCCAGGACGCGATCGTATTCGTTCCGTATCCATTGATGTTTGCCTGAATCAGGATATTGGAGATCGAGTACATCATGGACTGGAGTCCCGCCGGAAGACCGATCTTTATGATCCTCTTTAATAATACCGGCTCCACACGGAGTTCCTTCGGGATAAAACGGTAAGATTCTTTTGTCCGGATCAGCGTTATCATAACGAGTACTGCCGATAAAAGCTGGGACATGATCGTCGCAAGCGCCGCCCCGGCAACTTCCATATGAAAACAGACTACAAACAGGAGATCCAGAGCAATATTGGTCAGGCAGCTCGCCACAAGAAAATACAGCGGTCTCTTAGAATCTCCCACAGCTCGCAGGATCGCAGCTCCCATGTTATAGACCAGATTTCCAATGATACCCAGAAAATAGATCCTGAGGTATGTAACAGAATATCCAAGGATCTCTTCGGGAGCACCCATAGCCCGGATCGCAGCCGGAGTGAAGATCTCACCGATCACTAAGAGTGTCACACCGCCGGCCAGCGCCAGACAGAACGATGTGTGGACCGATTTCTGCACCTGCTGGTCTTCCTTTGCCCCATAGAACTGGGATACGACAACGGCCGCGCCGGAGGACATTCCGACGAAGAAACCAACTAACAGGTTGATCAACGTTCCTGTCGTACCCCCTACCGCGGAAAGTGCTTCTTTTCCAACGAATTTTCCAACGATCATGGCATCTGCCGTGTTGTAAAGCTGCTGGAAAAATGTCCCAAATAGGATCGGAAAGAAAAAGAGCAGAAGCTGCTGCCAGATCACACCGTCCGTGATCCCGTTGTAACCTGCCGGATGATTCTTCTTAAGTGTCATATCTTCACCCTCTACAAAATCCGCCATGCATGGATCCCGTTTGCGGTCTTTTCTGAATGCATGGCAATTGATACTTCCGCCCTGTATCTGTCGGCTGCGGACACAGGGCGGAGGTATGATTGATCAAAGGCCGGCTCTTTCGCCGCCTTTAAAGGTTCTTTTTATGATTACAGGAGATTCTTTCTGAGTTCCTCGCCGCTCTTTGCGGAAAGGTATGCCGGCGGAATGTCAAGAATGGTCTTGCATCCGCTCATTCCCTCCTGTTTCATGCGGAATGCGGCGCGGGCACAGCAAACGATCACGGATGAAGTGAACTCCGGGTTGGAATCCAGTTTCAGACGATACTCAATCACATGTGTATTCTCCTGATTCCATCCGGTCTTTCCGTTTCTGATCACGAAACCGCCGTGCGGAAGTGTAGAGTGGTCACGCTTCATCTCTTCCTCGCTGATGAAATGAACCGTTGTGTCATAGTCGGAGAAGTAGTTCGGCATCGTTACGATCTCTTTTTCGATGCGTGCAAGATCAGCACCCTCTTCAGCAACAACATAGCACTCTCTTGTGTGTTTCTCTCTCGTTGTGAGCTCCGGAGTCTCGCCGTTTCTGATTCTCTCCAGTACACTCTCAACCGGAACTGTATACTGTCTTGCGTCCTTCACGCCATCAATGCGGCGGATCGCGTCGGAATGCCCCTGGCTTACACCTTTGCCCCAGAATGTATAGTCTTTACCATCCGGGAGAATTGCATTTGCGTATACACGATTTAAGGAGAACATACCCGGATCCCAGCCTGCGGAGATCACTGCTACATTTCCTGCTTCCTTTGCCGCTGCATCGACAGCTGCAAAATGCTCCGGAATTCTCGCGTGTGTGTCAAAGCTGTCCACTACGGTGAAATATTTCGCATACTCCGGTGTCTGCACCGGAAGATCTGTCGCACTTCCGCCGCAAAGGATCAGGACATCGATCTTATCTGTCATATGTTTCGCTTCGTCCGCATGGTAAACCTTTGCGCTTTCGGTCAGGATCCTGACATTTTTCGGATCTCTTCTTGTAAATACTGCCGCAAGCTCCATATCCGGATTCTGTTTGATGGCGCACTCAACGCCGCGTCCAAGATTTCCATAACCCATAATTCCGATTCTGATCGTCATATTGTTCTCCTCTTCTTTCTTTATTTAATGTCGCTATCTCCATTTTACCAATAGGCCGTTATAGTGTCAATTGAAATAAGTTTAACGAATTTGTCTCCTGTTTCTTCCAGATACACCTGCAAAACCTGCCACCGGAAGGTTCTTCTGGGAACACGGTAATGAAAAAAGAAACAACGGAATCCGAAATTCTTTTTCTCAAAGATCCCTGAGTCCGTTGTTTACATATTTTTTAATATATTAATGTTTTTCCCTTTTCATAAGCACAAACGCAACGCCCGCCGTGATGAACTCTGATACAGTCACCGTAAGCCAGATTCCGTCTACACCAAAGAGTGCCGGGAGAAGGAACACGAACACGCTGTTTAAGATCACTCCGCGGAGCAGTGTGATCGTTAAAGAAAACCGCGGTCTCACAGTAGACTGGAAATACATTCCGCTGATGATGTTCCACTCGCTGACTAAGAAGCAGAGGAAATACAGCCGGATCGCCGGGACCGCCATTGTGAGGATCTCCGGTGTCGGGTCCAGGAACAGATAGGACAACTGTACCGGGATCAGCATGCCGATCGCAGTGAATATGAAGCCTGCGGCAAATCCGGTCCGGACTCCCAGTTTTCTCGCCTCGCCGACTCTCTTCAGGTTTCCCGCGCCAAAGTTCGCGGAAAGCAGCGGCTGTACTGCCTGAGCGATACCGTTGGAAATGGACGATGCCACAAGCGCGGTGTTTGTGATGATTCCATAGACCGTGATTCCCATCTCTCCCACGTAAGCGAGGAGCTGGCGGTTAAACAGCAGCATCACGAAGCCGTTGGAAATCTCCAGAATAAAGCTTGCGAGCCCATTTCCGAGCACCTCCGGCACCCGTCTCCACACATCGCTAAATTCCAACTTCAAGTGGTTATCTTTCGAGAAAAAATGGCTTGCGAGGATCAGCACCGTGAGTGTCGTTCCGGTGGCTGTCGCCAGCGCCGCACCTCCCATTCCCCATTTCATGATAAAAATATATACATAATCTAGGATCACATTGGTGACGCCTCCACTAATCACGCCCGCCATGGCAAGCTTCGGCGCACCGTCATTTCGGACGAATGCCTGAAGGAATGAAGACAGGGCAAACATGGGAGCCGCTGTTGTGAGCACAGTTCCGTAAGGCACGGTGTATTCATTTAAGAGCGGGGTATTTCCCATAAAAGTAATCAGAGGGTTGAAAAAGATTCTTCCCAATATCAGAAAGACTGCTGACAGAGCAAGCACCACACAGAGTGCCGCCGTAAAATAACTTCTGGCGCGTTTTTCATCGCCGCGTCCTCTGGAAAACCCAAAGAGAACGCTGCCGCCGACTCCGCACATCATTCCGATCCCGAAATATGTGTTGTAGAGCGGCAGTAAAATATTCATCGCCGCAATACCGGAACCACCGACTCCGCGTCCGATCATCATCGTGTCAGCCAGAATATAAATAGATGTCACGAGCGTCGCGCTGATGGACGGCACCAGGTAACTGAAAAATACCTGGCGGACCGGGGATTCCAGCATGTTGATCTGTTTCATAAGTGTTGCTCCTCAATATTCTTCAAAATGTATTTCGATATACCTTGTTCTTCTTTCTAACAGCAATATTTCAGCAGCTCTTTTTGCAAAGCTGCTGATTTCTTAGTCTGCGATGTTAAAATTCGTCCTTGCATATCCTGCCAGCGTGTCTGCCATCTTTTTTCCATACTCTGCGGCAAAATCATCAAGGACTCTTTCAGCGATCCGTGTCCCCTCTTCCCCGAAGATTGCTTCACAAACTTCCCGGTATGCCCAGTAGGAGTGAGCGCAGTGGTACTCGAAAGATCTGAGGCCTGCCGGATTTTTTGCCATATTGGACTCCGGCGTCAAACCGGCGTTCCGGATCGTCTGTATACAATAATCATGGTCATGGAGTGTCTGGGAGACCTCATAGCGAATCTCCGGGTTGAAACCTCGGGAAATGGACGCATCCAGGTCCTTACAATAGAGAAGCCCCGCTTCCGGGAGTCCCATATTCTTAAACTGGGTGTGCCACGGACAGACATGGATGTGGATCTGAAAGTCCGGGCTTAAGCTTGTCGTCTCGGACTGGTTTCCGAGTCCCTGTGCTTTCACCTCTTCCGTGTTGACCCACTCACCGTACTGGCAGTATGTCTCATAAGTCAGAGGTTTTCCGTCCCGGATCGCCCGCTGTGCCATCCGACGTCCACGCTGTTCGCCGTAATATCGGGTAGCATGCAAAAATGCCGCCTCGCCGCGGTCACCGAAAATTTCGTTTAGGTAAACATAATATTTTGCCGCGATAAACGCGTGTGACAGTTCTGTAAATCCCATAATGCTTCCTCCCGTCCTACATTCTATTCTTCTGCTTCACCATAGCGCTCTGGCTTGTATACAAAGTCCATGCTGCGGACAGACTCATTTTCCCGCATGACCAGATATCCGCGTGCTTCTTATTTCATCTCTCCAAGAATATCCGACAACTGCGCAAACTGTGCAAGGCTTAACGCCTCGCCGCGGATCGTCGGAGTGAGTCCCATCTCTGCGATCGCTGCCGCGATCTGTTCCTTTGTATACGGAAGTTCAGGCGCATTTCCGAGACCGTTCTGCAGCGTCTTTCTTCTCTGATTGAAGGACGCGCGGATGATCTTAAACATCAGGGCAGGATCCCTCACCTCAACCGGCATCTCCTTATGTCTTGTAAGCCGGATCACCGCTGATCCCACATTCGGGCGCGGGATAAAGCAGTTCGGCGGTACGTTCGCTACGATCTCCGGCTCCGCGTAATACTGGACAGCCAGGGACAGAGCGCCGTAATCCTTGGACCCCGGTCCTTCCTTCATGCGGTCCGCAACTTCCTTCTGGACCATGACGGTAATATTGTCGATCGGCACTCCGCTCTCAAAGAGCCCCATGATGATTGGGGTCGTGATATAATACGGCAGGTTCGCAACGACCTTGATCGGCTTTCCGCCGTTGTATTCCTCGGCCAGTGCCTTGATATCGACTCTTAAGATATCCTCGTTGATGACGGTCACGTTGTCGTAATCCGCCAGTGTCTCCTTTAAGATGGGGATCAGGTTCCGGTCGATCTCAACAGCTACAACATGTCCGGCGTTCTCCGCAAGGTACTGGGTCATGGTTCCGATTCCCGGGCCGATCTCAAGGACGCAGTCATTCTTTGTGATTCCAGCTGCGGAGATGATCTTCTCCAGTACATGGGTATCGATCAAAAAGTTCTGACCGAACTTTTTCTGAAACATGAATTCATACTTCTGTATGATCTCTATGGTATTCTTTGGGTTTCCCAGATTCGCCATTTATTTCTCTCTTTCTATTTTTGACTGCGCTTTTGCGCAGGTACTTTTGTTACATGAGTTGCATCTTGTATACAAAATCCGGTAAATGCGTTCCGCTGCTGCGGTACTATTGTCCCGAAACTCCTACTCTGTGATCCGATACAGCGCTCTAGCGTTCTTCGCCGTCTCCCGGATGATCTCTTCCTTGGAAACGCCCTTGATCTCCGCCAGCTTTTCCACCACATACGGAAGATTTCCGGAGAAATTTCGTTTTCCCCGGTTTGGCACCGGGGCCAGATACGGACAGTCCGTTTCCAGAACGATCCGGTCGAGCGGCGCATATTCTGCCACTTCGATCAGTTTTTTCGCGTTTTTAAAGGTCAGGACTCCGCCGATCCCGATATAATATCCCATATTCAGGTATTCTCTCGCCATCTCCACTCCATAGGAGAAGCAATGGATCACGCCGCCGGTGGCACCATTATGTTCTGCCTTCATGATATCCAGCGTGTCCTTCGCCGCGTCCCGGCTGTGGATGATCACCGGGAGTCCCGTCTTCTTTGTCACTTCAAGCTGTGCCGAAAACCAGTGTTTCTGGATCTCCCTCTCCGGCTCGTCCCAGTAATAGTCAAGACCGATCTCACCGATCGCCACAACCTTCGGGTTTTCTGCCAGGGATTCCAGCCACTTCATATCCGCGTCCGTAAGCTCCGCCGTCTCGTTCGGATGCACACCCA
Organism: Clostridium sp. AM30-24; assembly: GCF_003480435.1. Taxonomy (GTDB): domain Bacteria; phylum Bacillota; class Clostridia; order Lachnospirales; family Lachnospiraceae; genus Pilosibacter. The sequence goes on along the minus strand of NZ_QUJB01000016.1, from coordinate 16,833 downwards.
CCGCCGCATACATGAAGGGATGCGCCTCGGCCAGTGCCAGCGTTGTCTTTGTTGACGCGATGCTCGCGCCGACATTCACAACAGTTCCGATTCCCTGTTCTTTCAGGCCCGTGAGCACTTCCTCCCGGTCCGCATCAAACGCCTCATCGTCGTAATGGGCGTGTGTGTCAAAAATATAGTCCATTCTTTCTGTCCTCGAGTCATATGTCGTTTTCTTTTTCATCCGGAGCCGGCATCTGTATGACTTTTTACACAATCTCATTTTTTACAGTCCCACAGCCATCTTGATTCCCCGGATCACCAGCAGATGCAACGGATAAAACAGATAGAAAATTCTTCCGCTCCCACCGCCCTTTTCTCCATTGTAACGGTTTATCAGAAAAATTGCAACGCAAGCCGCAGCGCCATAGAAATCCATATACATACAAAATAAAAGCACAACGCAGACAGCCGTGCGAAGCTGTGGTTCTGTGCGCAATGTATACAATATAACGATCAGCAGTACGCCCATAAAACCATAATCTGTTTTCAGACAATAAGCCGCCAGTCCGAAAGGAACCGCCGCCAGAACCCGGATATACCGCTCATATTCCAACGGAAATCTCCTCTGGCCTACTGCCTTCCTGCCGCCATCTCCTGTTTTTTTCCTGTTTCCGTATGACACTCCAGATCCGGTCCCACAGATCAGATCTCCAGCCCAGACTGCCAGAAGTCCCAGAAGTAATGTGAACACCGTATTCTGATCCGTCGGAAAAAGCCATGTTCCCCCCGCCACAAGATCAAAGGGGATCTCCGAAATAACCGCCAGCAGAAGCAGCCTCAGCGCATACCTTCTCCGGTCCCGCGTATGCGCTGCGCCCTCTGCGATCATAAACGCAAAGAGAGGAAAAGCCACACGCCCCACAAGGCGCATGGCTGTCCCACAGAGACTCCAGGCAGCGCCCGAAGCCAGTTCTGACTGTTCAATAAGCCCAACGGCAGCATGGTCGATGACCATGCTGACCAGAGCAATGTTTTTTAGCTGTTCCGCCGAAAAGCAAAAGCGCACTTTCACTTAGCAGACCTCAGAACCGGACTTGATATCCTTTGCCGGTGTCATTAATGCGAGGTTGCCCTCATCATCCTCTGCGCAGAGGATCATGCCTTCCGATAACATACCTGCGAGCTTCGCCGGTTTTAAGTTCGTAACGACCATAACCTTTCTGCCAACCATATCTTCCGGTTTATACCATGCCTTGATTCCGCTTAAGATCTGTCTTGTCTCAGAACCGATCTTAACCTGGGAGCAAAGTAATTTTTTGGACTTCGGAACCTCTTCACACTTCACGATCTCACCGATCTGGAACTGAAGCTTTGCGAAATCATCATATGTGATCTCCGGCTTCTTCTCAACGTCCATGCCCGGCTTCTCTTCTTCCTTCTTCTCTTCCTGTTTCTCTGCTGCGGCTGCTGCCTTCATGGCCTCAACCTTCTCCATAACGTCCTTGATGTCCATACGGGCAAACAGGATCTCCGGCTTCTCTGTAACCTTGTTTCCGTTCGGGTACAGACCGAAGGTATTCATGTTCTCCAGCGATCTCTTCTCTGTGTTTAACTGAGCGAGGATCTTCTCAGAAGTTTCCGGCATGAAGGAGAATAACAGGGACGCACCGATGGTGATCGCCTCTGTGAGATTGTAAAGAACGGTTGCAAGACGGTCCCTCTTTGCCTCGTCCTTTGCAAGTGTCCACGGAGTTGTCTCATCGATATATTTGTTGCTGCGGCGGAAGATATTGAAGATCTCTGTGATCGCGTCTGCAACGCGGAGCTTGTTCATCTTCTCGTCTACTTTCTTGACCGTCTCAAGAACGGTTGCCTTTAACTCTTCATCCACCGGCTCTGCAGCGCCCTTGTTCTCGACAATTCCGCCAAAATATTTATTTGTCATGGAAACGGTACGGTTTACAAGGTTTCCGAGGATGTTGGCAAGGTCAGAGTTCATGCGCTCAACCATAAGATCCCAGGAGATCACGCCATCGTTCTCAAACGGCATCTCATGAAGTACGAAGTAGCGAACTGCATCTACACCGAAGAAGTCAACGAGCGTATCTGCATAGAGGACGTTTCCTTTGGACTTACTCATCTTGCCATCGCCCTGTAACAGCCACGGATGTCCGAATACCTGCTTCGGAAGCGGAAGACCGAGAGCCATTAAGAAGATCGGCCAGTAAATGGTATGGAAGCGGATAATATCTTTACCAATCAGGTGAAGGTCTGCCGGCCAGTATTTCTTAAACTTCTCGTCGCTGTTTCCGTCACAGTCATATCCGATTCCCGTGATATAGTTGGTCAGCGCGTCAAGCCATACATAGGTAACGTGCTTCGGATCAAAAGTGACCGGAATTCCCCACTTGAAGGAGGTTCTGGATACGCAAAGATCCTGAAGTCCCGGAAGCAGGAAGTTGTTCATCATCTCGTTCTTTCTGGATACCGGCTGAATAAACTCCGGATGCTCGTTGATATATTCGATGAGCTTCGGAGCATATTTACTCATACGGAAGAAATATGCCTCTTCCTTTGCCGGCTGTACCGGGCGTCCGCAGTCCGGGCATTTTCCGTCAACGACCTGGGACGGAGTCCAGAAGGACTCACACGGTGTGCAGTAAAGTCCCTCATAATGTCCTTTGTAGATATCGCCCTGATCATATAATTTCTTGAAGATCTTCTGGACCTGTTTCTCATGGTAATCATCTGTGGTACGGATGAATTTATCATAGGAAGTGTTCATGAGGTCCCAGATCTCCTTGATCTGTCCTGCTACGTTGTCAACGAACTCCTTCGGAGTCACGCCTGCGTCCGCAGCCTTTAACTCGATCTTCTGACCGTGCTCGTCGGTTCCTGTCTGGAAGTAAACGTCATAGCCCTGTTCTCTCTTGTAGCGTGCGATCGCGTCTGCCAATACGATCTCATAGGTGTTTCCGATATGCGGTTTGCCGGATGTATAGGCGATCGCTGTGGAAATGTAGTATGGTTTCTTACAGTTTGTACACATGGATTGATTCCTCCTGTTTTTTATCTCTTTTTACGGCTTTTCTCCTGCCGGTGTTTTATGCTGCTGCATCTATACAAATGGATCCTGGCACTTTCAGAGCCCTTGCGCGGCCGTTTACGCCAACCTGCCACCTCGCACAAGTGTGCGTTTTGGGCACATTCGTGCCTTTTGTTTAACAGGACGTTCCTTCGAAGTTTCCTGTCAAATAAAAAAAGCCCGTCTTTAATTATTAAAGACGAGTCTCCCCGTGTTACCACTTTAAATTCGGCGGTGCCTCACGGTCATCGCCCTCACCGGCTGTCAAAAACAGCCTGACACGCTAACGGGCGCTTCCGGCACAGGCTAACACGGTTTCCGCTTTCACCTGCACAGCTCCGGGACCATCTTCTGCCGCCTCTTTGCTCCCCTTTCTCACCAACCGGGGTCTCTGAAAGCTTCCTTTCGGCATACTCTTCCCTTCCAAGCTTTTTCCATATGATGCCTTTAGTCTATCCTGTTCGAATAAATTTGTCAAGGTATCGTTTGTTTTTCCGGCGTTTTATGTTGCAGTTCAGCCATGCATCTTCATCCAAACCATCGCATAAATGAACTCTAATATTTTTATTGATTTTTTATCCGCAAAAGACTACACTGTGGTTACCAAAAAACTTTTTCACAGATCTTTGCATCGGTATCCTGCGGATCTGCGGCGTCTCTTAACTCTGGAGGAATGAGCTTATGAATCATACATTACTTAACAATCAGGAACGCGCAAGACAGCTCCGGATCCGGGTCGAAAATATCACGATCCTTCTGCTCGCCGTCTTTTCCTTTTTCCTGTTCCTTTTAACCTTTTTCCCGTTTTCCAGGATCTCACAGGCAATGCAGGGATCCTTTGAGATGGGGCGCATGGTTCAGCGTGCCTTTTCCATTGTTCTTTTCGTATTGTCCCTGCAGTTATGGAAGAGAAAACGGAACGCATGGACAATCGCCGTGGGGATCTTTGTCCTCAATTTTCTGCGCGGACTCATCGGAATGGGACATCCGCTACACAACGGGATCATGATTCTCGACCTTTTCTTATTTATCCTGTTTTTCATCACGCGGAAAGATTTCTGCTGCCCGGCCGGACGCGGAAACCGCCGACAAACACTGCTTCTAGCACTTTTTGCCATCATCGGTGTCCTCATAAATGTAGGGATCACCTGGCACTATATGCGGCTCGGAACCGCGGACGGTGCTTCTGTCTCCTTTGCCGACAGCTTCACTCAGGGAATCAGTATGATCTTCGGCATGGGAAGTCTTCCCGCGTCTATGGCTGACCGTCATGGAACGGAGTTCGTCCTATTCTGGTTCAGCTGGGGCTGTATTCTCGCTGCTATTCTCTGTGCCGTGCGCCCGTGGATTCAGAAACAGGCCCACGGATCCCAGGAAATCCGGCATGCCAGAACACTTTTAAACCTTTACAGTCAGAATCCATGCTCCTATCTCGCGCTGGAGGATGACAAATATCTGTATTTCGGTCATTCTGTCGATGGAGTGCTTCCTTATGGAACCGTCGGAGATACCATTGTTGTAAACGGTGATCCTGTGTGCAGGGATGAAGATTTTCCGGCTCTTCTCGCGGAATTTAAGGAATTCTGCCAGAACAGCGCCCACAACATTTTCTTTCTCGGGCTGACGGACTATTATCTCAGGGAATATGAAAAACAGGGTTTTGGTCTCGTAAAGAGCGGTGAGGAGGCGCGTTTTAAACTCGCCGATTACGAGATCAGCGGCAAAAAGGGCGCGAAAATGCGAATGAACATCAACCATGCCACGAAAGCCGGTGTCACCGTCCATGAATACAAGGTCCTCGAGAAACGCGATCCGGCTCTTGACCGGGAATTCGACCGGATCACCGATGAATGGCTGGATGGCAAGAAGAGCGGCATGCTCCAGTTCACCATGGGTACCGTAGGACTTGAGGATCCGATGGATAAGCGTTATTTCTACGCATTAAATTCTGATGGAAAAATGGTTGCCTTTATCGTCTTTGTTCCATTTCTTGGAAAAAACGGCTACATGGCAGATGTGACGAGACACGGAAAAGACGCGCCCAGTGGTGTCATGGAGACGATCATATACGAGGCATTTCAGGTATTTAAGGAAGAAGGCATCGGCTACGGCAGCCTCGGTGTTGCCCCTCTGGCAGGATTAAGTGCCGAGAGCAAAAATCCGATGGAACGTCTTCTGCAGTTTATCTATGACCACTTAAATGCCTGCTATGGATTCCGGGATCTTTACCGCGCGAAAGAAAAGTACAGTCCCACCGAATGGGTTCCGTCCTATTACGCGTACCTTCCGAAATATCCGACGCCGAGCATGCTCTACGCTGCTGTCGAGATCCAGAATCCCCACGGGATCCGCGGTTACATTCTGACGTTTCTAAAAGGAGAGCTGCACAAATGGAAAAAATGATCTGCCGTCAGGGAATGGCGGATACGTCTCAGGCGTGGATCTATTATAAGGAAAGCGGGCGCGGCACTCCCATCTTAATGCTGCACGGAAACGCGGAGACGCACCTGATCTTTGATTATTACGAAGAAAAGCTGTCCATGAAATACTGTGTCATTCTCATGGACAGCCGCGCCCACGGGCGCTCACGGATCAAGCCGGAATACGCGGAATCAGAGTTCACTACCACAGATATGGCGAGGGACGCAGCAGCGCTTCTGGATATCCTTCATATCCCGTCCTGTATTCTTTTTGGATTCAGCGATGGGGCAAATATCGCCTTGGAATTCGCATCCCTGTTTCCGGATCGGACTCGTGCCGTGATTGCCATCAGTGGAAATGTCTCACCGGATGGGCTGATTCTTCCTGTCCGGGCTTTCTGTGTGGGGAAATATTTCTGTCTGAGAGCGGCAGCGGAATTTTTTCAGCATAGACATGGAAATGATTTTGTCCGGAAGCATATTTTTCCGCATCTTTTCCATCACCAGCAGCTCGCCTCCCTGCTCTGCAACTCTCCCATGATGTCCCACAAGCAGCTTGAAAAGATCCAGGCGCCTGTTCTTCTGATTGCCGGAACAAGAGACCTGGTAAAGGTCTCCCACTCCCGCCTTATGGCCCGGCTGATTCCCCGGGCGCAGTTAGTTTTGATCAAGGGGGCGACCCATACGTCCATGTTTGGGCGTAAAGCGTTTTATTTGAAAATCATCCATGATTTTCTGAATCAATTACGAATGACCCAGTAATTGTTTCATGCAATCAAGAAGAGTGTTCCGTACCCGCATCCCTCTCTGCCTTAAAATACACGATCCGCATTTCCTCCTTCGGAAGATGACAGGCAAAGCTGAACCGATTCTTTGTCTCCCAGACGCTTCCAATCGTGCGGTCAGTCACCGTATATCCCAGCTTTTTCAACATCTCCCGCTCCAGCGGAATCTTTAATTTATCCGGCGAACCTTCCGGGTATTTCTGCATGAAGAGTTTTCTCGATTTTGCCTGGTAATCCATATCAAGGTCCACCCCCGTGATCATAGCATCCGGCTTCATGTACGGCTCCATGTTCTCAAAATAGTTGCTCTTAAAGTAAAAATCCGACTCAATACAACTGAAAAACGCCACATTGACATCCACACAGTGTTCCGCCAGCGGATAATCCATGGATGCATCCGCAATATATAAGATATCCCGGTCCAGATTCAGAGCAGAAATCAGTTTTTTGTACATGGAGATCGTCTCCGGGTATTTGTCTATGATAATATACAGGGCGTCCTTCGGAAGTTCATGAAGGTGTGTATACAGATAAAAATATCCGTTTACGAAATTTTCCAGAATCACCTTCCCGGTAAGCTCCTGCTCTCCAAGATCTTTCTGGATCTGGTCGGACGCCAGCTGATAGCATTTCAGGAAATCGCTCGTGAGTGTCTGATAAAGTTCCCGTTTTACATCCGGTGCATCATAGATCGCCGTATAACGGTTTCCTGTTACCAGGATCCCCCTTTCAATGGAAGCCTTATACCCACAGCTGCAGGTAAGTTTTCCCTCATACAGATATTTATACGCGAACGTCGCATTGCGGACTTCCAGCTGTTTCTTACAGTTCGGACATACAAGATACGGCAGTGCGCGAATCGGAACGCCCTGGCGCTCCCTGTTCGGCTTTCCTGTCTCCTCAAACTCCCGGATTTCTTTCGCAACCAGTTCTTCTGCCCCCTTGATAGCTACCTGTTCTGCCGCAAGTTCACCGGATTTTTCCTGCAGCATATGAATGTACTGCTTCATAGTCTCCGGCTCCACCCAGTTGGATGTCCGCCTCAGGTTCATGATATCCTCGATTTCCTTCAGATGAAAGCGCATAGATTTCAGTTTCTGAATATATTGGAGGTTCTCCGCTTCTCTGAGAGAAAAATCATACTGTGAGCCATTTTTATGAGGAATCAAAAGTCCAATTGAAATATAATGCCGGATCGTATCGATCGTAACATTGTTGAGCCTTGCAAGTTCACCGATTTTCATATTGCGTCCTCCTCATTTTCTCATCTGAAAACGTAAAAGGGGAATCCTTCTCCGGATTCCCCCTTTCAATTCTATCAGAAAATTTATATTTTCGCAATATTAACAATATCCAATATTCATCGCGACAACAAGAACAACACAGGAGATCACAAACAGCCCGCATACTAATGGAAGAATAAATTTCTCCCATTTTGAAAACGGCACACGCCCAAAGCTTAATGCCAGAAGCAGGACTCCGAGAAGAGGCGTGCAGAGGTTCGTAAAACTGTCACCGAACTGATATGCCAGGATCGCTACCTGTGACTCGATTCCCACGATCTGCGCAATCGGAAGTACAATCGGCATGACGATCAGCGCTTTTCCGGAGCCGGACGGGATGATCAAATTGATCAGCATGATCACGATCAGGATTCCTATGATAGAAATCACCGGTGACAGGCCACTTAACGGTCGGGACAAATAATATACGATGGTATCAAGGATCGATGCCTGTGTGAATACCCAGGAAATTCCATATGCGACACCCATAATAAAGCAGGCACCTGTCATGCTGGATGCACCTTTGATAAAGGTTTCCGCAGTCCCATTGATCCCAAGTCCTGATAAGAGGCAGGAAACGATTCCTGTGATAATGAAGATCGCCCCGAGATGGTTAAAGTTCCATGCCCAGTTGATGGCACCGTATACATAGCAGGCGATTCCCCCGAGTAGTACCAGAATGATCACTGCGTGTTTCGCGGTAAACGGCTGTGACTCAAAAGCACTGGCATCAAAAGCCAGATCAGAGACATCCACTCCTGCGACCAGACTCTTCTCCGGATTTTTCTGTACCTTTTTTGCATACTGGAGAATGTATAAGAGGCATAATGCCGGAATTACAATGAATAATGCGATTCTGAGACCGATTCCGGAATACATTCCGAGACCTGCGAGTGTCTGGGAAACACCGACGGTATACGGGTTTGTCGGTCCACATGAGAATCCTGCAATGGCTCCGACAATCGCGATAGCTACTCCCACGATGGAATCGTATCCGAGTCCGACGGCAATGGAAATCGCGATCGGAATAAAAGGAATAGAACCTTCGATAAATCCGAGGAATCCGCCCATAAGTGCAAAGATATAAAAAAGGAATACCAGAATCAGATTTCCGCGGCTTAAACCGACTTTTTTAATGACACGGGAAATTCCGATGTTTAAAGCGCCGGATGCCTGAATACACTCAAGACCTCCACCGATCAAAAGTGCAGCGATCAGAAGACTCACGCTGTTCGTCATACCTGCCGGAATGGCAAGGAAGATATCAAAAGGAGTCGCCGGATGATTGTCGACAAAAGTAAAGCTTGCCGGGTCCACCGCCATTTTTCCGTTGATCTCCGTCCGCACATATGCACCCGCTGGAATCAGATATGTAAGGATCACCGCACCGATGATCATGAAAAACAACAGTGCAATCGAGTTCAGAGGTTTCTTTTCCTTTTTCATACGCCTACACTCCTTCCGTATTTAAATATTCAAGCATCTTTACCGCATTATTCACATGTACCCGGATCCCGATGAGAAGTGCCTCCGGGTTAAGATGGAAATATGGATTGTGAAGCGCAGGAGAATTCCCGCCGTCACCAACTCCCAGCCAGAAGAATGTTCCCGGAACCTTCGCAAGGTAGGCGCCGCAATCCTCACTCGTCATCGCCGGTTCCTCTGTGTCGATCACATTTTCCGCGCCGAGAAGTTCTGATAAAACTTCCACGGTCTTCTCCGTAAATTTCACATCGTTGATGCACGGCTGATAACCTTCCGTGTGTTCATATTTTAAGGTACACCGGTTCGCCTTCGCGATGGAATCCGCCAGTTTTTCCACCCGCTTTGTCAGGTGTTCCCGGACCTTCTGATTGAATGTGCGGTATCCGCCCTCTAGAACGACGCTGTCCGCAACCGCGTTCCATACAGATCCAGGTGTTTCCAGTTTTCCGATTGAGAATACACATGTCTCCAGCGCGCTCACTTCTCTTGTAGGCAGCATGTGGATCGCGCTGATCAGTTCCCCCGCTGCCGGGACCGGATCCACCGCCTCATGAGGTCTCGCTCCGTGTCCCCCATGTCCCTGGATTGTGATCTTGAACACATCGCTGGACGCGCAGGCATTCTTTTTTGAGACGAAGACTTTTCCGGTTGGCACTGAAGGCTGTACATGCATCACCAGACACGCGTCCACACCTTCCGTAACGCCTTCCTTGACCATAAACGCCGCGCCCCCGGCACCGTCATATCCAGCTGCCTTTACCTTCTCCTTCATGAACTCCGGCGTTTCCTCCTCTGCCGGCTGGAAAACAAATTTAATTTTCCCGGAGAAAGCCTCTTTATGTTTTGCAAGTATCGCTGCCGCTCCCAGGAGCATCGTCACATGCCCGTCATGCCCACAGGCATGCATATTTCCTTCATACTCGGATCTGTAGCTGCAGTCCGCCAGTTCTTTGATTGCCAGACAGTCCATATCCGCGCGGATCATAAGCGTTTTTCCTGGTCTGCCGGAATCCAGGATCCCAACTACTCCTGTCATTGCCACATGTTCCGTGATGGACAGTCCGCATTTTTTCAGGTATTCTGCGATAATGCCGGATGTACGGATCTCATTGAACCCGCGTTCCGGGTGGCGGTGCAGGTCTTCAAACATCGCCGTCACAGAATCCTTCATTTCCATAATCTCCTGCTCATACATAAAACTTCCTCCTTCCAGATGCATTCATATCATTCCGCAGCCGCCAGTGCCGCAACCTCTATGTCATTTCTCACAGGCCTTTAAGAAAGCCCGGAAGATTCCCTGCTGTATATCATCGTCATACATCATTTCCGGATGCCATTGAACCGCCGCCACAAATTTCTTTCCCGGTAATTCCACACCCTCTGCGATTCCTTCCTCCGTCTTTGCAGAAGCCACGAGTGCCGGTGCCAGATCTTTCACAGCCTGATGATGCAGAGAGTTTACCCAGTGCTTTCCTGGTCCGAGGATCGAACCTAACAGCGTGTCCTTTTCTACCGTCACACCGTGCACCGGAACATTTCTCCTGTTCGTCAGAATGCTGTGCGCGTAAAGTCCGTCCGTGACCACATCCTGGTGAAGTGTGCCGCCGAAAAATACGTTCATAATCTGGATTCCCCGGCATACACCAAGAACCGGAAGGTCCATCTCCAGTGCTTTCTTTAAGAGTTCCATCTCATATCTGTCCCGCTCCGGATCCAGACTTCCACAGCATGTCACCCGCTCCCCATAAAGAGACGGACTCACGTCATTTCCACCGCTGATGATCAGTCCGTCTATAGTGTTCAGGATCCCGCATGCCCGATCTGCTTCTTTATCGATTGGAATCAGCACCGGTATTCCCCCGGCTTTCCAGACCGCATCCAAATAATCCTGAGCGATCAACTGCCATGCCTGTTCCTTTGCCCCGATCCCCGCATGAAAGGCATCCGGCACTTCCGCAAGATAATTACAGGTAATTCCTATCAGTATCTGTCTCATCCATCTCTCCTCCTTTGATTTGATGAATCCCATTCTACTTTTTCGCCCTTACCGTATGTCAAGTACCTGTTTTTTCCAATTTTCAAAAAAAAGTGGGGTTACCCGATATTTTCCGGTGTTCTGTATTACCGCGTTCCTTCATATATTGGACCAGATAGCTCTCTGATACTCAGATCTTCCTGCTTCTCTATAGGAGGTTGTCACCTATGCATTTTTGTCGGTTTTCCAATATTTTCTTACAGGCAGCGCTGCAAATACGCAGATATGCCGAACGGTTATTTCCGTGGTCCTTAGCCGTTTTTCTGGTATTCACACTTACTGCCTGCGGAAATGAACGGATTTCTTCTGATTTTCTAAAAGAGACCGGGGAATTTTATTCTTCTGATGCTCTTTCCTCTACCCGATCCGGTCATTCCAAAGAGGTGCTAACGCTTCAGGCAGATTTTGACGCCTTCTGCACGGAACTATTTCGGAAGGAGATGGCATCTTCCAGCACTCTGGATCTTCACTATACGCTTCTGCACCCGGAAAATTATGGAATTGATGCTGAGGATGCTGCTCTCGGTACATACCGTCTGTCGGAGCTCATAAAAAACAGCCGTGAGATTCATGACCTGAAGGAAAAGCTCTCCGAGTTTGATCCCCATATGCTGTCCGATGACCAGCAGATCCTCTATGACTCCCTTTCCGAGAGAATTGAGGCCGGTCTGATGGCAGAAGGTTTAGAACTTTATGATCAGCCTCTCGCTCCCACCATCGGGATCCAGGCACAGCTTCCGATCCTGCTGGCGGAGTATTCTTTTCACTCGCTTCAGGATGTGGAAGATTATCTCACTCTGCTTTCCCAGCTTGATTCCTATTATGGGGATATCCTCTACTTTGAAGAGCAGAAGGCGGCTGCCGGACTCGGACCATCTGATGCCTCGATCGAACGGATCCTGGAATCCTGTCAGAGTTATCTCATAGATCCCGTGAACAATTTTCTCACGGAAACCTTTGAGACACGGTTAAATTCTCTTTCCACAGATATTTCCCTGTCGGAACAGCAGAAAAATAATTTCCGCTCCCGCCATCTTGAGGTCATAAAGAACTCGTTTCTTCCCGCTTACCGCCATCTGATCGATGGGCTCTCCGGATTAAAGGGACGCGGTATCAATGAAGGTGGGCTCTGCGGATTCCGGAATGGCAGACGGTATTATGAATATCTTCTACGATCCGATCCCGGCCTTTCTTATAATATAGAAGAATTAAAGGCAGCTCTGTCTGACCGGATGCAGAAAGATCTGGAAACGATTTCTTCTCTTTCGAAAAAGACAGGTCCTGATCTCTCCTTCCGCCTTACCGATCCACCTGCGATTCTGGCTGATCTGCAGACACAGATGTCCGGAGATTTCCCGGTTCTTTCCGAAGCCTCAAAAAAATATGAGATCCGGTACGTTCCCGCGCAGCTGGAATCTACGTTAAGTCCGGCGTTTTATCTTACTGCACCCCTTGACGATCCCACCCGGAATGTGATTTATATCAACAATGGCAGCACCAGCGCAAAAGACGAACTGTACCCAACACTCGCCCATGAGGGCTTTCCCGGTCATCTCTACCAGACCGTCTATTTCCGGGAACACACACACAATCCTCTGGCGGCCCTGCTCACCTGTTCCGGGGCAAATGAAGGATGGGCAACTTATGTAGAACAGCTGTCCTACTTCTATGATAATGGTCTTTCTGAAGAAACCAGCGCTTATCAGGCCGCCATGCGGTCCTTTTCTCTCTGTTTTCACTCACTTTTAGATATCGGGATCAATTATGACGGCTGGTCAAAAGACCGGGCTGCCGCCTTTGTCCGCACCTGCTTTGACGCGGATGACGCGCTGGTGGAGGAACTCTGGCAGACCATGATCGACAATCCCACAAATTATCTGGAGTATGCCGGCGGGTATGTGGAGATCCTGGAGATGCGGGAGGAAGCAGAAAAAAAGCTGGGGAACCGATTTTCCGCGAAGGAATTCCATAAGTTTCTTCTCGATCTTGGTCCTGTGCCGTTTTCTGTGACGCGGAAATACTTTACATTATGGCTCCGACAGAAATAGCCTGTAAGAAAAAAATAAAGTGTGTAAGTTTTTGCCTCAACTTACACACTTTATTTACACGTTCTTTTTAATCGGATGTTTTAAAACTTAAGCAAAATATTCCTTTTCTTCCAGCTTCAATTTTCAGCGTAAAAATAAACCGGGAGATGGCAATTCTTAGATTGGACTTTTTAAAATGGCTATGATAAACTGTTACCAGTATATATTTCGGGTTTTTATGGGGATCAAAAGGTTAGGGTGAACTGTAACTATTTGCACAGCCACTTTAATACATAACTTGACAAAACAGGAATCGCTGGAAGCGAAAGGACTAAAAAATGAAAATAGCGTTACTATCAACGTCGTATCTGGAATCTTTTTATAAAAAAGAGCTGAAGGAACTTGACCTCGCAGATATTATTGATGTTTATGTGTACTATACATATGAACATGTTGTGGATCTATATCGTCAGATCTCCGAACAGTACGATGGAATTCTGGCCGGAGGAACCGCCCCGATGCGGATCATTCAGAAAGCCTACCCGAAGCATAAGCCCATGCGGAACGTTGAATGTGGTATCAGTAATTTCTACCGCGAAATTACCAGAGTCATTTTCGAATATCAGGATTTTACACTGCAGTATGGATACTTTGATTTCTGTGATGTTATGTGTCCGGATAATGCAAAAAGTCTGATTGAAAAAATGAGGCAGGGAAAATTTGAGGACTGGTTTGAAAAGAATCAGGAGTTTATAAATCAGGTGCCGCCCAATGGAATCTGGGATTCTCTGGAGGCAAAACGAAATAAGCACATTGAACTCTGGAAGAGCGGAACCGTTAAATACACGCTGTCCAGACGAAGCCTGATCGTGCCGGACCTTTTAAAGGCAGGTGTAAATTGCCGCTTTGTCAACTGTAATCAGGACGATATTTTAAAGAGCAGTGAGCTTCTGATGCATGACATCACGATCCAGAATCTGAAGAAAAACCGCCCTGCGGTGATCGATGTCAAGCCTTATCCAAATACAGAAGAAAACAGGCAGAAAATCCGAAAGTGCCTGATGTCATACAGTAAAAAATATCTCTGTGACTTTTTGCAGGAAGATCAGGACGATTTTATTCAGGTGTTTACGAATCATCACTCCGTGGAGAAGCTTACCTGTGACTTTCAGACCTGCACGTTGAAAACGTATCTCGAGGAAAAATGTGATTTTCGCGTCAGTATCGGATACGGATTAGGAGAAAGTCTCCAGGATGCCGTTTCCAACAGCCTGTATGCATTAAAAGAATCCATGAATACAGTGGATTATAACAGTTATCTGATCAATGTGAAGAAAAACAAGATCGGTCTGTTTGGAGATGGAAAGCTGGTAGCCTTTTCAAGTAACGTTTCACCTCAGATTTTAAATCTGGCCGAAGAAACAGGATTATCTACCCTGACCATTCAGAAAATATTAAAGGCCAAGGAAATATTAGGCGATACGGATTTTACTTCCCAGGATCTGGCTGATATTCTCCATATCACACTTCGAAGCGCCAATCGAATGCTGGATAACATGGTGCGTTATCATATGGCCGCCCTCTTATACCATCGTCAGAAAGGAACAAAGGGAAGACCACAGAAAGTATATCGGATCATCCATGAATAGCTGCACCCGGGCAACCTGTTGCAAAACATATTACGTAACTGTTCAGTACCCTCACAGTTACGCGCAAAAATCCATTCCAGATCAGCTTCGCTGATGGGATTTTTGCTCTCCAGCCTATGTTTTCTTACGGTCAGCGCAGCAAGTGCGCAGACCTGCTGAACAGTTACAACATATTACATAAATCACACATAACAGGAGGACTTTTCAATGAATGAGATCATGAACAACATACTGACAAGAAGAAGCATCCGGAAATTCACGGATGCACCTGTGTCCAGAGAGATTCTGGATGATCTGGTGCAGGCTGCGCTCCATGCGCCGAGCGGCTGTGGAAAGCAGACCTGGAAGTTTACAGTTATCACAAATAAAGCAGCGATCAAGCGGCTGGCAGACGCGATCGAGACGACCTTAGACCGCCCAGGCTACAACATGTACTGCCCAACGGCAATCATCATGCCCTCGAACCTTCGTGACAGCATCTGGGGAAAAGAGGATGATGCCTGCGCCCTTGAAAATATTTTCCTGGCTGCCCACTCCTACGGTGTCGGTTCCGTATGGATCAACCAGCTCCAGAATATCTGCGATACTCCGGCGATCCGTGACATCTTAAATGATTTTGGTGTTCCGGCCGATCATGTAGTCTATGGGATGGCTGCTTTAGGCTATCCGGATCCGGATACTGTGATCCAGCCGAAAGAGCGGATCGGAAAAGTTGCCTATATCGAATAATCAAAAACTTTCCGGCGCCGCTGTTCACCGCGGCGCCAGTCTTTATACACATCCAGTTACAGACACAAAAATACCTGGTCAGAGTGAAGTGATCCATCTCTGCCAGGTATTTTTATCCGGATCTTTGTGCTGATCTACTCTACGTACCCCGCATTCCAGAAGTAGAGTCCGCTGTAATTATTTAAGCCTTTCACATGATCATTCCATGCATAATTCGCAATATAATGGCCAAAATTGATGACTGCCAGATAATCCCAGGAATACTCCTGAACTTTCTCCCAGGCCGCCTTCGCGTCATCCATATTTGTGGAGGTATTCATGTCATGTGACATACTCCCTCCACTTAGCTAACACTTGAAGTGGGGGCTTCTCGTTCGATTGCCCTATTGGGCAAAGCATAGGCGAGCTATCCCCGTGTGTCCCACGGTTCTGTTATTGTGAGCGGGACTGTTTCGTATCTACGAAGTCCCGAACAAAATCTACGTTTTGGGGGAGATCAGGAAATTTTTCTTTCTGTTTCAAGTTCAACTCCTGATATTCTCAATCCTTCCCTGCAAATATTGATAGCTGCATTCTCATCACGGTTCATCTGATTTCCGCAGGTGCATCTATAAATGCGGTCTTCCAGTTTCAGTTCCTTTTTGAGTTTTCCGCAACAGCTGCAAATTTTTGAACTGGGATACCACTTATCGATACGAACCAGTTTCTTACCGGCACGTTCTAATTTGTAGGAAAGAAAATCAGTAAACATTCCCCATCCATTATCATGAACACTCGTTCCGAACCTTGAATCCTGGCTCATTTCTTTCATGTTCAAAGATTCTATGCACACAAGATCGTAAAAATTGGTTATCTTTCTGGATTCCTTGTGTAGATAGTCTTTCCGCTGACGTGCGATATGAGCATGGAGTCTGGCTATTTTCTTTTTCTGTTTCATGTAACGGCCGCTCCCCTTTTCGCAATGACTCAGCCTGCGCTGCTCCCTTGCAAGTTTTTCCTGGGATTTTCGGAAAAAGTGGGGATAATCTGCATGAGCTCCATTGGAATCTACATACAATTCGCTCATGGAAAAATCAAGTCCGATTGCGGTTTTTACTGGCCTGATTTCCTGTTCCGCTTCTTCTGCCGCATACAGTAATGATACATAATACTTGTCATCTGCTTCCTGGCTGACGGTGGCACCCTTCAATATGTAACGATCATCGATACTCCGATGCTGTTTTATGCGGATCCAACCTGCTTTCGGAAGTTTCAGTTTCGCATTCTGCAAAGTAATATTTCCATTTACGCAGTTTGTCGTATAACTTCTCACCGGATTCTTTTTTGACTTGAACTTCGGAAAACCAACCGAAG
>NZ_QUJB01000015.1 GCF_003480435.1 Clostridium sp. AM30-24 | reverse complement strand
TTATGTACACAGATATGTGCAGTTTTAAGATGCCAGATATTGCATGATTTTCCCAAAAGGCAATTCATCTCACCACCTAAAGAGGATGGGAGAATTCTTGCAAAGTGTTGTTAAAAGACTCTGCAGGGTCTCATCATCGTTCCAGCCCGCGTAATTCGGTCCAAAATAAAGCTTTAAGGACGGAATCGGAACCTGTGAAAATGTGCAGATATATATGTCATAGGCTGTCGGATCTGTGCTCTGTGCCTGAAGTGTCGGCCAGTCAACGATATTTAATTCTACCGGAATTCCGACCTCCTCAAGTTCCGCCTGCATTGCGACTGCCATGTAATCCATCTTGTTCAAAGTAGCTGCTGTCAGCTTCAGCGGAGTTCCGTCGTATCCATTTTCCTTCAGAATTTCCTTTGCCTTCTCAGGATCATGGACGTTGTATTCCTCTGAACCGGCATCTGTATACCAGAATGGCTGTGCCTCATCCATATAACAGAAGCCCGTCACATAACCGTTTGTTCCGTATGTAGCTGCCATGACTTCCTCATAGTCAAGGGCATAACTGACTGCCTGACGGAACCATTTGTTCGCGCACAGGCCTTCTTTGTGGTTAATGATCGGCGCAATGGTTCCCTGCTGTGTGGAATAAACGGTGACACCGTCAAGATCGGAGATCCGCTCCACATCGTCCGACGGAAGGTTATAAATAACATCGTACTGACCGGATTCCAGTCCCGCATTTCTTGTGTTTGATTCCGGAACGATCCAGAAAATGATCGTTTTCGACGATGCCGCTTTATAGCCGGACCAGCCATCCATCGGTTCTCCTTCCGTTCCATACGGCACATAATCATCAAAGCGCTCCAGCTTTACATACTGATCCTGCGGCCACCTGTAACAATCTGTATCTTCGCGCAAGTCTGTATCATTAGCACGTTAGTGCCTCTTTGTGTAATAGAGAATTCCCTATTACACAAAAAACAGATGCCCTTTACAGAAGCATCCGTTTTCTCCCTTAATGAACCTGCATGGGATTTGGATCTATATAAACCTTCTACTGCAGATTCTTTTTATTCTCTTCTTCTTTATCCCGAAACCAGTTATCCAGCTTTGTCAGACCACGGATCAGAATCCTCTTCTCATCATCGTCAAATTCATCCATGATCGATGTGATCATTTCTTTATGAAATCTCGCATGATGAATAAACGCCTTCTTTCCTTTGTCCGAAAGCGATATATATACGACACGCCGGTCTTCTTCCCCGCGTTCTCTCTTCACATAGCCTTTTTTTACCAGACTGTTCATAGCGATCGTCAGAGTACCTACCGTGACAGAAAGTTCTTTTGCAATCGATGACATATTTTTCGGCGTTCCCATACCAATGGCCTCAATCACATGCATATCATTATTTGTTATATCCTGAAATTCCTGAGTGATGATCGCTTTCTCCTCAATATCCATGATGTTGCGAAATAATCTCACCAGAATCTCATTCAGTTCCTTATAATCGTCCAACCGTGGAATCCTCTTTCTCTCTGAGTTATCCGGTATTCTCCGACACCCCGGATCTTTTGTCTTTTACTGGTTTATTATAACCGATTCCAACTGGTGGCACAACTGATTTCCTGGGGTTTCCAGACTTTTTGCGGGAAATTTCTACAATAAATTCGCGAGAAAAATACTGGCGGCGATTCCTGCTGCTGTTGCGACGAGCGCTCCCTGCAATGTCCATCGGGTCTTTCGGATATGCGCAGACATAAAATATACACTCATAGTATAGAACACCGTCTCCGTACACCCCATCATAATCGAAACCATATTTCCCACCAGTGAGTCCGGGCCATATTCTTTAAAAATGTCAAGGATCAGCCCCACGGCTGCTGAGCTGGATACGATCCTCACCAGAATGATCGGAATTACCGGAACCGGAATATGACAGAGTGCAGCAGGGAATTTCAGGAATTCTGATAATGCCTCCAGAATACCGGAAGCTCTCAGCACTCCCACCGCAGCCATCAATCCGATTAAAGTCGGAAGCACATCTGCCACTGTCCGCATTCCTTCTTTTGCGCCATCTAAAAAATCATCAAATACCGGTCGTTTTGCGAGAATTCCGGAACCGACGATATAAAATACTGTGAGAGGGACCATAAACTCTGATAGGAAGATCAATATATCCATATTTCTGTACCACGCGCGCCGTTTTCTCAGGTCTTTTTGATGTCAACACAAGATTTCGCAGAATCTATTCTGCTTGTCAATGCCGTCCCGGAAACCACAGCGGTCTGCCTTTCCTTACTCGTAACTATCCAGTACCTTCATAGTTACAAGCAAAAATCCACTCCAGATCGGATGCGCCGATGGGATTTTTGCCTTCCAGCTTATGTTTTTTTACGATCAGCGCAGCAAGTGCGCAGACCTACTGAACAGTTACCCTTATTCTTCTTCTCATTGTATTCTCTCCCGGAATCTATTATACTAAGCCCATGGAGGTATTTTCATTATGAGTATTCTTTTTCTCGAGTATCCGCCTTGCTCCACATGTCAGAAGGCCCGGCGCTGGCTTGACGAGCACGCAATATCCTATGCCAGCCGCCACATCAAGGAGAACAATCCCACTGCGGAGGAGCTGACAGAGTGGTGGGAAAAAAGTGGACTTCCGTTAAAAAAATTCTTTAACACCAGCGGACTTATCTACAAATCCATGGGATTAAAGGATAAGCTTCCGACTATGAGCGAGGAAGATCAGATTGCCCTGCTCGCAACCGATGGCATGCTTGTAAAGCGCCCGCTGATTATCGGCAATTCCTTTGTTCTCACCGGTTTTAAGGAAAAAGACTGGCAGGAAAAGTTAGGGTGACTAATGCTCTGACTTTTTCCCTGTCTTTACAAGCAGCCAGATTCCGGCTGCCAGCAGGATCAGAACCGCAGCACTGATGGTTATTGTTGTGACATGGTTCTCCAGCCATTGAACGATACGATCTGCCAGACTGAGGTTTACTGAATTTGCCGAATCAGCCGGAATCCATTCTGTATGGCTCTCCGGTTTTGTCTCCGCTCTACTCTCCGGCTCACTCTCCGCTTCCGGAAGAACTTCCTCATAAATTCCAATATACTGTTTTCCTTCCAGATCCGGAGTCCGGATCTGACCGCCGTATTTTGCTTTTACCTTTCGAATCAATTTGCTTCCGCCTGCCGTTGCGTTTCTGTGCATAACCTCCCCTTCCATATAAGCTTCTTCATCCCACGTCACACGGTCCACCTGATAATATTCTTTAGACAGCCCCGCAAGTTCCAAAAGTTTTTCTCCATAATCAGAAAGGTCCGCATCACCGGGAATCTCCATATCTCCCAGATAGAATGAATCTGCCCCATAACCGGATACCGTCACCGGAAAAGAAAAGGTATCCGACCAGCTTCTCGATATTTCCTCTACATTTATAAGAGAAAGCTCCCGTTCAAACTCTGTGCCGGATTCCTCATCGATAAGCGGAACATCTGCCGTCACCGGCACCGTATCATTGCCTTCCAGATCATACGGGATCGTCACCTGCGCGTAGGTTATTTCCCCGGCTTTTTTCGCATTCCGAATCTGCTTTGATACCAGCCGGTACTCCATTCCGTTTTCTATTTTTGTCTCTTCCGGTATAAATCTCTCACCTCCATCCGTGAATATCGGACTTTCATAGGTCAGGACTGCTTTTCCTTCTTCCGTTTCATTTACAGATGTTATTTCTGTTGCTTCTGTTTCTTCTGTGTGGAGTGTTTCCTTCGCAAAAGCAGGGATTGGAAATGCCAGATATAACAGGATTGCCACAATCCCTAAAGATCCGGAAATTTTTTTCCCGGGAAGCCGAATGATTCGGCTTCCATCATTTTTTATCCTCATGCTCCTTTTTTCTCTCATTTTCCTCCTTCTTCATGCGCAGATACCATAGTCCAAGGGATCCGATAAACAGTCCAAGTACCGCTAATTCCATTCTTCCGGTATCTCCCGTCTTCGGAGTTATACGGCTTGTCCTGTCCTTCTGATGGACACGCCCCTTCGCGCTGCCAAAACCTCTTCGTTCATAGTGCACCGTGATCGTACCATATGTCTTTTCTCGGTCCGGTTCCGACTCTGGCTCTGATTCTGGTTCCGTCCATTCTACCTCTACCGGCTTCTTCGGTCTATCATGCGGAACCGGCACAGTTGAATATTCCGGCTCCGTCGGTCTTACAGGTGTCTCAGATTCCTCAGGTTCTGTCGGCGTCTCCGCAGGCAGCGTTGTCTCAGGTTCTTCCGGCTTAGTCGATGTTTCCGCCTCTGTGGGATCAACCGGTCTTTCCGGTGGTTTCCTTCGGTCCGTCATCTCGATTTTGATAAAGCTGCCGTCCTTCGGTACTGTAAACCGGATAGCTTCCGCGGTCTCATATCCATCTGGTGCAGATATTTCTGTCAGGATATAAGTCTCCCCTGCTACCAGTGTACCCTCAACAAAATGCGGAGTTTTTCCGGATATCCAGGAATCGATGATCGTTCCGTCAATCGTTTTTAACTCCAGGGATGCTCCCGGAAGTTCCTCCCCGGTTGCAATATCCAGCTTACTCAACTGAACTTTTGTCTTCTTATTCTCGATTGAAACTTCATACAGCTGGATCAGATTTTCTTTTTCCCTGTCAAATACAACCGAAACGGTCTCTCTCGAGTGCCCATATCCCGGCGGAGCCAGAATCTCCTGAACCTCATACTCATACATGCTCCATGCTCCATTTTTCAGATATCCGATGGGAAGTTCCGGCGACAACGCAATCCCATCCTCACCGGTCACAAATACCGTCCGTTCCCCCGTCTGTACACAAACCGCCTCAAACCATGCATCGGAAAGTTTCAGACTTTTATCATCTGCATCTGTCTTTCGGATCCTGACTCTTCCGAATGCTGTCTTTTCTTCTGTATTCCGTCTGTTTTCCACCTCATACCGGATGATGCTCCCCATCTGACTCACAGTAACCAGCATCGGATCCATTCCCTGATATCCATCCGGAATCCTTGTCTCAAGAAGCACATATTTTCCTTCCGGGATCCGGTCGATCCGGTGCAGACCGGCTCTTGTGTCGTAGCTGACCATTTCCGGATATTGCTCCGACGATCTGGTATGATAGTGGAATTGATATTCAAACGCCGGTGATGGATGACCGTCTGGCTTTAATTTTTCCGGATCTCCATTCGCTGTAACGGAAACTCGCATTCTGCTTCCATCTGATAACTCCCAGAGCTGCGTGATGACCTCTTTATTTTCTGTTGCGGTGTTTTCCAAAAGTCTGGCATTCCCTGAAATAGTCCTTCTCTGACCTTCTTTTTCCCATGAAAACTGCCGGAATTCATTGCCATACTCTCCAAACATCTTTTCATATGACTCAGGAATTACCGGAATATATTCCGACAGATCATCTGCCTTCCAGCGGTCTACGATCCTGTCCTTTCGGTACAGATAATCACCGTTTTCTGTCTTTACCTCCCCATTTTCATCCAGAACTGCCTCGCAAAGGATAAACTCCGCCGATGCAGGCCAGAATAACGGTTCTTTCTCCCCTGATTCATTTCTCTCATACTTAAGGATCTCCAGCTTTGTATGATCATCCTTTAAAATAAAGCTCTGCAGCTCTCCGGTCTCCTCCACCGTAATTTCCATCGCGGCTGGGAGATAGCCAGTGGGGGCTTCCAGTTCTTCTAAAATGTAATCACCTGCCGGAATTCCTTCAAAGTACTTTGGTTTACCATCCGTTATCCACATAGCAGTGACTGAAACTTTGTGGTTATCCACCGGATCTTCCGAGTTCCACACAGCCGGAGTTTCCTCTGCCTTCACGAGATAATATCCTCTTGGATATTTCTCGTAATCAGCAGTATTCACCCGTTTTGCCTTAAAGAGCGCAAGTTTTGCCCCCTTTACAAAATTCTGACTGTATGCGCCTCGGATTTCCGTGCCTCTTTCGTTCTCCTCCCGGTCCGCGCGATTTTCGATATTCGGACTGTGTTTTTCCGTTCCATCGATTTTTGAGATTTCCACCTTTGTTTTTTCATCCGACAGGATCACGCTCTGAATTTCTTTTGTCTCCTGTACCTCAACCGCTGACGGAAATGTTCGCACATAACCAGCCGGAGCTTCCAGCTCTTCTAAAATATAACTTCCTGGAATCACACGTCTTAAAAGATCCACCTGTCCGTCCGTATTCTCATCCATCCGTCCATCCTGAATCGTTTTCTCTCCGCTGATCCACACATTCGGAATCAGATATGACTCTCCCTTCCTATGTTTCAACGGCATATCGTCCGTCTCATCTTCAGGCTGTCCCACCTGGAGCAGATGTTCTCTCTCATTTAAGTGATATGCTGCCCGGTTCTCCATTTCCAGAAGATCCTCATACCTGTATGTCACGTAATCCCCATCACGATCATAAACAGGCTCTCCCTTTTTATACAAAGCTCCGCTATCCGGATAATATTTCACAAGCCCAAACTCGTCGAGAGACGGTTCCAGACTTTTTTCAAATGTCTCTGCTTCCGGATTCCATGTTCCCGTAATATAAGCACTTTCACTTCCTTCCATAATCTCCGCAGGTCTTCCCGTCAGTATTTTTCTTCTGCTGATCAGATTCCCCGCTGCATCTGTTTCCTTTACTATCGGCCACACATAGAATATCTGCTGTTCTCTTCCGTTAGCTCCGTTTTCCATCCTCTTCACATATGCCAGCCCCGTGTAGACATCAACTTCTGCATCTCTGCATAAAGATTCATCAAGATGATATAATGTACTCTCCGGATCTATGGCGGTAAATACTTTCGATTTCCGGTCATACACAAGCTTTGTAAAATCACCTCCGGAAATTTCAAATACCGGCTGTCCGTTTTTCAGTGCGTAGATAGATTCCGTATCAAAAGTGATCTTCTGCTGCCGTCCGGCCCGGTCATAGCCGTAGAGTGTCCCGTCCTTTCCCTTTTTTACTACATCAAGATTTCCGAGATCATAGAATAAAACCGGTGTGTCCTTTCTCTTTACTGTCCGGATCTCCCAGATTTTTTCCCCCGGGCTCTCTTCTTCTGACATCCTCCTGCGGGAAAATTCCGGTTTTTCTCCTGCGTGTCCCTCTTTTACGACAATATCCGTGACATTTCCGTTTCTGTCTCTTGAGATCTCCACGCCCCCAAATGCATGATCTTGTGAATCTCCGGTTCGTTTGACCCGGATTGCATCATAAAGCGCAAGTTTCGCTCCTGATACATACGGATTCTGATGATCTGATGTCTCCAATCTCCTCGTCACATAACCATAACCCTGAAAAATTCCATTTTCATAAACGATCTCTACCCGCTCGCCATCATGTTTCCGTTGTTCCAGCATCTCCAGAGTTCCCTTTTTCCAGCCAAATCCCTGATAGGTACCCGCATGATCGTAAGCGAGATCAAGATTTTCCAGCCCGTACTGTGCGCGAAGCTCCGTGATCGTTCCTTCCACCCGTCCCGATACTTTCATCCCACGAGTCGAATCTATTGTCTTTGTTTTTGAAACTTTCAAGATTGTTGCGGTATTTTCTACGTATATTCTGGCAGTATCCGTGACATTTTCCGGGTGTATCCCATCCGGATACTGTTCATACCCATATACTGCCGCCGCTGTCTTTTCCTTCGTCCAACCGCCGGAATACCGGATTCCGTCACTGTATATCTCTACTGCAACAGGTTCTGACCGCACATACCCTGACGGTGGTTTTACCTCCGCCACCACATAGACTCCCGCGGAGAGCGGATTCGATGTTTTCGCATATCCAACCGCCTGAAGAATTCCTTTTTCCGCAATATCCCGGATCGTAGAAAGCGCCATAAGCGTTCCTGTCTGCAGGCCATCCTTATCTGTAAAACCTACCAGATCCTTTTCCTGGCAGATCGGTGTTCCTGCAGGAACCGTTCCATAAAAAAGTTCTCCCACTCCAGCGTTCCTTCTTGCAAACGGCCGGATCTCTGTTGCTCTCATTGCCTCAAGAAAATATCGGCTGCCAAGGATCATCGTATCTGCTGTATAGTACTTTACCTCACCATCTCCGTCCTCTGCCTCATTTCTCTCTGCGCGGTATACTCCAAATACTGCATCATCGTGAAGGATCGGCTCTCCTGTTTCTGCATCAAGCTTCTCGATCCTCAGATTCGAGAGATACTTTCGATCCAGAAATTTCTTTTCTCCATAACCGGTCCAATCCGTATTATTCTCCTGTTCCTTCGGATCCACAATACTCCACGGAACAAGCATCGGTGCGTATTCCCTGTCATAAGCAGTTTTTACCCCCGTCATCGTCTCCTTTCCATTCTCGTTTTCGCCATTTTCACTATCCGACCGGTAATGATAATACTGTTTTACCATCTCATTTCCATAAGGTTCGTAGCGTCCTTCTCTCCTCTTCTCAGAAAGTCCATATGGATAGACTTCAAAATCCCCATCATTGCTGTGAGCAAGGATCACATATTCCTTAATTTCCTGTTTCTGATTTTTCGCCCACTCTTCGTTAAATCGGATCAGATATTTTTTTGCAAGATCCCATGGCGAATCCACGCTCCTGTATATATAGTTCTCTTTCCAGGTATCTCCAGACTCGTTCTGTCCATCCGCCTCCGGAAGAAATATCTCCTTCGGAGCATCGATCTCATAATGTTTGTTTTTAAAATCCAACAGCTCCGATGCATAAGGCTGTTCTTCCACAATCACATATTCACCGTAAGGCAGATACCTTGAGATTGCTGATGCAGCTTCCTCCTGTGCCTGCTCCTCTTCTTTACGGACAGCCAGAGTCGTCTTATCTCCGTCAGAGCCCCCCTTCTCCTCGCTGTCCCAGGCGATCGCATAGATTTTCCCAAGATCATACTTGAAAAATGGCTGCAGGTAATCCTCTGCCTTCCGGATTGCAAGGTAAAGTGCATGATCGTACGACTCATCCGAATACGTGCTTTTCCCCTGTTTCAGACTTTCCTGCTCCTTTTTCAGATACCAGTCGATGGCAAACTGCCTGACCGCGTCCGAACGCTTCGCATTCTCTTTCGCATATTCCGAGGTATTGATCTCATTTTTCTTTCCCGTAATGGAACTGGATACAAAAGGTTTAAAGGATGTATTCCATAAGCGTCCCGTTCTCTTCCATAGATCCGCATCTGCCGTCCGGATAGCCGCAAAAAATTTCTCATAGTTATACCCGTTAATCGATCCTGCTTCCCCACGATCCAGGGCTGTTTTCCGCTCTACTGTCTCCAGCACCTGACGTTCTTCCTGTTTTGTATAGATTTTCTGCACCAGTTCCGGAAATTTTTCCCGGTATTCTTCAATCTGTACCGGAGCTCCATTTTTATCTATCCAGAAGATCTCCCCATCTTTAGTGCAGAAGATCCGTTCCAGATTTGACTTCAGATAGATCTTGAACCGGAAATTTCCAATATTTTCCCCGTCATCCGTCTTTTTCTCTATGTGCACTTTCTGTTTTACCGGACGTTCCAGCACAAGAACCGGTGCAGATCCTGTATCTCCATCCTCACTGATCTTATCCTGTCCCCGGTATATCAGCCGCTTCGCAGTGATATAGGTGTCTGAATGATCCTGATCTTTTGAAACTGACGCAGCAAAGGCCGCTCCCGAGAATTTTACGAGGTATTCTGCATAGCCGATCCGATCTCCCCCTTTGTATCCCCAGATATTCGCATTCCCTATCGTCAGAATTTCCTTTTCTGTCAGAACATGATCTTTTTCCGGAAGCTTTGCGATAAAGTTCAGGGTAAGGCTTGTCTTTCTATCAGTCAAATCCTTTCCAAAGGCATTTTTTCCAAAAGTCTGAACTTGAATTCTGTATACACCAGTCTTTTCCCTCACAGTATTTTGAAGCTCCACATCTTTTTCCACGATCTCTTTTTCTGTCGTGATTTCAATCTTATCCTCCAGCCGCGTCTGCGGAACACGATACCCATGTGCCGGGTCTCCCGACAGATAATCGATCACTTCCTCTCCCTTTTTATGGTACATCATGACCTGATGCAGGATCTCTGTCAGTTTTCCATCCGTTCCCGGCATCAGAACCGGTGTCAATGTCGCGTCAAGATAATACCTTGTGTTCCCGGCGGTTCCGATCACATACTGTCTATCAGCCCGAAATTGGAATTTACCGCTGTTTTTATATTCCTGATACACCCAGCGAAGATTTACCGGATCCTCATACACCGCGTACACTCTGTCCGCCGTCTTCTTCCCATTTTCTACCTTTGAAGTGAAAAATCTTCGATTTCTGACGGATGATGCACCGGCATATAAAGTTACCCGGTAATCCTCTCCCTCTTTTCTGATCCCATCAATTCCGCCAAAGTTCCATTGTGGATGTTCCTGATACCACGTAAAAATGCTCCGCATGAAGTCCAAAATACAGTCATTTTTCTGCGCCGAGACAGTAATTTCCTGAATTGCGGAGCCATACACCGTCTTTTTTGCCGGCTCACCCGGTTCCGTTGTCATTCCCCATATATCTTTCTGACCCTTTTTCACTCCCCGGCTGTAAACTGGCGCATCTTTTAGTGAACGGACACCTTCCGCTGTAACCGGAACTTCATACCCGTTTCTTCCAAGGATCTCCTCCGTCTGGGCCTTTAAAAAGAGAAAATTCTCCGACGTTTCATCTGAAAGATTACAGTCCCCCAGTTTTACCCGGAATTTCCCGTCTTCCTCATCAACGGACAGATTTGAAAGAATCATCGGTGTTTTTTCCGGAATCTGCTCCGCCTTCAGGATCTGCGGCTCCATCCGATTCACCGGTTCCTGACCGGTAATGTTTCCTGACGCATCACGTTCCGGCTCATAGAGAATATCGCTAAAATCACTCTCCGCCTGTTTCCACATGGTTCTTCCCGCCTCGTCCCGCACGATCACAGGCTCTTTCCCTGTCACATGTGGTCCTGTCACCAACTCTTCCCCTGTGTCGACACGGTAGAATTTTGTTCCTTCCGGAAAACCATAGGCAAAAATCTCATAACCACCCTCTCCGTTTTCCGAAGACGTTCCCGACGAAGTGACTGAAAATGGAAGTTCATCATATCCTTTTCCGCTTCCGTCATCTCCCTCCATCGCCGCCGCGAGTTCGGTCATTGCAACCACCGCTGTTCCACTCGCATCTGTCACAGATATCGGTGTATCAAAGCCTGTGCCCCGGTTGGTCATCTCCTGATCCAGCCCATTTACGGAAAGCTCATATCCTTCACTTCTGGAAAGCTCTTTTATATAATATTTTCCAAGAATCAGCGGTCTTCCGATCCAACAGTTTCCGTTCTTCTCCATATTCTCCTGATACAGATTTTCCGGTCCATTCCAGATGATATCCGTTCTTTTTCTGATCTTCCCGGCCGTATAATCGTACTCCATTCCCGGCGCTTCCGTATAACACAGAAAATCAGCATTTCCATCCTGATCGGTTGTCGCAGCCGCCACCAGATCATGCTCCTTATAGACAATACCGGTATGTGTTAAAACTCCGTTTTCTGCCATCTCCGCGTCCGGATGAACAATGTCTTCCGCCGCAAAAAGTCCATAGACGGCTCCCTGAAGTGTTCCGTCTCCTTCCGTATCCCCGTAAGACAAATATTTCTCGTTTTCTCTTCTAAAAAGATCCAGGTCTTTTTTTGTGATATGGATCCTTCCCTCAGTCCTGTGGTCATACACATGCCAGGCATCTTTGCAATTTTCTGCTCCATTGCAATGCGAATATTTTTCAGGATCCCCGCAATCCAGATGCCGGATCCCGTCCACCTTTGCGTCTGCTAAAATCTCCTCAAAGTCCCCGGTGCCTTTATATTCTCCCCATCCATCGGCTTCTTCGTCGTTATCGTCATCCTCATCCAGACTTCTTTCCGCAAACCAGTCGTAAAATCGCTGAAACAAACTTTTCTTTTCTGCATTGGATGCCGTTGTTTTAACCGCTGCATCCTTAACATCTGCCTCCGCATCGGACGACGTTCCTCTCACAATTGTTCCCAACGAGCTTTTCACCCTCGGTATCTTTCTTTCCGAAACAGTACTTTCACCTGTCTTACCGTTTCCTGAATACCAGATATTTTCCGCGATATCACGGCTGCTTCCGGATATTTTTTCTGCATTTGCCCCTGCCTGGGAAGAATCTGTCATAATCATCTCTACCGGGATATCATCCCGATGCAGGTCATGAAGGATATATCCGTTTCTTGCCTGAATCTCCTTCCAGGTATAGGTAAACCGCAGTCTGATAAACTTCTGATATGTATCCTCGCAATCTGCCCTGCATCCGGATTTTCCAAAGGCTTCTTCCGATGCAGCACGAATTTTTCGCTCGTTTCCGTTACTTTCCCGGTTCCTCCCTTCTGCTTCCCCACATTCTAATACCTCCTGCACCTCATCATAAGCACTCTCATCAGCAAACCAGTGAAAATGACAGCCGCCCTCCGCCTCTGCCTCACAGGCTTCCACCAGTTCCAGCCACTGTTTTGCCGCTGCCCGGTTGTTGTCTCTCGTCTGTTCTGCCGCTTCCTCATAGGCATCCGTTTTTTCCCCATCTTCATTTCCGACATCTCCATCTCCCCGGTCATCCGGCATGCTGGCCCATGACGGTATGGCATGTCCATCACAGTATGTCTTTTCGTATGTATATTTTCTAGCATCTTTATACGTGATCTCTCCTTTTTCGTTCGTCGTTCCCTCTGA
Organism: Clostridium sp. AM30-24; assembly: GCF_003480435.1. Taxonomy (GTDB): domain Bacteria; phylum Bacillota; class Clostridia; order Lachnospirales; family Lachnospiraceae; genus Pilosibacter. The sequence continues at coordinate 53,380 of NZ_QUJB01000015.1, read as the reverse complement.
GAACACCTGAAATCCGCTCCATGGACGAAAGCTTAAATTTTTTTCCGTCAGCTTCCTCTCCCCATCTGCCTTTGAGATCTTGTCTCCATCCTCAAACCTCTCATAGAGATAAAACTGGCTTCCCTTTAATGGCATTCCGGTCTCGTCATCCTGTTTTACAAGCCGCACATTATAATCTGCTGAAAAAATTTCTTTATGCCGGTATATATTAAATTCCAGCTCAGGGGTCTCAACTCCATATTCCGGATGATCCCAGCTTTCTTCCCCATCCTGACTGATCACCAGATAAAATACCATATCTGAAGGAATGATTCTCATATCTGCTTTATAAAGCCGTTGATGATTGGGCGCATTGATACATGCTTTAAAATCCATCCATTCATGAAGATATTCCGGATTCCAGCTTCCCTCTGTGTACCAGCCGGAATCACTTCTCATCGTGATCTTATAGCGTACCATTGTCTTGTTATATCTTTCTTCCTCTGACATCATGCTGCCCACAGCATTCTCGTTCGCAATCGCTGAACCATTGTTGTGGATCCTGATCGCATCACCACCCCAGGTTACCTCATACAGATTTTCTCCCATCACCGATTTAGCTATATTCTTATCCTGCGACGCATCAAGCCAGCCCACATTTCCCCCTGTAGAACCATTATCCCACACACTCTGAGGCTCAATTTTCGCAATATCCCGTATGAACTCCTTTCCCAACACAAATTCCGTATCTAATGCACCGGGACCATCGGAAAAAGGCAGTACCTGAAATGGCACTGCCGTATCTTCCGAAGTCGCTTCCCGGATCGCGTCCGGCGCTTCTTTTCCTGATGCCATTCCTGCGGATGATGCCTGTTCCATAACTGCAATTGCCCGATCTTCAATCTCCCGGTTATCAGCTACCCAGGCAAATTTTGTTCCTGCATCGTCCTTCACATATTTTACGATATTGGCACTGGAAGTCGTCGATGCAATCTCAGCGTAAAGTTCCGGGTCAAACTGTTTTGCCGCATTCTTCAGCGCAGACCAGTTATCCGGATATGCCCAGAATAACCGTTTTGCCTGAGTTTCCGTAAGAGGAGATGGCATCGTATCGAACTTATACATATCGTACCGGTCTACTTTTTTCCATCCTTTCCCGCCATCCAGGCAAAAGAATGGGGCCGTCGATTTCTGCGGCCATATATCAGATGCCTCAGACGGGAACGGGAGTGGAACTCCCACTCCCGTGATTATCATGATCACTGCCAGCAATCCAGCCAGTATACGCTTTTGTTTCTTTTCTTCCATACTGATCCCCCGCCATTATTTTTTTCCAATCATCTGAACGATTCCATCGACGCACCAGGCTCCTGTTTTATCCACCGTATATCCATCCGGAGTTACACAGTCCGCCAGCATATAACCATTTTTCTGATCCATATAGTAACACCTTCCATTGATCCAGTTCCAGCCTCTGGTCATTCTTCCGCTTGGTCCGAAGAAATACCACTTCTCTCCGTCTTTCAGCCAGCCCTTCTGCATCCTTCCCTGACTTCCATCGCTGATTTTCTGGAGATAATACCAGCCTCCATCCTTTTCATCGAGAAACCACCCGGTATCCATCCTGCCGTCATCTGCAAAATGGAACCACGAAGCCTTTTCCTGCTCCTCTTTGGCGTACGGATTGTAGATCCATGCCCACTCATTGGCATACATTCTTCCGCTGGAAACAAACTTCCAGCTTCCATCCTCCTGTTTTCTCCACTCCCCGGTGATACTGCCTTTCGGCTGTTCCCATACATTCTGCGGCTTTTTCAGTACACTTCCTGTGCTTCCGCCTCCCGAAGAATGTCTGCCGGAACCGCCGGACCAGGTCTTATCCACCTGCTTGAACTTTAATTTCACCGGAATCTTTTTTTCCACATTCCCGGCACGGACCGTGATCTCATCCTCATATTCCGCCATATAGGGATATTTTTTCATTGCTTCCGCAATCCAGACCGCTCCGGTATCCACCTCTGCTACCCCGTTTTCTATCTTTACGGCTCCGTTTTTTGCTCTCCAGATAAGTCCAAAGCTGCCTTCCCCATTTCCCTTTAACGCCTCCGCCGGGATCAGTTCCGCTGCAAGCTTCTGACCTTCTGTTCCCTGCCATGTGATCGTTGGATCATATTTTGATCCCGTTTTCGTAAGTGTCAGGTCATACGTCAGTTCTTCCTGATCTACCCTGATCTCTTCCGGCATTACCACAGTCCGGTCATCCGTCACAAAATCCACTTTCACGCTGCAGGCCGCCGATTGAATATTTCCAAGGGAATCCTTTGCCGCCATGACTACTTCTGTACTCCGCACTCCATGACCTGTCCGTTTCTCATAAATATGCTCCGCATGGGCCGCGTCATCCGCCTCCATAAGATTCAGAATCCATCTCGTATCCTTTTTAGCAGTCACCTTCGCGTTCCGGTAATCGCCATCCGCGATCCCCTCTTCCACAAAGCCGGCATCCACCTGAATCATGGTGTGATCGCCAACAGTCCAGCTGATATCTTTTTTATCGAAATAGTCCGGTGTAAAGGATCCTGACAGAATCTGAGGTGCCGATACCGTGATCGTCTCCTGCGGTTTTTTCCGGTCTCCAGTCAGGATTCTCGTCACCGTAAAATTCAAAGCTGTCTTATCGAGAGCTGCCCCTTCCGCCGCGATCTTCGTCCGGTCCTTGATCTGGAACGTCACCGGAATTCTGCAATTTGCAGTCACAGACTTCTCCTCAAAACTGGATGCCGGTCTCGTCTTCGCTGTCAAAACCGCAAGTCCGCCCAGTGTCCCATCGCCATAGACCGTGTCCTCGATCGGATATCGGTACTGTTTCTTCGCCTGTTCTGCCTCCGCTTTCTCCACAATATCCTTAAAGAATCCAGCATTCAGGTTCAGCTCGATGGATGCGCTCTTTTTCGTATATCCAGACTCATCCTCGTCGTCATTTTTCTTTAAGAGGATCAGCTCATCGTCATCCACACTCCATCTCACTGCTTCATCATCGACATCGTTATTCTTATCGACCACCGCCTGGATCTTAACGTCCTGAACTTTCGTCCCCATCTCCAGCTTTCCGTTTAAGTATCTTGCCAGAAGCTTTCCTGCTGTATCCCGCACTTCTGTAGTGATCGATGGATTCATCCGGTCTCCGGTCCGCTCCTCAATGACCCGGAAGCCGAACTCCTGAGGCTCTACCCGCACACCGGCCGCCACCTTTTTATAGACAGCCGCTACCTCCGTGTCATGTTCCGGCATCACAAACTGATAGGAACCTCCCTTCTGATAGGTCATCTTTCTTCTCCGTCCCAAAGAATCCGTATATGTCGGCACTCCATCCATCTGGAATTTCTCTGTCTCCGTGTTCTTCGGAGCTGTGAGGACCGTCACTGTATCCCCGGCAGCCACCGCGCCCCGGTATGCCTTGTGAAATTCCTTGCTGTAGACAGACGGACCTCTCGCCGTCAGTACCGCAACGTCATAGAAATTCTCCGAATTTGCTGCTGTATCCACCTGAAGAACCGACAACAGGTATCCCTGCACCGGGCGCCCTACGGAATTCGGTGCAAAGTGATCCGGGGTATAGAGATCCTGTCTCGCTGCATCCTCGGTATCCACGACATGTAGGACACCGTTCTCAAGCTCCTCATAAAAATAAACTTCATCCTCTTTTTTCGTGTTCTGTCCCTGCACCAACGTGTAAAAATTATCGCCTTTGTTCCAGAAACCAATATGGGCATCATAGGTAAACCGGTTGTCATCCGGGACACCGGAACCACAGACACCGGCTGCAATCTTCTCCTCCGTATCCGCAAACAGGTATGCCACATCCGCTCCGTCCTCCATACCATACCGGAAATGGAATCCGGTATCATGGGTTCCGATGAATGTTCCCTCGCGCGCCGCGCTTCCAAGCCCGGAAGAGGCAATCCTTCCCTCAAACCGCGCGAGCTTTAGCTTGCCGGAAGCATATTTTCCGGTGATACCGCCTATGGACTGGGATCCACTTCCTCCGATCGTTCCCATCACATGCGTATTAAAAATATCCGTGGAATTCTGAAATCCCACGATTCCGCCTACGTAACCACCGCCCTGGATTCTGGCACTTAAGTTGTCCCCGGTATTCACTTCGCAGTCCGCAATCAGGGACTCCGCAGCCCGCCCGGCAATTCCTCCGGCAAATATTTCTTTTCCCTGTCCCGTATCAATGGCCACATGATCAGAAACACAGTTCTCTACAACAGAATCCTCCAGAACATCCGCAATCACGCCTCCGGCAGTACCTGTAGTCCTGAGCGTGCCATTAACTGTCACATTCCGGATCACCGAATGCTTTGCGCGGCCTGCGAGAATTCCCCCATTTTCCTTCACCGTGATCACATGTCCCGGCTTTACCTTAAGATCCGTGATCTCCGCATTCTCCACCACGCCGAACAGTCCACCAAAGTCCCAGGATGGCTGGTACATACGGAAGTTGGATACCGTCTTTCCATTTCCATCAAAATGTCCCTCAAACGGCGATACTTTTCCCGCCCGCATATCCGCTTCGGTACGGTAAAATCCGATCGGGATCCAGTTCATTCCCCCGAGATCGATATTTTTTCCAAGCTCAAACCAGACACCCTTATAATTTCCGGGATATGTTCCCTCTCCGCTTCCGACTTCCATCCCCATGGACGCCAGTGCCGCGAGTCCGATCAGATGCTCTTTTGTAGTGATCTGGTACGGTTTTTCCTTTGTCCCGTCTCCATATCTTCCGCTTAGAAAGCTCATATCCCCCACATCAAAACCCCAGATATCCTCAGCCATAGCGAATGCAGCCATCTTTTCCGAAGCATCCGACGCTGTTGCCGTTTGTTCCGCTGCTGTCTCCACACTTCTCAAAACTGCCATTCCTCTTACCGGCGTTCCAAGCGCCATACAGAGTCCTAACCCTGCCAACATCATCTGACTCTTTCCGCACTTATTTTTCCTGCTCTTTTTCATTTCTTTTCTCCCCTCTATGCCTGTGGCAGGCAAAATGCCGGACAGATTCCTATTCCGGTATCTGACACATCTGCCTGTCTGAAGCATCCTTTTTCCAGATCTGCAACATATTCCCTGTTTCCATATACAAAATTCCCTCTCTCATCCAGCTCGCATGCCGGTGTCCGAAGCCAGAATCCCCGGCTATAGGAACTTCCCATTCCCTCCAGATTCCAGATTTTCTCCCTGTACCGGTACGCCTCCTCCAAAGACAAAAGAAAGAAACGGTCCCTACAGTCCTGATATGGAAGCAGATAGCTTTCAAGACCATCCAGCCGGGTCTGTGTGAAATCACCGGCCCCGGTTGTCCCCCTATATGCTGTCAGAACTCCCGTGTATACAAAAGACGCATCCGATGCGGCAGTCTCCGACTGTTTCTCCAGCCATTCCCGCACCCGCGATCTCTTGTAATTATTGTCTTGCCCAAACGGGATCAGGATCTTTTCTTCATCCGTACTTTCCACATCGGACCGGATCACACATTCTGCCAGAAACAGCGCACGTTTCCCATATCTTCCGCTGCCATCCTGATAATCATCATCCACACAGCAAAACCGGCAGACTTTTCCCGCAATTTCCCGCATGAGCACATCTCCGGTCTGCCACCCAGCCCGGTCTTCCTCAGCTCCAAACCTATCACCAACTCCCGGGACCGCATCTTCCTCTATATCCGGCGCACGCCCCCGCCACTCAAATCCGATCCGGCAATCCGTAAGTAATTCTCCGTTTACGCTCCTTGTCCCAAGATCCAATTTTGAAATATTGATCACCTCGGGGAACATCTGCGCAATCGCCAGTGTATCGAACACGCCATCCTTTCCCGTTACCGTGAGCTCCTGTCTTTCTCCCCGGTCTGCGGCAGATACCGCTTCCATCAAAAACCTCCTGCCCGATTCCCGGTCCCGCAGTATCACCGGTACTGCTACTGAAAGCTCCGCCGTTTTCTCCGCTGCATAGGGAATCACTTCTCCCCGGCAGCTTGTAAGTACAGCAAAAGAACCGGCAGCAGCGAGCCACTTTGCCACTCTTTTTCGATTCATTTTTCCTCCTGGATGTTCCGGCTAAAGCCGCCGGCAGCTTTTCGATAAAGCAGATCATAGACCTGCTTTCAAAGATTTTTAAGACTTCAAAAAGACCTATTATGATTTGACTGGAACTCCCCGTTCGGTTTGTCCCTCTGTATGCCCATAACTATATCACAGGGTATCCCTGTAATCCATATCGGATCCGTAAAACAACAGCCCTCTTATTTAGTCAGTATCACGAAAATATTTTTTGATTTTCGTCATTTTTGCCAGAACATTTTGTCACCGGTACCGATAAGGACATTATTTATAAGCAGTTTTCGATGTCAAAAAGGCAGGGCATGCCGCGCACACCCTGCCTTTCGACCAGACTCTTTCTTTTTTATTCTACTGCCTTACCACGTCTCCACCGTCCGCAAAAACTCCTCCATCGAGATCACGCCGTCACACACAAGATCTGCCAGTTCTTCCCGCATGGTCCGCATCCCCTGTGTTTTCACCACATAATCCTCGATCTCCCATTCCGGCCGGTTTTCCACTGTCATTTTCTTCAACTCCCGATCCATCACAAAGATCTCATGGACTGCCGTTCTTCCTCTGTATCCTGTATTCCGGCAAAATTCACATCCACGGCCGCGTCTTGTGCTCCGGATCTTTCTTCCAAGCAGTTCCTGTTCTTTATCCGTAAGTTCCACTGTTTCCGCGCAGTTCGAACACACCTTTCTCACCAGTCTCTGCGCCGCCATTCCGCATAAACTGTCCGCTGTGAGATATGGCTCAACACCCATGTCTGCCATTCTCGTGATCCCGCCTGCCGCGCTTTTCGTGTGCAGGGTCGAGAGCACCAGATGACCGGTGATCGCCGCACGGACACTGATTTTTGCGGTCTCAGGATCTCTCGTCTCGCCGACCATGATGATATCGGGATCCTGTCTCAAAACAGAGCGTAGTCCCGATTCAAACGTAAGCCCCGCCTGTTCGTTCACCTGCATCTGGCTGATTCCGGGAAGATACCGCTCCACAGGATCCTCAATGGTCACGATATTTACCGGCTGTTTTGCGAGATATTCCAGAATCATATAGAGCGTGGTAGTCTTTCCGCATCCTGTCGGTCCTGTAAGATATAAAATTCCGCCGGGACTCTTAAGGATCTGCATCATCTTCCCATAATTCCCGGCACTCATACCGAACATCTCACGATTATCGATCTCTGTCTTCGTATCCAGAAATCTCAGCACCATCTTTTCCCCGAAAATCGTCGGGATCACACTGGTCCTCATGTCCAGACGGATTCCACTGATCGTTTCCCGGAAATGTCCGTCCTGCGGAACTCTCTTTTTGGCAATATCCATTCCACTGATGACCTTTGCTCTGGTCACGAGCGGCTGATGCATGGACGGATCGAACTCCCGGAGTTTTGTCAACATTCCGTCGATCCTCATGCGGATCACAAACCGGTCCTCCCACGGTTCCATGTGAATATCGCTGGCATTTTCCCGATATCCCAGCATCAGAAGTTCTTCAAGAATTTTTACCGCGGACTCCACTTCTTTTCCCATCTGCCCCATATTTTCCGGAATCTTCTCCCTGTTTCCTTTCTTTCCGTCTCCGCCTATCGCAAGCAGCATCTCGATCTCCCCTTACATCTATTCTCTCATGGCGTTTCCGTCCGTGTAAACTGCCTCCCCGGCATCACCGGGATACAAAATATTTCCTGCCCTCTCATAGAGAATCCGTTCGCCATCGGACACATGGACCCTGAAGAACATCCGGTATCCACCCGCATCCTCTATGGAAATTTCCGGCACCAGATCATTCTCACCGAACTTATCCAGAGAAATATTTTCTATATCTTCCCGTCGGATCGAACCTGTCTGCAGCCCGTCTGTCACATACCGGAAGACGGCATCTCCGACCATTTCCGCGTGTTCCTGCTCCTCTGCCCGTTCTAAAACCCTGAAAAGCATCCGTCTCATCGGAAAAATCAGAAGTAAAAGCAGTCCAAACAGCAGGACCACCGTCATGACTTCCACCAGAGTGAAGCCGCCTCGTTTATTCTTCATCCGCCAAACGCTCCTCCATTGCTGTCTCTTTGAGCCAAAAACCTGAAACAGAACGGACACTGTTGCTCTCCGTTACTTTCATGCAATATCCTGGTTCTACAAATTCTTCCCCGCCAATCTCCAGATGGATCTCTGCGGCAGTTCCATACTCCGCATTTCCCGCCGCACGTTCTAAACTGACTGCCGCCGCGGCGAGTTCCCGGCTCCTCTGAATTACCTGGGAATATCCGGAAACACAGGAGAAAACAGCCTTTGACGCCAGCATCAGAATAAAAAATGCCGCCATCACTTCCACTAATGTCATGCCATCATGGTCCAAAAAACGTTTCGTTCTCTTCCTCATGGCTCATCCTCCGTTTCCTCTTCCCGCCCCGCATTGGATGGTGTATACACGGACAACCTCTCCCTTTTCAGAATCATCGACGCACTTTCTTCTTGATCTCCTACCGAACATTCCGCATGCAGAACCAGACCGGAACCGTCCGCATTCCAGAAAGATGACACTGTCATTTCAATCGCTTCCGGCTTTTCGTCACCGGTATCCGCCCAGATCACACCATCTGTTTTCGGAAGACCGCGTTCCGAGACAAGTTCTTCGATAAGCTCTGATGGCTCTTCCCTCAGGATCTTTTCCGCGAGAACCTGCACTGCCGTCTCCGCAGCCAGCCTCGCCTGCGTTTTCGCGGCATTCCGCTCTGCCCGTGCATAGCTTCTGGACGCGGAGGAAAACAGCAGCGTTCCAATGATCATGAGAAGCATGACTGTCATCAGCACTTCCGCCATGACAAAACCACCATTCCCGTTCTTTTTCACCCTGTTTCCCCCTCTCAGCCGCCACTGCTTCCGTACATATTCCAAATCGGTTCCATAATTCCGAGGATCAAAAATCCTGTGAGTGCACCGATGAGCAGGATCATCGCCGGTTCCAGAAGATTCATCAGTTTCGTGAGGGCCAGATCCGCCTCATGTTCATAGTTTTCCGCCAGTCTCCTTAACATCTCGTCAAGACATCCTGCCTCTTCACCAGTGACGATCACCGCTGCCAGTTTTTTATCAAAACATCCGCTTTCCCGGATCGCCTCGCTGAGCAGCTTTCCATTTTCCACACGTTCCATGATTCCCCGAATGCTTCCGTCCAGATACCGATTTCCGATCGTCCCCATTGTATACTTTAAACAAAATGAGATCGGCAGTCCGCTGGAGTAGAGGCTCGACATATTTTCGCAGAATCTCGCGGTGCAGATGATCTTCACCTGCCTTCCGATGACAGGCAGGAAACACAGCATGCGGTCATATCCGCGCCGGATTCCCGGTCTCGTGATCAGAAACTGCCATGCCGCGATAAGGATCAGCGCAGCCGCCGGAAGAAAATACCGGTATTCATACAGGAAATGGCTCATGTCCATCAAAACTTTCGTGAGAAACGGAAGTTCTGCGTCCGCCAAAAGCGGTTCCAGCGTCGGCAGAATTGCGAGAAAGACGAACATGATCAGAAAGATCATCATCAGGAGCAGGATCTTCGGGTACAGCATGGCGCCGCGGATCTTTCCCTCCGTCCGATGTTCCTTCTCGTAATGTGTTGACAGACGCATGGTCGCTGCTCCGAGATGACCTCCCATCTCCGCCGACCGGATCATCTGAACTGCCAGCTCCGGAAAACATCCTGTCGCTGCCATCGCATCGCCGATCAACATTCCATCGATCATCCGCAGCCTGAGATCACGACACGCTATGGAAAATCTTTTATCCGTTTCATCTGTTTCCATGATCTCGAGTGCCTTTGGAACCGGCAGTCCGGAACTTATCAGAACCGAAAACTGTCTGAAAAACTCCGACAATTTTTCCGTTCCAAGTTTCCTTTTCTTTTGCATAACATATCTCCCCACCTTTATTGGTCCGGATTTTTACCAGGTCAGGCCAAAGAACAGGCCGATGATCTGATCACCCCAGAGTTTTGCAGCATACAGTCCCAAGCAGAGCGCCGGAGCAAAGGGAATTCTTGTTCTCTCTCCAAATTTCACTTTTCCGGATATCAGCAGGATCACAGCCTGAAGTCCGCCGAAAAAGAATCCTGTAACTGTCCCCACCAGGCACATCTTCCATCCGAGATAAAATCCCATAACTGCCAGAAGTCTGATATCCCCGCCGCCGAACGCACCATCAATAAAACGATCTGTAATATACATCGGAAGCGCCACGGAAAAGCATCCGATGATCCGGGCGGTAAGAGAAATTTCCGGCTCTGCAGGCACAGACATCGCCGCCAGAATTACTAATGGAACCAACACGTTATCCGGTATCGTCATCGTCCGGATATCCGTCCACATGATCCAGATAAACACGGCTGCAAGACATAGATTCATACAAAGTTTCATACGCTCCTCCATAAAAGTCTATTCCGGCGCTCCTCTGTTATATGAAAAGCGGCACAGTTATCCACCGCACCGCCTAGAGTCAAAATTTTTATGTTTTCATTTTACGGAATCCATCCATGCTTGTCAATTCATTGTCCGCAGATGGACCACGCGGTCACACACCTTCTCCAAGAGCTCCGGCGAATGACTCACTGCGATCATTCCAATGTCCCGGCGCTTCAATTCCTTTAAAACAAAGTCCCATATCTGCCCTTGGGTAATGAGATCTAACATTGTCGTCATCTCGTCCGCGATCAGGAGTTTTGTCCGTCTCCCCAGCGCCCTTGCAATACAGAAGCGCTGAAGCTCTCCACCGGAAACCTCCACCGGAAACCGCTCTTTCCACTCATCCCGGATTCCAAGTTCCGCCTCGATCCGGGCTCTCTCGCCGGTATCCTCAAAGGACCAGTCACCTTCCGCCGTCACCGTTCTCAGTCGTCTCTTCGGATTTACAGAAAGCTCCGGATGCTGCCACACCATCTGCACCGGACTGTAACCGCGAAACGCGCGGATCGGTGTACCGTCAAGGAGAACCTCCCCCTGATCAGGCTTTTCATATCCGGCAAGGATCTTGCAGAGCGTCGTCTTTCCATATCCGCTGGGAGCCATAATCCCTACCTTTTCGCCAGCTTCCACCGTAAGGGTCACATGGTTCAGGATCTGTCTGGTTCCCTCTCCGTATTTAAAAGAAATATCTCTCGCTTCCAGCCTCATCTGCCATATTCCTTTCGCATCGTATCCAAAATCTCTCCCGTATCACAGAGCTGTTCCCCGTCCTTTTCCCAGTTCTTCGGCATGGAACGGAACAGCGCCTTCGTGTACGGGTGTTTGAGGTTCTTCTCGTCCTGAAAAGCCGCCGCATCTGTTTCCTCAACGACTCTTCCGCCATAGAGCACGATGACCCGGTCGGCTGTCAGGAGCGCCAGCTCCAGATCGTGGGTAATGAGGAGTACACCTGCCCCCTCATCCGCCATCTCCCGGAAATGTCCCATGACACGGGTTGCCGCCTCCATATGAAGTCCAGGTGTCGGCTCATCCGCGATGACAAGCTTTGGCTTCTCCATCACTGCCGTGGAGATCAGGACACGCCTTGTCATGCCGCCGGAGAGCTGAAACGGATATTTTTCCCGGATATCCGGCGAAAGTCCATATCGTTTTAGTACCGCAAGACATTTTTCCTTCACCGACACATCTTTTTTTCCATTCTGGATCTGCTCCCCGATCTTCATGAGCGGATCCAGATAAGATACACTCTGCGGAACCAGAACGATCTCATGTCCGCGAAGATTTTTCACCCGTTCTGCCGTCAACCGCTCCCCGAGAAACCATATCTCCCCATTCATCTCACTGTTATATGGAAGAATTCCCATGATCGCATGGGCTAAAAGACTCTTGCCCGAGCCGCTGGAGCCCACCACAGCAACGATCTCACCGTTCTTCACGGTAAGATCCATCTTCTCCACCGCGTGGATCGTCCGTCTCGAAAATCCCCTGTCATACTGGGTGAAGGTGACGGAGAGGTCTTTTACTTCCAGAATCGTATCCTTCATCTTCTCCGCCTCCTATTCATGGACACTGCCCGGATCCAGAATCCTGCAGAGTTCCTGTCCGATGTAATGAAACAGCAGCACTGTTCCCACGAGAAAAAGTCCCGGAAACAGTGCCAGCCACCATTTTCCCATAGCCAGATATTTCATGCTCTCCGACAGGATCACACCGATCGCCGGACTCTCCGCGGAAAGTCCGAATCCCAGAAACGTGATACTGGCTTCATGTAAGATCGCATGGGGGAACAGGAGGACAAGTCCCGTGATAAACTGCGGGATCAGATTCGGCGCCATGTGGAAAAAGGCGATATAAAACTTCCCTTTTCCCAACTTTTCCGCAATCTTTACATACTGGCTCTGTTTTAATTGTAAGACCTCCCCGCGGATCAGCCTCGCCAGAGATGCCCAGTGGGTAACCGCGATTCCCCAGACAACACCCCAGAATCCCCGTCCGCAGGCAAACGAGATCAGGATCAACAGCAGCATGTGGGGGATTCCCATGACGATATCAATGAGCAGCTGCACCGCACTGTCCACAAATTTCCCACAGACTGCCGCAGAGAGTCCCAGCACGAAGGCCATTACCGCGCTGACTGCCGCCGTCAACAGTCCGATCCGGATACTTAAGGAAAGACCTGCAACTGTCCTCACAAACATGTCACGGCCCATCCAGTCCGTCCCAAAAGGATATTGTATACACGGAGCTATATTTTTCCTTGTAAAATCCGTCGTGATGGCTGCTTCCTGCCAGAAGCTTCCGAGCAGCGCAATGAACGCCAACAACACAGCCGCCAAGATCAGCAGTGCAGCGCCTTGTATTCTGCGATTTTTCTTCATCAGCGCTTCGCCCCCTCTCTGATCCTCGGATCGATCACGCCGTAGAGGAGATTTGCCGCAAGGTTTCCCGCTGCGACGATCACCGCCGTCACCACTGTGATTCCCAAAAGAAGAGGCACGTCACTTCCAAGTCCCGCCGTCACCGCAGCCTGTCCAAGCCCCGGATAGGAAAAAACCTGTTCCACGAGGACGGAACCACCGATGATCTCACTGACAGACGCAAACTGCAGTGTCATGGCCGGAAGAAGAATGTTCCGAAATCCATGACGACGTAAGACCGACCACTCCGACTCACCTCTGGCCCTTGCGAACAGCACATAATCGCTCTCCATGACCTCGATGAGTTTTTCTCTCGTGTGCAGGGCGATGGAGGAAATTCCGGTTATACTGAGGGCTGCCGCCGGAAGAATTGCGTGGCGGACCCGGTCTGCAGCAGATATCTCACCAGCGTCCATGCCGATGGGCACGCTGAAGCCGATGGGGAACCAGTGAAGTTTCACCGCAAACACCATAAGTAACATCATGGCAACCCAGAACGCCGGGGTGCTCGCCACAAACAGGGAATATCCCGTGACAATCCGGTCCATTGCCCCGCCCCGCTTTTTTCCTGCCAGAATTCCGAGAAAAAAACCAAGGACACCGGATAACAGCCATGCCACAAACAAAAGCCAGATGGAATTCATGACCTTCTCACCGATAACCTCCGCCACCGGACGGCGGTATAAAAGGGATGTTCCCATGTTTCCATGAAGAAAATCTTTCAGCCAGTTTAAGTACCGTTCCACCGGCGGCTGATCGGTTCCCCAGTAGCTTTTCAGTCTTGCGATTTGCTCCGGGCTCATGGAACCCAGAGCCGTCTGGCCGACATTTGTCTGAAGCGGATCTATGGGGGAGACTGCCAGGAGCACAAACGCCAGAATGCTCACCAGAAGCACCATCAGACACATCCGCACTGCCTGTCTGCCAAACCACAGACCCGTTTTCTTTATTTCCATGTCCACTGGTCGACATTATTTACGATCGACCAGCCATGTCCATGAGGATGAAGCTTCTGTTCTGCCACCTGAAGACCATCCTTCACCCAGTATAAATGATCAATATTTACAAGCCATACCCACGGAAGATCACCGTCCTGGGTGATTCCTGTCGTTCCGTCCCACTGCGCATCTTTCCAGAGTTCATAGGACTTTTCCAGATCACTCTCTGCAAGGGCCGCATCCATATACTCGTCCAGTTTTTCGTTGGCATAAGGAGAATATTCCGCATATTTCTTTCCCGGAGCTGTGTGGTAAATATTGTAGAGCTCCATCGGTGTGTGGGCGCCCCAGCCCCACATAAGCGGCGTGGACTGTGCCCGGTCATAGGCGGTATCCCAGCCGACGCCCTCTGTCGTCACCTTGATTCCGATCTTTTTCAACTGGTTTGCAGTGTCCTCTGCAAGGGCCTGACGAACAGAATCCCCGGTCGGGTAGAGCATCGTGAATTCGGCGCGGACGCCGTTTTTCTCTAATATTCCATCATTTCCCGCAGTCCATCCGGCTTCCTTTAAGATTGCTGCCGCCATATCCGGATCATAATCAGCCTTCGCCGCCGGATTATACCATGGCATCTGATCACAGACGCTGTAGGCCGCCGATCCATATCCGTTTAACACATGCTCGATCATCTCGTCACGGTCAATCCCCAGGTTGATGGCCCGGCGCACATTGATATCGCTGGTGAAATCATTTCCCAGCGGGACTCCGTTCTCATCTGTCTCCCCCGCCGGGATCGCCGGCAGGTTGAAGCCGCGGTTGTCAACCGTCTTACATGCAAGCAGGGAAAATCCATCCACGGTCTGGTCGGAATATGCCGCGGAAGTGTATGCAAGATCCACCTGCCCGGAAAGGGCCGCCGCATAGGCCGCATCCTCGTCCATAAATAAAACCGTCACTGTCTTCATCTTCGGCTCATCTCCATAATAGTCCGGATTTGCCGTGAAGATGATCTGCTGCCCTTTATCCCACTGTTTCATAATATAGCGGCCGGAGCCGATCGGATTTGAACCGTAGTCCGGTCCATAAGCATGCTCCGGGACGATCCCTGTAATCGCCATCGTATAAGGCCAGATCGAATACGGCCGGCTCAAGTCGAACTCCACGGTGGTATCATCCAGAGCTTTCGCCTCTTTCAACATCGTAAAATCATTGACCGAGCTGGTATCCCGCATCGTGTTGTAGGTAAATGCTACATCCTCCGCGGTCAGAGGCTCCCCGTCCGTAAATGTTACATCGTCGCGGATCGTCACAGTCCACGTCATCCCGTCATCACTGACATTCATATCTGTTGCCAGATCATAACCGATCGTCATATCTGCCTTTGTAACAGTCAGTGTGCTCTGGATCAGCGGCTCATGGACATGCTCTCCTGCACCCCATCCATATGCCGGGTCGAATCCTGCCTCCGGTTCTGAGGAGGGTCCCATCACAACGATGACGGAATCTTTTTCATTATCCTGCTTTGCTCCGGCAGCTGCCTCTGTGTTCTCTGCCGCAGACGAACTTTCCTCGCCGGAGGTCTCGGACGTTCCTGAAGTTTTTCCGGCACAGCCAGCCATGGAACACACCATTGCCGCTGCAGTCAATGCCGCTATTATTGTCTTTGTTGTCTGTTTTTTCATGAATTTATCCCCTTTTTAAATTTTTAGCACCTCGAAATATCCTTAAACCCTCAGCTGCAAAAAAATACCAGAAAGAGACATACGTTCTGTATGCAGCAACCTTCCTGGTATTCTTATCATCTCATCTGTTTTTATCAGCCACGCACCAGCCCGTTCTGATGCTTTACGGCAGTAAATATTTCTCGGTTTAAACCGCCTTGGGCGGGGGACTCTTTTAGAGTATGGGCTTCAGCCACATAATGGTATTATTATAGTAAACTTTTTTTCAAAAATCAACTTTTTTCCGGTCCATGACCTTGCAGAACACCACTCCCGCCGCTGTACTGGCGATCGTTGCCAACAGCGCGGGACCTGCGATGGCCGCCGGATTGACGCTGCCGTACTGGCTGCGGTAGGCGATCATGTTGATGGGAATGAGCTGGAGTGAGGAAATATTTACGATCAGGAACGTGCACATCTCATTGCTGGCGGTGCCCGACTGTCTCGCCAGACTGCTCTGCCCTGCCGTGTTTTTCCTCTTATCCGGCGCTTTTTCCTCCCGCCGCTCATCCTCCAGTTTCTCCAACTCTTCCATCGCCTTTAACCCAGCCGGTGTCGCCGCCCAGCCGAGTCCCAGCATGTTCGCAATCATATTTGTCGCGATATATTTCCCTGCCGGATGTCCATCCGGGAGATTCGGAAAGAGAAACCGGATCACCGGACGCATCTTCTCCGTCAACGCCTCGATGAGTCCCGCTCTCTCCCCGATCTTTAAGATCCCGCACCAGAACGACATGATCCCAAGCATTGTAACACCCAGAGTCACCGCCTCTTTCGCCGAATCCAGCAGCCCGTTCGTCACTGCTCCCATATTTTCATGAAACGCCGCCCAGAAGATCCCGGCTGCCATCATTCCTGCCCAGAGCATATTTAACATAAAAAATCCCGCATTTCTGTCAAAGTCGGCGACGCTTCGGCTGCCTGCACTCGAAGCGCAGATACGCCAAACCACCACCTGAATTTCTTTATCTTATGACAGAAATACGGGATCTATGAACTTTATAAAACTGCTTTCCTGAAAATTTATATTCTGGCTGATTCACATGATCTGCACAACAGCCTCTCTGAGTTTTTTACTCTCCGCACAGCGCCGCCATAACCTCCGGCACCGTCTCGATCTTCTCACAACGGTATGCATTGCTTCCGCAGAACAGCAGCGCCTCATCAATCTTTCCTTCTGCGGCGTTGATCAGCGCTTTCGTGATGCAATACGGTGTTTCCGCCGGATTACAGTGTTCCAGACACCGGAAGCATCGCTCCACCTTCACCGGTCCCTGAGCAACACGCTCTAAAAACTTATTTTTGATCGCTCTGCCCGGCATTCCAACCGGACTCTTAACGATCACAATGTCTTCCTCTTTCGCGTTGATATATGCCTCTTTGTATGCAATATCCGCGTCACATTCTTCAGTCGTCACAAATCTCGTCGCCGCCTGAACGCCCTCCGCCCCAAGCGCAAACTGGTGCAGAACGTCTTTGTGGTCGAAGATTCCTCCCGCCGTGATGACCGGGATATGTTTTTTGTACTTCTCCGCAAAGCTCTTCACCGTCTCGATGATTCCGCGGATCTCCTTATCATAAGCCGCTTCATTAAATGTCTCAGCTACATGGTCTGTGTCGGCTCCAAGCTCAGTGAGCTGTTCCCTGGAAAATCCGAGATGACCGCCCGCGCATGGTCCTTCCACTACGACGAAATCCGGTGCTGTGTGGTACTTTCTGTCCCACATCCTGCAGATCACAAGAGCAGATTTCACAGAGGAAACGATGGGCGCGATCATGGTACGCCGCTCTTTCTTTTCAGAACCTCCGTTCTCATTCTCCGCCTCCGCGACAAATTTCGGCATGTCGATCGGGAGACCGGCGCCGGAGATGATCACGTCCGCTCCGGCTTTCACCGCCTCTTTCACATAGGAGGCGTACTCCTTCGTCGCGACCATGATATTAAAGCCCAGAATCCCCTGGGGCGCTTTCTCCCTGGCTTTCTTAAGCTCGGAATGGATCGCTCTCAGATTCGCCGCCATCGGATTTTTTCCGAAATCCTGATCCTTAAATCCGATCTGGGCCGTGGAAATAATTCCGATTCCTCCCGCCTTCGCAACAGCTCCGGCTAAGGACGAAAGGCTCACGCCGACCCCCATTCCTCCCTGGATTACCGGGCGCTTCGCCACGAGGTTCCCTATTTTCAATGGTTTCAGACTGATTGCTGCCTCCATATTTCCTCCTAAATTACAACTCCCCGTATTTGTTCCATCTCTAACATGACCATATGCTGGTCCGCACGCTGCTGGAGCGCTGCCTAAAATTTCCGGAATCTCTCATACCGGCTCTCTGCTAACGTCTTCCCGTCAAGCTGTGTCCACGTCTCAAAGAACTCCTCCATGGCGTTTTCCATGGTCTTCGCAATCTCCGGAAGCGTCTCCGGGTCTGCCGGTTCCGGCTCCGGGATCACACGCTCGATAATTCCGAGTTCCTTTAATTCCGCCGCGGTCATCTTCATGACCCGTGCCGCCTCATCGGCGCGTTTACTGTCTTTCCACAGGATCGATGCAAAACCTTCCGGGGAGAGAACAGAGTACACCGCATTCTCCATCATCCAGACCTCGTTCGCCACAGCCATGGCAAGCGCTCCGCCGCTTCCGCCCTCTCCGATCACGATGGAGAGCACCGGAACGGTGAGATCTGACATCTCAAAGAGGTTTCTCGCGATGGCCTCTCCCTGCCCGCGCTCCTCGGCTTCCAGTCCGCAGAAGGCTCCTGGGGTATCTACAAAGCACACTACCGGACGTCCAAATGTCTCCGCCTGCTTCATGAGACGCAGCGCCTTCCGGTATCCGTCCGGGGACGGCATTCCGAAGTTGCGCTTGATGTTGTCCTTTGTATTCTTACCCTTTTCCTGCCCGATCACTGTCACAGGCATTCCGTGGAAGGAAGCGATTCCGCCGACGATGGCACCATCATCTTTGCAGTAACGGTCTCCATGGAATTCCATAAAATCATCGAAGATCGCGTTGATATAGTCCGTAGCCACCGGGCGGTCCGCCTTTCTGGAAAGCAGGACGGAATCCCATGCGCTGCGGATTGCTCCTGCTGCCTTTCCGGAACCATGATGCGCTCTCTTCGCAGAAGAATTCTGCTCTTTTTCCTCAAAAGCCGCCCTGTCAGCTGTGTTTTCCGTTTTCCAGTCCGCAAGACATCCGCGCTCCGGCTTCTTATGAAGCTTTAAGATCATCGCCAGCGTCTCTTTTAATTCCTCACGTTTCACGATCTTATCGACAAAGCCGTGCTCCACAAGGAACTCCGCTCTCTGGAAACCTTCCGGCAGCTTCTGCCCGATGGTCTGCTCGATGACACGGGGTCCCGCAAAACCGATGAGTGCCCCCGGCTCCGCGAGGATGATATCTCCTAACATCGCGAAGCTTGCCGTAACGCCGCCCGTTGTCGGGTCCGTCAGGACACTCACATAAAGCTGTCCCGCCTCATGATGTCTCTTTAAAGCCGCAGAAGTCTTTGCCATCTGCATCAGGGAGACCATGCCCTCCTGCATTCTCGCGCCGCCGGAGCAGGCGAAAAGGATCACCGGAAGCTTTTCCTCCGTGGCGCGCTCCACGGCTCTCGTGATCTTTTCACCCACGTTGTGGCCCATGCTGCTCATCAAAAATCTCGCGTCGCAGACACCGACAACGGTCTTCTGTCCGTGGATCGTGCAGGATCCGGTGACGATGGCCTCATTGAGCTGTGATTTTTCACGGGCTGCCGCAAGCTTCTTCTCATATCCTGGGAAGCTTAACGGATTGGAGACCTGCATGAACTTGTCCCACTCCTCAAAGCTTCCCTCATCCGCAATCATCTCGATCCGGCGGTACGCATGGACACGGAAGTATCCGCCGCACTTCGGGCAGATATAAAAGTTCGCCCTTACATCGTCCGTGTAGATCGGCTTTCCGCATTTATTGCACTTTTTCCACAGCCCGGCAGGAATCACCGGCGCGTCCTCCTCTGCCGTTCTGGCAGATTCCTTTTCTCCCGCACGGTATTTCATATCGATCTTCGTATATGTTTTTTTAAACATATCCCTTAGCATATATAAAAGCTCCTTTCAAGACTGTGAAAATTGCACGTTCAGCCATGCAGTCTTCTTGTTTTCATGTTCCATGAAAACAAGAAGCTCGTGGCGTTCCGCATATACATAGTTAGTCATAAACGTGCTTATGCAAGCAAGCTTGCAACACACGTCTATGCCTAACTATGTGCATGGCTGAACTGGTATAATCCTATTCTTTGGTATACTCCGGAAAATGCGACGGAATGAAGTTTGTATCCACATTTCCCGCCTGAAAATCCGGATCGCTTAAAATATCATACTGGAAATCCAGATTCGTATTGATTCCCTCGATGACAAGCTCCCCGAGGGCGCTGCGCATCTTCGCGATGGCGGACTCCCGGTCCTTGTCCCGCACGATCAGCTTTAAGATCATGGAATCATAGTTCGGCGGGATCCGGTAATTGTTGTAGACCGCCGTGTCCACACGGACTCCCCTGCCACCCGGGAGATGGATATCTGTGATCATGCCCGGACATGGCATAAAGTTCTTCTCCGGATTCTCCGCGTTGATCCTGCATTCGATAGCATGGCCGGAGATCCTGATGTCCTCCTGGCTCACGGAGAGCGGTTCCCCCGCCGCGATCTGGATCTGCTCTTTGATGAGGTCCATGTCCGTGACAGCCTCCGTCACCGGATGCTCCACCTGGATCCTCGTATTCATTTCCATAAAATAGAAATTTTTATCTTTATCTAAAAGGAACTCGATGGTTCCCGCATTCTCATATCCGACCGCCTTTGCCGCGCGGACTGCCGTCTCACCCATCTTTTTCCGAAGCTCCCCGGAGATCGCCGCTGACGGGGATTCCTCAAGAACCTTCTGGTGTCTCCTCTGGATCGAGCAGTCGCGCTCACCGAGATGGACCACATTTCCGTAACGGTCGCCTAAGATCTGGAACTCGATGTGGCGCGGATTCTCCACAAACCGCTCGATATACATGGTATTATCGGAAAATCCCTTGACGGATTCCATCTGGGCATTTAAGAAGTTCGCCTCGAAATCTTCCTCCGACCTCGAAACGCGCATTCCCTTTCCGCCGCCGCCGCTGGACGCCTTGATCATCACCGGAAAGCCGACCTCTTTCGCGGTCTTAAGGCCTTCCTCCACAGTGTAGACCGGCTCTTTGCTTCCCGGAACCACAGGAACGCCCGCCGCCATCATAGTTTTTCTCGCCTCGGACTTATTTCCCATCTTGTTAATGATCTCAGCTGACGGTCCGATAAAGCGGATATTGCACTTTTCACAGAGCTCCGCGAAGCGGGCATTCTCGGACAAAAATCCGAAGCCCGGATGGATAGCATCTGCCTTCATGACAACGCATGCGGTTAAGATCCGCTCCATATCGAGATAGCTCTCCGTGGACGGCGCCGGTCCGATACAGATCGCCTCGTCCGCAAGAAGTGTGTGCAGTGCGTCCCGGTCTGCCTCGGAGTAGACGGCAACCGTCTTGATCCCCATCTCCCGGCATGCCCGGATGATCCGAACGGCGATCTCGCCGCGGTTTGCGATTAAAATCTTCTGAAACATCTCTTCACCAGTCCTAACCGATCATAAATGTAAGTTCTGCAGATACCGCAACTTTTCCGTCCACGGTAGCGACCGCCTTGCCAACGCCGACCGGTCCTTTCTGCTTGATGATCTCGCACTCCAGGCGGAGCTTGTCGCCCGGAACTACTTTCTTCTTAAACTTTACATTGTTCATTGCGCCGAAATACGCAGTCTTTCCTTTGTTTTCCTCAACGCTTAAGATCGCGACAGCGCCTGTCTGTGCCAGCGCCTCAACGATCAGGACGCCCGGCATGACCGGCTCCTGCGGAAAATGGCCCGCGAAATACGGCTCATTGTATGTCACAGATTTATATCCGACGGCTCTCACGCCCGGCTCCAGCTCCTCCACACAATCCACGAGAAGAAACGGATGTCTGTGTGGGATGATCTCCTGAATTTCTTTGATTCCTAACATGATTTTTACCCTCTATCCAATCTTTCACAGCCCGCGCGGCAATGCGCGGGCCGCCAAACGGTTATCTTTATTAATTAACGAATCCGGAATAACGGCTGACCATACTCAACCGTCTCCTCGTTCTTCACAAGGATCTCCTCCACGATTCCGTCATACTCGCTCTCGATCTCATTCATCAGCTTCATGGCTTCCACAATTCCGATGACCTGACCTTTTTTCACGGTATCTCCGACTTTTACATAGTCCTCTGCGTCCGGTGCCGGGGAGGAATAGAACGTACCCACAAGCGGACAGGTGATCACTTTCTCGGAGATTCCGGAAATTTTCTTTTCCGCATTTTCACCGGAGACCTGCTCCATAGCGGTCACATCCGCGGTCTGGATCATGGAACCCTGTCCCGGGACCTGCATAACGACCGGTGTCTGCGCCGCCGCAACGATTTTCTTTTCCCGCTTCATGCTCAGTTTCCAGTCGCCTTCCTCAAGCTCGAAACCGGTCATGCCGTTCTCTGACATTGCCTTCATTAATTCAATGATCTCTTTTACTTCCATCGCCGTTCTCCTTACTCCTCAAACTTTCTGACAAGCAGGCACGCATTGTGTCCGCCGAATCCCAGAGAGTTCGTCAAAACTGTCTTTACTTCCATGGAAACGCCGTCGCCCTTTGTATAATCAAGATCACATTCCGGATCGTCCACTTTTAATCCTGCTGTGGCATGAACGAAGCCGTCCTGAATAGACTTTACACAGTCGATGAACTCAACTCCGCCGGCAGCGCCTAAGAGGTGTCCGATCATGGATTTTGTGGAGTTGATCTTTACTTTATATGCATGGTCGCCAAGCGCAAGCTTGATGGCCTTTGTCTCGAATAAATCGTTGTGGTGGGTCGCTGTTCCGTGAGCATTGATGTAATCGATGTCCTCCGGCTTCATTCCCGCGTCAGCAATTGCGTATTCCATTGCCTTTGCGGCACCGCTTCCGTCCTCCGCCGGAGAAGTAATGTGATAAGCATCGCCTGTCGCTCCGTATCCGGCTAACTCCGCGTAGATCTTCGCTCCGCGGGCTTTTGCATGTTCTAATTCCTCTAAGACAACGACACCTGCGCCCTCGCCCATGACGAAACCGTTTCTCTCAAGATCGAACGGAATGGAGGCGCGCTCCGGATCCTCAGAGGTGGAAAGAGCGGTAAGTCCGGAGAATCCCGCAACGCCTAACGGTGTGATGCAGCTCTCAGTTCCGCCTGCGACCATGACCTCCGCCTCGCCGTGCTGGATCGCACGCATCGCCTCACCGATGGAGTTCGTACCGGACGCGCACGCTGTCACGACGTTGATGTTCTTTCCCTTTAAGCCAAACTGGATGGACACGTTTCCTGCTGCCATATTGCTGATCATGAGCGGCACCAGAAGCGGGTTTACGCGGTTCGGTCCTTTTTCCAGAAGCTTCTTATATTCCTTCTCGATGATCTGTAAGCTTCCGATACCGGAGCTCACGCAGACACCGACGCGGAACGGATCTTCCTTCGTCATATCAAGACCGGAATCCTCGATCGCCTGACGGGATGCTGCTACCGCAAACTGTGCGAAGCGCTCCATTCTTCTTGCCGCCTTCGGATCCATATAGTCCTTTGGCTCGAAGTCCTTGACCTCTGCCGCGAGCTTTGCTTTATAATCGGTCGTGTCAAAATAGGTGATCGGTCCAAATCCGAGTTTCTTCTCTTTTAATCCGTTCCAAAATGTCTCAACATCGTTTCCGATCGGGGTGATCGCGCCCATTCCTGTTACTACAACTCTTCTCATGCTTTTCGTTCTCCTGTTCTAATTATGCTATCATCCACGCCCCGCGCAGATGATAACCGAAACATCCGCTGTCCGGCTGTGTGGCCGGAACAGGCGCTTTTTCTAACTGTCTTTTACATCGCCATGCCGCCGTCCACATGAAGAACCTGGCCGGTAATATAAGCTGCCTCATCGGAAGCGAGAAATGCGACTGCCTCCGCAATGTCTTTTGTCTCGCCGAAATGCTTTAACGGAATCTGCTCGCCCATGGCTTTCTTTACGTCCTCCGGCAGCACATCCGTCATCTCTGTACGGATAAATCCCGGTGCGACTGCGTTCGATGTGATTCCGCGGCTTCCAAGCTCTCTCGCAACGGATTTCGTGAGTCCGATGATGCCCGCCTTGGAGGCACAGTAGTTTGCCTGACCTGCATTTCCCATCACTCCGGAAACGGAAGAGATATTGATGATCCGTCCGCCTCTCTGTTTTAACATCTGGCGGGAAACATGCTTGATACAGTTGAACGCACCCTTTAAGTTTGTGGCGATAACTGCGTCAAAATCGTCCTCGGACATCTTCATGATCAGGTTGTCTTTCGTGATTCCGGCATTGTTCACCAGAATATCGAGACGACCGTATTTTTTTACGATCCCATCGATCATTTCTTTGGATTTTTCAAAATCACTGATGCTGCACTGCATGCTCTCCGCCATTCCGCCGTTTGCTGTGATCTCATTTACGACTTCCTCCGCTTTTGCTGCGGAACCGTTATAGTTGACGATGACGGTCGCGCCGTATCCAGCCAGTGTCAGAGCGATCTGACGGCCAATTCCGCGGCTTGCACCTGTCACAAGAGCGATCTTTCCTGTTAAATTCATGTTTCCCTCCGTGTTTCTATCTGTCAGCCGCCAGGCTTTTGTCTCTGACGACATTATTTACTAATTTTTCTTTCGATCACTCAGTTCAGCTTCTCCAGATCCTCAAATTTCTCAATGTTGATGACCGTCGCTTCCCTGTTGATCTTTCTGATAAATCCAGCTAACGTCTTTCCCGGTCCGATCTCGATAAACCGGTCAACACCGTCCGCCAGCATAGTCTCCACGCTCTGCTGCCATCTGACAGAAGAAGATACCTGGCGTGTTAAGAGCGGCTTTACGTCCTCCGCCTTTGTCACATAAGCGGCTGTCACATTCGCCACATACGGGATCTTTGGCTCAGATACCGGAATATTCTCTAAGAATTTTCCAAGCTTCTCCCCGGCTTCCTCTAAAAGATAGGAGTGGAACGGTCCACTGACATTGAGCGGGATCACACGTCTTGCACCTGCCTCTTTTAACTTCACCGCCGCGGTCTCCACCGCCTCCTTGAGACCGGAGATCACGATCTGACCCGGGCAGTTGTAGTTTGCGACCTGCACATTCGGAATCTCGTCCACAACGGCATTGATCTCATCTGCCGTCATGCCGAGGACAGCGCTCATTCCGCCGACTCCAGCCGGAACTGCCTCCTGCATGAGAATTCCTCTCTCCCGGACTGTGCGGATCGCGTCATCCGCCGTCATAACGCCAGCTGCCACCAGTGCACAGTACTCGCCAAGGCTTAAACCAGCCGCCACATCCGCATGGATGCCGCGCTCCTCCATAACCTTCATCATGGCAACGCTCGTGGTCACCATTGCCGCCTGCGTATACTCCGTGATGTCCAGACGATCATTTTTCTCAAAACATAACTCCGGAACGGAAAAACCTAAAAGCTCCGTCGCACGGTCAAATACTGCCTTTGCAGTCTCCGAATTTTCATAAAAATCCTGGCCCATGCCGCATACCTGCGCGCCCTGTCCCGGAAAAATAAATGCTGTCTTTCCCATGATTCTCCTTACTTCTGACATCCGCCAAGCAGCTTATCTGCCTGCTCCATCATCTCATCGATCATTTCCTTGCATGTCTGCTCTTTCGTTACAAGACCTGCGATCTGACCTGCCATGACGGTTCCATTTGTGGTATCACCTTCCTGAACGGCTTTTCTGAGGGTTCCAAGTGTCAGATACTCAAGCTCCTCAAAGGATTTTCCTTCTGCCTCAAGTCGGTTATACTCTCTTGTCATCTGGTTTCTCAGGCAGCGGACCGGATGTCCGTGGGTTCTTCCTGTTACCGCAGAATCGATGTCCTTTGCTTTAATGATTCTCTGCTTATAATTTTCATGAACGATAGATTCCTTTGCGACAACAAATCTTGTTCCCATCTGGACTGCCTCAGCGCCCAGCATGAAAGCCGCCGCAATTCCTCTTCCATCACCGATGCCGCCTGCTGCAATGACCGGGATGGATACCGCATCAACGACCTGCGGAACGAGAGTCATGGTGGTCGCCTCACCGATATGTCCGCCGGATTCGGTTCCCTCTGCAACGACAGCATCAGCGCCGCCGCGCTCCATAAGCTTCGCAAGAGCCACAGAAGCAACGACTGGGATCACGATGATCCCTGCTTCCTTCCACATCTTCATGTACTTTGCAGGATTTCCGGCTCCTGTCGTAACAACCTTCACGCCCTCTTCAACAACCACCTTCGCCACATCATCCGCATACGGGCTCATTAACATGACATTAACGCCAAACGGCTTCTTTGTCAGTGCTTTCGCCTTACGGATCTCTTCACGGACAACCTCTCCCGGCGCGTTTGCGCCGCCGATGAGGCCAAGACCTCCTGCCTCAGAAACAGCGGCAGCAAGATGATGCTCAGCGACCCAGGCCATACCGCCCTGAATGATCGGATATTCGATTCCCAGCATTTCTGTAATTCTTGTCTTCATTTTTATTGCTCTCACTTCCTGAAATCTATCTGTCGGGTATTGCCCGGAATTATCTTTATATCAGTAAAACGCGTCATAGACGCGTTTTTACTCTGGTTTATTCGGTTTGATTATTCCTCAACACCTTTATCTTTTAAGTACTTCATAACATCGCCAACCGTTGCGAGATTCTGAAGGTCCTCAGCCGGGATCTCTACGGAATACTCATCCTCAAGAGCCATAACAAGCTCAAATAAGTCAAGGGAATCTGCACCAAGGTCATCCTTGAAGGAAGTTGCCTCTGTGATGCTGTCTGCGTCTGTGCTTAACTGCTCTGCGATGATTTCTTTCATTTTTTCTAACATGATTTGATCTCCTTTAAATGTTCTTATTATTTATATTTTATGAGTTTTTGCAATTTTTTGTTCTTTCAAATTATTTCTTATTATGTAGATAACTTCTCCTGCTTTCCGGATGAATCAGATATCTACCACTCCATGAGTACTGCACCCCAGGTCATTCCGGCTCCGAAGCCTGACATGATGATCTTGTCGCCCCTCTTCAGCATATCTTTCCGGATCATATCGTCTAACAGTAACGGGATCGATGCCGTTGATGTATTTCCAAACTGACTGATCGTCATCGGGAATTTCTCCATCGGCTCCTTCAGGCGTCTGGCCGCTGCCTCAATGATCCGCTCATTCGCCTGATGAAGAACATAATATTTAATATCTTCCTTTTTTGTCCCGGTCCGCTGTAAAAGCTCCATAACGCTCTCCGGCACCTTCCGCACTGCGAATTTAAAAACTTCCTGTCCATCCATGGTCATAAATCCGAGCTCTGGCTTTGTCCCTGTGAGAAAGTTTCCGACGGTTCTCGAGGTGCAGGCGAGAACATCACCCTTTGTTCCGTCCGCTCCCATCATCATATCGATGATTCCGGTCTCTTCCGCTTTTAAAACGGCTGCCCCTGCTCCGTCTCCGAAGAGGACACAGGTGCCGCGGTCACTCCAGTCTGTCACTTTGCTGAGGGTTTCCGCCCCGATGATCAGCGCCGTCTTGTAAATTCCGGCTTTAAAAAATCCTTCCACGATATTCATGGCGAAAATAAATCCCGCGCATGCCGCCGAGATATCGAAGGCAACTGCATTCACTGCCCCGATGGCCGCCTGAACACTGCAGGCATCGCTGGGATAATTCCGGTCCGGGGACGAAGTCCCGAGAATGATGATATCCAGCTCTTCCGGGGCAACTCCTGCTGCCGCAAGCGCCCGCTCAGCTGCCTTCGCCGCCAGATGGCGCGTTCCCTCTCCGGAGGAGATCCGGCGTTCCCGGATTCCGGTCCGTGTCCGGATCCACTCGTCATTCGTGTCCACGATCTTCGACAGATCGTCGTTCGTAATCAAATTCTCTGGCACATACGCGCCGATTCCAGCAATTCTGGCTGTCATCATCTTCTAAATCCTGCCATTTCATTGATGCGAAGAAATTCTTTTCCCCGCAGTAGTTTTTAATTTCAAATAGTTTGATATTCAAAATGTTTGATTCTAATGGTAATAGATGTCTGCTGTTTTGTCAAGTGAATTTTTGTTTTTCCTTCTCACCGCCGGCTGCTTAAGTATACCTGCAACCATTCAGTACCCTTGTGGTTCCACGCAAAAAAGATGGAATGCCGCCTTTTCACCTGTTTAAGCTCAGTATTTGCCGCATCTGGACTGGTCAAATTATTTAAAATTGGATATTTTAACAATGCCATATCTCGGATATGATAATCACATATTTACCGCATGCGAAATTTTCCCGACAATTTGCTATGGCTCACCACCAGAAAAAGTGGGAGTCTTATCTGACTGAGATAAAAGGAGCGATATTATGAGTATTACAAGCGATTTCAGCAAATTTAAAAAAATCGATGCCCACAGCCATATCGGCACCTTCGGCAGTCCGTTCAATATCCACTTTAATGCAGACCTTCTCTTAAAACAGATGGAAGAATTCAATATTGAAAAGACGATCCTCTGTTCCGACGGCCCGCACACAAATGAAGAGACCGTTGCTGCCTTCAAGGCTCACCCGGATAAGATCATCCCGCTCATGTGGATCAACTGTGCCGAAGGAAAACCGGCTTACGATGCCTTAGAGCATTATATCCGTGACGAACACTTCGCCGGTGCAAAGCTTCAGTCCCTCTTTGACGGCTACTGCGCCGATGATCCCTGCGTGGATCCCGTCGCTGAGATCTGCGAAAAGTACGGAAAACCGTTATTCATCCATTCCGGTCATCCGCCGTTCTCCCTTCCGTGGCAGATCGGACTTCTGGCTGAACGCCACCCGCATCTCCCGATCGTCATGATCCATATGGGACATGCCCACGGTGTTTACGTCGATGCAGCGATCACCATGGCAAAAAAATACGACAATATCTGGCTTGAGACCTCCGGAACCTCCATGAGTGTCCAGATCGCCAACGCCTACAATACCGTCGGCCACGAGAAGGTCATGTTCGGCATCGACTCCCCGTTCCATGCCCCGACCGTTGAGATCCAGAAGATCATGGCATGCGGCGTGGATGATGAAGGACTGGAGAACATTTTCTATCATAACGCAGCTAAATTTATGGGATTGAAATAAATATCTTTGCATACCGCTGCTAAAAATGATTACATGCTACAGCACGCATTTAAGATATGGAGCTGAAAACTTTGAACTGTGAATTGCTTAGGAGTTTTCATATTTCTTGAACTTTGCTTATTGCTCTGAATCTGCTTGTATGATTTTAAGTTTGCCCGAAACGAAATTTTGTTTTATCTTATATGTTTGAATAATTTGAATTTATTGAACAATTTTGAAATATTGTATTTAAGGAGGACATCCCCATGAAAAATCATTCATCTCAGGACACCACCCTCGATATCTCCATCATTGGCTTAATGAGCGCTCTGGTATTTGTCGGAACCTATTTCTTTAAAATTCCTTCCGCCTTTGGCTACACCCATCTCGGTGACTGCATGATCATCCTGACTGTCTGCTTATTTGGCACAAGACGCGGCGTCCTCGCCGGTGCCATCGGCGCAGGTCTCTCCGATTTTCTCGGCGGCTACGCGGTATGGGTTCTCCCGACCATGGTATTAAAAGGTCTCTGGGCGTTCATCGCCGGAACTATCTCCTATAAGCTTCTGCCGAACTTTAAGTATTCCTGGCTTGTCGGTGCCATCGTCGGCGGCATCGCCCATATTATCGGCTACACCTTAGTAAAGATCCCGCTCTACGGCACCGTTGTTGCCTTCGGTGAAATGTTCACCCTGTCCATGCAGACCATCGCAGGGATCGTCCTCGGCGGCGTGGCCTACACGATCCTCGTACAGTCCCCGGCGATCCGAACATTAAAAGCAAAATTTGCGTAAACTTCAGGCCCGTCCTATTAAAAAAATGACTTCCGACTTTTCTAAGTATCGGAAGTCATTTTTTGTGCTGTACTCGATTATTTTCTTCATTTTATCATTATCTCCATCATTTTTGCCCGGAATAATGAAGATAATGATAGAAATCTTTCAACAATCCCTCTATAATAAAATTAAATTCTATGAAGACAAACTTCTAAATGAATCATATTACAAAAGCCGGACACACCTATCTCCCTGTCCGCCTGGAGGTGCTGTAATGAATTACTTTTCGATCGTACTCGAACAAGTTGAGGTCTTCGTGGTGTATCTCCTGATCGGGATCATCGCCGTGAAGACAAACGTGCTGAACCGTGAGAAATTAGGTGCCCTGTCCTCGTGTGTCACAAAAATCCTGCTCCCTCTGCTGATCTTTTCAAACGCGATCAACGGCGCAACAAAAGAGCAGTTTCTTTCATCCACAGTGATCCTTCTGCTCACTGCAGTGTTCTATCTGGTTCTTTATCTGACCACAGCCGCACTGTCGAAATTGCTGCGTCTGGATGCACAGCATAAGAATCTTTACCGCGCCTGCAGCATGTTCGGGAATTGCGGATTCATGGGGATTCCGATCATCCTCGCGCTATACCCGGAACAGGGAGGAATCTATATCGCCGTATTCACGGTGATCGACCAGCTCGTGCTCTGGACCATCGGATTAGACCTGACCTCCCCGCCGGACAGCCAAACTTCTGTTTCACTCTCAAAACGGCTGATAAAAATGGTTAATCCGGCAACCATTGCCATCACCACAGGCGTTTTCCTTGTTCTCACCGGCATCAAACTTCCTGCCGCGGTGGTGAACGCCCTCGCAAAAACCGGTTCCGCCGCTTCTCCGTTGGCAATGATCTATCTCGGCGGAGTATTCTGCTATATCAAAATCCGGAATTACTTAAAATGCAGGGAGATCTACGCGACAGTTCTCATAAAAATGATCCTGCTGCCCATTGCTTTCTATACAATAATGCACTACATTCCGTCCATCGACCGCAGCATCGCCGTCACTCTCAGCGTCCTCTGCTCACTCCCCTCCATGGCTTCCATCGCCATGATCGCCGAGACCCAGCACTCCGACGGCGACTACGCTGCAGGCATGATCTTCATAACGACCCTGTTTTCGATCGTCACGCTGCCTCTTGTGTGCCTAAGCTTATAAACTTTCTTACAACAAACTGCTCCGTTCTCCCAAAACAATCATATAATTGGGAGAACGGAGCAGTTTATATTACAACTATTATTTTTATCACTGTCATTTAAACCCATTGCGCCACACTGCTATTGCCAAAATAATAGCGCAGGCATATCTTAATATTTCAGATACATGATAAATCTTATTTCCATTTACCTCAGCGCCCTCCTGCGAAAATTTCTGCTCAATAAACCCTCTGATACCTATTTCTACAAGAAGTGCCATTGCTAATCCCAGCGAAAACATTCTCATACCCTTTGTATAGCTATATAACGATAATAAAAATACTACTGAAACGCCTAAGTTACATAATGTTAACCACATTTTTTTCTTCATATAGATCGCCCCCGCTATGCTGATTGTTTCCGTTTCATCTACTTGAATTATATCATTCACCCCCCTATTTCTCAACCATTACTTATTATCTCGCCGCATTATTAAGATATTTGTTATTTTTTCGTCATTTGTCTGTAAATTTCATTAAGTAAGTCCACAGTTTTCTCAAATATCATCTCACGATCCTGCACCCGTCAAAGACATCAATTCCAAACTGATCCTCGATCTCCTCTGTCATCAGATCATAAACCACCACATTGACTCCGGAATCCACCTTCCGGTAAGAACCCCTGTCACAGATGATCTGGTTTTCCATCTGCCCGTCAGCACCGGCCATTCTCTGAATGCAAAATTCCTTCGGTTTCTTCCGGATATAGATCTTAGCGGTACCTGCCCCAGTAGCATTTAAGATTTTCCCTTGAGATGTCAGCCATACTCCCGCCGGAAAGCCGTTTCGAAGTGCATCCTCAAGACCTGCCGCGCCAAGAAACCTCTGCAGTTCCTGATCTTCTCCATTACAGGAATCATCCACCGAGATAAACACCCAATAATTAGGGTTCTGGAGCTTTTCGGATATCGTTTCCATATCCCCGCTCTCCTTCAGCTCCTGATCCGCGATCATCTCCCTGATATAGTCCGCATTCTTCTGCCAGCTCTCATAAGCCGCGTCCGCTCTGCGGTCACTCACCGTATAATGTTCCTTTATGTATGTTCCGAGATACTTTGTGTATTTCTGATTTCCCAGATAATTCAGGTGTCCCACATCATCCGCATTGTCCACCTGATAATCCACACCAATCTCATCCACAAGTTTATTACCGTCCAGAAACAGATCCCCGTATTCTCCTGCGATCTCCCCAACCCGGTTGAACATCTTTTCACTTTTCTCATCGATCAGAAAATACGGCGCGATCGTCACAAGCACCGGTATATTTTTCTCCCTGGCCAGCTCCAGGATCTTCCGGTAATACTCCTCCGTCTTTCCGTAAAGTGGGCTTATCTCATCCACCTGCTTTACATCGGTCCCCACTTCCGCAACCGTATCAAGATTACATCCAAACCCCTTCCAGTTATCATAGTAGCGATATCCCTGGTTTTTCAGGAAATCCTCCCGGCTCAGTTCCCGGTATCTGGTGTGATACTGCGTATATTCCAGAAAATACTCTGCCCACTGACTCTTCGGTGCGCTGACCTTAATAGACTCAATCTTATCCTTCGACCACTTCAGTCCAAAGTTGTTCTTTATGATCCTGCTGCTCTCCTCATAATCCGCGTCATAGAGCAGCATATATCCTTCTAAAACGATCAACTCCGGTCTCTGGGTCTTCAACGCCTCTTTCAGATAATAATAAGTATTCCAGGACGGCTGCCTGGAGCCGCCCAATACATAGGATGCCATTCCATATTCATCCCACAGTGTCCCCGTATTGATATTTTCAAACGCATGGCTGCTGCCTAAAACCAGCACATCCACGCTGTCTTTCTTCTGTTCGTAAAATTTTGTCAGACTGTAGATGCCATCCCCGTACTTCATCTTGAACACGCGATTGATTCCTGCCAGCACCATGAGCAGAATCAGCAAAAAACCTGTGATCCGAACTACCGTCTTTTTCACCTTTTCCCTCCTAGAACTGAAAATAGATAAACTGCTGCGGGTCAAATGTTGGTCCATATTCCCCAAAAATGAAGATCATCACGATAAGTCCGATCAAAGCAAACCACTCAAACCACAGATTCTGACTCATCAGGAATACATCCAGCGTCTGTTTTTTCAGATATCGCACAAGATCCACCAGAAACAGGATCACAAGACTGACGATCAGAATATTCATCTCGATCCGGTCCAGACCGAGATTGTAGATCTCACCGTCAAACAGGACCCATGGGGTCTGGCATATCACGATCCGCTTGATCACACCGAGCGCGTCCCGGATCGAATCGGCTCTGAAAAAGATCCACGCAAACACCACCAGAACAAATGTCACTGTCATCTGAAGGAATTTCCAGCTGAAGCAATCTGTTTTTACGTTCATGGCTTTCCAGAGTTTATTTCTAAGTTTCTCCGTCACATCCTCGATCACCTGATAAAATCCATGAATACCGCCCCACAGCACAAAGCTCCAGTCCGCCCCATGCCACAGGCCGCTTGTCAGAAATACGATCATAATATTGACCGCTTTGCGGAATTTTCCCCTGCGGTTGCCGCCTAACGGGATATAGAGATAATCCCTGAACCAGGTGCTGAGAGAAATATGCCACCGTCCCCAGAAATCCCGGATTCCGACGGCAAAATATGGCGTATTAAAGTTTTCCATCAGCTGAAATCCCATGACTTTTGCCGCCCCGATGGCGATCATGGAATAGCTGCCAAAATCACAGTAGATCTGGATCGCGAATCCCACCGCCGCCAGCGCGATCTCAGTTCCCCCGTACATGTGGAAATTGTTAAATACCGTATCCACCGGAATCGCGATCCGGTCCGCAATGACCATCTTCATGAAGAGTCCCCAGACCATGAAAATCCCACCGGATGCCACTCTTTTCGCATCCCACACCTGAATCTGATCGATGGATCTCATCTGATTCAATAGATTTTTTGATCTCTCGATCGGTCCTGCCACGAGCTGAGGGAAAAAGGACACAAACAGCGCATATCGGACCGGATTTTTCTCCACTTCCACGTCATTCCGGTATACGTCCATGATGTATCCCAGTGCCTGAAACGTGTAAAAGGAGATTCCGACCGGAAGAAGAAGATCAAACCGGCGCTCCACCGCCGAGACATGAATTTTTGACAATATGTAATTGACAGAATTGATTGCGAAATTTCCGTACTTAAAAACTGCCAGAATACCCAGATTGACCGCCATGCAGGCTGCTAGCACCAGTTTCTTCTGAATTTTTCTGGCACGTTCCTCTTTGGTATGATCCGCCCGGTCTAAGAGCAGTCCGCTTACATATGTGATCGCTGTCGATGAGCCGATCAGAAGCGCATATTTGGCATTCCACCCCATATAAAAATAATAACTGGCAATTAAAAGCCAGTATTCCCGCAGCTTTCGCGGTATCACAAAGTATACCGCCACCACTGCGGGAAAGAATATCATAAAATCAACTGAATTAAACTGCATGACTCTTTACTCTTCCAATAACATCTGGTACACATCCCGTTTCCCGATCCCGCGGTCCTTTGCCACAAGCTTCATCGCTTCTTTCTTCTCGATTCCCTGTGACAGATAGACGTCCATGTGCTCCATAATCGACATGGCTTCCCATGTCTGTTCCTTCTCTTTTTTAATCTCCTCCTGGCTCTTTCCCTCGACCACGATGACACATTCGCCCCGCGGTTCCTCCGTCTCAAAGTGATCTAATGCCCCCTGAAACGTGGTTCGGAATGCCGTCTCATACTTCTTTGTGAGTTCCCGACAGATCGTGATCCTCCGGTCTCCCAGCGCCTCAAGAAGCTCTTCCAAGGTCCGTACCAGACGGTGCGGCGCCTCATAGAGGATGATCGTCCGTGTCTCAGACTTCAATTCTTCCAGAATTCTCTGCTTTTCCTTTTTATCCGACGGCAGAAACGCCTCAAACGCGAACCGTCTCGTCGCCATTCCGGAGATTGTGAGCGCCGTAATGCATGCCGCCGGTCCCGGAAGAGAAGTCAGCTCGATTCCCGCCTCATAGCACTGCTTTACAAGCTCCTCGCCCGGATCCGAGATCCCCGGTGTCCCGGCATCCGTGATCAGTGCGATATTCGTGCCTTCCTTCATCTTCTCAACGAGAACTCTCGCCTTTTCCACCTTATTAAACTCATGGTAACTGGTCATCGGTGTCTTGATGTCAAAATGGTTTAAAAGCTTGATGCTGTGCCGCGTATCCTCCGCAGCGATCAGATCCACCTCTTTCAACGTATTTAACACCCGCAGCGTGATATCATCCAAGTTCCCGATAGGCGTTGCGCATAAATATAATTTTCCCTGCATGACCAATTCCTCCTGCTGCCGAACGCCACATTCCGTAAACTGGCGTCAGCTGCTTTACCTTAATCTATCAACATCTTCCGTGTATACAGGACCCATTCCCCGTTTGGTCCAAATTTTTAGTATCCGTAAATTGAGTAAATCTCGTCCGTATACACCCCCGGCTCCTTATAAACGATCACCGGTGCCTCCACCTTCATCCAGGCGCCACCGCCGCGAACCGCTTCAATAAGGACCATATTCGCATCCTTATCCTTAAAAGGATGCACCATCTTCATCCGCTTCGGTTCCAGCTTATACTGCTTCATCGTCCCTAAGATTTCGATCAGCCTGTGGGGGCGGTGCACCATATACATTCTTCCGCCGGGCTTCAGCACCTTTGCGCCTTCCCGTACCACGTCCTCCAGCGTACAGAGCACCTCGTGTCTGGAAATTGCCTTCACCTCCGTCGGATTCTTAAGTCCGTGGGAATCATTCATATACGGTGGATTTGTCGTAACGACATCAAAGGAAGCCGCTCCGAAAATCCGGCTGGCTTCCTTGATATCTCCATGTACGATCTCAATTTTATTTTCCAGATGGTTTAATTTTACGCTCCGCTCCGCCATCCTGGCAATCTCATCCTGGATCTCAAGTGCCGAAAAATGTTCTCCCTCCGTCTTTGCGGAAAGAAGAAGCGGAATGATCCCCGTCCCGGTTCCAAGATCCAGCGCCCGCTCCCCGGGCTTTACAGCCGCAAAACCGGAAAGCAGCACCGCATCCATACCAAAGCAGAACCCATCTGTCTTCTGGATGATCTGCAGTCCATTTCTCTGAAGATCATCCAGACGCTCATTTTCCTTTAACTCAATCGCCATCGAGTTTTGATTTCCCTTCTTTTTTCTCAAGAGCCTCTAACTGCTTAAGCTCCGCATCGTTCGTGGACTGCTTTTCCCGTCTCTTTTTCGGGCGGAATTTTAACTGATCCACTTTATATTCACGGATCTCCTTCTCATCGTTGTTCACAGTCACAATGACCTTCACAAGCTGGCGCAGAATGCTCACACTGTGGACCTCGCCCTTTAAACCGTCGTCTGTTGTCACATAGTCGCCGATATTTGGAAGTCTTCCGTTTAACTCCTCATAAGTATCTTCCTCGTACTTTAAGCAGCACATCAATCTTCCGCAGACACCGGAGATCTTCGTCGGGTTCAGGGACAGATTCTGTTCCTTCGCCATCTTGATGGATACCGGAATAAACTCAGAAAGATAGGATGCACAGCAAAGCGGTCTTCCGCAGATACCGATTCCGCCCACGATCTTTGTCTCATCGCGGACACCGATCTGTCGAAGCTCGATCCTTGTCTTAAATACGGAAGCCAGATCCTTTACCAGCTCACGGAAATCGATTCTTCCATCTGCCGTAAAATAAAACAGCACCTTATTATTGTCGAAGGTATACTCCGTGTCAATGAGCTTCATACTAAGGTTGTGCTTCTTGATCTTCTCAACGCAGACTTTGAAGGCCTCTTTTTCTTTCTCCTTGTTGCGGCGCTCTGTCTCCTCATCCGCCGGTGTCGCCATGCGGATCACGGACTTTAACGGCTGGATCACCTTCTTGTCATCCACCTCGTGGGTTCCGAGCACCACATATCCGTACTCCACGCCTCTGGCTGTCTCGACGATCACATGGTCGCCGGTCTTGATCTCATTCTCGCCAGGGCTGAAATAATATACTTTTCCCGCTTTTCGGAAGCGGATCCCAATTACTTTCGTCATTCTTCGCTCCTTATGACGGATGCTTTATGGTCAGCAGAAGTAATTCCATCGCTAATTCCATATTTACGTTCGCATTTAAACGTGTTCTTGCCGTGTCGATCGCCGCCAAAATTGCTTCCAGCCCGGCATAATCGACTTTCTCACCCGTCTCGTTGATCATTTTATATTCATCCTTGAAAATCAGCAGGTTCATGTCCTTCGTGACCTTGAACATGAGCACATCCCGGTACCAGAGCTGCATTAAGTCCAGCACCTCACCGATATCAAAGTTCTGCTCTTTCATCTCCCGGATACAATCCAGAAGCATCGAAATATCCATAGTTCCCACGTTTTTCACGAGAACCATGACCTTCTGGAAAAGTTCCTTGAATTCATCCGACGAAGCCAGATGGATCGCCTTTCCGAGATTTCCCCTTGCGAATGCAGCGCAGATATCCGCATCCTTCTCCGCAATATGGAGATTCTGGGTCAGGTAACTCTTGATCGTGAAATCCTTAAGCGGCTTTAACTTCATCTGGACACATCTGGAGAGGATCGTCGGTAAAAACGCCTCCTGATTTGTCGTGATCAGAATGATGACCGCATAGGACGGCGGCTCTTCAATGGTCTTTAATAAGGCGTTCTGCGCCTGAACCGTCATCTTTTCCGCCTCATCCACGATATAGATCTTATAATAACTGCTGTACGGACGGATCATGATCGTATCGTTGATCTGTTCCCGCACATCATCCACGCCAATGCTTCCCTGCTTTTCATGTGTTACATAGATGAGATCCGGATGGTTTCCACTCATGACCTGTTTGCAGGAATGGCAGCTCATACACGGCTCACTTCCGCCTTTCTCACAGAGCAGTGTCATCGCAAACGCGTTCGCGATGGATTTCCGCCCCATACCGGCTTCCCCCGTCAGAATATATGCATGCGAGATCTTATGATTCGCGATTGCTTTCTTAAAGTGGTCTTTCACCATTTCATTCCCAAGGATTTCCTCAAATCCTGTGATCTTTCCCTCTGACATGGCTGCATCCCTCCTCATCCTGTTGTTTCAAAACACTTCGGCTTTCTGTACCAGATGCTTACATTTCAAACCCCCAGCACTTCCATCTTATCTTACCACAAAACAGCATCCATAAAAAGTTATTTATCTAAATCCCCGAGGATTTCTTCCACACAGCTTCCGATGTCCATGTTCTGATACCTCTTCGTGATTCCCAACCGTTCCAGATTTTCCTCTGAAAAATCTTTTTCATCCGCAAGATACCTCCGGCACACTTCCCGGTAATTCGGATTTTTCTGGTTTTCCTCTCTCCTGACCGCCCGCATGAGCCTTACGCCATCCGGCACTTCAATATAGACAGGTATCATCTTTCCGGCTTCAAAGTATGAGCACATCTTCTCATAAGACTCCAGTGTCCCGATCATGAGACATGCTTCGTCCCCGACAACGTCAAACTGACCGTCATCCACCGTATAATACGTCCAGGGTCCCGCCACCGTCTGGTAGGTTCTCTCCTCGATCACCTTCCCGGCAACCTCCTGCCGTTCAAGCTCTGCCCTGTCCGTAAAGAAATATTCGACTCCGTCTGTCTCTCCTTCACGGATCGGCCGTGTCGTATACATCGTCACCGTCCGCAGCTTTGGCCGCCGTTTTAAAATTTCCTTATACAGCGTATCTTTTCCTGTCGCGCTCTTCCCAAGAAGATAATATATCCTGCCCATTTCCTTTTCTCAGCCTTCTGTGTTTAAAATTTTCATCTGATAGAACTATTACTTTTATCAATTCCCCCATAAAATGTTTCTTAACTGATTCAGACGTTTTTATTTCGTACTGATCACTCATAAAACTTTTCGCCGATTGATCGCATA
This sequence comes from Clostridium sp. AM30-24, assembly GCF_003480435.1. Lineage (GTDB taxonomy): Bacteria > Bacillota > Clostridia > Lachnospirales > Lachnospiraceae > Pilosibacter. The sequence goes on along the minus strand of NZ_QUJB01000015.1, from coordinate 14,567 downwards.
TTTATGGGGCAGACTTTATCTTTTTCGATTCTGCAATTTTTCAGGTTCTATCTTTTCATTGTATCAAAATCCCTTATCCTCTGCAACCGTTAAAATCATACCAGATGCCGGATCCGCAGGCCCCTGCACAAGAAGTCCCGCTTTCTTGTATGCCTCGATCATCTCGACAATCTCCCTTGTAAATACTTCCCCCGGCGCAATGATCGGAATTCCCGGCGGATACAGGTAGATGAACTCCGCAGATACCTTTCCAACCGTATTCTGAAGCGCTGTACGCCCCGTATTGGCATCCATTGCTTCACAGATGGACATTGTCTCGTTTGGACGTAAAATCCGGGATTGCAAGGTTTCTGAAGCTTTGCAGTTTTTTTCCGCTCTTTCTCTTACTGTATTTTCTTTTTGATCTCCTGTCTCAGATACCGTTTTTCTTCTCCTTTCCTCAGCCTTCAGCAGCTCTTCATCAATCTCAAGAAGCGCCTTCGTAAGCCGTTCAAATCCCTCATCGGTATCCAGAACCGATGTCATCGCGATCACATACTCCGGTGCCGTCATCTCCATCTCGAGATGATAATTCTTCCGCAGCATCTCCGCCAGTTCTTCCCCGTGAAAATCTTTCGCACGCATCGTAGAAACCACGATCTTCGACGGATCCCATCCGGCCACAGCCCTGTACTTTCCGCAAATGTCACGCGTCAGAACCTCAAGCACCTGCAGACCTTTCATCTGCTCCATAAACCATTTCAGACGCTCCTCATAGCGAATCATCCCGTCTCTTCCGGTGCTGTCCATATATCGGATACACCGCTGGATCCCTGCCATAAACAGATACGACGGACTGGAGGTCTGGAACATAGACAAATATCTCGCAACTCTGTCCTGATCCACGCGATCTCCCTTTATATGCAGGATCGCTGTCTGTGTAAAACATGGCAGAGTCTTATGAAGACTCTGGATCACAATATCCGCTCCACATTCCAACGCCGATTTCGGAAAGCTGTGACACCGGTCTGCATATTCCAGATGCGCCCCATGCGCCTCATCAACGATCAGAGGAATTCCATATTCATGAGCCACGTCCGCGATCGCCCGGATATCCGACACCACGCCCTCATAAGTTGGGGATGTGATGAGTACTGCCTGAATTTTAGTCCGTTTTCCCCTCATATCTCCCGATTTTCCCGCACATCGCATCGCATCCTTTTCAAGCGCTTTTCTCACGTCCTCAGCCCGGATCCCGCCATTGATCCCAAACTCCACGATTTCTTCCGGATACAGATACTCCGCTCTCAGCCGGTTCAGATAGATCGCGTGGTACACCGCCTTATGACAGTTTCTTGCAGTCAGGAGCTTCCCACCGTTTTGCGTCACCCCACAGACTGTACTTAAAATTCCGCAGGTGCTCCCGTTTACCAGAAACCATGACCGGTCTGCACCATAAATTGTAGCAGCCTCATCCATGGCATCCTTTAAAATTCCTTCCGCATGATGCAGGTTATCAAACCCGTCGATCTCTGTGATATCGATCCCATACGGGTTCGGAAATCCTCCCGGAATCCCATCCGGAATTTCCTGTCTTTTATGTCCCGGCATATGAAATGGATATGCATCCGATCCCGTATACTCTATCAACCGTTCCATAATTCCCGGCTGTTCTTCTTTTCTATAATTCAAATTTTCTATTCTCCTGACTTCTCCGTTATTTATCTGTGCATAGTTGTCCAGTACCTTCACCTGCTGAATCCATACTGGACAGTTCTTTTTTATCCATAACAGCCGTGATCGACAAAAATTTTCTATCAACTTTTTCTATAGGTTTTCCCTATATTCTATGTGCGATCACTGCATGATTTCTTTCTTCAGCTCCGGAAACATATCCCATATCTCCGCGACTTCGCCTCCGTCCGCCTGATAAAAACTGTAGCTGCCGTAAACCATCGAATCGCATCCATCCGAAGCAAGTCTGACCGTAGCCTTCGTTCCATCCGCCTTTGTCAGCGTAAGGATCCCGTTATACGGACATTTTTCTGACTCGCCCAAAGATGCTTCCGCAAGGATCTCCTCCATTCTCTTCAAAAACGCTGGATCATTTAATGTTTCTGAAATTCCTGTTTCTTCCAAATCTCCAGCAGACACATCTGCATATTTCTCCGGCTCTCCATGCCACTGGATGATTTCAAGCTCTGCACTCGTGATCTCCTTCATGTCCTCTGCTCTGACTGTCTGAAATTCACATTTCTCTTTCGCAAGCCGCAGTGCCGGAACCGTGATCTCGTCCGGATCTGGATTCTCCAACTCATAGATCTCCGGGCTCGCCATATACGTGATCCCATCAATTCCATAAATTTCCGGATCAACAATCTCTTCTGAAGCGATGATTTCTTTCTCCTGATCCTCAGTCAGCGGAATATATTCCTCCAACACCTCTGCATTCACAAATCTGCGAACAACCAGATAACCGCCGTTTTCCGGCGGAGACATTTTCACACCGCGCTCCTTTACGCTTTTCAGGTACCGGACTCCCTCATCACCGTCACAAAGGCTATATTCAAAAGCTTTTCGAAGTTCTTCCGATTCCTCCATCTCATCTGGAATAAGAAAGAGAATATCCTTTGATTCCGTGTAATGCATTTCATGAATATTCTCAAATGTATATACTCTTTCAAAAATATTTTTATCCTCATTCCATCGGTCTGCCTCTATCACATCATCAAGGCTGTAAATACTGAGTCCGTTTAACGGATCTTCATCACTGTTTCGAAAACCGAGGACATATCCAGCTCCGGCATCCGTCTCCCGCCCGATAAAATCATACGCGTCCCGAAGTTCTCCTCCGCAGGAGGCTGCCTGTTCCGGATCCATATCCACATACAAATGATCCGGATCGAATGCTTCCAATGTGTCCACGATCGTCCGGCGTTCTTCCTCCGAGAGAGGCTGATACTCCGGCTTTGAAGTCTCTTTTTCCACAAACTCTGTCCCTATGCTCTCTGTTTTTCCACCATCCGGTCTGGATTCATTCCCGTTATCCACAGGAACGAAACCTGCTGAACATGCAGAAAGAACCATGGCAGCTCCTGCTGCCGCAACAAATATCCAATATTTTCCATGTTTCACCGGATCACCTTCTTTCCTTTTTACTTCGTTGAGAATCCTCCCACTTCTATACTACCGTTGCATTTCGCAACCTGTGTTCCTATGTTTCCTGTCATTATTTTATCATCCACTATTTCCCCATACAAGCGAGTGCTCCAATATTTAAGAAAACTGTAAACGGAATGAAAAAGCTATGGCAGACAATGCCGGAAAATTATAAAAATCCCTGAAGAAATGCTGCGATGAACATTTCCAGGGATTTTTATAATGATCAGAGAGTGAACCTATAAGAAAAGAAGGGCTGGATATTTACATGCTTTCACGCATGAATACACCAGGATTTCAAACACTTTCATGCTGCAGACCATCTTGTCTGCTCCTGTCTCTTATAATTCCTTTCTGTACTTCTCCATCTCAGAATCAGAAGCATATACAAAGTGACCCGGACGGATCTCCTGAAAGCTAGGCTGCTCCTTTGAGTAGTCATGCATGGACGGATCATAGTAGATTCTCTGCTTGTCCTTTTCCCGGTCAGGATCCGGCTGAGGAATCGCTGACAACAGGGACTTGGTATACGGGTGTACCGGATGTGCATATAACTCATCCGCATCCGCCAGCTCGACCATGGTTCCAAAATGCATAACACCGATTCTGTCAGAGAAATATTTTACAACAGCAAGGTTATGGGCAATAAACAGGATCGTCAGATCCATTTCTTTCTTAATGTCCATTAACAGGTTGATAACCTGCGCCTGAATTGACACGTCCAGAGCTGAAACCGGCTCATCGGCAATGATGATCGACGGTTTTACAACAAGAGAACGGGCAATACCGATTCTCTGTCTCTGACCTCCGGAGAACTCATGCGGATAACGGGAGCCGTGCTCCGGAAGCAGACCAACCTTATTCAGAATTGAAGCAACACTTTTTCTGATGAGTTCTTTATCCTTTTCTCCTCGTGTCTTTAAACCCTCGGAAATGATCTCCTCTACCGTCATACGCGGATTCAGGGAAGAGATCGGGTCCTGAAAGATCATGGACAGGTTTCTTGTAACATAATCACGATCCGCTTTGGAAAGCTTTCCGGAAATATTTTTTCCATTAAACAGGATCTCTCCTGATGTCGGATCATAAAGACGGATCAGAGTACGTCCCAGTGTGGTTTTTCCACATCCGCTCTCACCAACCAGACCGAAGTTTTCGCCTTTATAGATATCGAAGGTTACATTATTTAAAGCCTTTACCGTCTTTTTCTTGCCGGCCGGGAATTCCATACAGAGGTTTTTGATCTCTATGATCTTCTCCCGTTCCTTCTGCGCGTTCTGTTCCATCCTATACGCCCTCCTTCCTATGCATACGTGCGATCCGGTGCTGGAGTGCTTCCGGCATTTCTACCTTCGGCGCATTCGGATGCAAAAGCCAGGTAGCAGCGTAATGAGTTTCACTCAGCTTAAAGAACGGCGGCTGCTCCTCAAAATCCACCTGCATAGCATACTGGTTTCGTTCCGCAAACGCATCTCCCTTTGGCGGGAAGATCATGTTCGGCGGTGTTCCAGGAATTGAGAACAGACGCTCTTTTGTCTCCATATCCGGCATAGAGGATAACAGAGCCCAGGTATACGGATGAGCCGGACTATAGAAGATCTCTCTGGCGGTTCCCACCTCCACGATCTTTCCTGCATACATAACACAGATACGGTCTGCCATATTGGCTACAACGCCCAGATCATGGGTAATAAAGATAACAGAAAGCTTCTGTTTTCTCTTGATCTCTTTGATCTCTTCCAGGATTTTAGCCTGAATGGTAACGTCCAGAGCCGTTGTAGGCTCATCACAGATCATGATTCTTGCATTGCTGGCAAGAGCAATGGCAATAACGATACGCTGACGCATACCACCGGAGAACTGGAACGGATACTGCTCAAACCGCTCCTCCGGTCTGGTGATTCCAACCATCTCCATCAGCTCGATCGCACGCTTCTTTGCCTGCTCCTTAGTCATATGCTCTCTTAAAACAAGAGCCTCTGTGATCTGCTTTCCGATCTTCATGATCGGGTTCAGTGCGGAAAGCGGATCCTGGAAGATCAGGGAGATTTCCTTTCCACGGATCTTATAGAAATCTTTTTCCTTATATTTCGTCAGATCCTCACCCTTGTAAAGAATCTCGCCTTCCTCAATAATGGAGTTCTTAGGAAGGATTCCTAAGATTGCTTTCGTAGTTACGGATTTTCCGGAACCGGACTCGCCTACGATGGCAAGAGTCTCGCCCTCAAACAGCTTAAAGTCAATGCCGCGGACAGCCTGGACTTTTCCGTTATAGGTACGGAAGGAGACTCTCAAATTATTTACTTCTAAAATTGGATCGTTCATCTTCTTCCTCCTATTCTGCTCCTCTTAATGTCGGGTCAAAGGCATCCCGCAGTCCGTTTCCGAACAGGTTAAAGGAAATCATCAGGAGAGAGATGATGATTGCCGGGAAAACAACCTGAGAAGGATACTGTAAAAGAACTTTCTGTCCTCTGGATAACATAACGCCGATGGACGGCTCCGGAGCCTGAAGTCCCAGTCCGATATAAGCTAAGAAGGACTCGGAGAAGATCGCAGTCGGAATAGCGATCATGGAGCTGGTAATGATCGGACCGATGGAGTTTGGAAGAATATGACGGAAGATCAGGGCCATATCTCCAACACCCAGGGTTCTGGCTGCCAGTACGTACTCACGACCTTTGAAACGATAAAACTGGGAACGAACCATACGTGCCGTGCTGACCCAGTCTTTGATAACTAAGGACATGATGATGGAGAACATTCCTGTTCCGAACATCATGATGAACAGAGTTACCACAACGATTCTCGGGAACGCATTGATGATCTCTGTAATACGCATCATCACCATATCTACTTTTCCGCCATAGTAACCGGCAATAGAGCCGTATACTACGCCGATGAAAACATTACAGCATACGGAAACGATCGCAATAATCAGGGATACTCTGGCACCTCTCCACATACGAGTCCAGATATCACGACCTAAGTAGTCACTTCCAAACCAGAAGCACTGGTCATCGTCAAGTCCCTTGTACTTGTAGTAATCTACAACTACATCAACGATTCGCTCACCGTTAACAAGTCTCGGATTGAGAACCTCCAGAACACAACCATCCGGATATTTTTCCGGATCATTCAGATTATCGTACTTTCGGTTTTCCAGAGTAAAACCACCGTCAAAGAAACCAAGATTCATTTTTGCGATAAACGGAACCTTCGGCGGCATATTAGTTAATTCCGTGTTCTGCTCATTATATGTATACTCATTCATGCTCGGACCAAAAACCGCGAAGAACGAGATCAGAAGAATAATGATAGCAGCCACTACAGATGCTTTATTTTTTACAAAACGCAGCCATACGTCCATGAAGAATCCGATCGGCTTTGTCTTAAACTCCGTATCATGGATTTCTTCATTTCTCTGTACCAGATGGAACAAGTCTTTGGGTACTGCGTCATATTTTTCTTTATTATCTTCGTACAATACCATTACTTCTTCCCTCCCATTCTGACTCTCGGGTCAATGATGCCGTAAGAAATATCAACGATAAGGACTGTGATCAACGAGATCATGGAGTAGAACACCAGGATCGCAACCGTCAGCATATGGTCGTTGGCATTGATGGAGTCAACCATCATACCTCCCATTCCAGGAACAGAGAAGATCGTCTCTACTACGAGAGAACCACCTAATACATTGGCAAACATCGGGATGATGATATTGGCCAGCGGCACCATGGAGTTACGAAGACCATGGCGGACGGTACTCTGTCCATAGGTTAAGCCCTTTGTTTTCGCTAACAGCATGAATTCAGAGTTCATAGTCTCTGCCAGCTCCGCTCTTAAGTAACGGGCAACACGGGCAATTGGGCTGAACATCAGTGCTAAAATCGGAAGGAACATGGAACGGTATGCTTCTATTCCGGTTGCTGATGCATTATAGATCAGTGGGAAAGCTCCGGCCTTATATCCAATAAAGTACTGAAGACATGTTGCAAATACGAAGGAAGGCACGGAAATAAAGATAACTACCATAAACGACACGAGGTGATCGATAATTGTATTTTTCTTTATTGCCGCCACGATTCCGGCTAGAAGCCCGATCGGTATGGCCGCAAACAATGATATCAGGTTGATCTGCAAGGTTACCGGGATTCGATCTTTCATAACCTCAAATACCGGTACATTCGGACGCATCTTCATGGATGTGCCCCAATCTCCGTGAAGAACGATATTCTCCAGGAAATAACCGTACTGCTTGATGATTGGCTCATCAAAATGATATTTTTCATTTAAAGTGGAAATAACGGTTTCTGACAGATCTCCATCCTGATCGTACACGCTTCCAGGCATCAGGCGGACAACGCAAAAGGCAATGGATATGATAATAAACAATGTAATAAATAATGCGATAATTCGGTCTATAATATATCGAAACACTGCCGATCCTCACTCCTTTCGTTTATGGCTTGGCTCTGTTTAAACAACAAGCTGCTCCGTATATGGAGCAGCTTGTCCAAGGTTTGATCCTTTACTCCTGACTATGTTCAGTTTTTATCCGTTTCGATTATTCTACGACCTTAGAATAATCCCAGGCAAATCCGATTCTGTTTGCCCAGTTCTTCATAGAAAGCTGTAAACGGTCAGATTTTAAATACTTATAAATATCCTGTGTTTCCGGAACAACGATTGCCGGTTCTATTAATAAGCGCTCCATTTCTGCAACATCTTTCACACGGACTCCGTCATCAAAGCGATTTTCACCAAAGTTAGCTTCGTTGAATACCTTATCAAATTCCTCATTGAGGTACGGTTCGTTCTTATTGGAATAGTAAGAGGTCCAATACTTAAAGGAGTTCCACGGAGACAGGTCGTTTCCTACCCAGCCACCCCAGCTTAATTCGTAGGATGCCGGGTTGGTCTTCCAGCCTCTCTTCACCTGGCTCAGCTGGTTTGCCGGCATAGCCTGAAGCTTCAGCTCAAAGCGGTCTGCTCCAAACACCTTCGGCCAGCTCTGCTGAAGGAACTCAGACATCTGAGCCATTAACTCTGTATCGGAGTAATGCAGGGTAAGAGTGAGCTTATCAAGTCCTTCTTCTGCCATCGCCTCATCAAACAGCTGTTTTGCCTTTTCCGGATCATAACCGAAGTTTTCTTTTCTGTTTGCCTTTCCTTCTTCTGTCTCGCGGAAGGATGTGTTTGTATTAAGATCCACCATATGAGTGGTCGGAACAATGTACTCTGCCGGATTCTGCTTTGTCAGGCTTGCAAGACTCTGTCTGTCTGAGCCATAATAAAGAGCCTGTCTGAATTTCTCATTTGCTAAGATCGGCTTCTCCGGATTGATCGTGTTGATTACTACGTGACGTACAGAGTTATACGGAGCCAGAAGGACTCTCGGATCCTCTTCATACTTTAAGTAGTTTGAAGTAGAAAGGTTTACATAATCAACCTCGCCGTTTTCAAACAGCTGGAGCTGTGTACTGCTGTCTTCTACGACCTTAATGTTGATACCAGCCAGCCAAATGCGATCTGCGTACGGATAATTCGGGTTCTTTTTGAATGTAATCTCAGCATCGTTGATCCAGTTCTCTACGATGAACGGTCCGCAGGAAATATAGTTTTCCTTGGATGTTCCGTATTTGTTCTCGGTTCTGTCTGCATTCATTCCCTTTTCGTAGTATTCTTCATTGATAATACAGTTTGCCGGGTGAGCCAGATGGAACATCACCTCTGTCGGGCTCTGCATGCTGACTGTGTGAATCTCCAGTGTATGGTCATCGATCAGCTTTAAACCAACCTCATCCCAGGAAGCGTTGCCCTGGAAATAATCCATTGCTTTTACGATTTCAATTCCATCATTTGCAAAGTTACTTGCACGCAGGTTTGCAAGCTTCGGATCGAGGATCATCTTCCATGTATAGTACACATCGTTTGCATCCAGAGGCTCGCCGTTTTCCCATACGCAGCCTTCACGAATCTTGATCTGCCATACCTTTCCTTCCTCATCCACCTGGATCGGATCTTCTGCCGCTAATTCTCCTGCTACTTCACATGCCGTATAATCTGCATTCGGAATGTAAGTATACAGAGTCATTGAAGAACGTTTGATCTGGGTAGAAGAGTAGGACTGGGTATATGTTAATGGGTTCAGGGAACCAATCTTAGAGGTAGATGCCTCTCTTAACATCCCATATCCTTCCGCTGTCGGCTTTTCTCCGTTTGGATCAGCCTTAGCCTCTGTGGATTCTGAAGTTCCTGCTGCTGTCGATGCAGCCTCCGTAAACTCCACGCTCTCATTTGTTTTGTTCCCGCCGGAACATCCTGAGAGTGTTGCTGCCAAAGTACTCACTGCCAGTACGGCTGCCAGTATTTTTTTGGTCTTTTTCATAGCTTACTTCCTCCTTTAATCATATGCTCAATATCGTCAACGAACAGACAAACATACTGACCGCTGCGATAAAAGATTCCATATAGTTTTTTTCATAGCGTCTTTTCTGAACAAATTCGCCGTAGCTTCCGAACTTTTTATCTGTCATCTCCGGATTGGTTCTCAGGCTCTTAAACCGCATCACTCCGTAAATACACAGATCATAAAATCTCATATATCTCGCTCTGCGAAACAGGCTTACGATCAAAAATCCAATTCCTGAAAGTGCACAGGCATCGGAGATTCCAATGAGATTCCATTGCCTGCGGATTACAAAGATCACAGCCGCCGCAGCCGCCGCATAAGCCAGATTTCGTAAACAGCATACAACCTGATATTGTCTTCCCATCCGTTTCTTTCCCTTCTTCCTATTGTTCCGGCTTACTCTTTGGGATCAATCTGCTTCCATGGGCAATTGCATAGATTCCTCGTTTTTCATTCTGAATCAGGCGGATAAAAAGGTCTGAATACTTATTTCGGAAGATCGCATTCTTAGGGCTGACCGGAATGATGGAAACCTCTTTCCCGGATTCTCTGGCTCCGATCGTTCCGTCCTCTTTTTTATAAAGCTCGACGGTCGTTCCCTCTCCGGAAATATACATTCCTACTGCATCTCGGATTGTTTCCTCATCCCAGGTGGTTTCCTGCCATACGTCCCGTTTATCAATCGGATTTCTTCCGTTATACATCTTCATCAGGGCATCTGAAATCACTTTTACCGGTACGCCTGAGGTGTTGCAAAGAATGATAACAGCCGCTTCCGCTTCGTAAGACCATGCAATATTGGAGGAGACTCCCGGAAGACTTCCGCCGTGCTCCACGATTTTCAGATCATCCATCTGTCTCATGGAAACACCGTATCCATAATGTCCAAACGCTCCATAGAGCTGACGTGGCTTACACATTTCCCGGATTCCTGTTTCACTTAAGATCCGGACTCCGTTTGATGCTTTTCCTTCGTTCAGATACATCGTCAGATACTTTTTCAGATCATTCAGTGTGGATTTCATGGCTCCGCCTCCGTTTAAAACAAAGGCACGATCATGATAATCTCTGGAACCGGTCATAACGCCGTTGACTTTCTTATATAAGACAGCTGCGTTTGGATCCTTACTTGGGCGGACAAAATCACAGAAACTCCGCTCCATTCCTAAAGGCTTCATAACATTCTTTAAAAGGTAGTCCGCATAAGAAGGCTCTCCTCCGTATCTGCGGATAATGTCTGAAAGTAACGCAAAACCATCATTACAATAGCTTAAGTATTCTCCAGGCTCACCGTTTAAACCACATTCCTCTGTCTGGGCATCCAGCCGTTCTGCCACCCGGCGCACGCCTTCGGCAGCCAGTGCATCATTGTAAGCCAGATCTCCCACTACAGCCTCGTCAAGTCCCATCTCTGCCGCCACTTCGTCAATCAAGATTCTTGGCAGTGGAAAAAAGCCACCGCTATGGCTTAAAAGATGCCGGATCGTTACCGTTTTCTGATTCTTGTTGGTAAATTCCGGTACATACTTACTCACAGGATCATCTAAGTTTAAGATTCCCCGCTCCTCCATCTGCATAATTGCCAAAGCAGTAAAGGATTTTGTTACAGATGCCAGACCAAAAATCGTCTCTCCGTCCGGCTTCTCTCCGGTTCCCAGCTCCTTCGATCCCCAGAACTTTTCATACTGAGTTACACCATTCTTATCAATGATGGCTGCTGCAACTCCACATGCATCATAGTCCTTGATAATGGATTCCACGAGATTTTCCGCCAACAGACGGTTTGCTTCCTGTATCCGATTCAAATCTGTTCACCTTCGCCTTTCTGTTTGTATTTTTGCGATATGCGCATGTGCGCTATCCTTGCTTTGTGTATTTTGGTATAAAAATACTATTTTCGATCGTTTTATTTAAGCACATTTTACAGTATTTGCTTTAATGTTGTCCAATAAACAATTCGCATGTTATATATAATCTTCGCGAATAAGATGCATTATTTGAACAATATTGACAAATTAAAAAATCCCCAGAGGATCGAAATCCTCTGGGGAAATCGGGTAGAAGGTAAATAATTATTTTATTTACCTCCTACCACACCACCGTGCGTCAGACTGTCTAACAAAACCCTTTTGAGGTGGTAAAATCGACAGTCTGATAAACGGATTCTCATATTTTTCTTCATTCTATTGAATAGAGGGCTACTCCAAAAGCTATTTCTGATATCCTGTTTTATTTTTCTTTGTAACTATTCAAATTTTTTAATCAATTCCTGTGTCGAGAACAAACTTAATAATCGCTTAAAATTATAAGCGATAAACATGGATGCTGCTTCAGCATCAACATTTTCATTTTTACGCCTAAGAAAGAAACTATACCCCAAAGAGCGTTTGACCGTTCCAAATGGATGTTCTACGATGCATCGTCTCTGTCTATAAACGTTGTTGTTTTCCAATGTTGATTTATGAACATCAGCAAGGATATTTTCATATTCCCAACGTTGAAGCGTCCTTCCAGTTTTAGATGATGTACAACTATTATGGTATTTACACGTAGAACAGGATGTACACTTATATTTTTTATATCTCAATCCATTCTTTGACGTGTTTTCAAAAAATAATAATCGTTCACCTGCTGGGCAAGTGTATGTATCATTTTCCGAGTTATAGGTGAATTTTTCTTTACGAAATTCATTGTTCTTTGTACTATTATTGGATTTTGATTTTTTGATATATACAGTCATACCATCATCAATACAGTTTTTAATTTCAGTCGCATTATAATAGCCGGTATCAGCGATGACAGTACATTCCTCGATATCTAAAAGCTTTTTTGCGTTCTTAGCCATGACATGAAGCTGATTTTGGTCATTGATATCATTTGTTGTAGATATATCTACGACAAAATGATTTTGTGAATCAACTACAGACTGTACATTGTAACAAATATCCAAAGACCCGTTATTTTTCATTCGCCTGGAATCAGGATCGGTAAGACTTTTTTGTTCTAACCCTTTTTCTGAAAGTTCCTTCTTTTGGCACAAGTATTCTTCTTTTAGCTTCTGATAGGTTTCCAACTTATCTTTATATTCAGAATCAACAGGAGTTTCTTTTTCGATAGCCATAAGATACGAATTTATTCTCTCATCAGCATAAGCAATTTTTTTATCCAAACCGCTTTGGGTGATACAATTGTGCTTGCTGTTTTGCGCACGAATTTTAGTGCCGTCAATTGCCATTAGCTTTCCATCGATCAATCCCCATCCTTTAAGGATAAGTGTCAATTGCTGCAATGTGTTATGAAACGCTTTTCTATTCTCTTTTACAAAGCCAGCGATAGTTCCATGATCTGGTGTTATTGCGTTGATCAACCACATGAGTTCAAGGTTTCGTTTACACTCTATTTCCAGAGCTCTGCTCGATCTGATTTTATTTAAATATCCGTAAATGTGCAGTTTCAACAAATCGGAACGACGATATGGAGATTGTCCTCTATTAGTCCCATTGTATTCTGTAAAACCCAGTTCGAGTAAATTTAATGAATTAACATAGGCATCAATTGCGCGAACCGAATTATCTTTATCAATTAGATCATCTAACGATGCAGTAATCATTCTGGATTGATTTCTGTCTGTTCCAACAATATATGCCATAATTAAGCCCCCAATCTCTATATCTTGTAACTTAATTATATCATGAATACCAATCGTTAGACAGTCTGACGTACGGTTCCGTACACGGCGGTTCTTTAGTTTTCACATATTTTCATATAGAACTCCGTAAATGTTGGATATCCAAGTTCATGGAGTTTCTTATTGTTAAATGCAGTTTGCAAGACAAAATATCCACTGCAATACCAGTTTCCATTTCGCATGTTAGCGCAAATCCACGCCTGGACAATGTATACACGATTATGACGGACGTTCTGGTTGAACAGGCATTGCAGGAAAAGGACGCACAGTGAATGCGGCGGGGTTGCCCGCCAGCGCTGTGCGCGGCGGCATCCGTGCCCCACTCGCTTGCCTCATCTCACTTTCTATCTACTTGACAGTACCAACACATAAGAAACATTTTTTATTTTCTCGCACAGCTGATCCTCTCGGCTGTCTACCCCCGGTCAGTAATACGTCTGAGTATATTGATGGGTCATAAGAGTATTGAGACAACAAAGAAGTATGAGCATTTCGCACATGAGCTGATCGCAGTAGAAAAGAGCCGTTCCCACTTAGATGGTATCGACTTTAATGGTTCGATTTTCACATATTAACGTGACAAAAAACATTTCCGGGATTTCTTCGTGCTTCTGAGCATCAAAAAAGCGGAACCCCTTATTTCTAAAGGCTTCCGCGAACTCATGAGACATCGGGGATTCGAACCCCGGACAACTTGATTAAAAGTCAAGTGCTCTACCGACTGAGCTAATATCCCATACAACTATGAAGTTGTAATGCCCAAAGCTGGAATCGAACCAGCGACACGAGGATTTTCAGTCCTCTGCTCTACCAACTGAGCTATCTGGGCATAATTGCGGGGGCAGGATTTGAACCTACGACCTTCGGGTTATGAGCCCGACGAGCTTCCAGACTGCTCCACCCCGCGACAATGCTTTTTTATTATACACAATAAATATCAAAAAATCAATATTTATTTTAATGGGCGGAGGTGGATTCGAACCACCGAAGCAAGTTGCAGCAGATTTACAGTCTGTCCCCTTTGGCCACTCGGGAATCCGCCCATAAGAATTATTTAGTTTTTATAACTAAAAGCCGATGATCGGACTCGAACCGATAACCTGCTGATTACAAATCAGCTGCTCTGCCAATTGAGCCACATCGGCATGTACTGTCTAAAAATGGGGCCTATAGGGCTCGAACCTATGACCCTCTGCTTGTAAGGCAGATGCTCTCCCAGCTGAGCTAAGACCCCAAATTTTAAATAATACTTACATACATACTGGAAACCTAAATGTATGCGCGACCCGGATGGGATTCGAACCCACGACCTCCGCCGTGACA
>NZ_QUJB01000014.1:72829-73242 GCF_003480435.1 Clostridium sp. AM30-24 | reverse complement strand
TGTATTTTATTGGGATAGATCCGAAACCGGTATACTACGTTCATGTTTTTTCTCCCCCTGCGTCTCGATGTACTGACGGATCACTTCGATCGGAGCTCCGCCGGCACTCAGGAGACAGAAGCTCTGACTCCAGAACATTTCCTTCCAGAGCTTCTGCCGGATCTCCGGATACTCTTTTTTGATCAGACGGCTGCTGGCACTTTTATAGGCATTGATAAATTTACTGAGTTCCGACTTCGGATGGGCACGGAACATGATATGGACATGGTCCTCATCGTGATTCCACTCTTCCAGGGTGATATGATATTTGGGCGCGATATATTCAAAGATTTCTCGTGCGCGATCCGAGATCGGATCATTCAGGACCTTTTTCCGGTACTTTACGACCAGGATCAGATGATAATAGAGTAAAA
>NZ_QUJB01000014.1:577-72819 GCF_003480435.1 Clostridium sp. AM30-24 | reverse complement strand
CTTTTTCCGGTACTTTACGACCAGGATCAGATGATAATAGAGTAAAAATACTGAATGTGCATTATTGTCAAGTTCTCTCATATTTATCAGCCTTTCTTTTTATTTCGACTGATTTAATTATATCGCAAATGAGATCGTTTGTCTATCATATTTTAGAACGTTTGTTCTGTTTGACCTGCAATATATTTTTCCTTCAGGCTTATTCATTGTATTCAGGATTGATGATATAGCACGACTGCAAAAATCAATATATGAGAAGTTTACAATACACAGCACAGCTATGTGCAATAATCTGATATTTACATGCCAACTATGGCACTATGCAAGAGATAGCAATTCATCTCACCACCTATAGAGGTGGGAGAATTCTTGCTGATTCTTGTTAAAATACTGAATTGGCTGGTACTCGATTTGAAGTACCAGCCAATTCTTTTTCCTTTCATTCCGTTTCTATTCTGTCCGCGTACCAGACCGGCTGCCCGATGAGCTTTCCACCTTCAGCGCATTCGGATAGATCTTTTTAAGCACCTCATCCCCATAATGCTCATCCATCACCTGCTGCCACGCAGAATCCGCCGGGATCCCCTTTTCCCTCTCGCTGCTCCGCACAAGCGCCAGTCCGGAAACCGCCATATCCACGCAAAAGAACACAAGCAGTATCCATGTCGCCGCCTTTCCAAATCTCATCGGAATCTTTTCGATCCATGCAGACATTACCGGATAGATACCCTTGATCCATACGACCGCCGCGATTCCCCAGAAAAAGCAGTACAGAAGATTGATCCGTCCGCCAAGGTTAAAGGGGATCTTGCTGTAATCCCAGAACACCTTTCCAAAACATAATTCCGTCAAGACGCTGCAGGTATACTCATAAGCACCGCCAAGAAATGTTCCCATAAAAAATAAAAAACGGTCTGAATAATTCCGATAGCGGTACAGCAGCATCGTTGCCGCCGCCAGAGCCACGCCCCAGACGATGCTGAAGGGTCCCCAGACAAAGCTGCTGCGGCTCATCCAAACTCCAGCCGTCACCCTGCAAAAGATCGTCTCCACAAGATCGCCGAGAAAGGCGCCGATTATGAGGAGCAGGACGATCTTATAAAAGCATAGTCCATAGGCGAAGGTCGTCTTTCTCTGCTCTGCCTCCGCCTGAAGCTCCTCCCGGTACGCCGCCTCCGGATACGCGTTCCGGATACGGTGGTCCACCCACCGATAGATGTTCCGTTCCAGTCTGGAACTCACACCTGTAAGCCAGGAGTCCACACCTTCCCATTGGCGGATCCTCCGGCTTCTTCCAGACAGAATGCAAATCGTCGCCGTGATATCCAGCACCAGCACCCCGGTCAGGATCCACATGAGCAGATGTCCCGGAGTCCGCGGGATCATCCGGAATACCCGAACAAGGACCGGTGCGCCCCAGCGCATCGTAACGGTTCCCAAAGCTCCCCAGAAAATTGACACCGGCAGACAGATATATCCGTCAAGATTGCCTGTGATCCCGGAGTAATCCCACCACCGCTCGTGGTACATTTTCTCGATCACATGACCTGCGATCCACTCGGCCAGCGTTGAAAAGATCATACTGCCAAGAAACAGCCAGATTCCATGCAGTTCCCGGCATACGACCAGCAGCGCTGTTCCCGTAATACCATAGATCACACAGAGCGGCCCGTTCACAAGTCCTCTGTTTACGAGCCTTCTTCTCCGCACTGCCGCCATTGCAGTCTCAAGGACCCAGCCGAAAAAGCTGAACGCAAAGAACAGCCACAGGCGCTCAAATCCTGTATATCCCATATTTTGTACCTATCCTCTCCTGTTTTTTCTTTTTGTTTTCGCGGAAGCACCGCCTCATTTATGCATCTGTTCCCCGGAATACTGTCTTCCGCTTTTTCATTCCCCGTTTTCATATCAATTTTTTTATTTTTCATCCTGCTTCCATAAAAAAGCAGAACATGTATCCAGATATACTACCACATTTCTCTATCATATAGAATACATTTCTTTTATTTCGTTTTTTCAATATTTTCCTGTTTAAATAAGGGCATCTCCCACCGCACCCCCTGCATCTTATATTTCGAATAAATATACAGCGGATTCTCCGCTTTTTCCGTGACTTTCGTCACATTTGTTTGTGTCACAAAGACATTTGTTTTCCATTTATATTTCTACGCCGCTGCCTGCTCCCTCGTCCCTTTCATTTTTCTCTCGGTTCCCCCATTTTCCTTTAGATTTTTTCCAATCAGGCCTTTTTCCTGTATTTTTATTACTTTCACAAAATTTTCTTAATTGTTTTCCAGTTTTTTTCTTATAATATATTGTTCATTTATTCACAATAATATGTTATACTGAATAAGTTCGTGTCACGCGGACAAATATTTTTTATATCAAAGGAAGGTCTCTTATGGAAAACACCAAGAAAATTGACTGGTACACCCTGGCCTTCATGGCATTCTCCACGGTTTGGGGATTCGGAAACGTGCTGAATGGCTTCGTTTACTTCAACGGAGTACAGGTAATCTTCAGCTGGATTCTGATGTTTGCTCTCTATTTCGTGCCTTATGCCCTGATGGTAGGTGAGCTCGGCTCCGCGTTCAAACAATCCGGCGGCGGCGTGAGCTCCTGGATCCACGAAACGATCGGCCCGAAATGCGCTTATTACGCTGGCTGGACTTACTGGGCTTGCCATGTAACTTACATCGCAAGTAAAGGAAGCGGCGGATTAAAGGCATTAAGCTGGATGGTATTCCAGAACGGCTCCACTTACGACACATTCCCGACGATCGCTGTACAGATGGCAACACTCGCTGTGTTCCTGTTCTTCTGCTGGGTTGCAAGCCGCGGCTTAAACCCATTAAAGAAATTAGCAACGATCGCTGGTTCCAGTATGTTCGTAATGTCCATCCTGTTCATCTTAATGATGTTCGCAGCTCCGGCAATCAACCCGAACGGCGGTTTCGTATCTGCTGATTACACAGTAAAAGGTCTGATCCCGCAGTTCAACGTGAACTACTTCACATCCCTTTCCATCCTTGTATTCGCAGTCGGCGGATGCGAGAAGATCTCCCCTTATGTAAATAAGGTAAAAGATCCGTCCAAGGGATTCCCGAAGGGTATGATCATGTTAGCCGTTATGGTTATGGTCTGCGCGATCCTCGGAAGTATCGCGATGGGCATGATGTTTGATCCGGCTGTCATCAACGAGAGCACAGACAGCTTCAAGTCCTACGTTTCCAACGGCGCTTACTGGTCCTTCCAGAAGCTCGGTGAGTACTACCATGTTGGCAACCTCCTGCTCGTTATCTACGCAGCATGCAACGCCATCGGTCAGTTCTCCACACTTGTATTAAGTATCGACGCTCCGCTTCGTATACTTCTTGACAACGAGGACGCAAGACAGTTCGTTCCGTCCGGCCTCTTAAAGAAGAATGAGCATGGCGCATACATCAACGGTATCAAGATGGTTATCTGCTTATCCGGCAGCATCATCCTGATCCAGTCCTTCGTACCGGGTGCTGCATCCGTTCTGACTCAGTTAAACAAACTGAACTCTGTAACCATGCCGCTTCGTTACTTGTGGGTATTCGCAGCATACATTGCTCTCAGAAAATCCCTCAACAAGTTCAACCCGGAGTACAAATTTACAAAGAACCAGACAGTTGCCCTTGTTGCAGGCGGCTGGTGCTTCTTCGTAACCGCAGCTTGCTGTCTCCTCGGAATGTATGTTGAAGGCGATATCGCTTCCACAGCATTAAATGTAATCACACCGGTAGTGCTCACAGCACTTGGTCTGATCTTACCGGAGATCAAAAAGCGGGAAACTGCGAAAGCAAAATAAGTTTCAT
This sequence comes from Clostridium sp. AM30-24, assembly GCF_003480435.1. GTDB lineage: Bacteria > Bacillota > Clostridia > Lachnospirales > Lachnospiraceae > Pilosibacter. Next base: position 68,977 of record NZ_QUJB01000014.1, on the reverse strand, counting down.
CTAAAAGAAAAAAACGTGTGAAAATGAGTAATCACTCTTCACACGTTTTTTATTTACACAAACAACGAGCCAAAATCCGCGCTTACGCGATACCTTGACGACTGTCTCTCTTTTCACACCTCTTCGATCCGGTGCAGCTCCCACACTCTCACATTCACCGGCTCAACAGCGCCTCCACAGTACGGGCAGACACGGTCTCCAAGTCCCGCGATCGGAGCTCCGCAATGCGGACAGCTGACGCCGACCGCAGTCTCTCCGTCCCTGATCTTCGTGATATCCTGGATATAAACAAGTTCCATATTAAAGCGGTGTTGCTCTTTTTCCTGCTCCACATTTTTCTTTTTATCCGGCGTCTTTAATGTGTGCAGGTACTCCACCGCGGACTGGATCCGGATCCGGCATTTTCCCGGATCTTTGTCGTATCTGGAGATCTCCGTCTGATGGACATGGATCGCGTCAAATTCTTCCCGGATTTCCTTCTCTTCCATCTCCTCGATCTTCAGCCGTACTTGATCCCTTAAGGACACAGACACCTTTCCAAGGTAAGAGAGATCTCGGTGCTCCAGCGCCTCCAGATAGCCCTTTAACTGATTCTCACACCTCTGCTTCCACTCCAGCCAGTGAAACTCCGGGAAATCCTTCTCGATCCGCGGAAGCTCCACCCTCGTCATTCCGGACACCGACTTCGGCGTATCGTCCTCCAGCGCTTCCTGACGCTTCAGCCCTTCGATCAGACTTGAGGTTCCGAAAAATTCCCGTGAAATCTGCCGGATCTTAAACATCACAAAAAAGAGAGCTCCGATCAGACCCAGCCCAGTCATGACCGCGACGATGAGGATCGCGTTTCCTGCTGTCATATCGTTTCCTCCTACTGTAAGGAATCCTCCAAACAGACCCCTTTCGTTATCGTGGTTTCACCATGTATTTTCAACTGCTGACCACATAGACAAAACAGGGCAGCCTGCCAGAGTTTCACTCCAACCGCCGCCCTGAAATCACTTATTATTTATTTAAATAATCAATCGCAGTCTGCGCTAACAGAGAAGAACCTCTCCAGAGGATATCCTCGTCCACATCAAAACGGCTATTATGTAACGGCCATACCGGATCCTGATCCTGTTTAGCGGTACCGAGCCATACAAACGCGCCTTTCTTCTCTTTCAGATAGAAGGAGAAGTCCTCCGCCGGCATAGCCGGGAGTTTTACATCCACAACATCATCTTTGCCGAAGAGCTTGATTGCTGTATTGCGGATCAGCTCAGCGTCCTCCTCATGATTTACAAGTGCCGGATAGCCATGACCATAGTTGATATCAGCAGTTGCGCCGGACTGTAAGCAGAGACCATCGAGAGTCTTTCTCATAGAATCCTCGATCATCGCGCGGGTGTCCTCATTTAATGTACGAACGGTTCCGTCCAGTGTACAGTCACCTGCGATAATATTGTATCTTGTTCCTGCGTTAAAAATACCGAATGTCACAACAGCATTGTCAAGCGGATCAACTTTTCTGCTGACGATGGTCTGTGCGGCCATAACGAACTGGGAACCGAGAACAACAGCGTCAATACCCTGATTCGGTTTTGCGCCATGGGCAGTCTTACCATGGATATTGATCGTAAAGTGGTCTGTTGCAGCCATTAACGGACCTGCCTTCACCCCGATCTTGCCGTGCGGAAGATCCGGCCATACATGAAGACCGAATACAGCTTCCACATCATCCATATATCCGGAATGGAGCATTCCTCTGGATCCGCCAACCGGAGACATCTCCTCCGCAGGCTGGAAGATCAGTTTCACCGTTCCGGCGATCTCTTCTCTTCTCTCACAGAGAAGCATTGCAGCACCAAGAAGACCCGTCATATGGTTGTCATGTCCGCAGGCATGCATAACACCGTCATTCTGGGATTTATAAGGAACCTCATTCATCTCCTGGATCTGTAATGCATCCATATCCGCACGGAGAGCAACGACTTTACCCGGTTTCTTTCCCTTGATAACTCCGACTACACCGTATCCGCCGACATTTTCATATACTTCGTCGCATCCCATCTCCTTCAGATACTCTGCAACCTTCTTTCCGGTTCTTTCCTCATGCTGGGAAACCTCCGGGTGCATGTGAAAATCTCTTCTGATTTCAGATAATTTCGGCATGAAAGCCTTTGCCGACTCCGTAATTGTGCCCATTTTTATGTCCTCCTTATTTTTGAAGTCTTAATGAAAAGAACCCGGCGACAGTCCGTCTCCGGGTTCTTCTGAGTTCTCTGAATTATAAACCAAGAGCCTCTTTAACTTTAGCAACGATATGAACACCGATATCCTTGGAAGCATCTACAGACTGAGCACCAATGTGCGGGGATACGATGAAGTTATCGCACTCGAACAGCGGGCTTGCGAATGTATCATTACCTGTTAAGCCGCTGCCTGCAAGCTCGTTCTCCATAACGTCTGCTGCGTAACCGCCGATTCTGCCCTCTTTCAGAGCTTCGTACATATCAGCCTCGTTTACAATACCGCCACGGCTCATGTTAAGAACAACAGCGCCGTCTTTCATCTCAGCGATGGATTTCTTATTGAAGAGATTCTTTGTCTCCGGTGTCAGCGGTACATGGATAGAGATGAAATCAGCAACCTTGATCAGCTCGTCGATAGAAGCCTTTGTTGCGCACTGCTGCTTAAATACGTCGTCCGGAAGGAACGGATCGTAAGCAACGATGTTCATCTTGAATGCACGGCCAAGCTCGCCTACACGCTGACCGATACGGCCGAATCCCATGATACCAAGAGTCTTTCCTCTTAACTCACGGCCTTCGAATTTGTACTTATCCCACTCATGGTTATATTTTACATCGTAGTTTGCTGTAAAGGTTCCACGGGAGATGTCTAACATCTTGGAAATTGTTAACTCTGCTACTGCGTTTGCGTTTAAGCCCGGTGCGTTGAATACCTGAATTCCTTTGGATTTCGCATATTCCATATCGATATGGTTTAAACCAACGGAGCAAACGCCGATAACCTTTAAGTTCTTAGCTGCGTCGAGGATCTCTTTGTCGATCTTCGGGTCTACACGCATGATCAGGACATCAACATCACCGATCTCAGCGATAAGCTGCTCTTTGCTGGACGGAAGATTGTCAGCTGTTTTAACGTTCATGCATTTGCTGAGTTCCTCAGCGATACCACCCCATACTTTATCAATGATAAGGCAATTCATAATAAAATTCTCCTTTCAAGAAATGAAATTATTCCCCAAACCCTCAGTGAACAGGAATTACCCTGCTCTCATTATATTTTACAAAACCAAACTAATTTTGTAAAGCATTTTCGCGAATATGTTTTATTTTCTTAATAGCCGTCATGCCGCCAACGCCCTCTCGCAGACGCCAACAACTTAAAAGGGATGCCGTCGGACACACTCCCCGACAGCATCCCCAATATTCAGAACCTAATGCTCTTTATGCAGTTTTCGCAAATCGGAAGCTGTCATATTTGAGGCTCGCTTCAAACTACCAAGCGATACCCTGAGCCATCATAGCATCTGCAACCTTCTGGAAACCAACCATGTTAGCACCTGCAACCAGGTTGTAACCAAGGCCATACTTCTCAGCGCAAGCTGCAGAACCATCGTGAATCTCTGTCATGATGTGATGAAGTTTGGAATCAACTTCCTCAGCTGTCCAGGAGATTCTCTCGCTGTTCTGGCTCATCTCAAGAGCAGATACAAGAACACCACCAGCGTTAACAGCCTTAGACGGAGCAACGATCATGTTCTTCTGATCCATTAAGAATCTAAGAGCTTCGTTTGTTGTCGGCATGTTAGCAACTTCGATGTAGTACTTGATGTTGTTAGCAACGATTCTCTTAGCCTGTGTAAGGTCTACATCGTTCTGTGTAGCACACGGCATGATGATATCAACTTTCTCGCCCCACGGCTTGTCACCAGCTACGAACTTGCAGCCGAACTTGTCAGCGTAGTCCTGAACTTTGTTACGTCCAGAAGCTCTCATCTCAAGCATGTAGTCGAATTTCTCTTTTGTTGTGATTCCATCCGGATCGTAGATGTATCCATCCGGACCGGAAAGTGTAACCGGCTTAGCGCCTAATTCGCTTAATTTCTGAACAACGCCCCATGCAACGTTACCGAAACCAGCAACTGCAACTGTCTTACCCTCTAATGTATCATGCTCATGTTTCATAACGGACTCAAGGTAGTAAACAGCGCCGAAACCTGTAGCTTCCGGACGGATTAAGGAACCACCGAAGGAACGAGCCTTACCTGTTAATACGCCGTTCTCGTAAGCGCCTCTTAATTTTCTGTACTGACCGAACAGATAACCGATCTCACGTCCGCCAACACCAAGGTCACCAGCCGGAACGTCAACGTCCGGACCAATGTGACGATATAACTCTGTCATGAATGCCTGGCAGAATCTCATAACTTCTCTGTCGCTCTTGCCGTTCGGATCGAAGTCGGAACCACCCTTAGCGCCGCCGATCGGAAGTGTTGTTAAGCTATCTTTGAATGTCTGCTCGAAACCTAAGAATTTCATGATGGAAAGGTTTACGCTCGGTGCGAATCTTAAACCTCCCTTGTACGGTCCAATTGCTCCGTTGAACTGTACACGGTAACCTGTATTTACATGAATGTTTCCGTTGTCATCCTCCCACGGAACACGGAACTCGATAACTCTCTCCGGGATTACCATTCTCTCAAGAAGGGCAACCTTCTCATACTCCGGATGTGCGTCTACAACCGGACCGATGGAAGATAATACTTCTTCTACAGTCTGGCAGAACTCCGGCTCATGTGCATATTTAGTTTTTACGTCCTCAATTACCCTCTCAACATACTTGCTCATCTCGCAAATACCTCCTTAAATGTTGGTTCTTAAACCCCAGTGCCATTTTGCACCAATAAAAGACTTTTACCGGCTCGTGAATCCCAAATCAAGTCCTTAATTGGATCTCCGAGAAAGCTTTTGTATCTTTTGTATATATAGTTTAAATATCATATATAATACGTTGTTTTTCACTATGTATACAGGATTTCTCGCTGTATCTCGCGATTTGGAAGCTTTCGCATTTCCCTCAATACGAATCTTACAAATCTCTTGATTTATTTGGGACTCATTTTGCTTACGTCCTTTATTTGACTTTATTCTAACATACCCTTTTGACTTTGTCAACAATCTGTGGTACGATTCTTATAAAAGCTGATTTATCGACATGCCTGTCATTAATAGCATGTCCTTATATAAAAAAGGGAGGTTCGGCCATGATCAGCATCAGTATCATAAGTCCTTTAAAATCAATGGCTGTCATCGATAAAGCGATCGAACACAACGACTTTGGATGTGTATTTCACAGGTACGTTTACGAAAATCTGGAAGAAATTAAAGACATATACGAACAGTGTAAGGACATCTCCGATGTGCTGTTTTTCTCCGGGGAACTTGGTTACTCCTATATTCTGACCCATGTGGATGATCTGAAGGTCCCATGTACCTTTATCTCCTATACTGAAAAGACTCTGCTGTCCATCCTGTTAAATTTTGTAATCCATTACCCGGATGTTCCGTTAAACAGACTCTATATTGATTTTCTGACTCCGGTAAATGATTTTATGAATTTAAAGAAATATCTGGATCCGGAACATATGCCTTACTGCTTTGAAAATCCTGTCTATAACTATGAAACCTTAAAAGAGCGGGCTGTGGAGCTCTGGGAAAGTAAAAAGATCGACATGATGTTCACGCGGACCACAAACCAGCTGGAGGTCCTCAACAAGCTTCAGATCCCCTATATCCACTTTCTCCCCACGGAGGAGATGGTTCGCGATTCCATCCGGCACGCAATAAATTCTATCCGCTTAAAGCAGAAGCACCAGCTCAACAAGCTCGTGATCCTCATAAAGCTTGTCTATCCGGATAATATCTCCTCACAGGACCGGGAATATCTGGAGATCACCCTTCACAAATATCTTCTTGATTTCCGGAAAGAGTACGCATACGATTTCTCACTCCACGCAGTCTCCAACCGTTTCGAGCTGGACCTCGACAGTGATCTCTACAAGAGCAGCTTCAGCCGTATCCAGGATCTCATCGCTTTTCTGGATCAGAAAGGCGATCTGGAATTCCGTCTCGGCGCCGGATTCGGAAAATCTCTCGGTGAGAGTCATTATCAGGCAGATCTTGCCCTGCAGGAAGCTGTCAAATACGGAAAGAATGACGGTTTTGTCATCTCCGGCGAGGACAATGCCCTCACCGGTCCGCTCTCTCTTACGAGATCCTTAAATTACAGCTATTCCAACACGAAGGCTCTGGACTACTCCCAGAGCAACGGGATCAACGAGAGCAATCTCCTAAAGATCGTCGGTCTCTTCCAGATGGATAAGGACACGATCATGACAGCTGCCTCCCTGTCCCAGTGGCTCAACATCACGAGCCGCAGCTGCAACCGTATTTTACAGCAGCTTCTGGACTCCAATTTAATAGAAGAAATCGAATCCCAGAAGCAGGAAGGCAAGGGACGGCCGACGAGGCAGTACCGGTTCTGCAAGAATAATTTTATCCGGACCTTCTTTTGATATTATGTTTCATGCGAGTGCGCATCATTGGCACGTTAGTGCCTTTTGTGCAACGGGGAATTCCCTGTTACATAAAAGATGCCGCCGGGACTGCATCCTTTCCCGGCGGCATCTTTTATGTTTATGTCAGAACATTCTTATTTAAATATCTCTTATGCTAATGCAGCAAGCTCTTTTCCAAGTGCCTTGCAGTTCTCAAGAGCCTCATCATCCGGAGTTTCCTGGCAGATAACGCCCTCGCGGCCTACAATGGCTGCTCCTGCTGCTTTCATTCTGTCTTCCCAGTCTCTCATCCACTGGCCATCTCCCCATCCATAAGAGCCAAACAGACCGATCTTCTTGCCGGCCGCGAAAGCCTCAACCTCTGTTACAAACGGCTCCATTTCGCCTTCCTCGAGAACCTCAGCTCCCATTGCCGGGCACCCAAGCGCGAACGCGGAAGCTTCCTTTAAATCGTCCATAGAAACGGAAGAGATGTCTGTAACAACTGCTTCCTTGCCTGCCTCTGTGATCCCTTCTCCGACTGCTGCAGCCATAGCAGCGGTATTTCCTGTCTGTGACCAGTATGCAACAATAACCTTATCCATTTTTAATTTCCTCCTGAAATTTGTTTTACGGTAACCCGGATCTCGCCGTCCGCCGTTTTTTATGATTGGAACCGGCGGTATTTAAGATGCCGCCAGGATATCCCTGATTTCATTTCCGTTTCCGGTCATGCAGATCACATAATCTCTCGCCCGGTCATACGCTTCGAATGTTTTTAACGTATCTTCCAGATTTCCATATACTTTCCAATATCCGGAATACAAAAAATCTCTGCCTTCCTTCTTGATGAACCCCGCCACATCCACCGGCGGATATCCGAGAACAAGACCGATCTCATGAGGGAAGCCCCTTTTTCCGTCCATGTGCTCCTGATAACCGTCCGCGATGCGGTCTAATATCTCCTCCAGCTCAAGGTCTCCATATCCGAAGGACGTCATCAGCTTCTGAACGTCCTCCCGTTCCAGATATGCTGCAAGCATCCCCGGACGGTAAAGCAGGATCGACAGTCTGCCGCGGAATTCATAGAGAACCCGGCAGCATATCTTTGATCCCTCAAAAAGCTTGAACACTTCGTCTTTCTGGTCCGCCCGCACATTTAAAAGGTTGGATAATTTGATGCCTGTGAGAAGCGGCGCACACTGTAAAACGACCTGCTTCTTCGTTCCATTGACCGGGAGCTTCTGTACTGCCCCGAAGATCTCTTCGCTCATGCGTCTTACCGCCTTTCCATCATAATGATTCCGTGCCTTCCGGCCTGCGCTTTCTTACTGTCATCACAGTAAATGTGCAGGTCTGCCGGATTATTGCCTGTTTTCTCATCACATTATCCCACCGGCAGTTCCGGTTTATGCACTGTGCTTTTCAAGAATCTCAGCAAGCGCTGTGCCGCTGCTTGTATGACAGCGGACGATATCAGTACGGTTCTCATCTACCTCATCTAATACGCAGCGCACCATCTTGTGGGATACAGTGTTGGTAAACAGGATCAGAAGATCCGGTCTTCCGATCAGTTTATCAAGCCCTGTCTTCATCTGGGTGAAAACTTTCGCTTTATATTTATGATTTTCACAGATTTCTTTATACTGTCTGACCATACGGTCATGTCCGCCAATAATAACAACGCTCATGATGTGTTCCTCCTTTGTCCAAGGGTTAGTTCCGTCTAACTGATGATATAAGGTTAGCATATACTAACTTTGTTGTCAATATCTGCAAATGAGACATTTTCTCATTTGGTTAGTTTAAACTAATTTTAAATTCAAATATTTTTTTATTAGAAAGAATACACTTTGACTCAATTTCAGGATTATGTTATACTTGTGAGAAGAACAGTAAAGTTCTGTTTAACTGATCATGAGTACTCACAATATTTTAATATTTCGACGTTTACAGGCTTGTGCTGATCTTTCTGCGCAGTTGTATTTTTTCATGACGGTTTTCGTATATGAAAACGCCGAACTATTTCTAACCATGTACACAACATATGGGGGTAATTACTTGAAAATCCAGGAATCTGCTGAAAACTATCTTGAGACAATTTTAATGTTAAGTGAAAAACAGCCGTATGTGCGTTCCATCGATATCGCAACCGAACTCGGCTTCTCCAAACCCAGCGTCAGCGTCGCGATGAAGAATCTCCGGATCAACAACCTGATCCTGGTAAATGACGAGGGACATATCACACTGACCGACGAAGGCCGCCGGATCGCAGAGACGATCTATGAGCGCCACACTGCCCTCTCCAAATGGCTGATGGATCTCGGTGTCAATGAGCAGACAGCTCTCGATGACGCGTGCCGGATTGAACACGATATCAGTGCGGAGAGCTTCGCGGCAATTAAAGAACATATTAAAAAATATTCTTCCGAAGCGAAGAAGTAAATGAAATGCTCCACCAAAACGTCTCGGCGCTACTATGAACAATTTTTGAGAATGTTGGAAACGCATTTCCTGTGTTTTCAACATTCTTTTTATGTGCAAATCAAACTAACTACACCGTCTATAATGAACTCTGTACTATCTATATTCTTCACACAATTATTTCGGCGCTGTATTTTAGCAGGAGGGAAACGCAGAATTTTGCGTTTACGGCAAGGGCTGGAGCTTTATCCTTTATCGCAAAAAATGTTGCTGATGGCCTTTTTTCTGTATGCATGATGACAAAAGCGCAGGAATCATGTAAGCATTCTCAGCCCATGATCCTGCGCTTTTACCATTTCACATATAAACTTCCAATCAGTCCTTATAAGCAAATCCAACAAAGGAAAGCTCGCATCCGCCTGCCACGCGGCTGAAAATATTTACAACGGTACTCATCACGTCGACAAACACATTGTCCTTCGTTTCAACTCTGACCTTGCCATCGACGATCTCCGCATTCTGGATATCCGGGAGTTCCAATATTTCCCGCGTGATCTCCGATGCTTCCTGCTCTGAAATATTCTTTGAAAGCCGATAAAATCTTCCCATAATTCTGCTCCATTTCTCTCCTGGAAGGGTATTGTGCGAAGCAGCTGTAATTGTTTTTGCAGCCGCCTGTTAGGTGTTTCTAACTATTTTTATCATACTCTTTTTGGAGAAAAATGGAATATTTTTATTGAGAACTTTTCTCATTAACCAGAATTATTTTTCAGCTCCATAGAACCGTTATTTCACCCACACACCGCCGGCATCTACCCGATATCCGTCCGGTGTCGTCGTGTTTGTCAGCATATACCCGTCAGCCCCCATATAGTACCAGAGTCCGCTCACCGGTGACTGGAACCAGGCGTTCGTGAGGTATCCGCCGGACTTTTTGTCCACCCACCAGCCTTTCGAATTGCTCTTCCACTGGTAGAACGTACCTTTGCTGTAGAGATACGTATTGGAGAGAACGCCCGACGCGCAGACATTGTTGATCACAAACCTCTGTCTCCAGATCTTTCCGTCAGAATCCTTCGCCTGAATCTCAAAAACGCCCGCCTGTCCGGTGTAGGAAGACTTTCCCTCAGATTTTCTCGCGTTCCAGTCCAGTGTATACTGAAGTGTTCCACCTTTTTTTACAGTTCCAAGAGACGCATTAAAATCCCTGATCGGATTTCCCATTCCGTCATAGGCCTTCACGGTGTATGTCGCGCTGGCCGCCGCCTCCGTAACGGTCACCACAGCCCCTCTCTTCACGATCGGCGCGTCCTCCATCTCTTTCTTTCCCGATGTATTTGTCACAGTCACATTCGTCGTCCCCACATAGGAACTGTCCGCGCTCTCAACTCTCCAGGTAAATCCGGCAAAGGCCGTGATCTGGAATGCTGCCGCGAAGATGCAGGCGAAGATAGTTGTCTTGATCGATTTTTTCATAGCGATCCACCTCACTTAAATTTAGCACTCATCTCATTATAGCTTATCTCCGAACGAAATTCAACTTGACGAGTCTTACGCTTCTCTTATGAAAAAGTGGCAAAATGGGGGCGGAAGGGAAACCTCCTAACCGTCGTGTCCAGATACATTGTTACCCGTGTATCCAATCCAACAACAGAAGAAATCAGGAATACACCTTTAAGAATAAAATTATTCTTATATGGCGAGAGTGAAATCCGTTCAAGCAGCCGTTCGAGCATATAGTTCTGCATGACGAGCTGCGCCGAGATATGCTTCTTTGCCGCTTTGTTCTTGATAAAGGCCTTTAGTTGCATTGGATTTTTTTGTAATCATAGCAAAACCTCCATATATCGCAGCACCTTAAGCTTCACATGAAGCTGATCTGCATACTGCATCAGCCTGTGAATGTTCTTATCCTTGGACACCGCATAGCGTTTCATAGCTTCACCGACGATCTGGACATCACTGCCGCTGCCTCGCAGGATATCACACAACGTCCGTTCTAAATCGTAAACACAAATCCGATTGCCCGCTGAGTATTCAATTTCAATTCTGCCAAACTCGTAATTTTCCGGTACAATACGCTTGACAATTAAATTTTTCTGATTTAAGGACGTAACATTATAATCCTTAGGAAAAGTCATCGTATATTTCGCAGGGGGTACGATCCGAATAACCAAGCAGATACAGAGCGGTATTGTGTGAGTAGATTCCACGCCCATACTTACGCTGCAAGAGGTAAAAATCATCCTCCCATGCACTGTTCAGCACATATATGCCACGCCCCAACGGTATATCTCGCCATTTTTGACAAACTCCTGTAAAATACCTCGGTGCAATCCTGCTTCCACCACTTGTGCAGTAGTAATTACACCTTCCTCCGACGCTTCTAATAATTCCTTAATTTTCTCCTTAGCGCTCATACTTCTCACCCCATTTCAACAATCACACATTATATTGCGTGAAAATAATGTGTGATTGTCAATTGCAAAGTCAGCAACACTTCAATGAGAAAATATTCTCTGTATCTTGAAACCACTTTCATCATACGCTATAATGCCATTTGGCTAAAAGATAGAAGCTATCTGAATATTACGATGCGGCAGAGCCGCCAGTCCGGTGTGGCGAGCCCCGGAATAATCACTATCCATGTCAGACGGCAAATGCCCCCCCCTGGAGCTGCAACTTCAGGGGGGCCATTCTTTTTGGCATGGAGCAGTGGGCAAATACGGTGTATTATTCATCGCTTACCCTCATTCTTTTCATTTTATGCAAAATCGTTCCATATTTCGAAAAAAAGGGGGAATATCTCTTTCAAAAGACATTCCCCCTACATATACAGCACTTTTTTTACAAAAATCACAACCGCATTCACTTTTCCCATAAATGTCAGCTGTTCCACTCAATTTAGCCACATATAATCTGGTTCTTTCAGATCACTGAAATATGTATCAAATTCCTCTTCAGAAATTTTTGATTTTCCCCTATAATAAAAACGCTCTCCTTCTGTTGCATCCCAACCCAAATGGAATTTACTATCCAACCCAGAGCCATTTATTTCCATAAAGGCGTAATCGCCTAACATGGAACTGGTCCGAAACTCAGTCAATACTAAAGCATGATATTTCTCCGAATACCGCAGACTTCCATAATAATATCCATTATCCAATACTGTCACCTCTCCACTTTGCAGATCTGCAGAACAGATCAGTGCATAAAAAAATCCATCATCACTCGTAATTATTAATTCTTCTTTTCCATCCCCATCTATATCTAAATACCCATACTTAGTTGGATTCACATACCATTCAGATGTATACATCTCGTACTCTTCGTTTTGAATGAAGTTTTCAAATATAGTCTCTTCCGGAGAACCCGAAATCCATTTTCCTGACGCATCTACCCTATAACCATCCGGCGTAACAGTACCGATCAGCATAGCGCCATCCGATCCCAGGTAATAATCTCCAATCCATTTATCATGAACCATATATCCGACATTATCAAAATAATACCATTTTCCTCCTATATTGCTCCATCGTCTCGTCGGGTATGTACCTGTACTTTCCTGATACCACCAGCCGACATTATTTCTTTTCCACTCGCCTGCAAACGCAGTATTTGACAGCATAAGTACGCCTGCCATGCTCAATCCTAAGACTACTAACTTTTTCTTCATATCTTTCACCTTTCCTTATACTAAGAACGCCAGACCTTTTATAGCCTGGCGTTCTCCTCATTCTTTTAGTACGACAGATAATTAATCCTATCCTACTAAATAATAACACCAATTCAAAAACTCTCTGTTTTATCTACCGTTGCAATAGTAGTTTCCATAAGTGATGTCATTTAATTTCTTCATTTCGTCTTGTACAAACTGTATTTTATCATTCTTGTCTTTGGCTCCATATGCCTGGCTCTGATAATAAGTCAGCATTGATTCATACTGTTTTTTAGTAATTTCCTTAGCCATATCAAATGCAGCCTGATATTCTGCGATTTTTTGTTTGTCTTTGCTATTACCAGCAAGATCTGCCTCTGCCTTTTTCAATGCATAGATAGCATCTGTTCTCATATATGAGCTATATACAACGTTATCAACAGCATCCAATGATGGCATCTGACCTGTGACAAGTTTAATCCCCAAATCAACACTTTTAACCTTTGTATTTAATGCCGCATCAATCAATTCCTTTGCTGCATCCCAACGACCTTTTTGTGTTGTAACATCTGCGAGTTTATTCTCTTTCCCCATTACTTTTGCAATTGTATTAACATTTGAAACTACTAAGTTTGCCACTTTACTTGAAAAATTAGTTTCATAATCTTTTTTTACTTTCTCCACGGCTTTACCCAAGGTAGAATTTTCTCCCAATGATGCTTTTAGATCATTTAAATATAAAATATTTTCTGTGTAATCCATTGCACATGCCTGGAAAAAATCTGCATCTTTAAGTACCAGTTTAACCATTGAAGAACCTTTTGCTGCATCCGAAAAAATATCACGCCATCCTGCTGTATCTATTCCATTATCAGCAGCAGCACTCTCAACTAATCCGTCAATAGCTTCTGCTGCACTGGCTGCTGCATCTTTATTTTCGTCACCAAAGCAGCTATCAATCAAGCTATTAATAAATGCAGTTGCATCTGCATATGCCTCAGATTTCTTTTTTACATCTCCTGTATATATTGTCGATGTCTTAAATTTCTCATTTACAATTGATGCTATCATATTTTTTGTATATTCTGGATTGATCATATAAGCATCACTGACACTTTGTGCCCACTGTGCATTTTTATTTCCATTGATCAAATCCTTTAAATACTGATATGTTCCAACACCTACCGAGCTTAGTCCTTCTTTCCATTTTTTTAAGGAATATAAATAACCACTATGTTTCCGAATATCATTAACAAAATTACCAGCGTATCCAAATGATCCTAACGCCAGTGATGCCGATGTAATATCTGCACCATATCCATCTCCTGCCTCTGGACTATAAAAATGACCATTAATCCAGCCTGTCATCATATAGCCATTTTTATCAAAATAATATTTATTCTTTTTCCCTTTCCATGTTATTGTATACGCGCCATTTTTACACTGTTTACCATTCAACCAGCACTGATATTTATCTCCTGAGAGTATCCAGTTTCCTTCATTTGAATCTTCTTCGTAATCTGAATCATCTCTTCCTTGAGTCCAGCTCTTTGTTTCATATGTGATTTTTTCCAATACTGCATCTAATCTTATATCAGACATCACTGGCTGAGAAAAATCAATCTTCTTACCTTCACACTGCCATTCTTTGAATTTATATCCGTTCGGAATTAATGAATCTGGAAGAACCGGTTCCTCCATGCGGTCGCCTTTCTTTATGGAAATTGTCCGATATATTTCTTGATTTACTGCAAGTGTTACATCGCAGTTTTCCTCTTGTTTTTCCTGCCATGCGTTATTCACGATTGTACAGTTATGTAACACTGGTGTTCTCGAGACTACAGCCGGATTTAAAGTATCATTTCCGTCTATATCTTTATAAATATATTTGCCTTTCTCTTCATCCCACTCCCAATATACCTTGCTGTGATCAAGATCTCCGCAGAAATTAGGATTATAATTGTCTCTTATTACACAATTATTGAAAATTATCTTCTTTTCATCTCCCACATATTTAAGCGCAACCACAAATGGAAGAGCGTATCCATTTCCATAAAATTGACAATTATTAAACTCGCACTTCGGATCTTTCACTATCTCACTCGTGAGTGGTATTTCTTCAAATGTACCATCCGCATTCCATGTTTCTTGAGAATTAGTAATATCTGCTATATAACTGGAGCAGTCTCTTATTTTTGAATTATTCACAGTAAGATCGCACCCTGCTGCTTCAATTCCCATCCAGCCGCATCCGAATATATCACAATTATTTAACGTGATTTCACTATACCAGCCATTTATAACTCCAATTTCCAAATCACATTCATAGTGTGGTTTTTTTGGCAGATCATGACCAATTACAGCATTTTCTATTACAAGATTTTTGCAGCCCCAAATATCCAAAACCACATCAGATCCTGAGTCTGAAACAATTCGCGTACCATTTTGACCTTTTATCGTCAAATTTTCAACTGGTCCAATATACAGTTGTCCTAATGATACATTATTTTCATCTCTGTTTATATCATAGGTCTTACCTTCAAGAATAATTTCTGTATTGGATCCTATTGCATTTATTAATTCATCTGTATTACTTGCATAAACAACTCTCTGCCCTTTTTCGTTTATCGTTGCCTTTAAATTGTTTATGCTCATCAAATATTCAGCATTTGAATAGGATGCTATCGAGAGGCTGTCTGACTCCTCATTCTTTTCTTGATTAGGCTGCAGATCATCTGCAGAAACCGAATATTCATAGTCCTTTCTCCATGCATTTGATGCAGTTTCTATACGCATCTCCTTTCCACCATTGTCTGCTGCTTGGACTACTCCAATAGTATTGGGGCTTACGGTTGTTCCCATCATTGTCACAACCAATGTCAAGGCAACTTTCCCTTTCAACCTTTTCATGTCTTCTCCTCCTTGTAATTCGCTTTTTACATCAGCGATTATTTATTTTTAATTAGGTTTCATGCTTACCTAATAAAAATAACTTCGGCACATTTGTAAATTTCAGCTGTTTGGGTTACTTTATAATTTCCCGATCTACTTTTTTATAAACAACTCCTATACCGTCACTATTTAATTCAAGTCTATTCTTATTTTGTTGAATAGTAAGATAAATTCCTTCTTCTCCCAAATATGACACCCACTCTTTTCTATCTTCGGAATAAGTAAATTGTAAATTGGATCCTATTGGGTATTCATCAAATCCCCATTCTTCCACCTGGTTCCATTTTCCTGTATCATCATATGTATATCTTGTTGCAATATAACCTTCATCATTTTTTTCGAGTCGTAATAGAGTTGCAAATCCCGGAATATCTTCTGTAGGATCTAAAATGCCAAAATTATCCGATTCCGCTATTTGAATGTAACTTCCCTCCAGTTCTGTATAATCTGCTCCTTGATTTAAATTCGTTATGTAAACCGATGATTCCGGATTAAAAAATGCGTTTTCTTTTGCTTCCCAGCCATAGTCCTTTTTCATTTCAGCGCAGAATAAATAATTCTGGTAAATAAATTGTAATCTACTAATATAAATTTCGTTGTCACCATACTCATAATAGGATTGGATATCAAAGTCTTCTATTCCATTAGCCTTCTGCAGACATTTTTCCACTGTCTCCCAGGTTTCCTGTTCACTAATTCCGCGAAATACATCTCCCGCTCTCATAACCAAGGCGTATACAAACGTGTCCTCATGTCCTGTTAGATCTTTGAAAATATTTGAATGCTTCCGGGAATATTCTGTCGGTCTGCAAGCTCTTACTTCCAAACTGCTATTTTCAAATAACTGTGTATTATCATTTACTTTTCCATCTTGTGAATAAAAAGTATAGGTTGCCACTCTCGGTTCTGGATCATATTCTCTGATTTTTTCAATTTTATTCCAGGATTCTAATTCTGTCTCAGACAGTTTAAAATACTGAAGTATCTCATCTTTGATATATCCAGATGGCCGTATTTCTTCTTTCTCCGGAATAGATTCAGTTTCCTGTTTAGTTTCGACGTTCTCCTGCTCTGTCTTTTTATTACATCCACCGCATACAAGCAAACTCAAAAGTAAAATCACCAACCAAGTTTTCTTTAATTTCATTTACCCACTCTCCTATTCAATATTATTCGTACTGTGACATTGGAGTTTCTTCGATTAAAGTGATGCTCGGGAACCTGTTATCAACCGCAGAAATCATAAGGCCTTTATTTTTGTCAAGCCGCATTGTAAACATCATATTAATCTGATTATCTGGATGTATCCAAACCGATATTTTATCATAGTCATAACCGTTTATTGTAAAATCACTGGTATCCGAAGCACGATTCCCCCAAAAATCTGCACTGCATTCATACGTAAATTGAAAATTTGTGTTTGTTATAGAATTAATATAAACCGATAAGTTTCGTTTACCAGAAGCACTATCATAATCAATTCCATAGCGATGTCCTACTACGTTCCATTCGCTATTCTCTTCTATCAACGTCGTGCCTATATTCTGCCATTCTGCACTCGCATTGCTAAAAGTAAATTCAACTACATATCGCTGTACGACAGTAAGATACTGATATTTTTTATAACAGTCATATGTATATGACATAGTCTGATATTGATAATCCTTATATTCATCTACCTTCTTTATTTCAGATACATCCTCATCCAATTCTGCTTTCAGAATATTTTCTGCCTCTGTCTCGTCAACTCCTTGTTTTGGAATGAGGCCAGCATTTTCTATCCACGAATCTTCTTGAAATTCCCAACCATTTTTCCCGAGTATATAATGAAATCTTCCTTTTGCAATTACCTGAAAGTTTTCTTTATCTTGCTGTCCATCAAATGTCACCCAGTATTCTACTTCAGGTACATCCTGCCCATTATCTTCATATTCCAAATTTAATGAATCAAACATTGCATCATTTAATTCAAAAAAAGGTTCTTGTTTATACAAATCTGAGCAAATCATTTCAAAATTTGGCTTTGATATTTCCCATCCCATTTCATTTTCCGGAATTGCATGTTCCAAAATCCATCCATCGTTATAAAGTTCATATTCCAATCTATAGTGCAAATCGCATTGAATATTATATTGCTGATTTTCAGCGACAATATCAGCATATATAATATCTGTCTTTTGTTTTTTATCTGTTTTTCTTTTTTCAATTGTTAAATTATCCACTTTTAATTCACAATACTGAAACCAACTTGTATCACTATTTAAGTCTTCCATTATTTCTTTTTCATTTTTCGTTTGCTTTCCACCACCAATTAGATACAACACCAGAAAAATAATTATTCCCACCCCAATTGTTATTCCTATTTTCTTTCTTGACTTCAACAACTCTTTCATCATACCTCTCCTTTTTATTATAAGTTCTTCTAATAGTTCAAAAAATAAGCTTATTATCTCTATTTTTCGATTCTGTTCAGATATGCGAAATACCTGTTCTTCGTCTCCACATACCTCCTCTTACTGATCGAAATCTCCTCCCCATTTTCCAGCTTAAAGCTTTCATTCTCGATCCGTCTGATATATTTCATATTGACAAGAAAGCTCTGATGGCAGCGCACAAAGGTATCTCCCATTCTCTGTTCAAGATCCGATATTTTATCGCGGCACACCTCTTCTCCCTCATAGGTGTGGATCATGGTCCGGTGGGCCCGGCTTTCCAGATACAAGATCTCATCGAGATAGAATATCTGTTTATGGTTCCGACACATGATCGTCACTCGTTTCTCATCATTTTGTTTCTGCTTTTCTTTTGCTATTTCAAGAAGTTTCTTTAAAATAACCAGATCCACCGGCTTTGTAAGGTAGCCGAGGAGATTCACCGGTTTCAGAAAAATATGCTGGGAGTATTTCTTTGCATCCTCCGTCATATAGATAATCTGAAGTTCTGGATACCTCTGATTTAACTCATATGCACAGTCAATTCCCTCCTGCCGATCTTTCGTCTTCGGAAGTGCGGGATTAAACTCATGACAGATATCCATAATCAGTACATCCGGGCGATTTCCCTCCTGAAATTCTTTTTTCAGTTTTCTGATATCCTGATAGATATCGACATTTTCTATGCCAGTTATTACCCCTACCTCAAGAAACGTATGTTCGACGGTGTTCAGTACTTCCGCCTGATCGTCACACACTGCAATTCTCATTTCATATCCCCTTACATCAGTACTTTTATTTCCTAAATTTTCTCCTCTCCGCTATTTAGCGATTTCGTTCAACAACATTTTTTCATCATTATTCTCTTATTGCAGATTATACAATACGATGACTTTCCGTTCTCACCGCCGTCAAAATCGTCCCTTTTTTCGACAAAAAAAGAGAAACATCCTCTCCCGAAGACATTTCTCCCACATTCCAATCCGCCTATATTTTCTTGTTACTTTCTCTTCCTACACCTCCCCGATCCTCTTCTCCATCTCCCCCAGCATATCCTCCGCGGCCGTCCACTCGCCCATCTCCATCATTCCCATGACGACCATCATCTGGTTGTTGAAGTCGTGTTCGAGTTTTCGCTGGTCGGTCTCGAAATCTTCCATGAGTTTTAAGTGGCTTTTTTCGATCTCGAACTGGTCATTCAGCGCTTTTAACAGTTTCTCATTTTCCTGACGTCTTTCTGTCTCCTGGGCGATGAGCGGAAGGAACATATAGATCATAATGATCAGGATAAAAAGGAACTGCTGGCCAATGGAGACCGCATGCTGTTTTTTCGAAATATAATCCATGTAGGGATACATTCCGGCGAGAACGCTGACTGCGATCAGTGCTGTGACTATCTGGCTTTTTTCGCGGAACAGAGATCGTCTCCACTTTATGAGGAAAACCATTCCCATGAGGATCAGGCTTAAAAGTATGGTCTCGCATGTCATGGCACGTACATAATCGTAGACCCCCCAAAATGAGCCTGTGACCAGCCAGCCATTATTTACAAATATTGCATTGCAGATAAGCTCCGCAACCGTCGTACATCCGATCGCGATTACCACCATCAATATGATTCTTTTCAGTGAATCGCCAAAGCACAGAAAGATGCCACTCAGATAGATCCCCATCAGTACCCAGCTCGTCATTCCGATCACTTCCTGATCACTCAGCGAATTCATATATTCTTTCGCGCTGCATGAAAGAATATTGAAAATAATCTGCAGGATCAGCACCTTTGTAATTGTCCCCCGCCATTTCAGTGTCTGCATCAGAAAAAAGGTCGTGGGCATCAGGCCAAATGCGCTAATCAGTATGCTCAAAACCGCATCCGTGTTCATGCCGTTCTCCCCCTCTCCTCTTCCGCACCGGTTCCCGCCGCGTCCAGGATCACCGTGCTCTTATATATCTTTTTCTCCCTGTCAATCTTCACATTGCAGTTTCCGCCATACATCTTTGCGATCTCCCGAAGGATCCTGCTGCCATATCCGCGCTCGCCGCTTTTTTTCATTCCGAGATACTTCTCAGCAAACGGATTTTCCACAGCAATCACGAGATAGTCTGCCTTCACATGGATATCGGCCCGGATCCATCTCTCACTTTCCGGAAGATATTCCACCGCCTCCATGGCATTGTTCATGAGGTTTGAAAGAATGCTGCACTGGTGTATCCTTAAAATTCCCGGAAGCTCCCCCACGTGCGCATCGACGGATAACCGGATCTTCACCTTTTGGCATCTGATCTCGTACTCCTCAAGAAGTACATTTAGGATCATGTTGGAACAGTACTGGCCTGTCCGGTTCTTCTCGATCTCCTTCTGAAGCTTTGCCGCCGCAGATCCCCGGTCTTCTGTGTGAAGATCGTTTTCAGCCTCTTTCACGATCCGCAGAAGATCTTCCCGCCTCTTGTTCAGGTGCTCCGCCTGCACTTCGGCGCTCTCCTCTTCCATTTTCTTTCTGTTCAGTTCATGTTCCAACCGCTCTTTTTTCTGCTCCAGCACCTTATTTTTACTGTTCCGGTAACTGTTTATAACCAGCACTGCTTCCGTAAAAAAGCTGATGGCGACCACCGGAATACCTATCTGATTCCAGGCTGACGGGATGCCCTGAAAGAGCATATGGTTCATTATAAGAAGCGTAAACTGGCAGATGGTAAACAATATAAGAACGATCATGATACCGCGTCCTCCAGATACTGAAAATACCTCGTCCGCGCTTCCATGTACCGCTTTTTGCTGATGGGAATCTCCTCCCCGTTTTCCAGTTTAAACCGATCATGCTCCACCCGCCGGATATACTTCATATTTACAAGGAAGCTCTGGTGACACCGTACAAAGGTTTCACCCATCCGCTCCTCCATATCTGAAATCTTATCATGGCACACCTGCACATTTTCGTATGTATGGATCATGGTCCGGTGAGCGCTGCTCTCCAGATACCAGATTTCATTGAGATAAAAGATCTGCTGCTGGTTCCGGCACATGATCGTAACCCGCTTTTCATCTTCCTGGGCCCGTCGTTCTTTTGCGATCCTAAGAAGCTTTTCAAGGATATCCGCGTTCACCGGCTTCGTGAGATATCCCACGAGATTGACCGGCTTCAGGAAAATATGCTGGGAATATCTCGTCGTATATCCGGTCAGGTAAATGATCTGCAACTCCGGGAATTTCTGATTCAACTCATAGGCATAATCGATTCCCTCCTGCCGTTCCTCCGTCTCCGGAATTTTTGTATTATATTCATGGCAGATATCCATGATCAGGACATCCGGTCGTTTTCCATCTTCAAATTCATCCCTCATATGCCGGATATCCTGGTAAGTTTCGACACGCTCCACCTCCGGAATCTCTCTCAGCATATTTTCAACGACATCCAGCACTTCCGGCTGGTCATCGCATACCGCAATGTTCATTTCCATGTTCCCCCATGTATTTCATTTCTCTCGCTTTAGAGAGCTTTTATCGATAAGATTCTTTTCGATCAGCCCAGCAATTATCGGCCTCTCTCCCTTAATATTTTTGCTCCGTTTATTCTGTTTTTTCTTTTTTTACCAGTCAATCATAACATACTTTCCTTTGCGCTTCAAGTTCGCAGGTTTCCCCATAAAATCCTGCAAAATCCCCCATTCTCCCATCCTTTCCACATTGACATCCCCTCTCAGTATGCGATATAATTCTTATTAACTATCTTCAAAGATTTTAAAGGGCAAAATCATCATTTTTTTGCCCCCAGACATCTTTTAAACGCTTACTTGAGGGGGTATTTTAAGTTATTATGAATGGTGCAGAAGCTATGGTCAAATGCCTCGAGGAAGAGGGCGTAACCAGGATCTTCGGATATCCGGGCGTTGCGATCTCCCCGTTTTATGAGGCCTTATATAATGCCGGAACCATTGAGCATGTCCTTGTCCGTCAGGAGCAGGCGGCCGGACACGCCGCAAGCGGCTATGCCCGCATCTCCAGAAAAGCTGCGGTCTGTGTGACGTCCTCCGGTCCAGGTGCGACGAACCTGATCACGGCGCTGGCGACAGCTTACGCCGACAGTATTCCGCTTATCGCGATCACCGGACAGGTAAACTCCAATCTTCTTGGACGTGACGTATTCCAGGAAGCCGATATGCGTGGTTCCACCGAGTCCTTCGTAAAATACAGCTATCTTGTAAAGAGCGCCGACGATATTCCGCGTATCTTTAAGGAAGCTTTCTATATTGCTTCCACCGGAAGAAAGGGACCGGTCCTCATCGACATCCCCTGTGACGTCCAGATCGACCTCTTAAAGAAGTCCTTCGACTACACGTCCGAGGTCAATATCCGCGGATACAAGCCAAGTACAAAGGGAAATAACCCACAGATGCATAAAGTGGTCGCTGCGATCAATAAAGCGAAAAAGCCTCTGATCTGTGCCGGCGGCGGTGTTATCCTCGGAAACGGCGAGGAGTGTGTCCGCCAGTTCTGTGAGAAAAACAATATCCCGCTTGTAACAACGATGATGGGCATCGGCGTTATGCCGAAAAACCACCCGCTGTACTTCGGAATGCTGGGAAATAACGGAAAACCGTATGCAAACCGTGCAGTGGCAAACAGTGACCTTCTGATCATTGCCGGCGCGAGGATCGCCGACCGTGCCGTTCCTAAACCGGAAAATCTGGAACAGCAGGTCAATATCATCCACATCGATATCGATACCGCCGAGATCGGCAAAAACCTCGGACCTACGATCCCGCTTGTCGGTGATATCAAGAGCATCTTCGACCGTCTGCTGCAGGAGAATATTTCCATCGATACCTCAAACTGGATTGAGACACTTCAGGATATCAAAAAAAGTACGGTAGACCATCGTGTCTTCAGTGATAAGCTCGTAAATCCGATGCTTTTAGTCCAGCATCTCTCTGAGAAGATGGACGATGATGCGATCTATGTTGCAGATGTCGGTCAGAACCAGCTCTGGTCTGCCGACAACTATGTGATGAAGAACGGCCGTTTCCTTACAAGCGGCGGTATGGGAACCATGGGCTACTCAATCCCGGCCGGAATCGGAGCAAAGATGTGTACGCCGGACAAACAGGTCGTCGTTGTCTGCGGTGACGGTTCCTTCCAGATGTCCATGTACGAGCTTGGAACTATCGCAGTAAACAAAGTCCCGATAAAGATCCTTGTCATGAGAAACCACTATCTCGGTCTCGTCCGTGAGCATCAGGAAAAGACTTACGAGGAACATTATTTCGGTGTCCAGCTCTACGATTATCCGAAATATGCTGAAATCGCCGCTGCCTACGATATGGACTACTTCCACTGCGACAGCAACGAGACTCTCGACGCAGAACTCGACCGTTTCCTCGCCTGCGACAAGGCCTGCATCATGGTCTGCGAAGTCGACAGCCACAACAACACAAAATAAGGAGAACGCAAGATGAAAGGTATTTTTTCTGTACTTGTAGAAAATAAAGACGGTGTTCTCTCCCAGATATCCGGTCTTTTCGCGAGAAGAGGCTTCAACATCGACAGTCTGGCCGTGGGCGAGACGGAACGCCATGATATTTCCAGCATGACCATCGTCTCCACCGGCGACCAGCGCACTGTCGATCAGATTGAGAAACACTTAAACAAGAAACTGGACGTGATCAAAGTCCGCCGCCTCGAGGAGACCCGCAGCGTCCTCTTGGAGATGATGCTCATCAAAGTCTCCTACTCCGCGACAAACCGCAGCTCTTTGATCGAACTCTGCAGCGTTATGGGTGCCAAGATCGTCCACGTCTCCCCAAAGAGCATGGTCATCGAGTTCCATGCTGCACCGGATGTGATCACAGATTTCATTGAACTTGTGAGAAGCTTTGGTATTCTGGAGCTTCAGCGGACGGGTACGATCTGTATGTCGAAAGACTGAGTATAAAAGACCTGAAATTGTTTGCCGTATATTTTTCGTCAAACATCTCCGGTCTTTTCTAAATCGAATCAAGTATCACAATAAACTTTGTTTATACTAAATTAGATTGTTTTATAAAAAAATGTCATGAATATAAGCTTTCTTTCCAGATGCTTTCTTTCATGACATTTTTTAGTTCTTTGCGTCTTGCCGCAACAATTTTTTATTCCTATTCAGCCTTTTTTAATACTGGCTCATATTTTCTATCTTCTTACCCGCGCTCCGCCACAAATTCCTCCACTTCCTCATACTCCGGAATACTCGGAGCCGCGCCGTTCCGGCTTACGGCGATGGCACTGGCGGCACTTGCCGTTTTCAGAATCTCCGGAATCTCTCTTCCTTTTGTGATTCCGGACAGGAAATATCCACAGAAGGTATCTCCCGCCGCAGTGGTATCCACTGCTTTAACTTTATAAATATCCTGTTTGAAGCACCTGGCCTTATCAAAATACCAGGACCCTTTTTCACCCAGCGTTAATACAAAAGCGGCATCCGGATATTTCGCCTTCAGCTTCTCCATGATCTCTTCCGGTTCCTCACTCTCCGCTCCGGAGATCTCTTTTCCCTCGATCTCGTTAAGAATAAAATAATCCACCAGATTCATCGGGATCGTCTTCAGATTCTCGTTGATCGGGGACGGATTCAGCGCGACCTTCGCTCCGGCCTTCTTCGCCGTCTCAGCTGCATATCCCACATTGGAGATCTCGTTCTGGAGAAGGACGATATCTCCCTCTTCCACCTCTTTTACCGCCTCGTCAATCATTTCCTTCGATACGGAATCGTTAGCTCCGCCGCAGATGATAATATTGTTCTGTCCATTCTGATCCACCTGGATCACCGCGTGACCGCTGGCTCCGGAAAGACTCTTTGTACCTTCTATATGTACCCCGGACGCCTTGAGAACATCTAAGAGCATTCCCCCGTCCGCTCCAACAGCGCCCACATGATGCACTTCCGCCCCGGAACGTGCCAGAGCGATCGACTGATTTAATCCTTTTCCGCCGCAGGCCTCCGCATACGTTCTCGTCTTGATCGTCTCTCCCGGTCTTACAAAGTGATCTACTCCGTACACACGGTCAATATTCAGAGATCCAATATTTAATACCTTCATATTGCTTCTCCCTTTTCAAAAGATCCCCCAGAAAAACTTCCGGGGGATCTCATTTTTACATTTTATAAAGATTCAACTTTACGCTTCGCGTCAGTCAGATCCTATTTGTAACCTTTCTCATGAAGAGCAGCCTGTGCAGCAGCAAGTCTTGCGATCGGTACACGGAACGGTGAGCAGCTTACGTAGTTTAAGCCAACCTTGTGGCAGAACTCTACGGAAGACGGATCTCCGCCGTGCTCGCCGCAGATACCGCACTTTAACTCCGGACGTGTTGCGCGTCCTTCCTTAACTGCGAGCTCTACGAGACGGCCAACACCAGTCTGGTCAAGTCTTGCGAACGGATCAGACTCGTAAATCTTTGCCTTGTAGTAGGAATCAAGGAACTTACCTGCATCGTCACGGGAGAAGCCGAATGTCATCTGTGTCAGGTCGTTTGTACCGAAGGAGAAGAACTCAGCTTCCTCAGCGATCTGGCCTGCAGTAAGAGCTGCACGCGGGATCTCGATCATTGTACCAATGTGGTACTTCATATCGGAGCCTTTCTCTTTCTTAACCTGCTCAGCAACCTCAACAACGATGTCTTTCACGAACTTGAGCTCTTTCTTCTCACCAACAAGCGGAATCATGATCTCCGGAACGATCTCATAGCCCTCTTCTTCCTGAACTTCGATCGCAGCTTCCATAACGGCACGAGTCTGCATCTTTGCAAGCTCCGGATAAGTAACTGCAAGACGGCATCCACGGTGACCCATCATCGGGTTGAACTCGTGAAGTTCGTCGCATTTCTTCTTTACTTCATCAACAGTGATGCCCATATCTTTTGCAAGATCAGCCATCTCTTCCTCTGTCTTAGGAGTGAACTCATGCAGCGGCGGATCTAAGTAGCGGACTGTCATTGGTCTGCCCTCGAGTGCCTTGTACATAGCCTTGAAGTCGCCCTTCTGGTACGGAAGAAGTTTGCTTAATGCTTCCTCTCTTGCCTCTACTGTATCAGAAACGATCATTCTTCTTAAGTTGTGGATTCTCTCCGGATCGAAGAACATATGCTCAGTACGGCAAAGGCCGATGCCCTCTGCGCCAAGCTTAACTGCGTTCTTTGTATCAGCCGGTGTATCAGCGTTTGTGCGGACACCAAGTTTTCTGAAGGAGTCAGCCCAATCCATGATTCTCTTGAAGTTTCCGCCTACGGATGCTTCCTGAGTCTTGATATCACCGTTGTAGATCTTACCTGTTGTACCGTCTAAGGAGATGTAATCGCCCTCGTGGAAGGTATGTCCGCCGAGTGTGAATTCCTTCTTCTCCTCGTTGATCTTGATCTCGCCGCAGCCGGATACACAGCAGGTACCCATACCACGTGCAACTACTGCAGCGTGGGATGTCATACCACCGCGGACTGTTAAGATACCCTGTGCAGCGTGCATTCCCTCGATATCCTCCGGGGATGTCTCAAGACGAACCAGAATCACTCTCTCGCCCTTGCCGCCGATACCAGCTGCCTTAGCGTCATCTGCTGTGAAGCAGACTTTACCAGCTGCAGCACCCGGGGAAGCCGGAAGAGCCTGTCCGATAACCTCGCCTGCCTTTAATGCAGCCGGATCGAAGGTCGGATGTAATAACTGATCGAGGGATTTTGCTTCGATTCTGCAAACAGCTTCCTCAGGAGTGATCTGTCCCTCATCTACTAAATCGCATGCGATCTGGATTGCAGCCGGAGCAGTTCTCTTACCATTACGTGTCTGTAAGAAGTAGAGCTTACCTTCCTCGATTGTGAACTCCATATCCTGCATGTCGTGGAAATGATTCTCAAGTTTCATAGCCAGTTCCATGAACTGCTTGTAGCACTCCGGAAGGTCTTTCTCAAGCTGGGTGATCGGCTGCGGAGTACGAACACCGGCAACAACGTCCTCGCCCTGTGCGTTGATCAGGTACTCACCGAAAATACCCTTCTCACCTGTGGACGGGTTACGTGTAAAGGCAACACCTGTACCGGATGTCTCACCCTTGTTACCGAATACCATTGTCTGTACGTTTACTGCAGTACCCCAGTCGCCTGGAATATCATTCATACGACGGTAAACGATCGCACGCGGGTTGTCCCAGGAACGGAATACAGCTTTCACAGCTCCCATTAACTGTTCCTTCGGATCCTGCGGGAACTCTTCGCCGTTCATAGCCTCTTTGTATACAGCTTTGAACTTCTCAGCAAGCTCCTTTAAATCGTTAGCGTCTAACTCTGTATCATAGTGAACGCCTTTTGCTTCCTTCATTTCGTCGATGATCTTCTCGAAGTAGGACTTCGGAACTTCCATAACGACGTCAGAATACATCTGGATGAATCTTCTGTAGGAGTCATATGCGAAACGCGGATTACCTGTCTTCTTTGCGAAACCTTCTACTGCTACATCATTTAAACCGAGGTTTAAGATGGTATCCATCATACCCGGCATAGATGCACGTGCACCGGAACGTACAGATACAAGTAACGGATCCTCGGTATCACCGAATTTCTTTCCGTTTACACCCTCGAGCCATGTTAAAGCCTCAAAGATCTGATCCTGAATCTCTTTTGTGATCTGTTTTCCACTGTTGTAGTAGTCTGTGCAGGCTTCTGTTGTTACTGTAAATCCCTGCGGGATCGGCATGCCAAGATTTGTCATCTCCGCAAGGTTGCAGCCTTTGCCGCCGAGAAGATTTCTCATTGCCGCGCTGCCTTCTTCAAACTTATAAACCCACTTTGCCATAAGTTGTTATTCCTCCTAAAATTTAGTTTAGACTAAGATGTCTATATTGCCCTCATCTCTTTGCTCCCCTGCAATACTTCCGCTCCCCCATCACGTAACTCCGGTTTGGAAATATCGCACAAAAAAAATCGAGTGTCGGAAAAAAGGCCTGTACATATTATAAGGGATGTTGCCAAAAATTGCAACATCCCTTTATAAAAGTTTCGTGATTCTTTCACATATTTCTGTAAATTTCCGTCGTTTTTCTTGGTTAAAATTGTACACAATTTTCTTTTAATTTAGTACAATTTACCAGTAAGCACTGCCAGAAGGATACCAAGGACTGCTCCCGCAACTACCTGCAGCGGCGTATGTCCCACATATTCTTTCAGCTTTTCCTGGAGAAAAACTCCGTCTAAATTCAGGATATTCTCAAAGAAAACACTGTTCAACAGTTTGGCCTGCTTTCCGGTCTCCCGTCTTACACCCATCGCGTCGTACATTACGATCATCGAGAGAACAAAGCTGATGGCAAACTCAAAGCTTCCCACTCCATACTTCATTCCGGATGCCGTCGTAAGCGCGCAGACCGTCGCCGAATGAGAGCTTGGCATTCCGCCGGAGCCGAAGATCCGCTCCGGGTTAAAAGACTTATTGATCACCATATCGATCACGGTCTTTAAAAACTGCGCCACTGTCCATCCGAGCACTGCACTGACCAGTATCTGGTTTCCAAGAAATTCATTCCACATTGTCATGTTTTCCTCTTTTATGTCAGTATTTCCAAATTATTTTAGTATCCGATCAGCCAGTCATACAATTCCTGATACTTTCCGGCAGACGTCTTCCATGAGAAATCCACTGCCATCGCCCGGTCAATGATCTTGTTCCACTCACGCTTCT
This sequence comes from Clostridium sp. AM30-24, assembly GCF_003480435.1. Classification (GTDB taxonomy): domain Bacteria; phylum Bacillota; class Clostridia; order Lachnospirales; family Lachnospiraceae; genus Pilosibacter. Next base: position 40,249 of record NZ_QUJB01000014.1, on the reverse strand, counting down.
TATCATAAAAGATATGTTTCGCGTAACGGATAATATTGAGCATCTCGTGGGCATTGTAGTTTGCGAACGAGAATCCTGTTCCCGTTCCCTCAAACTCGTTGTATGGCCATACCGTATCCTTTAAGCCGCCTGTCTCACGGACGATCGGCACCGTTCCATAGCGGAGCGCCATAAGCTGGCTAAGGCCGCATGGCTCAAATAAGGACGGCATCAGGAACGCATCACAGGCCGCGTAGATCTTGTGGGACAGCGGCTCGGAATAGTAGATCTGCGCCGATACCCGGTCATGATACTTCCAGTCGTAATAACGGAACATATTTTCATAATTCTCATCACCGGTTCCGAGGACTACTAACTGAACATCATCCGTACAGATCTCATCCATTACACACTGGATCAGATCAAGACCTTTCTGTCCTGTGAGTCTTGAGACGATACCGATCATGAACTTCTTATCGTCCTTCGCGAGACCAAGCTCTTCCTGAAGCGCGCGTTTATTTTTCACTTTCTCTTTTCTAAAATTTTTCGCGTTGTAATTCTGAACGATATCCGGATCCGTCTCCGGGTTGAAGACATCATAGTCGATACCGTTTACAATGCCGCGAAGATCGCCGGATCTCGCCCGCATAAGTCCGTCAAGGCCCTCACCGTAGAACGGGGTCTTGATCTCCTCCGCATAAGTATTGCTGACGGTCGTGATCGCATCGGCGTATACAAGACCGCCCTTCAGCATATTTCCATCCTTGTATGCCTCTAACTTATCCGGCGCAAAGAAGTAATCCGGAAGCCCTGAGAATCTCTGGATCGTCTTCACGTCCCAGACACCCTGGAATTTCAGGTTGTGGATCGTCATGACAGACTTGATCCCGTGGAAGAATTCTCCCTCACCGAACCGGCTCTTTAAGTATACCGGGATCAGTCCGGTCTGCCAGTCGTGGCAGTGAATCAAATCCGGTCTCCAGCCGATCACCGGAAGTGCAGATAACGCTGCCTGTGAGAAGAATGAGAATTTCTCCAGGTCATAATACCAGTCTCCATATGGCTTGTCGCCCCAGAAGTAGCTCTCATTATCGATAAAATAGAAGGTGATTCCTTCATATACATATTCAAGGATTCCGACATAGCGGCTCTGTCCCAGGTAATCCATATAGAAATGGTTTACATAAGTAAGGTTACTCAAAAATTTATCTTTGATGCAGAGATATTTCGGGATCATGACCCGCACATCAAAATATTCTTTATCAAAACATTTCGGTAAGGATCCCACAACATCGGCAAGTCCGCCGGTCTTGATAAAAGGTACAGCCTCGGAAGCGACAAACAATATTTTCTTCATGACAACCCATCCTTCCACTTTTCTTGCTGCCAGCCCTTGGTTTCTGGCAGAAAGCAAAGTCCCGTTGTCTTTTATATTACGGAACTCTGCCGATTCGCTATTAAATTCAGTATAACACATCCCTGTGAAATTAGAAAGTGGGTCTTTTTTTGTTTTTCAGATTTTTCAGATATGTTTGTAATCCAGTCGGATTTTGTCTGTGATCAGTGCAATAAATTCAGAATTCGTCGGTTTCCCCTTGCCTCCGCTTACCGTGTATCCAAAAAGACTGTTCAATGTATCCAGCTCTCCCCGTCCCCACGCCACCTCGATGGCATGACGGATGGCGCGCTCCACGCGGCTCGGTGTCGTCTTATGAGTCTTCGCGATCGTCGGATACAGGATCTTTGTGACGGAGGACAACATTTCCGGGTCACGGACGGACATGATAATAGCATCCCTCAGATACTGGTATCCCTTAATATGGGCCGGAATTCCGATCTCATGCAGCATCTGGGTCACATCCGTCTCAAGATTCTGTTCCATATAGGTCTCTTTATCAAGATACGGCTGAACCTTCTTCACATCCGTATGTACCGCACCCGCCGCTTTTATCCGACCGCGACAGACTCTGTGGATCTTATCCAGAATAACGTCCCTGTTGAACGGCTTCATAATATAGTAATTGGCTCCGAGCCGGAACGCATCCTCCGTCACATCCTGGCTGCTGGCCGCTGTCACCATGATGAAGGACGGGTAATGTTTCATCTGCGTGTTATTTTTTACTTTCTCCATGACAGAAATTCCGTCAAGCCTCGGCATGATCACGTCCATAAGGACAATATCCGGATTAGTCCTGACAATCATGTTGTATGCGTCCTCACCATTATCCGCTTTTCCAACTACATGGATCCCATCCTCTTTTTCCAGAATTTCGCCAAGTAAATTCAAAGTCTGCCTGTTGTCATCCGCGATTGCAATCGATAACTCTGCCATAATTATTCCTCCTATTACACATAAGATTTCTTTTCGGTCATTTTCCCCGTTCCCTCCGGGCGTCTGACATAATCTTTTACTTTCTTAGTATCCCCGGCAAGAATATAGACATTATAGTAATGCGTCCATGTCGAAACATAGTTAAAACAGGTGTGTAATTATAAAAACAATTCGTTATTTTTCGTCATTTTATGCGTTTTATTACTATTTTTAGCATTGTATCTTTTTTCTTAACATTTCTTTACAGTAAAATCTGAATTCACCGGAATCTCTGCCAGCCAGAAAAGAACATGGGCTGTCGCACTAACGTGCGGCAGCCCATGTTTCTTCTTTTTCTCTTTATTTGATCGTAAGCAGATAATTCGCAAACTGCTGTGCCGTGCGACCGGAAAGTCCGCCGCCGCGCATTTCGAAGCGATTTGCCTCGTAGCAGATCTCCTCGTCGGACATGGTCTCCGGTGTGATGCCCGCGCGTCTCGCGAGTGCCACTGCCATCTCGTTGAAACCTTCCTTGTTCGGTTTCGCATAGTAGATGGAAAGGCCGAAACGGTTGACCAGAGAGAGCTTCTCCTCCATCGTATCGGAACGATGCAGATCCTCGCTGTGTTCCATATCCTCCCGGTCCTTCCAGGTCTCCTTGATGAGATGACGACGGTTTGATGTCGCATAGATCAGGACATTGTCCGGCTTTGTCTCAACACCGCCCTCGATAACAGCCTTCAGGAACTTGTACTCGATCTCAAATTCCTCAAAGGAGAGATCGTCCATATAGATAATGAACTTGTAGTTGCGGTTCTTGATCTGGGCGATGATCGTGGAGAGATCCTTAAACTGATGCTTGTAGATCTCGATCATGCGCAGGCCCTGTGGATAAAACTGATTGACGATGGCCTTGATGCTGGTGGATTTACCTGTACCGCTGTCACCGAATAACAGGACATTGTTTGCTGCTTTTCCATCACAGAATGCCTGTGTGTTCTCCACAAGTTTCTTCTTCTGAAGCTCATATCCGATCAGATCGTCCAGCATCACTGCATCCATGTTGTTGATCGGCAGGAAGCGGACGGATCCATCCCCGTTCTCAGCGATTCGGAATGCCTTGTTGAGTCCAAACATGCCGACACCGAAATCTTTATAGAATTCTGTAACATATTTGAAGAAATCCGCTCCGGACTTGGCAGTCTCAAGCTTTTCGCTTAAGGTTCTCACTTTCTCACTGACATTTTTATTGTACATCAGCTCTTTTTTACGGATTGCCTGATAATGGGTCAGTTGAGTAAAGCAGTCGATGGAGAGTTCCTTCTCCAGCCAGGAAAAATCGTAGTCGAACAGTTCCTTGAACATGTCAAAATCATGGGTCACAAAGTTATTGACGGTTCCGTCCTGTGCCCCCATCTTCTCACAGACGAGACTGAACGGATTCTCATTTGTAATTAACAGAAAGGTCAGATAGTTGTGCCATAAGTTTTTGTCGAACGCATAGTCCGTGGCAACCGTCAGGAGATTCTTTACCTGATGGAACACACGGGTCCTCAGCGCTGCTTTTGTTTCCGTCTGATTCTTTAATTTCTCACAGATATCCGCAAGCTGCCAGAGGATCGAGTCTTCCGGCAGGCTGCCATATACGAGCAGGTTTGATACGATCTCGTTCATATAGTTTCCTCTCTTTAATAAAAATGTGCCCTGGCACATTTTCGCGCCGAAGGCGGCGCAGCTTCCAAGCAAGCCCGCCGCCTTAAAAATTTACTTATTCGACAATAGCGCCCTTATCCGCAGAGGATACATTCTTCGCATAACGCTTTAAGTATCCGGTCAGCTTCTTCGGCTCGCGGATCTTCATGGTCTTCTTTCTCTCTTCCATCTCCTCATCGGAAACAAGCAGCTTTAAGCTGTAGTTCGGGATGTCGATAGCGATCTTGTCGCCATCCTTGATGTAAGCGATCGGACCACCTGCGGCTGCCTCCGGAGAAATATGTCCGATTGCCGCGCCACAGGATGCTCCTGAGAAACGTCCGTCCGTAAGGAGAGCAACGGTTGTATCGAGCTTCATGCCGACGATCGCGGACGTCGGGGAGAGCATCTCTCTCATTCCCGGTCCGCCTGCCGGTCCTTCGTAACGGATGACAACGATGTCACCAGGAACGATCTTTCCGGTATAGATCGCCGCAATTGCCTCTTCCTCGGAATCAAAGCATTTTGCAGTACCTGTGTTTACTAACATCTCCGGTTTTACAGCAGAACGTTTTACGATCGCACCATTCGGAGCCAGGTTTCCGAAAAGGACAGCAAGTCCGCCGGTCTTCGTATACGGATTGTCTAACGGACGGATTACTTCCGGATTGCGGTTTTCTGCATGGGCAACATTCTCAGCAACCGTCTTTCCTGTTACAGTCCTGCACTCACCGTGGATCATGCCTGCGTCGAGGAGTTCCTTTAATACTGCGGAAATTCCGCCGGCTTCCATCAGATCCTGCATATGGTGATGTCCTGCCGGTGCGAGGTGGCACAGGTTCGGAGTGCGCTCACTGATCTCGTTGATCATATGGAGGTCAAGAGTGATCTCAGCCTCATGAGCGATCGCAAGGAGGTGGAGAGCGGAGTTTGTGGAACATCCGAGAGCCATATCTGTCGTCAAAGCGTTCTGGAATGCTGCCGGTGTTACGATGTCACGCGGACGGATATCCTCCGCTAAGAGCTTCATAACCTGCATTCCCGCAGTCTTTGCAAGACGGATACGTTCAGCGTATACAGCCGGGATCGTACCATTGCCCGGAAGACCGAGACCAAGAACCTCTGTCAGGCAGTTCATGGAGTTTGCAGTGAACATACCGGAGCAGGAACCGCAGCCCGGACAGGAGCTTCCTTCGATCTCAGCAAGCTCTTCATCGTTGATCAGGTTTGCTTTTCTGGCACCAACTGCCTCGAATACAGTATTTAAATCTCTCTGGTTGATGGAGAGCATCGGACCGCCGGATACGAAGATACACGGAAGGTTCAGACGCATTGCTGCCATTAACATACCCGGAACGATCTTATCACAGTTCGGGATGAATACGAGTGCGTCGAAGCAGTGTGCCTTTACCATACATTCGATGGTATCTGCGATCAGCTCACGGGAGCTTAAAGAGAAATGCATTCCATCATGGCCCATGGCGATACCATCGCAGACACCGATGGTATTGAACTCCATCGGAGTTCCGCCTGCCGCAAGGACGCCGTCCTTTACGGCACGTGCGATGGTCTGTAAGTGCATATGACCCGGAGCAATCTCGTTGAAAGAGTTTACGACGCCGACGAACGGGCGGCGCATCTGCTCATCGTTATATCCGTCTGCCTTTAAAAGGGAACGGTGCGGCGCATGCTCTACGCCAGCTTTTACTTTATCTGAATTCATGATTTTTCTCCTTATGAAACTCAAAGCCAGGCGGGGATGCCTGGCCTTGAAATATTTGCAGAGTTTTCTGCCCCGCAGTGGCACACTCACGGACTTGCGTCCGTTCGTGCGCGGGCATTCGCCCTATAAAGCCGTCGGCAAAGATTCACTTATGTGCGAGCACAACGTGAATCTTTCCCCGCCGCCTTTGCACTGCTCATTTTCCTACGCGACTATTTCGCCTCGTCAAGGTTCTGGGCCTGTTTCCAACCCATCTTTGCTCTTAAATCACGGCCGGTCTTAGCTGCAAGTGTCTCAGCGTGTGCTGCTCTTGCTGCGTTGAAGGTTGTTCTGCCAACCTGGTTCTCAAGGATCCAGTTCTTAGCGAAAGTACCATCCTGGATCTCTGTTAATACCTGCTTCATTGCTTTCTTTGCTTCATCGCCGATGATTCTCTTACCGCTTACATAGTCACCGTACTCAGCAGTATCGGAGATGGAGTATCTCATTCCTTCGAAACCTGCGTTGAAGATCAGGTCTACGATCAGTTTCATCTCGTGGATGCACTCGAAGTATGCGTTCTCCGGCTTATAACCAGCCTCAACAAGTGTGTTGAAACCAGCTTCCATTAATGCGCAAACGCCGCCGCAGAGAACTGCCTGCTCACCGAAGAGGTCTGTCTCTGTCTCTTCCTTGAATGTTGTCTCAAGGATACCGCCTCTTGCTCCGCCGATGCCTGCAGCGTATGCCTTAGCAACTTCCATGGAGTTTCCAGCCGGGTCCTGCTCAACAGCTACGAGGCACGGAACACCCTTGCCGCCTACATACTGGGAACGAACAGTGTGGCCCGGTCCCTTCGGAGCGATCATGATCACGTTTACATCTGCCGGCGGAACGATCTGTTTGAAGTGGATATTAAAGCCGTGAGCGAATGCAAGTGTCTTGCCTGCTGTAAGGTTGTCCTTGATATCTTTCTTGTAGAGAGCTGCCTGCTTCTCATCGTTTACAAGGATCATGATGATGTCTGCTGCCTTAACAGCATCTGCTGTGAGCATAACTGTAAAGCCATCTTCTTTTGCCTTCGCTGCGGACTTGGAGCCCTCGTAAAGACCTACTACTACGTCAACGCCGGAATCTCTTAAGTTCAGAGCATGTGCATGACCCTGAGAACCGTAGCCGATAACAGCTACTTTCTTTCCGTCAAGAAGTGATAAGTTACAATCTCTCTCATAATACATGGTTGCCATAGTTTTTCTTCTCCTTATTCTTCATTATGATCGACACATAATGTGTTGTCTATCCCTAAACCAATCGCGATCTCTCCCGACCGGCTAAGTTCTAATATACCAAAATCTCTGACTTTTTCAATAAAAGATTCAACTTTTTTGCTGTCTCCGGTAATCTCGGCTGTCAGATGCTCTTCACCGAAGTCTACGACTTTTCCGCCGTACTCGTTGATCAGATCCAGTACCTGATGTTTGCTGGAACCTCTGTGGCTTCCTGTCAGGTGCATTTTGATGTACATATGCTGGGCAAATACGGTGTTTTCCGGCTCCAAAAGTGTTACAGCACGGACATCGATGAGTTTTTCCAGCTGACGGACCACCTGGTCCTTCATATATTCATCTCCTGTGGAGACGATGGTGATCCGCGTATAGTTCGGATCATCAAGTGTTCCTGCAGAGATATTATCAATATTATAGCAGCGCTTTGCGTAAAGACCGGCGATGCGGTTTAAAACGCCGAAGCGGTTGTTTACGATCATGGCGACCGCAAACTTTTCAACTTTGTTTTCCATGGTCACCTTATCCTTCCACAATCATGTCTTTGATGGATCGTCCCGGCGGGATCATCGGCAGGACTTTCTCATCCATATCAATGTGACAGTCGATCAGAACCGGTCCCTGGGACTTGTCAGCTACATCAAGGGCTTTCTTTAGATCCTCCATCGTGTAGACCGCGTATCCGTCAGCGCCGAATGCCTTCGCCAGAGCCGGAAAGTCCGTCTTTCTGTCCAGAATCGTCTGGGAATAGTGACAGTCGTAGAAAATTGTCTGCCACTGCCTTACCATTCCGAGGACATCATTGTCGAAAATGACAATGGTGATTGGAAGTTCCTGACTCACCGCCGTCGCCATCTCATTCAGGTTCATTCCGAAGCTTCCGTCTCCGGTGAAGAGAACGGTTCTTCTGCCTCTCGCTGCGATGCATCCGCCGATGGCTGCTCCGAGACCATATCCCATGGTTCCGAGACCGCCGGAAGTAAGAAGTGTGTGCGGCTTTTCAAACGGATAGAACTGCATGGTCCACATCTGGTGCTGTCCCACGTCGGTAGCGACCACTGTGTCCTCGGTGCAGTGCTTGTGGACTTCCTCGATGATGGCTTCCGGTCCGTAAGGTTTCGGTGCCGGGAGGATCATCTCGTTTTTATAGCCCTCAAGCTCACTCACCCACTCCGGATGCCGTTCTTCCGGGAGCTCTTCCAGAATCTTCGTAAGGATCTCCTTCACATCGCCCCAGAGGCTCACATCAGGGCTGACGTTCTTTCCGATCTCCGCACGGTCGATATCGATATGGACCGTCATACATTTCTTTGTATACTCGTTTAAGTCACCTGTTGCGCGGTCGGAGAATCTTACGCCGACTGCTAAAAGCAGGTCACATTCGGACTGTGCCTTGATCGACGGATATTTTCCGTGCATTCCGCACATTCCGAGATTTAACGGGTAGGAGGCCGGAACGGATGTGATCCCCATCATGGAAAGTCCGATCGCCGCATCGACTCTCTTTGAGAGCTCCAGGACCTCATCCTGTGCTCCCGCCGCAACGACACCGCCGCCTGCATAGATAAACGGCTTTTTCGCTTTTTTGATCATCTCTACGACTTCGTCGATATTTCCGCACTCGGATTTTCTCGGTTTTTTCACAACGCTCGGGACCTTTAAGTCCTCCACGTATTCATATTCTGCGGACTGGACGTTCTTCGGAATATCGATGAGGACCGGTCCTTTTCTTCCGGAATTTGCGATCTCAAATGCCTCGATGATCGTTCTCTGGAGGTCCTTGATGTCACGAACCATAAAGTTGTGTTTGACCACCGGCTGCGTGATCCCGACGATATCGACTTCCTGGAAGGAATCCTTACCAAGGCTGTTCACCGCGACATTTCCGGTGATCGCGACCATCGGTACGGAATCAAGGTAGGCGTTCGCAATTCCCGTTACCAAGTTTGTCGCGCCCGGTCCGCTTGTAGCGAGTACCACGCCGGTCTTTCCGCTTGCTCTCGCATATCCGTCAGCGGCATGGGCAGCTCCCTGCTCATGGGCTGCTAAGACATGTCCGATACGGTCAGACGCAAGATAGAGTTCGTTATAGATATCAAGCACTGCGCCCCCCGGATATCCGAAGACCACTCTCACACCCTGATGGATCAGCTCTTCCACCAGGATCCGCGCTCCGTTCATTTTCATAGCTGTTTTCCCCTCGTCTTATTTCTTTCGGAATGTCCGGCTCTGTCAGACATTCCCGCCTTTTTCTTTTCTGGCACGGACAAATGTCCGTATTAAAATTCATGTATAAAAAAGCCTTACAGCGTTACACTGTAAGGCTTTGCTTTCTTTCGTAACTTGTTCTTTCAAGTTTCTATCAGGCAATCCCGGATTCAGTATAACGCAAATAAGCATTCCCGTCCACGACGATAATGCTGACGATAATTCGAATCACGACTGCGAGTAGAATAAGATTCGTCATATCTTTGCGTCTCCTTTCCAGTTGCCCTTCAGCAATGTTGCTACGTTTTATTATAAGCACTTTGTCAGAAATTGCAAGTAATTTCTTTTTATAGCTTGTATGAACCAAAGTTATAAAACATTGCTCGCTCGTAAATGCCTTTTTGTTTAACAGGGAATTCCGCAGAGTTTCCTGTTAAAAGAAAAAGCTCTGCAGGCACCGGGATTTCCCCGGCCTGCAGAGCTGCTCCTATTTCAAATTATTTTTTTACAGTTTTGAGTATCCATACGGATTGATCAGCGCATCCAGTTTCTTTCCTTCCTTACATAACGGGCAGTTTCTGTAATCGCTGTACTGGTAATCCGGAACATCTTTTAATCCGAATACCGACTTGATCGAAATTCCGTTGACATTCTCAAGCGCGCTGAATACTGCGGATATCCCCTGAATAATTCCTCCATAGTACTGGACACCCTCGATCGCCTTGTTGATCGTCAGACCTGTTGTCACGGTCGCGGTGAGGATCAGCACATTCTTTCCGTTGATCATTGCGCGGTAATTGTCCTTAAACACGATCTGGCTGTTGCTGTTGAACTCCGGTTTGATAACGTAGATCGTCTTGTGGGCGTTCTTCGACATGAAACCGCCTTTTGTCAGCTCCTGTGCAAGAAGCGTTCCGATCACTTCGGTCCCTTCCATGCATACGATTGTATCGACGATCATATCGTACAGATACATATGTACGAGTGCCTGGGCAATTCCTCCCGCCTCACTCAGACGGCTCTTTACCGTCGTCAGGTCAAAATAGTAATTCGTGTGGGCATGATTCGTTGCAAAATGTCCCTTTACGATTTTTAACGGGGTATCTGTACCGGTCGTCTGAATTTTGTTATACTTTAACTCCATACACGATCCTCCTTATTCAAATCTCATGTTTACTGTTATTTGACTATATTATACCGAATTTTCAGATACTATTCAAGGAATTTTCCTGTTTTCTATCAGGTTTTTCTCCCGGTTTTTTCTACCACGCAAGGACCTCATGTCCGGTCTCTGTCACGAGTACCATGATCTCCCTCTGGGCAGACGGAAGCCTGTCATCGGTATAGATCGTCCAGCCGTTGCTGTCATCCACAAAGATATCCGGACGGCCCATATTGATCATCGGCTCGATAGTAAAGATCATCCCCGGTGCCATAAGCATCTCCTCGCCCCGTCTTGTCACATAGCTTACAAACGGATCCTCATGAAACTCAAGGCCGACACCGTGGCCGCCGACTTCCTCGACAACAGTGTAGCCGTTCTGCTTCGCATAGTCATGGACAGCCTGACCCATATCTCCTAAGAATCCCCACGGTTTTACCTGCTCGAGACCCTTTTCCACAGCTTCGTTCGTGACGCGGACAAGTTTTTCCTTCTCCGGGTCCACATTGCCGATCAGGAACATTCTGGACGAATCAGAGAAATATCCGTGAAGGATCGTGGAGACATCCACGTTGATGATATCGCCATCTTTTAAGACAACATCCCCGGACGGGATTCCGTGGCACACCTGATCATTGATGGAGGTGCACACGCTCTTCGGGAATCCCTCATAATTTAACGGTGCCGGAATCCCGCCGTGCTTTGTCGTAAAGTCGTATACCCACTGGTCGATCTCCTCCGTGGTAATTCCCGCTCTGATGTGCTCCGCCACATAATCAAGGACTGCCACATTCAGTTTTCCGCTCTCACGAATCCCCTCGATCTGTGCCGGTGTCTTGATGATCTTGTGGGACGGAACCTCGTGGCCTGCAAAGCGGGCACGACTGATCTTCTGGTCAAATGCCATATGGCACTCACAATATGGCTTCCCGCTTCCACACCAGCATGGATCATTTTTTCCGATTCTGCGAAACATAATTTTTCCTCTTTTCTATCTGTTTTTGCATTTCTGTACTGTACGGGATTTTCCCTAAAAAAGAATATGCCTGGCATATTCTCGCGCCTCACGCGGTCGCATGTGACAATCTACATCTTCGCGCGTTTGCACATTAGAAAATTCTTGTCCGTGTACAGGAATTGCGTTTGCGAATTCTTTTATTTTCCTGTATAATATCCTTATCTATCATAACGTCGGAGACTCTGTTTGTCAAATAAGTCTCCTGAGAAAATATGCCGTTAATATCACGGCGTGGATTTTCCGGACTGAAAATCCCCCGCGTTGCAGAGGCGGCTTTAAAGAAAGTGAGGAATTTACATGAACGTACTGATCACCGGGTTCGACCCCTTCGGCGGAGAGCCGATCAATCCGGCATGGGAAGCCGTAAAAGCCATGAAAGACGAGATCGCAGGCGCAACGATCACAAAGCTGCAGATCCCGACCGTCGTCAATAAATCCATTGCGAAGGTCCATGAAAAGATGCTGGAGCTCCGCCCGGATATCGTCATCAGCATCGGCCAGGCCGGCGGACGGTTCGGCGTGACTCCGGAGCGTGTTGCGATCAATGTAACAGATGCAAGAATCCCGGATAACGAAGGAAACCAGCCCATCGATGAGCCGATCTTTGCAGACGGAGATGCTGCCTATTTCTCCAATCTTCCGGTGAAGGCGATGGTTCAGGAGATCAGGAACGCCGGTTATCCTTCTACCCTCTCCAACACCGCAGGAACCTATATCTGCAACCATGTCATGTATGGAATTTTATACTATATCCAAAAGGAATTTCCAAATGTACGCGGCGGCTTTATCCACGTTCCGTATGCCGTTTCTCAGGTTGTCAATAAACCGGCGACCCCGTCTATGGCCATTGCGGATATTACGGCTGCATTGGAAGCGGCGGTGAAGGCGGCTGTTGAATATGAGCAGGATATCAAAGTGATTGGAGGAGAAACACACTAAAAAATCATTTCTGTCGCATAAAATAGAATCCTGCTTTGCAGGATTCTCCGCCTGCGGCGGGTCGCGTTAGCGACATCATTCCATTCCGCCGCAGTGCGATCCCCCCGGAGGGATTTTTTGCTCTATAGGAATCACTGCTTTCACGCTTTAATGTAACGTACTCTTTCCTATAGAGCAAAAAAACTTCATCTTCGGAAGTTTTTCAGGCTGTGATATCAGTCTGAACAACTCCAAGGATGAAGTTTTTCTTTTATCCGGGTTCCGGACTGCCTTTCGAGGCACCCGCCCGGAATCCGGTTTTCTGATTATTCTTTTGTTCCTCTCTCCGCAGACGCGTTGAGCTTTCCGTCGACCACGTCGATCTTGATCGTATCTCCGGTATGGACACCATCCGACAGGATCAGGCGGGCTGCCAGAGTCTCCACATTCTTCTGCAGATATCTCTTGAGCGGTCTTGCGCCGTATACCGGATCATAACCGTTGTCCACGATAAACTGCTTTGCAGAATCGGAAAGTGCAACCACAAGCTCTTTATCCGCCAGACGCTTGTTGATATCGGCAACAAGCAGATCGATGATGCTTCCGATGTTGTTCTTTGTAAGCGGCTTGAAGAGGATCGTCTCATCAAGACGGTTCAGGAACTCCGGACGGAAGTGGGCACGCAGATCGTTCATGACCTCTGCCTTTGCCTCCGGCTTGATATCACCGTTCTCATCGATACCGTCAAGCAGATACTGGGAACCGATATTGGAGGTCAGGATAATGATCGTATTCTTGAAATCCACGGTCTTGCCCATGGAATCTGTGATACGTCCGTCATCGAGGACCTGAAGCAGAACATTGAATACATCCGGATGTGCCTTCTCGATCTCATCGAACAAAACGACACAATACGGTTTTCTGCGGACTGCCTCCGTCAGCTGACCGCCCTCATCGTATCCGACATATCCTGGCGGCGCTCCGATCAGGCGGGATACGGAGTATTTCTCCATGTATTCACTCATATCGATCCGGACCATATTGTTCTCATCATCAAACAGACTTGCCGCAAGCGTCTTTGCAAGCTCTGTCTTGCCGACACCGGTAGGTCCGAGGAACAGGAAGGAGCCGATCGGCTTTGTCGGATCCTTGATCCCGGCCTTGGAACGGATGATCGCATCCGTAACCTTCTCAACTGCCTCATCCTGACCGACAACACGTTTGTGGAGCTCATCGTCCAGATGAAGAGTCTTGTTTCTTTCACTTTCCGTGAGCTTTGCAACCGGGATACCCGTCCAGCGGGAGATGATCCTTGCGATCTCATCTTCGGTAACGCTCTCATGGACAAGGCTCAGATCTGCGTTCTTTACCTTCTCCTCCTCTTCCTTCAGCTCTTTTTCAAGCTGCGGAAGCTTACCGTACTGGAGCTCTGCTGCCTTATTCAGATCATATTTCTGCTGTGCATCCTGGATCTGACGATGGACTGCCTCGATCTCCTCACGGATGGAGGAAAGCTTATCAACCGTCGCCTTCTCGTTCTGCCACTGGGCCTTCTGAGTCGCGAACTGGTCATGTAGCTCCGCAAGCTCCTTCTGAAGATCCGCAAGACGTTCCTGACTTAAATGGTCTGTCTCTTTCTTAAGAGCCGCCTCCTCGATCTCAAGCTGCATGATCTTTCTGGAGAGTTCATCCAGCTCCGTCGGCATGGAATCGAGCTCCGTCTTGATCATTGCGCACGCTTCATCCACGAGGTCAATGGCCTTATCCGGAAGGAAACGGTCGCTGATATAACGGTTGGAAAGAGTTGCCGCCGCTACAAGCGCGGAATCGGTGATCTTTACGCCATGATAAACCTCATAACGGTCCTTCAGTCCACGAAGGATCGAGATCGTATCCTCGACCGTCGGCTCATCAACCATAACCGGCTGGAAACGACGTTCCAGAGCCGGATCCTTCTCAATATATTTCCGGTACTCGTCCAGAGTTGTCGCACCGATACAGTGCAGCTCACCACGGGCAAGCATCGGCTTTAACATATTGCCGGCATCCATGGAGCCTTCCGTCTTTCCGGCGCCGACGATGGTGTGAAGCTCATCGATGAACAAAATGATCTGTCCCTCGCTCTTTCTCACCTCATCGAGAACGGCTTTTAAACGTTCCTCAAACTCACCACGGTATTTCGCACCCGCAACAAGGGCACCCATATCCAGTGAGAATAATTTCTTATCTTTTAAGCCCTCCGGGACATCGCCGCGGACGATACGCTGTGCAAGACCTTCTACAACGGCGGTCTTACCAACACCGGGTTCACCGATGAGGACCGGGTTGTTTTTCGTTTTTCTGGAAAGGATCCGGATCACGTTCCGGATCTCGGCGTCACGACCGATCACCGGATCCATCTTCTGGTCTCTTGCCTTTTCTACAAGGTCGGAACCATATTTATTTAAGGTATCGTAGGTTGCCTCCGGATTATCACTGGTAACTCTCTGGTTGCCGCGGACCGTGGACAGAGCCTGTAAGAATTTATTCCGGTCGATCCCATAAGTACGGAACAGTTCCTTCATAGCCTTGTTCGGCTGTTTTAACAGGCATAAGAACAGATGCTCGACGGAAACATATTCGTCTCCCATCGCCTTTGCCTCATCCTCGGCATCGATCAGGACTTTATTAAGATCCTGGGTCAGATAGACCTGTCCGCCTCCGGATACCTTCGGCAGCTTTTTAAGTGCTGCTTCCGCCTCATCTGTAAACTGCTCACCGGAGATTCCCATCTTTGTGATCAGCTTTAAGATCAGGCTGTCATCTAACTTTAACAGACTTACCAGGAGATGTTCCTGGTCGATCTGCTGATTTCCATATTCATAAGCCAGCTTCTCGCAGTTCTGGACTGCTTCCACTGATTTCTGTGTAAATTTGCTGATATTCATGATCGCAAGCCTCCCTTCAATTCTGAAGTACTTGTTGTGTTTGTTGTCAGTAATACCGCCCAGCGAAATTTTCATCCGCCGGGCGGCTTAATCTTTCAGATACGTGGTAGCTTCGCATGCGTTTCTGTATCGTTACCGCTCGGGGCTGTCAGATCACCCTTCGATGGAAATGTGCTTCGGACCTTCAACCTTCTTCTCTTCCTCTTTCGGAATCGATACACTCAGGATACCGTTTTCGAATTTTGCCTTAATCTCCTCTTCCCGGATCTCCTCGCCAAGATAGAAGGTTCTGCTCAGAGCACCTGCATAACGTTCCTTGCGGATGTATTTGCCTTTCTTATCTTCCTCGTCCTTATCAAGACCTTTCTCGGCACTGACGGTCAGATAACCATCCTTCAGTTCGATCTGGATCTCATCTTTCTTAAATCCCGGAAGATCGATATCAAGCTCATACGTCTTTTCTGTCTCTCTGACATCTGTCTTCATCAGTCTGGATACATTCTTACCATACAGCGGATCCTTCTTTTCTGTAAAGAACTTTTCATCAAACGGGAACATATTATCAAATAAACTTTCTCCAAAAATACTCGGCATATACATAAATCATTCCTCCAATCAGAATTCCTGTTTTCTTGTTTGTCATCTATCTGAAAGAACTTCAGAAGATTTTCCAATCTTGGGAACTCCTTGAGATCCTTTGATTTTTTCTCTCTCCCTTTGTTCTGCATGTAATATAACACACATTATTAGCACTGTCAAGTGGTGAGTGCTAATTTTTTTGTGAATTAATTGTGTATTTCATTGACACATTGTAACTTTTCAGGCTCATCGTAGAACGCATTCTATAGGTAGCCGCCAAGCATCTCTCCCACACACTTCTCGATCTCATCAATAATTTCCATACACCGGTTCCTCTTCATTCCGGCCGTAATGCCAACAGCTAATAATTCTTTTCTTCCCGGATCTTTTCCATTTCCGTCGACGGTCGTTGTGTGTTCCCCATAGTACGTATTACTATAAGTAAGATCATATGCAGGGCTCAGTCTCCACTGGTCTTTTTCTTCATCATATAAATAGGTGAAATTTTTTGAGTGGTCATCTCTGTTATGCGCAAAAACATTAAAACACATTCTGCGAAACATACTTTCCACATCCGCATAATGATCCTTCGTCAATATCTTCGTAAGTTTCATCAGACTGTGATAATCAAGACTCGGCTGTTCAAAGTCCAGTTCGAGAAGCGCTGCAGCTGTCAGCATATGGACTCGCTTTATCCCATTTTGATCAGGGACTCTGTCAAACCGTCTGGTTCCAAAATAGCCTTTACAGATTCCAGACGGGAACAGCTTTGTCTCACTCATCGTAATTTCACATTTCCGGGCACAGCATGAATAATCATACTCCATTTTTCCTGCATCTTTTCCATCTACATGGGCCGGAAATTTGCTGGGGTTAGATAGCGATACTTTTTACATCTACCATGTTGCGGCGGTCATGGTTGACAACTTGCGTCGGCTCCTGCTCGGTATCAACCTGTCCGACAAAGCTATAATGGATTTCGATTTTCCGGGTGTTGGTTTCCCGGTCTAATTCATGTATCAAAATACGGTCGATAAACTCATGGACGTTTTCATAGGTCAATTCCTGTATGTCGCTGTATTTCCCGACAATCTGAATAAACCTTGATATATCCCTTTTTCGCTCGGTAACGGTTGCGATCTGCTGTTGTAACTCGTCTATCCTTGCGGCAAGGGATTTCTTTTCGTCCTCATAGCCGGAAGTTAGAAACACAAACCGTTCATCTGTCAGTCTGCCTAATGCGTTGTCCTCATACAGCTTGCGGAAAAGCGTGTCAAGTTCGGTCATACGCGCCTGTGCTTTGAAAAGTTCCTTTTGCTGCTGCGCTAATGCCTTTCTCGCTTCCATGTCGCCGTACTCGGTAGCTTTACAGATAAAGTCCTGTTCGTGTTCCTTAACATACCGCAAAACCCGCCGCATATCTTCCAGCACTAAATCAAGAAGTACGTTTTTGCGGATATAATGAGAGGTACACTCGCTGCCTGTCCTTGCCCTGTTGCGCCATGCGCCGCAAGAATAGGAAAACTTGCGCGGCTCGATATTTACGCCCTGTTGGTAATACATCTTATGTCTGCAACCAGCGCAAAACAGCAAGCCGGAAAAAATATCAATCTCCGCTGCTTTTGTCGGGCGGTGGCGGGTAGCAATCCGCTTTTGCGCAAGTTCAAAGGTTTCCTCGTCAACAAGCGGCTCATGGGTGTTTGGGAAGAAATAGCGTTGTTCTTCTTCGTTCTTCCGGGTCTTTTTCGACTTGTAGGATACCTTGTGAGTTTTCGCGGTTATGGTATGCCCTAAATATTCCTGCCTTGCTAATATGTCATAGAGCGTTTTGTCCGGCCAAGTATAGGGGGCGATCATTGCCCGCTGATACCGCGCCTGTCCTGTACGCTGATAGCGCAACGCTCCAATCGTCAAGACTTTGTTTTCCGCAAGCCATTTTTGGATTTCGCACATACGCACGCCGCTAACAAACATAGCGAAAACCTGTTTGACAATCGGCGCGGTTTCCGGGTCGGGTATAAGGTGGTGGCGGTTGTTCGGGTCTGGGATATAGCCGTATGGATATTCCCCGTTGACGCGCTCGCCTTTTTGCGCCTGTGCCTGTTTAACTGCGCGGATTTTCTTGCTTGTGTCGCGGGCGTAAAACTCGTTAAACCAGTTCCGCAAGGGGGTAAACTCGTTATCCTCCCGCGCTGTGTCAACTCCGTCGTTGATCGCGATATAGCGTACTCCGTTTTCGGGAAATACAATCTCTATGAGTTCGCCCGTTTTCAGATAGTTTCTGCCAAGACGGGAAAGGTCTTTGGTAATGACCGTCGCCACTCGTCCGGCTTCCACTTCCTGCAACATCGCTTGCAGCCCCTCGCGCTCAAAACTCACGCCGGAAAATCCGTCGTCCACAAAAAACTTTGTGTTCAAAAAATGGTGTTCGTCCGCATAGCGTTGAAGTATCATTTTTTGGTGCTGTATGCTTCCGCTTTCTCCGGCTTGCATATCCTCTTGACTTAAACGGCAGTAAAGGGCGGTGATTTTATTCGACTGTAACATTAGTCCTCCTTTCCGACAGCCGAATAAACAGGTATAATGTGTTGCTATCATTATACCATATCCCGCCGCCTAATGCACTACTCGGACGCTAAAAATCCCGGATTTCCGGGCTTTTTCTGCAAATCCTTTACAATGAGTTTCTCAATCTTTTTATGGATTGTATCGGTTGCCTTTTCACTCGGCAACGCTTGAACAAGATAGGTGATTTTCCCTATTTTGCGTTCGGTTGTAATTGTCTGTTTTTTATCCATTAGAAAAACCTCCTTTTCCTGTATGGATAAACTATATTCGTCAAAAGGCAAAAACGGGCGGTTGTTAGCTGCAACCTCACGGGAGTTTCACCCCGGCCCATGCTTATGGGTGCGCCGCGCAATACTTTGAGGGTGTTCAACGCGGGAGTATCATTGTGCCGCCTTGTATGTCGTCGCCCACAAGCTGCTAAACCTGTTTTACGGCGCGGTAGTTCTCGCTCGGCTTTTCCCCTATGGGGAAAAGCTGTCATGGCGTACCCGCCGACTGGCTCGGTACAGACGGAATGTACCCGTTTGCCTGTTATGCTGCGCACCAAAGGCCGCTTTCTTTGTCAAAGAACAATAGGCTTTGTCGGCCTGCAAAAGCACATCAACAGCGGATATGCTTTTGCGGAACGACAAATAGCCCATAACGGGAAGCGTGGAAAGGGGACACGCTCCCCGCATGGGCTAAAAGATTATCCTACATGAAAAGCAAGGGTGCGGGTAATAAGGCGCACTTGCAGCCTGTTACGCATTTCCTCGTCCACATAGGAATAGGTATTGCCCGCGTCGTCTTTCAGCGTGCGGGTACAAAGTTTCGCTATGTAACCCTCGTAGTGCTTCAAGATCGCGCACATGGCGGTTGTGTCGCCGTTTGCCGCTGCGGAAATGACAGGGAACGGCAACAGATTTTCAGACTTCCTAACGGTATTCATCATCTGCTTTTCCCTCCAAATACTGTTTGATTTTCGCAAGCGCGGATTTCCTGTGCCGGAAAACCGTCGTGCGTACAACATTCAGCAGTTCGCCAATTTCCGCGTCGCTCATATCCAAGAAGTAGGACAAAAGGATAATGTCGCGTTTCCTTTCGGGCAAAGCGTTAAGGGCTTCGGCAAGCAGTTCATTTTTGACGAGTACATCAAAGCCGGACACTTGAAAACGGAAATAATCGCTTTCGTATTCGTCCGTTGTGAAAAGCTGCGCGAGTTCGCTTTCGCTCAAATCCGAAAAAGTAACTTCGCGTGCTGCGCGTTTCGCAAGAGTGCGGCGGTGGCTTTTCGCTTCGCCGACCAAAGTTTTCTTTGCTAATGCGTCGTACTGATGTTGTATTCTTTCCTTGTCGGAAGAAGATAGCTCCATAGAGTTCACCTCCTTCCCGCGTGGAGTAGAGGACGGGAGTTAAGGGCTTGTCCTCTCTGCCCCTTTCGCTCCGTACCCGTTCGGGAGATGGCTCTTGAGTGCGCTTTTCAGAAAAAAGTTGAAAAAAGCAAAATGCGCCCGTCCGCAAGACGCGGACGGGCGCAAAGGAAATGTAAGCAGTAGCTAAATGTATTGACAGTTCACATTCATAGCCGGAATATCCCGCTTGCGGAGCATAGCTTTTTTTGACCGCAAAGCATTAGGCGGGTTACAGTAAATAAAAATGGACACGGCGATACCTCCCCGATACCGCCGTATCCTTAAAAAAGGGCGACTTTAATACACTACCCGCAATCCATTCTATAATAGGGAACAGCGGCTTTTGCGCAATATTAAATAAAAAAGCCGATAACACATAGGTTTTTTGACCTAATGCGTTATCGGCTCTGCGTCTATGCGTCTGGCACTTTTAATCATTTTTTTTTGAATTTATTATATGTGTTAGCTAACTGTCCACAAGCCGCGTTAATCTCTCTGCCATGAGAAACTCTCATAGTAACTTCAAGTCCTGCTTGCTCTAATTGATGTTTGAATGCAACTATTTCCCGTTTCTGTGGTGCTTTAATTCTTGAATTGCTTGTTGGGTTGTATTGTAACACGTTAATCATAACTTTTTTGCCCCGAAACCATTTTGCAAGTTGTCTTACATCTGAGGGCCGGTCATTTATACCCGGTAAAAGCAAATACGCAAAGACAATTTTGCGATTATGCCTTTCAGAATAGGATAAGGCTTGCTTAACAACATCTTCAATAGCATATATGCGCATGTGAGGAATAATACGATTTCTTGCAGATTGTGTTGCTGCGTGTAAAGATATTGTCAACTGAATTTTAAGATGTTCCTCGCGCAATTTTTTTAATTGATCGACCGGACCAACTGTTGATATGGTAATGCCGTCGGTTGGAAAGTTGAGCCCATATCTATCTCGGAGAATATGGATTGCTTTTATCAAGTTGTCATAATTGAATAAAGGCTCTCCCATACCCATAAAAACGATACGGTTTACTTTTCGACGCAACAATATAATCTGTTGTACGATTTCTGACGATGTTAGATTACGAACAAAGCCATTTCGCCCGGACTCACAAAAAATACAACCAACAGGACAACCGACTTGTGTGCTCACGCAAACAGTTCCACCATCTCGCCGCTTGATAAAAACCGTTTCAATGTATTTGTTGTCTTTCAGTTCGTAAACATACTTTTCAGTATCACTGCTTTTGCAAATATTTTTTACCAACATTGATAGATTTTTTTTGCGTGGTAATTGCTTATATAATTCTTCATATAAGGCTTTTGCTTCATTCTCGCCAATAACTTCCGACATTTCTTTGTAAGTAAATCCGTATGGATCATTCCGTACTTCCGCAGGCGTATATTTAGGTAAACGTTTCATTTTTATATCCTTTCTTCTAAATAATAAAAGTTTGTTTTTCTGTATTTTTGATTACAATCTCTAATTTTTCTACATCAATGATATGCGTCAATTTGCATTTAGGGCAGAAAAGAGGAAAATCTTTTAATACAGTATTATGAAATACTTGAACTCTCGTCTTTCCGTTACAAATCGGACATTTTATCCAATATTTTTTAAGCATTATATTTCACTCGTCCTTTTTACACAAAAAAATGCAGGTCAATCCTCAACATGAGCATTGACCTGCATTTATAATGCACAGAGCAGTACAACAAAACTAAGGCATAGCTTGCACTATGTCTATACTATATCTATACGTCGTTAGTTTTTTGTATAGCATCCGCAAAATAAGCATGACAAAAAAGCCCATGTTGAAAATGGGAAAATCCTTTTTTTCAATGCTTATCTAATACGCATGCTATGCAACATAAACGCCGCCTCCTTTTACATAAATTTTATTTTATCAGAAAATCAGTCTACTGTCAATACACAACAGGAAGTATTTAACCTAATGATATGAATTGTGTGGACATATCCAAAAAGAAAGGTGAACTGTAAAATGTAACAGGGTGAATGAAAATGGCAAAAAGACCCGTACCATTGTACGACTTTAAGGCTTTCGGGGCAGCTATAAAAGCCGCGAGAAATGAATACGGCGAGAGCCGCAAAAAGGTAAGCGACGAGTTATATATTTCCCCGCGCTACCTTGCGAATATCGAGAACAAGGGACAACAGCCGAGTTTACAGGTATTCTATGACCTTGTAACCCGGTATCATATTTCGGTAGATCAATTTTTCTTCCCGAACAGCAATGCGGAGAAATCCACCGGGCGGCGGCAGCTTGACGCGCTGCTGGACGGTATGAGCGATAAAGGCATACGGATTGTAACCGCAACAGCAAGGGAGATAACGGAAGTCGAAAAAGCAGAGGATTAACCTCACAATATGAGAAATCGGGAGATTGCAGCGCATGGCGGCTGCAATCTTTTTTTGCGTCCAAAATCAAAGGAACGCGCAACAAATACCGCCTTTCGGTGGGGGTATGGAGTAGATAGCAAGCACAGCAAACGAGTACCCGTTTGCGGAAAATGCTTGTTGGGATAATCCCAAACCCTTATACCGAAAGGCGGTGCGGAAATGGAAAACCGAAAGAGAAATATACAGATGAAGTTTTACGTTACGGAAGAAGAAAAGCGGCTGATCGACGAGAAGATGAAGCAGCTTCCCATAAAGCAGTATGGGGCATACTTCCGTAAAATGGCGATAGACGGGTATATTCTTGTCGTTGACCGAAGCGACACAAAAGCATATATCCGGGAACTGCAAGCGGTGAGCCGGAACATCAACCAAATTGCAAAACGCGCCAATGCGACGGGGACGGTTTACAGGCAGGATATAGAGGACATTAAAAAGGCGGTGGACGAGATATGGCGGTTACAAAGACGCACCCTATTAAATCAACCTTAAAGGCTGCGATAGACTATATCTTAAATCCCGAAAAGACAGACGGGAAGCTGCTTGCGTCCTCTTTCGGCTGCGGGCTGGAAACCGCCGATATTGAGTTTGCATGGACGCGGGAAGCTGCCGGAGATCGCGGCACACATTTAGGGCGGCACTTGATACAATCCTTTGCGGTGGGAGAAACCACACCGGAAGAAGCGCACAAAATCGGCATGGAACTTGCCGGGGCGGTATTAGGCGGCAAGTATGAGTTTGTTTTGACAACTCACGTCGATAAAGACCATCTGCATAATCACTTGATTTTTAACTCGGTCAGCTTCGTTGACTACAAAAAGTACCATTCCAACAAACAAAGCTATTACCATATCCGGCGCACCAGCGACAGGATATGTAAAGAGCATGGGCTATCCGTCGTCGTGCCGGGACAGGACAGAGGGAAAAGCTATGCGGAATATACCGCCGAAAAGCAAGGTACAAGCTATAAAGCCAAGCTGAAAACGGCGATAGATAACCTCATTCCCCGAGTGAAAGATTTTGACGAACTGCTGCGCCGCTTGCAGGAAATGGGATATGAAATCAAACAGGGCAAATACATTTCTTTCCGCGCCGCCGGACAGGAACGGTTTACCCGCACAAAGACGCTCGGCGCGGCCTATACGGAAGAAGCGATAAAGGAGCGTATCAAGGGCGTGTATGTTGCCAAAACAAAAACGCTGCGGGAAGATAAAAAAATCCGGCTTGTCGTTGATCTTGAAAACAGTATCAAAGCCCAACAGTCGGCGGGCTATGAACGGTGGGCGAAAATCCATAATCTGAAACAGGCTGCTAAAAGCATGAACTTCCTAACCGAAAATAAGATTGAGTATTACAGCGAACTTGAAAGCAAAATCGCGGATATTATGACCGCCCATGACGCGGCGGCAAAGGCGGTTAAGGAAGTGGAACAGCGTATGTCTGATTTGTCGCTGCTTATCAAGCACACCACCACATACCGACAGTTAAAACCGATTTACGATGAATACCGAAAATCGCCGGACAAGGAAAAGTATCTGCGGGGACATGAAAGCGAAATTATCCTGTTTGAAGCTGCGGCAAGGGCATTAAAGGAAATGCAGATAAAGAAGCTGCCCGATCTCGCCGCGCTGCGCAAGGAGTATAGAAGCTTAAACGACAGGAAAACCAAATTGTATGAAGATTATCGGCAAGCCAAGAAGCAAATGCAGGAATACGGCGTTGTCAAAAAGAACGTCGATAGTATTCTTTACCCGTCCCAAAGCAGGGCGCGGGAGCAGGAGCGATAAGGCGCAAAACATGGGGTGGCAAGTGGAATGTTAAGGGCTGAAAACGCCTGTGTTTCTGCGGCTTCCAGCGCATGAAAACGACATAGACGATAAAGTATATTCAAACCCGCAAAAACGGCTTTCTAATTGTCCACGCAAGGACAAAAAAAGAACAGGGGCGCGGTGCCGGAAATCGGCAACCGCGCCCCTGTTCTCTATGGGCTATTCCTCGTCGGTCAAGATAAACTCCCTTTCGGAAAACTCGCTGTCCGTCATGGCTTGCAGCTTGTTCACCGCTGCGGCGGCAAGCTGGCGCATATCCTCGTCCATGTAGGGCATGGCGGCAAGGATATTTTCAAGCGTTGTTTCCCGGCTGTCCTCGGCGTAGATCGCAACAATGTTTTCTTCCTCAATGGTAAAGCGGGTATTCATGCTATCAAACCTCCAAATCCTTTTTATGCTCTTTCTGTTTATCTTTCGGCTGCTGCGCCGCCTGTTTCTTGTATTCGTCCAGCTTCTTCAAAATGGACGGTTTTTTCTGCGGCTGTTCCCGTTTCTCGGCTTTTACCGCTTTTGCAAGGTCGGTAACGGAAATCGCTTCCCCCGCCTTTGCCCGCTGCTCAAAATCCGCGACGGTGGGCGTTTGCGGCGTATTATTGATAAGCCCGTCAAAATTGTTGTCGTTCTGCTCTATGGTGTCCTCGACGTGCTTTAAGGGATTATCCCGCTGCGGCTGCTCGGCGGCTATGGCATAAGCCTGTGTGCCATTTCCCATAATGAGATACTTCCCGTCCTCCGACGCATGATGAAAACCAAAGCCCGCCGCTTCGATCTGTTCACGGCTCATATCGGTAATATGAAAATTGCCCCTCGGCGTTCTAACGGTTTCACCCGTCAAAAGGCTGTCGGGGGTCGCTTCCGGCTGCTGCTTTTCAAGCTGCCCGTCCTTGTAGGAATATCCTTGCGCCGCGATTGCTTCAAGGGTCTTGCCCGTAACGTCGCCATAAATCCGCTTGTCTGCGTCAACCAGCATTTGCAAAGTGTCTTGTACGGTGTCGGACAAGGCTTGCTGCTGTTCGGGCGGCAGCTTGTCAAATACGGGGGTCTGCTGCTCCTGCAAAAACTCCGGCACTTGCTGAAAACCGATACTGTCTACATAGTGGGCGGTGTCCTCGTCGTTCTGATGAAGCACAACAATGTCGGAAACGGAAAGGCTATGCCCCTTAAAGTCGGCGGGGTGGTCGATATTAAACCTTTCCCAAATGTCGCCCAGCGTCATATCCTTTGTAAGCGGTGCAGTATAGACGAGTTCATAATTTACCCGGTCAATGGTAAGTCCAGCCGCTTGCAGACGGTCATAAGGCTCAAAGCGCAAGTCCCTTGTTTCGTCCCCGCGCTTTAACTGATAAATGGAAAAGGTATCGCCCTGCTCCTGCTCGGCTTGCCGCTGCTGCTGCAACTCGGTAAAATGCCCCTCAATCTCGGTAATGAGTTCCTTTGCGGTGGTCTGTATTGTTTCAAGGGACGCTTTTAACTCGGTCATTTCCTTGCCGCTGCTCCAACCAGCCACATAGCCGAAAGAGTAATCGGAAGTATCAAGGCCGAAATGCTGGCAAACCGTATAAGCGACGCTTTCCGCTTCTACCTCGCAGGTATGGCGGTCAACGCGGTTTTGCTGCTCCGGCGGGGCGTTTAAGTCTACGTCGTGCAGCTTCGCATGGGCGATTTCGTGAATGGCGGTCTTTACCGCCTGTAATTCACTCACGCCCTCTTTGATTGCAATACGCTTGTCGGTCAAACTGAAATACCCATTTGCGCCGTTTGTGATCTGCTCAAATGCAATCGGGACGGGGGACGCTTTTTCAAGGGCGGCGAAAAAATCCTCGTACTGCTCCACATCGGCAAGCAGCGGTTTAACGGAAAGGTCGGGAAACTCCTTGCCCTCGGTCTGCGAAATATCAAAGACGGTTATAACCTTAAAGGCGGGGACGGTGATTTCCTTTTCTTCCTTTACCACTTTTCCCTCGCGGTCAAGCATGGGCTTTCTCGTTTCGGGGTCGATTTTATCAACCAGCTTTTTCACCTTGTAGGGCGCGGGGGCAAAGATTTTAATGCCTTTCTCGCCTTTCTTTACATGGCGGTCAAACTCCTTTTCCCATTGACGGAAGCCCATTACCAAATTGCCGCCCTGCATAGCAATTAGGATAGTGTTATTCAAACTATAATCATGGAACTTTGACATAGCGGTTAGAAACTCTTTGTAGCGGTCGCTGTCAAAAATCGCCTGTACGCCCTGTTCCAAACGCGCGGTGATCTCCTTTACCTTTTCGGCGGGCTTTTCGGAAGTAAGGATAATGGGGACGACGGGGCGGGGCTGCTGCGGCTCTGCGGCCTGTGCGTCTGCTTGCTGCGTTTCGGCTGCGTCCATATAGGCTTTGTCCTGTTCGCCGCGCTCCGGCTGCGG
Source organism: Clostridium sp. AM30-24 (assembly GCF_003480435.1). Classification (GTDB taxonomy): domain Bacteria; phylum Bacillota; class Clostridia; order Lachnospirales; family Lachnospiraceae; genus Pilosibacter. The sequence goes on along the minus strand of NZ_QUJB01000014.1, from coordinate 13,867 downwards.
GTAACTCATAATGCGGTATTCTTCCGGCACTTCGCGCCCCTCAAACTGCCGTTCCCACTCGTCGCCGCTTTCCACGATATAGCCGTACTCGGTAAACGCGCCTTTTTCCTGCGCGGCAGCGTTCCTGCCAAAAGTAGAAAGGTCAATGCCGCCTTTCCATTCTTCGGGCATTTGTACCATGCCGGATTGATTTAAGTAATAGTCGCCCAAATCGTGGTAGTTATGTACTTCGGGGATATGGACGTAAAAATCCACGTTGTAGGTGAAGTCAATTACCTGTCCAATATTTGCAAGCCCGTTTTTCTGCTGCAAAGCTGCGTTCAGCTTGCCAACCTCGGCGGGGTCAAGCTGTTCGAGCCGCGCCGCAAGAAAATTGAGTTCGTCCACGTCGGCGGCGCATACCATTTCATAAGGCAAGGCAATATGTTTCTCCGGGTCGTCGGAATAGCCGCGAATGGAAAAATCCTGCGGGTTGTCGGCGGTAATGCCGACGTTCCGCATAGCTTCGTGCAACTGCTCCTTTGTGGCGGGCATATCCAACCAATAGCCGCCGGGGTCGCCCGCGTCAAAGCGGCTGCGGTTGCCTATCATAATAGAAAACTGTTCGCTCATGTGTTCACGCTCCTTTTCCTGCCCGGTATTTTCGGGGATAGCTGCCGCCTGTTGCTGCTGCGGGGGTTCTTCGCCCTCTATGGTGTAGTCCGGCATGAGCATACCGTTTACTTTGAAATAGTCGGCGTACTCCTGCGGGATAGGCGGGGAGATTTCCGTAAACAAGCGGTCATACGCTTTGATACGCCCATTCAGATACTTTTCCATAGCTGCCTTGTCGGTGAAAACCTTTCTATCTTGTCCGGCAATCTTCGCTTGCCCGTTCCTGTTCGGGCTGTTGGTATAAACGCCCCATGTGAGAGAATAGGAGTAAGGGACGCTTTGCTGCTTCTCCCTGTCGTAACGGGTGTTTTCGTAAATGTGGTAATTCATCTGATATACCCGGTTGCTGCGAATATGGCGGTTATGCTCGGTGGTCTGCCACTCGTTAGCGGTGTGCTGGACGTGCGGCGTTCTCACATATTCAAGTGTTTTATCCAGCAAAAGCGTTCTTCCCGCCTGTTCTTCCCATGCGGCGGCGCGTTCTTTAAGGTCGTCAAAAATCGCCTGTTCTGCCGCCGCGCTTTCGCTGCGCATGGAAAGTAGCTGCGCAATCGGCAAGGAAGCATAAGGGGCAATCTCCCTGTCCTTTGCTTCAAAATATATCCGGCGTTCTATCCGCATGGTTTCGGCGGCTTCTAATTTGTCATGGTCGTATGAGGAATACGGCATATTCTTTCATCACGTCCTTTCTCGGTCATATAAGGGTTTGGGACTATCCCAACAAGCAAAATGCCCGCGCTCTCTATGGGAAGCGCGGGCATTTCTCGCAAACGGGTACTCGTTTGCTGTGCTTGCTATGTAGTTGTTTTTATCCGTAAACGCCTGTTTCTCTCGCTTTGGGCTTTCTGTCTGCGGCGTATCTTTGCCGCGCAATCGGGGCAGTATTTCGCCCGGTTGCTGCCCGCCGCAAACGTGCTGCCGCATACCGCGCAACGCTTCAAATCGGTTTCCCCGCTGCGGGTGATCTGTTCGCAAAGCTGCCTGTCGGCGGGTAATACCGCTTCGCGGAAATAGCGGCATAGCAGCGAATAGCTGATACTCTGCACACAAACGCAAGTTTCCCCGTCGTCCAGCAGCAGACAATTCCCGCAATCGTTGTTTGCACAAGCGGCGCGGGTCATTTTCTTTACGGCGCGGTATTGCTTTTCATCAAGCCTTATCATTTTCGGTTCTGCTCGACGCGGAAGTTTACATACTTGCCGCCTGTGTCGGCAAGCAGCACAACTCCGTCAAAGGTCTTTCCCGTCTTGGTCGAGTACATACCTTTGATTTTTACCTTTCCGTCTTTCAAAAGGGCGGCGGCAATCGCCTTTGTGAAAGCCTTTTTGCGCTGCTCAAAAAAGCGGTCATTCTTCCACATCACAAAGCTGCAAGCCCTGTCGGAGCAGTAAAAGTTTTTCTTGCCCTCGTAAACCGCCGCGCCGCAACGGGGGCAAGTGCCGATTGCTTCCCGCTGCGGGGTAAACAGCTTCGCTTTATCCTCGGAAATCGCGGAATAGGTCTTGACAAGCCCCGCTGTCATTTCCTCAATCCCGCGCATGAAGTCGGCGGGGCTGTCGCTGCCCTTTGCAATCCCGGTAAGGCGCGTTTCCCATTCTGCCGTAAGCTGCGGGGACGTAAGGCTGTCGGGCAGAATAGCGACAAGGTTATACCCGTCCTTTGTGGGGATTAGCTTTTTGCCCTTGCGCTCGGCAAAGCCCGCGCTAATGAGTTTTTCAATGATACCCGCCCGCGTCGCGGTGGTGCCTAACCCTTTGCGCTCCGCGTCCTCCGGCGTGTCCTCCTTTCCCGCACTCTCCATAGCCGAAAGTAACGTATCTTCGGTAAATGCCTTTGGGGGCTGCGTGTAACGTTCGGAGATCTCCGCTGCCGGATTGTCAAAGGTCTGCCCCTCGGCAAGCGGGGGTAAAACCGCTTCCGGCTCTGCGTCCTCGTCCTGTTCCCCGGACGCGGCGCGGGATAGTCTTTCAATCTCGCGCCAACCCTCGCAAAGCGTCGTCCTGCCCTTTGCGGTAAAGGTATAGCCGCCGCAAGTGAAAACCGCCGTAACCGCTTCATACTCATAGGGCGCGGCAACGGCGCAAAGCAGTTTTGCGCACACAAGGGTCATTAGCTTTTTCTCACTTTCGGCAAGGGAAGAAAAGCCCGTTTTCACAAACTCCGCTGTCGGCAAAATGGCGTGATGGTCGGTTACTTTGCTGTTGTCGCAAATCCTCGCAAGGTCGGCTTGCAGCTTCACGCCCTGCATAAAGGGGAGAGCAGCGCAAAGGCCGGTGATAAGTTCCTTTGTGCTGCCCTCCATATCGGAAGTGATATATTTGCTGTCGGTGCGGGGATAGGTCAAAAGCCGTTTTTCATAAAGGGCTTGCGCATAGTCAAGGGTCTGTTTCGCCGTAAACCCATACAAACGGTTTGCTTCCCGCTGCAAGGCGGTGAGGTCAAACAGTTTCGGCGGGGCTGCGGTCTTTTTCTCTTTTTTAAGGGAAGTACAAACGGCCTGCGATTTCTCGCAAGCCGCTTTCATCTGCCGCGCCGCCGCTTCGTCGTCCTGCCTTTCGGAAAGGGCGGCAACGCCGCCAACGTCCAGCCGGACGACATGATATTTCTCTTTCTTAAAGCTGCTGATTGCATAGTCGCGGTTTACCAGCATAGCAAGGGTGGGCGTTTGCACTCTGCCGACATTCAATGTTTTATGGTAGAGGATAGAGAAAAGGCGGGTCGCGTTAATGCCAATGAGCCAATCGGCCTTTGCTCTGCAAAGCGCGGATTGATAGAGGTTGTCATAGCCGCGCCCGTCTTTGAGATTTGAAAAGCCCTCGCGGATTGCACTTGCTTCCATGCTGCTAATCCAAAGGCGGGAAAAGGGCTTTTTGCAATTCGCCTGTTCATAGACAAAGCGGAAAATGAGTTCCCCCTCGCGCCCGCTGTCGCAAGCATTGATAATCTCGGTAACGTCGCTGCGGTGCATAAGGTCTTTGAGAATGGAAAACTGCTGCTCCTTGCCGCTGGCAACAATAAACTGCCACTCCTGCGGGACAATGGGAAGATCGTCGTACTTCCATTTACGGAATTGTTCATTGTAGGTCGCCGCGTCTGCAAGGCTAATCAAATGCCCGATACACCACGACACAAGGTAGCCGCCGCCCTCAAAATATCCGCTGCGCTTTTCATTCGCGCCCATAACGGCGGCAATCGCCGCCCCGACGCTCGGTTTTTCTGCAATTACAAGTTTCATAGATTATCGTCCTCCTGCTCGGTCTGTTCGGTTTCGACTACTTCCGTTTCCTCGTCGTCCTCGTCAAAATCAAGGTCGTCAAGGCTGCTGCTGCCTTTCGCCGCGTCCTTTTTGGGCTTCAAAATCTTAAAGTAGTAGAACGCGCCGCCGCCCGCTGCGGCAACAAGCAGCACGACAAGCAGAATACCCATGCCGCCGCCTTTTTCTTCTTCCGGCGGCTGCTCGGTTTCTTCCGGCTCCGGCTCGGCTTCCTTGCCCGCGCACTCGCTCATGTTGACGCTGCAAACGGGACAATCGGTGTTGACGCTTCCGGCAACGCATTTTTCAGTACAGCTACAAACGGGGGCTTCGGTCTGCCCGTCCTCCATAAGGGCGGTTAAATCCGCTTCGTCCACTTGGTTAAGGAAATGGACGGTATTTTCCCCGTCCTCGGCGCGGTCAATGATGATGTAAAAATAGTTTCCGTTTTTCGTAACGACGGTAATAAACTGCTTATCGCCGGACGCTTCGCCCGTTATGTCGTCCACAAGGCTCATGTTGCCCTCCGGCGTTAAGGGCTGCGGCTCATAGCCGCCCGTCGTTTCTTCCGGCTCGGTTTCGGTTACGGGGGTAGGCGGCTCGTCGCTCACATCACCGCCGCCCGCAAAAGCGGTAACAGAAAAGCCGCCCATGAGTACAAGGGCGGCAAGCAAAGCGGTAACGCTGCGGAACAGTTTTTTATGCTTCATCTTCGGTTTCCTCCTGTTCGTCGGTGTAGTCTGCGTCCGGCTGTGGCAAGGCAATTTCGCCGCTGGCGTAAGCGGAGAGGAACGCGGCAAGCTGCGCCCCGTCAAGGTGTACCGCTTTCACCATTTGAACGATCTGCGCGTTTTCTTCCTCGATTTTCTGCGCTTCAAGGTCTTTCAGCCTTTTTTGGTATTCAAGGATTTTCGCCCTCGTTTTCTCAATATCCCTTTCGATACGGTCAAGTTTCGTGTTTGCCATAGAAATAAACTCCTTTCAAAGTCAGTTGTAATGTAGCCGCCCATAGGCGTAAAAATGGGATTGCCAATAGCTTGTATCAAGTTTTGCGTATTGTATCGGGTCGCCACAATGCAGCATGACGGGGCTTCCGTCCCCGTCCTCGCCAACGTAGATACCCACATGAGATACCCCCGGCGTGTCGTATGTACCCGTAAAGAAAACCAAATCCCCCGGCTGCGGGTTGGAAACGCGGGTTGAAATGTTGTAAAGCCCTTGCGCCCCAAGTCTGCCCGTATTGTATAGGCCGCTGTTCGTCAATACATAACTCACAAAGCCGCTGCAATCAAAAGAGGTTTCCGGGGTGCTGCCGCCCCACACATAGGGAAAGCCGACGTATTTATCCGCTTCCTCTATGAGCCGCGCAAACTGTTCATCGGAATTAAGCAGCGCGGCGGGTACTTCATAATCGGCGGGCGGGGTTTCATAGTATTTAGACACATAGCCGGACGACGGGAACAAATCGGGGCGGTTTCCCAGCGACGACATATACATAGCGTACATGGATAGCTGTTCCTCGCCCATGATGTAGACGGGGACATGGGAAAGGTTGAAGTTTTCCAAATCCACATGGAGAATGTAATAGTTGTAGGGTACTTCAACCTCATATTCGTTGCCCTCGCTGTCCGTCCTCGTTTCGGTGCGGTATCGTACCTGTACTTCTTCCTCAACGGTCAAGATATACTGTTTCTCAAAGAGCATTTCAAGGGTGCTTTGCGCTTCATCAAGGGTAAACACGCCCTCATGCAGCGCGGAAAGGATAGAGATTAGCACATAGGGGTCATGCTCGATCTCGTCCGCGTTCACCCGGTATTCGTCATAGCCGGGGTATTCGCGCTCGATATTATTCAGCATATCTTGTAACTCGGCTTCCATAGCGGCATACGCGCTTTCCGCGCCTGTAATATCCGCGTCCTCGGAAAGATAGGACGACGCAATTAAGCCGCTGCCGCTGTTGCCGCCAAAGAGGGAGCAAGAGGACAAGCCGCCGAAAAGCAGAAGCACGATAAAGGCAATCCCGCCCACAAGCAAGCAGCCTTTCCAGTGCCGGACGACAAAGAACGTCGCCCGTTTGGTTTCCTGCGCGGTTTTCTTCGCCGCCTTTGCGGTGGCTTCGGCGGTCTTTTTCACTTTGCCGCCCGCTTTCAGCGTCTTTGCATACTGCTTTTTAATGCGCTGCTTCTGCCAAAAACGGGAAATCGGGTTTGAGTGCGCAAGGGCGGGGTTATCGTGCAGCGCCTTTTGATAGAGGAAATCGGCGTTTGCCTTTACCGCCTTTCTCTCGGCTGCCGCCGCTGCCCGGTAGGGTTTCAGCTTGTGGCTGCGTATGCCGCGCTTTACCGTCCGCGCCGCCATACCGCCCGCTTTCTCGCCCGCAAGTTCTACCCTGTGCCCGCTTTCCACACCGACATTTTCTTTCTCAACCTCGTAGATTTTCCCATGTACGGTGCTGTTCAACTCCTGCGCCGGACGGGACAAGGGGTTATGCCGCAACTTGCCGTTTGGGGGCTTATCCGTCTTTTCAAAGGAAAGGCGCGTCTTTGCCTTGCCTTTCGCTTCGTCAAAAACGCGCTCTTTCTTGATTTTGGTCTGCTTGGGGATAGCCGCCCGCGCTGCGTCTAAACGGTCTGCCGCTTTCTCGGATTTACGGATAGATTTCTGCAATTCCGGCGTTGCCCGTTCCGCTTCGGAAAACTGCAAGCGGGAAGTATGGGTTTTTAGCTGCGCCGCGTCAAGGGCTTTTTTCCCTGCGCCCTTTGCCGCTTGCCGTTCAACCTCTGCGCCGATACGGTCAACAGCCTTTTCTGCCGCTGCGGTAGGGGCTTGGGAATAGTTTTCCTCCTGCGGCCTTTCGCTGATACTCGTTGTTTCGCCCGTCGTGAGGTTTTCCGCAACCGCCCCGTCGCGGGTCATTTTCTGCGTTACCTTGTCGGGGGCTTTCCATTCCTTGCTCAATCTTCATCACCTCCAATCCGCTGTTTTGCAAGGGTGCAATAGTCGGGGTTTAACTCAATGCCGATATAGCGGCGGGAAAGGTGCTTTGCCGCCGCTGCGGTGGTGCCGCTGCCTAAAAACGGATCAAGGACAATCCCGCCCACGGGACAGCCCGCCAAAATGCACGTTTCCGCAAGTTTGGGCGGGTATGCTGCGAAATGCCCGCCATGATACGCGACATTGTTGATCTGCCAAACGTTGCGACGGCTGCGGACGGGACAAATCAACTCGTCGGCGTATGCGCCCTTTTCGCGGGGGCGGTTGATTTTCTGCGGCTGGTTTTGCCCCGGAACAGTAACGTTATACTTGTTTCCTTTGCTAACTCCGCTTTTCAGCCGCCCCGCCGTTGTGGGGGCTATCGGCTCGGCTACTGCTTGCCAATTGTAGTAATACTTCTTTGACTTGGTAAGCAGAAACACATATTCATAGCAGCGGGTCGGCCTGTCCCGCGTGCTTTCTGGCATGGGGTTTGTTTTGTGCCAAATGATAGAACTGCGCAAATACCAACCGTCGCCCCGCAAGGCAAGGGCTACAAGCCACGGAATACCGATTAAATCTTTGGGCTTACAGCCGGGGGCGCGGTGGTTGAACGCCACTTGCTGCCCGTTCCTGCCTTTGGGATATTTGGGGTCTTGGTGGTCGGCTTTGCTGCCTGTGCCGCAATAAGTGTCCGCGATATTCAGCCAACAAGTCCCCTCCGGCGTAAGCACCCGCTTTACCTCATGGAATACCGCCGTAATGCGGGAAACATATTCTTCCGGCGTTGCTTCCCGTCCGATCTGCCCGTCTGCGCCATAGTCCCGCAAGGCATAGTAGGGCGGGGACGTTACGCAACAATCAACTGCGTTTTCCGGCAAGGTTTGAAGCACCTGCAAGCTGTCGCCGCAATAGATTTTGTCCGTTTCTATCCTCATGCCGACACCTCGCCGGGTTTGGTCGTCATGACGCGGTACAGTTCCGTATCCTGCGGGAAACGGTCAATAAAGGGCAAAATCACGTTGCCGTAGAAAATAAGCCCCTCGCCCGCGTCGGAATGGGTTACATAGGTCATTTGCTGCTGCGAAATGTTAAGCTGCTTTGCAAGGATTTCCCTGTCGCCCTGTGCTTGGTTGAGCATATAGACAAAATCGCTGTTTTCAAAAACGTTTGAAACTTCTCTGCTCGTCAAAAGGTCTTTGACGTTCTGCGTGATACCTGTCGGAATACCGCCCCACTTCCTAAAACGCTTCCAAATCTCGACGCTGTATGCTGCGGTCTGTTCCTCTTTCAAGAGTAAATGAAATTCGTCGATGTAATACCGCGTCGCCTTGCCCTCGCTGCGGTTTACCGTTACTCTGTTCCATACTTGGTCTTGGACGATAAGCATACCGACTTTTTTAAGCTGCGTACCGAGTTCCTTAATATCAAAGCAGACAAGGCGATTATGAATGTCAACGTTTGTCCTGTGGTTAAAAATGTTCAAGCTGCCGTTTACATAGAGTTCCAATGCCGCCGCGATACGCTGCGCTTCCTTTTCCGGCTGCTTCTTGATCTCGTCGTAGAGGTCGCCCAAAATCGGCATATTCTCCGGCTTCGGGTCGGCAAGGTAGTTGCGGTACACGCTGATAACAGCGCGGTCAATCAAGGTCTTTTCGACAGCTTCCAGCCCGTTTTTACCTCCCATAATCAACTCACAAAAGGAAAGGATAAAATCGCTCTTTAAGGCTATGGGCGTGTCGCCCTCGCTGTAATTGAGGTTAATATCCATAGGGTTAATGTACTGCGTGCTGTTCTGCGAAACCTTGATAACCTGTCCTTTCAAACGTCCGACAAGGGGGTAATATTCGGCTTCGGGGTCGCAAATGATAATGTCGTCGGACGTGATAAGAAAAGCGTTTGTGATTTCGCGTTTTGCAGAAAAACTTTTGCCGCTGCCCGGTGTGCCGAGTATCAAGCCGTTGGGATTTTTCAGCTTCTTTCGGTCGCACAAAATCATGTTGTTGGAAAGGGCGTTTAAGCCGTAATACAATGCTTCGCCGCTTTGGAACAGCTCTTGCACCGTAAAGGGAACGAAAACGGCGGTGCTGCTGGTCGTCAAGCCGCGCTGGATATGGATAAGGTTTTCCCCCAACGGGATAGAGGACATAAGCCCCTGTTCCTGCCGGTAGTCAAGGCGGGTCAAAATGCAGTTGTATTTCTGCGCGATTGCCGCCGCTCCAAATACTTCGTTATCCAATTTCTGCTTGGTATCTGCAAGGTTTAAGACAAGCAGCGTAAGCAGAAACATTCTTTCGTTGCGGCTCTGCAAATCGCGGAGTAGGTTTTTTGCTTCCCCGCCGTAGGTGGCAAGGTCGGACGGAATAATATCCATGTCGTAGCCGCTGCGGATTGCTTTTTTCTGTTCCTCGATTTTCATACGGTCAAGGTCGGTAATCTTGCGCTTAATCGTCTTGATTGCTTCGTTGTGGTCGATACTCTGAATGTGCAGATTGACGATAATCCCGTTTTCCGCGTCCATGAAGTCGGCAAGCATACGGTCGGAGAGTTCCGGCGCGACGATCTGCAAAAAGGAAACTACGCCAAACTTGCCGCCCATTTGAAACATTCGCCCGTCGCCAAATCGGAAAGAGGACGGCGCGATAAAGTCTTTGACAGAAAGACCGCTTGCGGGTAGCCATTCCCACGCAAAGTTAAAGCGTTCCCCGTCCGGGTGGAAAATCCCATGCAGCACTTCAAGACGCTGTTTCCCGTCCAATACCCGCGCCGCCGCGCCGATCACCTTAAAATGGTTGAGGGTGTCCGTTTCAATGCGGGCAAGACGCGCCCGCGCCGATCTAATGTCCTTTGCTTCAACGGTAAAGGTGAGAAACTTGGTCTTGATAAGCCCGTTGTTTCCGCGTTCAAGCTGCGTCCTAAGCATTTCGGTGTATTCTGCTCTGATACTGTCGAAGTCATCATTCTGCGGCGCAATCGTGATACTGTTCTTGAAATCGTCCTTGTTCGCATGGCGGCTGATTAGGGAAAGCTGCACGCTGATAGAAGCGTCGAACGAGTTATACATATCGCAAAGGGCTTCAAAAATGGCGGTTTTGTCGTCCGGCTGCGCAAGCTGATAGTTGATGTCCTCAAACTCAATGCACTTGGAATACCGCCCGTTTGCAAGGCGGCAAATCCCGTCCTTATACATTCGCTCAAACGGTATGCTGTCCTGCGCCGTATGGGGCTTCCCGTCGCCCTTTGCCTGTCGGATAAGGGTATCTATCTGTTTTCTTTCCTGTCGGGAAAGTTTACGCTTTTCGTTTTGGGTGTTTTTCTTTTCCTTTGACAATCGCCCGTACCTCCTTATCTAATTGCTCTTGCCGCGCAAGGGCGGCATAAAAATTGTTGGTCTGATAAGGTCGCTCTTTGGGGCGAAGAAACTTCACTTCCACAAATTGCCGAATAATCACTTCCAGCGGTTGCCCGTTTTTCTCGTACATGGCAAGCAAAAACATAGGCAGCATGGCAAGCACCATGCACAATGCCGCTGTGGTTGTTCCAACGCTGTCTTTTACCAAAAAGAACAGCGGCAGTCCGATTGCTACCGCCGCGCTGAAACAAATTAGCTGTCGTTTCGTAAGGTTGAACATTACCTTGCTTTTGATTTTTGTTAAGTCCTTTGGGACGGTTACATACGCCATTTCAAACCTCCTTTCTGCCCGGAATGTAATCTTCAAAACGGGGGACAGCATAGAAAAGCCGTTTGTTATTTACCCACCGTTGCAAATGGCGGGTAACAGGCGGGGCGGTTGGACGCTCGTAAATCATCACATACGGGTCAAAGCCCATAGCCCGCAAGGTGTTCACGCGGTATAAATCCTGTTCGTGAGTGCTGCCGTAGTTGGTAAGAACATACACGCGCCGCTGGCGGCTGCTCTTAATGGCGGTCAAATCCAAAAAACGTTGGAAATACCCGGTTAAGTCCTCGTCGGGATTATCCCATGCAAAATGTACCGCTTTTATCCGTACCCGATTTAACAGGCTGACATTATCCCTGTTCACAAGGCGAATATCCAGCCCTTGCGAAAAATCCACCCATGCGCGGCTTCGTATAAGCTGCTCAATGAGATTTTCATGGTCGGGACAGGCAAGCAGATTAGCGTCCATGATTTTTATTTCCGGCTGCCATTTCCAAAACTCGGACAAATCCGCAACCTTAACACTTTTGCGTCCCTCTTTACTGCTGACAATGCAAAACCCGCAATTTCTCGGACAACCCCGGCTTAAAAAGCCGTAGGCAATCCCGAAAAACTGCGGGTAGATAGAATAATCCGGGTAACTGTGTTCCACTTCCGGCGGCAAGCGGTTTTTCGTGTCGTAGCCCGTACCGCCGAAAATAACTTGTTCCGCGTTGGTAACGGTTATCGTGTCTTTGGAATAGGTGTCCGTAAAGACGCGGCTTTTATATACAAGGTCGTACCGCCCCTTTGCGTTCCACCATTCCACCGTATGCCCCTTTGCTTTATGATACGCGGATAGCTTCATCAAGCAGAGGTTGGGGAAATTATGGCTGTCAACGTCGATTAAACCGATTTTCAAATCATAACTCACCCCCTTAATGTGCCGAAAAGACGCTCTTTGCAAGGCTTCCCGTTTTGAAAAGCGTAAAGCACAAGAGGACGGTATAGCCCATGCAAGCCCAGATCGCGCCGGAAATGTCGTCGGTCGCTGCGATTGTTTGTATCAACACCGCATAAATGCCGACACACACCAAGATCAGAAACGCCTGAAAACCAAGCGCAAGCAAAGATTTTAAGTAATTCTGTCCCATGCTGCCCCATTCGTGATTTACCATTGTTGCCATAGGGATAGGGGCAACGCTCGTTACAAGATATATTTCAATCATGCGCCCATACACCACAAGCATAATGCAGATTGACAGGGCTTTCATGGTAAGCCCTACAAAGAGGGATTGAAACCATAACCCCAAAAGACCGCCCACGCTCATAGCGTCGAGTTTTGCTTCAATGTCGGTAATGACGGTGGTAACGTCTATGCTTGTATCGGATATGATAACCCCCGCGCTCTGATTGACGACGCTCTGCGTAACGTCGAAAACTCCCATGACGATGTTCCAAGTGTTTGTTACCAGCAGCACCGCAACAAAGGTCTTAAAAATCCATTTGAAGAAAATCCAAGTGTCGAGATCGTGCAGATTGTTTTTTTCAATTACAAGCTGGATTAGTTCATAACACATGACAAAGGTAATGATAACGCCCGCAATCGGTACAATGACGTTTTCCGAAAGGCTGCGTATCATGTTGAATATGCCCGCGTTCCACCCGGCGGGGGTCGTGCCGACTTGTGTTGCGATTTCTCCAACCTCTGTATTTACGCTGTCAAACAAGCCGGAAAGGTTCGATAAAATCCCGTCTGTCAAAATGCCGCGAAACCAATCTTCAATCATCTGCCATATCAAAAGTTAATCCCTCCTTTCCCGCGCCCTCCCGTTTCCGAGAGGGCGCGGCGGGTGGTATTTGTTTTAGGCATTATCCAAAAAGTTGAGAAAGCAGGGGAACAAGGGTGCCGCCGATCAAAGCGACGCCGCCGCCCGCCATGAGCTGTTTTATACCCAATTAGGTGTAAAACTCTGCTCGATGGCGGGCGGCGGCGTACAAAAAATCTATATGGTGTTTTTAAGAGAACCGTCCCGGCGGGACAGGTCAGGCAGTGACCTGTTCCACCTCTGGGATGGGTTTGAGATTAAAATGAATTTCGATAGAAATGTTTCTTGTTTTATCTTCGTCAATGCGCTCATGCACGACGATTTCTTTGATTAAGCGGTTGAGGGTGGCTGCGTCCAGCTCTGTGATATTGGCGTATTCCTGAATGGCTTCCACCCATTGTTTTGCGTCATTGGCAAGCTGGACTTCATCGGACAGCCGCTTTCTGCCCTCGGACACTTTTGCTTTAAGCTCCGCTTGCTCGGTCTGTGTCTTTTCCAGCATGGTGTTGAAATTCTGTTCACTGATACGCCCTGCAATCATATCCTCATAAAGCCGCATGACCATTTTGTCCAGAACCTCAATCCGTTCCTCGTCCCTTGTGAGGGAGCGTTCCATTGCTTCCCGCTGTTCCCGCTGCTCGGTTTCACAGGTATTGGTCAGGCGGTCGGCAACCGCTTCCCCGTCCATCAGGGCAGCTCTGGCACATTCCCGGATTTTCCGCAGCACATGGCTGTAAAGGGTGTCATAATCAATCCGGTGCTGGGTGCAGTGGTTCTTTCCAAAGGCATTGTAGGTTTTGCAGGAGTAAATCTGCTGGGGATGTTTTGCGTTTGTGTAGCGTATCGTCAGTGACTTCCCACACTCACCGCATTTTATCAGTCCGGCAAACAGGCTGATTTCATTGGTCTGCCCCGGACGCTG
>NZ_QUJB01000014.1:0-567 GCF_003480435.1 Clostridium sp. AM30-24 | reverse complement strand
TCCGGCAAACAGGCTGATTTCATTGGTCTGCCCCGGACGCTGGCGGGATTTCAGCTTGTTCTGCACAATGTCAAAGCTCATGCGGTCAATCAGCGGTTCATGCTGTCCCTCCACTACAATCCAGTCCTCCGGCTTCTTTTCCCCAATCGTGCCGATTTTGAAACGGTAGTCCTTTTTCTGGGAAGCAATCGCCCCGGTGTAGACGGGATTCATCAAAAGGTCTTTGATAACGGAGAAGTCCCACATATACCGCCCGTTTTCTGGGTCTTTCTTTTCCCATTTGGTGCGGGTATTGCGAAGCCCCCGTTCCCGGTTCCACCATGTGGGGCAGGGGATTTTTTCTTCCTCCAGCCGTCTGCGGATATAGTTCGGACCATGACCGTTTAGGGCATATCCGAAAATCAGCCGCACAATCGGGGCGGTTTCCTCGTCAATGAGCAGATGGTTTTTGTCCTCCGGGTCTTTCCGATACCCGAACGGGGCAAGACACCCGGTAAACTGTCCTTTCTGCGCTTTCAGAAGATAAGAGGAATGGACTTTCTTGGAAATATCCTTGCTGTACATCTC
>NZ_QUJB01000013.1 GCF_003480435.1 Clostridium sp. AM30-24 | reverse complement strand
CACTTCAAATTTCTTCAAAATTAAGTGGTGGGTAATTCACTGTAAAAGTATCTGGCTGTCTATTGTATCCCTAACGCGGACAGTCAGGCATTGGGAAATTACTGAAGATTTTTATAAACCTCAAAGCTCGGCTTCTTATTTCCGTTCACATCGATGAGGCCGAACGCATAATGCGCATCCAGAAGTCCCTGCTCATCCTTCATGCGGTTCAACAGGAATGCCTCAACATATGGATTTGCCTTTGCTGTCTCGTAAGCCTCTTTGATACACTGAGCCTGGAGATCGAGGCACTGGCCGTTGTGGGCAGGAGAATCGGATGTGAAGCCCTGCTCGGAGAGGATCAGGTGGCGGACTTTTCCTGCTGGGGAGAGCATGTCTGCCTGCTGCATGTAGTCGGTCAGAATGTGGAGATTCTTCAGGTTGATGATATAAGTATCTGCTTTCTCCAGTGTGTAGATATCATCGGTGAAGACCGGATCCTCGAAGGTCTCCGGATATGCGTGCCATGCGATGCCGTAGTCGGTATCTTTCAGGCGGCTGTTTAACCGCGGGATCATGTCCATAGCGCCGTACTTGAAGCCCTCGACCTGTCCGCAGTTCCAGCGGAAGTCAAACGGGATATAAACATTTGCCAGCTTGTTGGATCCTTTGATGGTGTCATACCAGGTGCGGAAACCGGTCGCGTAGTTGGAGCAGTAGGTATCAATGTCCATCTGACCGATATAGTTCCATGCCTGTCCATCATTGATCTCATTGCCGATGACCCAGTTGGAAACGCAGTCCTTGAATGCCTCTGTGACGCGCTTTGCGGCATCTCTTATGGACTGGACGCCTGCATCGTTTAAGGTGTTGAACGCGTAGTAGCTTGCGCCGGTTGGCTGGGATACCGGAAGAAGGGACGGGCTGTAGCTCGCTGCCGCCCAGTCGTTCAGGACGATCAGTGTCACAGTGACACCCGCCTGATCAAGCTTTGTGTAGAGATCCTGGCAGACAGATAACTGGCTGCTGAATGCCCAGGACATTGGAAAGTTTAAAACGACCTGAGATGCGCCCACCTCGAGAACATCCGGGATCTGGGCGTGCTCGTTGATCAGAACGCCCTTGATGGACTTCGGAGTCTGGTAGTGGTCGGCGTAGGCCGGAACAGCCATAGAAAAACAGAGTGCAGCAGATAATGCGGCTGCAGTGATACGTTTAATCGATTTCATAATAATTCTCACCTCATGTAATGAACCGCAGTGCAGAGACAGCACCGGTGAACAGCGTCCTGCATCCGGGTAATGTTATTACATTTACTATACCGTGAGATGGAATGAAAGTCAATGGGATGGGAAGAGTCGATAGAAGTGTGAAAAAATGCGGAGATCATGGGTAAAAAAATAGGGACCGCAGCCGTTCCTGCAGTCCCTAAGGGGAGTATGGAAAGTATCAATTTTTTAGGGGGACCTGCCAGAGTTGCCTCTGACAGGTATGAGTATGAAAAAGCTTTGTGTGTTCAAGTGTAACACTTGAAACAAAGGCAGGTTATCCTTTCGGATAACGTAATTGTATTATAATGACAAAATGTGTCTAAATTGTGAGTAAAAAATTAAAAGAAAGTAAATTTACTTAACGAATCATGAAGAGACGTGTCTAAATATGGCCGATAATGCTGCGGAGACAGACAATAAATTCCACGACGCGGAATTGCCAGAGGCCTGCCGCAATATTGCCGAAGTTTGGCGGGAAAATTAAACTTAAATGAGTCCTAAACGTCTGGTATACTATAAGAAAGATGTGATCCGGCTGCGTGCAAATTCTGGAATGAAATATGCTGACAGACGGGGTCTTTACCAAATGAGAGAAGGACGGGGAGGTTCACTATGAAGAAAGAGAAAATGATATTCGTACCCGCAGCATTCCTTATGACGGCAATGCTGGCATTTCCGGCAATGGCATCGGAGAAGATCGAGGAGGTTACGATCGATATCAATGCAGTGCTGACAGCTTCAGACAATCTTGAGGTGGAAGCGGAGGTATCGGATGACGGCTGTTATGTGGATGAAGTATCCGTCACGAATGAGCCGAGTGGGGACTGGGATGATGACACAAAGCCAAAGGTAAAGATCACCATTGGAGCGGACAGCGATTATACATTTTCAACCGGACTCAGTAAATCGGATGTATACCTTGGAAATGACGAAAACAGGGTGACTTCCGTTACGAGAAGCTCCTCGAAATTATATGTCTATGTAACACTTCAGGAAATTTCGGAGATTGACACGGAGTATGATGATGAGGATTATGAACTGGATGCCTACGACCTGACCTGGGATGACAGTTATGGCGGCGTTGCGTACTGGGAAGGAACGGATTACGCGAAAAAGTATCAGGTACGTCTGTACCGGGACGGAGATATGGTGGGATCCACCTATACAACGACAAACAACTATTATAATTTCTGCGGATCCTTTACAAAAGAAGGAAGCTATACGTTCCGGGTAAAAGCCGTCCGTGGAAGTGATGAAAGCAGCTGGCGGGAATCTGAGCCGAAGGATGTTGACCGAAACGGGGCATCCGCGATCTACGCAAACCGGACAGCAGCCTCCAACTACTATGGAAATGGGTCTTCAGGCTCCGGAGACAGAACGGGTACCAGCGCTTCCAACACGGCGGACGGTGCATGGCTTCGCGACAGCGTCGGCTGGTGGTGGTGCAATCCGGATAAGACATACCCGGTGGCGAACTGGAAGCTGATCAACCATGTATGGTATTATTTTAACCAGCTCGGCTATATGGCAGAAAACCAGTGGGTCCTCAATAATAACCAGTGGTATTTCTGCGGCTCTGGCGGGGCGATGGTGAAAAATCAGTGGGTGCAGACGAACGGCGCGTGGTATTACTGTGGAGAATCCGGAGCAATGCTCACGAGCCAGATGATCGGCGGACAATATTATGTTGACAGGAATGGCGTGTGGGTGCAGTAAAAAATTTTAAAAACCCCTTTAAAAACAAAGGCCTTTCGTATATAATAAAAACTGATATTTCGCGTCCTGTTGAGACTGACGGAGGTATCCGGTCCGGATATCTGTTTGCAAAGCAGCTGGGAAAACAACAGGGTTTTCTTATATATGGGAAATAGAGAGAAGCGAGGCGCGTCCCGGACGACGGGATGCGGAAATAGATTCAGGAGATATTCAGTTAGAAAGACAGGAGGAAGACGACAATGATGATGTCTAATGACATTGGAATTGACTTGGGTACCGCCAGCATCCTTGTTTATATTAAAGGAAAAGGCGTTGTTTTAAAGGAACCGTCCGTAGTAGCACTGGACAGAGAGACGAATAAAGTAATTACCTTCGGTGAGGAGGCGCGTCTGATGATCGGACGTACTCCGGGTAATATCGTTGCGGTAAGACCGCTCCGAAAGGGCGTTATTTCCGACTATACCGTAACCGAGAAAATGTTAAAATATTTCATCAACAAGGCGGTAGGAAAGAGAACTTTAAGAAAGCCGCGTATCGCGGTCTGCATCCCGAGCGGAGCGACAGAGGTTGAGAGAAAGGCCGTTGAGGACGCAACTTACCAGGCAGGCGCCCGTGAGGTCTGCATCATCGAGGAGCCGGTTGCCGCAGCGATCGGAGCTGGAATCGATATCTCCAAGGCATGCGGAAACATGATCGTAGATATCGGAGGCGGTACTGCAGATATCGCGGTGATTTCCCTCGGCGGTACGGTCGTAAGTACATCCATCAAGACGGCCGGAGATGACTTCGATGAAGCTCTCGTCCGCTATATGAGAAAGAAACATAATCTCCTGATCGGTGAGAGAACCGCCGAGGAGATCAAGATCAATATCGGCGCGGCTTACCGCCGTCCGGAGCTTGTGACGATGGAAGTCCGCGGAAGAAACCTTGTGACCGGCCTTCCGAAGACCATCGTTGTCACATCCGACGAGACACTTGAGGCGTTAAGAGAGCCGGCTATGCAGATCGTAGACGCTGTACACAATGTATTGGAGCGTACCCCACCGGAGCTCGCGGCCGATATCTTCGACCGTGGAATCGTTCTTACCGGCGGTGGATCCCTGATCTCCGGACTTGACGCCCTGATCGAGGAGAAGACCGGAATCACGACAATGATCGCGGAGGAGCCGCTTACAGCGGTTGCGATCGGAACCGGTAAGTTTATCGAGTTCGCACACGGCGGAAAAGGCGCAGAAAAATAAAAAATGGCAACTGTAACAGGCTATGTGGAAAGAATCAAATACCGCAACGAGGATAACGGTTACTCGGTCTTAAGCGTGGCGGACGGGGGAGAAGAATATATCCTCGTCGGCACATTTCCCTACATCAGTGAGGGAGAGCGGATCGAGGCGACGGGCCGGATGGTGGAACACTCCATCTACGGTGAACAGCTTGCGGTGGAGAGCTATGAGATAAAAGCTCCCGAGGACACACTGGCGATTGAACGGTATCTCGGCTCCGGTGCTATCAAAGGCATCGGAGCTGCTTTAGCTAAAAGGATCGTAAAGAAGTTCAAGGCGGACACCTTCCGGATCATGGAAGAGGAGCCGGAACGTCTCGCTGAGGTCAAGGGCGTCAGCGAGCGCATGGCGATGGAGATCAGCAGCCAGGTGGAGGAAAAAAGAGATATGCGTCAGGCCATGGTGTTCCTTCAGCAGTACGGGATCTCCATGAACCTTGCAGTGAAGATCTATCAGCATTACGGTCCGGGAATGTACTCGGTGATCCAGGAAAATCCGTATCAGCTGGCGGACGATATCCAGGGTGTGGGATTTAAGATCGCGGACGAGATCGCGGAGAAGGTCGGGATCTTCACGGATTCCGATTACCGGATCCGCAGCGGACTTTTCTACGCCCTGCTCCAGGCGACGGGAAACGGCCATACATATCTGCCGGAGGAGGAGCTGTTTGCCAATGCGTCGGCACTCTTGAACGTTGAACCGGAGCATATGGAAAAGCATCTGGTGGATCTCCAGATGGAGAAGAAGCTGGTGGTGAAGGAAAAGGATGGGAAACGGATCGTCTACCCGGCACAGTTCTATTATATGGAACTCAATACGGCGAGAATGCTGCATGACCTGAATCTCCATTCGAAGATCGATGAGGACGACGTGAAAAATCGCCTGAAAAAGATCACGGAGGCGGAGAAGATCGAGCTGGACGAGCTTCAGGAGCAGGCAGTTCTGGAGGCGGTGGGCAATGGTCTCCTTATCATCACCGGAGGTCCGGGAACGGGTAAGACGACAACCATCAATACGATCATCCATTATTTCGACCAGGAAGATATGGATATTCTTCTGGCTGCCCCGACGGGCCGCGCAGCGAAGCGCATGACGGAGGCGACAGGATACGAGGCGAAGACGATCCACAGACTTCTGGAGCTTACGGGCGCTCCGACGGTTGATCAGAAAAACAACGGCAATTCCGGCGAGAACCGGCTGGAGGGCATGCATTTTGAGCGGAACGAGGAAAATCCTCTGGACGCGGATGTGATCATCATCGATGAAATGTCTATGGTGGATATCAGCCTGATCCACTCACTCTTAAAGGCGGTGAATGTAGGAACGAGGCTGATCCTCGTGGGCGATGTAAACCAGCTTCCCAGCGTGGGGCCGGGAAATGTTCTCCGGGACATGATCGCGTCGGAGGCGTTCCCTGTGGTGAAGCTCACAAAGATCTTCCGTCAGGCGGCCCAGAGCGACATTATCGTCAATGCCCATAGGATCAACGACGGGGAAACAGTTCCTTTAAATAAGAAGAGCCGTGACTTTCTGTTTATCCGGCGCGATTATCCGGCGGATATTGTGAAGGATATGATGGTCCTCGTGCAGGACAAGCTTCCGAACTATGTCCATGCCGAGATGTCAGATATCCAGATCATGACGCCGATGCGGAAAGGCGCTCTCGGAGTTGAAGCATTAAATAAGCAGCTCCAGGAGAAGTTTAACCCGCCTGCGGCGAATAAGCAGGAGAAAGAGTCCGGCGGGACGATCTTCCGCGTGGGCGATAAGGTCATGCAGATCAAGAACAATTACCAGATCGAGTGGGAGGTCCGCAACCGTTACGGAATCCCGGTGAATAAGGGCGAAGGCGTTTTCAACGGGGATATGGGGATCATCCGCTCCATCAACAGCTTCGCGGAGACGATGGAGGTGGAGTTTGATGAGCGCCGGATGGTGGAGTACAGCTTTAAGCAGTTGGAGGAGCTGGAGCTTGCCTACGCGATCACGATCCACAAATCCCAGGGAAGCGAATATCCGGCAGTGGTGATCCCGGTCCATTCGGGACCGCGGATGCTGATGACGAGAAACCTGATCTACACGGCGGTTACGAGGGCGAAATCCTGCGTCTGCCTCGTGGGAATCCCGGAGGTGTTCCAGGCGATGGTGGATAATGAGGTGGAGCAGAAAAGGTATTCGGGGCTGAAAGATCGGATTCTGGAGATTGATACATCTATGATGCAGAAATAGACCTGCACTATTTGTTCGAATATTTATATTTAACATGAAATTTAATAAAATTCTTGATGTTCTATATCCCCGCCGCTGTCCTGTATGCGGGGATATCACGGGCGGCTTCGGGCGGATGATCTGCCCGGACTGCCTTCATAAACTATCGTTTGTAAGATCACCGGTATGTAAAAAATGCGGAAAAGAGATTGAAGACGGGAGTCTGGAGTTCTGCCCGGACTGCATGCGCCATCCGCGTGCCTTTGAGTACGGGATCGCCTTATTAAATTACGACGAGGTGGCGAGACACTCCATGGCGCAGATCAAGTACAATAATAAGAGAGAGTATCTGGATTTTTACGGGACAGCCCTGACGGCACGGTACGGACGGACGATCCGCCGGATGCAGGCAGATGCCCTGGTCCCGGTGCCGGTCCATGCCACGAGGAAAAAGACCCGGGGATTCAATCAGGCAGAGATCCTGGCTCGGGTCATCGGAAAGAAGCTGGGGATTCCGGTAATGCCGGAAATGCTGGTGAGAAATAAGAAGACGTTGCCGCAGAAGGATCTCTCGGTAGCGGAGCGGCTTAAGAACCTTTCCGGTGCCTTCGCGGCGGGGGAGATCCCGGCGGGGATCAGGAGCGTGATCCTTGTGGATGATATCTATACAACAGGCAGTACCATCGAGGCGTGCGCGAGAGCCCTGCGGGCATCGGGAATCAGCCGGGTCTATTTCGTTGTGATCTGCATGACCGGAGGAAGATAGGACAGGAAAAAAGTGATATGCATACAGGTTATAGAATGAGAGGGAATGCATAAATATGCAAAAATACATGCATAAACGCTTGCTTTTTGTATAGGCCTGTGGTATAGTGGGTCTCATCGAAAAAGTTGCAAATCCGTATTGGGTTAGAGGAGGAAATATTATGAAAAAGGCGATTGCATTATGTTTAACCGCTGCGATGGCGGCATCACTTCTTGCAGGCTGCGGCAGCAAGACTACAGAGACAACGGCAGCAGCAGAGAATAAGACAGAGACAACAGCAGGTGCGGCTGCAGAAGAAAAGAAAGATGAGGCAGCAGGGGTTGTTAAGGTGATCGAATATGATCTTACGGATGAGCAGTATGCATTCGGCGTGGATAAAGACCAGCCGGAGCTGCTGGAGCAGGTAAACGCATTTATCGCAAAGATCCAGGAGGACGGAACCTTCAATGAGATCTGCGATAAATATTTCAGTGACGGCGAGCCGGCTGCAGTAGAATCCGCAGAGTATGATGCTTCTAAGGATCAGCTGGTTGTTGCGACAAACGCATCCTTTGAGCCGTTTGAGTATGTTGACGGCGACAGCTACAAGGGAATCGATATGGAAATCGCAGCTTTGTTCGCACAGGAGCTTGGCAAGGAGCTTGTAATTGAAAACATGGACTTTGATGCAGTATGCTTATCTGTTGGTCAGCACAAATGCGATATCGCAATGGCCGGTTTAACGATCAACGAGGAGAGAGAAGAATATGTAACCTTCTCCGATCCGTATTATAAAGCATCCCAGAGACTGGTTACACTGGCAGATGATACGGCTTTTGATGACTGCAAGGATGCAGCGTCCGTAGAAGAGATCCTTAAGGGCTTAAGTGCGAGCGACAAGATCGGCGGACAGCAGGGAACCACAGCACAGTACTTTATTGAGGGCAGTGATGACTGGGGCTTTGAAGGATTTCCGGCCGAGTGGGTACCGTATAAGAGTGCATCTCTTGCAGTTCAGGATATGATCAACGGCAATGTGAAGTACGTGATCATTGATGCGGCTCCGGCAGAAAGCATCACAAAGGCGATCAACGCAATGCAGTAAACACATAGGAAACACCGGTTAAAAAGCGGGGGCAGGATAGGCTACTCTCCCGCTTTTTGACTGTATTGGAACATGGCAGGAAACGCTGTGTTTTTGCTATCTGGAGGTATTATGGGAAACTTCGGGAACAAATGGAACAAGTTTGTACAGATATTTATTGAGAAAAACGGTTACGTCAAGGTCGTACAGGGACTTCAGAATACGCTTCTGATCGCGGTAGTCGGCATGCTCATCGGTGTTTTGATCGGTACCATCATCGCGACGGTCCGCGTCCTGCCGAAATATAAGACACTTCCGCGGGCGCTGAACGCGGTTTGCAGCTTCTACGTAGGTCTCTTCCGCGGAACCCCGATGGTCGTGCAGCTTCTGATCTTCTACTACGTTATGCTGCCCCTTATGGGGATCAAGCTGCCGGGTGTCCGTGTTGCCATGGTGGTCTTTGGATTGAACAGCGGCGCGTATATTTCCGAGATCATGCGAAGCGGTATCCAGTCCGTTGATCCGGGACAGCTTGAGGCGGGACGTGCAGTCGGTCTTGGCTTTGGTCCTGCGATGATCCGGATCGTAATCCCGCAGGCAGTGAAAAATATTCTTCCGACTCTGGGCAATGAGTTTATCGCCCTGATCAAGGAAACCTCCGTTGTCAGCTTCGTCGGTGCGGCGGATCTTTATGTTGCCTTCAACTATATCGGAAGCAACAGCTACGAGTTTATGGTCCCGTATCTTGTCATGGCGGCGATCTACATCGTTCTCGTGCTGGTGATTTCAATTCTTGTTAAACTGATGGAAAGGAGCCTGAAGAAGAGTGATAGACGTCATTGATCTGAAAAAAACATTTGGTGATCTGGAAGTCCTGAAGGGAATCAATGTGACCATCAATAAAGGTGACATCGTTGTAGTCATTGGCCCGTCCGGCTCCGGAAAAAGTACATTTTTAAGATGCTTAAACTGTATGGAGGATCCGACCTCCGGCAGCATCATTTTTAACGGCGTAGATATCGCTGATATGCGCGTGGACATCAATATCCACCGCCGCCATATGGGTATGGTATTCCAGCACTTCAACCTGTTCAACAATATGACTGTGATCGAGAATATCATGATGGCACCGGTCTATGTGCGCTGTAAAGAGTTAAAGAAGGCAAAGAGAAAAGGAACGCTGGCACCTGATGCGCCGAAGACAAAGGCGGAGATCAAGGCACAGGCGAGAGAGGAAGCCCTTGAGCTGTTACGCCGCATCGGTCTTGAGGATAAAGCAGACGTTTACCCGTCCACGCTTTCCGGCGGACAGAAGCAGCGTGTGGCCATCGTCCGCGCTCTGGCGATGAAGCCGGATGTGATCCTCTTCGATGAACCGACGAGTGCTCTCGATCCGGAGATGGTAGGTGAGGTACTGGATCTCATGAAGGAGCTTGCAAACGAAGGAATGACCATGGTCGTTGTAACCCACGAGATGGGCTTTGCGAGAGAGGTTGCAAACCGCGTGCTGTTTATGGATCAGGGAAAAATTCTCGAAGAAGCTCCACCGGAAGAGTTCTTCGCGCATCCGAAGAATGAGAGAACGAAGGAATTTTTATCAAAGGTATTGTAAATTTCAGAAGACTTCCTGCTTTTCAATATATGGAAACAGGAAGCCTTTTTTGCACACCCGCACGAAGATGCAGCTTGCCGCAGGCGACCGCGCAAGATGCTTGAATATGCTGTGACACATTCTTGTCTGCACTCGCGCGAGACATCTGAATGTGCCGGGAATCCTCTTTTTTTATAAAAAAACCGTGGGAAAGGCCGTGTTTCTAAAGGAAATGCTTGACGAGCCGAAATTCTTATGGTATGATATTCGGGCGAATGGAAGATATAGGTCTTTTTTTTATGCTCAAAAAACGATAGCAACGAATAGAAAAAGGACCGCCTTACAAAGAATTTAAACGGAGGTGGAAGTCGTGCGCACTAAGATTACACTGGCATGCACAGAATGCAAACAGCGCAACTACAACATGACGAAGGATAAGAAGACTCATCCGGACCGCATGGAGACAAAGAAGTACTGCAGATTCTGCAAGAGACATACGATGCACAAAGAAACTAAGTAATCCGGTTTGCAAGAAGGACGTGAATTTATGGGAGAAACGGCAAGTAATGAGAAAGCCCCTAAAACGGACTTTATCAAAGGCTTAAAAGCTGAATTCAATAAGATCATCTGGCCGGATAAGGATACGCTTACGAAAGAGACCGTTGTAGTAGTCGTATCAACAGTAATTCTGGGGATTGTTATCGCAGCCCTTGACCTGATCATCAAATTTGGTCTCAATATTGTACTTGGTTAAGGATGAGGTGAAGATATGTCAGAAGCACAATGGTATGTTGTACACACTTATTCCGGATATGAGAATAAGGTAAAGGTTGACATTGAGAAAACAATCGAAAACAGAGGTCTTCAGGATCAGATCTTAGAGGTCTCCGTCCCGCTGGAAGAAGTCATCGAGCTTAAAAACGGTGCTCAGAAGCAGGTCGAGCGTAAGATGTTCCCGGGCTATGTGCTGATTCATATGATCATGAATGATGATACATGGTACGTTGTACGGAACACCAGAGGTGTGACCGGATTCGTAGGACCGGGATCCAAGCCGGTGCCGCTTTCAGAAGAAGAGATGATGAGCCTTGGCTTTAAGGCACCGGATGTCGTTGTAGATTTCGCCGTCGGAGATACCGTCGTTGTTACGGCCGGCGCATGGAAGGATACCGTCGGTGTCATTAGAACCGTCAATGAGTCCAAGCAGTCCATTACAATCAACGTCGAGATGTTCGGCCGTGAAACACCGGTGGAACTGAGCTTTTCTGAAATCAAGAAGATGTGACCGTAAACGGACTAAGATCCGGACCGGTCGTCCGTACCTTTTTTAGGAAAACGGACTTTGTGCCCGCGTGGGAGGGAAATCCCCGACATTACCACATTATTTAGGAGGTGCCTAATTATGGCAAAGAAAGTTACAGGTTATATTAAATTACAGATTCCTGCCGGCAAGGCAACACCGGCTCCGCCAGTTGGACCGGCTCTTGGACAGCACGGTGTTAACATCGTACAGTTCACAAAGGAGTTCAACGCTAAAACTGCTGACCAGGGCGATATGATTATCCCGGTTGTTATCACAGTTTACGCTGACAGAAGCTTCAGCTTCATCACAAAGACTCCGCCGGCTGCTGTATTATTAAAGAAGGCTGCAAAGATCAAATCCGGTTCCGCAACACCGAACAAAGCAAAGGTAGCTACTCTTACAAGAGCTGAAGTACAGAAGATCGCTGAGCTCAAGATGCCAGACTTAAACGCTGCAAGCATCGAGGCTGCTACAAGCATGATCGCTGGTACTGCTCGTTCCATGGGTATCACCGTAACAGACTGATCGTAAGCAACTGAATGGAGGACGGACCTCCATATACAGCAACAATCACGTGGGAGGGAGGACTCCCGACACTACCACAGGAGGTTTTTTATAATGAAAAGAGGAAAAAGATACGTAGAAGCGGCAAAAGCTATCGACCGCGCTACTCTTTATGATACAGCAGATGCAATCGCATTAGTTAAAAAGTCTGCTGTTGCTAAATTTGATGAAACAATCGAGGCTCACTTAAGAACAGGCTGTGATGGCCGTCATGCTGATCAGCAGATCCGTGGTGCAGTAGTTCTGCCGCACGGAACAGGTAAGACTGTTCGTATCCTTGTATTCGCAAAAGGACCGAAGGCTGATGAGGCTCAGGCTGCAGGCGCTGACTTCGTTGGAGCAGAGGATTTAATTCCGAAGATCCAGAACGAAGGCTGGTTAGATTTTGATGTAGTTGTTGCTACACCGGATATGATGGGCGTTGTTGGACGTCTTGGCCGTGTACTCGGACCGAAGGGCTTAATGCCGAACCCGAAGGCTGGTACAGTAACAATGGACGTTACAAAGGCTATCAAAGAGATCAAAGCTGGTAAGATTGAGTACAGACTCGATAAGACAAACATCATTCACGTGCCAGTAGGTAAGGCTTCTTTCACAGAAGAACAGTTAGCGGACAACTTCCAGACGCTTATGGATGCAATCAACAAAGCAAAACCGAGCACAGTAAAGGGCGCTTACTTAAAGAGCGTTACTCTTACTTCCACAATGGGACCGGGCGTTAAGTTAAACGTAGCTAAGTTAACAAACTAAGCGGAAATGTCACCTGACGGTGACATCCCCCTATTGATAAAAAAGACAACCGCTCCGTGCCTGCGGCACTCTCGCAGTTGTCGCCTGCATTCGTAATCCGGGCTATCGCCCTGCTTACTCATGCAGGCTTGGTTGTCAAATGCCCATTCGGCCTTGCGTGCAAGCACGCAGTCTGTATGGTCGCTTGACAACACTTTTTTGCAAAAATTGATTGACAATCCGAATATATTATGATAAAGTATTCGAGTATTGAATGCCGAAGACAGCAGGTGCCGTAAGGCGTAAGGTAAAAACACCTGCCGAGGAACGTACAAAACTCACACAGAATTTTGTAAACCTCTCTGTCTGCGGACGGAGAGGTTTTTTTCCGAAAAGCGATATAAAATGCTGTGACGGCGAATCCAATACTAAAATAAAACAGGAGGTAAACCATTCATGGCAAAAGTTGAATTAAAGCAGCCGGTAGTTGCTGAGATCGCTGAAGTCCTCAACGGAGCAAAGTCTGCTGTAGTCGTTGACTACCGTGGATTAACTGTTGAGCAGGATACTGCTCTTCGTAAACAGTTAAGAGAAGCTGGTGTTTCTTATAAAGTATATAAGAACACAATGATCCGCTTCGCTGCAAAGGGAACTGAGTTCGAAGCACTTGAGCCGCATCTTGAAGGACCGACAGCACTTGCTGTTTCTAAAGAAGATGCAACAGCTCCGGCAAGAGTATTAGCTGAGTTCGCAAAGAAAGCT
Organism: Clostridium sp. AM30-24; assembly: GCF_003480435.1. Lineage (GTDB taxonomy): Bacteria > Bacillota > Clostridia > Lachnospirales > Lachnospiraceae > Pilosibacter. Next base: position 72,521 of record NZ_QUJB01000013.1, on the reverse strand, counting down.
GACAAGCTTGAATTAAAAGGCGGCGTTGTAGAGGGAACATACTACGATGCAGCAGGTATCGGTGTAATCGCAAGCATCCCGTCCAGAGATGTTCTTCTTGGAAGACTTCTTGGAAGCATGCAGTCTCCGATCACAAACTTCGCTCGTGTTCTCAACCAGATCGCAGAGAAGAACGGCGAGGGTGCAGAGGCTCCGGCAGAGGCTTAATTGCCATCCCGGATCTGCAAACAGAAAAACGCATTGCGTGATTCTGTTTCAGGCAGCATGAATATGCTGTTATATCAATTGTGAAAACAAACGTGAATATAAAATTATATGGAGGTAAATTATAATGGCAAAGTTAACAACCGCTGAGTTTATCGAAGCTATCAAGGAATTATCCGTATTAGAGTTAAACGAATTAGTAAAGGCTTGTGAGGAAGAGTTCGGTGTATCCGCAGCAGCAGGCGTAGTAGTTGCAGCAGCAGGCGCTGGCGCAGCAGCAGAGGAAGAGAAGACTGAGTTCGACGTTGAGCTTACAGAGGTAGGCCCGAACAAGGTTAAAGTTATCAAAGTTGTTCGTGAAGTAACAGGTCTTGGCCTCAAGGAAGCTAAGGACGTTGTAGACGGCGCTCCGAAGGTTCTTAAGCAGGGTGCATCCAAAGACGAAGCTAACGACATCAAGACAAAACTTGAGGCTGAAGGCGCTAAGATTACTCTTAAGTAATCAACTTTTATACCTTGAATGTTTTAAATCCGCAGGTTGGGGAACCATCCTGCGGATTTTTTTCGCTTTTGAGGATTGTAAGCAATTTGGCGGTGGAAAGACAGGCGCTTATGTGTTAAAATGGATAGCATGAAAATGGCATTGCCTGCCCATTACCCGGATAAGAAAGATGCCAACATACATGCGCGTGATGCGGCGGGACAAAAAGGAGAAAGAAATGATTGAGGAATTAGTAAAGAGATATCCGGTCCTGGAATCCATAAAGGATCAGATCGGGGACGCATACAGGCTTTTAGAGGCATGCTATGAAAACGGCGGAAAGCTTCTGATCGCCGGAAACGGCGGAAGTGCTGCTGACTCAGACCACATCGTCGGTGAGTTGATGAAAGGCTTTGTGAAACGCCGTCCGGTATCTACAAAGCTTGCAAAGGCTTTAAAACAGACGGACCCGGAAAGAGGCGCAGAGCTTGCGAAAAAGCTTCAGGGCGGACTTCCGGCGATCGCGCTCACAAACCATGCGGCACTGTCCTCCGCGTTCGCGAATGATGTGGATGGAACCTTATCTTATGCCCAGCAGGTAAACGGATACGGAAAAGAAGGAGATATCTTTCTGGGGATCAGCACATCCGGAAATGCGGAAAATGTAATGTATGCGGCTGTGACTGCAAAGGCAAAGGGACTCAAAGTTATCGGTCTCACCGGAAAGACAGGAGGAAAGCTTGCGAAGATCGCGGATGTTTCCATCATCGTTCCGGAACAGGAGACCTACAAGATCCAGGAACTTCATCTGCCGATCTACCACGCGCTCTGCCTGATGCTGGAAGACCGATTTTATGCGGAATAGGAAAGCTCTGATCATACGCCTCGCGGCACTGGGGGATGTGCGGTGCAGTTGTGGATACTGCCCGGATATGCCGGGGAGCAGAGAACAGAAAGCATGGCGGAGAAAAATCATGACCTGGGGGGAATTATGAAGAGACGGGAATGGGTCTCGTTAATTATTCTGGCGCTGGTAGCGGTACCTGCGCTGTTAGTTGCCATTGGACAGATCTACGTGACGGGAGTGGATGGGATCAGACTTCGAAGACCGGAGACGATCGATCTTCTGACGGAGATCACCGTACTGTTTTTCCTGTATCTGTCTGTAATCCGGAAAATTGAATCAAACCGGATCCGGATGGGCGCGGTATTACTGATCACAGCCGGGTTTCTCTGGCTCCACCGGGCGTTTACCGCAATGCTTTTGTCCGGCACTTATGTACTGGTACTCCTGATGTTAGGCGCGCGGCTCCGCAGAGGGTTGGACAGAAAACGCGTCTGGAAAGAATACCATGGGATCACGGGATTTGCGGACTTCCTTCTCGGAAGCGGATGTATGATCCTGATATTTTGTATGGGATCCCTGTTTTTTGGCTGCGGGATCAGGAGCTTTCGGATCCTCACAGTGATCATCGCCGGATTTCTGGTGGGATTCCGTTATATGGAATTAAGAACAGCGGGAGATGCCGGAAAGCCGTGGAAACGGATTCCGGAAAGGACAAAAATCTCCCCGGAGATGTCAGTCTGCATCGCGCTCATGCTTGCGATGATCCTCTTACAGGCGGGACGAATGAACATCTGTGCAGACTATGATTCGCTCCACTATGGCCTGCGAAACGAGTATGTTCTGGATAACGGCGGCGGAATCTATGAAAATCTTGGAATGGTGAATGTGGTATATACCTATTCAAAAGGCCTTGAAACGTTGCTTTTACCGATCTCCGGTCTGCCGTCCTACGGATTTTTCCTGAGTTTTCAGATATGGATGACCATCGGGGTTCTGATCGCGTCCGGACAGATCGTGGAACTGTTTGTGGGAAGAAGATACGCAGTTGGCTGCATGGCACTCCTCTCCTGTATTCCGGGGATCATGAACATGTCCATCACGGCGAAGACCGATTCCATGACGGTGTTTATGCAGCTTGTGATGCTGCTGTTTCTTCTGCTTTATATCCGCAGACAAAGGAGTGATTATCTTATCCTTGCGGTTGACGCCTATCTGATGACACTTGTGTTAAAGCCTACTGCGCTTGTATTTTCCACGGCGGCAGCAGGAACAGTGGGACTGTATATCCTGTTTACAAAGCAGCTGAAGTTTAAAATCAGGGGAAGCTTTCTGCGGTCATTGGGCTTTATGGTTCCGATGTGGCTTCTCATCTGGTACCGGACATGGCTTCACACGGGACTTCCGCTGACATCTGTGTTCAACTCGATCTGGGCGGCTCTTGGATTTACCGTACGGTACCCATATCGGTTCGAGAGCCTTCCGTCGAACGGCGGATCATTGATCTCGGTGGCAGGACTGAAACACATCTTAAAGAGAATTTACGGCGTTCTCATGGCCCCGGTGGGCGAGGATATGGCCCATGTACGGATCGCCTGGGGCACGCCGATGCTCCTGATCTTCCTCCTTCTGGTCTGTCTGCCAATTCTGGCGGATGTGAAAAGGTCGAGACGGAAAGAGAAAAATACGTTGATCTGTCTGGCATTGGTATTTGTGACGAACGGATTGATGAGTCTCGTGGCACTCTACCTGTTATGGCAGGTGGACGGCAATTATTTTCTTCTTCTCTACGCCCTGTCAGCGATTCTGGCGATCATAGTTGTGGGAAAACTAAAGAGCGGTTTCCTGCGCATGATGATCTGCAGGATGCTGGTACCGTTTCTGGTCTTTAATGTGACTGTCACGGCAGTGAGCAACTGGGGAGGAACACTGGGACTGACACCGGTGAAATTTATCCACAGGGGATACTATGACCATATGGAAGAATCTAAGGAGCTGCTTGTTTCCTACGGAAATGAGAAAATCTGGGATGTTCTGGAAAAAAATCCGAGAAACAGGGTCATCGTATTCGGGGAACAGCCGGAGATGCTGAGGTTCCCGTGCTGTACCCAGAGTTACACGGATATCGAGGGAAGCGGTGGAAACTTCAATCTCTCATCCAGCCCCGAGGCCTTGGCGGACTTCTTTACATTTGCGGAAGTGGATTATATCTATCTCGGAAGCGGATACTTAAAGCCTGGAACGGATGGATTCCGGAACGTGACAGGTCTCTTAAAACAGGGGTATCTTACGGATCTCCTGTATGAAAACGGAAACGGGCTTGCGGTATTCTCGTCTGAGCCGAAGAACCTCACTGAGGAGGAGAGTGAGGCACTTTTAGCGGAGTTTACTGAAAAATACTGGCCCGGAGAACAGCAGTAAGGGGATAAGACATGAATTTACAGGAGAAGATCCTGAAAGTGTGGAGGAGGTGGAGCCCTGAGCTCCTCATCTTTGCGATCTTTCTGGGATTTGGATTTTGGATCAACCGGGGAGTGGAATTAAAGGGACTTTATATGGATGATCTGTATCTCTGGTCCTGCTACGGGAACCAGTCATTTACGGAGTATGTGTTCCCAATGGGCAGCAGCCGCTTCCGCTTCCTGTTTTATCTGGCGTCCTGGCTGGAGCTTTTCTTCATCGGGGGACATGTGGAATGGATGGTTCCGTTCAATATCATCCTGAATACGGGAATCGCATACAGCATTTACAGGATTGCGGTGTCATTCAGTGACGGGAGAAGGATCATAAGCTTCGCTGTGGGGATTCTTTACCTGTCATCCAGAATGGCATATTATCAGATCGGTCAGTTTTACGGTCTGATGGAGAGTTTGGCGCTCTGGGCAGCGCTGGGAATGCTGTGGTTTCTGTACCGGTATGTGAATGAGAAAAAAACAGGGGCCTTTCTTATGGCAAACCTACTGTATTTCGTGGTCAGCTTCATTCATGAACGGTATATGGCGCTTCTTCCGTTATTGCTTCTGGCAGTTATCCTCGGATTTGGAAAGGACCTGTCGTTGAAGACCGTGACAGGGAAGCCGAATCGAAGAAATGAACCTGTTCCCACCGCAGAGCCTGGGCGGAGCAGGGGAAGAGGGCAGAGCCGCGGAGCGCAGAATAAGAAAGAGACGGTGGTCCGCGCGGCAGCGGCGGAGGAAACCAGAGGTTTTTGTCTCCCAGGGCCTCTGCTCTTTGTAATCACACTTCTGGTGTTTGGAGTGATCCAGATGATCCGCCTTTGCACCATCGGAACACTGTCACCGGCAGGAACCGGGGGAACCGATGTGGCAGATACCTTCAAACTTACCGATGCCATCGGTCAGGCATTGAATCAGGTGGGATTTGTATTTGGAAGAAACTTCGGACCGGTTTATCTCTGTATCGAACCGTTTGCAGACAGCCCGGGCAGGATCAAGACCCTGATTCTGGCGGCGGAGGCAGTTCTCGGTGCGGGTGTTCTGGCAGCCGTGATCGGCATGATCCGAGAGAGGAAGGAGATCGTCTGTCACTTAAAGAATGCAGTGCTGTTCCTGATGTTTATCGCGCTCTGCATCGGCAGCTCCAGCGTGACGATCCGTGTGGAGATGCGCTGGGTCTATGTGGCTTACGCGGCGGCACTCCTGTTCTTTGCCTACCTGTCACGGGTGATGGGGAAGGCGGGGATCCTGGTGCTGTTGTACGGCTGCCTGATCTTTCCGGCAGAGACATATTACCGGGACAACTGGGACAACCTGTATCTGTGGGCGCCCCAGAGCCAGTATAATTCCCTGGCGGAGAAGACATACGGAACATACGGGGACGATATCTTCGACAAGGAAATCTACATCATCGGGAAGAATTTTGAGATCAGTGATTTTAATGCTGAAACATTCCTGAAAGTATATGCAAAAGATAAAATAAATATTCCGAAGCTCCAGTTTATCGACAGTGACATGGATCTCAAAGAGATCACGGATGACATGGTGATCCTGTGTGAGGATCCGGAGCACAACGCATATAACGATGTGACGGAGATTGTGAAGAGGCAGAGGTTCGACACGCCCTTCGGCAGCTATTCGGACGGATGGATCGATGAGCATGCGAAGATCGTCTTGACGAACGGGGATAGCAGCAGGCTGATCTTAAAATGCTATTATCCCGGCAAGCTTGCAGGTGGTGAGACCTGTAAGATTAGGGTGAACGGACGTCAGATGGATGATCTCGTATTTACAGACAATACGATGTACTATGAGATTCCGGCTGCGCCGTATCAGAGATTTACAGTGGAATTTTCCTGTAACTTCTATGTAAAAGGAGCGAAGGAACACCGCGGAGAAGAAAATCTTGCGATGGTCGTGAAAGTAGTGGAATCGTTACCGGAATAGTAAAAGGAGAAATAGAAGAATGAATGAACAGCAGTTGGCTCCCATATGTGCGGGATTTGCTGTTGCAGTGGTCCTGTTCCTCGTGATCGGGTATTTCCTGAGAAAGAGGAACATGACCGCCCATCTTGCACCCGTAAAACGGGAGCTCAAGAAGGAAAAGCAGTGGCTGCGCCGCGGGGAGTATAATGCGGCTATGGTAAAGGGCCGCCAGAATCTGGAACTGTTCTTAAAACTTGTGGCGGAATTTAATGGGATCGAGCTTGACAATTCCGCTCAGGCGATGGCGAATGCCAAGAACGGACCGGATAGAAGAGGACAGCGCGAGACTTACCGGATGAACGGAAGAAAGCGCCAGAGAGTCATGACATTCCAGCAGTTTGGATGGTGGCTTGATGAGAACGGGTATCTGGACAGGGTCGGAAAGTGGGAATTAAATGAGATCCGCGTGATCGGAAACAAGGCCGTACATGAGAACTATGATTCCAAGGAAGATGCCTGGAACCAGTATAATTATATGGAAGACCTGTTAAAGATCGTATCGGACCGACATACGAACCGTCACAGACAGAGGGGGCCGGAGATCAAAAAAAGCCAGACGGGACACCGTGGAGCGGGTGTGAAAAAGCCGTCCGGTACTCAGGCGAAGGCACGGGGACAGCAGAATCAGAAGCATGGACAGAACCGGACTCAGGGACAGACGGGGAAAGGCAGTCAGGGACAGCTTAAGAACGGCAGTCAGAAACAGTCTAAGAACAGCAGTCAGGGACAGTCAGAGAACAGTGGACAGAAGCAGCCGCAAAAAAGTGACGGCGGAAATAAGTCCGGCGGTCAAAATGGTCAGAATGTCCAGCCGGAGAAGCTGAGTGCCTCCGCAAAGAGACGCCAGAGAAGAAAGCGGGCGAAAGCAGCGAGAGAGGTGGCCGAGGCAGCAGGACTGAAGCGGGAGACCGCGCCGCAGGAAAAAGCAGAAAAACAGCCGGGAAGCCGCCCGGTACGCGCGGAGGGAAAAGTGGTAAAGCAGTCAGGAAGCCGCCCGGCACAGCCGTCAACGTCCATGAGGATCGTGACGCTCAGCCAGACAACGGGGGGACGGACAGCATCAAAGCCAATGCCGCAAAGGGAAGACCCGGCAAAACAGCCGAAGCGGAAAGAAGCAGGAAAACAGGCGGCAAAGCAGCCGGAGCAGAAAGAAGCAGAAAAACAGGCGGCAAAGCAGCCGAAGAATGAAGAAACAGGAAAACAGTCGGCAAGACGCCGCCGCAGACCGAGAAAAAGACCGGCATCGGAGAACGCGGGAAAAACCGCCGGGAGATCCGCGGCAGGCGGAGGAGATCATGAAGAATAAGAAACGTTATTTCTATATCGGACTTCCGATTCTGGGGATGATTTTTTATCTGGCGTATATCAGGCGCTCTGCCATCGATATGGTGTATTCTGATTATATCCGGCTCATCAATTCCTATCTTCCGGATGTGTGGAATCCAGATAAATTTTTTGTGGCGGATCTGCTGACGAGAATTCCGGTGAACTTCTTAGAGCGCGGACTGAATGTCATGGTCTTTGGCTACAGTGTCACCGTGGACCGGATCATGGGCATTCTGGGATTTGGACTTTCTGCCCTGATCATCGGACGATACAGCAGAAAAAAAGAACTTTGCCCGGTCTGGTATGCGGCAATGATGATCGTCATGTTCAGCCTGAATAAGTGGGAAATGTTATATAACGGAACCGGATGGGCCCATTTCCTTGCGTTTGGATTGTTTTTTTGGAATTATGCCCTGCTTGATCAGGTGTATGAAAAGGGATTCCGGAATGCGAAACGGTCGGAGCTTGTATGGCTCTTTGTATTGCCGTTTGTGATCACCATTGGGGCAGCGGGACCGTACTGTGCGATCTACACGGTGACGATCGTGATGGCGTACCTGTTTCTTTACGTGCGCGATATTGTAATTGCAAAGAGTTTATCTGGAAAATATCAGGCAAAGGCCGACAGACAGAATTCAAGCAGTACGTATAGAAAAAACGTATCAGGTAAAGGCAGGGAAAATGCTGGTGTGATCGGAATAATTTCCGATGAGCTTGCCGGAATCGGAACTGCCCGCACCGTCGCCCTGATCGCAGCTGCTGTCATCCCGTTCCTTATTTACCTCTGGAGCAATTCCCAGGCGGTTTATGAGTATTCCGGAGCGGTAAATGTGCCGCTTTTTACAGCTTTCCGACAGGATCCGAAATTTTTTATTAAATTTCTTCTTAAGTCTTTTGCTTCCATGGTTTTTGGAGTAGAATTGATTGACAGGAGCTTTGCGGGGCTTCCGGGAAAGGTCTGGTGCGCGGTCGGCGCGGTCGTCCTGTTTGCGTATCTCTTTGCGCTGTGGATGAACTTTTATTACCGGATCGAGGAAAAGACGATATTGCCGTTGATGCTCTTAGCGGGCGGAGGCATGAACCACCTGATGGTGCTTGTGAGCCGGTATATCTTTATGCCGAACGATAAGTATGGGATGAGTTCCCGGTATGCGCTGCAGTATCAGATCGGCGTGATCGGAATCCTTCTTACGTTCGCGCTGGCTGCGAAGTGCAGATTCTGTAAAAAGGAAGAATGCAGGGAAAGCAAAGGCACAGAGCCGAAAGGGGCACAGCATATCAGCAGGATTGAAAAAGATTCTTTGCCAAAGCTGGTAAAGATATTATCCATTGCCCTCGCCGCCATGTTCCTCATTGGAAATGTGATGACAACGGCAGAAGAGTTCCATTTCGGGAAATACCGGAAAGAACATAACCGGGACGAAGTAAAACAGATCTTATTAAATTTCGAAAATGAGTCAGATAAAACACTGGAGGACGCGCTGGAGTATCACAAACCGGGATGCCGGGAAGCGCTTACGGTCCTCAAAGAAAACGGTTGGAATATATGGAGGTAAACCTATGAAAGTAGTAATCCTGGCAGGAGGATTCGGAACAAGGATCAGCGAGGAGAGCCATTTAAAACCAAAGCCGATGATTGAAATCGGCGAGAAGCCGATCATGTGGCATATCATGAAATATTATTCCCAGTTCGGGTATAACGAATTTATTATTTGTCTGGGATACAAACAGTATGTGGTAAAGGAGTTCTTTGCAGATTACTTCCTTCACACATCTGACGTGACCTTCGATCTTGCGAACAACAGCATGAAGGTCCACAATAACTATGCGGAGCCGTGGAAGGTGACTCTGATCGACACAGGACTCAACACCATGACCGGCGGACGCGTAAAGAGGATCAAAGATTATGTGGGAAATGAGCCGTTTATGCTGACCTACGGCGACGGTCTCGCAAACATCGACTTAAAGGCACTGGAAGAGTTCCACAGAAGTCATGGAAAGATCGCGACCATCACGGCAGTCAATATCGGACAGCGCTTCGGTGTCCTTGACCTTGAGGATAACGGAAAGATCAATTCCTTCCGCGAGAAGAATGACGATGACGGCAGCCTGATCAACGGCGGTTATATGGTATTAAATCCGGGCGTATTTGATTATATCGAGGGCGATTCCACTGTATTCGAGCAGGCACCGTTAAGAAACCTCGCGAAGGACGGCGAGCTCATGGCATACCGCCACGAGGGATTCTGGAAGTGTATGGATACCCAGCGCGAGAAACAGCAGTTAGAGGCGATGTGGCAGTCCGGAAACGCGCCGTGGAAGATTTGGGAGTAAGAAACAGAGAAATCCTTTCCGGTCTGAATTTTTTTACGGTCAGCGCAGCAGATGCACAGACCTGCTGAACAGACAAATGCGAAATAAATGCGAAAAGGAAAGGTTCATAATTGGAGAAGAGAACATGAACTTAAAAGAAGTTTTTGACTTTTATAAAGGAAAGAAGGTCCTTGTAACCGGACATACCGGTTTTAAAGGAACCTGGCTTTCCAGAATCCTTGTAAATGCCGGTGCCAAGGTCACAGGATACTCCTTAAAACCGCCGACAGATCCGGCACTGTTTCAGATGGCAAGTCTTGAGGGAAAGATGAATTCCGTTATCGGCGATATCCGGGATCTTGCCCATTTAAAGCAGGTATTCGAGGAGACAAAACCGGAGATCGTACTGCATCTGGCGGCGCAGCCGATCGTGAGAGATTCCTACAGGGATCCTGTCTACACCTACGAGACAAATGTTATGGGTACAGTCAATATTCTGGAATGTGTCCGCTTAAATCCCTGCGTAAAATCCTTCTTAAATGTGACAACGGACAAGGTCTACGAGAACAGGGAGTGGGAGTACGGCTACCGTGAGGTGGACCGTCTGGACGGATATGACCCGTATTCCAACAGCAAATCATGTTCTGAGCTTGTGACCCACAGCTACAGGAAGTCCTTCTTCGCGGACGGACACTGTGCGATCTCAACCTGTCGTGCAGGAAACGTCATCGGCGGCGGCGATTTCGCCAATGACCGTATCGTCCCGGATTGTGTCCGTGCGGCGATGGCGAAAAAGCCGATCATTGTCCGCAATCCGCATTCCACGCGCCCGTATCAGCATGTGCTGGAGCCGCTTGCGGCATATCTCATGGTGGCAAAGGCGCAGTATGAGGACGGGACATACGCCGGATACTACAATGTGGGACCGGATGACAAGGACTGCGTGACCACAGGTGAGCTTGTGGATATGTTCTGCAGCGCCTGGGGACATGGACTTTCCTGGGAAAACAAGAGCGACGGAGGTCCTCACGAGGCAAACTTCTTAAAACTCGACTGCTCCAAGTTAAAGACCACATTTGGATGGCACCCGCGCTATGGCGTGAAGGAGGCCATCGGACTCACCGTTGAGTGGTGTCAGGAGTATGAGAAGAATGGCGATGTTGTGTCTGTGATGGACAGACAGATCAAAGAGATGTTCCAGTAGAACGTGAAGGAAAGGAAAATATTATGTTTGAGAATAAGACAGAGGCAGAGGCAAGAAAAGAGATCCTTGACCTTGTAGCCGAATATGCCGATAAATTCCACAACCAGAAAAAGGAATTTCATGAGGGAGACCGAATCCCGTATGCATCCCGCGTGTATGACAGCAGGGAGATGGTAAACCTTGTGGACAGTTCCCTTGAATTCTGGCTTACATCCGGACGATACACGGACGAGTTTGAGAAGAAGCTTGCGGAGTATCTTCAGGTGCGCTACTGTGCCCTTGTAAACTCCGGCTCATCTGCAAACCTCGTAGCGTTCATGACACTCACATCCCCTCTGCTCGGCGACCGCCGTGTAAAGCGCGGAGATGAGATCATCACTGTTGCAGCAGGTTTCCCGACAACCGTGACTCCGGCGATCCAGTACGGCGCTGTTCCGGTATTTGTTGATGTGACGATTCCACAGTACAATATCGATGTAACAAAGTTAGAAGCAGCACTCTCCGAGAAGACAAAGGCAGTCATGATCGCCCATACACTCGGAAACCCGTTCGATTTAAAGGCAGTAAAGGAATTCTGTGAAAAACATAACCTGTGGCTCGTTGAGGACAACTGCGACGCGTTAGGTTCCAGATACACCATCAACGGTGAGGAGAAATTTACCGGAACCGTAGGCGATATCGGAACCTCCAGCTTCTATCCGCCGCACCATATGACGATGGGCGAGGGCGGAGCCGTTTACACGGACAACCCGCTGTTAAACAAGATCATCCGTTCCTTCCGCGACTGGGGCCGGGACTGTGTCTGCCCGTCCGGACATGACAACCTCTGCGGACACCGCTTCGACAGACAGTACGGCGAACTGCCGTTAGGCTATGACCACAAATATGTATACTCCCATTTTGGATACAATCTGAAAGCCACAGACCTTCAGGCAGCCATCGGATGTGCCCAGATCGAGAAATTCCCGACCTTCGTGGAGCGCAGACGCCACAATTTCGACCGCCTGAGAGCCGCTCTCGCAGAGACGGAGGATCGTCTGATCCTTCCGGTACCGGCTGAGAATTCCAGACCGAGCTGGTTCGGCTTCCTGATCACATGCAAAGAGGGAACAGACAGAAATAAGCTCGTCCAGTATATTGAGAGCAAAGGGATCCAGACGAGAATGCTGTTTGCCGGAAACCTCATCAAGCACCCGTGCTTCGATGAGATGAGAGCTGAGAAAAAGGGCTACCGCGTAGTAGGCACTCTGGAAAATACAGACCGGATCATGAGCGATACCTTCTGGGTCGGCGTTTATCCGGGAATGACAGACGAAAAGATCGACTATATGGCAAAAGTGATTAAAGAGGGGCTGTTACAGTGAGCGAAGAAAAATCCTTTGACCTGACGAAAGTCCATGAGGTCAACTTAAAGCTTTTAAAGGAGATCGACCGGATCTGCAGAAAGTATAAGATCAAATATGCTCTGGATTCCGGTACGCTTCTGGGTGCAGTGCGCCACGGCGGATTTATCCCGTGGGATGACGACGTGGATGTCATGTTCACGAGAAAGAACTATGAGATGTTTGCAAAGGTCGTAAGGCGGGAGCTGCCGGAGGACATGTCCTTTGTGGAGCCGGATGAGTACCACGGCGGAAAGGCATTCTACGACTTTATCTCCCGTGTGACATACAATAAAAGTCAGAAGTTTGAGGACTCCGGAAAGATGGACTTCTACGACGATAAGATCAGCCGCCTGAACGTGGACCTGTTTATCGTGGACGGACTCCCGGAAGGAAAGCTCGCAAAAAAACTTACGAAGCTCTCCCACTGTGTGCTCTATGGATTTGCTCTGGGACACCGCTATGAGATCAATTACAGCGATTACAGGGGGGCTATGAAGCTTTTCGTGGCAGTTCTTGCAAACGTCGGAAAGCTGATCCCATTCCCGGTGATCTGGAAAATGTGGAATGGCCTCTGCCATATGGACAGCAGAAAGCAGCGTCCGCTGTACTTTTATACGGGCTATGCGCCGAACTGGTTCTATGTGGAGATGAAGAGGGAGTGGGACGATGAGGTCGTCGAGATGCCTTTCGAGGACACGAAATTTTACGTCCCGTCCGGCTGGAAAGAGCTTCTGACACAGCTCTACGGCGACTACATGAAGCTTCCGCCGAAGGAAAAACAGATTCCGGAACATTCCGATATGGAGATCAAAATCTATGACTAAACTGCTTTCTGTCGTTGTATCGGTGTACAATGAGGAACTGGCGTTAAGAGAATTTTATATGGAGACCGGGAAGATCCTGAAAACGCTGCCGGAGAACTGGGACTACGAGTTTTTGTTCGTGAACGACGGCAGCAGGGATCAGTCCCTGTCGATCCTTAAGGAATTCGCGGCGTCCGACGAAAAAGTAAAGATCGTGAACTTTTCCAGAAACTTCGGGCATGAGGCGGCGATGATCGCAGGGCTGGATTATGCGGAAGGCGATGGTATCGTCTGCATGGACGCGGACCTGCAGCATCCGCCGGAGTGCCTGCCGGAGATCGTAGAAAAGTTTGACGAGGGGTATGAGGTGATCAGCATGGTCCGCACGAAGAATAAGACGGCGGGATTCGTGAAAAACGTCACATCCGCGGCGTTTTACAAGCTGATCAACCATCTTTCCGATGTAAAGTTTGAGGCCAATGCCTCAGATTTTTTTGCGGTGGGCAAGAATGCGGCGGATGTTCTCAGGAACAACTACCGGGAGAAGGTCCGTTTCCTGAGGGGCTATGTCCAGAGCATCGGATTTGAGAAGACGACCATCGAGTATGAGGCGAGACCGCGGTTTGCGGGGGAGAGCAAGTACAGCTTAAAGAGCCTGTTCAAGTTTTCCATTAACACGATTCTGTGCTTTTCGGATCTGCCGCTGAAGCTCGGTATCTACTCCGGCGTGATTACGGCGATCTTCGGCCTGATCATGGTGATCTATACGGTCTATACCTGGAAGATGTACGGAGCGCCCAGCGGATATGCGACCATAGTGGTCCTGATCTCGTTTATGTTCGCGGTTCTGTTTGTGATCGTTGGAATTATCGGCGAATATATCGCGATCCTGTTTGCGGAGATCAAGGACAGACCGGTGTATATCGTAAAGGATACGGAGAATTTCAGGAAAAACATTACAAAATCATGAATTATTTGTGTAAATTTGAGAAAAGGACTTCAAAAATAAAAAGGAATCGTATATAATACGTGAGTATGCCGATTTCCCGGAGAATCCTGATCATCAGAGTGGGAGATCCGTTGAATTCAGAGGAGGAATTTTATTATGAAATTATTAAAGAGAATGGCTGTGCTGTCTTTAGTAGTTCTTGCCCTTGGCGGATGTACAAAGAGCAGCATTTCAACAGATGCACCGGTATCCGGAAGCGAAGAAGTAGATCCGGCAAAGCTGGAGTCCGATGACGATGACGAGACACTGCCGAGAGACCAGAACTTCCTTGTTGAGGATGAGACGGTAGAGACAACGATGTACGACTGGGAGCAGGCACAGAGCGAGTGCGACGGACTGTTCAACGACACATCCGCATTCCCGCAGTCTGTAAAGATGGAGTTCACTTACGATGAGACCGCATTAAACATCGGCCTTACCTGGACAGTAAAGAATGACACAACAAATGATGACGCTATGGAATATGCCGTAACAATGGTAAAACAGTTCAACGACATTATCGCTGCACAGAGCATGGATCTCGAGAATTCCAGCGAGGATTCCTTCGGAACACTCTGGAACCAGTTCTCCCTTGATGTGAAAGTTGTTACAGAGGGCGGAAAGGCACTTGTTGATAAGAGCTACAAGGCTGGCGAGAAGATCGACCTTAAGAGCAACGAGACAGCTGCGGAAGGTCCGGAAGATGTTGCTGATGATTCACCGAAGAAGCTGGACGAGACAAAGGCTTCCAAGTAATCAGTTGAGATAATTTCAACAGAATAAACAATTTATACAATATAATGGCAGAATGCTTTTCAGAGTGATCCGAAAAAGCGTTCTGCCATTTTTCGTTGTCATATTTTCTTACGGTCAGCGCAGCAGGTGCGCAGAACTGCGTTTATTGACGCGGCTTATTTTGTACACTGTTTTACGAAATACTCAAACATCGGAAGAGAGTCTGCGCACTCCTTCGGGTTTGTGACCGGGCCAGTCATGCGCTCTGGGTGCCACTGTACAGACCAGATCGGAAGAGTCTCATGCTGCACAGCCTCTGTGAAGGTGTGTCCGTTGGACTCGCCCCATGCGATGGCCTGAAGACCTTCGCCGAGTTTGTCGAGAGACTGATGGTGGTAGCTGTTTACTTCCATGGATTCGCCGTAAAGGTTTCCTAAGATAGAATCTTTCTTGATCGTTACCGGATGGCAGACTCCCTTGGAGTGGTCACCGCCGAGCTGTGTCGGGATATCCTGAGTGAGAGTACCGCCGAAATATACGTTTAAGATCTGGATTCCGCGGCAGATGCCCCAGATCGGTTTCTTACGGTCAACGAAGGCCTTGATGATTCTGTATTCCAGATCGTCGCGCTGCGGGTCTGTGATGACGAAGTCAAACATCTTTTCCTGACCGTAGAGCTTCGGATCAACATCCTTGCCGCCGCTTAAGAGAAGACCGTCGGCGAGGTCCGCATACTCCTCAGCACAGTCATTGTTGACTGCAAGGATCGGGATTCCGCCTGCGCGGCGGATGTTCTCCGCATAGTTCTGGTTTAACGCCCAGGTCGGTGTTCCGTTTGCTGCGGCTCCGGTTCCTCCGGTCAGTAAGATCAATGGTTTCATAATAGAATTCTCCTTTTCCGTTTTTATTGTTATGCACCTGAAACGAGTTTCAGGGGACATGGTCCAAAGTCACACCATCTGTGTCAGGTCAACCCACATCGAGTCCGCTGTGGTAGGAATAGTTGCCGAGCTCTGCCAGAAGCGCGGACATATCCGGAGGTCCTGCGGGGACATTCGCGATCAGGAATGCATTGAGATAATAATAGACAGAGTGGCATTTTTTTAGTGTCTGGTGGTACAGATCCGGGAAGGAGGCCATGGAGGCGATGGAATTATCCCATGGATTTGTCCAGACCTCGTGATCCAAATTTAAAATCTCGCGGACCTGAGCGGAAAGTCTGTCTGTCACCAGCTTTTTTGACGCGATTGGATGCTTTAAGAAGATGGATTCCAGAGAACCGATCACATGGGTCTTATGACCCTCGGGATCGGACAGGATCCGGCTTCCGAAACGGATCGCAAAGATCGAGCGGGCGACCATTCCGTCTGTGACCTGAAAATTATTTTTTTCCGTGATCTGGTAGTAGGTGCGGTTGATGCACCGGCTCAGGTATCGTGAGATAAACTGGCTTTCCTGACCATTTAAGCAGAGCGAGGCTGCCTGATTGAATTCGGATGGCTTTTTGTGCTTGAATTTCCAGAGCAGGATCGCATCGATATCGTTTTCCAGAGCTGCGTGGAGACCATGGCACTCGGTCTTTTTCTTATCGGTCTGATACCGGATCCGTCCGTAGACGAACGGGTGGCAGATCGAATCGGCGATATAATGGCAGATAAATCCCGCCAGAAACGCCGCGGCTTCTTCCTTCTGCTGCCTCGAATGGATCTCAGAAAGCTCCAGAAGGCTGTTTTTAAAGAAGTCGTTGACCTGATACTCATGCATATGGGAACCGACGTTGCGGTAGTCCCTGTGCCGCAGGATCGGAACATTATAAAAGAAGATATCAGGTCCCTGAAGACCAAGCTGGTAGAGCCAGCGGTATTTGGATATCACGTGTTTTAAATAATTGTTCGGCAGATCATTGTAAGCTTTCACACCGAACAGGTAGTGGGTCGTAAATCCCGGCACAAGAATCATCTCCTCTGAAAGAAAAATGCCAAGGTCTCACATCAGCGCGGACTTTGGCTTGCTGCTTGTGCAAATAAAACTGCCAGTGGCAGACACTGTATTTATTATAGCATAGATGTGGGGAAATGGGAATAAAACGTAGTAAGAAATGAGAGAGGCGGGGCACGGGCGGCAGGGAACTTTTTCGTGTCCGAAGAGGGCAGAAGTGATCCGCAAGGGGGATGAAAAATGCGGTTGTCAGGCTGCAGTGCGTGATAGAGAATGAATTCGATAGGAGAGATTCATGATATCGTATGGGGACCATGGACACCGGTGCTGTTTTTGCTGGTGGGCATTGTATATAGTGTGCGGATCCGGTTCTTTCAGATCAGGAAGATCCGGCACTGGTGGGATGCGACCATCGGGAATCTTTTACGGGATCGGAAGAACCACCGGGAATCGTTCCGGTCGGCATGTACGGCGTTGGCGGCAACCATAGGGACCGGGAATATCACGGGGGTCGCAGCGGCTGTGATCGCCGGAGGACCCGGTGCTGTGTTCTGGATGTGGGTGTCGGCATTTCTCGGGATGGCGACGGCTTATGGGGAGACGGTCCTCGGGATCAGGTACCGGGAAAAAGGCCGGGACGGCGGATGGATGGCGGGACCGATGATCTATCTGGAAAAACGGCTGGGATGTCCTGAGGCGGCGGTCCTCTACGGATTTTTCTGTATTCCGGCGGCATTTGGGATGGGCAGTATGGTACAGGCGAACGCGATCTCGGAGACAGTGTCCTATGTGTACGGGATTCCGGAGGCTGCGGTGGGGGTGATCCTTGTGATTCTTGCGGGGATCGTGCTGGCAGGCGGCGGACGGCGGATCTTTCTTGCGGCGGAACGGCTTGTTCCATTGTCTGCGGGGCTTTACACGGCAGCAGCACTGGCGGTGATCGTTCTGTATGCCGGGAATGTACCGGGAGTGATTCTGAAAATCCTGGTGGATGCATTTTCCTTCCGCAGCGCCGTTGGCGGAGTCGCGGGTTACGGGATCTCCCGATGTGTCAGCTATGGGATCGCCAGAGGTGTCTTTTCCAATGAGGCGGGGCTCGGGAGTCTTGCAGTGTTAAACGGGAGTGCGGAGATGGCATCGGAGGAGCTTCAGGGGCAGTGGGCGATCTTTGAGGTATTTTTTGATACCATCGTGAGCTGTACGCTGACAGCGCTTGTGATCCTCTGCGTAGCGGGCAGCGGGACGGCCCCGGAGTTCGGGGCGGAGAACGGGGCATCGCTCACAAGCCTCTGCTTTTTTACAGCGCTTGGGAGTCCTGGCGGGTACGCGGTGGCGGTCTGCGTGGTGCTGTTCGCGTTCTCCACGATCATCGCATGGTACTATATGGGGAGGCAGGCGGCAGAGTATCTTGGCGGGAAGATCTCGGGAAAGATCCCGGCTGTCTACACGGTGGGATATCTTCTGGCGGCATTTCTCGGGTGTTTCGGGGCGATGGAGACGGTGTGGGAGATCTCGGACATCTTTAATGGACTGATGGCGGTGCCGAACCTGGCGGCGCTGGTGCTGCTGGCGGGGGAGATCTATGCGCCGGGGGAAAATCGGGATCCATAGCTGCTGCCTCACATCGGAGAGGGAGTGCGCTACGGCCTGCGGCGGTACAAAATTGCCCGTTTTTGTGTTCATATCTTGTTCAAAAAGTTTTCAAAATTCTTTTACACAATTCACACGATTTCTTCACGTTTTATGGATATCATATAATCATAAACAGAGAGACATCTGATATAGATGCTGCTTATAAGATTTTTTTCATAATACTCGAGCTGATAAGCGATTATCAGCTCTCCTCCCTTTTTCAAATAATTATTTTGTTGAAGAAAAGCACTCGGCGGGGTGCTTTTTTTCATGTCTTTTTTCGAAAAGTATCCTTGATAAATTCCATTTCGCGTTTATAAGCGCCGTGTCCGGCACTGGTTTTCAGCTTGAAAAAACTTGGGCAGATAGTATAATTACTTTAAAATTATGAAAAGTCTGTAACTATGGAGATACTAATAGCTACAAAAGTCTTTTGTTTATGAAGAAAGAGGTGCCGGATGGAAGAGAAAGTTTATGAATATTTAAACAGGCTCGTATCAGTTCCGGGAATTTCGGATACGGACGAGGAGCGAAAGACGGCGGAGGCGATCCGGGAGATCATCGCGGAACAGCCGTATTTTAAGGCGTACCCGGAGAATTTTGGGACGGTGGAGATTCCGGGAGATGCGAGAAAGCGCCCGCTGGTGTACGGTCTTGTGCGCGGAAATAAGAAGTCCGGGCGGACGATTATTCTGACAGGGCATTACGATGTGGTCAGTGTGGAGGATTACGGGAAGCTGAAGCCATTGGCATTTTCCATGGATGATCTGAAGGCAGAGCTTGAAAAAGAGTATGGAGAGAAGGTGATGTGGACACCGAAGAAAACTGTGGGAAAAGGCAGCATGGAAGCTGGTACGAAAGTCAACGAAGAAGCTGGAGAAAGAGCAGAAGTTTCTGAGAAAAAGACCATCGGAGCAGCTGCGGATCCGGAGCAGGATTTCTGGGACGATGTGGCATCCGGTGAGTGGATCTTCGGGCGCGGAGCGGCGGACATGAAAGGCGGACTGGCAGCAGGACTTGCGGTACTTTTAGGAATCGGCGAGGAGGTTCTTGATGGGACATGCGGAATGGACGGGAATGTTCTGTTTCTGTCCGTTCCGGACGAGGAATCTTATTCTGTCGGCATGCGCAGCGCAGCGGGATTTCTTGCAAAGCTCCTGGAACAGGAAAAACTCTCTTATGAACTCCTGATCGATCTGGAGCCCATGAGCCGGGATGAAAATGGACAGGAAGTATTTCTGGGATCTGTCGGAAAGTGCATGCCGGTGGTGCTGGTCCAGGGCCGTACCGCCCATGTGAGCCGGTGCTTCGACGGACTCAATGCGGTAGGTGTCCTGGGACGCATGTTTGAGAAGACGGAGCTCTCGGCGGAGTTCGCGGAAGTCTTTGACGGCGAGGTGTGTATGCCGCCGACGTGGCTGAATTTCAAGGATCTCAAGAAGGAATATGACGTGTCGGTTCCGGCGAGAGCGGCAGGATATTTGAGTGTGCTGAGTTTCCAGTCCGGCCCGGGAGAAATCATGGAGAAGATGCGGGAGCTTGGGGCTGAGGCGTTTGCGGACTACATTGAGAAGATGGACGCAGAGAGGAAAATGCTGGAGGAGAAGCTTTCCGGCAGGGCGGTGCAGAGAAAGAAACAGTGTGTAAAGACGGCAAATGCAGAAAGTATGGATCATACAGGTCTGGTATTGGAAGAATATGCGGATAATGTTAGTGGAGAATGTGAAAAAACGAATGACGCCGTTCCGCAGAAGTTCAATGTCCTCTCCTTCGAGGAACTCTCCGAACAATGCCGGAAAAAGGATAGGGATGGATTTGAGAGTTTTATGGCTGAATTGAAGGCCCGCACAGAAGCGCGGATCCGCAGCGGGGGGATAAACTATCCCCAGGCAACCATCGACATGATGACTGAGGTCCTGGACTGGTCCGGACTCACGGATCCGGTGATGGTCATAGGTTTTGCCCCGCCGCTTTACCCGGCATACCACAGCGACCAGATGGCCGGAAAAGAGGGCGTTGGAAGCTGGCAGTTCAGAAAGATCAAGAAAGCGTCTGAGGCAGCCGGATGCATGGTGAAGAAAGTTCACTACTTTACAGGAATCTCCGATCTCAGCTACTGCGGCACCTGCGGGGATATGGACTTTTCCGGCTATGCCGCCGAGACCCCACTCTGGGGCGGAGGCTACCAGGTAGACTTTGAAGAGATCGGAAAGCTGAACATCCCAGCCGTCCTCATGGGCCCATGGGGAAAAGACATCCACAGGAGAACAGAGCGGGTAAACCGAAAGAGCCTGCTTGTGGAGCTGCCGGAGATCCTGCATACGTTGATAGAAGACCAAGCTTAAAAGAATAATGAAATCGGTCAGCAGTATGCGGATATCGCTTCAATAGAACAGAAGGAAAGATCGATTATCGGATGCCATTTTTTCTACAGGAAAATGTCCTAAAAAAGTAAGAGAAAAGATAAAACGACGCAATGTTTTTCTGTTATACTCCTTAATATAAAAGACGTGTTTTCGTATGGTTCACAGTTAACGCAGTAAATACGCATATCTGCGGACAGGGCAGGCATGTTTGGGAGTGTGAAACCATACCATTCAGGGATAAGGAGGAATCCAGTATGAAGAAAAGAACATTGGTAGCGGCGGGATTATCGATGATGATGGCGCTTTCTCTTGCGGGATGCAGCACGACGGTGTCTGTGCCGGATACCGTGAAGGTCGAAAATGTGGGAGACAGTTCGGACGGAAAGATCACCATGGACAGCAGTGAGACGGTGAAGATCGTGCCGGACATGGCGAAGATCGTGTTTGCGGTGAGATCTGAGGCGACTAAAGCGGATGAGTGCCAGCAGAAGAATACGGAGAGCTTAAATTCCCTGACCGAATACCTGAAAGGACAGGGGATCGATGAAAAGTCCATCACGACCTCCGGATATTACCTGAATCCACGGTATGACTGGAGCAGCAACACGAGAAAGCTTATCGGATACGAGATGCAGACGGAAGTGACCGTCTCCGATGTGGCGGTGGACCAGGTCGGCACGCTGCTCTCCAACGGTGTCGTAAACGGGGCGAACGAGATCAATTCCGTATCCTACTATTCCAGCGGATATGATGACGCGTATGCGGAGGCGCTTAAAAAAGCGGTTGAGCTTGCGCGGACGAAGGCGGAGGCACTCGCGGAGGCCAGCGGACGGACGCTCGGATATGTGGTGAGTATTGAAGAGTATTCGGACAGCCAGTACGGAAGATATGTGGACGGCGGCGTAAACTTGAGGAAGGAAAGTGTCTCGATGGCAGCGGGAGCAGAGGAGGCTGCGGCGGACATGAACGTGATGCCGGGCGAAATGGAAGTCAGTGCGAATATTAAGATCGTCTTTTCCATGGGAGAATAGGTATTCTGCGAATCCGATAGTAATTCACAGGGCATGGACCGGAAAACAGTGGACATCCGGGACCATGCCCTGTATAATATAGGGTACGACCAAGTGGCTGTCCAGTATCTTAGCGGCCGCATAAATTACTGTTCAGGCGGTAAAAGCCCACAGTTAAAAAGGAGAAAGACAATGGCAGAAAAGAAAAATCCGGTCATTACCATCGAAATGACAAACGGCGATATCATCAAAGCTGAGCTTTACCCGGACGTTGCTCCGAATACGGTAAACAACTTTTTAAGTCTTGTAAATAAGGGATTCTATAATGGACTGATCTTCCACCGCGTGATCAAGGGATTCATGATCCAGGGCGGATGCCCGGACGGCAACGGAATGGGTGGTCCGGGATACTGTATCAAGGGCGAGTTCTCCCACAACGGTTTCCAGAATGATCTGGCGCACACGGAGGGCGTTCTCTCCATGGCCCGCGCGATGAACCCGAACTCCGCAGGTTCCCAGTTCTTCATTATGCACAAAGACGCTCCATACTTAAACGGTGAGTATGCAGCGTTCGGTCAGGTCATCGATGGAATGGACATCGTAAACAAGATCGCTGAAGTGCGTACCGATTACAGTGACCGCCCGATGAAGGAACAGAAGATTAAATCTATCACAGCAGAGACCTTCGGCGTGGAGTATCCGGAACCGGAGAAGTGCTGATAAAAAGCGGCAGTCAGATCCCGGATCATCTTGCATGAATAACGGGACCGGCCGCAACTATAAAAAGGAGATGTGCTATGCAGGAGACCCGTTATGCAATCGTAAACGGAGAAAAGATTCCTGTCCTGATCTCCGATGAAAATGAGGCTCTTCTGGCGGCAAAGGCTGCCGGGAGAGCCATTGTTGGATTATGGAGAGAAGATGCGCAGGGGGATGAGTGGTGCGTGGCCGACACATTGATCGCAGATATGGAGGTCGCGGACGAGAGGTTTCTGGAACGGATCGCAAGGAGACGGCTGGGACTGCCGTGGGATATCTGCGAGACAGAGCGGCTTACGATCCGGGAGATCGCGGAACGCGATTATGAGGAGATCGTGAAGAACCGTGTCGATGAAAGTCTCGATACGGTCGAGAATGTCGCGGATTATACAAAGCGGCATTACGAAGTATTTGAGTTCGGATTCTGGACAGTGGAGGAGAAAAAAAGCGGAAGCCTTGTCGGTGTTGTGGGCTTTCGTATTCCGCAGGACGACGGGATCAGGGGCGTGGACTATTATGTGCTGTCCCTGAGCGATAAAAACAGCTGGAATGATACACTGGAGATCGGATACCATATTTTCCCGGAATACCGGAGAAAAGGTTACGCTTCGGAGGCATGCCGGGCGGTGATCGAGTACGCCAGAGAAGAGTTCGGGATCATCCGTTTTATCGCCAGGATCGGGAAGGAAAACATCGTGTCGAAGAAGATGGCGGAGAGTCTGGGATTTGTGAAGGCCGAAGAAGATCCTTTTGACTAAAAAAGTCAATTAACATGCAAGATTTCTCTTGTCAAATGGTGCCCCTATCATGTATATTAAACATTGTATACAAACAACAGAGATACAATTCGATGATACCAGCCATTTTAATTTAATACCGTGATCAGCGGAAATTTTCTGGTTTGAAAATTCCGTGCGGCGCGGCAGTGGCGATGGATCCTGCCGATTCGAAATTCAGAGCAATACGGGGCAGGAGCCGTGGATAAAAACAATAGAGGGTGACAACATGAAAGACCATTTAGAACTGAAGGCTTATGCCAAGATCAACCTCGGCCTGGATGTGGTCCGGAAGAGAGAGGACGGTTACCATGAAGTCCGCATGATCATGCAGACCGTGAACCTGTATGACCGGATCGAGATGGACCGGAATGGGGACGGCGTGATCAAAACAGAGACAAATCTCCCGTTCGTGCCGGACGGAGAGGGAAATCTTGCGTGGCGCGCGGCGAAGCTGCTTCTTGATGAAAAAGGAATCAGGGACGGAGTGACGATAAAGATCCGGAAGTTTATCCCTGTTGCGGCCGGTATGGCCGGCGGCAGTACCGACGCGGCGGCTGTTTTAGTCGGTGTGAACCGGATGTTTGATCTGGGATTTACAAAGAAAGAGCTTATGGAGCGGGGCGTAAAGCTTGGCGCGGATGTCCCGTACTGTATTATGCGCGGAACAGCGCTCTCTGAAGGGATCGGCGAGATCCTGACGGAGCTTCCGGCACCACCCCAGTGCCATCTCGTGATCGCGAAACCGCAGATCTCCGTATCCACGAAGGCGGTGTACGGAAAGCTTTGTGTAAATGAACTTGCACCGGAGGAACATCCGGATATCGATGGCATGATGGAGTCGATCAAAAACGGTGATCTTGACGGTGTGATCGGACGGCTTGGAAATGTTCTGGAGACCGTAACTGTGCCGGATCATCCGGAGATCGCGGAGATCAAGAAAGTAATGATGGAAAACGGCGCCTGCGGTTCCCTGATGAGCGGCAGCGGCCCGACGGTATTCGGTATATATAAGGACAAAGAACAGGCGGAAAAGGCCTGTCAGGCCCTCAGGGATGCGGATGGCGGACGCCTGACCCGACAGGTGTACCTGACTGAATTCTATAATCGGAAGAAAGCCAGATAGAGGAGTGAGACACGATGACGAATCATTTTGAAGTAAACATGGACGAATATCTGCCGCTCAGGGATGTTGTGTTCAAGACCCTGCGTCAGGCAATTTTAAAAGGAGAGCTGGAGCCGGGCGAACGCCTGATGGAGATCCAGCTGGCGGAGCGTCTCGGCGTGAGCCGTACTCCGATCCGTGAGGCGATCAGAAAGCTGGAGCTGGAAGGCCTTGTTTTAATGATCCCGAGAAAGGGAGCGGAGGTCGCGAAAATCTCCGAGAACAATCTGAGAGATGTTCTGGAGGTGCGCCGTTCCTTAGAGGAGCTTGCCATCGACCTCGCCTGCCAGAGAATCACCGAGGAAGAGCTCGCGCAGCTAAATAAGGCAGAGGTTGATTTCAAGGCGGCGATTGAGAACGGGGATGCGATGCAGATCGCTCAGACCGACGAGAATTTCCATGAGATCATCTATAACAGTACAAAAAACCAGAAGCTCGTACAGATCTTAAACAATTTAAGAGAGCAGATGTACCGCTACCGTCTGGAGTATATCAAGGACGCAGATAAGCGCCAGATCCTCATGGTGGAGCATGAACATATTTTAAAGGCACTGACCCTGCGCCACATTCAGGAGGCGAAGATGGCTGTGCGGGAACACATCGACAATCAGGAGATCACGATTCTCAAGAATCTGAAGGAGCAGGAAAATGACATTCAAAGAAAAGTATCAGGCAGGAGAAATTGAATTCGAAGCCATCGATGATTATGTCGATGAGTGGAACAACAGCGATGATGAGAGAACTCTCGCAAAATTCCTTGGCCTTAACGAGGATGAAGAGGACGCGTGGATCGATGACGGGGATGAAGCGCTGAAGGAGATGCTGGACGCCGGAAAACAGTAGCTTTACTATGCCCGTAGCCATAGTCCACAAATGTGTGAAAAGGTTACGGGCAGACAGCAGGAAGAAAGGAGAGCCTTTATGACAACAGTAACACTTGGAAAGACGGGAATCACGGTAAATAAGAATGGTTTCGGTGCGCTTCCGATTCAGAGAATTACGAAGGAAGAGGCCGCGAAGCTTTTGAGAAAGGCATATGACGGCGGAATTACATATTTCGATACGGCGAGAGCATATTCTGACAGTGAGGAAAAGATCGGATATGCCTTAAGCGATGTCAGAAACCATATCTATCTGGCAACAAAGACAGCGGCAACGACAGCAGAAGGATTCTGGAAAGATCTTGAGACCAGCCTTCGTCTTTTAAAGACGGACTGCATCGATGTATACCAGTTCCACAACCCGGCAGTCTGTCCGAAGCCGGGCGATGAATCCGGCCTCTATGATGCGGCGTTAAAGGCAAGAGAACAGGGAAAGATCCGGTTCATCAGCATCACGAACCATCGTCTCGCGGTTGCGAACGAGGCTGTGGACTCCGGTCTCTATGCGACATTACAGTTCCCGTTCTGCTATCTTTGCAGCGAGAAGGATCTGGAACTTATGGAAAAGTGCAAAAAGGCGGATATGGGCTTTATTGCCATGAAGGCATTGTCCGGTGGGCTGATCAACAATTCAAGAGCCGCTTACGCGTTTCAGGCACAGTACGACAGCGTACTCCCGATCTGGGGTGTCCAGAAGGAGCATGAGCTTGATGAATTTTTAAGCTATATCGATAATCCGCCGGTGATGGACGACGAGATCCGCACCCTGATCGAGAACGACAGAAAGCAGTTATTCGGAAGCTTCTGCCGTGCCTGCGGCTACTGTATGCCATGTCCGGCAGGAATTGAGATCAACACCTGCGCGAGGATGTCCCTCCTTCTCAGAAGATCTCCGTCAGAGCTCCAGCTCACGCCGGAGGTGCAGGCGAAGATGATGAAGATCAAAGACTGCCTCCACTGCGGACACTGCATGAGTAAATGTCCGTATGGACTGAACACACCGGAGCTTCTGCAGAGAAACCTGAAGGATTATGAGGAAGTTCTGGCAGGTAAGGAGATCTTACCGGGAAATTTCTAAAAATATGATCACGGCAAATCCATAGCTGCATGAACAAAATAAAAAATCTGCGCATCTGAAAAATGCGCAAAATAGAAAAAGCTCTAAGTCAGACATCTGGGTGGAATTCATTGGAATTCTGCCCGACAACTGATCTTAGAGCTTTTCTCAGCTTCCTTATTTCTGATTCATTCTCGCCAGGATACTTCTCGCAACGGAAAGTCCGTTCGCGGATGCCTGCTGAAGTCCGCGGGTTACGGATGCGCCGTCGCCGATCGCGCGGAGACCGTGGATATTTGTCTCGAAATCTTTGTCGACAACGACTTTGTTGGAGTAGAATTTAACTTCCACACCGTAGAGAAGTGTCTCGTCGCTCGCGATACCAGGAGTAACCTTATCGAGTGCCTTTAACATCTCTTTGATGTCGACCATGATGCGGTGCGGAAGAACCAAGGAAAGGTCGCCCGGAACGGCATCTTTTAAGGTCGGGATGATATTGTTTCTGCAAAGACGCTCCTCTGTGGTGCGGCGGCCTCTCTGGAAGTCTCCGAAGGTCTGGACGAGGATCTTTCCGTCGCAGAGCATGTTGGAGAGCTGGGCGATGTGTTTACCATACTCGATCGGGGTCTTGAAGGGTTTTGTGAAGTTCTTGGATACCAGGATCGCGAAGTTGGTGTTGTTTGTCTTATATTCTTTTGATTTATAAGCGTGGCCGTTTACGACAGCCAGGCCGTTTTCGTAATATTCGGTAGCAACCTCACCGGACGGGTTCGTACAGAAGGTGCGGACTTTATCGTCGAAGGTCGGAGTGTAGTATACAAGCTTTGCCTCGTAGAGGTTCTTGTTGAGGAATTCCATGACCTCGTCGCGGACTTCAACGCGGACACCGATATCAACGGTGCCGACCTCGGTATCGATCCCGTGGTCATCACAGATGTGGGAGAACCAGTCGGAACCTTCGCGGCCGATGGCGGAGACGATCTCGTCTGCGTAGTAGGTTTCGTCTTTATCGGTAATGACACCCTTTGCAGCTCCGTCTTCGATGATGATATCTTTTACCATCGTGTTGAATTCCATGTGGATGCCGTTTGCGAGGAGGTGATCCTGCAGGCGGGTATAGATCTTGTAGCCTTCCTCGGTTCCGAGGTGGCGGATCGGGCATTCGATCAGTTTTAAGTTTGCATTGATGGCCTTTTTACGGATCTTGCGGATCTCCTGCTGTTTGTCAACACCGTATACGTTCTGATCAGCGCCGAACTGCAGATAGATATCGTCGGATTCCCTGATGAGCTCTGTCGCCTTATCGTATCCTAAGATCTCCGGCAGATTTCCTCCGACATCCGGGGAGAGGGAGAGTTTTCCGTCGGAGAAAGCTCCGGCTCCTGCGAAGCCTGTGGTGATGGAACATGGTTTACAGCCAACGCATACTTTTGTTTTTCTCTTTGGACAGACGCGTTTTTCGATCGGTCTTCCTTTTTCGATCATTAAGATGTTTAATTCTGGTTTTTCTTTGATCAGTTCATAGGCGCAGAAGATACCGGACGGGCCGGCGCCGATGATGATCACGTCAAAGTGTTCTCCGGATTTCATATCACAAGTCTCCTTTCGGGTGAGCATATACGGACACCAGTACGGGGAGCGTTCCTTGCACACCATTCTTTATCGTATCATAGTTCCCCCGGGCACGCAAGATGAGAGAAACGAAAATCAGATTATTGATATTTTCCTCACAAACTCACGAGAAAAAATGGAATATTTCCGGAATACTGCCTGTGCGCGGCGTATTCAAATTGATGAAAATGAATCATGAAACGTAAAAAGATGAAATTTTGCGGAACTGGGAAAAAATACAGGCAAAATTGTCTAAAAATTAACGTTAAACAAAAGATTATTAAGCAAAACAAATAAAATACTTGATTTATTTAATAATTACGTGGTAGAATCGACAATATGTTAAGAAACAAATTCAATAAGCCATAGAGGGGAAAGCAGACATGCCTGCGTGAGCAGGTGTGACCGATGAAAAAAGATTGCAGAGGAGAGGATCATATGAGCAGATTGGAGATCATGTCCCCGACCCGCGCGCGGATCGTGATGGAGGGACTTTATAAAGATCTGGAACGAAGAATCGAGTCGAGCCCGCCGGGGCTCTGTCCGGTTGATATGGCCAGAGCATTTCTGGAGTTGTGCCATGCGCAGACCTGCGGAAAGTGTGTGCCATGCCGGATCGGTCTCGGACAGTTAAACCAGCTGATCCGGGATGTGTTAAACGGAAAAGCGACGATGGACACGCTGGATCTTATGGAAAAGACAGCGCTTTCGATCATGGACTCTGCCGACTGTGCCATCGGCTATGAGGCGGCGAATATGGTCTATAAGGGACTTATCGGCTACCGCGATGACTATGTGGAGCACATCAGGAACGGGCGCTGTACCTGTACCTACAACCAGCCGGTTCCTTGTGTCGCGATCTGCCCGGCCCATGTGGACATTCCGGGCTATGTGGCGCTTGTGGAAGAAGGAAGATACGCCGATGCGATCCGTCTGATCCGGAAGGACAACCCGTTCCCGACCACCTGCGGCTTTATCTGCGAGCATCCCTGCGAGGCAAGATGCCGCCGGAACATGGTGGACGATGCAGTAAATATCAGGGGTTTAAAGCGGTTTGCGGCGGACTACGCTGGCTTTGTGGATCCGCCGGAATGTGCTCCGTCAACGGGAAAGAAGGTCGCTGTCCTCGGCGGCGGTCCCGGAGGCCTTAGCGCAGCTTATTACTTACAGCTTATGGGACATCAGACCACCGTTTATGAGATGCTTCCGAAGCTCGGCGGCATGCTCCGTTACGGAATCCCGAATTACCGTCTCCCGAAAGGCCGCCTCGATGACGATATCAATGCGATCTTAAAGACCGGAGTACAGGTAAAATATGGTCTGAAGATCGGCAAGGATATTTCAATCCAGGAGCTTCGGGATCAGTATGACGCAGTGCTCATCACCATCGGTGCCAGCACGGATAAAAAGCTTGGACTTCCGGGCGAGGACGCGGACGGCGTGCTCTCCGCAGTACAGTTCTTAAGAAGTGTTGGAAAAGACGAGATCATCGATCTGACCGGAAAAGAAGTCGTTGTCATCGGCGGCGGAAACGTGTCCATGGATGCGGTCCGAACGGCGAAGAGACTGGGTGCGAAGAAAGTCAGCATTTTATATAGAAGACGAAGAAACGATATGACAGCGTTACCGGGAGAGATCGAGGGAGCTGTCGCTGAAGGTATCGAGATCGTGACCTTAAAGGCTCCGGCGTCCCTGGATGTCGGCGAGGATCACAAGATCCACGGCATCTACGCGACCCCGCAGATGATCAGAGCGATCAAGGATGGACGTGCCAGCGTGAAACCGACAGGAGAGCCGGATGTCTACATCCCATGCGACATCCTCATCAAGGCCATCGGACAGGATATCGAGTCCGGACATTTCGAGAAGGCCGGGATTCCGGTATCCCGCGGCAAGATCGTCACCTTAAAGAGCGGCGCTTTTGAGAACATGCCTGGCGTATTCGCGGGCGGTGACTGCTCCAGCGGTCCGGCTTCCGTCATCAAAGCTATCGCGGCGGCGAAGGTCGTTGCGGCGAACATCGATGAATACCTCGGCTACCACCACGAGATCACCAGCGGTGTGGAGATCCTGGAGGCGAGCCTGAAAGACAAGACCCCGTGCGGACGCGTGAACTTAACGGAACGTGATGCCTGCGAGCGCGTCTGCGATTTCAACGCAGTGGAGAACTGCATGACCGAGAAGGAGGCGAAGCAGGAAGCCGGACGGTGCCTGCGCTGCGACCATTTCGGATACGGAATCTTTAAAGGAGGCAGGAGTACATTATGGTAAATATGATCATCGACGGAAAACATATTTCGGCAGAGGAAAATATCACGATCATGGAAGCTGCTGAGAGAAACGGGATCCCGATTCCGAAGCTCTGTTACTTAAAAGGGATCAACGAGATCGCGGCCTGCAGAGTCTGCGTCGTGGAGCTGGAAGGAAAAGAGAAGCTGATCACATCCTGCAACAATGTTGTGAAGGACGGCATGGTGATCTACACCAACAGCCCGAAGGTCAGAAATCATAGAAGAAATACGGTACAGTTATTATTATCCCAGCATGATAACCAGTGCGTTGTCTGTCCGAGAAACGGAAACTGCCAGTTACAGCAGGTTGCCTGCGACCTGAACATTCTGGACATTCCGTTCAGACAGGAGCCGGAATACCAGCCGTGGGACAAGAACTTCCCGCTGATCCGCAATTCCGCGAAGTGCATCAAGTGCATGCGCTGCGTGCAGGTCTGCGACAAGATCCAGGGACTGGGAATCTGGGATGTGGAGGGAACCGGCTCCAGAACGACCGTGAATGTAGCGGGACATAAGACGATCCGGGAAGCTGACTGTGCTCTCTGCGGCCAGTGTATCACCCACTGTCCGGTTGGCGCGCTCTCAGAGAGAGACGATACGGAGAAGGTCTGGGAGGCAATTGAAAATAAGGATAAGATCGTGGTGGCCCAGGTGGCCCCGGCGGTCCGCGCGGCCTGGGGCGAGGAACTCGGACTTACGGACGAGGACGCGCCGGTTGGAAAAATCTTCGATGCTTTAAAACGTATGGGCGTGGACTACGCCTTTGATACAGTATTTTCTGCGGATCTCACGATCATGGAGGAGAGCACGGAGTTTATAAAACGGTTTACGAGCGGCGAGCTGAAGGAGAGGCCGATGTTCACGTCCTGCTGCCCCGGCTGGGTGCGCTTCGCAAAGACACAGTTCCCGTATATGGTGAACTATCTCTCCACCGCAAAATCTCCGCAGCAGATGTTCGGCGCGGTCATGAAGACATATTTCGCGGAAAAGCTTGGTGTTTCTCCGGATCAGATCTTTACGCTGTCCATTATGCCGTGTGTGGCAAAGAAAGGCGAGCGGGAGATGGATCTCTTCTACGGCGAGTATGCCGGACATGACGTGGATGCGGTGCTCACAACAAGAGAACTTGTAAAGATGATCCGCTCCGCCCATATCCGTCCGGATACGCTGGTGGAAATCCCCAGTGATAGTCCGATGCATGGGGGAACTGGCGCGGGCGTGATCTTTGGAGCGACCGGCGGCGTTATGGAGGCGGCTCTCCGCACGGCGTATTTTACCTTAAAAGGCGAGAATCCTCCAGCAGACGCTTTTAAAGCGGTCCGCAGCGGAGGTTTTCAGGAGAATGCCGGAGTTCAGGAAGCGGAATTTGCCATCGGTGACATCAAACTCCGCACAGCAGTGGTCAGCGGACTCGGAAACACGAGAAGACTTTTACAGCAGATCGAGCGCGGCGAGGTCCACTATGACTTTGTGGAAGTCATGGCCTGCCCGGGCGGCTGTGTCGGCGGCGGCGGACAGCCGATCCATGACGGCGAGGAGCTGGCGTTTACGAGAGGCAGAAAGCTCTATGCGCTGGACGCAAAAGCAAAATTGCGCTACTCCCATGAGAACCCGGATATCAGGGAGATCTACAGCGATTTCTTTGGAAAGCCGATGTCCCATAAGGCGCATATGCTGCTGCATACGGAGCATTGGAAAAATAATTAAAGTGCCGGTTAAATGACGGATACAGGAAAAGCACGCAGATGCAGGAATGAAAAAACAATTGATTTTATGTCGAAAATTCAAGTTGAATGTCTGTGAAGGATAGTTACTGTAAACGCAAGTGTATGTGCTTCCTGAAAAGGATTGCATGAATTCTAAAAATATGGTAATCTATGGATAGATGTATTCCATGAAGCGGAATGCACAAGGGAGGAGCGCAAAAGCGCAAATTCCGCACGATTCGGACGGTACATCAGGGGGTATCTGCCGGAGTATGAAAAACGAGTATAGGATATAAAAGAATCTGCCGCTAACGGCTGTGATCATGGACTGAATGGGTGTCATGATGGAGCTGCTGGCGGCAGATTCTTGTCATAACTGCCCCTTGCATCGGACGTTCAAAACTGATAAAATGTAGAAATCAGGGGACTTTGGAAAAAGGCCCCTTAAATGCGTTACGGTTTTGAAAAATAAGATTCCGCATTGACCGCGGAAAGGAATACATGGCGGCCAGCGGAAATTCGAAAAGGAGATAAAAATGTTAATTATAGCAGGTCTCGGAAACCCGGGAAAGGAATATGAAAATACAAGACATAATGCGGGCTTTATGGTGATGGACGCTCTGGCGGAGAAGATTGGGGCGGATATCTCGGAGAAAAAGCATAAGGCGCTCTGTGGGAAGGGCGTCATCGGCGGGGAGAAGGTCATTCTCATGAAGCCGCAGACCTATATGAATTCCAGCGGGGAGAGCATCCGCGCAGCGGCAGATTATTATAAGGTAGATCCAGAGGATATCCTGATTGTGTACGACGATATCAGCTTGGCACCGGGACAGTTACGGATCCGCGCGAAGGGAAGCGCGGGCGGACATAACGGAATCAAGAGTATCATCGCTCATCTTGGGACACAAGAATTTCCGCGGGTGAAGGTCGGAGTCGGCGAGAAGCCGTCCCGAATGGACCTCGCGGACTATGTGCTGGGGCATTTCTCAAAGGAAGAACAGGCAACGATGGATGACGCAGTGAAGGAAGCGGCGGAAGCGGTGTGCGAGATCGTGAACGTGGGGATCGCGCAGGCGATGAATGATCATAACCGCAAGAAGGAAGAGAAGTAAAAAAACAGGAGGAACCATGGCTGAAGTTTTTGCAAATCCGCTCGTAGATCTGGCGGAGTATACTGATATGAAGCAGGATCTGGACCAGGGGAAAGGCCCGGTCCAGATCAGCGGCGTGACGGATTCCCAGAAAGTCCATGTGATGCATGAACTCTCAAAGGACAATCCGTGGCGGCTCGTCGTGACTTATGACGATACCCGCGCGAAGGAGATCTTCGATGATTTCAGCTATTTTGAGCCGAATACCTGGCTGTATCCGGCAAGGGATCTTCTGTTTTACAGCTCGGATATCCACGGAAATCTTCTGACAAGACAGAGAATGCAGGTTTTTAAGCATTTGTTGGAAGATGAAGGCGGAGTTGTTGTGACAACGGTGGATGGGCTGATGGACCATCTTCTGCCGCTTTCCATGATCAAAGAAAGCTGCCTGAATATCATGGTGGGGCAGACGCTTGATATGGAGGAGATCAAGCATCTTCTCACCGGCATGGGCTACGAGCGCATGGGACAGGTGGATGGCATGGGACAGTTTTCTGTCCGCGGCGGAATTTTAGATGTGTTCCCACTGACGGAGGAGGTTCCGGTCCGGATCGAGCTCTGGGGCGACGAGGTGGATTCCATCCGTTCCTTTGATGCCGAGAGTCAACGGTCGATTCAGCAGATGGACGAAGTTACGATCTATCCGGCGGCGGAGCTGATCCTCACGAAGGAACATATCGAAGAGGGGATTTTGCGTCTGGAAGCCGACGAGAAAAAGCAGGAAAAAGCATTCCGCGACCAGAAAAAGCCGGAGGAGGCCCAGCGGATCCGGCGGGCTGTCGGGGAGCTTGTGGAATCCTTAAAAGAGGGCTTTGATGTCCAGACACTGGATGCGTATATTCGGTATTTCTGTAAGGATACAGTTTCATTTCTTGACTATATGAAAGAAGTGGGCGCTAAGGTCACTTTGGTGTCTTCTACAACAGAAACAGGAAAACAGACATCTGGTCTCGCTTTGATCTTAGATGAGCCCCAGCGCATGAAGGAAAAAGCGGAGACCGTTGAGACCGAGTTCCGTGAGAGCATGTCCCACCGTCTGGAGCAGGGCTACATCCTGCCGGGACAGGCGGATCTTTTATTGGCTTCAAAGACAGTGCTGGCGGACTGCCATACGCCTCACTCGATCTTTATGACAGGTCTCGACCAGCGTCTTCCGGGAATGACCCCGAAGGCAAAATACAGCCTGACCGGTAAAAATTTAAACTCCTATCAGAACAGCTTCGAGATCCTGATCAAGGATCTCACAAAATGGAAAAAGGACGGCTACCGCGTCGTTCTCCTTTCCGCGTCGAGAACCAGGGCGAGCCGCCTTGCTGGGGACTTAAGAGAGTATGATCTCCGTGCCTTCTGCCCGGAGGATGCGGGGCGCCCGGTGGCTCCCGGGGAGATCATGGTCACCTACGGAAAGCTTCACAAGGGCTTTGAGTATCCGTTGATCAAGTTCGTCGTCATCACCGAGGGCGATATGTTTGGCGTGGAAAAACGGAAGAAGAAGCGGAAAAAGTACAATTACGAGGGAAAGAAGATCAGCAGCTTCTCCGAACTTTCCGTCGGCGACTACGTGGTGCATGAGAGCCATGGTCTCGGTATCTATAAGGGAATTGAGAAGATCGAGCAGGACCATGTCATCAAGGACTATATCAAGGTCGAGTACGGTGACGGCGGAAACCTCTATCTTCCGGCGACCCGTCTGGAGGGGATCCAGAAATATGCCGGGGCTGACGCGAAGGTTCCGAAGTTAAATAAGCTTGGCGGGACCGAGTGGACAAAGACGAAGACAAAGGTCCGCACGGCAGTTCGGGAGATCGCGAAGGAGCTTGTGGAGCTCTACGCAGCGCGTCAGGACGCGGAGGGGTTCCAGTACGGACCGGATACGGTGTGGCAGAAGGAATTCGAGGAGATGTTCCCCTATGATGAGACGGACGACCAGCTTACCGCCATCGATGATACGAAGCGGGACATGGAGAGCAAGAAGATCATGGACCGCCTGATCTGTGGAGACGTGGGCTACGGAAAGACGGAGATCGCTCTCCGGGCAGCCTTTAAAGCCGTACAGGAAGAAAAACAGGTGGTCTATCTGGTTCCGACAACGATCCTCGCACAGCAGATCTACAATACCTTTGTCCAGAGAATGAAGGATTTTCCGGTGCGGGTGGACATGATGTCGCGCTTCCGGACACCGGGAGAGATGAAGAAGACGGTAGAAGGACTGAAAAAGGGGTATGTGGATATTATTGTCGGCACACACAGAGTCCTGTCGAAGGACGTACAGTTTAAGAACCTTGGACTTTTGATCGTCGATGAGGAGCAGCGGTTCGGTGTGACCCACAAAGAGAAGATCAAGCAGATGAAGCAGAACGTGGACGTTCTGACCCTGACAGCGACGCCGATCCCGCGGACTCTGCATATGAGCCTTATCGGGATCCGTGACATGAGCGTTCTCGAGGAGCCGCCGGTGGACCGTGTTCCGATCCAGACCTATGTCATGGAGTACAACGACGAGATGATCCGTGAGGCGATCCACAGAGAATTAGGGCGCGGCGGGCAGGTGTACTATGTATACAACCGTGTCAATAACATCGACGAGGTGGCAAACCATGTGGCATCTCTCGTGCCCGACGCGAATGTGGCCTTTGCCCATGGTCAGATGAATGAGCATCAACTCGAGAAGATCATGCTGGATTTCATCAACGGCGATATTGATGTGCTCGTGTCTACAACGATCATCGAGACGGGGCTGGATATCCCGAATGCCAACACGATGATCATTCAGGACGCGGATCGTCTGGGACTTTCCCAGCTCTACCAGATCCGGGGGCGGATCGGACGGTCCAACCGGACCTCCTATGCGTTCCTGATGTATAAACGGGATAAGATGTTAAAGGAGGACGCGGAAAAACGTCTTCAGGCGATCCGGGAATTCACGGAGCTGGGCTCCGGAATCAAGATCGCGATGCGTGACCTTGAGATCCGCGGCGCGGGAAATATTCTCGGAGCGGAACAGCATGGACACATGGAGGCAGTCGGATATGATCTCTACTGCAAGATGCTCAACGAGGCGGTTATTGCCTTAAAGGGCGGACAGGAAGAGGAAGAGACCTTTGAGACCGTGGTGGATTGCGATATCGACGCATTTATTCCGGACGGATATATCAAGAATGAGTATCTGAAGCTTGATGTATACAAGAGAATTTCCGCCATCGAGACGGATGACGAGTATATGGATATGCAGGATGAGCTGATTGACCGCTTCGGCGATATTCCGAAATCTGTGGATAACCTGCTGCGGGTAGCGGAATTAAAAGCCCTGGCCCACCGCGCCTACGTGACCGAGGTGGATATCAACACCCAGGAGATCCGCATCGAACTCTACCCGAAGGCAAAGCTCGATGTCACCGGGATTCCGGCCCTCATCGCCGAGTACAAGACCGCTCTTCGCTTCGCACAGGGCGAAAAGCCGGTGTTATTCTATCAGGATAAGGGAAAGAAGCATAAGGATTGCGAGCCGATGATGGAGAAGGCGAAGGAATTGCTTGGGAAGATTGGGGAACTGGCAGTTTAACACCCCAGTATCTCTTCTGCCCGCTTCACCGTCTCTGCAGTCGGCGGATCCACATCTTTTAAGGTATACGGGATTCCAAGGGACTCCCATTTGTAGATGCCGAGTGTATGGTACGGAAGAACTTCCACTTTTTTTACATTGGACAGCGTATCTAAAAACGCACGGATGCCGTGAAGATTCTCATTGTCATCGGTCACGCCGGGGACGAGGACGTGGCGGATCCACATGGGTTTGCCGATCTCATTCAGGTATCTGGCGAAAGCCAGGATATTTTCGTTGGAATGTCCGGTAAGAGCGCGGTGCTTTTCCGGATCGATGTGCTTTAAATCCAGCATGACAAGATCGGTATTTTCCATGAGATCGGTGAGCTTTGAGAAAAATGGATTTTCTCTTGTAAACGGCTGTCCTGCGGTGTCAAGCACTGTGCCGACGCCGTTTTCTTTTGCAAGACGGAAAAGTTCATTCATAAAATCGATCTGTAAGAGCGGTTCGCCTCCACTGACCGTGATGCCGCCCTCTTTGCCCCAGTAGCGCTTGTAGCGGAGCGCCTGTCTGATCAGGGTAGACGGGGTCATTTCTTTATAATTACAGACGGAAGAGGATGCAGCGCTGCCTGAACCGGCATTCTCAGGAATCTGTTGACCGGAAGCGGCAGCAGCGTTCGCTAATTTCCACGTATCCGGATTATGACAATACCGGCACCGCATATGGCAGCCCTGAAGAAAAGTCACAAAGCGGACTCCGGGTCCGTCTACGGAACCAAAACTGTCGATGGAGTGAATGTAGCCTGTTGTTTCCATATAAAAGTTTCCCTTCTCCCGGAATCTGCCGGGGATAAAAATAAAGGTAAAATGAGCAGTGGGGTGCAAAAGCGCAAACACTAAAATATCAATGCCAAGCCAGAAAAAACTGCATAATTTAGACTCAGCCGGGAATAAACAACATTCCCGGCTGATTTTAAATGAATAAATTTACATCGCCTCGTGGCAGGTTCTTGCAATGACATCCAGCTGCTGCTCTCTTGTCAGATCAATGAATTTAACAGCATAACCGGAAACACGGATCGTGAAGTTTGCATACTCCGGTTTCTCCGGATGTTCCATCGCGTCTTTTAACTTATCAAGACCGAAGACATTCACGTTGAGGTGATGAGCGCCCTGGTCAAAGTATCCGTCGAGAACATGAACGAGGTTGTTCTTTCTCTCGTCCTCAGAATGTCCGAGAGCACCCGGAGCGATCGTCTCAGTGTTGGAGATTCCGTCGAGAGCGTACTCATACGGAAGCTTTGCAACGGAGTTCAAGGAAGCGAGAAGACCATTCTGCTCAGCGCCGTAGGACGGAGTTGCGCCCGGTGCGAACGGTGTGAACGCTGCACGGCCATCCGGGAGAGCGCCTGTTGCCTTACCGTAAACCACATTGGATGTGATCGTAAGGATCGAAGTAGTCGGCTCGGAATTTCTGTAGGTGTGGTACTTCTTAACCTTCTTTAAGAATGTCTTTAACAGCCAAACTGCGATATCATCCGCACGGTCGTCATCGTTTCCGTAACGCGGGAAATCACCCTCTGTTACGAAGCTTGTCGCCATACCGTTCTCGTCGCGGACAACCTTTACCTTTGCGTACTTGATCGCAGAGAGGGAGTCTACCACGTGGGAGAAGCCTGCGATACCGGTCGCGAAGGTGCGGCGCACGTCGGTGTCGATGAGAGCCATCTCGGCTGCCTCATAGTAATATTTATCGTGCATATACTGGATCAGGTTCAGGATGTTTACATAGATTCCTGCCAGCCAGTCCATCATCAGGTCATACTTATGCATCACCTCGTCATAATCAAGATACTCGGAGGTGATCGGTGCGTACTCCGGACCAGCCTGCATCGGCTTTCCGTCCTTTGTCTTGTACTTCTCGTCTTTACCGCCGTTGATCGCGTAGAGCAGGCACTTCGCAAGGTTTGCGCGTGCTCCGAAGAACTGCATCTCTTTACCTGTCTGGGTAGCGGATACGCAGCAGCAGATGCTGTAGTCATCGCCCCATACCGGACGCATCACATCATCATTCTCATACTGGATCGAGGATGTATCAACGGAGATCTTTGCCGCGTACTTTTTGAAGTTCTCCGGGAGACGGGAGGAGTAAAGTACAGTCAGGTTCGGCTCCGGGGACGGGCCCATGTTCTCTAAAGTATGGAGGAAACGGAAGTCTGTCTTTGTTACCATGTGACGTCCGTCCTGTCCGAGACCTGCAACCTCCAGTGTCGCCCAAACCGGGTCACCGGAGAAGAGCTGGTTGTAGGACGGGATTCTTGCGAACTTCACCATACGGAACTTCATGGTCATATGGTCGATCAGCTCCTGTGCCTGGGACTCGGTAAGTGTACCTTCCTCGAGGTCACGGTTTACGTAGATATCGATAAAGGTAGAGATACGTCCGACACTCATAGCTGCGCCGTTCTGAGTCTTAACAGCGGCAAGATAGCCGAAATAAAGCCACTGGATCGCCTCTTTTGCGTTTGTTGCCGGAGCGGAAATGTCATAGCCGTAGATCTTTGCCATCTCTTTCATACCCTTTAAGGCACGGATCTGCTCTGCAATCTCCTCTCTCTGGCGGATGATCTCATCGTACATTGCGCCGTTTCCACAGAGATCCAGGTCTTTCTTCTTTTCTTCGATCAGGAAGTCGATACCGTAGAGGGCCACGCGGCGGTAGTCACCGACGATACGTCCGCGGCCGTAGGTATCCGGAAGACCGGTTACGATATGGCAGTGGCGGGCAGCTTTCATCTCCGGTGTGTAAGCGTCAAAGACTGCCTGATTGTGTGTCTTGTGGTACTCCGTGAAGATCTTGTGGAACTTCTCATTTACCTTATATCCGTAGGTCTCGGCTGCTTCCTCAGCCATTTTGATTCCGCCGTAAGGCATGAAGGCACGCTTTAACGGCTTGTCTGTCTGGAGTCCGACGATGGTCTCGAGATCCTTTAAGCTTTCGTCGATGTAGCCCGGGCCGTAGGAGGTCAGGCTGGACACGATCTCAGTCTCGCACTCTAAGACACCGCCTTTTTTACGTTCCTCTTTCTGGAGCTCCTGAAGACGTCCCCAGAGTTTATCGGTAGCTTCGGTCGGAGCTGCAAGGAAATCCTCGGTTCCGTCGTACTGGGTATAGTTATTCTGGATGAATTCGCGGACATTGACCTCATCGGTCCATTTTGCGCCCTGGAATCCTCTCCAGGCTTTTTTGAAAACATCAGCGTTTCCGTTTCTGGTATTCTGTTCAGACATGGTGGTTCCTCCTTGTTTCCATTACTATTACATATTGTTAAAAAGGGATCATTCTGAAATCTTCGGTTGTGAAGAAATGCTTCGCCATTATAACAGATCGTGACAGGAAAAAACAATACTTTAAATGAGAACCATTATCAAAATCCGTCATATGGGAAATTTTCTCTTTAGGGAGATCTCAGCTGTTACAGAATCACAGCGCGGCGCAGAATGCGCCATCAGACAAAAGGGCAAAAAAACAGCCCACGGTCTGCGCTATGATTGCCCAGACGGTCGGCTTTCTTCGATCATACTTCACGTGGTTTATCCACTTATCCGTCAGTCATATGATCGGTATAAGCTATATATACCAGATGTTGTGGGGGAAGTCAAGTGGAAATAAAAGGTCTGACCAAAAACGCAAAGGGCAGTAATTCATATGGGTTGACGGAAATGTCCCATGCGGGGTACAATGAAATTATATTACTTTCGGGGGAAACAGGGGGGAATTGCGGATGCTGAGAGTACTGATCGCCGACGACGAGAGCAAGGTGTGCCAGCTGATCGAGAAGCTTGTGGACTGGGACGCGCTTGGGATGGAGGTTGTCGCAGTTGCCGAGAACGGGATCGAGGCGTTGGAAAAAATAAAAGAATTTCACCCGGATATCGTGATCACGGATATCCGGATGCCGGGATATGACGGGCTGGACCTGATCCGGTTGGGAAAAGAGGA
Organism: Clostridium sp. AM30-24; assembly: GCF_003480435.1. Lineage (GTDB taxonomy): Bacteria > Bacillota > Clostridia > Lachnospirales > Lachnospiraceae > Pilosibacter. The sequence goes on along the minus strand of NZ_QUJB01000013.1, from coordinate 31,904 downwards.
AGCTCCGAACACAGAGTTTGTGATCATCAGCGGTTACCGCCATTTTGAATACGCGCAGATGGCGATCCGCTACGGGGTAAACGCGTATCTTTTAAAACCGATCCGGAAGGATGAACTGACGGAGACCTTAAAACGGCTCAGCGCTCACTTTAAGGAGCAGACAGAGCAGTTAAGCCTGGAGGAAAAGAGACAGCGGGCGATCCAGAGCGATGAGAAGAATCTCAGGCAGGCATTTTTGCAGGATCTTGTGGGGAGAAGAAATAAAGAAGTCCTGACGCAGCCGTTGGATCGTATCAACCGAGAATTCCACTATCACCTTGAGCCGGGGGAATTCAGTATTGCGATCTTAAAGCTTGACGGACGCGTGTGCGATGAGGAAAAGAATGTCCGGTTTATGGCGGAGAAAGTGCAGGCTGCGGCAGGGAAGCTTTTAAACGGGTATGTAATGGAAACAGAATTGACGGAGTTAAACGGGTTCCATTTTTTCCTGCTGAATTATGATCCGGATGACAGAATGCAGATCCGCAGACAGATGAAAGCCCTGCTTTCTGAGATCAGAGTCCAGGGAGATATCTTAAAAAATCTGGCTGTGACGATGGCACTGGGAGAAGGTGTGGGGCGTCTTTCAGAGATCGGGATTTCCTTAAAAAATGCCAGACTCCTGATCGAGGAACGTTTGCTTGGCGGGACCGGAAAGCTGATGGAAGGAAGTATTGACAGCGGAGAGTCCTTCGCGGACAGTGAGAGCTTTGCGAAATTCAATGACCGGATCTCCCACACGCTCGAGAGTCTGGATCCTTTTGCCCTGCGGGAAGAACTGATCTATTTAAAGACAAAGATGCTGGCATCAAAGGAGATCAGCGGTCATGAGATCCTGCAGATGACAAAGGAGATCTGCAACCAGTATCTCTTCTTTATGAAAAAATATCGCCTGCCGGTGGAGGAGAATTTCATGGAAAATTTCAGCATCAGCGCCGACAACTGTGCTGATGCCACTGAGCTCTTCGATTACCTGACGAGACGGCTCACGAGTTCTTATGAGAAGGCATCCAGATTAAAACGCCAGGATGAGAACCGTCCGATCCGTCTTGTGAAAAAGTATGTGGAAGAGCATTTCGGGGAACCACTGACGCTGGAGGAGGTAAGCCAGATCGCGGATCTCTCACCTACTTATCTTAGCACGTTATTCAAGAAAGACACGGGAATAACATTTCTGGAATACCTTTCTAAGGTCCGGATGGATATGGCGAAGAAGCTTTTAAAGGAGACGAACGACACGGTGGCTGATATCTGCGGGAAGGTCGGCTACAGCGACGTGCGGTATTTCACGAAGTCCTTTACAAAATACGCGGGTCTAAAGCCCAAGGAATACAGAAAGCTGTACTCTTGATGGAAAAGAAACATACCGATAAAAAAAACTATCTGTCAGTCCGGATCAAATGGTGCGCACTTCTCGCGGCCGGGCTGATCGGGGCGGTCCTCGTGGAGATGTGGCTTGTGCACATCCGGGAGATGCGGTCCCTTGCAGCACCGACGCTTTTTACCGCACTCTTTCTCATGCTGGCGGCAGCGGTCCATCGCCTGGTTCTTGTGCCGTACAGGGAGACGAGGAAGATATACGAGCAGTTTGTCATGGGATACGTCATGGAAGACCTGTTCAAGGTCCGCTATCCGTTTTCACCGGAGAGCGAGCAGGCAGTCCTGCGCTTAAACGAGATCATCGACCGCAGCAACCTGATCGCGATCTCGAAAAAACAGGCGGAGTATCTGGCACTTCAGAACCAGATCAACCCACATTTCCTCTACAATACACTGGAGGGAATCCGAAGCGAGGCGCTGATTGCGGGGCTTGACAGTATCGCGGAGATGACGGAGGCGTTGGCGACCTTTTTCCGGTACACGATCTCAGATCTGGAAAATCTTGTGACGCTGGAGGACGAACTGGCCAATATCGAAAATTACTATTATATCCAGCAGTTCCGTTTCGGATCGAAGCTGGACTTAAAGATCCAGTATGACCGGGACCCGGAAGATGAGTTTACGGAGATGGATTTCCTGCAGTGCAAGCTCCCAAAACTGACGCTGCAGCCCATCGTTGAGAACTCTATTTACCACGGAATCGAGAGGAAGATCGGAAAAGGTCACCTGGTGATCCGCATTAGTGCCAGCGAGGAACGGCTTTATATCAGAATCTCCGATGACGGACAGGGAATGACGGACGCGAAGTTAAAGGAACTGAATGAAAAACTGCGCCGCCTGGGCGACGAGACGGACGACCCGGAAAAAGACGGGGAGAAAAAGCAGACCAGAGGCGGAATCGCCGTCGTGAACGTCAACCGACGGATCAAACTGCTTTTTGGCGAGGAATATGGCATCCATGTCTACAGCAAAGAGGAAGTCGGAACCGATGTTGTGGTAGAGCTTCCTCTTGTGCGGGAAGAAAACAGGCAGGGGGGATGGCGGTGAGAAAGGATCTTCTCAGAATTTCCCATGTGAGTCTGGAACGGGACGGGGAGCAGCTTTTAGATAATCTCGAGTTCCAGATGTTTGCCGGTGAGATCTTTGGTCTCGTGGCGCGGAACCGGAAAGGCCAGAAGGAGATGGTGGATCTGATCTGCCGGAACGATCCGATCACGCTGGGGTCTGTCTGGTATGACGGGAAGATCGTAAACAGCTACTCTTACAGCAGCGGGGAGTCCAATAAGGTGGCGCTCATCGAACAGAAGAGCCATCTTGTGCAGGGCTTAAGCGTTGTGGACAACCTTTTTATCCTGCGGGAAGGTTTTAAAAAGTACTTTATCAACGAACAGGTGATCTTTCAGCAGGCAGTACGGTTTATGGGAGAACAGGGACTTGAGGTCGAGCTCAATAAGCGGGTGGAAAACCTTTCGGAGCTGGAGCGGTGCTTTGTGGAGCTCGGCAAAGCACTGTTATCCGGCTGCCATCTGGTCATCGTGGACAATCCGTCAAACTACCTGAGTGAATATGAGCTTTATAAGTTTCAGCGGATGTTAAAAAAGATCCGGAAAGAGGGGATATCCGTTCTCTATATCGGAAACCACCATCAGGAGCTCTTTAAGATCGCGGACAGGACGGCCCTTTTTTCTGACGGGTATATCTACAAGGTCTTTGAGCGGGATGAGATGACGGACGAGAACATGGCGCCCTATACGTCGGAATGGAAGATCCTGTCGACGGAAAATGAACAGGAGAACGATGACGGAATCCTGCATTTTCACACGGTGGGGGCCGGAAATCTGAACGGGCTGAGGTTTATTTTACACCGTGGGGAGTGTGTGACGCTCCTTGATAAGGAAAATAAGATCGCCGGGGACATGATGGACCTTATGACCGGGAAAATGCGGTGTAAGTCCGGATGGATCACGGTGGATCATGTGACTTATACGCAGAAAAAAGCAGGGAATTATCTGGATGAGGGGATCGCTGTAATTCCGGCGGACGGGGTGAACCGCCTTTTGTTTCTGGAAATGAGTTATATGGAGAATCTGACATTTCTTCTTGACCGGAAGCTGAAGAAGAGCCTGATCCCGGGGAAGATCTATAAGAGCATCCACTCGGAGTATCTGCCGCTTGTGGGGCCGGTGATCGATGCTCCCTGCGTCCGGGATATCCCGCAGGAAGACCAGTTCGCGCTGCTTTACCATAAGATGAATCTTCTCAGACCGCGGGTCATGATCTGCATCCAGCCGCTGGCGAAAGGAGATATGTTCTGCAGAATGAAGATCTTAAATGCCCTGCGGGAGATCCAGAAGCAGGGAACGGCGATCCTTATGATCACCTCCAGCGTCTCAGATACCATGGACATTTCCGACCGTCTGCTTGTGGTGGAACAGGGGAAAGTTGCGGCATCGTATGACAGGAGCGAGTTCAAACGTATTGTGAGGTAGAGCACTCGTTCTGGCAATAACATTGTATAGCAGGTCTGTGCACCCCGTTGCGCTGACCGTAAGAAAGATCAGGCTGTTGTATACATCAAAATATTGTCCCCCATAACCGTAGGATTGTCCTCTGTTAGGGGGGAGATTTTTCATGTAAGATGGAACTAACAGGAGGATCATATGAACGAATACATAGGGATTGATATCGGCGGAACGAAGATATCGGTGATCCGTGGGGACGCGGCAGGAAATATCCTCGAAAAGAAAAAATTCGCGACGAAAACGAAGGACGAGACCTTAAAAGAGATCTTTGAGGGCGTTTCGGAGCTCATGAATGAGCATGTAACCTCCATTGGTGTCAGCTGCGGCGGACCGTTAAACAGTAAGACGGGCGTGATCTTAGGACCGCCGAACCTTCCGGGCTGGGACGAAGTACCGATCACGGACATGCTCACAGAAACGTTTGGGATTCCGGCATATCTAAAGAATGATGCGGATGCCTGCGCAGTGGCGGAATGGAAGTTCGGAGCCGGAAAAGGCACGGAGAACATGATCTTTCTCACCTTCGGAACGGGAATCGGCGCGGGACTGATCTTAAACGGGAGACTCTATGAAGGAAGTACCGGAATGGCCGGCGAGACAGGCCATTTAAGACTCTTTGAGACCGGACATATCGGTCACGGAAAAGCCGGATCCTTTGAGGGATATGTGAGCGGCGGCGGGATCGCCCAGTACGGAAAAGGAACTGCAAAAGAACTCGGAAAACGGGCGGCGGAAGGTGATCCTGAGGCGCTGGCACTCTGGAACGAGATCGGCGAAAACCTCGGAAAGCTTCTGGCGATCCTGATCGATCTCTTTAATCCGGAGGCGATCGTCATCGGAAGCATCTACGCGCGGGCCGGAGAGTACATGAAAGCGGGCATGGAAGCCGTCATTGAAAAAGAGGCACTGCCCGGAAACATGAAGGCCTGCAGGATCCTGCCTGCGGGACTTGGAGAAAAGATCGGAGATATCGCGGCGCTGAGTGTTGCGATGCATACGAAATAAAATCGAAAATGTGGCTGCAAACGCCGGATGAAGGTGCAAAACAGCTGCAGAGGGAGTAGACAGAAAGCGGGGGAGAAGATGGGCGAAGTAATTGTTTCAATGAAAGACATCGTCAAGACATTCCCGGGTGTAAAAGCCCTGGATCATGTGAATTTTGAACTCCGTTCCGGTGAGGTCATGGCACTTCTCGGAGAGAACGGAGCGGGGAAATCCACACTGATGAAGATTTTGAGCGGCGTCTATACGAAGGACAGCGGGACGATGACGATCTTCGGAACGGAATATGAGAATCTGACTCCGAAACAGGCACAGACCGTCGGCGTCGCGATCATTCATCAGGAATTAAACATGTGCCGCCATTTATCGGTTGCGGAAAACATGTTCCTCGGAAGAGAAAAAGTAAACGGGATCGTCTTAAATGACCGGGAGATGGAGGCAGAGGCGGCAAAGATCCTCGGCGATCTGAAGATCGACATCGACCCGAGACAGACCGTCGGCGATCTTCCGGTATCCAAACAGCAGATGGTCGAGATCGCGAAGGCACTTTCGATCCACGCGAAGATCCTGATCATGGATGAGCCGACCTCTTCCCTGACAGCGAAAGAGATCGAGGAGCTTTTCCGGATCATCCGCCAGTTAAAGGCAGACGGCTGCGGAATCGTCTATATTTCCCATCGTCTGGAGGAGCTGAAGGCCATCGTGGACCGGGTGACGATTATGCGTGACGGTCAGTATATCACAGACGGAAATTTCGCAGATATGACGATGGAACAGATCATCGCAAACATGGTCGGCCGTGAGATCAAGGAACAGTTCCCGAGAGTCTCCTGCCCGAAAGGAAAGAAGATCTTCGAGGTGAAAAACTTAAATGCCGGACATCTCGTCCGCGACATCAATTTCTCCCTCTATGAGGGCGAGATCGTCGGATTCGCGGGACTGATGGGAGCGGGACGTACCGAGACAACGAGAGCGATCTTCGGAGTTGACCCGAAGACCAGCGGGGAGATCTGGCTGGACGGAAAAGAAGTGAAGATCACCTGTCCGATGGACGCGATCAAAGCCGGGATCGTACTGGCGCCGGAGGACCGGAAAAAAGACGGTCTCTGCACGAAACTCAGCATCCGTCATAACCTGGCACTCCCGAACCTGGACCTCATCTGCAGCAAGCTCGGCGTGATCAGCAGTAAAAAGGAGGACGACCTCTGCGAGAAGGCGGTGAAGGACCTCCTGATCAAGACCCCGACGGTGGAGGTCAACGCGGGCAATCTTTCCGGAGGAAACCAGCAGAAAGTGGTTGTCGGAAAGTGGCTGGCGAGAAATTCCAGAGTCGTGATCTTCGATGAGCCGACACGAGGCATCGATGTAGGCGCGAAGGTCGAGATCTACAACCTGATGAACCAGTTAAAGAAACAGGGCATTGCCGTTATGTTCGTCTCCTCGGAGATGCCGGAAGTCCTGGGAATCGCGGACCGCGTCATCGTCATGTGCGACGGAAAGATCACCGGCGAAGTCATGGCGAAGGAGACAAGCCAGAATGAGGTTCTGAAGTTCGCTACCGAATTTGAGAAGAAACAACAGGTTAGCTGAGGGAGGACAGGAGAATGAATGAAAAGAAGCAGAGTACAGTAAAGCGGATCCTGGGGACACGCGGAATGGGCGCGGTCATCACGGCATTCGCGGGACTGATCATCATCTATGTAGCATTCGGTCTCATCGACCGTAAAGTATTTGCAGGACAGAACGTCATGAACCTTCTGCGTTCCATGTCAAAGTACCTTCTGATCGGCGTCGGACAGAGCTATCTTCTGATCACCGGAAACATCGATCTCTCGATCGGTTCCATGGTCGGAATGAGCGCCATGATCTCGGCAACCCTGATGGCGATGGGCGTCAATCCGTTCGTTGCGATGGCGGTTGCGATGGCGTGCTGCCTGGTTACCGGAGTGATCAACGGAATGTTAGTCGGAAAGTTCAAGCTTCCGCCGTTCATCGCTACCCTGGGTACCATGTTCGTGACACGAGGCGTTGCCTACATGGTCAACAACAACCGAAACACGGATGCCATCGCCACAGGTATCGGAAAGGAAGCAGGGGATAAGTTCCAGAACGTCTTCTACTATGGAAAGACACTTGGTGTTTACAACACCTTCTGGATCGCTCTCGTGATCTTTCTGATCTTCTTCTTCCTGCTCTCAAAGACCCGCACAGGAAGACATATTTACGCGATCGGCTCCAACGTGGATGCTGCGAAACTGTCCGGTGTGAATGTTGTAAATACAACAATTAAGGCATATCTGGTAAGTGCTGTCTGCGCGTGTGTCGTTGGTTATATCCTCTGCGCACAGGCAGGAATGGGCAACATGGAAGCAGGAAACATGTACGAGATGTACGGCGTTGCGGCCGGCGTTATCGGCGGCATCTCCCCGCTCGGCGGAACAGGACTTCTGCTCGGAACCTTTGCCGGTGCGGCTGTATGGCAGACACTGGAGAATGGTCTGAACATGATCGGTGCACAGGTCGGCATCCAGAGACTTGTCATCGGTATCATCGTTGTATTCTCTGTACTTCTTGATGTTGTCGTTCGTTCCGGAAACTTCGGAAAGAAAGCATCCAAATAAGACAGAGAAAAAACTGTTTTGTGTCTGCGGCATTTTGCAGCAACAGTCGGTCCGCGGTCCTGCATGAGAATAAGCAGGATGCTGGTCCGGAAATATCGTTACATGGATATCTAACTCCCATGGTATACGGGAGTTACATATAAGAAAATCTTAAGGAGGATTTTTATGAAAAAGAGATTGTTCGCACTGTTAAGCTGTGCAGCCCTTGCGGCAGCCAGCATCACCGGCTGTTCCAGCCAGAAACCTGCAGAATCCGCAGCTGCGTCTGCAGAGGCAGAGTCCACCACAGGTGCTCCGTCCAAAGAAGTCGGCGATTATAAGATCGCGCTGATCACCATGGACTCCATCGACCAGCACTGGGTAACCTTAAACGAGGGTGCTCAGGAAGAGGCGAAAGAGCTCGGCGTGACAGTAAGCTTCATGTCCCCGAACACAAAGGATGACGCTCAGCAGATCGAGTGCGTAAATAACGCAGTCGCAGGCGGCTATCAGGCGATCATCGTAGCGGCAAACGGCCCGGACGCGATCTCTTCCGCACTGAAGGAAGCAAAGGACGCGGGCATTAAGATCGTATACGTTGATTCCCCGGCAAATGTGGAGGCAGAGGCAACCTTCTCTACCGATAACGAGGCAGCTGGTGAGACAGCCGGTAAAGAGATGCTCAAAGCTCTTGAAGAGTCCGGCATCACATCCGGTAAGATCGGTATTGTAAATGTAAACGCAGCAACAGACTCCACAGTCAAGAGAGAAGCCGGATTCCGTAAGGCATTCGAAGGAAAAGGCTTTGAGCTCATGGAGACCCAGTACGGCGAAGGCGATGCAGCGAAGTCCCAGACCATCGCTGAGAACTACATCACACAGGGTGTTGTCGGCATCTTCGGCTGCAACGAGGGCTCCACGACCGGTACCGGTAATGCTATCAAGGCATCCGGCAATACAGGCATCATCGGCGTTGGCTTCGATAAATCCGACGCGATCATGAACCTTATCAATGACGGATATCTTCTCTGCACAATGGCTCAGAACCCGGATCTCATGGGTAGAGACGGTGTTGAGGCAGCTGTCCGTGCGCTTCAGGGTGAGACATTTGGCGGTCTTGTAACGGATACAGGTGTTTCTGTCATCAAGGCAGGCAACACTGAGGATGCAGCAGGAACAACCGACGTGACAGCAACAAAGGACTGGAAGATCGCGCTGATCACCATGGACTCCATCGACCAGCACTGGGTAACTTTAAATGAGGGCGCTCAGGCAGAGGCAAAGGCACTTGGCGTAACCGTAAGCTTCATGTCCCCGAACACAAAGGATGATGCTCAGCAGATCGAGTGCGTGAACAACGCAGTCGCAGGCGGCTATGAGGCGATCATCGTAGCGGCAAACGGCCCGGACGCGATCTCTTCCGCATTAAAGGAAGCCGCTTCCACAGGCGTGAAGATCGTGTATGTTGACTCTCCGGCAAACGTAGAGGCAGAGGCAACCTTCTCCACAGACAACGAGGCAGCTGGTAAGACAGCAGGCGATGAGATGATCAAGGCTCTCGAGGCAGCAGGCATCACATCCGGTAAGATCGGTATCGTAAACGTAAACGCAGCAACAGATTCCACAGTCAAGAGAGAAGCTGGTTTCCGCTCCGCATTTGAAGGAAAAGGCTACGAGCTTATGGAGACCCAGTACGGCGAAGGCGATGCAGCGAAGTCCCAGACGATCGCTGAGAACTACATCACACAGGGCGTTGTCGGCATCTTCGGCTGCAACGAAGGTTCCACGACTGGTACCGGTAATGCGATCAAGGCATCCGGAAAGACAGACATCGTAGGCGTTGGCTTCGATAAATCCGATGCGATCATGAACCTCATCAATGACGGATATCTCCTCTGCACAATGGCTCAGAACCCGGATGTCATGGGTAAAGAGGGCGTTAAGGCAGCAGTGAGAGCGTTAGAGGGCGAAGAACTCGGCGGCGCTGTCAGCGATACAGGTGTATCTGTTCTGAAAAAGAACTGATGTAACTGTGTACGGAACAGTTACGAACTGATAAAGAATTTCAATGGTTACAGTTCGTGCAGCGCATGAATGATGGCCCTGAATGAAAGAAAAGGTGCCGGGCAGGAAAATAAACTGGAAACCGGCACGAAAATGAATTAAAATAACGGTAGCTTCCGCGCGACGGACAGTTACTGAAACATGTAACGCAATGGAACGCCGGACCGCAAGGATCGGCGTTCCTGCATATAAGGGACAGGAGGACATTTGTATGAAACGCAGTGAGATCAACGCGGCTTTAAAAGAGATGGAACAGATGATCAGGGAGTATCGTTTTGCGATCCCGCCGTTCTGTAATTTCACACCGGAAGAGTGGAAGGAAAAAGGACATGATTACGATGAGATCCGTGACAATATGTTAGGCTGGGACATCACAGACTACGGTCTCGGGGATTTTGATAAAGTCGGGTTTTCCCTGATCACGATCCGGAATGGAAACCTGAAAATGAAGGACAAATATACAAAATCCTATGCGGAAAAACTCCTGTACATCAAAGAAGGACAGTATTCCCCAATGCACTTCCACTGGTCCAAGATGGAGGATATCATCAACCGCGGCGGCGGAAATGTGCTGATCCGTGTATACAATTCCACAAAGGATGAGGACCTTGACAAGGTGAACGATGTTCATGTCCATGTTGACGGAAGAGAAATGGTCGTTCCGGCAGGAACACAGGTGCGCCTGACACCCGGTGAGAGTATTTCCATATACCCATATATGTACCATGATTTTGAGGTGGAAGAGGGAAGCGGTCCGGTTCTCTTAGGTGAGGTCAGCCAGTGCAACGACGATAACGTGGATAACCGTTTCTATGAGAAGATGGGAAGATTCCCGGAGATCGAGGAGGATGAAGCACCGTATCGTCTGCTGTGCAACGAATATCCGGAGGCAAAATAGATGACAGATCAGAAAACGCTGATGGCGGTCTGCGGTCATATGGATCAGGTCGCCGGAGTCCGTCAGATGGAATTTCAGGACGGGCGGGCAGCGGGACTTCGCTGTGCGATGATCCATAATGGACCGCTGGAGCTTCCGCTGATGCTCGATAAATGTCTGGACCCGGCCTGGATCCGCTATAAGGGGATCAACTTAAGTCTCCTCACAAAGCCGGGACTTCAGGGGCGGAATCCCTATGATACCGCGGGAGACGAGGCGGTGCGCTCCATCATGGGCGGCGCGATGTTCACCTGCGGTCTTGGAAATGTCCACGGAAACCGGGTGGTGGACGGTGTGGAGTATCCGGTTCACGGACGGATGCGGACAACTCCATCGGAAAAGATCTCCATGGACGCGTTCTGGGAGAACGGGGAGTATAGGATCCGGGTGTCCGGGGAGATGCGGGAAGCGCGGATCTTCGGTGAGAATCTGGTGCTGAGAAGAACCGTGGAGATGGTTTATGGAAAGAAAGAGATCGTGTTCACGGATGAGATCGAGAACCAGGGATTTGAGGACCAGCTGTTATGTTTCCTCTATCATTGCAACGCTGGATACCCGTTCCTGGTGCCTGGAATGCGGATCGTTATGCCGTCTGTATCCTGCGAGCCGCGGGATGCGGACGCGAAGGCAGGCGAGGCGAAGTGGAATGTGATGGATGAGCCGAGGGCCTATGCGCCGGAGCAGGTGTTCCAGCATGTACTGGCGGCGGATAAGGCTGGAAGGACGTTTGCGGCATTTGTGAACGACGAGCTGCAGATCGGACTCTGTATCCGGTTTGAAAAGGCGGCGATCCCGTACCTGACCCAGTGGAAGAGCCTGGCATCCGGGGACTTCGCGATGGCACTGGAGCCGACAAACTGTGGGTTTGATGGCCGCGCCGGGGCGACGGAGATCCTGAAACCCTTCGAGAAACATATAAACCGGATCCGATTCCAGATCCTGGACGGAAAAGACGAAATTGAATTACTGGAACATGAGTGCAGGGAGGTGTTGGAATGTACGATGTGATCGCTCTTGGTGAGCTTCTGATCGATTTTGCTGCAAAGGAGACGGATGTGGATGGATATCCGACTATGAAGGCGAATCCGGGCGGAGCGCCGGGAAATTTCCTTGCAGCGTTAAATAAATATGGAATGAAGACGGCATTTCTCGGAAAAGTCGGGGATGACGCTTTTGGCAAACTGCTGGTAAAGACGTTTGAGAAAGCCGGAATTGAGACAAAGGGGATATTGACAGATCCGTCTGTGTTTACGACACTGGCATTTGTGACTTTTTCGCCGGAAGGTGACCGTTCCTTCAGCTTCGCGAGAAAACCGGGAGCGGATACGAGACTGAGCTTTGAGGAAATCGATCTTACCATGATCGATGAGGCATTGGTTTTTCATTTCGGAACCCTGAGTCTTACCGATGATCCGGTGCGCACGGCGACGAAAAAGTGTGTGGAGTATGCGAAAGAGCATGGAAAGCTCATCACCTTTGACCCGAATTTAAGACTTCCGCTCTGGGAGACAACGGAAGCGGCAAAGGAGCAGATCTTATGGGGGCTGGCCCATGCGGATGTTGTGAAGATCAGCGATGAGGAGGTGGAATTCCTCTGGGGGATCACGGACGAGAAGGAGGCGGCGAAGAAGCTGCTCGACGAGTTTGGAATCCGCCTCGCCATGGTCACTATGGGACCTAAGGGAGCGTATCTTGCAAATCAGAATGGCGCTGCCTACGCGAAGTGCCCCAAGGTAAAGCCCATCGATACGACGGGAGCCGGGGATATCTTCGGAGGAAGCGCGGTGTCCAGACTGTTAAAGACAGGAAAAGCGCCGGAAGAGCTCAGCACGGAAGAACTTGGATTTATCGGTCAGTTCGCCTGCACAGCGGCAAGCATCTCCACGACACAGTCGGGCGGGATTCCGAGTATTCCGGAGGAAGGGGCGGTTCTGGCCCGGATGTAAAGAAAGACAAATTCGGCTTTTTATGGAAATTCTGCTGTACACATCTTCGGAATCCCGATATAATTCAAATGTCAGGGCAGCAGGTCCAGGCGGGCAGGCTGCAATGACGATATCATGAAGATCGATTATCTGGAGGGTGTTATGACAGACACAAAGGACAAGAAGAGAGAAAAACTTGGAATTCTCTGCTGCACGGCGGGGGCGACGAGCTGGGGACTTTCGGGAACCTGCAGTGAGGCGCTGTTTTCCCAGTACCCGGTAGATACGACGTGGGTGACGGCGGTGAGAATGACATCAGCGGGGATCATATTGCTGTTTCTTGCGTTTGCGAAGCACAGTCTGAATCTGAAGGAACTTGGAAAAGACAAAAAAGGGCTTATAGAGATCGTTCTGTTTGCCATTGCGGGTCTGGCGCTCTGCCAGTACGCGTACCTCAGCGCCATCAAATGGACGAATTCCGGAACCGCAACGGTGATCCAGAATCTATCCATCGTATTTATCGCAGTCTATGTCTGCCTGACCACAAGGACAGCACCGGATAAACGGACCGTAATCTGTATTTTTCTGGCGCTGTTTGGTGTCTGGCTTCTCGCCACTGGCGGAAAGCCCGGAAACATGGAGCTCACACCGAGGGGGCTCTTCTGGGGACTCATGGCCGGAATCGGCGCGGCAAGCTACTCTCTGCTTTCCAGAGCACCGGTAAAACACCGCGGAAGTATCCCTGTGTCCGGAATGGGGATGTTCATCGGCGGGATCGCTCTGTCCCTGATCGCCCAGAGCTGGAGGATCCCGGCAAGTCTGGACGGACGGGCGATGCTCTATATGGCGGTGATCGTCCTGCTTGGGACTGTCGGTGCGTTTACGTTATTCCTTCAGGGGATCGCTCTGGTAGGCCCCGTAAAAGCGGCACTCCTGTCCTGTCTGGAACCATTGACTGCGGCAACCTTGTCCGTCGTCTGGCTGCACTCCAGCTTTTCTCCGACGGACCTGATCGGGTTTGCGTGCATTCTGGCAACGGTGGTGCTGATGAGGTAGAGAGAAATTACGGGTCTTTTTCCGACTTTACGTGTATTCCTGTTATCGCGGATGTTGAGGATCAGGACAGCAGGCAGCCGGAATATTTTACATGTTTTTACTGTATGTCCCACCTTTATTTTGCCAGATTTTTACTTTACAATTCCTATAAAAAAATGGTATACTGCTGTGGGCGGAAAAAGATATCTGCACGCAGCAGTTTCTTTTTTCGCGGAAAATGATAAAAATCAGAGATCTAACGGAGGTGAATTGCATGGATAGTTGCGATAGTACAGGGCGAAGTACGAAATGCGGTGTGGCATACAGAGAGACGCAGGATGCGGCTATCGGTGCAGTGACAGAAAATCTCCGGTAGCTGGATTCCATATTGAGATGTCTCGAGAACACCGCAAGGGAACGGCCTGTCCATCACAGCGATGTATGGTTGGACCCCGCCAGGAATTATCCTGGGCGGTGTTCTTTTTGTTGCCGAAATTAGGCAATTCGATCAGGAGGCGCGAAGATACGCACAGTCCTGATGATAAAAAGTAACTGGACGGATAAAGGACAGTTACAACGGAAAAGGAGGCAGAAATGGAAACAGAAGTTTTAAAAGAACAACATTATGTGGAAGAACTGGTCGAGATCATCCGCAGCGGACTTCCGAAGGAGGAGCTGATCGACCGGTTATCCGATTATCATGATAACGATATCGCGGATGCCCTCACAAAGCTGACACCGGATGAGAGGCGGGAACTCTATCCGCTGATCGGCGTGGAGCGGGTTGCGGAGATTTTCGCATACTTAGATGACGCGGAGCCGTACCTGAAGGAGCTTTCGATCGAGAGCGCCGCAAAGATCGTCTCCGAGATGGACTCCGACGATGCGGTGGATGTCCTGGAAGAGATGGATGCGACGACAAAGCATAAGATCGTCGGCATGCTGGATAAGGAAGCCAGCGAGGATGTAAGACTCCTGTTCTCATACGATGAGGATGAGATCGGTAGCCGCATGACTACCAACTTTATTATGATCCACAATAACCTGACGATCCGTCAGGCGATGCGGGAACTGATCGAGCAGGCAGGGGAAAACGACAATATCTCCACGATCTATGTGATCGATGACGAGGATAAATTTTACGGTGCGATCGATCTGAAGGACCTGATCATCGCAAGAGAGTATACGGACCTTGAGGACCTGATCAGCCACTCGTATCCGTATGTCAAGGATCATGAAAAGGTTGCAGACTGTATCGAGCAGATCAAGGATTACGCCGAGGATTCCATCCCGGTACTGCAGGAAGACGGAACGATCGCCGGTATCATCACATCCCAGGATATCGTTGAGGCCGTGGATGATGAGATGGGCGAAGATTACGCGAAATTAGCCGGTTTGACTGCGGAGGAGGATCTGAACGAGAAGCTGACGGAGAGCGTGAAAAAGAGACTTCCGTGGCTTGTCATTCTGTTATTCCTGGGCATGGTAGTATCTTCCGTTGTGGGCGCTTTTGAGTCTGTCGTTGCCGTGATCCCGATCGTCATGTGTTTCCAGTCCCTGATCCTCGACATGGCAGGAAACGTCGGAACACAGTCTCTGGCTGTTACGATCCGTGTGCTTATGGACGAGGAACTGACTGCAAAGCAGAAGCTTATGCTTGTTGTGAAAGAGATGAAGATCGGCTTCGTGAACGGACTGTTTCTTGGAGTTATGGCGTGGCTCTTCCTCGGAATCTATATCTGCGTGATCAAGGGATATCCGATCCACCATGCGTTGCTTGTCTCCGGCTGTGTCGGAATCGCACTTGTGACAGCGATGGTGATCTCCAGTATGGTCGGCACACTGATCCCGATGTTTTTCAAGAAGATCAATGTAGATCCGGCGGTTGCGTCCGGCCCGCTGATCACGACAGTGAACGACCTTGTCGCAATTGTGGTTTATTATGGACTGGCGATGCTGTTTCTGGTTGATCTGCTGCATGTGACGGGCTGATATCAGATGAAATAAAAATGTGAATAAATATAGAAAAAATGGGCGATCCTAAGGATATCGGGATGGTCCATTTTTTATGCAGCAGGAAATTTCGAGGAATTCTCTGTTACATAAAAAGACACACTCTTTTTTATTCCGGGAATTGCCGATAAATTTATGGTAACGACAACTTTTTTCAATTGAATGTTTTGGCATACGATCCTCTTGAACTGAAAATGATGCTATGATAAAATCATGATAGTTAGAAAAGACTAACCGAAATACTGACTGGCATTTCCTAAACATGTGCTGGTGGTTGATTTCGCAGGTGGACAGATCAATAGATCACGTCGTTTTTCCTGCCTGATCCGGGTGGGAGAGTAATTGGCGTTGATACTCGAAAGGAGCTTATGATGATGAATTATCTGGAAATTGAGAAAGTCATTGGAAGAGAGATCTTAGATTCCCGTGGAAATCCCACGGTTGAGGCAGAAGTATATCTGGCAGACGGAACCATCGGGAGAGGAACCGCGCCGAGCGGTGCATCTACCGGCGAGTTCGAAGCGCTGGAATTAAGAGACGGAGATCAGGCACGTTATGGCGGAAAAGGTGTGACAAAGGCTGTTGAAAATATCAATACAATTATCAATGAGACCCTGACAGGTTTGGACGCGTCCAATATTTATGCAGTTGACCGCGCGATGATCAAGGCTGACGGAACAAAGGACAAGTCAAAGCTTGGAGCGAATGCGATCCTTGCGGTATCCATCGCCTGCGCGCGTGCCGCAGCCATCTCCTTGGATATTCCGTTATACAGGTTCCTCGGTGGCATAGGTGGAAACCGTCTTCCGGTTCCGATGATGAACATTATCAACGGCGGCTGCCATGCACTTTCCTCCGGTCTTGATGTTCAGGAATTTATGATCATGCCGGTCGGAGCTCCGTCCTTCAAGGAGTGCTTAAGATGGTGCGCAGAAGTGTTCCATGCACTGGCTGCGATCTTAAAAGAACGCGGACTTGCAACCTCCGTTGGAGATGAGGGTGGCTTTGCTCCGGCATTGAAGTCTGATGAGGAAGCGATCGAGACGATCCTCGAGGCAGTAAAGAAAGCCGGATATGAGCCGGGCCGTGACTTCAGGATCGCTATGGACGCGGCGTCCTCTGAGTGGAAGACAGGAAAAACCGGCGAGTACAAGCTCCCAAAGGCAGGAACTGTCTATACTTCCGAGCAGCTCATCGAGCACTGGAAAAAGCTTGTTGAGAAATATCCGATCATTTCCATCGAGGATGCCCTTGATGAGGAAGACTGGGAAGGATGGAAAAAGCTGACCGCAGAGCTTGGAACGAAGGTACAGTTAGTCGGTGATGACCTTTTTGTAACAAACACAGAGAGACTTTCCAAAGGGATCAAGCTCGGCTGCGCAAACTCCATCCTGATCAAGTTAAATCAGATCGGTTCCGTATCTGAGACATTGGAGGCGATCAAGATGGCGCACCGTGCCGGCTACACAGCAATCTCCTCCCACCGTTCCGGTGAGACCGCAGATACAACCATTGCAGACCTCGCCGTAGCCCTCAACACCTGCCAGATCAAGACGGGTGCCCCGTCCAGATCCGAGCGTGTCGCGAAGTATAACCAGCTTCTCAGAATCGAGGAAGAACTCGGAGAGAATGGGGTATATCCGGGAATGGATGCGTTTCATGTAGAATAAAAATATATGAGGAGATCCCTGATGGCCGGTGAGGCTGTTGGGGATCTTTTCTTCAAAAAATTAACACAATATTTTCACAGGCTTTTCACAAAAGTTTCCTAATCTATAAAATAGACAGTGACGATGTGTTATAAATGGAAAGGAAACGGAGAGAAACGATTATGATGAAGGTTGGAAAGCAGATTGGGTTATTTTTGGTGGCGGCGCTTATACTTTCCGGATGCAGCAACAGTGCGGCAGGGAGTGGAAGCAGCGCGGCACAGACGGAAACAGAGACAAGTCAGGCGGAGACAGAGCGGGTCGGAGAGACGGCGGTGACATCGCTGCCACAGATCGACTCCACGAAATGGCAGTATAATTCTGAGGATAAGGTATACTGGCAAACAGGAATTTCCTACTGTGAGAATCCGGCAGATGAAAATTATGAGACACTTGGAATCTTTATTCCGGCAGCATACATGAACGCGAAAGACAACGGGGACGGAACGTTCACTTGTAAGATCAATAACCAGGTGGCAGTTAAGGGCTATACGGCAGCTTCCGCACCCATCGTGATTCCGGTCAACACGCCCGGATATTCTGCAATGGAAGCGCCGACAGACTATGTGACAGATTCCGTATCTTACACGAGCGCCGGATTTATCTATGTGGCAGCAGGCTGCCGCGGACGCGACGCAGGCGCACCGGCGGGAGTGACAGATCTGAAGGCTGCAATCCGGTATATCCGGTATAATGACGGCGTGATCCCGGGAGATGTGGACCGGGTATTTTCCTTCGGCATGAGTGGCGGAGGAGCCCAGAGCGCACTTTTGGGAGCAACCGGTGACAGCGAAGATTATGAGCCATATCTGACAGCCATCGGCGCGGTCTCCGGCGTCAGTGATGCGGTGACCGGCTCCATGTGCTGGTGCCCGATCACGGAACTCGATTACGCGGACGAGGCGTATGAGTGGAATCTTGGGAGCACAAGAACGGATCTTACGGAGCAGGAACAGACGCTGTCGAACGGAATGGCAGAGGCATTTGCGCAGTATATCAATGATCTGGGACTCAAGGATTCTTCGGGAAATGCGCTGACATTGACGGAGTCTGAAGAGGGAATCTATCAGTCTGGCACATATTATGAGTATCTGAAAGGTGTGGTGGAGACATCACTGAATAATTTCCTGGAAGATACCACATTCCCGTACACGGTGGAGACGAAGAAAGGTCCTCGTGGCGGTGGAAGAGATCAGGGCGGACAGAAACCGGATGAAACCCCTGGGCGGGGTGACAAGGCACCGAACGGTGATGCAGCTCCAGACGCAGGAAATGGAGCTCCTGACTTTTACGCCATGGACGGTGTTGACCGGAATCTCTCTACCGGAGGCGTGACACTTTCCGGCACCTATGAGACAGCACAGGATTATATCGATGCTTTGAATGCGGATGGAACATGGGTCAATTATGACAGCGCCACCAACACGGCGGCCATCACCAGCATCGCGGACTTCACGAGTGCATGTAAGCGCGCCTCCAAGGAAATCGGTGCATTCGATGCTTTAGATGAGAGCCAGGCAGAAAATGCATTATTCGGATATGGTGACGGTACAACTTCCCACTTTGATGCCACACTGGCAGAACTCTTAAAGGATGACGCGACCTACGGCGCGACGTTCGCGGAAGCAATGGAGAAGACAGATTCTGAGGGAAAGACGGTGACTGAGAGGGGAAACATGTACAATCCGCTTTATTACCTCTCGGGTTATTATGATGGTTATCAGAAATCTACGGTTGCCGATCACTGGCGTATCCGCACCGGAATCGCCCAGAGCGACACTTCTCTCACAACAGAAGTAAACCTGGCGCTGGCGTTGAAAAATTATGGCGCGGATGTGGATTTTGCGACGATCTGGGGCGAAGGCCATACGATGGCAGAGAGCACCGGGGACTCTACGACGAACTTTATTGAGTGGGTTAATAAGTGTCTGAAATAAAAAATTAAAAAGGCTGTTCTAAAGAGAGAAAATCTTCTTTAGAGCAGCTCTTTAATGTAATAGGCACTAACGTGCCTGAAATGCGCACTCGTGCGAAGATATAAGTTATCGCTGCCGCATATAAATATATTAGCAAGCAGAATCTGCAAATAGTGTGCAAATGACATAATCAACCAATATCTTCGGATTCCCTGTGCAGAACGGATTTGATAGCTGTCCAGCGCCAGCTTATTCTTACATTGGCGGAAAAACACCTCAATTGGCCACCTGCATACGTAATTGTCCAGGATTTTATTTGTGGATAAAGACACATCCATGCAAAAGAAAGCCCTTAGTGCTTTCGGTTTTCCAAATGCTTTTTCAGGATAGCTGAAAAGAACAATCGCGTTTTCTATACCGTTGAGATTTCCTTCATATCGGTACACATAATAGTTTCTGCCTTGTGACAGTCAAAGGCAGAAACTTGCTCATTTATAGTTGAAAGAACTTCTGTTACGCTGAAAAAAAGCATAGGGTAACAGAGTTTTTTTGTTTTTGAAAAGATTAGATGCCGAAACTGAAAGACTGTGCAAAATATTTATGAAAGACGGTGAAAACTGTCTGATGTTTTTTAAAAATAAAAATGAGAAAAATAGAAAAACAAACAAAATAACGATAAAAAGATGATAGGTGATATTTTCAAACAAAAATAAATAAAATAATCAGATGAATTTATACAAATAAGAAAGTTAATTGAAATGAGGGACTGTTAATCTGAAAAAAATTTTGGCCTCATAAAAAGATTAAATGCGATGCTGTTGTGGAAACACTACAAAAAAATTAAAGTAATATATTATAAATAATAAAAATCGGAGAAAAAACGGCAGAGAAATGAAGTTAAATTAGCAATTTGAACCGTCAAACAAGAACCCCAAATAGTAAAATTAATGGAATACTGGATTTCTGAATGTTAAAAATGCATAAAAATATCCAGAATAACAGTGAAAAACATACAAAACGCCACATTAAAACGCAAAATATATTGACAGCTCAAACAGCACCATGTATAATCTGAAGTACATAAAAATATATAAGTTATATTTTGATCGGCATTATGAAAAACGGCAGACAGAATTCAATAGCCAAAGGAGATGATCACTGAAGACACATCAGACATCAGACATTTTTTGAACTGAACGCTTTGTGAAAGCAGGGGCGTGAAAGTGAAAATTATGTATAGAATCCACAAGTTTAACAGAAATGAACACATGTCAAAAGAGGAGGAGAAAGATGAGAAAGAGATTTTTAGCGTTAGTATTATCAGTAACTATGGCAGCGAGCCTTTGCGCGTGCGGCGGCGGATCTACAACGACAACAACAGCAGCGGCGGCAGGGACAACGGCTGCAGGTGAGTCCAAGACAGAGGAAACAACCGCTGAGGCAGCTGATTATAAGATCGGAATTATGACAACAACGGTATCACAGAGTGAGGAAAGCTATCGAGCAGCAGAAAAGCTGGAAAAGGAGCATCCAGGTAAGATTGTACTGGCAACATTCCCGGATAAGTTTGCGACAGAGCAGGAGACCACGATTTCCACAGCATTGAGCCTTGCATCTGATCCAGATATCAAGGCAATTATTTTCAGCCAGGCTGTACAGGGAACAGCAGCAGCATGTCAGAAGATCAGAGAAGTTCGTCCGGATATTCTGTTAATTGCGGCTGGATATCAGGATGATGCAGCAACTTCTGCTGCCAATTGCGACATCTTTTATCATGCAAACGTTCCGAAGATGGGCACCCAGATGGTAGACGAGTTAAGCGATATGGGCGCAAAGACTTTTGTACATTATTCGTTCCCGCGTCATCTCGCATGGCAGCCGACAGCAGATCGTCTTCAGAATATGAAAGATCGATGCGCAGAACTTGGTTTAACACTGGTAGAGACGACTACACCGGATCCGATGTCTGATGCAGGTACATCCGGCACGCAGCAGTTCGTACTTGAAGATGTTCCGCGTTCTGTTGACAAATATGGTGTTGAGACAGCCTTCTTTGGTACGAATACTGCACAGCAGGAGCCGATGATCAAGAGTGTTGTTGATACAAAGTCTTACTTTACATACCCGTCCGACCCGTCTCCGTTTGTAGGCTTCCCGTCTGCACTTGGTATTGAGGTTCCGGATGACAAGTTATACGATACAGAGTATATGATGAATGCGATTAAAGAGAAATTGGCTGAGGCTGATATGACTGGTCATATGGGTACATGGACTGCTCCGGTTATGACATTATTCATGACAGGAAGCTATGCGTACGCAGAAGCGTTCTGTGAAGGAAAAACCGACGGTGAGAAGCTGGATACTGAAATCTTTAAAGAGACATTAAGTGAAGCAGCAGGAGCAGACGTAGACGTAGAAAACATTACAGATGGCGGAACTACATACGATAATGGATTCTTTATTATGTGTTCTTATGAAAGATTTTAATTGAAATTGATGTAAATGATAGGGAAAGAGAACTTCCCTGATGCTTTCAAAGAGAAGGGGATGCATTTTTGCATCCCCCTTTTTATAAGTAAGAATGAATCTATTTTAGTACATTAAAGACACAAAAATGCAAGGGGTACTGGAAAGGAGAAAAAGGTTGAGCAGTAAATATATATTGGAAATGAACCATATCGAAAAAGAGTTTTTCGGTAATAAAGTATTAAAAGATGTGAGTATTAAGGTAAAACCGGGCGAGATTGTGGCGCTTATCGGAGAGAATGGTGCTGGAAAATCTACAATCATGAATATACTTTTTGGTATGCCTGCTATCCATCAGACAGGAGGCTTTAAAGGAGAGGTACTGATTGATGGAGAAAAAGTCAATATTAAATCACCGATTGAGGCAATGAAGTATGGAATCGGAATGGTACATCAAGAGTTCATGCTGATCGATGGCTATGATGTGGCAGAAAATATTAAACTGAACCGTGAAAATTTAAAGAATACTCCGTTAAGCTTATTGTTTGGCAAGCGCATGAATCTTGTAGATCAGAAAACCATGCATGAGGAATCCAGGGCAACACTGGATTCTCTGGGAATTGAACTGAGCGACCAGACACGGGTGGGAAGTCTTCCAGTTGGTTATAAACAGTTTGTGGAGATTGCAAGAGAACTTGACAAGAAAAATATTAAACTGATCGTATTGGATGAGCCGACAGCGGTATTAACGGAAAAAGAGGCCGAACAGTTTCTG
Source organism: Clostridium sp. AM30-24 (assembly GCF_003480435.1). Lineage (GTDB taxonomy): Bacteria > Bacillota > Clostridia > Lachnospirales > Lachnospiraceae > Pilosibacter. The sequence continues at coordinate 9,521 of NZ_QUJB01000013.1, read as the reverse complement.
GAATGTGTAAAAAAAGTTGCAGAAAAGGGAATTGCATTTATCTTTATCAGCCATAAACTGGATGAGGTTAAACGTTATACTCATCACACATTTGTTCTGCGGGACGGCGAAATGGTAGGAGATTATGATACCGCGGAGCTGAGCACGATTAAAATGTCCGAATTGATGGTAGGACGTAAGGTTGAGATTCTTAATCGTGACATTACCGAAGAAAGTGCAGATGAAAACCAGAAAGCTTGCCTGGAACTGGAACATTTTGGCGTCAGTATGCCGGGAGAAGTTGCAAGAGATATTACCTTCAGCGTTAAGAAGGGTGAGATCTTTGGAATCGGAGGACTGGCCGGACACGGAAAAATCAGTATTGCAAATGGAATTATGGGACTGTATCCATCAAAGGGCAGTGTAAAGATTCATGGAAAGACGATGGATGTGGCGAAAACAAGCGACACATTAAATGAAGGAATCGCATTTGTATCGGAAGATCGCCGTGGAGTTGGATTGATGTTGGATGAGTCCATTGAGTTGAATATATCGATTGCGGCATTAAAAACAAAAAATCGGTTTATAACGAAAAAATTCGGAATTTCATTTTATGATAAAAAAGGTGCCATAGAGTATGCGAAGAAAATGATAGAAGAACTTGATATACGTTGTACCGGATATGCGCAGCCGGTAAAGAGTTTATCGGGAGGTAATCAGCAGAAAGTATGTATTGCCAGAGCTCTGACATTAGAGCCGGATATTTTGTTTGTCTCTGAGCCAACTAGAGGAATAGATATCGGCGCGAAGAAGATGATTCTGGATTCACTTTTAAAATTAAATAAAGAAAAAGGAGTTACTGTAATTATTACATCCAGTGAATTAGCAGAGCTTCGTTCCGTATGCAACAGAATTGCCATTATAACGGAAGGAAAGGTGGCAGGAATTCTTAGGTCTGATGAAGATGATTATAAATTTGGATTGTTAATGAGTGGGTCTAAGGTTGAAGATGCGAAAAAGGAGGCTGAAAAGGAATGAAGAACACATGGAAAAATGTAGTTGATTACATAGGTACATCACGTCTTGTGGTAATCGGATTTCTGCTTGTACTTATGATTTCTGTATTTCCACTGGGAATTAATCCAGGAATGATCTACTCGGACTGTATAGTTCGAATTGGAATGAACGGTTTTTTAGTTCTTGCTATGATGATCTCCATTGTATGTGGAGCAGGATTAAACTTTGGTCTTCCGATTGGAATTCTGTGTGGTTTATTTGGCGGATCAATCGCCGTACAGTTTAACTGGAGTGGTCTGGGCGGCTTTTGGGGAGCATGTCTTGTGTCTGTACCGGTAGCATTAATTGTGGGTTATCTGTATGCAAAATTGTTAAATAATGTAAAGGGGTCAGAAATGACGGTAGGAAACTATATGGCATTCTCTATTGTATCATTGATGTCCATTGCATGGCTGGTATTACCGTACAGTAATCCAAAAATTGTGTGGCCGATTACAGGTGTGGGTCTTCGAACGACATTAACACTTGAAGATAATTATGACAAAGTTTTAGATAAGTTCCTTAAAATTGATTTTAAACAGATGGGAATCTTACAGAGTAATCCATATTGGAAAGATTTTTCTGTCTCAACTGGACTTCTTCTTACATTTGCTGTTGGATGTATTCTGATGTGGTTGTTTATGAAAACAAAAGCGGGAGTAATCATGCGGTGCAGTGGCGGAAACCCGGGATTTTCCAGAACACTGGGTGTAAACAACAATCATATCCGCACGCTTGGAATTATGGCTTCCACAGTCATTGCAGCGATTGGAATTAATATCTATTCACAGAGCTATGGATTTTATCAGTTTTATTCCGCACCGCTTATGATGGCATTTCCAGCAATGGCAGCAATTCTGATTGGTGGAGCAACACCGAAGAAAGCAACTGTTTTCAATGTAATACTCGGAGTTATTTTATTTCAGAGCCTTCTGACATTGGCAACACCGGTAGCGAATGCACTGATCAATGCGGGAAGTATCTCTGAGGTGGTCAGAATCATCGTACAGAATGGAATTATTTTGTATGCACTGACGAAGATTAAAAGTAATGGAGGAAAGTAGACATGGGAAAAAAGAAACAGAACAAAGTGTTGGAAATCCTTCAGGGTTATATGGTTCCAATCTTATTTACACTGTTATGTCTGGTCAGCATTAAAATATCCGGTCAATCGGCAAGCTATGTAATTACGGAAACAATCTCACGAGTAGGTCGTAATGCTATTTTAATCGTTTCCCTGATCCTGCCAGTTATGTGCGGCATGGGCCTGAATTTCAGTATTGTACTTGGAGCGATGGCAGGAGAGATTGGCCTGATCCTTATTACTCACTGGAGTATTGATGGACTTCCGGGAATCATCGTAGCTTCGTTGATCGGAACTGTTCTGGCTATTGTACTTGGAACTCTGACCGGTATGTTGTTCAATAAAGTGAAAGGTCAGGAAATGATAACCGGCATGATTTTGGGATTCTTTGCAGTCGGTGTGTACGATCTGATCTTTATCTTTATGGTAGGAAGCGTAATTCCTATGGTTAACCCGGAAATCATGCTGAATTCCCAGAATGCGGCAGGTGAAACGATTTATGTGGGACTGAGAAACACGATCGATTTCCATGCGGCAACGAAATATGCCGTGGATAATGCATGCAAGATGATGTTTGTAAAACTGCTTCCGATGATGTTGGTGGGATTTGCAGCAGTTACAGTTCTGATCGTTGCATTTAACATAGGAAAGAAAAAACTTGATGTAAAGAAATCCCTGTTCGCAGCAAGAGGCTTTCTTATCACGACAATCATTTTAGGAATTCTGCAGATTCTGATGAAGACATCTAAAGCGGTACAGAAAGCATTTTTTATTGTGCAGGTTCCGATTCTGACGGTTGTCATCATTGCATTGGTATGTATGCTGGTCGTATTTATCACAAAAACAAAACTTGGTCAGGACATTAAAACGGTCGGCATGAACATGCAGGTTGCTACAGCAGCAGGTATCAACGTTGATAAGACACGTATTGTTGCTACTGTCCTGTCAACAGTAATTGCTTCCTGGGGACAGATCATTTTCCTGCAGAATATCGGTAATGTACAGACCTTCAACAGTCATGAGCAGGTAGGAACATATGCAGTTGCAGCACTTTTAGTTGGAGGCGCATCGATCGATAAAGCCACAATGGGACAGGTATTTACCGGAACGGTTTTGTTCCATATCCTGTTCTTCATTACACCTCTTGCAGGCAAAGTTTTATTCAGCGATCCGCAGTTAGGTGAGTATTTCCGAGTATTCTTATGCTATGGAATTATCGCAGTATCGTTGATCCTTTATGCATGGAAGAAGATTGCTGCTGATAAGAAACGGATTGAAGAAGAAAACAGACTGCAGATGGAAGAACTTAATAAGTAAGGAATCATTATAATCATAAATGTATGGAAAGGAAGGTACAAGGGATGGTTGAGAGCTTGAACAAAAGAATCGAAGAGAATGCGGACAAAATGATTCAGTCTTTGTGTGAGGTTGTACAGATCCCCAGTGTATACGGGGAACCGCAGCCAGGAGCACCTTTTGGAAAAGAGTCACGCCGCGCACTGCAGTATGCGATGGATTTAGGAAAGAAGCTTGGATTTGAAACAGTTGTTAACGTGGATGATCAGGTGTGCTATATTGAATATGGTACAGGAACTAAAACTGTGGGTGTGTTTGCGCATCTGGATGTAGTTCCGGAAGGAAAAGGCTGGACATATCCTCCGTTTGGTGGAGAAATTCATAATCATCGGGTTTATGGACGCGGTACCGTAGATAATAAAGGACCGTACATTGCATCTCTTTACGCATTATATGCAATCAAGGAATTAGGTTTGCCGTTAGGAGACTGGAAGATCCGAATCGTGGGCGGAACAAATGAAGAAAAGGGAATGGAAGATATGAAACACTACGTCGAAAAGTGTGGTGCTCCGGATGCCGGCTTCACACCGGATGGCTTATATCCGATGTCCTTTACAGAACGTGTGATCAATTATTACTTCATGTCCTATCCGCTGACAGATCCGTCTACAGGAAAGGTAAAAGTAGTCAGTTTAAAGGGCGGGAATATTTTGAATATGGTTCCGGATGAGGCGGAAGCTGTTTTACTTGCAGTGGATGAGGAAGAGGCAAAGAAGACAGCGGAAGCGATTGCAGAATACAGCAAGATAACAGGAAGAGATCTGACTGCTGAAGTGGATGGAAAGAAGATCACGATCCACTCCAAAGGTTTATGCGCGCATTCCTGCACACCATTTAATGGCAAAAATGCGATCGTTGCAATCCTGATGTTCCTTGCAGAACAGAAGCTTGGAGGCTCTATCGGAAAATTCCTCGATTTCTTCAAAGAGAAGATCGGAATGACAACAGACGGAAGCCTTATGGGAATGGCCAGAGCAGATGAGTGCGGAAAACTTACATTCAGCCTCTCGAAGATGGAAATTGAAGAGAATATGCTGAAATGGGTTGTCAATATCAGGCTTCCGTATACATATAAAGATGAAGTGACAGCAGACTGGAAAGCACAGGTTGAGCCGGTTGGCATTAAGATCGATGATATGGATCTCCATAAGTCATATCGCTTTCCGTTAGATCATCCGCTGATCACAACATTGCGTACTGTTTATGAGGAATTGACAGGCAAAGACTCAACTCCGAGTTATGAAGGCGGAACATACGCGCAGGCCGTTCCGAATATTGTTCCGTTTGGTTCCATCTTCCCGGGTACACCGGATCTTTGCCACAGACCGGACGAGTGCATCGAGATCGACGAGTATATTCTTGATGCAAAACTTTTCGGAAATGCGATGTATGCATTGACACAGAACTGCAAATAAACAAGAAAAATAAGCTGCTGCGCAGATAAAATACTGTGCAGCGGCTTTGCATTACTTGAAATACATAAATGGAGGAACCTGTTTCATGATTGAAGTAAAAAATCTGGTAAAGCAATACGGAGAGTTCAGGGCAGTAAATGATATAAGCTTTACAATCGAAGAGGGAAAAATTTACGGATTTCTTGGACCAAATGGAGCAGGAAAATCCACGACGATGAACATGATCACGGGATATCTGTCCCCCACATCAGGCACGGTCAGGGTGAACGGATATGATATTGCAGATGAACCGGAAAAAGCGAAGAGCCAGATCGGATACCTGCCGGAAATACCGCCGGTCTATCCGGATATGACACCACAGGAATATCTTACTTTTGCGGGAGAACTGAAGAAAGTACCGAAAAAAGAATTAAAGGCAGAAGTAGAGCGGGTGATGGAACTCACAGGCATCAGTCATATGAGAAACCGGCTCATAAAAAATTTATCAAAGGGATATCGGCAGAGAGTCGGATTTTCATGTGCTCTTTTAGGAAATCCGAAAATCATTATTTTAGATGAACCGACAGTTGGATTGGATCCAAGACAGATCATTGAGATCCGCAGTCTCATTCAGTCGTTGAGAGAAAAACATACGGTTATTTTAAGTAGCCATATATTATCGGAAGTGAGCGCCGTGTGTGACAATATATTAATTATTTCAAAAGGCAGGCTCGTTGCCAGTGATACAGCTGAAAATTTAAGTCGGCTTATGCAGCGGGCGAATGTGTATGATATGCTGATTCAGGGAGAAAAAGAATCGTTAAGAAAGATATTCAGCGAAATTCAGGTATTGAAAAATATTCGTGTGGAAGATGCAGCGGCTGGTCTTATAGCGGTGCATTATGAGACCGATGAAAAGATAGATCCGAGAGCAGTTGTGTTCCGAATCCTTGCAAAAGCCGATTATCCGATTATGGAACTGACAACATCCAGGGTAAGTCTGGAAGATGTATTTATGGAACTGACCAATCAGGATGAACAGGCAGATGTGAAAGAGTACAGTGAGGGGGAAGAAAAGAATGCGGGCAATTTATAAAAAGGAGATAGGATCGTTTTACCGATCGATGATGGGATATTTGTATACCGCATTTTTTCTGCTGATTGCAGGCGTCTATTTTGCAGCTTTCAATCTTCAGGGCGGAATATCTGAATTTGGATATGTTTTGGGAAACACAATGATCGTTCTTCTTGTTGTGATTCCTGTACTCACAATGAGAACTCTGGGCGGCGAGCAGAGACAGAGAACGGATCAGCTTTTATATACATCTCCGGTAAATATCAGTCAGATCGTCCTTGGAAAGTTTTTTGCAGTTTTAACTGTATTTACAGTTCCGTTATTGATCCTGACAACATGTCCACTGGTACTTTCACAGTTTGGAAAGATCTCTTTACTGCAGTCATATTCAAGTTTCCTTGCGTTCTTTTTTATGGGAGCTTCCTGCATCGCAATCGGAATGTTTATATCGAGTCTGACGGAAAATCAGATCATTGCGGCAGTGCTCACATTTGCGGTTATGCTTTTGAGCTATTTGATAAATGGAATTGGCAGTTTGATTAAAGGATATGCGGTCGGGAATATCATTTCACCATTTTTGCAATGGCTGTCCCTGTTTCAGAGATATTATGATTTCGTGGACGGCTATTTTGATGTAACTCACCTGGTCTACTATGTGAGCGTGGTGGTTTTGTTCCTGTTTTTGACCGTGCAGTTCATAAAAAAAAGATTCAGAAAAAGATCCCTGTATATGAGATGTACATGTGCGCTCATGGCAGTGATCGTAGTTCTGCTCAATGCGATTGCAGTAAAAATACCGGCAAAATATATGAAGTTTGATACTTCTGCATTCCGGATTTACAGTTTATCGGACCAGACGAAAAAAGTGGTTGAGAGTCTGGATGAGACAGTGGAACTGTATCTCATTGCACCGCAGGGAAAAGAGGATGAAAAACTCACCCGCCTGCTGGAAAAATATGAGGAATTGGGCGATAAAATTAAGGTGACATATGTTGACTCGATTCTCTCTCCGACATTTGTGCAGAGTTATACGTCGGACAAAGTAAGTGATAACAGTATTATTGCAGTGGGGCCGGAACGTTCAAAGGTGATACGCAATTCCGACCTGTTCCCGTCAAATTATGATTATAATACAGGAAAGACAACGACAGATTTTGACGGAGAAGGACAGATCACAAGTGCAATCCATTTTGTAACCGGTGAGAACCTTTCCCATATGTATATGATTACCGGACACGGAGAGACGGAACTTCCGGAACAGTTTACCGCGTTACTGGAGAAAGAGGGCGTGGAGTACGATAAACTGAATTTAATGACGATCAATGAAGTGCCGCAGAATGCCGAATGTCTGCTTGAGTACATACCTGTGTCAGATATTACAAAGACAGAGGCGGAGGTGCTGACAAAATATCTGGAAAATGGCGGGAAACTGCTTTTGATCACTGGTATTTCAGCAGCTGAAATGCCGAACCTCGGGGAAGTGATGTCCGGATACGGTCTGGCGTCGATTCAGGGGCTGATCATGGAAGGAGATGGAAATCACTGTATTCCGTCGTACCAGAACTTCCTTCTTCCGGAGATTAAGGACAGTGCGGTCACATCGTCATTTGTATCGAAGGATGAACTTCTGCTTCTTCCGAATTCACACGCGATCACGGTACTGCCGGATGTACGCAGCACTGTGGATGCGCAGGAAATTTTAACGACAAGCAAATCCTCCTGGCTGAAAACGGATACGTCTGATTTAAGCTATAAAAAGGGTGATCTGACAGGACCGTTTGCGGTAGGTGTGCTTGCATCGGAGCCAGTCGGAGATGATCAGACGAGAATCGCCTGGTTTTCCAGTGACAGTCTCATGGTGGATGAAATCGATGAGATGGTGAGCGGAAATAATAAGAATCTGATCCTGAATACCATTGGATGGATGACAGAGCAGGATAATAATATTGCGATACGCGCGAAGAATACGCAGGCGGTTACACTGCGTTTGACATCGGCACAGGTGATGCAGTGGTCGATCGTATATCTGGCTGTGATTCCGGGAATCGTGCTGGCAGCAGGAATTATATTCTGTGTGAGAAGGAGACGTCGTCAGTGAGAAAAGAAGAGAAGAAAAACCTGATATTGATGGGGCTGACGGCGGTTTGTCTGCTTGTCATTTATCTGCTGTTGGGATGGATGCAGAGCAGACAGTCAGCCCAGGATGATACAACAGTATACACATTGGATCAGGACGCCGTTGTAGGGCTGGAATATGGAAGCAGTGACAATACCGTAAAACTGGTGAAAAAAGATAACATCTGGGTGTATGCGGATGATGAAAATTTTCCGCTGAACCAGAACTTCGTGGAGACCATGGTAAACAAGACCACTCAGCTGAAGGCGAGAAGGCGTGTGGCAAGCGGGAAAAATGCGTTTCAGAAATACGGACTGGAAATGCCCTCGATTGTAGTACAGGTAAAGACGAAAGACCGAGTGATCAAAATCCTTTTGGGAGATATCAACAGCGCCACCGGAGACTGCTATATGGCGGTTGAAGGAAATGAAAAAGTATATACGGTAGATGCTACTTTTTATACGTTATTCTCGAACGATATTATGGCAATGGCGTCCAGAGAAAGTCTTCCGGATATGCAAATGGAAAATGTTGCGTCTTTCAAGATCGAGAACGATGAAAATACGATCGAGTTCCAGAAGAAAGCTGATGGTACCTGGATCACGTCGGAAAATACAGCGGCCGACAGCGGTCTGATAACGGAACTGTTTGCAAAGATACTGAAACTGCGTTATGAGCAGATGGTCGTATATCAGCCGGGAGAGGAACAGCTGGCAGAATATGGTTTGGATATTCCTCAGACACGGCTTACGATCAACTATACGGACGCAGAAAGTTCGGATAAAAAATCATTTGAACTTTTGATCAGCCGCGTGGGACCGGAAACAGACGAAGAGGAAAAGGCTGCACGTTATGTATATTCCCGGGAAGGCTGCGGAATCTACACGATTCGCGAGAGCAATCTGACAGATTTTTTCCAGATCGCGCCGGAAGATTTTCTGTCTCTCAGTGTTGCACCGGTGAAAAAGGACAAATTCGATACGCTTACCATCGAGACAGAGACCGGGAAAATTGCATTTTCGATTGACCGGGAAAGTGACCGGAACCGGGAAATATACCGTTTAAATGAAAGTGAGATAACGGAAGCGGAGTTCAATTCCGTATACTATCAGCTGTATGCATTCGCAGCGGAACGCAGAGTGTCAGATATTGCGGATCAGCTGACGAGAAAGCCAGTTCTGACGTATATTTACAGTAACCGCGCTGATGGAGAGGAAAAGGCCCGGGTTGAACTGATTCCGTATGATCAGAATTATTATGGGGCGAAAGTGAATGGAAAAGCATTGCTGCTGGTAAATCGACAGAAAGTCAATGAGCTTCTAAGAAAGATTTCGGAGTATATGAATTGAAATTAAAAAAAGATAAAGAGAGGGAGTCTAACATGAAATGTCTGAAGAGTCAGGAAATGAGAAAACTTGCGCCGGAGCTTGATCCGTTAAGAATCGGAACGGGCTGGAAGCC
>NZ_QUJB01000012.1 GCF_003480435.1 Clostridium sp. AM30-24 | reverse complement strand
ATAGTATACCATACTGTCTAACAAATGGGGTGCAGTTCAAAGTGAGAAAACCCCCTCTTTGCAGTTTATGGGATAAACACGCAGAGAGGGGGTTTTTATCATTTATGAACCTAAAAATTCAGAGAAATAATCAATGAAAGGCAGTCTCATTAAACTTCTTCACCATTGATCAAAACGTGCTGGATCACACCTGTCACATCAAACGGGCAGCCGTCAACAATGACAACATCGGCGTCCTTTCCCTCTTCAAGGGAACCGACACGGTCAGCGATGCCGATGTGCTCGGCCGGGTTGATCGTTACGGCGCGGAGTGCGTCATACTCGTCCATGCCGGCTTTGATCGCAAGCCCTGCGCAGAGCGGCAGGTAGTGGAGCGGAGTGACCGGAGCATCCGTGATGATGGAGACGTGACATCCGGCTTTTGCGAGAACACCCGGAGTCTCCCAGGTCTTATTCTGGAGCTCAAATTTGGAGGCATGTCCGAAGGTCGGACCTACCGCGAGCGGGAGATTTTCCTTCGCGAGTTCATCCACGATCATATGGCCCTCTGTCACGTGCTCCAGAGTCAGGCCGACACCGAATTCTTTCGCGATACGGATCGCAGTGAAGATATCGTTTGCCTGATGGGCATGGGCTTTTAATGGGATCTCATGGTTTAATACCGGGATCAGAGCTTCGGACTTCTGGTCGTAAGCCGGAAGCTTGGAAGCGTCATCACCGGCCGCCTCGATCTTTGCCTTGTAAACCTTCGCTTTATTTAAAGCCTCGCGGATCTTTGCGGCATTTGTCATACGGCTGGAGATTCCCTGTTTCTGGTAGCAGCGTTTCGGGTTTTCACCGAAAGCGCATTTCATAGCGATCGGGAATTTTACGATCATATTGTCAACACGGGTTCCAACCGGTTTGATAGCAGCGAAGGTTCCGCCAATGGAGTTGGAGCTGCCTGGACCGGTTGCGAAGCAGGTAACACCGGCTTTCGCGGCCATCTTCATACACGGGTCAAACGGGTTGATTCCGTCGATCGCCTGTACCTGTGGAGTTACCGGGTCATTCAGTTCGTTATAGTCATGTCCCTCGTAGCCGATCCCGTAGCCGTCAAGACCGATATGGCAATGGGCCTCAACAAATCCCGGATAAACCTGGAGTCCGGTGGCGTCGATAACCTCAGCACCATCAGCAGAGAGACCTTTTCCGATCTTCACGATCTTTCCGCCGTCGATCAGGATGTCAGCGATAAAAGTTTCCTTTGATACCGCTGTGTGAAGTGTTCCGTTCTTGATACAAATCATGGGAATTCCTCCTCTTTTCAAATCATAACTCCATCATACATGAATTGCGAGAATATTTCAAGGATTCTTTCTGTACAGTAACAAAAAAAGGAACTATATCATCTTAAAAGATGAAAAGTTCCTTATAGTTGAGTTATGAAACTACATTCACCGGTTTCCCCTCAAGGAATCCCTTTACATTTCCGGCAAGGATGGAAACGAGGCGCTGTCTTGTCTCAAGTCCCTTCCAGCCCATATGCGGGGTGAGGATCACGTTGTCGAGGGTGTAAAGCGGGTTGTCGGCTTTCGGCGGCTCAGTTTCCTGGACGTCGAGGCCTGCGCCTGCGATCTGGTGCTTTTCAAGCGCTTCGATCAGAGCCGGTTCATCGATGAGAGCACCGCGGGAGGTATTGATCAGGAATGCGGTCGGCTTCATGAGCGCAAGAGTCTCTTTATTGATCATATGCTTTGTCTGCGGAGTTAACGGGCAGTGCAGGGAAACATAGTCACTGTTCTTTAAGACTGTCTCAAGATCCACATAGCGGATGCCGTCTTCGTCGGCTCTCGGTGTTCTTGTATACACGAGAATGTTCATATCAAGAGCTTTTGCAATCTTCATTACAGTCTTTCCGATATGTCCAGCACCGATGATTCCTAAAGTCTTTCCGTTTACCTCAACGTGCGGAACCTGGAGATTTTTCGTAAAGTTATCATGGTTTCCGTTTGCCAGCATCTTCATCTGGACCTGCATGGTGGAGCTTAAATTTAAGATCATCATGACCGCCGTGTGGGCTACGCGCTCGGAGCTGTATGCCGGGATATTGCAGACGGTGATCCCCTTCTCCCTTGCGGCATCAAGATCCAGATTGTTGTATCCGGTACCGGCCTCACAGATCAGCTTTACGGAAGCCGGAAATTTGCGGATCAGGTCACCGTTTACCGGCATCTCCTTTGTGACGATAATATCAGCTCCCTCAATGCGCTCTAAGAGCTGTTCCGGTGTGGTATCATCGTAGACGGTCACGTCGGAAGAGAGAACAGAAAAGTCGAGATTTCCGTCAAAGTTCATTTTTTTTGCGTTTAATACAACGGTCTTGTCGCTCATGGGTAAATCCTCCTGCGAAATTGATAATAAGAAAATTGTGCGTACCTTGGTGCTGTATTTATTATATAACGGTTTTGGAAGTGTGACAATGAAGAGTTTGCAGATTTGGCTAATAAAAAAATGAGCCAACAAGAGGGGGGACTTGCTGGCTCGTCAGGATTGACAGTTTTTTTAATGAGTGATTAGTCTTATGATATCTGGGCTGCTGTCCGGTCATGATCCTCCGCCCAGATTCCGTAAATAGATCGCACGAACACGGCTGTGAGGACGATAACGGCACCGATGATAGCCATTTTGCCCGGAACTTCTCCGAGAAAGAGGAATACCCATACCGGATTTAATACCGGGTCAAGGATCGGCAGGAGAACGGTCTCCAGAGCCGAGAGTCCTGTACTGGCCTTTGCATATGCGGCGTAAGTAAATCCACATAAGAAACCGGCAAGAAGCAGGAAAAGAAAACTTTTTGTGTCAGGAACACCTGCGGAAACCATAAATGGAATTCCGACAACACCTGAAATCACGTTTCCAAGAAATACGGACATGACTGGATTCCCATTTTTCTGCAAGCGGAGAAAGATGGAATTTCCGGCAAAGGTGATTCCGTTGAAGACAGCCACGATCTTTCCGATCGTACTGCCGCTTGCACCGCCGTCCATAAAGAAAAGCAGCATTCCCGCAAAGACCACCACGAGACTGATTATGTCAGCTTTTGTGATCTTTTCTTTTAAGAAGATCCACGCAAGGATCGCGACATAGATCGGAGCCGTATACTGCATCATGATCGCGATGGCAGAGGATGCAAGTTTTGTGGAAATATTAAAACAATAGTTGAAGGATGCATAGCAGAGAGCACCGCCGATCACGTATTTGTCGATCTTAATGTTCCCGCCCCTTTTCAGGAGAGGATATAGAAGAATGGAGGCAATGACGCTGCGTCCCCCTGCGATTGCGTAGGGGGGCCAGCTGATCATCTTGATGTTAAGTCCTGCGAGACTCCAGAGGACGGCGACACAAACAGTCAGCAAGATCGCCTTTTTATGATTCATGGAGCTCACCTTCTTTATATCTTGCGATACCCCATCCGGTAGCCGCACAGATAAGACCCATGATCGGGGTCAGGTAGCAGAGGAATACGAATGGGAAGTACTCAGTAAACGCAACGCCGAGAGTACCGACGATGTAGAGACCTGTGGAGCTCCATGGGATCATGGTGCCGCCGATGGTATTGCAGTCCTCCATAACGCGGGAGAGATTCTCCGGCTTTAAGCCTTTTTCTTTGTAGATATCGAGCATTGTGGAGTTTAAGATCACGTCTGAAAAGTAGTGGGAACCGGACAGCATCTGAGCCAGGTAAGCGATTACTTCAGAAATCAGAACAAGGCTGAAGGTTGTGTGGATCAGTTTTGTAAGGTAGCTGACAAGAACCTGGATAACACCCATGGCTTTCATCATTCCGCCGATGCCGACACAGAAGATAACGGTCATTGTGGTGCTCAGCATGCTGGTGATACCGCCTCTGTTTAAGAGGGAAGTAAGGAATTCACTCTCAAATGTGCCCTTGAAGCCGTTGTACAGGCAGTTGAATGCAAGTGCTGTTGTGGAACCCTGATAGAGAATTGCTACGAGGCTGCCGGCGAATGCGCCCACTAACAGGGACAAGGTTGCGTTCATGCGGAGAAGCAGCATAATGAGAACTGCGAGGACCGGGATCAGTACCGGAAAACCAAGGTGGAAGGTGTCCGCGATTCCCTGCTGGGTCTCTAAAATAAGGGATGTATCAAGGTTTGAAGTTTCTGCGGTTCTGAGTCCGAGAACTGTGAAGATCACTAATGTCGCAAGGTAAGCCGGACCTGTTGTGTACATCATGTGCTTTACATGAGTTGCGAGCTTTGTACCAACGATACCTGCTGTAAAGTTTGTTGTATCGGATAACGGGGAGATCTTATCGCCGAACCATGCACCGCAGATTGCTGCGCCTGCAGTCATACCGGCCGGGATTCCAAGACCTGTACCGATACCAAGAAGGGCGATACCCATGGTACCGAGTGTTCCCCAGGATGTACCGGTTGCTACGGATACGATAGAGCAGAGGACAAGGGATGTCGGAAGGAAGAACTTCGCGTTCATAAGGTCCATGCCGTAATAGATAATGGCAGGAACGGTACCGGATGCCATCCAGGAACCTGCGAGACAACCGATGGCATACATAATGAAGAGGGTTGTGAGAACACCGGCAAGGTTCTCAGCGGCTTTCTTTTCCAGATCATCATAAGTGAATCCAAGCGGGATCGCGAGGAGTGTCATTAAGAGCCAGTTTAAAAACATTGTAACGTTTAAGGATGCGCCTAAAATCTTGAATTGAACAAAAGTGCTAATTGCGAGTGCCGCCAGAACAAACGCAGAATATCCTAACGATGGAGTTTTGAATTCTTTTTTAGATTCCATGGTGTGTTTCTCCTTTGTGAATTATTTCAGTTACCGCAGAGTTTTATAAATGCTTCGAATATACATAACATTTTGTCACTTCCCTTGAGCAGCATTTCCGGATGCCACTGTACGGCAAAGATCGGTTTTCCGGGAATTTCAATTCCTTCGACGATTCCGTCCGGAGCAGTGACCGTTACCGTGAAGTCTTTTCCAACATCCTTGACAGCCTGATGATGGATGCTGTTTACTTCCAGTTCATCTGTTCCAAAGACTTCGCGAAGATAAGAACTGTCTTTCACATGTACTTTATGGACCACATCTGTGCGGATATATCCGTAGGAGTGTCCGGTGGTTCCGGTCGTCTGGGAAGGAATATCCTGGTAAAGGGTTCCTCCTTTTGCAATATTCATGAGCTGCATTCCACGGCAGATGCCGAGGACTGGTTTTCCGGAATCCATAGCTTTCTGTGCCAGAAGAAGATTCGAACGGTCAACTTCGAGATCAAAATTTCCGCATCGTGGATGAGGCATCTCGTTGTAGAGAATCGGAGCGACGTCCATGCCGCCGGTCATCAGGATTCCATCACACATTTCGAGATAATCATCGATCTCCGCAGCTGTCGCTGTCGGCGGGATGATGACCGGAAGTCCGCCGACTCTCAAAACCGCGTCCAGATAATCAGAATTAACCAGTGACTTTTCCATACCGGTTAAATAGCCGCCTTCCATCCGTATCCGGGATCCGGAAAGACCAATAACAGGTTTACGTTTCATATATTTCATCCTCCATGTTTGTGATAACATAATTAAAAGCAATTACCGTGCCAAATACCGCAAAAAGAGAATAAAAAAATTATAAAAGGATTAAATTTCTCGTAAAAATTATAGTTGAGAAGAAAATAATGGGGATTTTAAGTGTAAGCAGAGCAACGGCACCGACATTTGACTGTCGATGCCGTAAAAATAAATGTAAAAAAGAAAATAAACAGTGTATAAACAGAGACTACACAGATTAAACACTAATAACAGACAATCCTCCCCGCCCTCGGTTTCGTATAATTGTTTTGGAGTCTACAAGGTATTTTAATGCCTGCTCCAGACGGTTTTCACTGACAAAAATTCCTGAAGCGCGCAGTTCCCGTATCAGGCTCTGACGGCCTGTGGTCTGTCCGCACTGATTCCGGCGCGAGATGATGGAGGGAATGAGCTCATACAGAGTTTCATCGGAGACAGGAGTTTTGGTAGAGGGGACCGGTTTGCAACTTGCTGTCATAGAAGAAATATCGGAACTGTCTGCATCAGGAAGACATTCCAGGGTCCCCATGAGCAGGTAGTACTCCGCGGCATTCCTCAGTTCACGGATATTCCCGGGCCAGTTGTGAGTGAGGAGTTTGGAGCGGATCCGGTCACTCACAGAATCCGGATGAACCCCAGCGAACGTACAGAACATCGGCAGGATATCTTCTGAGCGTTTTCGCAGCGGGATAAGCTGAAGAGGAAAGACATTCAGACGGAAGAAAAGATCTTCGCGGAACTGTCGGTCCTGGATCATCTGCTTTAAGTTTGCGTTTGTTGCGGTAAGGACCCGGACATCGATGTTGATGACACTGTTTCCGCCGACCCGGACGACCTGATGCTCCTGAAGGACGCGCAGGAGTCTCGATTGCAGGGAGTAGGACATGTCACCGATCTCATCGAGAAAGATAGTTCCGCCGTCGGCCTGCTCGAAAAGACCGATCTTTCCTCCCCGCTTCGCACCGGTGAAGGCGCCTTCCTCATACCCGAACAGCTCACTTTCCAGCAGACTTTCCGGAAGCGCCGCGCAGTTAACTGCAACGAAAGGACCGTTTTTCCGATTGGATGCATTGTGGATCGCCTGGGCGAACATTTCCTTTCCGGTTCCTGTCTCGCCGGTGATGAGGATTGTATAGTCGCTGGGAGCCGCTTTTTTTGCGAGACTCACGAGATGTTCCATGGCTGGATTTCTGTAGATAATATCATTGAAGGTATAGCGGGCGGTCAGGCCCTGTTTTTTCAGCTTATGGCTCAGGTTGCTGCTGCTTTTTCGAATCTGGGCGGCAGCTTCAAAGGAAAAGAAGTAGCCGGAGGTTTTGTCCATGGCGGAGAGGATCGTCTTTGTCACCACGAACTGTTTTCCCTCGATTACCAGAAGATCGTCATTGAAGGAAGAGGACATGATCGCAGACAGTATTTTCGGAGAAAAGTAGTTCGTCATGGAAGAATTGCTTTTCATGGATTTCCGGATGATCCGTTCCATTTCCACATTGTAGTAGTTGATTTGATATTCAGCATCCGTCACAAGGAGACCGGTACTTTGCAGGTCGAGGATCTGTTTCATGACCTCATTTAGAATATAACTGTCTTTGTAACGGTCTTTGATGCCTGTGTGCATTTCGAGTGTGGTATCAGAATAGCGGATCAGTGCCTGTTTATGCCGATCGGTTCCGAGATTTAAGACGGTCATGACATCCAGCATGGTCATAATATCGAGACGACGGTCTCCGATATCAACGATATTGGAAAGCCCTTCGGGAACTCGCTGAGCTTCTCCGGGAGTGATAACTGCATTGATTTCCGAGAGATCTGTGATGCCAGGTTCGTAAGGAATCAGATCCAGATGGTTGATACCGAGGCGATGCAGCATGACGATTGTATCCGCAGTAGTCTCAGGCATATCGTTTACCACGAGAACACGGCTGCCTTTGGGGATATCATAGATCCTGAAGATCATTTCTTCGGTGATGGTACGGGTAACAATGATCAGTTTTTGTGGATCGCGGACATGGTTTTTTAAAAGTTCGACTGCGGAATGGCGCATGAGGAGAATCGCGTCGGCGTCGATGATTTCATCTTCCTTCAGATCCTGAAGGTCGATTTTGGAGACTTCAATATCATCCTGAAAAACGAGTTTCAGGTCGCGGGAAAGATTATTGAAAAGCGTGCTGCTCACCCTGCGTTTGAATACAAGGACGATGCGTTTTTTTCTCGTATTTAGCATGAAAATTCTCCTTTTCAAGAATTGCCGGATTTTATTTTACTATACCTTTATATAAAAAACAAGAAAAGGAATTTTCAAGTATGTGGCGGATCCCAATAGGCGCGGCCAGGAGCGCTGAGGCAGAAGGACTTCCGAAAGGTCGTAAGCAGATCGGCGAAGCGGTGAATCGGAAAACTACGAAAAAATATCCTGGCGGGGAATTGAGACCACAAGAAAAAGCTGCCCGCGAGGGACAGCTTTTTCTTGTGTGATGGGTTTTCTATTTTCAGGTTTGTTGATGGGCTGTTTTACTGCGCTTTCCGCTGCATTTTCGCAACGAGGGCGCTGGTCCTCTGACGGTAGTCGTCGAGTTCGGTGACGATTCCCATGAAAGAGGAGATAAGATCTAAGGAGGCGCGCAGAGAACTCTGCTCACCCTGTACGACTGCGCGTTTTGTGAGGCGCATAGCCTGCTGCGGCGCTGCCAGAAGCTTCTCCATATACTGCTCCACAAATGCGTCAAGCTCCGCATCCGGGACGCAGTGGGTAACGAGACCCATATCTGCGGCTTCTTTTCCCTTTAATGTGCGGGCTGTCCAGAACAGGTCTAAAGCTTTGTCCCGGCCGACGAGACGGGGCAGGAAATATGCTCCGCCGTCACCAGGTACAATTCCGGCATTAAAATAGCTTTCCGACATGGAAGCGTTCTCCCCGGCGATCCGCACATCGCACATGAGAGCCATGTCAAGACCGGCACCGACTGCGGCACCATGGATCTTGGCAACCACCGGTTTATCGATTTCTTCTAAAAGAAGCGGAATTCTTTGGATTCCCTTCCAGAGTGAATTCTTTCTTGCGAGGGCTGTGGAGGAGATATCTTCATGACTTTCGAAGAATCCGTCACCGGCTGCCATTGCCTTGACGTCACCGCCTGCACAGAACGCTTTTCCGTTTCCGGAAAGCAGAAGTGCATATACATCATCGTTGTCACGGACATCTTCCAACGCTTCTGTCCAGAGACGGATCATCTCCTCGCTGAAACAGTTGAGTTGCTTCGGACGATTCAGTGTGATGCGTGCAAGGTGGTTGTGTACTTCGTAGATCAAGTCTGCCATAGAATATCTCCTCCTCTATTTATTCTCTCGATATACCATATTGTGGAACTGATTTCATTATATGGAATTTTGTACAGAATGTCAAGCCCTTGAAACTGGTTTTAACGTAAAATTTGCAAAAAAATATTGTCCAGAATCGAAAAATCCTGGACAATATCACAAAGCGAAAAAGTATTGCATTCTATATCACAATATGAAATTCTGTTACAGACGTAATGATTTAACCATCCGCACACTTGATTTACAGAGAGAGCAGCATCCACCCCGCCGCGCACATAATTATGAGAAATATGAGATTGTAAAGGGTGAATACCATCATGTACGTTCCGGACTTTGCTTCCGGAATCTCAGCGTAGGCCCGGTAGGAGATCACACTTGCCATGGATGCGATCAGGGTCCCAAGACCGCCGACATTTACACCAAAAAGCAGAGGACGCACTGCACCGGTAAAGCCGGAGAGCAGGATCGCCGCGGGGACATTGCTGATGCACTGGCTTAAGAGAACACCTGCCGGAAATTCATGACCGGAGATCAGCTTCGTGAGGAGTCCGGAGATCGCAGGGATCCGTTCCATATTGCCGATAAAGATAAAGAAGCAGACGAATGTCAGGAGCAGAAAGTAGTCGACCCGGATAAACAACGAGCGGTTCTTTATGAGAACAGCAGCCAGGATGATGAAAAACATGACCGGCCAGGAATAGATCCGAACGACGCAGCCCAGACAGACGAGAAAAAGCGCCAGATAGAAGACCAGAGAAGTCTTCGTGGGACAATCGTCCTGTTTAAGGGAGGTCCGGCTGAGGGTGATGGCTTTATTTTTCAGCAGGAAAACGGCAGCTGTGAGCAGCAGGGCTGAGAGTACCGTTAACGGCAGCATGTATCCCATAAGCTCACCGGCAGAGAGGCCAAAGGAAGAGTAGAGATACAGGTTCTGTGGATTTCCGATGGGTGTTGCCATACTGCCGAGGTTCGCGGCGATAGTCTGCAGGACGATCACGGGGATCATGAGTTCCGGAAGTCCAGCCATATTGAGGATCAGGATGGAAAACGGGACAAATGTGATCAGGGACACGTCGTTCGTGATCAGCATGCTGGAGAAAAAGCAGAGTGCTGTCAGGGTGAAAGCAAGCTGGCGTGTGGAATGCATTCCGGCGAGCAGGGATGATCCGAGATAACGGAACAGACCGATCTCCTTCAGCCCGGCGACCACTGTCATCAGGGAGAAGAGGAGTGCCAGAGTGCGGAAGTCAATGTAAGACAGATACTCTGGTGACGGAGCGACAAAAAACATGGAGAGGACCGCCAGAACCGCTGCCGCGGAAAGGACTGGTTCTTTTTTTATGAATGACATGGATCGATTTCCTTCCTTATATAAATATTGTGCATGCGGCAGAAGACAGAAAAACTGTATACAAAGTGCCGCCCTGCAATTCAAGTCGAACATCCGAGAGACTTGGTGCGTGATTCTGGTCAGCGAAGCTGACAAATCCTATCAGAGTCACTGCCTATCCTGCGGGATGGGAACAACTGCAAAACTTCTGTAATTATTATAAACAGTGGCTTTACGAATGTAAAGAAGAAGAGTATACTGTACATGTTTGGTCATTGCACACAGGTAGGAATTTTCTGACCTGAAAATTCCGTACAATACAGTGGTGGCAGTGGATTTTGCCGATTTGGAATGCGAAGCATCGGCAAAATCAGTTACTGTTTGGGCTTCTTTCATGCCCGTATAGACAATGATGTTAGAATAATGGAAAGCGGCAGCTCTGGATGAAAATTCCTGGGTGCCGCTAATTTACGCGGAATGGCAGCGCATAAACAGGACAGGATGTCTGCTGTTTCTGTTTGAGGGAGGAATATTATGGGGAACAACAAGTTTTCAATCGCCAGTGTTGGAAACCGGCGGGCATTCCGGGATGGAGCCCGGGACGGGGTGCCGATCGCGCTCGGGTATTTTGCGGTATCATTTTCACTGGGGATCGTGGCGCGGAATGTCGGGATGACACCGATTCAGGGAATGATCACAAGTGCACTCTGCAACGCGTCCGCAGGGGAATACGCGGGCTTTACGATGATCGCCGCGGGGGCAGCGTATATTGAGATGGCGATCGTGACACTGATCGCGAATGCGAGATATTTACTGATGAGCTGTGCCATGAGCCAGAGAATGGATCCGGATATGCCGTTTTTCCACAGACTGCTGATGGCGTTTGATATTACCGATGAACTTTTCGGAATTACGATCGCGAGACCGGGCTGCTTAAATCCCTGGTATATGTACGGGGCAATCGCATTAGCGCTTCCCGGCTGGGCTGTCGGAACAGCCCTCGGTGCGCTGGCAGGTAATCTGATGCCGTGGCGTCTTGTGAGCGCCTTCAGCGTGGCACTCTACGGAATGTTCCTCGCAATCATCATTCCACCGGCGAGAAAGAGCCGCATCCTTGCAGGTCTCATCGCCATCAGCTTCGCGGCAAGCTACCTTGCGGAGAATCTTCCGGGGATCTCATCGATCTCCAGCGGCACGAGAACGATCATTCTGACTGTTGTGCTCTCATCCGCAGCAGCGATTCTTTTCCCGCATCCGGCAGAGGACAGCGCGGCTGATACTTCCAAGGAAACAGCGGATAAAACGCATGTCCATTCTGCAGACGCGGCAAAACAGGGCGCTTAAAAGAAAAAGAAGTTTTTGAAAACTGTCTTGTTAAATTAAGAAGGAATACAGAAAAAACATGGAAAAGAATATTTATCTCTATATTGCGGTGATGGCGGGGGTCTCTTACCTGATCCGTGTCCTGCCGCTCACATTGATCCGGAAACCGATCAAAAATCAGTTTATCCAGTCATTCTTATATTACGTCCCATATGTGACGTTAGCTGTTATGACGTTCCCGGCGATCCTCTCCGCCACAAACAGTACGGTGTCGGCGGCGCTGGCGCTGGTCATCGGAATCATCGCGGCGTGGTGCGGAAGAAGTCTCCTGTCCGTTGCGGTGATCTGCTGTGCGATGGTATTCATTACGGAATTTTTCTTAGTGTAGCAAAAATACATAAAACACATATATTTAATAAAACAAAAGCAGTTTCGGTATCTGATCATCCATCGATCAAATGACCGTGCTGCTTTTTTCACTTTATAGAAGACCGATTACGGCGTTCTCACCGGGCGTGAAAAACTGCGAAAAGAGCAGTACATGGCGCAGAAAAACGGAATGCGGCGGTCTGCCAGACCAATGCTTTACCGTCGTAAAATAAATGAGATAAAATCTTATTGTCTGAAATTTCATAATACGAAATATATTCCATTTTGGCAAAAGTGCTGATTTTCTGAGCGAAAATTTGGCAATTATTTGGAAGAATCGTACTTGTATTTGTGCGGGAAAGTTGCTATAATCAGTAGCCGTGTTGAGCGAAAAAAAGAGTAATGGCTCATAAAAGCTGATTACATGGAGGTTTACCCATGAAGAAATTATTTGCATTCTGCGCAGGACTTCTGGCGGTCTTAAACCAGACTGCAGTTACAGCGCTTGCGGCAGAACCAGAGGCTGCCGGGGCGGCAGCGCAGACGCCGTTATGGCTTTGTATTCCATTTGCAGGACTCCTGCTCTGTATCGCGGTCCTTCCGCTTGTCAAAGCAGAGTGGTGGGAGGCGCACCAGCCGCACGCAGTTGTGTTCTGGTCCCTGCTGTTCCTGATCCCGTTCGCCGTGAAGTACGGTGTGCCGAAGGCGGCGGAGACGACACTGGAATGTATCATAAACGACTACCTGACATTCATCGTCCTTCTTTTCGGATTGTTCTGTGTGTCCGGTAATATTACCCTGTCAGGTGATCTCGCTGGTTCCCCGAGGATCAATGTGGGACTTCTGGCACTCGGAACCCTGTTATCCAGCTGGATCGGAACCACCGGTGCCAGCATGTTAATGATCCGTCCGATCATCAAGATGAACGCATGGAGAAAGAGAAGACGTCATATCGTGATCTTCTTTATCTTTATGGTATCAAATATGGGCGGCTGCTTGACTCCGATCGGCGACCCGCCTCTGCTCATGGGATTCATGCGGGGGGTTCCGTTCTTCTGGAGCTTAAAGCTTTTACCGATCCTGATCTTCAATATGATCATCCTGCTGTTCATCTTCTATCATTTTGATATGAGGGCATACAGAAAAGATATCGCGGCAGGCTTAAAACCTGATATCAGCAAACCTGGTACTGAGGTGAAGATCCGCGGCGGCCACAACCTGATCTTTATCATTATGATCGTGATCGCTGTTATCTTAAGCGGTACCCTGCCGTCCATGCCGATGTTCCAGGATGCGGCGGGAAATGTCCTTGGAATCCACATTTTCGGTGAAGTGACACTGACTTATCCGGCAATCATCGAGTGCGTGATCATCCTGTTATCCGCATTCCTGTCCTTTAAGACGACGAATGTTTCGATCCGCCGTGAAAACCACTTTACCTGGGGCGCGATCCACGAGGTCGCAGTTCTCTTCGTCGGCATCTTTATTACAATGCAGCCGGCTCTTATGATCTTAAAAGCAAACGGTGCGGAGCTCGGAATCACGAAACCGTTTGAAATGTTCTGGGCAACCGGTCTGTTATCGAGCTTCCTCGACAATACACCGACTTACCTGGTATTCCTCACGACAGCCGGTGCTCTGGGACTTACACAGGGTATGGCGACGGCTCTTGGAACCGTTCCGATCAAGATGCTGGAAGCGATCTCCTGTGGTGCTGTATTTATGGGCGCGAATACATATATCGGTAACGCGCCGAACTTCATGGTCAAATCCATTGCGGATGAGAACGGTATCCGGATGCCTTCATTCTTCGGATACCTGATCTGGTCCTTTGGAATTCTTGTTCCGGTATTCATTGTGGATACTCTGGTATTCTTTTTATAGGAAGGGGGAGGAAATATGGCTGCAACGAAAGAAGAAATCAAAGAACTGGCAGAACATATCTACGATCTGGACGCGGAGGTCTATGTCCACCTGGGTTCCTCCCTGGGACGTGTTTTCAACCGTGACAGAGAGCGCTGTGTGAATGAGCTCACAGAGCTTCTGACCACAAGACCGCAGGGACATTTAGTCCGCAGCGAGCTTGGATTGATCGCGAACATGGCCCGTACCATCGAGGATAAAGAAGAACGCGCGATGTGTATGACCGAGTACAACCGCATCCTCAATGAGGTCATGAGTCTTCCGACAAGCTTCGCGAGCGGCGATGTCATCGATCCGATCCTTGCGAAGTTAAACAGCTTCAACGTCGCAAACCGTTTCTCAAATGATGATCATCTGATCATCTGCATCAGCTGGACATACGGAAGCGGCGGAATCGATGTTGGCTTCAAGCTTGCGGATAAGCTTCACATTAACTACTACGATGCTGATATTTTCGAGGCAGTATTAAAGCGTCTCGACGCGGAAAAGGATAAGACGATCCGTGACGCATCGGGATATGCCCACGTCTCTGAGGAACTGCAGCAGAGCCCGGCGAGCGAGTTTGAGGCCGTGACCCATATGTCCCTGAAAGACCATATCAAATATTTCAGCCGTTACCACGGTCTGAGCCGTCAGGATGCCGTCTTCTTCAACCAGAGCGACCTGATCTGTGATATGGCGAAGAAAGAGGACTTCATTATCATGGGCCGCTGTGCCGATGCGATCCTGACTAATAATGGGATCCCGCACATCAGTATCTATATCACCGCACCGATCGAGCAGAGGATCCACCGCGCGATCGAGGTAAATGCCGGTCTCGACCGGAAAAAAGCGCGTCATTTCCTGAAAAAGCTTGACAAAAAACACGCGCATTATTACAATTTCTATACCGGAAGAAGCTGGGGAAACGCGAACAACTACGATCTCTGTATCAACAGCGCAAGCTACGGAATTGACGGTACTGTCGATTTTATTCTGAGAATGATCGGTCGCGATAAGGATAAGAAAAAATCGGAATGATCTCCAAATAAAATGTGCTGTCGGCCTGTTTGCAGGACACGACAAATTATGATTTTGATGCCTGGCTGATATCAGTCAGGCATTTTTTGTGTACTCGCACGAAGATGTAGATTGTCGCAAGCGACCGCGCGAGGCGCGAGCATGTGCCAAGGCACATTCTTTTTATAGAAAGGATCAACAGCATGCAGCTCGATATGACAAAAGGAAAACCGCTGCCGGTGATTTTGCAATTTACGATCCCGTTGGTGATCGGAAATATCTTCCAGCAGCTTTATAATATGGCGGACACGATCATCGTCGGCCGCTACGTCGGTGCCGGGGCGCTGGCGGCGGTCGGATCCACCGGAACGATCATGTTTCTGGCGACCGGCTTTGCTCAGGGAATCACTGCCGGTTTTTCGATCCTTACCGCCCAACGGTATGGGGCAGGGGATGAAAAAGGTGTGAAACGCAGCGTGGCAAACGGAATGATCCTGGCGGTGATCGCAGCGGTCATCCTGACACTGGTCTGTGTGTCGATCATGAACCCGCTTTTGCACCTGATGAATACGCCGTCAGATATCTTTCAGGACGCCTATACGTACATTATGGGAATCAGCATCGGACTCACGGCAAATATCTTTTACAACCTGTTTTCCGCATATCTGCGGGCGGTGGGAAACAGTCAGGTTCCACTCTTTTTCTTGATATTTTCCGCCTGCCTGAACGTGGGGCTGGATCTGCTTTTTATTATCCGAGGCGGTATGGGCGTAGCTGGGGCAGCCTGGGCGACGAATCTGTCCCAGGCGATCTCGGCGGTACTCTGCGCGGGATATATCTGGGTTAAGGTTCCATCCTTAAAGCCTGATAGGGAACACTGGAAGATCCACGGAAATGACACGAGAAACCAGCTTGCGGCCGGGATCCCGATGGCGTTCCAGTTCGCGATCACTGCATCGGGAACCATGATCATGCAGTCGGCGATCAATCTGTTTGGTTCCGTGGCGGTTGCGGCCTATACGGCTGCGGCGAAGCTCCAGAGTCTTGTGATCCAGGGCATGATCGCCATGGGTCAGACGATGGCGACCTACGGCGGACAGAACTACGGATGTGGGGATGTAAAGCGGATCAAGGCGGGTGTAAAGGCAGCGCTTCTCGCGGAGTTTGTGTATTCTGTCGCGGTAGCATTGCTCATGTGTGCACTGCTCAGACCATGTCTCGGACTTTTCTTTACTGGGGACGTAGACATTTCAGCGATGATGCCCTGGGCGGAAACGTACTGCCATATGACAGCAGCCTTCTTCCTGCCTCTCTGCACGATCTTTATTTTCCGCAATATCATGCAGGGCTGCGGATATGGATTCCTGCCGATGATGGGAGGTGTATCGGAACTCATCGCGAGACTGATCGTCTCCGTGGCGGCGATGAAGCTTTTGAGCTATCCGCTCGCCTGTTTCGCTGATCCGGCGGCATGGATCGCTGCGGCGGTATTTACGGGCGTCTCGTATCTCTTTGTGATAAAAAAGATCGGGAGAGAGCTTAAGGAAAAGACGACTTAGAAAAACGTTTCATTGACATTGTAATTGGCACCTTTTAATTGATAGTCTGGTACGATAGAGGAGAGACGGAAATGAAGAACAGGATGAGAAAAACTAGATTTATGGCGTTGGTACTTTCTGTGATGATGGTAGTGACGACGATATTCAGCGGTGTGACGGTCTACGCGGACAACGCGGAGAACGGATGGACACAGCAGAGTGAGGAGCAGACGGCAACCGCGTCTGACCCTGTGAAGGTAAGCAAGGCGACAGCGTCAGATCCGGAGAAAAATAACAAGAATGCCATTCCGAGTGATATGACAGAGGAAGAACTCTACAAACTGTCAGATGAGGGAAAACTCACAAAGGCAGTTCTGACGGGGCTCGGTGCTATTGAACCGCAGGAGAAGATCAGTGTAGAGAAGTATATTGATTTTACCTGCATCGTGGATGACGAGGACAATCAGAATCATACAGAGCTGAAGACGTATGTGATGGAGAAAATGGGTTTCACGGAACTGACCCCGGGCGCACTGGAAAATGTAGCGCCGAAGACGGTCTTCTTCAATGAGCAGAACCATATGTACCGCCGCGCGGTCGTTGGAAATACACCGGTTTATTACGTGGGGATCGCCAATGTGGGCGGAACTAAATATGTGTACTATGTGACGAGCCAGAAGAATACGGACCGTACGTCCTATTCGGTCCTGAAACCCGGGGAGATGATCGATCTTCTGTACGTCCATAAAAATTCGTACCAGATCCATTATGATCTGGAAAATGAGAGGACGGACGCACCGAATTCCGATCTTACTGCCGATGAGGTGTTCGGCGGAGACCGCATGGAGGTCGTGGAGGAGAATGGAAGCTATACCTTTAAAGTAAAGATCCCGCGAGGGTATCAGGCGGAGGTCGAGGTTGTGGATTCCGTTAGGGAGAAGGTGCCCTTCCGTGGATCGAATCCGTCACTTGGAAGGATGATGAGCTATTATAAGAAGCCGGAGAACCCGGACCAGATCCTTCTGAAAGAAGATAGTCCGTCTTCCATGATCTTAAACGGTACTTACGAGGTAAGCTCGGTGACGAAGGACCAGATAGTCCGGGTAAAGTACCGCAAGGTGGATACCTTTACATTCAGCGCGGCAGACTGGAAGGGGACCGCGTACGCAAATAAGGATGCTCACAGAATCTGGGGATCGGTGCCGGAATCCTGGACTGGGACATTTCAAAGTGGGGATTCTTTTGTGTGGACATTTAAGGGATGGTCTACCGGCGGCGCTACCTACGAGATGGATCAGCTGGAGCTTAACGGGGAGGCCATCGAGGTTCCGATGGTCACAATGGCGGATACGCAGACAGTGACAGCAACGACGACCCTGTCGACGGGAACGGTCGTGAAGATTGCTGTTTCTTCCAACGATGGGAAAAACGGAAGCACCGCAGTTCGGGATTATACGGTTACGATCAGCAACTGCTACGAAAATATCACCGTATCCGGCGGAAATATGGTTGGACACAGCCATAAAGAGATCGTGGTGCGCCGCCTTACCGGAGGAACTGCGCAGTACGCGGTAAACGGAACCGCGCCTTCCTCACCGGATGGCTGGCACATGATGGAATCTGATACCCTGATCCTCAGGAAAGGCGGCGACGCGTACCGGAACGATACCTTCCGTTTTAAGACAGACACAGGCTTTGGAAAACCGGATATCCGGCTCCTTCCGAAGGACGCGCTGAGTACATTGCAGGAGAACGATGTGCATGAGAACGGTGATAACAATTATATCGAGTATCTTTCCTATTCCGGTCCTGAAGCGGCGGTAGTGATCCGGAGCTATCAGGAATGGCTGCCATCCTATGATGGATATTATTATTTCAGGACAACGGGCGGGTTAAAAGAATATATGAATCATTCCGATGCCCAGGGCGTCGTTCTCCTTGAGATTCAGGGAATCCCGACGAAGGTCGGTGTCGCTTATATTTCCGGCGGAGATCAGACGGACGGGAACGGAAACCTGCTCTCCCCGGCTTCCGCCAATATCGTCAATATGCCCGGCTTTGATTCTGGAGGTACCAATGGTTACAATACGGTAAATAATCAGTATGTGCCGATTTCTACCTTGATCCCGAGAGACCTGAGCGGAAAATTTGAATTTGACCACTGGCAGATCGTCACAGTCAACGGCGATGGAACTCTGGGGAACGTGAAAGAAAACGCAGTCTATAAGACCGGGCAGATGACGCATCTCACGACGGATACCTTTCATAATCTGGCAGACTGCTCCCGCTGGGATGAGAACGAACAGAGAAGTGTCTTTACATTGCAGGCGGTATGGGAAAGCAACTATGTAGCTGCTCCGATCAACTATGCAGTCCACTATTATGTAGACGGACAGGAAATCTATACAGAGACGCATACGGCGAACAAGGGCGCGAAAGTCATTGTAGACGCGTGGAATTCAGGAACAGGGGGAGGACTCTCAGAGGCCGTTCTTGGAGTTTTAAAAGGAACAAACAATGCCAGAAAAGATTACACGGACCGCGGAACTGTCCGGTATTTCATTGACCGGAGGATATCCACAACAGAATTGCAGGATCTTCAGCAGGATAACAATGCGCTGCATATTTACTTTGTGACGGCGGATATAAAATGGACGATCCGGAAACAGTGGTTATTCACGGCAACGGGAGACAAGACGGCTCCGACTGATAGGATTCAGGCACAGATCCAGAGAAAAACAGCCGATGGATCCGGGTGGGAGAATGTGAGCAGCCCGGTCGGCGGAGTGATCGAACTGACATCCGCAGGAAACTGGAAGACTGAAACCGGGAACCTGCCGTTATATAAAAATGACAATGTGGCAGAACCGTATACCTACCGGGTCGTTGAGCTGGACCGCACTGGCAGCGTGGTCGAAGAAGGAAACAAGGTTTCTTTTCAGGATCCGGCCGGCACGGCAGGGAATCGGGAATTCCTTGTAAACTACCAGAAACAGGGAAAAACCTGGACGATCTTAAACGCCGAGACACCGACAGGTGCCTTAAAGGTCAGCAACACCGTTTCAGGAGCGCAGGGGGATCAAACCAGATCCTGGGAATTTACGGTAACGCAGAAGGTTTCAGATGCCTCAGAACCGCTGTTAAACGGAATGTTTGGCGGAATGGAATTTACAGATGGCGTTGCCAGCTTTATCCTGAAGCATGGAGAGAGCATGATCGGTGTCGGTCTTCCGGTGGGAACCGAATTTACGGTGACAGAGACAGGAGCAAATAAAGATGGATACATTTCGACCTGTAATGGAGATTTTCTGGAGGAACAGGGAAGTAACTTTGTGATCCGGGCAAATCAAACGGTATCGGCGGATATTCTGAATGAGAAAAACCTGTCAAGCGTGTCCGTGTTTCTCAAGGCGCTCAAGTATGTAAATAACGCGACTCCGTCGGATGCGCAGAAATACACCTTCTATCTGAAGGATGCCAGCGGACGCCAGATCCAGTCGGTCCAGAACACACAGGCAGCAGTTAATTTTCAGGAACTCAAATATTCTGAGGCTGGAACCTACACGTACTATCTCATGGAGGCGAATGACGGAGACGCGGATGTCCAGTATTCGGAACTGGTCTATGAGGCGGACGTTGAAGTGACAGAGGTTGAGACCTCTGAGGGATATAAGCTTGCGGCAGCCGTTACCTACAGGATCCCCGGCGGCGGTATCGTAAGCGGAACACCGGAGTTTATGAACCGGGTGAACGAAGCTTCCCTCACGTCGGTCAGAGTTATAAAACACTGGTCAGACAATGAGAGCGAGTTGCGTCCGCAGACGGTCAGATTCCAGCTCTATAAGAAAACGGGAGCGGGTCTGGAAGCACAGGGAAAACCGGTGGAGGTAAGTGCCGATCTCAATGGTATCTGGTCATACACCTGGGCAAATCTCGATAAAAATACGGAATGGGAAGTTGCGGAGACCGAAATCCCGGAGAAATATGAGATCGCTTCCGCCTATATGGAACATAATGAATGGATCATCACAAACCGTCTGAAATCCTCCGATGCGCCGACCGCGAAAAACGTGACTGTCAGGAAGGTCTGGGAGGATCAGGACAGCACGAAACGTCCGGCTGTTGTAAATGTCCAGCTTTATAAAGATCTGGTTCCTTACGGGACAGTGACGCTCTCAGAGGATAACAACTGGCAGTTTACATGGACAGATCTTGACGCGTCCGCAGAATGGACGCTGGATGAGATCGACGTTCCGGAAGGATATGAAAGATCGATCCGCATGGAGACTTCTGATGATCAGGCGGTTACGACCTGTACGATCACGAATAAACAGGTAACTGAGGAGCCGAAGCCCCCGGTCCAGGAAAAAATTTCCATCACGGCGAACAAGGTATGGGAAGATGCCGGATATGCGGGGCGTCCACAGTCGGTAAAGCTTCAGCTGTACCGTGACGGCGAAGCCTATGGTGATGCTGTGACGGTAAGTCAGGCTCAGGGCTGGAGATATGTCTGGAAGGATCTGGAGAATGATCACGTATGGACCGTCGGAGAAGTGGAAAACGTCAGCGGATATGATGTTTCTGTGACCCATGATGGAAATGAGTGGGTGATCACGAACACGAGAAAAGCGTCCGGAAACCATTCCGGAACCGGTGGTTCCGATGTTGATACGGATGATGACACCGGGGTATCCGGGAATCATAAGAATCCGTCTGAGACTGCCGGCAATCCGGATACAGACGAAGTGGTAAACAGAGACTCAGCTATCATTGTCCCATCGGAACCTGTTGTGACGAATGAAGATCCGACGTCTGACAGCGAAGATCTGGTAGAGACAGACATGAACAATACGAGAAAACGGGACAGAAATGTCCCTGCGACCGGTGATGTGACCCACGGTCATCTGTGGCTCTTGCTCGCGGGAATTTCACTCGCTGCATTTCTGGCTCTGATCCTTGGAAAGAAATACGCAGACAGAAAGAGCAGAAACAGATGAAAACTCCGTTCTGGTACAAAGCAGGAATCCTGGTATTCGGTGCGGTGTTCTGTTTCTCCGCCTTCATGGTGGGACGGGATTACCTCGAGGCAAAAAAGGAGGCGGAGGCCTTCGAAAGCCTGAACCGGCTTGCGGCGGAGTACGCGTCGGAAGCTCCGGGCGAGGTTCCCGCATCAGAGCCGGTGAGCAGCGCTCCGGAAGCACCGGCTCCGGAAAAGACGGAGGAATGGGAGAAGCTTTTAAAGGAAGCTGCGGGATACGCGGCTTTACAGGGGGAAAACGCCGATTACGCCGGCTGGCTCAAGATTCCGGGAACAAGGATCGATTACCCGGTGATGGACCGGAAGTCGGATCCGGAGTATTATCTTCGGCGGGCCTTTGACGGCTCCCATGCGTCGGGTGGGACTCCGTTTCTCGGGGAGGCCTCCGGCGTTGATACAGAGTGCATGATCATTTACGGCCACAATATGAAAAACGGATCCATGTTCGGGACACTGGATTCCTACAAACAGGCCGATTACTGGAAGGAACATCCGATCATCCGCTTCTACGTCGATGGAACACCGCGTACCTATGAGATTTTTGCGGCAGTGGAGACCAGAGTACTCTATGAGGACGAGGATGGCTTCCGGTATTACCGCTATGACGGGGATCTTTCGGAGGAAGAATACGGGGAGTTGATCACATGGCTTTGCGGACATTCTGCCTATGATACGGGAATCATTCCGGAGTATGGGGAACAGATCCTGATATTGTCTACCTGCAGCTATCACACAAAAGACGGAAGATTTGTGGTGGCGGCGAAAATGACTTGACATGTCGGGTGGTCTGGGGTATCCTCGACCTTAGACAGATCCGGATTCGGAGAAAGGAAAGGGAGTCATGGCAGAAAAAATTTTGATCGTTGTGGACATGCAGAAGGATTTTGTGAATGGAAGTCTCGGCAGTAAGGATGCGGAGGCAATCGTTCCGACTGTTGTCAAAAAGGCGGAAACGTTTGACGGGGAAGTGATCTTTACGAAGGACACACATTTCGAGAACTATATGGATACTCAGGAGGGACATTTTCTTCCGGTTCCTCACTGTATTAAGGGGACAGACGGCTGGGACCTGATCCCGGAGCTTGAGAAGATCGCCATAGAGCGTGACGCGGCGACTTACGAGAAAATTACCTTCGGATGTCCGGAGCTGGCGGAAGATCTTCTTGAGAGAAATAAGAAGACACCGATCGAGTCCATCGAGCTTGTGGGACTCTGCACGGATATCTGTGTGGTTTCAAACGCGCTCCTGATCAAAGCGTTCCTTCCGGAGACACCGGTCTTTGTGGATTCCGCATGTGCGGCAGGCGTTACGAGGGAAAAGCATGAGGCGGCTCTGGAGACTATGAGAAGCTGCCAGATCGTTGTGAAGTAAGAAGAGCAAAAATCCTATCGGCAAAGCCGATTTGGAATGGATTTTTGCTCGTAACTGTGAGGCACTGAACAGTTACGAAGTAAGAATAATACAGACGGAAAAGGTATGTGCAGATCTGAGTTCTTTACGGAAAGTTCTCGGGTCTGCACATTTTTTTTTTCGAAACGGGAAATTCCGGGGAATGATACACATCCGCGCGTATAAATTTTCATCTCTTGTAATAAGATGGTAAAAATATCATCGAGGGGCAACCCCTATGAAGGAATATATTGAAGAGCGGGCGATCCAGATCGCGAACTATATTATTGATGAGAATGCGACGGTGAGACAGACAGCAAAACGGTTTGGAATTTCGAAAAGTACGGTGCATAAGGACGTGACTGACCGGCTGATCCATATCGATCCGTCTCTGGCGGCGCAGGCGCGTGTGGTTCTGGATATCAACAAGGCGGAACGGCATATCCGCGGAGGGCTCGCGACGAAAGAAAAGTATGAGCACGAACATCTTCTTCAGGCATGCAGCCAGACGGATGAATAATATGGATCTGTCAGGATACATTCGTTTATATTCCACTGAATAATTGCGAAAGCTTTTTTAATTATGAAGAAAATTCTGAAAATGCAAAAAATATAATTGAATTTCTGTAAGGTCTGCGATAAAATGGGAACAGAATTGCTGATTTCAAGGCATGACTGGTTTACAGTTAAAAACGAACGGAGGAAAGAATGATGAGCAAGACAGATGCAATGATCGAAAAAGTAAAAGCGCTTGTAAATGCGCCGTCCTGCTGTGCGGAGGCAAAAGAAGCAGGAAATAACTGGCTGGAGGCAGTCAATACCGAGAAGCGGGACGAGGCTGCAGAGAAGCTGATCGCTGAGATCGAGGCAGATATCATCCCGATCGACGGGCTGATCAAATTCGCAGGATCTGAGGACGGACAGAAGGTCTTCGGTGCAGAGAAGGCAGCCGGGATTGAGGATCACGCGAAAAAGATCAAGTCAGAAGGCGCAAAGTACTGTGACTGCCCGGCATGCACAGCAGTTGCAGTGATCTTAGCGGATAAGGAAGATTTATACGCTCCGACCTACAGCCTGACATGGACAGTCACTGATGATATGACTGCAAAGCGTATCGGCAGCGCCGGTTCGAAGATCCTTTCCACCCCGAATATGGTAGCTCTGATGGAGGATGCGGCTCTGGAACTCGCGAAGTCTTACCTTGAAGAAGGACAGACAACCGTCGGCGCGGAGATCCGCTGCCGCCACCTTGCACCGACACCGGTCGGTATGAAAGTGACAGCAACTGCAAAACTCCGCAGCATCGAGAGAAGAAAACTCTGGTTTGACATCGAAGTGAACGATGAAAAGGGCAAATGCGGAGAAGGTTCCCACCTTCGCGTGATCGTAAATTCGAAAGCGATGAGTGAGAAAGCGGAGAAAAAGGCAGAATAAAGCGGCGGGATGTGGAGAAAACAGCCCGGATCAGCATAAATGCTGACAGACACAGCAGGCTGCTGCATGAAACATCATACAGCCCGAATGACAGCAAAAGGAGGAGAGACACATGGAAAAACACACGATTGATCCAATGGTCAGTGCGGAGCATCTCGCAGGAGCGGTGCGCTTTGCGACGGTATCCAACGCAGACAATTCACTGACAGATTATACAAAATTTGACGCATTTCATGAGTATTTACAGGAGACATATCCGCTGGTACATAAACACCTGACACTGGAACATACGGATCAGGCAGGACTTCTTTTCCACTGGAAAGGAACCGGGAAATCAGGAGCGGCTCCACTTCTCCTTATGGCACATCAGGACGTTGTCCCGGAAGGTGACCCTGAAAAGTGGACATATCCGCCGTATTCCGGAACTATTGCAGATGGAAAGATCTGGGGACGCGGTTCCAGCGACTGTAAGAGCAATCTGATCGGGCAGCTGGAGGCTGTTGAGGCACTTCTGGAAAAAGGCTATGAGCCGGATTATGATCTGTATCTTTCTTACGGATATATGGAAGAGGTCGCAGGCGGAAAGATCCCTGCGGAGACCCTCAGAGGGACCGGGATCCGCTTCGGTGCTGTTCTCGATGAAGGCGGCGGAGTCCGCCCGGGAAGCGACTACGGGATCGATGACAAGGCACTCTGCACGATCGGACTCTGCGAAAAAGGTTACGTCGATTTTGAACTTTCCTACACAGCAAAGGGCGGTCATTCCAGCCGTCCGGGTGAGAATTTCGCAACGACCATGATCGCGAAGGCACTGATCGCGATCCAGGAACATCCGATGCCGTACCGTGTGACCGATACGATCCGACGCCGGTTCGAAGTTCTTGCCCCGTACATGGCGAAGGAGAATCCGGAACTTGCGGAGCTGTTAAAGAACCCGGATGGGAATCTGGAAAAGCTGGTTCCGTATCTGAAAAAGAATCCGGCGCTGGATGCCATGTTCCACACGACGGTTGTTCCGACGATGCTTTCCGGATCTGCCCAGGCGAATATTCTTCCTGCAAAGGTGACTGCTGTTGTGAACAGCCGTGTCCTTGAAGGAGATACGGTTGAGAGCGTAAAGAAACATCTGGAAGAGATCGTGCCGGATGAGGTGGAGGTTCGTGTACTGAAGGGCAGCGATGCGTCACCGACATCTCTGTATGACGGCGCAATGAAGGATCTGCTTGTCGAGATCGGCGGTAAGATCTATGGGGATGTGATCCCGTGCCCAGAGATGATGCTCGGAGGAACGGATGCGCGCTTCGTCTATGATATGAGTGACCGCGTTTATCGTTTTTCCACAATCTATGCGAGAGAAGACCACCATGTCCATGCAGCCAATGAGTTTACGGGAGTAGAAGAGTTGGCGGACAGCATCGATTTTTACATGGAACTTCTGACAAGATACGGGGAGACTGCGAAATAAAGGCGAAGATTGCAAAAAACGCTTCTGAGGGAGATTCTCATGTTGGAATCTTCTCAGAAGCGTTTTTTCACTTGTTTAGGCATCCTGACACTTCCGGACCTGTTCCTGATACTGCTCACCCCACGTCCACATGGCGTCCATGATCGGTTTCAGGCTGCAGCCGAGGTCGGTCAGGGTATATTCCACGCGCGGCGGGACCTCCGCGTACACTTTCCTTGTCAGAAGTCCGCTCTCCTCCATCTGGCGTAGCTGCGAAGTCAGGACTTTCTGGGAGACATGGCCGATCGATTTTTTCAGTTCGCCGAAGCGCTTTGTCCCCGGCATCAGGTCTCTGAGAATCAGGACCTTCCATTTATCGCTGATCAGGGTCAGCGTCGTCTCCACCGGGCAAGCGGGAAGATCGGCCAGGGAGAGCATCGGGATGACAGTACCGGAAACAGAAGAATCTGTCTGCATAAAATTACCTCCTTGAATTCCTTTATATATCCAATGGTTTCCTTTTGGTAACTACGGCACAATATTGTGCTTACTTTTCAAATGGTCTCTACAGCGTTATTATAATGTCATCGAAAGAAAAAAGCAACCGGTTCGATTTCGAAAAGAAAAATGATATAATGGAGGTATTCAAAATGAAGAAAGTTGTTGAATTTTTACAGGCAAACCCGGTACAGTACCTTGCAACCGTAGGAACTGATGGAAAGGCGAAATGCCGTCCGTTCATGTTTGCAGGTGAGATGGATGGAAAATTATGGTTTTGCACAAACAATCAGAAAGAGGTTTACAAGGATATGCAGGCAAACCCGGAGATCGAGATCTCTGTTTCCAGCCCGGATTACGCATGGATCCGTCTTCACGGAAAGGCTGTATTTGAGAACAACATGGCAGCAAAAGAAATGTGCATCGCAAACCCGATCGTAAAGAGCCAGTACCAGACAGCGGAGAACCCGATCTTCGAGGTATTCTATTTAGAGAATCCGCATGGCGTGATCGCTGACTTCTCCGGAAACCCGCCTTACCAGTTCTAAAAAACGGGCGGCACGGACAGGAATACAGGGCATACTGGAGCCGCTATATCTGGATCAACCGCTATCAGGATGCACCGAAGCCGGTCTATGAAGACCTGCTGCGGCTGGTGAAAGATAAGGACTATTTTGTGCTGACGACCAATGTCGATCACTGTTTGCAGAAGGCCGGATTTGACAAAAAGAGACTGTTTTACACCCAGGGCGATTATGGCCTGTTCCAGTGTTCCGGTCCGTGCTGCCAGGAAACTTATGAAAACGAGGAAATGGTCCGCCGGATGGTGGAGTCCCAGGGCTTTGAGATCGGAGCGGATCACCGTCTGACATGTCCGGAAAACGGTACGTTAAAAATGTCTGTTCCGGAAAAACTGGTTCCGTACTGTCCGCACTGCGGGCGTCCGATGAGCATGAATCTGCGCTGTGACGATACCTTCGTCGAGGACGAAGGATGGCATCAGGCATCGGATCGGTATTCGGAGTTCCTCAGACGGCACAGGAATGTAAAAACCATGTTTCTGGATCTGGGCACCGGAATGAATACACCGGTGATCATAAAATTCCCGTTCTGGCGAATGACAGCCGAATGGCCGGATGCCATGTATGCAGGCATCAATCTCGGGGAAGCCTATGCACCGGATGCCATTCAGGCGAAGGCGGTCTGTATCAATGAAGATATCGGAAGTGTTCTGAAGGAACTGTAGCCAGGAAAGAAAAGATCAGAGAAAATCATCAAAAAATAGATTATTCTGGGGCGTTTCACTTAAGAAGTGGACGCTCTTTTTACGCGAACAACGAGCCAAAGTCCGCGCCTGCGCGAGACCCTGGCGACGGTCGCGATAACAAGAGGAAACTCGCGAAGCGTGTTTTCACTTGTTCAGTTACCAGGAAATTTCTAAGAAACTTCCTGGTAAGCAAAAAGATGATACCAACTGAATTTCAACACAGATAATTTCTCATAGACTTCAGCGCATTCTTCTCAAGTCTCGACACCTGTGCCTGGCTGATCCCGATCTCGCAGGCAACTTCGGTCTGGGTTTTCCCCTCAAAAAAGCGCATATCGATAATGTGGCGTTCTCTGGTCGGAAGATGTTTCATCGCCTCGCTCAGCGAGAGCTGTTCGACCCAGTTTTCCTCCCTGTTTTTTTTATCACTGATCTGGTCCATGACGCAGAGCGGGTCACCGCCGTCGGTGTAGACAGGTTCATAGAGGCTCACAGGGCTCTGGATCGCGTCCATCGCGTAGGTGATTTCCTCCTTTGAGATTCCAACCTCATCCGCGATCTCCATGATCGTCGGTTCCCGTAAATTTTTCTTTGTGAGAAGTTCTCTTGCTGACAACGCTTTGTAGGCGGTATCCCGGAGCGAGCGGCTGACCCGGATGGAATTGTTGTCCCTGAGGTATCGTCTTACCTCACCGAGTATCATTGGAACCGCATACGTGGAAAATTTTACATTCTGCGACAGATCGAAATTGTCGATCGCTTTGATCAGGCCGATGCACCCGATCTGGAACAGGTCATCCACGTTCTCACTGCTGCCCGAAAAGCGCTGGATCACGCTTAAGACGAGTCTTAAATTTCCCTTGATATATGTTTCTCTTGCGTCCGTATCTCCATTCTGGATCCGTCTGAAAAGGTCGGTTTTTTCCTCATTCGTCAGAAGCGGGAGTTTAGAAGTATTTACCCCGCAGATTTCAACCTTATATCCTGCCATGATAAGAACCTCCGCAATTTGTTTTCATAGAAAAATGATTCACGAAAACAGGGCAGTTTATACATGAAAAAAACGGGAGTTATTTCCTGAGAATCATTCCTGATTTCGACATCTTATGCGGAAATTTGACATCTTGTGCAGAAAGAATTGCGTATGGAACAGACATATAATAGAATTATCTATGAATCGTGGAATGGTCTGATATTTTGCAAGTATAATCCGAAAGAACCTGTCATAAAGGGGGAAATGAATATGAGAAAGAGAAAGTGGTATGAACGCATGTCCGCAGCAGCCCTGATTGCGGTCCTTCTGGTCAATCATGGCGATATGGGAATTATGGCGAAAGCGGAGACGATCCCGGCGCTGGAAGAAAATCTGGAAGAAGAGAATAAAAAAATCGAGGCCGAGACAGCCAGCGCGTCCAATGCGGACGAGAAACGGGATACAACTGTGGATTCAAACGAGACGACCGAGTCTGACCTTGAGAAGGAGACCGCGACAGCATCAAATGGGAAAGAGTCACCGGAGATAAAGAGAAAAATGGCTAAGAGTGCGATGAATGCGGAGCCGGCTATGGAAGGAACGTATTCGATCAGCCAGTCAGCAGATGGAACGTTTCAGGTCCATGGCGGAAGTCTGGAAGGCGATGGGATGAGCGAAAAGGATCTGACGGATGCGATAGAGACGATTTTGAATAATAGAGCGGATAAGAAAGTAACGATTGATTTTGATAATATCAGTATTAGCGGTGATGGACCGGTCCTTAAACAAGGCTGTGAGTTGACATTGACTGGTTCGTATGAGAAAAATAGCATTGGCGCTGCATTGTATGTTGGAGCGAAGGGTAACTATATAATACATAATAATGCCAATATAAAAACGGTTGGTGATAATTATCTATATGTTAGAAAGAACGATGCAAAAGATGCTACAGTGTTATTTGAACAAGAAGCTGGGGAGCTCACTGCCGGGTTTGAATTGACGGAAAAAGATACCGTTTGTTTAAAGGGAGGAACGATCAATGGAAGAGGCTTCGGAAACGGTGGAAATGGTCATATTGAAATAACAGACGGTATTTGGAATGGTCAGCTGTCCGGCATAAAAAAAATAGATATAAGTGGGGGAGAGGTTAAGTACAAAGCTGAAAAGACCGATGATGTTACCGCAATTAGAGAAAGCGAAGAAGTTTCTATCAGTGGTGGAAAAATTTATGCCGAGAATACTAATCCATCGGGAAGAGCTTTTGCGATTTTAATGTCAGATAAGACAAAATTATCATTATCAGATAATATTGATATATCTGCTGCAGGTAAAAATAC
Source organism: Clostridium sp. AM30-24 (assembly GCF_003480435.1). GTDB lineage: Bacteria > Bacillota > Clostridia > Lachnospirales > Lachnospiraceae > Pilosibacter. The sequence goes on along the minus strand of NZ_QUJB01000012.1, from coordinate 57,436 downwards.
GTATGGATCGATATATTATGGTTACAGTGCTCAATCCTGTGCTACTATTGTTGCAGTGAATTTAAAAACGATAAATGAATCATTCAAATTTGTGGTAAGTGACCTTGCAATGCAGGCCAGTTCATCATTGAAAAACTGGATCAAAGGTTCATCTGAGAACATGGATACGTTAGTCAATGGGATTCATTTAAGCATTGTCAATCATAATTCTTCTGTAGGAAGTGCGGGCCAGTATCAGAGTTACAAAGCGAGAGCGGTGGGCAACTATATCCGCATTATGGATCAAAATGCTGAATCCAGTTTGATTCCGGCAGGAAATATTAAAAGTGCGAAAATCCAGTTACCTTCCGATCCAGAAACGTATCAGGTTACGATTACGTACGACAAAACTGAGAATGAGGCTGAGACAGTAAAGACGGTCAAGTACAATAAATCCCAAGTTGCAGTATCCGGAATTATAGATGAAATTCTATTAAGAAACACTGGAACGGATGGATTAGAAATCAGTGTGGGAACAACAGAAAATCCAATTGCTGGAGATATTACAGTAGATTCAGGCAACGCTGGCGATAAACCAGTTTTGCTTAAGGGAAAGATCACTGGAAAAGTAAATGTTGTTGGTACAGGAACCTTGGAATCCGAGATAAATTGCAGTGGCTTTAAGGGAGCGACAAAGAGTACAATCCATATTAAAGGTGGAGAAATCCTGGGATCTACGAGTGCAACTGATGCTGTTATTGACTTGACTTCTGCGGATCTTATTGTAGACGGTAGTGCACATATTGTTGACCAATCAGAAACTTCTTCGCAAAACCGATATGCAATCAGTGCAACTGGTGGCGTAAAAGTAACAGTTAACGGTGGAACGATAGAGTCAAAAAAGAATACGGCGGTTTATCTGTATAGAGCAGGAAACAGCGGATTACAGGAAGACCATGCTAAGTTCGAGATGACAGGGGGGACGATCAAAGGCGGAGAGTATGGTTTAAAGCACACACATCTCAATGAAGTTACCTTGTCAGGCGGAAAAATTTCCGGTGGTGAGAATCAGCCGGATGTTTATATGGCTTGGGAGAGAAATAGTGTCAGCGGGACTGCAAAATTTACGGTTAAAGGAAATTTCCCGTTCTCATCTATGCAAATCGAAAGTGCTTCAAAATTAAATGAGATCGATTTTACAAAGGCAACGGTAACAGGCGAAGGAAACCTTAAAATTAATCTCCCTTTGGACGGAAATGACACAGGGGCGAACATGAAGCTTTTCAAGGCATCGACCTCAAATTATCGGGATCTCCTTGAACATATTACACTGTCTGGCGGAAAGACTCCGATCTTTGCAGTATATAATGAGCATAAGATTTCTGATAATCCGGAGACAACTGAGATTTATGCATTCAGCGCACCGAATCTTTATACAGTTCATGTGAAGTATTATACTGGAAAAGATGAAAAGGATCCATTTTACGATGAATATCTTCTGAATCTTGACGATAGCCATCGAAGCTATTTGAGCAATCTCGGGTTGCCAGATGGCGCGGCTTTTTCAGTATGGAGATACAAAGAAAATTCAAACAGAAATGGTACTGCGACAGATACAACAGTAACAGTGAATCAACTTGTCGAAGATATGTTAAATCCACAAGGTCAAATACCGGAAATTGAACTTTACGCAGGATATCAGGTTAAGTTTGACGCAGCAATATCATCTGATGATATCAAAGAGAATTTTGCGACTATAAAGGGAACTTCAGATGGAACAAAGGTATACTATACAAATTCTAATTATCAAGGATACACTGGAGAAGCGCTCAGAGCAGAAGCAAAGAAAGAGGATAGTAAGGCGAGCTTTGCAACAGTAGATGTAGAAAATGGTAAATTTTCTATTGAATTGAATAATCTCTCTGTTGATACGTCATATACATATTATCTTGTAGCAGAGAATGATAATAATGATGTGTCGGAAATGCAGACAGTCAATTTTAAGACTCTCAAACGCACGCTGACAAAGGATGATTTCCAGATAGTTGGATCCACTGAATTTACCTATACAAATAATGGTGATGTGCATAACGTGAAGGTACAGCCGGTAGAGGGAAACGGCGGAACGTTTGGCATTGACGCAGTGCGATATAAAGAAAAAGTCGGTGCAGAGGATACAGGCAGTTTCATCGAAGCTCCGGCGGCAGCAGGAACCTATGGAATCTATGTAAGCACCAATAGTGAAAATGGAGTTGAACGTGTTACAAATTTGCGGATTGGAGAGATAACGATCAAGAAAGCCACGTTCAATCCTGACTGGTTTCAGACTGTAACAAGCATCGACTATGGAAAAGATGAAGAGGACTACCTTAAACCGGGAATAAAGGACGCTTATTCCGTTGGCGGACATACGGTGACAGGTTATGGAGAGATCCGGTTTGAACTGTATCGTGACGCAGAGTTGACCCAGAAGGTTTCGAGAAATGCAGAAGGACATTATGAGGTCAATGCAGATCCGGATCAAGAATATGCAACTTATTATATGGGAATTACCAGCAGCGGTGGAAAGAATGTGGAAGCGCAGGAAAATCCTGTACGCATAGGGACAGATTTAAAGATCTATCGCGCTTCAAACACAATCTCCACAGTAACATGCCCGGATATCCGCTACGGAGAAACACCGAAGCCGGAGTTCACGGCAGCGGACACCACAGGAGAAATTAAATACACCTACAGTAGTACCGAAAACGGTGAATATAAGGAATGGAATGCAGAGAATAAACCTGGACTCTGGTATGTAAAGGCAACCGTAAGCCAGAGCCGGAATTACAAAAAAGCGGAAAGCACCCCGGTCGCATTTACAGTCTCCAAAGCGCAGCTCGTTCCTTCTGTAAACACTCTTCAGTCAAAGACCTATGATGGAGGTACAAAGGCTGAGGGAATGCTCACGCTCAGTTCTGCTGACGGAAAACCGATCCTACCGGAGGATGCGGAAAAATTAAAGGCCAATGGAACTTTCCAATGGACCTCCAGTGATTCCGGGACAGATACTGTGAATGTGACAGAGATCAAATTGGATCCGGAATTTGAGGATCGCTATGAACTTACAACGAGGGAGCTTTTCAATGTCTCCTGCAGCGGTGCAAAGATCGAAAATGCCAAAATTCAGAACGTTTCTGTACGGCAGACGATGGAATTGACCTACAATGGAAGGGAACAACTGCCGGAAGTCGAGGCAACGGGAAGTACGACCGGTGGAACGGCTATCACCTTCCGCTATGGCCTCACAGCAGAACAGGCCGCAGACGAAAAGCAGGCATTAAAAAATGCTCCTGCTTTCACCGACGCCGGCATCTATACGGTATATTACACTGCATCTGCAGCAAACCATGATTCCGTATCCGGCAGCTTTGAAATCGAGATCAAAAATGCCTCGATCACAGGCGTCGACGCAGCCGGATATACAGGAAGCTACGACGGAAAGTCCCACGGAATCAAGATCACCCTTACCGGAAACGCTGGAGACGGTGAGATCCTTTACGGTGAGTCCGAAGATAACTGCACGCTCACAGAAAGCCCTGTATACAAGAACACAGGCAGCTATACCGTATACTACACGGTGACAAAGAAAAACTTTGACACCATAAGCGGCTCCGCAACCGTTGCGATCACCCCGGCACGGCTCACTGTGACGGCAGAATCAAGAAACGTGACCTATAAGGACGAACCGCCGGTATACAGCAGCACGTTCGAAGGTTTCGTAAACGGAGAAAACACAGAAGTCCTCGGCGGAACACTCTCCTACGAGTGCGCTTATGCGGCCGGCAGCGATGTGGACGAGTACAAGATCATCCCGTCGGGACTTACCGCTGAAAACGGAAATTATGAGATCACATATCAGCCAGGAAAACTGACCGTATCCCAGGCGAAGCCGGAGTTCGAACTTCGGAATCTGGATCAGTTAAACCGTGTCTATGACGCGAAAAACACCGCGCCGAAGGCATGGACGGACAGCGATGGAAACATGACCGTGACGATCAAAAAGGGCAGCGAGATCTTAACGGAAGCGCCGATGAATGCCGGAACCTACACGGTGGAAGTTCATACGGAAGCCGGAAAGAACTACGAGGCTGGAAGCCAGACATTCTCCTTTGAGATCAAAAAAGCACCGCTCAGCGTAAAAGCAGTGGAACAGAATGTCACAGTCGGAGATGCGATTCCGGAGTACAAAGTCCTCTACGAAGGATTTGCGGGAACAGATACCGCGGATGTGCTGAACGGCAGCCTGCAGTTTACCTGTGAATACGCGCCAGACAGCGCGGCGGGCGATTACGTGATACAGCCGTCCGGTCTGACATCTGAGAATTACGAGATCCACTTTGAGAACGGAACACTTCATGCAATCCGCAGGGCAAGCAGTGGATCCGATGATTCCGACAATTCCGGCGGTTCCGGCAGCACAAAGAACTCGGCGGCAACGAACTTTGGAAAGAATGTTTCTAACAGCAGCTCTTCCGAAAACGATGCACAGGGAACCTGGAAACGCGATAATAAGGGCTGGTGGTTCGAATTCAAGGACGGCACCTATCCGGCAGGAGAAAAGATCAATGATCAGAACGGTGAAAAGCTGGGCTGGATTCAGAAAGACGGAAAATGGTGGGCTTTCGGTTCTGACGGCTATCTGAAGACCGGCTGGGTGTTCGATGGCGCAAGCGGAAAATGGTATCTGCTTAATGAGAAGACCGGAATGCAGATTGGCTTGTATTACGATGAGTCAGGACGCTTCTGGTATTATCTCGATCCGGCGAGCGGAGCGATGCTCACAGGTTGGCAGTTCATCAATGGAAAATGGTACTACTTGTCAAAGACATCCGGAGCTGTGCCGCTTGGCTCCATGTACAAAGAAACCAGGACACCGGATGGATATTATGTCGACAAAGACGGTGCATGGGATGGACTTGAAGCAAAAGAAAATTAAGACATGAAGTAACTGTTCAGTAGGTCTGCGCATTTACTGCGCTGACCGTAAGAAAACTTAGAATAGAAGGCAAAAATCCTATCGGAACAGCCGATTAGGAATGGATTTTTGCGCGTAACTGTGAGGGCACTGAACCGTTACGACATGAAGTAAAAAAGATCCGCAGGATCCTAAAAATGGGAACCTGCGGATCTTTCTTTTTCTGCAATCGAAATTCGTGTGAAATGAAGCCATAATACGCTTCACTTCCGGCATTTATGCGATATTTAAGCGAAAAAAAATCTCCCCATGCATTGCTGCATGAAGAGACGATGATTTTCACCGCGTTACCACTCTGATTCGTCCATAGAAGACGCTGCTTTACAGGGTACCGGCCGGATACCCTTTCCCTGTAACGGGAGAACCCGTTTCCGCCTACCGTTCGAGTTCAGCGGAACCGCTCAGAAGCGAGTTCGGACTGTTTCATCCCGCCGTGCTCCCAGCAACCACGGCTCTCTGTGGGGAATCCTGCAGCCTACTATTCTCCGTCTACGCGTATTTCGATTTTTTACGGCATTATTTTACTGCTTTAATGTAAGATAGTAAAAAAGTCTGAAAAATTACAGTGAACGATCGAAATTGCCCGGAAACATTTTGCTATTTCTATCATGATTCTGCAGACGGAATTAAGATCACCGATGCGTAGAACATTCCGTTCTTCCATTCAAAACGCGCATCTCCACGGTGTCGTTCAGCGATGAGCCGGATGGACTGTGTGCCTATGCCGGGGCCACTGTGCTTTGTGGAGAGAAAACGCTTTCCTTCAAGAACTGGCGGTTTCCGGCAAGGATTGTCCACCGTGATGGCTATGAGGGAGGTGCCGGTCTGGCGGATATGGACCTTGATCGCGCCGCTTTCATTGTTTTCCCGACATGCGTCCACCGCGTTTTCCAGTAAATTTCCCAAAAGCACGCAGAATTCCGGTTCTGGGACCGGTATTTCCTTTTCCATCTGTGCCTGGATCTCCAGAGCAGTTCCGGCGTTTTCTGCAATCTGAGCGTAGTAGCCAAGGATCGCGTTGACGGCCTGGTTTTCACAGTAAGCAGGCAGCCATTCCGGCATCATATGTTTCCGGAAGGAAGCGAGATAGTCTGAGATCGCGTCAAGATCTTTGTTCGCCGCGTATCCCGAGAGCACCGTGAGATGCTGACGGAGATCATGGCGGGCGATCCGCGTCTCATCGATGGAGCGTTGGAGATTGCGGTACTGGGCACTCTGGAGCTGCAGAAGCTCATTTTCCCTCAAAAGTCTCGTGTTCTGGTTCATCTCCGCTGCCATCAGGTAGAACATAAAATAGAAGAGCAGGAGGAAGGTCAGGAGCGCCAGAATTAAAATCGGATAAAACTTCATGACCCGGTTCGTGTAGAGTGTCTCATAGTAGCGCGGACGGATCAGGCGGTTCAGCAGGAAGAAGGCCGCCGGGAATACCCAGAATATATACCAGGTCTTCGCCATTTCGATATCGTCCACCAGCCATTTCGCGGCATGAGTTGCCGGATACCATACGATGGCCACGATGAGAACGGAGAGCAGCAGGTGGATCCCCGCGCCCGGAAGCGTGAACAGACCGGAGGTGTTCGCCCGGTCAATGAGGGCATCTGCGACGAGTGTCAGGTTTGTGATACAGGAGAAGACCGCGCAGACGGCGGTCAGGATACTGAACGGCTTCCAGAGGGCGAGATCACAGACCCGATGGAAGAATACTGCAAACAGGATAAAGGACGGCAGGATCCAGAAGTCCATGGAAATCCCGAAGTCTGTGCAGACGAGGCCTCCGGCGAAAGCCCAGAGGATCGAGAGCGGGATACCGGTGAGAAAAATATTCAGCGGTTTTTGGCGGAGCCGGTCCTGAACCGGAAGAAAGCAGAGAACCGCACAGGGCACCATTGAAAAAAATTCCAGAAAATTCCGCATGACAAGGGACCAGAATGGGCTGTTCATACTCAACAATCTCCTCTCGTTTCTATATGATCCATTATAACAAAGTTTTACTATGCTGAAAGTACAACTCATGCAGGATTTTGACATCTTGTGCAGGGATGAGAAGTTTTAGGATACACAGAAAAAACGTCTGTAATGGATTAGGTAGATCCTTGTCAATGAGGCAGGAGTCTTATATGGATGAGATAAAATCTGCGGCAGAAATCCGGTGAGTGGAATATCATCGGATTCTGCCGCAGATTTTTTCAATATGGAACTTTTTATTTTTTAGTGAAACGCCTCTTTCGCATACTGTTCCAGTTCATCCCTGAAATCCGGGTGCGCGATCGCGATCATGGCCTCGGCGCGCTCTCTTAAGGTCTTTCCGGAGAGGTTCGCAATACCGTACTCGGTCGCAACGCTCTGGATCATGGTACGCGGTGCGGAGACAGTGGAGCCGCCCGGAATGAACGGGACGATGTTGGACTTTAAGGTGCCGTCCTTTGCCTTTCTTGCGGAGTTGATGCAGATGTATCCCTTTCCTCCAACGGAACGGTAGGCACCCTCAAGAAAGTCCATCTGACCGCCGATGCCGGAGAGCTGGCGGGTTCCCGCGGACTCAGCATTCTCCTGACCCATCAGGTCAAGCTGCACGCCGCCATTGATGCTGATGACATTCTTCATGGTTCCGATGCGCTGCGGATCATGGACATAATCGAGGTCAGCCGGGTGGAAAAGCTTCGGATTTTCAGAGATCCAGTCATAGAATTCCTGAGATCCCATCGCGAGATTCCAGGTGGAGAGACCGGTGTCAAATTCTTTTTTTGCATTTGTGAGCTTTCCTGCTTTCCAGAGGTTTAAGTAGGCGTCGCTGATGGTTCCGGTATGGCAGCCGAGATCCCTGAGATCGGATTCCGCCAGCATATTCGCAACGGTGAACGGAACGCCGCCGACACCGAGAGAGAGAACCGCGCCGTCCGGAATCTCGTTTACGACGAGCTTTGCGATCTGGATATCTGTCTCAGACGGAGCTTTGTAAGTTCTTACCGGAAGCGGCTCATGAGCGCCCTCTACGATATAATCCGCCTCGGAGAGATGGACACGGTGGGAACCGTCAACACCCTGAAGCTTCGGATAATGTTCATTGATCTCAAAGATCACAGTTCTTGCACTCTCAAACATGGTTCTCCATGCGAAGTTTGAGATGCCGAGACCGCAGTAGCCGTTCTCATCCGGTGCGGATACCGGGACGAAGGCAACATCTGTCCGGATATAGCGCTGGCGATAGAGCGTCGGGAGAAGGCGGAGTACCACAGGCATGAATTTTACGAGACCGCGGGTCTGGAGTTTTCGTTCGTAGTCACCGATATGCCAGCTGTAGTAGGAGAAGCTTTCCTGTTCCGGGTCAGCCTCAACGACCTCGATGCGCGGACGGATCACGAGACCGCCGCGGATCTTAACATCCCTCAAATGCCCTTTTCTTGCAGCAAGTGCTTTATCAAGAAGTTCCGGGAATCCGCCGCCGAATCCATAATCGACCCAGTCGCCATCTTTTACGGCTGCCGCAATGGCAGCTTCCGCAGTTACGATCTTACTCTTGTAATTTTCCATATAAATCCTCACTCATTATAATATTTTTTTACGAAATATGAATTGCACCACACAGGTTCATTATAAAAGGTTTTTGAGGTTAAAACAAGAAGATTATCAGGAAACGGGATATGGAAATAACTTTATTTTTCATTAGAAATGTAATATAATGAACCTATCTTACAGGTGGCTGGAATTATATTTTCCGCCCCGGAAAATAATGCATGAGGGGAGTCAAAACATGAAGGATTACATGAAGATCTACCAGGAATGGCTTGCCAATCCGTACTTTGACGATAAGACGAAAGAAGAGCTTCGGGCAATTGCGAACGATGAAAACGAAATCAAGGAACGTTTCTATATGGATCTGGAATTTGGTACTGCGGGACTCCGCGGGATCATCGGTGCCGGAATCAACCGTATGAATATCTATACAGTCCGCCGCGCGACTCAGGGACTTGCGAACTATATTATCAAACAGGGTGGAGCCGACAAGGGCGTTGCGATCGCTTTCGATTCCCGCCATATGTCCCCGGAATTTGCCATGGAGGCGGCAATGACTCTGGCTGCAAACGGCATTAAGGCGTATAAATTTGAATCCCTTCGCCCGACACCGGAGCTGTCCTTCGCAGTCCGCGAGTTAGGCTGCATTGCCGGTATCAACATCACCGCAAGCCATAACCCGCCGGAATATAACGGATATAAAGTATACTGGGAGGACGGCGCGCAGTTCACACCGCCGCACGACAAAGGTGTGACAGCCGAAGTTCTTGCAATCGAAGATCTTTCTACCGTTAAGACAACGACGGAAGAAGAAGCTTTAAAGAGCGGAAAATTCCAGGTTATCGGAAAAGAGATCGATGACAAATATATCGCCCAGGTAAAAGCACAGGTCGTTAACCAGGAAGCGATCAACCGCATGCAGAAAGACATCACGATCATTTACACTCCGCTTCATGGAACCGGAAATATCCCGGCCCGCCGCGTGATGAAAGAGATCGGCTTTGAGAATGTCTATGTGGTTCCGGAGCAGGAGCTTCCGAACGGCGATTTCCCGACCGTCAGCTACCCGAACCCGGAAGCTGCTGAGGCATTTGAACTCGGATTAAAGCTTGCAAAAGAAAAGAACGCGGACCTCGTTCTCGCCACAGACCCGGATGCTGACCGTCTCGGCGTCTATGTAAAAGATACAAAGTCCGGCGAATATATCCCGCTGACCGGAAATATGTCCGGCTCCCTGTTATGTGACTATGTGTTAAGCCAGAAACAGGCAGCAGGAAAGATCCCGGCTGACGGCGAGGTCGTAAAGTCCATCGTTACCACAAACCTGGTTGATGCCGTTGCAAAACATTACGGCTGCAAGCTCGTCGAGGTCCTGACAGGATTCAAATATATCGGTCAGCAGATCTTAAAAGAAGAGACAACCGGCAAGGGAACCTACATGTTCGGTATGGAGGAGAGCTACGGCTGCCTGATCGGTACATATGCCCGTGATAAGGACGCGATCTCCGCGACTGCCGCCCTCTGTGAGGCTGCCGCTTACTACAAGGAAAAGGGCATGACCTTATGGGATGCGATGGTTGCCATGTACGAGAAGTACGGCTACTACAAAGATACCGTAAAATCCATCGGCTTAAAGGGAATTGAGGGACTTGCGAAGATCCAGGAGATCATGGAGAACTTCCGCAAGAACCCGCTGAAGGCGCTTGGTGGCTATGAGGTAACTTCTATCCGTGATTACAAGAAGAACACGATCACAGATGTCGCAACAGGCGAAGTAAAGGAGACAGGTCTTCCGGAGTCCAATGTTCTCTACTACGATATGAACGACGGCGCATGGCTCTGCATCCGTCCGTCCGGAACTGAGCCGAAGATCAAATTCTACTATGGCGTCAAGGGAACCTCCCTTGATGATGCTGAGGCGAAGTCCAAAGCCGTCGGTGATGAGCTGATGGGCATGGTGGATAAGATGATGTAAGATTCCCGGATGTGGGGATAAAGGCAGCGGATATCAGAACGCTGTGAAAGATATGAAATGAAGCATTGTCTGGACTGGCTGTGTAAAAAACAGCCGTCCGGGCGGACATAGAAAAGCTCCCGGAGAGACTGCAGATCAAAAGCAGTTTTTCTGAGAGCTTTTTAGCTTCCGGGTATTTTTTAGAAACTCGCCTAAAGGGCGATCCGTTACTGTTCACGCCTTGCGCAAACAGTAACGGATTTTGCCGATGCTTCGCATTCCAAATCGGCAAAATCCACTACCACCACTGTACTGTACGGAATTTTCAGTTCAGAAAATTCCTACCCGTGTGCAGTAACGGCGATCCTGCAGATTTCAACGAAACAATTCTACAGGTTTTTGTTCTCAGAGCATTCTTCCTCATACCCCGAATTCGGACCATAAAACTGCTCCAGAAACGTGATATACGCCCTAGCGGCCTTCGGCAGCTGGATACCTTTCTGGAAAATATAGGCACTGATATAATCGCCGTACCGGTCGGCTTCCGGCTGCATCCAGTCCGGAAGCGGGAATGAGACGATATTATAGTTTTCCACCTGCTCCCGCATCGGGATCAATCCGATTCCGAGATAGTCGGAGCGCTGGATCACGTTGTGGAGCAGGGCGCGGCTGTTGACATAGATGACCTGGGAGATCTTGTTCCAGTTGATGAGCTGCAGCGTCTTGTCATTGTAAACGCTCTCCGCGGCCCGGGTCTTTGTGCTCTCGCTTGGATAGAGGACGAAGTTGTACTGGTACAGCTTTTCCGGTGTCAGGTTATCCAGTTCCTTTAGAATCGGATGTCCTACCCGGCAGAAAAACTGTGTCGGGGACTGGAACAGCGGGCGCGCTTCCAGATGGCGGAAGGTGAGAATTTCCTGGATCTTGTCTGCTTTGTGGGCCGGATACATGATAAATCCGATGTCGGCGCGGTTCGTGTAGACATCCTCGATGACTTCATTTCCGGTCATTTCCCGGTAGAAAAAACGGAACGGCGTGTCCGCAAGAGAGTTCACCATGCGGATAAAGGCATCGCTGGAGTGGGAACAGCTGCTGGAGGAGACCCGCAGGCGGTAAGCTTCCGAATGTTCCTTAAAGGTGGTCTTAAAATGTTTCGCGTGCTCGATGAGATCCCGGCTCATGTCGAGAAAGAGCCGTCCGGATTCCGTCGGGATAATTCCGTTTTTTCCGCGGGTAAAGATTGTGAGCCCGTACTCTTTTTCCGTCTCCCTGAGGACCTTGCTGAGATAGGGCTGGGTCACGAAGAGGCGCTTCGCGGCGGCGGAGATGGAACCGCAGTTTGAGATCTCGATGAGGTATTCCATGTTCTGAAGATTCATAGGGGATGGTCTCCTTTCTGAAATAAAAGCCAGCCGCCCTGTGGATGTAATCCGGGAACATGATCTATAATATCACGGATATAACACAGCCCGGATAAATACTGACTTATAACGTTTTAGTTATAACGTGATGAAAACGCGGAATTTGTAAAACTCTGTAGAAATAGTATAATCAAGTATATACCAATCAACCGGATATGTCAAACCAAACAGATATAGAAACTGGCGAGTGATCTGTAACTATTGCATTCCGGGCTATACATAAGGAGGAATCACTATGAGTACGCATCTGCAGTTAGCAAACAGTACGACGATGGCAATTCTCTGTGGAATCACCATCCTGATCGTTCTTCTCCAGCCGGTGATCTTTATGATCGTGGCATTCAAACGCGGAAAAGAACTGAACATGACAGACCAGGAAATGAAGGAAGCCGCACGAAGCAGCGCGATCTTCTCTATTATCCCGTCACTCCCGATCATCGTGAGTTACCTGCTCTTAGTTCCGTCCCTGGGCCGTTATTTCCCGTGGCTCCGCTTAAGCGTTGTAGGTTCCGCAGCATATGAGACCATGGTCGCGAATATGGCGGCAGAGGCGCTGGGCCTGGAATCCATCACCGTCCCGGACATCCCGGCTGATACTTTTGTGTTTATTTTGTTTGTTGTAACAATTGGAATTCTTGGCGGAAATATTTTCAATGTTTTCTTCTTAAAGGCGTACGATAAGAAAGTCGAGTCCATCAAGAACAGCAACGCGAAGCTCGTTCCGATCATCACGACAGCAATGTTCCTCGGTCTCTACGGAACCATGGCAGCTCCGCATTTCACAAACATCGCGAATATCCCGGCGGTAGCAGCGATCCTGGTTGCAGGTATCACATCGATCTTCGTAAACAAGTTTGCGGCGAACCATAAGAAGCTGAAAGAGTTCGCGTTCCCGCTCAGCATGATCGTTGGAATGCTTGGCGCATGTGTAGCGAATCTGTTTATCTAGGAGGAAAATGATATGAAAGAAAACAGCTTTTATAATAAGATCCACAGACTCGGAAGAATCACAGTTGTCTGTGCCTTGATCAGCTTCATGGCGGTTCCTTTCGGACTTGCCGCAGTAAATGGAATTTCCATGAATATTCCGGAAATTCTGAAAAATGCGATCCCGCTTCTACTGACATTCAGCATCAGCGGTATCTGTGAGAACCTGTCCTTCATGCCGATCATCGGAAGCGGCGCGCTCTACATGTCCTGCGTTACCGGTAATGTCAGCAATATGAAGGTCCCGGCGGCGGTCAACGCTATGGAAGTTGCAGGATACACAGCCGGAAGCGACCGCGCCGATGTCGTTGCGATCATCGCCGTTGCGGCATCCACATTCGTGACAACAGCCATTGTATTCCTGGGAATGCTGTTCTTAGCTCCGCTCTTTGAGCCGATCTACAACAATGCGTTCTTACAGCCGGCATTCCAGAACATGGTTCCGGCACTTATGGGTGCCCTGTTGTTCCCGTTCATCTTAAAGGCCCCGAAGCAGGCCATCATTCCGATTGCGCTTCCGATCATCGCAATCTTAGTGATCGGCCGCAAGGTGTTCTCCTCAAACCAGAGCTATATTATGGTCGGTGTGATCATTTTGTCGGTGATCTACTCTCTGGCACTTTATAAAAAGGGAAAAATCAGCGAGTAAAGGGAAAATAAGCGTCCTGGTTGGCGGAAAATATGAAAACGTGCGGCACAGGCGCAATTTCCTGATAAATTTAGGAAAGGAAGATCCGGAATTTCGGACAAACAATATGGATAAAAAAGAATTTGTCTTAAAGGCTGTTGCAGATAAAAGAGCCCTGATCGTCGATGTCAGCGACAAAATTTTCGGTTACGCAGAGGTCGGATTTCATGAATTCAGGACCGCGAAGCTCTACGAGGAAGTCCTGAAAAAAGAGGGATTCCAGGTGGAGATGGGAGTCGGCGGCATGCCGACGGCGTTCAAGGCTGTATACGGAAGCGGAAAGCCGGTGATCGGTTTCCTCGCTGAGTATGACGCCCTGCCGGAGCTGTCCCAGGAAGGCGGCTGCACGATGCGAAAGAAAGCCGCAGGAGACAACCCGGATGGACATGGATGCGGACATAACCTCCTCGGCGCGGGTGCCATGGCGGCAGCGCTTGCTGTAAAAGCTTATATCGAGGAGCACCCGGAAGCGGGAACTGTGATCCTTTTTGGATGCCCGAGTGAGGAAAAGGGAGACGGAAAGGCAATCATGGCACGAGAAGGTGTCTTTGACGGTGTGGATGCTGCTTTTACATGGCATCCGGGCGATAAGAATGCGATCTGGTCCGAGTCTACACTGGCGAATGTCAGCGTGTTCTTCGACTTTAAGGGTGTAACCTCCCACGCAGCAGCAGCCCCGGAGCTTGGACGTTCCGCGCTGGATGCGGCAGAGCTTATGAGCGTCGGTGTCAATTACCTGCGTGAGCATATTATTTCTGAAGCAAGAGTTCATTACGCATATCGTGATGTCGGCGGCATTGCTCCGAACGTGGTACAGGGACACAGCAGAGTCCATTACTTTATCCGAGCACCAAAGTCCTGGCAGGTAAAGGAGATCTACCAGCGTGTGATCGATGTGGCAGAGGGAGCTGCAAAGATGACTGGAACGGAGATGACCTATGAGCTTTATGCAGGTCTTTCCGATTACATCCCGAACCATGTACTTTCAGAAGTTCTTCATGAGTCCATGGAGGAGATCGGTGCCCCGAAATATGACGAGGCAGATTTTGCACTTGCTTCTAAATTTTATCATGAAACAGCAACTCCGGATGAGATGGAGGCAAAACGTGCCAATATGCGCAGAATGTTTGGAGCAAATCATATCGAGGAGATCGAGACGCATCCGCTTCATACCGGAATCGCACCGCTTGTCTGGAACGGTAAGGTCCAGGCCGGATCTACAGACGTTGGTGATGCAAGCTATGTGATCCCGACCGCCATGTGCACAACTGCCACCGCAACTCTCGGCACCGCCGCCCACACCTGGCAGATGACCGCCCATGGAAATACGGAGATCGCCCATAAGGCGATGCTGAATGTAGGCGAGGCGATGGCACTGGCTGCATTAAAGACCATGGAAAGCCCGGAGATCCTGAAAAAGGCACATGATGAGTGGATGGCGGAGACAAACGGCATCTACGAGTGCCCGATCCCGAAGGAGGTTGGGCCGAGGCTGGAGGATTGATGGAGAAGCCTGAACTGGGATCAACGATAGATCGATATCTGGAAAAATTCTGAAAATCCAAGTCAGAAAATTATAAAAGAGGCAGGATGAATCTGTGAAAAGGAACGACCTTTCGACAGAGCATCCTGCCTCTTTTGGACATTTTGTGCCGCGGTTTTATTGCTGTTTTATTTTACTACGATTACATGGAAGTTTAGTATGAAAAGTATTATAATGGATGCAATAAGGAAAAGTCATGGCAAATAAAAAGGAGTAATAATGTTTTGAACGTACAGATTTTTGGCACAAAAAAGTGCAATGATACGAAGAAGGCAGAGCGGTTTTTTAAAGAGCGCGGTATCAAATACCAGTTTATTGACATGAAAGAGAAGGGAATGAGCAAAGGCGAGTTTCGTTCAGTTGCAGAGGTCAACGGCGGAATCGAAAATATGGTTAACTGGGATGGAAAAGATAAGGATACGCTTGCGCTGATCAAGCATATCGCGGATGAGGATAAGTTAGAGAAGATTCTGGAAAATCCGTCCGTGATCAGGACGCCGGTTGTAAGAAACGGGAGACAGTCCACACTGGGGTATCAGCCGGAGGTGTGGAAGGAATGGAAGTAGTAAGCGGCAGATAGGAGCAGGATGGGAACGGCTTATCTGCTCATGGTCAGAACACAACCGAAATAAGATCATTTACTGGAAAAGAGGAAATTTTTATGAAACAGGAAACCATAGACAGAATCCGCAAATTTACCGATGACCGCGACTGGGACCAGTTCCATTCTGCCGCGAACCTTGCGAAATCCATCGTCATCGAGGCGGCAGAACTCCTGGAGTGCTTCCAATGGAACGATGAGAAGTATGACCTGCAGCACGTAAAAGAGGAGCTGGCGGATGTAATCGTATACTCCCAGAACCTTTTGGACAAGCTGGGACTTGACGCGGATGAGATCGTGAATATGAAGATGGGAATGAACGAGAGAAAGTATCCGGTGGATAAGGCGAAGGGGAAGTCGGCGAAGTATGACCAGTTGTAGGAGATAGCAGATGAGACAGGATAAAATCGTGGAGCTGGGCCAGGGACTCAGAACGGCATTTATTAATCAGAATGAACAGTCAAATCTTGCTTATAAGCCCCAGTTTATATCAAACAATTATAAAGAAGGCCGGAAAGTGATTTCTGCTATCTACCCCGGTAAGAGAAAATATCTATGAATACATTGTAAACGGATAAGAAAGGATATGACCATAAAATGAAAACAATTAGAGTTGCAGCAGCAATCATCATTGAAAAAGGAAAAGTTTTCGCCACTCAGCGCGGCTATGGTGAATTCAAAGACGGATGGGAATTTCCGGGTGGCAAAATCGAAGATGGAGAAACTCCAGAGCAGGCAATTGTGAGAGAAATCGCAGAAGAATTAGATACGGAAATTGAGGTGGTGGAGCTTTTGGATAAAGTGGAGTATGATTATCCGAAGTTTCACCTGTCAATGGACTGTTTTGTGTGCAGGGTCAAATCGGGAGATTTGGTGTTAAAGGAGCATGAGGCGGCAAAATGGCTGACAAAGGACGAGCTGTATCATGTGGATTGGCTTGCGGCAGATCTGGGAATCGTGGGGAAGATAAAGCAATACATGGAAAAATAGGCTGCGGGTATAGCATTTGATCGTTATAAATTTAGGAAAAAGCGAAGCATGTCAAAAGAAAGAAGCACCAGAACCGGTGATATGCCGGAAATGGTGCTTCAAGTCTATTTTGAGGTTCAGGCTTCCCTGTCGTTAAGGTATTCTGCAAGGCTGTAATACAGCTCTCCCTCTCTTCCGCGGGTCTGTTTTGCAGCCGTCATGGAATTTAAGATCGCTTCCTGTTCGGCTTCCGCAGCAGCGAGAAACGCCCGGTTGATCACATGCTCCGGAATTGCTGATATCTGGAGCAGCTCCTCCTCACGACCGGATGGGATCCGGTTTGCGGTTGTAAAGCCGATCATGACTTCTCCGCTTCCATGTCCTGTATAACCGCCGGTTCGTGCGATGCCAACCCCTGTTCTTTTCAGGATCCGTTTGAGCTGACGGCTTGTCAATGGGAGATCGGTAGCCAGAATGCTCATGATAGAACCTTTGTCTTCTTCGGATGCAGCCATATCATTCTTTTCCTGCTTCCATTCCAGAATTTTTGGACCAACAGCCTCTCCGTTCAGTACAAAATCTTCGGTTGCACCAAAGTTTGACTGGACCAGAACGCCGATGGTGTATTCCTTTTCACCAATACAGATCACGCGGGATGAAGAGCCGATTCCGCCCTTCATGCCGTAGCAGATGGTACCGGCACCGGCGCCGACATCCCCTTCTTCGAACTCCTCGGCAGCAGCCGCAAAAGCCTGCCGCACTTCTTTTTCACCAACTGCACGTTTCTGGATCTGGTTGATCCGGCAGTCATTGCACTCGCCAACGACCGGATTAATGCTCATTGGTTCCAGCCCATCATTCTGGCACTGCTCGATCACGATACCGGCAAGTGCATCCCAAACCTTTCCGACATTTAACGTATTTGTAAGGGCAATCGGTGTTTCAAGGGTCCCAAGCTCTTCTACCTGTACCAGACCGGCACTTTTTCCAAATCCATTGTGGATATAGGCTGCCGCCGTATAGTGATTTGCAAATGCATTGTCCGGTCCAGGGATGATCACGGTCACACCGGTATGATTTTCTTCTGTGTTCACAGTACAGTGTCCTACCAGTACACCAGGTACATCCGTAATCGCATTTCTTTTTCCTGTTTTTACTCTTCCGGGTACGATTCCAAAGTCCCGAATCCGTTTTTTCTCCACGTTGATTTCCTCCTTGGATTTTGTCGGCTATTTCTAATGATTGTATCATAGTTTGTGAGAAATAAAAACAGGATGAGGGGAAATTAGTGATTTAATGACATCAATCTACAAGGATGACAAAAAAACGGCAAAATAAAAGTAAGGGTGAATACAAGACAATCAAAAAAGCAATCGTAAAAAAATACGATTGCTTTTTTGCGTATTTCTGCATATAATATATTCAATAAGAACGAAATGGAGGCGATTGATATGCGTGAAACAAGGATAGTGGAGTTCAAGGAAACGATTACGAACACATTTTTAAAAACAGTCAGTGCCTTTTCAAATTATGATGGCGGAACCATTCTTTTTGGTGTAGATGATGATGGAAATATAAAAGGTTTGCCGGATGTCAAGCAAGCTTGTCTGGATATTGAAAATAAAATCAATGACAGCATTACACCGCAGCCGGACTATACGCTTGAAATACAGAATAATGACCAGACGATAAAACTTACTGTGAAAAGTGGACTTCAGAAGCCGTATCTATATAAATCGAAAGCCTACAAGCGGAATGATACAGCAACGATAGAAGTAGACACTCTGGAGTTTTCAAGGCTGGTACTGGATGGAAAAAACATTCGATTTGAAGAATTGCCTTGCAAAGATCAGGAACTGTCCTTTGAAATTTTACATCGTAAACTGAAAGAAACTGTCCGGATTGAAAATTTTGATAAGGATACGCTGAAAACATTAAACTTATATGACGATGTAAATGGATTCAATAATGCGGCAGGAATTTTGGCAGATAAAAATCATTTCCCCGGAATTGATATTGTCAAATTCGGAGAAAACATCAGTATCATTCAAAAGAGATCAACCTTTGAAAATGTATCGGTTTTAGAGGTATATGAAAAGGCAATCGAGGTATTCAGAGACTATTATCAATACGAAGTAATACAAGGTGCCGATCGAAAGAAAATGGAGAAAATACCGGAAGCTGCTTTTCGAGAAGCAATCGCCAATGCTCTGATTCATAGAGTATGGGATGTGGATTCACAAATCAGAGTTTCGATGTTTGATGATCGAATCGAAATTGTTTCTCCTGGTGGATTACCGTCTGGAATCACAGAGGAAGAATATCTGTTTGGAAAGCTTTCTGTTTTAAGAAATAGAAATCTTGCCAATGTATTTTATAGATTAGGATTCGTAGAGATATTTGGAACGGGAATTACAAGAATAAAACAACTCTATGCGGAAGCTTTGATAAAACCGGATTTTGAAGTTTCGGAAAATGCTATAAAAATTGTGCTTCCGATATTTGAAAAAAATGCTGATCTGACAGAAGATGAAATTGTAGTTTATAAGCTTTTGAGCAAGACGATGCTGAAGCCGATCAGTGAAGTTGCACCGTATGTACCTTTTGGTAAATCAAAGACAACAAAGATACTGAAAGGTATGTGCGAAAAAGGTGTGATCACAGTGGAAGGAAAAGGCAAGGGTACAAAATATATCATTAGTTAAGTCATAGATTCCTGAAACAATGTTTCGGAAATTCAAAGAAAGCAACAGATAGTAACAACTTGCTCAATCTTGCTCTGATTTGCCACAATCTGTAATTTCAGAGCATATCACAATAACCACGGAAATCCCTTGCAAAACAGGGCATTCCGGGGCAAAACAAGGAGAAACAAAACAATGATAAAGGTACTTTTTATCTGCCTCGGCAACATCTGCCGAAGCCCACTCGCCGAGTTCTACTTTAAAGACCTCGTGGCAAAACACAACCTTTCCGCTGAATTTTATATCGAATCCGCGGCGACCTCCTATGAGGAGACCGGAAACCCGGTACATCCCGGAACGCGAAAGAAGCTGGCAGCGGCAGGCATCTCCTGCGCGGGGAAGACTGCGAGATGTATGGAGAGGGAGGATTACCGGAAATTCGATTATCTGATCGGGATGGATCAGGCGAATATCCGGAATATAACGCAGATTGCGGGCGGTGATCCGGAGAAGAAGATCTATAAGATGCTGGAATTTGCCGGAGATGGCTGGAAAGAGCTTAAAGCAGGAAAGCGGAACCCGGATAAGGTGCCGGATGTGGCGGATCCGTGGTATACCGGGAATTTTGATGATACCTGGCGGGATGTGACAGCCGGGTGTCAGGGACTTTTAAAATTTCTGTTATAGTTGTGCCAATATTTCGACTTGAACCTGGTCAGATAAGCCACACCTTTTTCCGATCGTGAATCATCGTAAATTCATGTCGGCGGGAGTAGGGGGTCTGACTTGATTGACAACATGTGCTTACAAAAAGGAGTGAATTTTGATATGGAGCGTTCCTATCAATATGATATAGTAATTGTTGGCGGTGGTACTGCAGGTGTGGCCGCGGCAGTCGGAGCAGCGAAGGCGGGAGCGAAAACGCTTTTGGTGGAGCGGAATGCTTATCTCGGAGGAGAGGCGACGAACTCAGGGGTTAATTGTTTCTGTGGATTTTATACATGCGGATCGGATCCGGTGCGGGTGGTGAAAGGGATCGGGCAGCTTGTGCTGGATGAGATGAGGGCACTTGGTCCGACGATCGCCGAGGAGATTTCCGCATCCGGTAATCGGGATATTATCTTTCAGCCGGAGTATCTGAAATGCGCGCTGGACAACCTGTTGGAAAAGGAACATGTGGATTATTTTTTACATACGGTGCTGATTGGCGCAGAGACTGTGGAGAATGAGATCCGGACGATTCAGTGTGCGGATGATGAGGGCCTGTTTACCGTTTCGGCAAAGGCATTCGTGGATGCAACCGGAGACGCAAATCTGTCCAGACTTGCTGGTGCGAAGCTCATATGGGGAACCGATGGCGGACATCCGCAGGCAGCGACGCTGACTTTCCGGCTGAGCGGTGTGGCAGCGGATGTGGATCTGTCACCGGCGGCGGTTGAGCGGGCAGTGGTGAGAGCGAAGGCAGAAGGGATCAGAAATCTTACCAGAGAAAAAGGATTTATCCTCAGAATGGAAAACTCCGGGATCGTCCATGTCCTTCTTCCGAGCATCATTCCAGAAGGACTTTCGGCAGAAGAGATGACACGGATGGAGAGGGAGACGAGAAAGCAGGTGCTCGGATATATTCAGGCATTGCGAACCTATATGCCGGGAATGGAGCACAGTGAGCTGGCGGTGATCGGACCGTCGATCGGTTTTCGGGAGACGAGAAAGCTGGTGGGAAAGGAGACGATCACGGTGGATGATGTGATCTCCGGGAGAAAGCGCCCGGATGGTGTGGCCCGGGGCGGATGGAAACCGGAGATCCACAGGGATGTCAACAAAATGGCGACTTATATGGAAGTGAAGTCGGGAAGCTATTTTGATATTCCTCTCGGGGCGCTTCAGTCGGAGAATGTGAAAAATCTGTTCGGGGCAGGCAGAATGATCTCAGCGGATGAGGCCGCGTTTGCGGCTGTGCGTGTGATGGGAACCTGCTTTGCGACCGGACATGCAGCAGGCGTTGGGGCGGCCTGTCTGGCGATCGATGGAAGCGTGGAAACGGAGCGCGTCCGGAAAAGGCTGGAAAAGCAGGACGCGCTGGTATAATATTAAAGATTACTGTCCAACCTCCGGATCTGTAGGATCCCAATTCTGGGTTTCCGGAATCTTTATGGCTGCTGGTTTGTCAAACGGCGCCGGGAGGTTATCTCCAACGGTGACCGTTGTGTCTGACACACAGTGATCATAGAGCCATTTTGCACCGGCAACGGTCATGCGGATGCAGCCGTGGGACGCCGGTTCACCGAGCTTGTTGTATTCCACAGAGGGTACATTGTAGATCGTAGTGCCTTTTCCAGGCATGCTGTGGAAGAGAATATGGGTGTTGCCGAGGCGTGTGCAGTACTGGGCGAATGTGGTTGCGCCGAAAGCATGCCAGCGGTACTTGTTTGTGGTGCGGAAGATTCCCAATGGGGTCGGAGTTTTGCTCTTTCCCGGCGAACAGAGAAAGGTCCGGTAAGGAATAATATACCCATTGTCACCGTCCGGGGCATAGACCGTCACCTGACAGCGGGCGCGGTCGACAACGATCTGGAAGGAAGGGGCAGATAAGATCCCATCCAGACTCTGAGCCATCACATGTGTATTCTCATCAAAGTAGAACTTGAACCCGTCGATATACTGCCAGCTCTTAACGGCATGTCCGTCCGCATCAAAGTAATACCAGTTCCCGTCAGCATTTCTCCAGGCATTTAGTGCAAGCTCCCCGCTCTCGTCACAATAGACGAGCTCATCTCCCTGCTCGTTGAGCCCGGCGGAGAGCTTCTGAACCGTTGCTTCACGCTTCTGAACCAGACCGCTTACGGTCCAGAGACCGTCTGCATTTACCTCATATCCGTCCGGTGTCTGTGTATCTGCCAACATCATGCCGTCCTGATCGAAATAGTAGCATTCCTCCAGACCGTCCTGATCGCCGTCGATCCAGTACCAGCCATCTGCGGCATAGTTGGTGTCATCGGTAAAATATTTCCACTGATTCGGTCCATCCTGATTGGACCATGTTCCGGCGGAGACCGTGACAGGATCTGTGAGGATGAGTGCGCAGGCAGTGCCAAGACCTGCGAAAAATACACGTCTTAATTTCTGATTCATGGTCTGATTCCCCAAGAGTAAGATTTCTATTTACCCGATCTTCTTATCTTCCTGCACCGGTTCACATGTCACATCAATGCCAAGCTTCTTAAAGATATTCTTATCCACATTTGACAGCAGGACCGTCGTATGGACCTGACAGCCGCGGAGCTTCGGGAGCTGCTCTAAGGCAATCCTTGCATTGTCATCGGTAGCGGCACAGGTGGAGAGGGCGATAAGAACCTCATCGGTGTGCAGTCTCGGGTTGACGCTGCCGAGGTAGCGGACCTTTAATTCCTGGATCGGAGCGATGGACTCCGGAGAGATCAGGTCGATGGAGTGGTCGATTCCGCCAAGCTCTTTCACTGCGTTTAAGAGAACAGCAGCGGAAGCACCGAGGAGTTCTTTCGTCTTTCCGAGAATGATCTTTCCGTTCGGGAGCTCCAGGGCAGCAGCCGGGGCATCTGTCTCTTTCGCAAGATTTACAGCGGCAGGAACAACAACGCGGTCCTTCTGGGAGATCTTTGCCTGTTTCATGATCAGTTCGATCTTGTATGCCTCGTTCTGGCAGGAATCATCTTTTACGACCTTCTCAAGTGCCTGATAGTAGCGGCGGATGATCTCCTGACAGGAAGCCTCGCGGCATGCCTCATCATCAAAGATGCAGAGACCGGCCATGTTGACGCCCATATCGGTCGGAGACTTGTACGGGCACTCGCCGAAGATTCCCTCGAAGATGGCGCTTAAGACCGGATAGATCTCTACGTCACGGTTATAGTTGACGGTGGTCTTTCCGTAGGCTTCGAGATGGAACGGGTCGATCATGTTCACGTCGTTTAAGTCGGCAGTAGCTGCCTCATAAGCTAAGTTTACCGGGTGCTTTAACGGCAGATTCCAGATCGGGAATGTCTCAAACTTCGCGTATCCGGCCTTTACGCCGCGCTTGTTCTCATGGTAGAGCTGGGAAAGGCAGGTGGCCATTTTTCCGCTTCCAGGTCCCGGTGCGGTAACGACAACGAGGGGACGTGTTGTCTCAACATAATCATTTTTTCCGTATCCTTCATCGCTGACGATGAGCGGAATATTGCTCGGATAGCCGTCGATTTCATAGTGGCGGTATACCTTGAGGCCGAGCTTCTCTAACTTGTGCTTGAACTGCTGGATCGCCGGTGTGTCAACATAGCGGGTAATTACGACGCTGCTGACGTAAAGCCCGCGGTCAGTGAATACACGGATCAGGCGCAGTACATCCAGATCGTATGTAATGCCCAGATCGTAGCGGACCTTGTTTTTTGTGATATCAGCGGCATTGATCGCGATGATGATCTCTGCCTGATCAGCCAGCTGCATGAGCATGCGGAGCTTGCTGTCCGGCTCGAAGCCCGGAAGCACGCGGGATGCATGGTAATCATCGTAAAGCTTTCCGCCGAATTCCAGATATAATTTATCGCCGAACTTGCTGATCCTCTCGCGGATATGGTCAGACTGCATGGCGAGGTATTTGTCGTTGTCGAAACCCTGCTTGATCATTTGTTTGTTCTCCTCTTAATCATCATATTAAACGAAAATGATCCGATCACGGTATTTTCCGGGAAGACGTCTTTCTGAAAAAGGCTGTGGGGTGGACGCCGGGATCATTTCCAAAAATTGTTTCGTACCTGCGGTTTCTTATGCCGTTTGTACCTATCTATCTATTATCTAACAAAAACCCGATTTTGAACAGTAGTTTTTTTAATTTTTCTTTCCCAAATCCATATACTTATGATATGATGATATCAGGGACAAAAGGTCTAAAGTCCGGCGCAGGCCTGCCTGCAGGAGGAGCTTTGACATTGGGTCCTGTCAGAATACTGACTGTGGATTGAAATAGACAGAAGGAAAGAGCGAACATGAAAAAAATGCTATTTGCGTTCTCAATGGCGGGATTGCTGCTGTTATCGGCATGCAGCAGACCGGCAGCGGAGGAGACAGAGGCGGCAGAGACGACAGCCGGGGCGGAGAGCGCCGGTGAGACCAGCGGTGTTCTGGTGATTGAGAACGCCGGGGAAGATAAGAATAAGACGATCTCCGTGCGGGTCGTGGATGCCAGGAATCCGGCGCTTCCGGGGCGCGAGGCGAAGAAGGTCCGCGGAATCTATATTACAGGACCGGTGGCCGGAAACGAGGAGGTCTTAAACGGTGTCCTCGACGGTGCCCTGACGGCGGGAATCAACACAGTGGTCA
Source organism: Clostridium sp. AM30-24 (assembly GCF_003480435.1). Classification (GTDB taxonomy): domain Bacteria; phylum Bacillota; class Clostridia; order Lachnospirales; family Lachnospiraceae; genus Pilosibacter. Next base: position 32,746 of record NZ_QUJB01000012.1, on the reverse strand, counting down.
TCGATTTTAAGGAGGATCAGGGCCGGATCACATGTCCGGTAGATGCGGTGACTGTGAATGAGATCGGTGCCAGTATCCCCTATGTGCGTGACATGAAGGGACTGATCGAAAGCCTGAAGGAGAAGGATCTCTACGTGATCGCGAGAGTTGCGGCATTCAGGGACTCCTATCTTGCGGAGAAGAAGCCGGAATGGAGTCTGACTTTGCCGGACGGAAGTCTTTACCGGGACCGTCAGGGAATGGCCTGGGTGGATCCGTACCGTCAGGAGGTATGGGATTACCTTCTGGAAATCGGGACCGAGGCGGAAAATCTCGGCTTCGATGAGGTACAGTTTGATTATCTGCGCTTTCCGAACGAGGCATCGGCTGGGCAGGTCGTCTACAATGATGCGGTGATCCGGGGGCGTTCTAAGACGGACACGATCTTAGAGTGCACGAACTATTTATACGAGAATCTTGCGTCTCAGGGGCTTTTTGTCTCAGCAGATGTGTTCGGAACGATCATCGGAAGCGGTGTGGATTCCGATTCTGTCGGACAGAGCTATACGGAGATGGCGAAAATTCTGGATTATATCTGTCCGATGATCTATCCGTCCCACTACAGCTCCGGGAACTTTGGACTGGAGCATCCGGATACGGAACCATATAAGACGATCTTCGGTGCACTTCAGAAATCAGGGAAGGTTTTGCTTGACGCGTCGAGAGCCGATAATCATGAAAGCCGTCAGGCCATCGTCCGCCCATGGCTTCAGGACTTTACGGCAACATATCTCGGAGAGGGAAATTATATCACCTACGGTGCCGCTGAGGTCGCGGAGGAAGTCCGAGCCGTTCAGGATGCCGGATACAAGGAATGGATGCTGTGGAGCGCAGCAAATAAGTATCATTTAGAGGAGCTTTCTGTTACAAATGGAGATAAAAATGAATCAGATCCGTAAAACACCAGTGCCGGGAGAATTCTACCGGCACTTTAAAAATAAGTTATATCAGATCATAGCGGTTGCGGTCCACTCGGAGACCGGAGAGGAAATGGTGGTATATCAGGCTCTCTACGGGGACTTCAGGGTATGGGTGCGTCCTCTTGACATGTTTTTGGAAGAAGTGGACAGGGAGAAATACCCGGATGCGGCGCAGAAGTACCGGTTTGAGAGGGTGCGGCTTGTGAAGCCGCAGGGCGCCGGTGAGGAGAAAAACGGACACAGCAAAACCGGTTTTGATGCTGAGACAATGCGTGCGCAGCAGCCGGGGGCAGATCTTGAAAATACCGTCGGACCGGAACCGGGACAGAAACAGCCGGTCAACCGGGAGCTTTTGGACTTCTTTGATGCCATGGACGAGAAAAACTACGACCGGATGTTAGAATGCTTGACAAAGCTCCAGCCTTATGCGACCCAGAAGGAAATGGACGATATCTGCATGGTTCTGGATATCCACCCGCCGGTGGGGTGTAATGACGTTGAATCCCAGATCATGTTTATTAAACGCCATCTGGCGATGATCAGAAAGTTTGACGGGGAGAGATTGCGTTGACAGAGAATGACACTCCTTTCAATATTGAAGAAGAATTGAAAAAACTCCCAGCATCGCCGGGAGTTTATCTCATGCATGATGAGCACGATGAGATCATATATGTGGGAAAAGCCATAAGCTTAAAGAACCGTGTGCGTCAGTATTTCCAGAGCAGCCGGAATAAGACGGCCAAGATCGAGAAGATGGTGTCCAGGATCGCGAGATTCGAGTATATCATCACAGACTCTGAACTTGAGGCTCTGGTTCTGGAGTGTAACCTCATCAAGGAACACCGCCCGCGCTACAACACGATGCTTAAGGATGACAAGACCTATCCTTACATCAAGGTCACCACGGATGAGCCGTTCCCGAGAGTCCTGTTTTCAAGAACCATGAAAAAGGATAAATGCCGGTATTTCGGACCATATACCAGCGCTGGAGCGGTGAAGGATACCATCGACCTGATCCACAAGCTCTGGAAGATCCGGACCTGCAGCAGGAGCCTTCCGAAAGACATCGGAAAGGACCGCCCGTGCCTGAACTACCATATCAAACAGTGTTCGGCGCCATGTCAGGGATATATTTCCGAGGCTGAATATAAAAAATCGGTTTCCGAGGTCATCGAATTTTTAGACGGAAAGTACACGCCGGTGCTGACGATGCTGGAGAAAAAAATGATGGCGGCCTCCGATGCGATGGAGTATGAGCAGGCCATCGAGTACAGGGAGCTTTTAAACAGTGTAAAACAGGTTGCCCAGAAGCAGAAGATCACGAGCCATAGCATGGAAGACCGGGATGTGATCGCCATGGCGAGGGACGACGCGGACGCTGTGGTGCAGGTATTCTTTGTCCGGGACGGAAAGATGATCGGCCGGGAACATTTCCGGGTTTCAGCGTCCACAGCGGACAACAACTACCAGATCATCGGAAGCTTCGTGAAGCAGTTCTATGCGGGAACGCCGTTTATCCCGAGAGAGATCTGGGTGCAGGAAAAATTTCCGGAGATGGATCTCATTGCGGAATGGCTCACGAAACGCCGAGGTCAGGCGGTGAAGTTCCTGATCCCGAAAAAAGGCCAGAAAGAGCGTATGGTGGAGCTTGCGGAGAAAAACGCGAAGCTCGTGCTTGATCAGGACAAGGATAAGATCAAGAGAGAGGAACTCCGGACGATCGGTGCCATGAATCAGGTGGGAGACTGGCTGGGGCTGGAAAAGGTGCGCCGGATGGAGGCCTACGATATTTCCAATATCAGTGGGTTCGAATCGGTCGGTTCCATGGTAGTCTTCGAGGACGGGCGTCCGAAACGAAACGATTACCGTAAATTTAAGATAAAGACTGTCCAGGGACCTAACGATTACGCGTCCATGGAGGAGGTGCTGACCCGCCGGTTTACCCATGGTCTGGAGGAACTGGAGAAGGAGCGGAAAGATCTGGAGAACAGGGCGGAGACACCGGATGAACGTTTCGGGAGCTTTACGAGATTTCCTGATCTGATCCTCATGGACGGCGGTAGGGGACAGGTAAATATCGCGCTGAAGGTTCTTGAGGAGTTAAAACTCAACATTCCGGTCTGCGGCATGGTAAAGGACGACAATCATCGGACCCGGGGCCTCTACTATGAGAACATTGAGATTCCCATTGACCGCCATTCCGAGGGCTTTAAGCTTGTGACAAGGATTCAGGATGAGGCACACCGGTTTGCCATCGAGTACCACAGGAGTCTGAGAAGCAAGGCTCAGGTACATTCGGTCCTCGATGATATCGAGGGCATTGGACCGGCGAGAAGAAAGGCGCTGATGCGCCGGTTCCGATCCCTTGAGGCAGTGCGCGATGCTTCTCTGGAGGAGCTTGAGAGCACGGAGGGAATGAATAAACGTGCGGCAGAGAGCGTCTATGCATATTTCCGTGAGAAAGATCGTGCGCCGGAGATCACGGAGTAAATACAGCGCCGCCTGCTTTTGTGAAACCTGACTCAAACAGGAGCGGAATTTTCTGAACTGTAAATTCCGTACAATGCAGTAACCGGAACCCTGAGAGCGGGAAATTTCGTGACATTCTGTCTGTGATATGGTAGGATGAAAGTAACTGTGCGCATCCTCGCGGAGCAGTTATCTCAGTTGGAGACCTAACTCTCACTGAGACAAAATTGCTATTACTCACCACCTGAAAGAGATGGGAGTCTTCTTAACTGAGATAAAAAAGGAGAATATTACCATGTACGGAGTTACAATAGCTGAATTAATAGAAAAAATGGATTTTAAAAACCTGACCCCTGAGCTGGATTCTGAGAAGATCATTGTCTCTCACCCGGATGTCAACCGTCCGGCGCTTCAGCTCACCGGATTTTACGCGCATTTTGACAACGAGCGTGTGCAGATGATCGGAAATGTGGAGATCGCTTACCTCTCAGGACTTTCCAGAGAACGCAGGATCGCGATGTATGACAAGCTGATCTCCAGCAAGATCCCGTGTCTTGTATTCTGCAGAAATCAGGTTCCGGAGCCTGAGGTCACAGAACTCTGTAACCACTACGGCGTTCCGTGCCTGCTTTCCGCAAAACCGACGTCCGACACCATGGCGGAGGTCATCCGCTGGCTGAAGGCAAAACTTGCACCGTGTATCAGCATTCACGGTGTTCTTGTCGATGTGTTCGGTGAGGGTGTCCTGATCACAGGTGAGAGCGGGATCGGTAAGAGCGAGGCGGCGCTGGAGCTCATCAAGCGCGGACATCGTCTTGTGAGCGATGATGTTGTTGAGATCCGCAAGGTCAGCGACGAGACCTTAGTCGGCTCTGCGCCGGATATCACAAGATATCTCATCGAAGTTCGCGGGATCGGTATTATTGACGTAAAGACCCTGTTCGGTGTCGAGAGTGTAAAAGATACCCAGTCCATCGATATGGTCATCAAGCTCGAAGAATGGGATAAAGATAAGGAATACGATCGTCTCGGCCTCGAGGACCAGTATACGGAATTCCTCGGAAACAAAGTTGTCTGCCACAATATTCCGGTCCGTCCGGGACGTAATCTGGCAGTTATCGTGGAGTCCGCTGCAGTCAACTATCGTCAGAAAAAGATGGGCTACAATGCGGCGCAGGAGCTCTACAACCGTGTGCAGGCGAATATTGCAAAAAGAAGCGAATAAAAAGGAGAAACATTCATGGAAATCAGAACAAATGAGCCGATGGCGCGGCACACATCCTTTCGCGTCGGCGGCCCGGCAGACCGGTTCATGATTCCGGAATCAGAGGACGAACTCCGCGAGGCGGTTCTCGACTGTAAAAAATCCGGGAAGTCCTGGTACATGATCGGAAACGGGAGCAATCTCCTCGTGGGAGATAAAGGTTTCCGTGGCACGATCATCAGCACAGAGCGGCTTACGGAGTTGGAAGTCCGGAAAAGCGAAGATACCATCATCGCCGGGGCGGGCGTGATGCTCTCGAAGCTTGCGAACACAGCGGCGAGAGAGAAGCTTACTGGGATGGAATTCGCGGCAGGTATCCCGGGAACTGTCGGCGGCGCAGTCATGATGAACGCGGGTGCATACGGATCTGAGATGAAGAACGTACTCCTGTGGGCGGATGTGATGGATCAGAGCGGAAACGTGAAGCGCCTGAAAAACGGGGAACTGGAGCTTGGTTACAGAACGAGCTGCCTTGAGCGCCTCGGACTTTTCGCGGTGCGGGCGGCATTTGGGCTGACGCAGGGAGATCCGGAGACGATCCGGGTACAGATGGAAGAACTTGCGAAAAAGAGAAAAGAAAAACAGCCGTTGGAGTATCCCAGTGCCGGAAGTACCTTTAAACGCCCGGAGGGACATTTCGCCGGAAAGCTGATCGAGGATGCCGGCCTGAAGGGATTTTCCGTGGGCGGAGCTGCGGTTTCCGAGAAACATGCCGGTTTTGTGATCAATAAGGATCATGGAACGGCGGCAGATATCTTAGGCCTCTGCAACGAGGTGAAAAACCGGGTGAAGGAAACTTCTGGGGTGGAGCTGGAGCTGGAGATAAAACTTCTGGGGGAATTCTAAAGATCCGTGTGGATGAAGCGGCAGGATCCGTAATCGTCCGCGTGTTAGGAAACGGAATCATAACGGACGGAAACGCAATACAGGGAGGAGATCTCGTTGAGACTTGTAATCGTGACAGGAATGTCGGGCGCAGGAAAGACCACGGCATTAAAAACACTGGAGGACATGGGCTTTTACTGTGCCGATAACCTGCCGGTCCTTTTGATTGAAAAATTCGCGGAGCTGGTCATGGACGGACAGAGCGAAAAGCAGGATATTGCTCTGGGCGTGGATGTGCGGAGCGGCGAGGAGCTGCCGTACCTTGAGACCATCATCCGGAAATGGAGAGAACATAAGTATCCGTTTTCGATCCTGTTCTTAGACTCCTCCGACGAGGTCCTCATCAAGCGCTTTAAGGAAACGAGACGCAGCCATCCGCTCTCAAGGACTGGCCGGGTGGAAAAGGGGATCGGACTGGAGCGGGAAAAACTCGCCTTCTTAAAAAAGGAGGCGGATCAGGTCATCGACACAAGCAGGCTGCTGACGAAAGAACTGCGCCATGAATTGGAAACTCTTTACAGTGAAACGGACGGTCACAGCCGCATGTTCATCACGGTCTTAAGCTTTGGCTTTAAGTACGGGATCCCGGCGGATGCCGATCTTGTATTTGACGTGCGGTTTCTTCCGAACCCCTACTATGTGGAGGAACTTCGGTTTCACACGGGGACGGAACAGGCAGTGCAGGACTATGTGATGCAGGGCGGTACCGGGGAAGAGTTCTTAAAGAAGCTGAATGACCTTCTGGAATTCGTGATCCCGAAGTATGAGCAGGAAGGAAAAACGCAGCTCGTGATCGCGATTGGATGCACCGGCGGACGCCATCGTTCGGTGACGATCGCGGGAGAAGTATTTAAACGTCTGACAGAGTCCGGGCGGTATGAGATCCGGTTGGAACACAGGGACGCGGGGAAGGATGGAGGAAAGTAGTCATGTCTTTCTCTTCCAGGATCAAGGAAGAGCTTTCCAGGCATATGAGTCCGGCAAGGCATTGCCAGATCGCCGAAATTGCGGCGATTTTAAGCCTTTGCGGACGGATCCAGATTTCCGGGGACGATCATTACAGTATTAAGATCCACACGGAAAATGTGACAGTTGCCAGAAAGTGCTTTACATTATTGAGAAAAACATTTAATATAGAAACTGATATTTCTATACGGCGGAACGCGCATCTGGGAAAAAACAGGATCTATTCGGTCTGTGTGAAACAGCATGAAGATGCACTCCGCGTATTGAAAGCCACAAAACTTCTTACGGAGGACGGAGAGATCGGAGAGAATCTTTCCGTTGTGGGAAATGTGGTCGTTCAGAACCCCTGCTGCCGCAGGGCATTTCTGCGCGGCGCTTTTCTTGCATCCGGATCCATCAGTGATCCGGAGAAGTTTTACCATTTTGAGATCGTCTGCGCGACAGAGGCGAAAGCCCGCCAGATCCAGTCCATTATGGCAACGTTTGACATTGATGCAAAAATTGTCATCCGCAAACGCTATTATGTGGTATATATTAAAGAAGGGAGCCAGATCGTGGATATCCTGAATGTGATGGAGGCCCATCTGTCACTGATGGAACTGGAGAACATCCGCATCCTGAAAGAGATGCGCGGAAATGTCAACCGCCAGGTCAACTGCGAGACGGCAAACATCAACAAAACAGTGTCAGCCGCTGTGAAGCAGATCGAGGATATCGAGTTTATCCGTGACACGGTAGGCTTTGAAAGCCTTCCGGATGGTCTTGCACAGATTGCAAGGGCAAGGCTCTTAAAACCGGAAGCGACACTGAAGGAACTGGGCGAAGACCTGGAACCGCCGGTTGGAAAATCCGGTGTCAACCATCGCTTGAGGAAGCTTGGCGAGATGGCGGAGAAACTGCGGGAACAGGGAACCGAAACGTGAATGGAGACTAGTGAGCGCCATTCTTTGCGCAATTGAGGAGGATTATTATGACAAAACGTACGGTGACTATCGAACTTGCTTCTGGTCTGGAGGCTCGGCCGATTGCGATGTTAGTGCAGCTTGCAAGCAGCTACGAGAGCACGATCTATGTCCAGAGTGACAACAAAAAGATCAATGCCAAAAGCATTATGGGCATGATGACACTTGATCTTCCGGTCGGCGAGCAGGTGGTTGTGACAGCGGACGGAGTGGACGAAGAAAAAGCAGTAAACGATATTGAGAAATATTTAAGCAACAACTAAGAAGCATGTCTGTATATAGTGACATTACGGGACTGCCGCCTTTCGGGGTGACAGTCCTTTTGTGACTGAGGATAAAATATGGAGGAGACAGATGGCATTTACACACTTGCATGTCCATACAGAATACAGTCTGTTGGACGGATCCAGTAAAATCGCAGAACTGGCGGCGCGGGCGAAGGCGCTGGGAATGGACAGCATGGCGATCACCGATCACGGTGTCATGTATGGCGTGATCGATTTTTATCGTGCAGCCCGCGCGGAGGGGATCAAACCGATTATCGGCTGCGAGGTGTATGTCTCACCCGGATCAAGGTTTGACCGCGAGACGGTTCACGGTGAGGACCGGTATTACCATCTGGTTCTCCTCGCGGAAAACAATACCGGATATCAGAACCTGATGAAGATCGTCTCCAAAGGCTTTGTGGACGGCTTCTATTATAAACCGAGGATCGACGAGGAGGTCATGCGGGAGTACCACGAGGGAATCATCGCCCTCAGCGCCTGCCTTGCCGGTGAAGTCCCGAGATATCTGGAAAAAGGACTCTATGAGGACGCGAAGGCGGCGGCAAAGCGCCATCTGGAGATCTTCGGCGAGGGCAACTATTTCCTTGAGCTTCAGGATCATGGGATCCCGATGCAGCGTCAGGTAAATCAGGGGATCATGCGCCTCTCAAAAGAATTGAACATTCCGCTCGTGGCGACAAACGACTGCCATTATATCAATGCCGAGGACTGGGAGGCTCATGACATCCTGCTCTGTATCCAGACGGGAAAGAAGGTCTCCGATGAAAACCGGATGCGCTATGAGGGCGGACAGTACTATGTAAAGTCCGAGGAGGAGATGCGCAGACTCTTTCCCTATGCTCCGGAGGCTATCGAGAATACCCACAGGATCGCGGAGCGCTGCAACGTGGAGATCGAATTCGGAGTCACAAAGCTCCCGAGATTTGATGTGCCCGCCGGGTACGATTCCTGGGGATATTTGAATCATCTCTGCAGCGAAGGGTTCGCGATGCGCTACCCGGATGATGACGGAACGCTTCGTGCACGTCTGGATTATGAGCTTGGAACCATTAAGAGCATGGGGTATGTAGATTACTTCCTGATCGTATGGGATTTCATCAACTTTGCGAAATCCCACGGGATCGCGGTGGGCCCTGGACGGGGTTCCGCAGCGGGAAGTATCGTGGCATATTGTTTGAAGATCACGGACATCGACCCGATCCGGTATCAGCTTCTGTTTGAGCGTTTCTTAAATCCGGAACGAGTATCCATGCCCGATATCGACGTGGATTTCTGCTATGAGCGCCGTCAGGAGGTTATCGACTACGTCGTAGAAAAATACGGAAAAGATCAGGTGGCGCAGATTGTTACCTTCGGTACGTTGGCGGCCCGCGGCGTGATCCGGGATGTGGGACGTGTCATGGACCTGCCCTACAGCCTCTGCGATCAGGTATCAAAGATGGTCCCGGCAGAATTAAACATCACGCTGGATCTGGCGCTGAAGAAAAATCCGGAATTAAAGGCGTTATATGACTCCGATGAGCAGGTTAAGAAGCTCATAGATATGTCAAAGCGTCTGGAAGGACTCCCGCGCCACACCTCCATGCATGCGGCCGGTGTCGTGATCTCAAGAACTTCCATCGACGAGTATGTCCCGCTGTCAAGGGGAGCCGACGGCACCATCGTGACCCAGTTTACGATGACGACTCTGGAAGAGCTTGGGCTGTTAAAGATGGACTTTTTGGGACTCCGGACCCTCACCGTGATTCAGGACGCGGTGAAGATGATCAAAAAAGATCACGGTGTGGACCTTGATCTGGAGCACATTGATTATGATGACAAAAAGGTCATGGATTCTCTCGGAACGGGAAAGAACGAGGGCGTGTTCCAGTTGGAAAGCGGCGGCTTCAAGACCTTCATGAAGGAACTGAAGCCGACCACACTGGAGGATATCATAGCCGGAATCTCCCTGTACCGTCCGGGTCCGATGGATTTCATACCGAAATATTTAAAGGGAAAGAATGACCCGGCCTCCATCACCTACACCTGTCCGCAGCTGGAGCCGATCTTAAAGCCGACCTACGGCTGTATCGTCTACCAGGAGCAGGTCATGCAGATCGTCAGGGACCTCGCCGGATATACTCTGGGACGAAGTGACCTTGTGCGTCGTGCCATGTCAAAGAAAAAGGCAGCGGTCATGGCAAAGGAGCGCCAGAACTTCGTTTACGGAAATGAGGAGGAGGGCGTAAAGGGCTGTATCGCCAACGGGATCGACGAGAAGACGGCAAACCAGATCTACGATGATATGACAGACTTTGCGAAGTATGCCTTCAATAAATCCCATGCGGCGGCCTACGCGGTGGTTGCTTACCAGACTGCATTCTTAAAATATTATTATCCGAAGGAATTCATGGCGGCACTTATGACCTCAGTCATGGACAATACCACGAAGGTCTCCGAGTATATTCTCGCTTGCCGGAACATGGGGATTCCGATTCTGCCGCCGGATATCAACGAAGGATACAGCGGCTTCTCTGTATCCGGAAACGGTATCCGATACGGACTTTCCGCCATCAAGAGTGTGGGAAGAGCGGTGGTGGATGTGATCATCGCAGAGAGGATGCGCGGCGGGCTCTTTAAGAGCCTCGACGATTTTGTGTCCAGAATGTCCAACAAGGAAGTCAATAAGAGGACGCTCGAGAGCTTCATAAAATCCGGTGCGCTGGATACACTTCCGGGAACGAGAAAGCAGAAGCTTATCGTCTCCGGAGACCTTTTAGAGAGCAAATCAAGAGAGAAAAAGACGGTCATGGAGGGCCAGATGAGCTTTTTTGACATTGCCCCGGAGGAGGAAAAGGACAATTTTCAGATCACATTGCCGAACGTGGGCGAGTACGACAAACAGACACTTCTGGCTTTCGAGAAGGAGACTATTGGAATCTATGTAAGTGGTCATCCGATGGAAGAATACAGGGAACTGTGGGAGAAAAATGTGACGGCAAAGACCTCGGACTTCATCGTGGACGAGGATGGAAAGACCGTCGTGGAGGACAATTCCAATGTGGTCATCGGTGGAATGATCACGTCGAAAAAGGTAAAGACTACAAAGACGAACCAGCTCATGGCATTTATCACCGTGGAGGATCTCGTGGGCACGGTGGAAGTGCTCGTCTTCCCGAAGATCTATGAGAGGAACCGGCAGGCATTCACCGAGGAAAATAAGGTATTTCTCCGCGGACGGGCCTCCATCGGCGATGATCCGGTGGGAAAACTGATCTGCGAGGAAGTGATCCCGTTTGCGGATATCCCGAACGAGCTCTGGCTCCAGTTCGAGAATCAGGCATTCTACGAGAGCTGCATCGACGATGTGATGGCGGCGCTGCGGGATTCTGATGGAAAAGACCGTGTCATCATGTATTTAAAGGAAGAGCGGAAAATGCGGAGACTTTCCGAAAACTGGGCAGTGTTTGCGGGAACGGAGCTTCTTGGCCGTCTTTATAAGATTCTTGGTGAAAAAAATGTCAAGGTTGTGCAAAAGGTCATTGAAAAGAAAGGTAAAGTGTATTAAAATAGTGGCGTATACGGCGAATGATTGACAGAATTTTTTTATGGAGGAACCCCATATGTCAAAGAAAGAAGTCAGAACGATCGGAGTATTGACCAGCGGCGGAGATGCCCCTGGAATGAATGCGGCAATCCGTGCGGTTGTAAGAACCGCTATCAATAAAGGCCTGAAGGTAAAGGGAATCATGCGTGGCTACGCCGGACTCCTTCAGGAAGAAATCGTAGATATGGACAGCGTAAGCGTTGCGGACACGATCAACCGCGGCGGTACGATCCTTTACACAGCCCGCTGTGAAGAGTTCACAACTGAGGAAGGCCAGAAGCGCGGCGCTGAGATATGTAAGAAACATGGTATCGATGGTATCGTTGTAATCGGAGGAGACGGTTCCTTCCGCGGTGCCGGAAAACTTTCCGCTCTCGGAATCAACACGATCGGTCTTCCGGGAACGATTGACCTTGATATCGCCTGTACCGACTATACGATCGGTTTCGATACTGCTGTAAATACAGCGATGGAGGCCATCGATAAGGTCCGTGATACTTCTACCTCCCATGAGCGATGCAGTATCATCGAGGTTATGGGCAGGAATGCCGGATATATCGCTCTCTGGTGCGGTATTGCCAACGGCGCGGAAGATATTCTCCTTCCGGAGCGCTACGACGGCAATGAGCAGTATCTGATCAACCGGATCATTGAGAACAGAAAGCGCGGCAAAAAGCATCACATTATCATCAACGCTGAGGGGATCGGACACTCCACTTCCATGGCGAGAAGGATCGAGGCGGCAACCGGTATCGAGACCCGTGCCACCATCATCGGTCACATCCAGCGAGGCGGAACACCGACCTGTAAGGACCGCGTTTACGCGTCCATCATGGGTGCGAAGGCAGCAGAACTTCTTGCGGAAGGAAAGAGCAACCGTATTGTTGCCTACAAGGAGGGCAAGTTCGTAGATTTTGATATCCAGGAAGCACTGAATATGAAGAAAGATATCCCGGAGGAGCAGTACGAGGTCAGCAAACTTCTTGTGCGCTGATTATGGCCTGCGGAGGCAGCAGATAAAGGAGCAAACACATGGGTATCAGAGAGGACGAAAAGATCGCCCCGCACTGTGAGTTTATTCATGTTCACGACAAGGTAGTAAAACGGGTGATGGACGTGATGCCGGAAGGCGAGGAGCTCCAGAACCTTGCAGAATTCTTCCGGGTTTTCGGTGATTCCACAAGAATCCGTATTCTGTATGCACTGAGCCAGTCGGAGCTATGCGTGTGCGATATTGCAAGTCTTCTCGGAATGGGACAGTCTGCGATCTCCCACCAGCTTCGGATCCTGAAGCAGATGCGCCTTGTCAAGTTCCGCAGGGAGGGAAAGAGCGTTCTCTATTCTCTTGCGGACGGTCACATCCAGACGATCCTCGCTCAGGGGATGGAGCATATAGGAGAGAAAATATGAAATTCACGAAGATGCAGGGCATCGGAAATGATTATGTTTATGTAAATTGTTTTGAAGAGACGGTAGCGGATCCCTGCGAAACGGCAAAACTGGTCAGCGACCGCCATTTTGGAATCGGATCGGACGGGCTGATCTTAATCAAGCCGTCGAAGGCTGCCGACTGCCAGATGGATATGTATAATCTGGATGGATCCCGCGGAACAATGTGCGGAAATGGGATCCGCTGTGTCGGGAAATATGCTTACGATCACGGAATCGTAGATAAGCCGGAGATCGATGTAGAGACAGCGTCCGGGATCAAGCATCTTTCCATGAAAGTGAAGGACGGAAAGGTGGAGCTTGTTACGGTGGATATGGGCCGCCCGGTGCAGACATCTGAGATCGGGGAGCCGATCACGGTGGACGGAAAAGAATACCGCTTTACCGGCGTGTCCATGGGAAATCCCCATGCGGTGGTGTTTATGGATGGAATCAAGGATATGGAGATCGAAAAGATCGGTCCTTCCTTTGAGATCCATGAGAAATTCCCGGATCGTACCAACACGGAATTCGTGGAGGTGGTTGACCGCGGACATGTAAATATGCGTGTCTGGGAGCGCGGCTCCGGCGAGACGCTCGCCTGCGGAACAGGTGCCTGCGCGACGGCAGTTGCCTGTGTCTTAAACGGTCTTACCGACGATGAAGTCCGAGTGACGCTTCTTGGCGGAGATCTTCTGGTCCATTGGGACAGAGAAAAAGACACGGTATTTATGACAGGGCCTGCAGTGGAAGTGTTCCACGGGGAGATTTAAAATGTCTGACTGAGAACAGATCTGTGCATTTCAGGCGGTGTCGGATCTGTGAACATGCGGTCAGCTGGCACAGATGAAAAAATGCACTCAGGAATCGTTCGGCTGTCTGGACATTACTGATGTCTGCCACGGGAATGCAGAGCGGCTGAGCGGTTGTCTGTATATAGAATGGATAAGAGGTTCCGGATATATGACACAGAGAAATATACTTGAAAACCGGGACAAAGGAGATAATTATGGATCATATTGACAGAGAGATTCTGCAGATCCTGCAGCATAATGCGAGAGCATCCTTAAAAATGATCGCGGAGAAGACATTTCTTTCTTCCCCGGCGGTATCAGCCAGAATTGAAAAACTGGAGAAAGATGGAATCATCACATCCTATCAGGCACAGATCGATCCGATGAAGCTCGGATACCATATCCTTGCGTTCATCAATCTCAATGTGCTTCCGGAGGACAAGCAGAAATTCTATCACTATGCGGAAGAGATTCCAAATATTCTGGAATGCAGCAGCGTGACGGGAGAATTTTCTGTGATCATGAAAGTTGCTTTTGCAAGTACGATGCAGCTTGACAGCTTCCTTGGTCAGCTCCAGAAATTCGGAAAGACCAGCACGCAGGTGGTATTCGCCACCCACGTAGGTCCGAGAGGCGTGCAGGTACAGGACTAGGAATACATACGAAACATGAAAAGGACATCTGAACGAGAGATACGATGGGTATTTCTGGTTCAGATGTCCTTTTTAGTCTTCTTATAAAACCGCGACCAATGCCGCCACGATCGGAATCGAGATCATGGACAACAGTGTGGAGATGCAGATCCCCCTCGACACGAGAGTCACATCCCGGTTATATTCCATACAGAGCATGGACACGTTCCCGGCGATCGGGCAGCCGGCGAGGATCGTAGAGATCTCTAAAAGTGTGCGGTCCCTGATAAAGAATCTCAGGACGAGGAAGGTGATCACCGGGAGAACAAGAAGCTTCAGGAAGGAGAAAAGGTACAGCTCCCGGTCAGTAAATACAGTGGAAAATCTGACCCCGGCCAGGGTGGAGCCGATGACGATCATCGCCAACGGCGTTGTTGTGGCGCCCACAGTGGAAAACAGGCTGACTGCATGCTGCGGGAGATGGATATCTAAAAGATAAATGCCGATCGCAAGGAATGCGGACAGGATTCCGGGGGAGAGAAGCTTTTTGACGCTGAAATGTCTGTTTTTTGCGTCATCCCGCGATAATAGATATACCCCATAACTGAACAGACTTAGATTAAACGTCATCATGAAGATCGAAACATGCAGCACATACTCTCCGCCGTAGATCGTAGAGATGATCGGGATCCCCATGAAGCCAAGATTGCTGTAGTTTAGCATCAGCTCATAGGTCGGATTCCAGCAGATGATCTTCTGGATAAAGTGGCAGACCACATGGGCCACTAAGAAGATGGAGGCCGCTGCAATAAAGATCGGCAGCATCTCCTGATCATGGGCCATGTCTGACCCGGTAACCGCGTTTAAGATCGTTGCGGGCAGGGAGATATTGACGATAAAACGGGAGACCTTCGACTCAAAGGTCTTATCGATCACGCCGAAGCGATTGGCGAGATAGCCGGTGAGCATTAAGAGAAAGAGACTTATCATCTGGTTGAATACGATTAGCATAGTAATGAGATCCTTTCATGAGATTGCCAGAAAAAGTTTTAAGACATGGATGGCGCAGGTCTGGTAATTTATGAATATGATATCATAAATCCATGAAAAAGGGAGAATAATTTTGGCAAAGCAGAACAGTGTCATTATTGATCCGGGACATGGCGGAAGTGATCCGGGGGCGATATATGGGAACAGACGGGAGAAGGACGACACTCTGGCGTTGTCCTACGATATCGGAAATGCCCTGGAGCAGCGCGGAATCCGGGTGGAGTACACGAGGATTGGCGATGTATACAACAGCCCATATGAGAAGGCGGAGATCGGGAACCGATCTGCGGCAGATTTGTTTTTATCCATCCACCGGAATGCCATGCCGGTGCCGGGAACGGGTTCCGGAACGATGAGCCTGATCTTCGGGAGGGGTGGCGATGCGGAGACGTTCGCAAAGAATATCAATAAGGAACTTGCAAAGACAGGCTGGAAAGACCTGGGGATCAGCGAGCGGCCGAATCTCGTGGTCCTCAGGGACACAGCGCTTCCGGCGGTTCTCGTGGAGGTTGGATTCCTCGATAATGAGAACGACAATGATTTCTTCGATGCAAATATGAGGCAGACCGCAGATGCGATCGCGGATGGAATTGTGCGGACATTTGCGGAGCAGGAAAAGCAGATGTCAGATGTGGAGGAGCCGGGATTCTATATGGTGCAGACAGGGATCTACCGGGTGCGGACCAACGCGGAACGGGAGGTGGAACGGCTGAAAGCTCAGGGATTTCCTGCGTTCATGACTTTCAAGGATGGATTTTACTATGTCCGCGCAGGGGCATTCCGGAACATGGAAAACGCTGTGCGGCAGGAGCAGGAGCTTCGAAAGCTGGGATATCCGACATTACTTGTTAAAACTTGAAAAACACTGAAAACATCGCAAAAAAGACTTAAAATTCCTGCGGAGATATGTTAAAATACAGATAGAATAAAAAGTATTCCCGCGGCTTTTTCAGGTGCAGCTGCCGGAAGGCGGAAGGGGAAGAAGGAGGCATCTATGGCTGAGAATAAAAAATTTGTGATCACGGTCGGAAGACAGTATGGAAGCGGCGGAGCGGAGATGGCGAAACGTCTTGGTGAGCGCCTTGGACTTCATGTTTACGATAAGGAGATCTTAAAGATGACCTCCGAGGAGAGCGGGATCCGCGAGAGCTATTTCCACCTTGCCGATGAAAAAGCCGGAAATAAGCTGTTATACCGGATTATCCACTCCCTGATTCCGGAAAACGGAACCCCGTCTCTGGGATCCGACCTGATCTCCTCCGACAACCTGTTCCGATTCCAGTCATCGGTCATCCGGAAACTGGCTCAGGAAGAATCCTGTATTATTATCGGCCGCTGTGCCGACTATGTCCTCGACGGAACTGAAAATCTTGTCCGGCTCTTCGTATATGCGGAGATCGAGGAGAGGATCAACAAAGTCCGTGAGAAAGGATACTTCCCGGAGGAAGATATCTTAAAGAATATTAAGCGGATCGACCGGGAGCGCCGCGACTATTACCGCTACTATACCGGAAAGGGCTGGGAGAATCTTGAGAACTACGATCTGATGATCAACACAACAAAACTTTCCTATGACGATATGGTGGAGTGCGTGGTAGACTATCTGAAAATGCGCGGGATTCTTGCAAAATAAAGGGAAATACGATAGAATATAGGCGGCTTATCTTTAAGCCGCCTTTTTCCGTCAACCGGATAGTTTGATGGAGCTTCCGGCCGATGAAAAAGGCACTATATACCAAAAAGGCACTACATGCCAATCGTGTACACCCGCGCGAAGATATGGATCGCCGCAGGCATCCGCGAGAGGCTTGAGACGGAAAGGAATTTACATGAAGATCACACGTCCGATCAAGGCCGTCCTCTTTGACATGGACGGCGTTATGGTAGACAGTGAATTTGTATATATGAAATACCTGCTGGAGTTCGCAAAAGAAAAGAATCCGGCGGTGACAATGGAAGACATCAACCCGATGGTGGGCCGCAGCAGGCATGATAGCTGGACTGTGATGGAACGGGCCGTGAATAATGGCGAGAGCTGGGAGGCGCTGATCAAAGAGTGGGCTGAAAGAGACATTTACAGCCGGATCGACTACCGGAAGATCTTCCGCCCGGAGATGAAGACCACCGTGCAGGAGTTAAAGCGCCGCGGCTATACGGTCGCCCTGGTATCCTCCACAGGTCCGAAACTGATCTCGAGGATCGTGGAGGAGGTGGGCATGCGCCCGGAATTTGACCTGATCGTCAGCGGAAAACAGTTCAAACAGAGCAAACCGAATCCGGAGATCTACCACTATACAGCGGATACTCTGGGAATCCGTGAGGATGAGTGCTTTGTCGTGGAAGATTCCACTGTGGGGATTGAGGCTGCATACCGGGCCGGAATGTCGATCGCAGGCCTCAAAGATGACCGGTTCGGGTTCGATCAGAGCAAGGCGGATTACCATATTGATTCGATATCTGATATTTTAAAATACTTATAAACAGGAAACGGAGCAAACATATATCATGGCAGAAAACAACAATAAACAGGAAAACATCATCCTCTGCGGCGCAAACTCTTATCAGCAGAAATATTATTTCAACGATCAATTTAAACTTCTTCCGGAAAACATCAAAAAGGAACTGCAGATCATGTGTGTTCTCTTCACCGAGGACGTGGGCGGTATTCTCTTTCTGGAATTCACACCGGAAGGAAATCTTGAATTCCGTGTGGAAGCGGAAGATCAGGATTATCTCTTCGATGAGATTGGCAGCGGCCTTAAGATCCGCCAGTACCAGAGAGAAAAGAAGGAACTTTTAGAATCCCTGGAGTTATTCTACCGCGTGGTATTCCGCGGCGATAAGCTGGAAGACCAGCTGGAAAAAGAGGGAAAATAAAATTTGTATTTTCTTTCGAATCCCCACAGCAACTGTTAATGGTTGGTTTTACTGGTGGAGAAGCGAAACAAATATCCCGTATCGGAGGACACGGTATGAGAAGAATGGATCGAAAAAACAGAATAAATAAGATCAGAAACAATACAGCATGTCTGAATCATAAAAACGCGTGGAAAGATATGAAGACAGCGGTTATCAAGACTGTCGGCGCCGCGCTTTTCGGCATAACAGTTCTGGGTGCTGCGAGAATGACTCCCTATGCTTTCAACATTGGTCCGGGCATGGAGGATCACGATATCATATATTATCAGGAGCAGCCGGAAAACAATCCGGCCTACAACAACGGCTGGACTTCCAATGTCGGCCCCGGATCGTCCGGTTCCAATCCGGGCGGCGGACTCGACAGCGAGAAAGATTACGTGTACTCGAAAGGCCCGGGAAACGAGGCGGCACAGCAGTACGCAAAAACAGAAAACAGCACGATCTACATCCACAATACCTACCGCGGCGGCAGCTGGAGACAGCGGGCTGACGGGAAATGGGCCTTATATAAGCCGGACGGAAATCCGGTCTCGAGTCAGTGGGGCTATGTAGATGGAAAGACATATCTGCTGGATATGTATGGAATCATGCAGACCGGCTGGCAGAATGTCAATGGAAACTGGTACTATTTAAACAGCAAAGGAGCTATGCAGACGGGCTGGCTCTTGAAAGAAGGAAAATATTATTTCCTGAACACGGACGGAACGATGGCATACGGATGGGTCAACTCTCAGGGCAGCTGGTATTACTTCCAGAAACCAGACGGAGACATGTTAACCAACGCTTATGCGCCGGACGGACGGTACGTAAACGCAGAGGGAGTTTTGATTCAATGACGTTAAAAATCGGAAATGTGGAACTTGAAAACAATGTGATCCTCGCCCCGATGGCGGGCGTGACGGACATGCCGTACCGGATCCTCTGCAGGGAGCAGGGAGCAGGTCTGGTGTGCATGGAGATGGTGAGCGCGAAGGCGATCCTTTACAAGAATAAAAATACTCAGGAGCTCTTAAAGGTGGATGAGCGGGAGCGTCCCGTGTCCCTGCAGCTTTTTGGCTCTGATCCGGATATTGTAGCGGATATCGCGGCGAGCCTGGAGGATGGTCCATACGATATTTTCGATATCAACATGGGCTGCCCGGTGCCGAAGATCGTTAAGAATGGTGAAGGCTCTGCCCTCATGAGAAATCCGAAGCTGGTGGAGGAAATCCTCACGAAACTCGTGAAAGCGGTGAAAAAGCCGGTGACTGTGAAATTCCGCAAGGGCTTTGACGATACCTGCATCAACGCCGTGGAGATCGCAAAGATCGCCGAGAGTGCCGGTGTGGCGGCGGTGGCTGTCCATGGTAGAACGAGAGAGCAGTATTACTCTGGAAAAGCTGACTGGAATATCATCCGCGAGGTCAAAAAAGCTGTGAAGATCCCGGTAATCGGAAACGGAGATGTCTTTACACCGCAGGATGCGAAGCGCCTTGTGGAGGAGACGGGCTGTGACGGGATCATGGTGGCCCGGGGTGCGAAGGGAAATCCGTGGATCTTTAAGCAGATCACCCACTATCTCGAAACGGGCGAGCTTCTCCCGAGACCTTCCGTGGAGGAACTGAAAGCCATGATCCTGCGGCATGGCCAGATGATGATGGAGTTTAAAGGCGAGCTGGCGGGAATGCGGGAGATGCGGAAGCACGTCGCCTGGTATACCGCCGGGTATCCGAATTCTGCGGCATTAAGAAATGAGATCAATTCGGTTGCGACACTGGAGGAGCTGACGGAGTTGATCGGGACGAGGTTATAAAATCCTAATAAAGTAATTTCAACCTGTTTACATGACATACGGACAATAAAGCAGGTGTCATCACAGCAATTTTGAAAGAACAAAGAAAATCCGGATCTGGTTCCTCAGAAGATACCAGATCCGGATTTTGTGGTTTTGAGTGTTTAAAGAGTCATACGGTGTGCGAGGTTGTTTGTCTCGGCGTTTGCAACAAGACGGAACGCGGAAGCTTTTGATTGTTCAAGGTGGTAGATGAGCTGCTCTTTTGCCTTTTCCCAGTCTCCTTTCAGGCACGGTTCTACGATCGCCATGTGCTCCTTGAAAGTCGCCTCCAGACGGAAATTCGAAACATTTCCGGTCATGTACCGGAAACGCTCATTCTGCGTCTGGATCGTATCATAGCTTCTGTTGATAAATTCATTCGGGCAGGCGGACATGATCAACGCATGGAAGCGATAATCGAGGTCATAGAAGGAATCCTTGTCCCGATAGATTTCTTTGTTAGGATCCCATTTCTTGAAAATATCATAGAATTCATTCAAAGCGGAGACGGAAAGATTTGCGCCGTAATGGGTCAGGACATACGGCTCATACATCATGCGGACTTCAAAGATCATATCAATGTCGTTTAAGGTAAGAGGACGAACGAGGATTCCGCATTTCGGGCGGATTTCCAGAAGACCTTCCTGCTCGAGACGTCCAAGCGCGTCCCGCACCGGGGTACGGCTCAGAGATAATTCAGTGGTAAGCTGTTCTTCATTCAAAAAAGTACCCGGCGCATACTGACAAGTGACGATCTTGGAACGGATCGTATTGTACGCCAGGGTTTTCAGGTTTATTTTAGGCATAATGGACTCCAGTCTTTTTCTTCTCAAAAAAATATATAGACTCATACTAACACAAAACAAAATCGTTTTCAAGCAGATGTCGACGGTTTTTGCTAAAAACGTCAATTGGCGTTTTGCACAAGCCCAAAAGCTCGGTTTTGTTGAAAAAGTCAAAAGTGGTGCAAATTTCTTAACACTTATTGACATTGAGGTAAAAAGTATTATAATCTGTTGTATACAACAAAGAATACAACAGATTTGATTTTGAAAAATTATATAGAAGGCAAAAATCGTAAAATTAAGGAGGAAACAACGATGAAAGCAATGTATATTGACGCACCGGGTCAGGTTTCTATTAAAGATGTAGAGATGCCGGTAAGAAAAGAAGGAGAAGTTTTATTAAAGATCCTTTACGGTGGAATCTGCGGAAGCGATCTTGGTTCCTACCGTGGAACATTCGCATATTTTGATTACCCGAGAATCCCGGGTCACGAGTTCTCCGCTGAGGTTATCGAGGCCGATGAGAACAACGCGTATGGCATCAAGCCGGGAATGATCGTAACCTGCAACCCGTACTTCAACTGCGGACACTGCTATTCCTGCGAGCACGGAATCGTAAACGCATGTATGGACAACCAGACAATGGGATGTCAGAGAGACGGTGCTTTCCAGGAGTACATCACAATGCCGATCGAGCGTGTGTATGACGGTAAGGGAATGGACGCTAAGACACTTGCAGCAATCGAGCCGTTCTGCATCAGCTACCATGGCGTGAGCCGCGCAAACGTAAAAGAAGGAGACAAAGTTCTCGTAGTCGGCGCCGGTACCATCGGTGTTCTCGCAGCGATCGCAGCAAAAGCAAAGGGCGCTACTGTTTACATCTCCGATGTATCCGCAGGTAAGCTTGAAATGGCGAAGGACTTCGGTGTTGACGGAACCTTATTAAATGATTCTCCGGAAAACTTCGAGAAAGGTGTTGCTGAGATCACAAACGGCAACGGCTTTGATGTAACGATCGAGGCAGTTGGTCTTCCGTCCACATTCCAGAACTGTATCGATGCCTGCTGCTTCGGTGGACGCATGGTTCTGATCGGAGTCGGCAAGAAGAACCTTGACTTCAACTTCACACTGATCCAGAAGAAGGAATTAAATGTCTTCGGTTCCAGAAACGCATTAAAGAAGGACTTCTTAGAGCTGATCGATATCGTGAACGCAGGCAAGGCACCGCTCCACAAGATCATCACAAATACATATGCGTTTGATGATGCTGCAAAGGCATTCGATGACTTTGCGCACAACCCGGGCAATATGTTAAAGGTTGTATTTGATTTTTCCAAGATTTCCAAATAATCAAAAATTATGAAGCTTTCCCCGGGAAACGGGGTGCGAGGTCTTCTGCCTGATGGGGATCGGGCAGAGGACCGGATAAATGTTTTTAAAACAAAAACGGAGGGAAACATTATGAAACTCAAAAAAGTTATGGCATTAACCATGGCAGGTGCTATGGCAGCAACAACACTTACCGCTTGCGGAAGCAGCTCTTCCACAACAGAGACAACAAAGGCAGCTGAGACAACAGCAGCCGCAGCAGCAGATACTACAGCAGCTGCAGCAGCAGATAACGGTTCTTCCGATGCTGAGACAGTTCTTCAGGTCGCTTTCGAGAACTCCATTTCCGAGCCGGTTGGACAGGGCTGGGAGAAAGCTCAGGAGATCATCAAAGAAAAATCCGGCGGCAAGATGGCAATCGAGATCTACCCGGATTCCCAGCTTGGTGATAAGTCTTCCTTAATCGACTCCATGCTTCTCGGCGAGAATGTCTGCACACTTGCAGACGGTGCTTTCTACGCTGACTACGGTGTACCGGATTTCGGTATCGTATTCGGACCGTTCCTGTTCGATTCTTGGGATCAGGTTTGGAAACTGGTTGATTCCGACTGGTACAAAGAGCAGTGTGACAAGCTTGAAGAAAAAGGCTTAAAGATCATCGCTTCCAACTGGATCTATGGTGAGAGACATACTCTTACAAACGTTCCGGTCAACACAGTTGATGACTTAAAGGGATTAAAGATCCGTGTTCCGTCCAACGAGATCCAGTCCAAGGGCTTCGATGTACTTGGCGCAACATCCACAGGTATGGCACTTGGAGATGTTTATCAGGCTCTTCAGACAAAGACCATCGACGGTGCTGAGAACCCGCTCGCAACTCTGTACGGCAGAAAGCTTCACGAGGTTGCTAAATACTTAATCCTTGACGGACATGTAAAGAACTTCACAACATGGGTTGTATCCGCTGACTGGTTCAACAGCCTTCCGGAAGAGCAGCAGACATGGTTACTTGAGACAGCAGAAGAAGCTGGTGAGTACAACAACGAAGTACAGCAGGCTGCTGACGCTGAGTACCTTCAGAAGATGAAAGACGAAGGCGTAACTGTTGTTGAGCCGTCTGAGGAAGTTCTTGCCGGATTCAAGGAGAAAGCACAGCCGTTCTATGAGATGGGTGCTGACTTTGGCTGGAGCGATGGCCTCTATGACACAGTTAAAAAGGCTATGGGTGCTGAATAATCCATTTTGCAGTAAAAGCATAAAGTAACTGTTCCCGGCGGAGCTGTCCGCCGGGGCAGTTTTCCCTGATAGGAGTCTGAAAATCTATGGATAAGAAAGAAAACAAAGCAGCAGCGATCCTTGGAAATCTTGATATCGTTGTCGCTTCCATTATTCTTGCGATCCTGATCGTCCTGACATTCCTCGGTGTTGTATGGAGATATATCTTCAACGCGCCATTTACATGGCTTGAGGAGGTTCAGACCTCCTGTATGGTCTGGATCGTATTTGCAGGAGCAGGCGCAGCATTCCGCTCCGGCAACCATGTTGCGATCGAGATGATCGTTGACCTGATGCCGAAGAGCATGCAGAAGATCATGGAAATCCTGATTTCCATCGTAGTTGTAGTCGTAATCGGATATCTGTTCATGCAGAGTATCGGTTTCATCCAGGTGTTCGTAAAGAGCGGACGTTCCACAAGTATGTTAAAAATTCCGTATTCCTGGGTATACGGTATCGCGATCGTATCCTATTTTGATATGATCATCAGCTATTTCTACGCCCTGTTCCACGGCGTAAAATCTGAGGCAAAGGAGGCAGCAAGCAGCAATGAGTAATGTGTTAATGTTATCTGCAATTGTGATGCTGGTTCTTCTTTTCTTCAAGGTTCCGGTATTTATCGCTGTCCTCGGCGGTTCCATGGTTTACTTTGTAATGAACCCGGGAATCAATACCGTTATCTTTGCCCAGCAGGCAATCATTGGTACTGAGAAAATTTCTCTTATGGCGATCCCGTTCTTCGTTTGTGCCGGTATCTTCATGAACTACACCGGTGTTACAAAGAGAATCATGGATTTCTGTGAGGTTGTAACAGGACGTCTTCCTGGCGGTCTCGCACAGGTAAACGTACTTTTATCCACAGTTATGGGTGGACTTTCCGGATCCAACATCGCCGATGCAGCGATGGAGTCCAAAATGATGGTTCCGGAGATGACAAAGAAGGGCTTCTCTCTGGAGTTTTCCAGCGTTGTAACAGCCGCTTCCTCCATGATCACACCGTTGATCCCACCGGGAATCGCAATGATCCTTTACGGATGTATCGCAAACGTTTCCATCGGTAAGCTGTTTATTTCCGGTCTTGGTGTCGGAGGTCTCCTCTGCGTTTCCATGATGATCCTTGTAGGTGTTGTCTCCAAGAAACGTGGATATGGTATCTTAACAACAGAGAAATTAACCTGGTCCAAGTTCTGGACCGCTTTAAAACCGGCGATCCTGCCGTTACTCCTCCCGATCATCATCATCGGCGGTATCCGTATCGGTGTCTTCACAGCTACCGAGGCCGGAGCAGTTGCAATTCTTTACGCTGCATTTCTGGGAATTATCTACCATGAGATGCACGTCAAGGATATGATCCAGGGCTTAAAGGAGACTGTCTGCACGACTGCTTCCATCATGCTCATCGTATCCGCTGCGTCTGTATTCTCCTGGATCCTCACAAAAGAGAGAATCCCGCAGGCGCTGACAGCATGGATGCTTGCAAACATCCACAGCAAATATGTATTCCTGATCGTTGTAAATATCTTCTTACTGATCGTAGGTATGTTCATCGAAGGTAACGCTTCCATGATCATTCTGGTTCCGCTTCTTGCGCCGATCGCTGCACAGTACGGAATCAACGAGATCCAGTTCGCAATGATCTACATCTTCAATAACGCCATCGGCGCATTATCACCGCCTATGGGAACCCTGATGTTCGTAACCTGCTCTATTACAAAGTGTAAGACCGCGGCATTCATCAAAGAAGCAGTACCGTTCTACATCCTGCTTATTATCAACCTGATGCTCCTTACCTGGGTCGAGCCGTTTACCACATTCCTTGTAAATCTGTTCTATTAGGGTAAACTTGCTGCCAGATGGGGATCGCTATGATGCCCCGTCTGGCAGTTTTGATTTATATACCATGAATTCTTTTATATGAAGAAAGGAAATTATTATGGAACGCTTAAATTATGATGTTCTCAAAAAATCTGGTTATGATGGATATGTATTAAAGGACGCACCGGAGAAGGTTCTTCAGTTCGGTGAGGGAAACTTCCTTCGTGCTTTCGTAGATTACTGGTTCGACCTTGCAAATGAGAAGGCAGGCTGGAATGGAAAGTGCTGTCTGGTACAGCCGATCGCCCCGGGTCTCGCAAAGATGATCAACGAGCAGGAAGGTCTCTATACTCTGTACCTCCGCGGAAGCGAGAACGGACAGAAGGTAGACGCTAAGAGAGTGATCTCCAGCGTAAACCGCTGTTTAAATCCCTATGAAAAAGAAGACTACGAGAAGATGATGGCAGTTGCGGCAAGCGACGACCTTGAGATCATCGTTTCCAACACAACAGAGGCCGGTATCCAGTACGATCCGTCCTGTAAGCAGGATGACTGCCCGCCGTCCAGCTTCCCGGCAAAATTAACTCAGGTTCTCTATCATCGTTACAAAGCAGGAAAGAAAGGTATCATCATGCTTGCCTGCGAGCTGATCGACAACAACGGTAAAGAGCTCTTAAAGTGCGTAAACCAGTACATCGAGCAGTGGGGACTTGAGGATGGCTTTAAGAAATACGTAAACGAAGACTGCACATTCTGCGGTTCCTTAGTAGACCGTATCGTTCCGGGCCGCATCAAAGACGCAAACGAAGTTGCTGAGCTTGAGCAGAAGAACGGCTACGCTGACCCGCTTACAGATGTCGGCGAGGTATTCGGTGTCTGGGTCATCGAGGGCGATGAGAAGTTAAACGACATTCTTCCCTTCAAGAAAGCAGGACTTCTTGACAAAGTATTCGTAACACCGGATATGAGCCCATATAAGAAGAGAAAAGTTAGAATCTTAAACGGCGCTCACACAGGTTTCGTACTCGGCGCTTACCTTGCAGGAGAGAATATCGTTCGTGACTGCATGCATGACGAGGTTATCAAGGGCTTCATGAACAAGATGCTCTACGAGGAGGTTATCCCGACACTCCCGCTTGACAAGAACGACTTAATGCAGTTCGCGTCCGCAGTACAGGATCGTTTCAACAACCCGTTCGTTGACCATGAGTTAATGAGCATTTCCTTAAACTCCACATCTAAGTGGAAAGCAAGAAATATGCCGTCCTTCCTTGAGTACATCAAAGAGACGGGTAAGCTTCCGGAGTGCCTGACCATGTCCTTAGCGGCTTATATCGCATTCTACAGCAATGACATTCAGGCTCTGACAGACGCAGGACTTGTTTGCAAACGTCCGGCTGGCAACGAGTACACGGTAAGTGATGACAGATGGGCTCTTGAGTTCTACTATGCTCACAAGGACGACTCCGCAGAGGCTCTTGTAAACGCAGTTCTCACTAACGAGAAGATGTGGGATCAGGATCTCACAAAGATCGCTGGTCTTGAGGAGAAAGTTGTCGCTGACCTTAAGAAGATTCGCACGGAAGGAGCAAAGGCTGCATTTGCAAGCTGCCTTTAATTAACATATGAAAGTAATTCAGATTTCCAAACTGGATAATGTTGCGGTCGCTCTTCACCCGATCAAAAAGGGTGAGGAGGTCACTGCCGGCGGTATCACAGTGACAGCCCTTGAGGACATCCCACAGGGCCACAAGATCGCGTTAAAACCGATCAAAAACGGTGAGAACATTATCAAATACGGCTTTGCCATCGGTCATGCGACAGCAGACGCAGAGGCCGGTGCATGGATGCACACCCACAACGTTAAGACAAATCTGGAAGGAGAGATGGAGTATACCTATACTCCGTCCCTCGACTTCCCGGAAAAAGTGGAGCCGGAGACCTTTATGGGATTCCGTAGAAAAGACGGTCGCGCGGCGATCCGCAATGAGATCTGGATCATCCCGACTGTTGGCTGTGTCAATGATATCGCAAAGAAAATGGTCCACGACAATCAGGATCTTGTGAAAGGCACCATTGACGGACTCTATACATTCCCGCATCCGTTCGGCTGCAGCCAGACAGGCGCAGATCATGCACAGACAAGAAAGCTTCTTGCAGCCCTTGTCCGTCATCCGAACGCGGCCGCGGTCCTCGTATTAGGACTTGGCTGTGAGAACCTGACCCACGAGCAGTTTCTTGAGGAGCTTGGCGAATACGACCATGACCGCGTAAAATTCCTGACATGTCAGGAAGTGGATGACGAGTTTGAGGCAGGGAGAAAGCTTCTTGAGGAATGTTCTGCATACGCGGCGCAGTTTGAGAGAGAGCCGATCCCGGTCAGTGAGCTTGTTGTCGGCATGAAGTGCGGAGGCTCCGACGGACTTTCCGGCATCACCGCAAACCCGACTGTCGGACGTTTCAGCGATATGATGGCAGCCAGAGGCGGTTCTACTGTGCTTACAGAGGTTCCGGAGATGTTTGGCGCGGAAGGTTTCTTAATGAACCGCTGTGTCAATAAAGAAGTATTCGACAAAGCGGTCAACATGATCAACGGCTTCAAGAACTACTTTATCAGCCACCACGAGGTCGTATACGACAACCCGAGCCCAGGAAACAAGCAGGGCGGTATCACCACCCTTGAGGATAAATCCTGCGGATGCGTCCAGAAGGGTGGTACAGCCCCGATCATGGACGTTATCGGCTATGGTGATCCGGTAGTCACAAAAGGTCTTAATATGCTTTACGGACCGGGAAATGACCTGGTATCCGCAACAGCGATGACCGCAGCGGGAGCGCACATGATCCTGTTCACAACAGGTCGCGGAACACCGTTTGGTGCACCGGCTCCGACCTTAAAACTGGCGACAAACAGTCAGCTTGCGGAGAGAAAGAAGGGCTGGATCGACTTTGATGCCGGTCCGATCGCTGACGGCGAGACCATCGATGACGCTGCAAAGAGACTTCTGCAGCTTGTGATCGAGGTTGCCGGCGGAAAACAGACAAAGGCTGAGGAGAAAGGCTTCCGCGAAATCTCCATCTTTAAAGACGGTGTTGTGCTGTAATAACAGCTTCACAATTTTTTATGTTTCCCTTATAGAGACACTCACTTTTGGTCAGAGATGGCCGGAGGTGGGTGTCTTTTTTGAGTAATAGGAACTTCCGAGTAATTCCCTATTATATAAAAGGCAGTCACGTGCCAATGATATGCACTCGCGCGAAGATGTAGATTGTCACAAGCAACCGCGCGGGGCGCGAGAATATGCCAGGGCACATTCATTTTACGGAGCGTCCGAACAAGCCGCCTGTGCAGGTCCGGTGGGCGTCCGCGTGGGATCTCCTATATTTTAAAAGACCCCGGCAGTGTCCTGTGAGAGACACTGTCGGGGATAAGTAGGGGGAGTATGGGTATGACGATTGGAATCAGTCTGTAAGTCTACACTTACCATGCTGGGGAAAGAGCGGGATTAAATAATGTAATTATGAGGTATGGTTCTCCGGAACAGCTTCTGCGTCTGGTGTGGACGGTATTGCTGAATCACCCGTGCCGGAACTTAAATTGGAAGTACCAGGTTCAGGTTCTGCGTCTGCGGGAGCTGCAGTTTGTTCATGATGTACAGCCGGGATCGTAAGTCCGCTGACATTAATGTTCCTGTTTACCTTTGCGTCATATGTCTGTGCCTTCAGAATATCCCTAAAATCCACACCGGTGGCCTCAGACATAGTATCAAACACCTGCTGCATGACAGCAGCTGTATTTCCGGAGATCTCGCTGACTCCGCTTCCGTTTGTGCCATTTGCACCGCTGGTTCCGTAGATATTGACCTTCTCGATAGAAGACAACGGCTTCGCGATTTCTGCGGCCATCTGTGGCATAATGCCTACTAACATCTCGACGATAGCGGCGTTATTGTACTTCGCGTAAGCTTCTGCTTTTTTCTCCATACCTTCCGCCTCAGCAACGGCCTTTGCCTGGATCGCAGCCGCCTCCGCCTCTCCGCGGGCACGGATTCCGGCGGCTTCCTGCTCCGCCTGATATCTTGCGGCATCTGCCTTTGTACGCATGGCTTCCGCTTCTTTTTCTAACTCATATTTTCTGGCTTCCGCTTCACGCTGGCGTTTTGCAAGCATCGCCGCCGCCTCCTGCTCGACCTTGTAGCGCTCCGCATCGGCTTTCTTGTTGACTTCCGCGTCTAACTGCTGCTGCTGTACGGCAACTTCCTGCTTCCGAAGCTCTGCTTCGCGCTCCGCCTTTGCGATCTGAGCATTCACGGTAGCTGTCTGGATCGTTTTTTCCTGTTCCTGCTTCTGAATCTCATAAGCAGCGTCTGCCTCCGCTTTTTTCGTGTCGGAGTGCTTCTGAAGCTCCGACTTACGGATCTCCAGCTCATTATTTTTCTCTGCGATCTCTGTCTCCGCAAGTACGCGGGCATCGTTGGCAGATTTGTTCGCTTCTGCCTGGGCGATAGCGATATCGCGGTCTGCCTGGGCTTTTGCGATCGCAGCGTCTTTCTTGATCTTTGAGGTATTGTCGGCACCAAGATCCCGGATCAATCCATTATCGTCAGTGACATTCTGGATATTACAGGACAGGATCTCGATTCCCAGCTTATCCATGTCCTTGGATGCCTTTAGCATAACCTGATCGGAGAAGGAATCACGGTCAGTGTTGATCTCCTTTAAGGAAAGAGTACCGATGATCTCACGCATGTTTCCCTGAAGGGAATCCTGGAGATCCATGGTGATATCCTCGGGTTTCTTATTTAAGAAGTTTTTTGCTGCCAGACGGATCCCTTCCTGAGATGGGGTGATCCGTACCTTGGCAACCGCATCGACATTGACATTGATAAAGTCATTTGTCGGAACAGATTGTTCCGTCTTGATATCGACCGTCATCTGTCCGAGATACAAACGGTCCATCCGTTCAAAGAACGGGATCCGGATTCCGGAACGTCCGATGAGGATCTTTGCGTCATGCTTAAGACCGGAAATAATATAGGCCTGATCCGGCGGAGCTTTCACGTATCCACATGCAATGAGGACAAGGATCAGGATCAGAATGACTGCAATGGTGATAGGGATGATCAGATGATTCAAATTCATAGAAACTCCTTTCTGGACCTGGACTTGTGCTGCAAAATTTTCGTGTGTAACAGAAAAGTTTGAGGAATTTCCTGTCACATAACAAGGTATATTCCTTTTCGCTAAATTCACAGTATCAGAAAATATCAGAAAATACAATATGATGCAACAAAGTGTAAGAAAATGTAAGAGGAATGTAATCGGAATGCCATAAAATTGCCACATAGATTACACTTTTCTTAAAACTGAGCGCGGTGGATTGATATAGGAAGAAGTTATGGTATATTTATAGATAGAAGGATTGGATCGTGTCGAAATATGAAATGGACTGGATTGTGGCGGTTGTGGATACGAAAAAACTTCGGATGTTCGGAGACCTAACGCCCACCGAGACAAATTTACTGTTACGTACCACCTGAAAGAGGTGGGAGTTTTCGCGACTGAGATAAAAAGGAGGGATCACATGGATACCAGAATCTGGATGCAGGAGTCGTTTTGGGAGAGTGCAGAGGAACAGAATGGGAAAGAGAGTCCGCAGGAAAACGCTGAACATCTCTCAAAAGACCAGAATGAAAACGGTGGAAATAAGCTGGTGGATCAAAAGACAAGTCTCTGGCAGCAGACGTATGAGAATATTCTGGTTGGGATGGGATTCTGCGGGATCAGACTGAACTTTCTTCTGTTATATTATATTCTGCCGTTCATAGGAATCCTTATGATATTTGCAGGATTACGGAAATTGAAGCAGGAAGATAAATGGTTTAAGGCGGGGTATGCTGCGGCAGCGATCAACGTTGTGATCACAATGATTTCCATAGTGAGTGGAACTTTTATCAACAGAGAACAAATTTATGATACATGTATTTGGAAGTTCATGCTCTTATGGGCATATGCGTTGCCGCTGATCATAGCATCCTGTTTTTTTTGCGGCATGCAGACAGAGCTGAAAAAGCGGGAGAAGGAAGCGGACAACAAAATCCTGATCCATTTAGTGATCTGGTATGCAGTCGTTATACTGCTTATGAACATGAATTACAGCGGCTGGATCATTGGAATCGCTGTTATTGCGACATATATTGGAATTCTTGTGGAGTTAAAACATACCGCTGAAGATCTGGAAAAGGAAGGGTATGTATTGGAAGAACCGCCGATGCGTGTCTCCAACGGGAAGTGTGCGGCAGGGGCAGTTGTTCTAACCGCAGCAGGACTTGTAATCGGAACCATATTCTTTGGTTCCTACCATATGAAATGGAACGAGGTGAAAGCACCGCAGGATCCGGCATACGAGGAGATAAAAACGCATCTGGTCTCGATTGGATTTCCGGAGGATATTCTGGATGATCTGAAGGAGGAAGATCTCTTAGCGTGCAGGAACGCCAGACAGGTACGATTGCAGCAAACGGATTATCCGATCAATGACGGAGAGCAGATCGTCACAAGATCAGAAGGCTACACGCAGTATTCGCGGGAGTATCCTCATAAAGAACTGAGACTCAGTGGAATTGCAGTAGAACTTGAGCAGGAAGGGCACTGGAAGATCATCCATCATTTTCTGTGGAATGAAGATCCGGGTTTTCGTGGTACAGAGGCTTTGCAGCTATATCCGGCATGCCGGGAACGGAATGGTGGCTGGCTCGAAGAAGGCGGGCTGACCGGACAGGTCCTTTATGATAAGAAGGAAATTTCCTATGCCGCGGATTACGCGTCTCTGGAAAACGAGACTTATGATATGGGGCAGAGCTGGCCGTTTTATGAGAGCCGGGAGACGAGCAGTATCTTCGCAGAGTTCTCGATGCCATGGCGCGGGGAGCGGTGCCGTGGATATGTATCTTATGGCATCAGGGAAAAAGAGAAGGACTGGTGGATCGATTCCTGGCTGAACTATACGCATCAGAAGAGCATTCTGCAATATCCGGTCATGACGGCAGCACAGAACCGCAAAAATGGCAGTTGGACCGATGATCTGGTGTTCATCACGGTGCAGGATGCACTGCAGGTATTACCGGAAGAGGAGGTGTAGATGGCTGAGAAGATACGAAAGTTCATGAGATCAGAACGCGGTCGGGCGTTTGTAAATGCCATGTTCATTCTCTCGACCATGGTTAGGGGAAGCGGTATGATGTTTCTGGCAGATATTTTCTGGGTCGTCTGGCTACTTTTTTGTATCAGGGAGAGTAAAACGAAAGCAGAGAGAGTAATATATGGATGCTTTGTTGTAGTAGGTGTCGTACTGTTTGGGATGAATTTGTATGGATGGTGGACGATAAGAAGATGATCGGGAAAGCGGCCAGAACCTGAAAATGGTTCTGGCTGAGAGGAAAAACGCATCTCAAAACAACATTTTGTATTTATAAGAATTGATAATAACAAAATGTAGATGTTGCATATACAAAAGAAAAAACTTTAA
>NZ_QUJB01000011.1:270-94863 GCF_003480435.1 Clostridium sp. AM30-24 | reverse complement strand
TTAAAGTTTTTTCTTTTGTATATGCAACATCTACATTTTGTATTTCAGTCACTCCATTGCTACCAGATACAGGATCGATGTATCTGTCACGCTTCCATCCTGTCCACAGATCGTTGCAGTTCATGCGCAATATCCATATCCGCGGATCATTTATGTGGATAAACGCCTATGATCTCTTGACATTCCAGACGATGGTGAATTACACTGGAATCATAATACATCCTTCCAGATCGGCTATGCCGATAGGATTTTGATAAGGAGGTTTCCTATGGCATCCATGACTATCGCCCAACTTCAGACCCATGTGTTTCCTGACAAAATGAAGAATATTGAGACTCTGCGTCCGCTGATCCGGAAAGCAAAAAATTCCGGTGCTGACCTTGTCTGCCTCCCGGAAATGTTCAACTGCCCCTATGAAACACCGAATTTCCCTGTTTATGCAGAAAAAGCAGGCGGACCGGTCTGGCAGGCGCTCTCTGACCTTGCAAAGGAATTCGGGATCTACTTTTCCGCCGGATCCGTCCCGGAATGTGACCAGGACGGACATGTTTTCAATACCGCCTATGTCTTTGACCGAAGAGGAAAGCAAATTGCCCGCCACAGAAAAGTCCACCTCTT
Source organism: Clostridium sp. AM30-24 (assembly GCF_003480435.1). Classification (GTDB taxonomy): domain Bacteria; phylum Bacillota; class Clostridia; order Lachnospirales; family Lachnospiraceae; genus Pilosibacter. The sequence continues at coordinate 94,245 of NZ_QUJB01000011.1, read as the reverse complement.
CGACATTGATGTAAAAGGCGGACAGTATTTTAAAGAATCTGATACTCTGACTCCCGGAGACTCCGCTACCGTATTCGACACGGAATTTGGAAAAATCGGTCTCTGCATCTGTTTCGATATACGCTTTCCGGAGATCTTCCGACGGATGGTGCTGGAAGGTGCTGATATCGTCCTTGTTCCGGCAGCCTTCAATATGACTACCGGACCGGCACACTGGGAGCTTACCTTCCGTGCCCGCGCGCTGGACAACCAGATTTTTGTCTTCGGAACTTCTCCGGCGAGAGATCTCTCCGCCTCTTATCAGGCCTTCGGTCACTCTATCGCTGTCTCCCCATGGGGCAGAATCTTAAATCAGATGGATGAGCACGAGGGAATGCAGATCACTACCATTGATCTTGACGAGATCACGTCCGTCCGGGAGCAGCTTCCACTTCTGAAAACACGAATGGAGAATCTGTAAATCAGGTTCTCCATTCGTTTAAGTTTCCTTTTTATGCTTACAGATGCTCTTCCATCTCACTATTGCGATGAACACCGGTGATCGCGTACTCCGCCCACTCCGCAATATTGGTTGCATGGTCACCGATACGCTCCAGATATTTGGCGATCATCAAGACATCAAGAATCTGTTCCTGAGTTGCCTCACCGTTTAAGATACCATCGGCAAGTTCTTTTTTGACCTCATTAAAAAGGTTATCGATCACATCATCGTATTCAATAACTTCTTTTGTCTTTTTGAGATCTCCGTTTGCAAAGCTCTCGATGCTCTCACGAACCATAGATGCAACGGCTTTTGCCATCTCGCCAAGTCTTGTGGCCTTTACCGGAGCGGAAAGATCGGTCGTCTTTACGATCTCAGCGATATCGCCTGCCTGATCACCGATCCGCTCCAGATCCGTGATCATTTTTAAGGTGGAGGAAATCGTTCTGAGATCACTTGCCACTGGCTGCTGCTCTAACAGGAGCTTCAAGCATTTGCTCTCGATGTCCCTCTCCTTTAAATCGACATTCGCGTCCGCTGCCAGAATCTTCGCTGCCTGTTCCCGATCCATGTTCATCAGTGCCTCGTACGCTCCGTCGATCATGCTCTCGCAAAGATTTCCCATCTCCGCGAGCATCTTATGCAGCTCTTCCAACTGTTTTAAAAATGCATCTCTCATAATCAGCCAAACCTCCCTGTGATGTAACTCTCTGTGCGCTCATCTCTCGGGTTCGCGAACAGATCGCCTGTATTATTGTACTCGACGACCTCACCTAACAGGAAGAACGCGGTCTTATCAGAAATACGCGCTGCCTGCTGCATGTTGTGGGTGACGATCACGATCGTGTACTTATCCTTTAACTCCATCGCCAGATCTTCAATTTTTGATGTGGAGATCGGATCCAGAGCAGAAGTCGGCTCATCCATCAGGATGACCTCCGGCTCTACTGCCAGAGTTCTTGCGATGCAGAGTCTCTGCTGCTGTCCGCCGGAGAGTCCCAGAGCACTTTTATTTAGGCGATCCTTCAGTTCATCCCAGATCGCCGCCTGCCGTAAGCTTCTCTCAACGATCTCATCGAGATCTGCTTTTTTTCTGATTCCGAAGATTCTCGGGCCGTAAGCCACATTGTCGTAGATGCTCTTCGGAAACGGATTCGGCTGCTGGAAGACCATGCCGACCTTGTGACGCAGTGTGATGGCATCCATATCTTTAAATATGTTCTTTCCGTCAAGTTCTACTTTTCCCTCGATCTTCACACCCTCCACAAGATCATTCATGCGGTTTAAGGTCTTTAAAAATGTGGACTTTCCGCATCCGGACGGTCCGATGAAAGCTGTGATCTTATGTTCATCGATCTGCATGTTGATATCCTTCAACGCGTGGAAGGCGCCGTAATGCAGATTCAGCTTTTCGATATCAAATTTCGGTTTTATCGCTGTCATATATTTTTCCTCTCTAAAACTGTCATATGCCGATCTCATGTATTGTTTCGGCTGTACGGCGTCTCCTTACGCTTCCTCGCCGGAATTCTTCTTCTTTAAGTGATGGCTCCATACATTCGCGCCAATGCTAAACGCCAGAACCAGGATCATAAGAACGGCAGAAGCAGTATTGGCAAGCGCCTTATCCTGCCCGTTTACCTGAAGGTTCCAGATCTGGATCGAAAGAGTCTCTGCCGGACGGAACGGATTGAGTGGACATGTCGGAGCCGCCAGGTTCCAGTTGCCCCAGCGGAGATCACTTCCGGATCCCGTCGTGTAAAGCAGCGCTGCTGCCTCACCGAAACCGCGGCCGGCTGCCAGAATAACACCGGTCATGATACGCGGAAGACACGCCGGAAGAAGTACATGGAAGATAGACTGCCATTTTGTCGCTCCAAGGCCCAGGCTCGCCTGAAAATATCCTGCCGGAAGTCCTTTTATGGCGTCCTCTGTGGTCGTTGTGATCAGCGGAAGTGTCAGGATCGACACAGAAAGAGCACCTGCCATCAGGCTTTTTCCCATTCCGAAGGAAACGAGGAATACCAGATATCCAAACAGTCCCACGACGATGGACGGCAGGGAAGAAAGTGTCTCGATACACATTCTCAGAAACTTTGTCATTTTTCCCTGTTTCGCGTACATGGCCAGATAAATTCCGGCGCAGACACCGAGGGGGATGGATACCAGCAGGGAGATAAATACGAGATAGATCGTGTTGAACAACTGGTTTCCGATGCTTCCTTTTCTCGCGAAGCGGAACATCTCCGGCTTTGCCCCCATGAGACCGCCGATGATGACCTTGCCCGCAAAGCCGATCAGAAGAGCGAAGAAGAAGATCGCAACCAGGTAGAAAATGACTGTCATAACGCGGTCCACACCGCGTGAACGTCTGATCTTACTTTCCATGGTCTAATTTTCCCCCTTTGCTGCGAACTGCTTTACCGGCACTGTGGTCGTGCTGGTTTTCACAGAAGTGCTTGTTTTTTCTTCTTTCTCCGGCTTTACCGCTGTCACATAATGGATCAGGGAGATGAAGAACAGGGAAATCGCAAATAACAGCAATGCCATCGTCCAGAGGGCGGATTTCATTTCTCCGCCTTCCATCGCGTTGCCCATCTGAGCCGCGATCTCAGTCGTCAGAGTCTTTGTTGTTGAAAAGATGCTGGTCGGAAGCGCTGTGGTCTGTCCGATGACCATGGCCACTGCCAGAGCTTCACCGAATGCCCGGGCAAGACCTAAGATGATTCCGGAAATGATTCCCGGAGCTGCCGCCGGAACAACGATCCGGTAAATGGTCTGCCAGCGGGTGGATCCAAGTCCGTAAGCCGCCATTCTGCATTCTTTTGAGACGGAGTGAAGAGCATCTGCCGCAACACTCGTGATCGTCGGGAAGATCATCACTGCGAGAACCAGTCCTGCTGCCAGGATCGAATGACCGACCTGACGGCCAAATACGTTTTTGATTGTCGGTACAAGTACCGTAAGTCCTACCCAGCCGTATACGACTGACGGGATCCCCGCAAAGATCTCAACCACCGGGCGGTAAAATTTCTCGCCGAATTTTGGGGAGATCTCTGTGATGAAGATTGCTGATCCCAGAGAAAACGGTGTCGCGATGAGAAGTGCCAGTCCGCATGTGCAGACAGATCCCACGATGAAGATCAGAGCACCAATGCTGCCTCCGCCTGTCGTATTGTCCTCAGGTGCCCAATCCGCAGATCCTAAAAATTCCAGAAAAGAGTGTTTATAGATCAGGAATGTGGACGATCCCTTGTATACAAGGAATGCGCCGATCACGATCGTCAGAAGAATTACAAACATTCCACAGATGGTCATCAGATCCCGCCATAGGTATTCCCTGACGAACATGCTTTTTTCTTTACCATTCTTCATAAGTCCTCCTGCTTCCTATATTCGAAGCAAATTCTATCATAAATCATATCGGGGCGGGCCAGATTCGTCTGCCCCGCCCCTGTTTCGCAGTTCTCTTGTCCATGTCCTCTTTTTTCTTTCATTCGGTCGGATCATGGCTCACTGCCCGGTCTTAAGTTTTCTCTTAATGCTCAGTATTTGTCATCTTGGAAGATACGCCGTATCCTAAGGATTCCATCTTTGCGCCGTACTCATCGGACATGATGTAGTCAAGGAATGCGCTTACAACTTCGTCCGGCTCACCCTTTGTGTACATATGCTCAAATGTCCATACCGGATATTTTCCAGCGTATGTATTTTCAAGTGTCGGCTCTGTGCCATCAATCGCTACAGTTGCAACTCCCGCATCACCCGTCAGATAAGAAAGTGCTACATATCCGATCGCACCTTTTGTATCTTTTACATTCTGAAGAAGAACACCGGAATCATCTGTTTCCATGGAAGTGTTGGAAGCTTCCTCGTTTCCGTCAAGCGCGTATTTCTGGAAGGTTGCTCTTGTACCGGAAGATGTCGGTCTTGTTACAAGAACAATGCTCTCATCCGGTCCGCCAACCTCTTTCCAGTTTGTTGTCTTTCCTGTGAATATGTCGATGAGCTGCTGTTTTGTAAGATCCTCAACGCCGCCTTCTTTTACATCGTTATTTACGATTGGAGCCATTGTGACTACGCATACCTGATGATCAACAAGCTCTTTTGCCTGTGCTTCATCAAGCTTTGCGGATGCCTCAACATCGGAGTTACCAATATTTACGGTTCCCTCGGAAACCTGCTTTAAGCCCTCTCCGGATCCGCCTGCATCGATTGTGATGGAAACGTCCGGGTATTTCTCGATAAACATGTCTGCTGCATCATCAACCAGCGGTTTTAATGCGGAAGAACCTGCCGCTGTAATTGATCCTGTAAGATCTGCAGTTTTCTCTGCTGCTGTCGCTGCTTCTTTTGTTGTCTCTGCTGCTGCCGCAGTTGTTGTCGCTGCTGTCGTGGATGCTGTACTACTGCTGCTTCCGCATCCTGTCATCATGCTGACTGCTAATACTCCTGCACCTGCAAGTGCCATTACTTTTCTTGTTTTCATAATCTTCTCCTCCTCAAAGGTCTTTGTTTTTGTTTTTTCTTTCTCTGTACAGTATTATTTTTATCACGAATCCCAAAAAGCAAAAACCATGGTTCGGTAACTAGTTTGTATAATCTATGTAAAATGTAAATTCGGATTTTCGTTTAAACATATAGCCGGGTAAAACCTTTCCACTGTGCCGGACTACCGCGAATCCCAAAAAAATCAGCCATTTGTCGAGAATTTTCACAACAGTACCGTTATCGCACAGGTATGGATTATGGCTCCCTGCACGCGAAAAAAACGCACCATCTGATAGTCTGGAATATTTCTTCCAAATCAATCAGACGATGCGTTTTGATCCTTAATATCCTATATTTCCTTTATAACCTTTGATCCTGGCCTCTATTCTTAAATTCCGGCTGCCGGGCCTTCGGCCGCTACACTTCCTTCACCCGGAACTGTTACGGAACTCTGTCCTTCCATCGGGGTTGCCGGACCTGCACTCGTTGTCGCTTCCGGAACTGCCGTCGACTTCTCATATCCCGGGCCGATCGGGGCTTCCGTTGTCATATCCTGCGGACTTGACGGTCTGTATGCCTCCGTGGAGGTCTCGGCTTCGTCCGTCGGACTTCCTGCATGGCTCTCGGTCGGTTTTGCGATCACATTGCCGTTGGCATCCGTTTCCGTCTCATGCAGATAGCCGCTGTTATGGGCTCCTGATGTAGTCTCGATCGGCTTGCCGTCCGGACCTGTCTCAGTCTCACCCGCGCTCTCGGATTCCTTCTTGGATTCTTCGAGCATGGATTCCATCTGGGATTCTTCCTGACTCTCTTTCTTGCTCTCTTCTTCAGCGGAAAGTGTCGTAGCCTCTGTCTCTCCCTTCGGGATATATCCCTGATCCGTCGCTACATGATCGATCTCCTTGCCAGCCTTATTCAGTCCGGTAAGTTCAGCGATCTTATTGCTGATCGTCTGGACCGTACTCGATGGCTTGTAGTCCTCTTCACCATAGAGGAACTTGTGAAGGCTTGTAACATTGCTCACAAGTGTCTGCGGGATAACACAGGACAATTTCAGCTTGCCGATCTTCATCTTCTGCTCTCCGCGGGCTGCCGGGAATCCGGTCGTCTCACCGAGATGGTATTTCGTGACATTCTTCGCCATCGGAAGGATATCATTCATATTGATATTTGTCGCGCACATCGCGGACATATTTCCGATCAGGCTGTTTAATGTCGCAAAGTCTGCCTTTTTCGCCTTCTCGAATGCCTTCTGGATTACAAGTCTCTGGCGCTCTGTACGCGCATAGTCACTGTCCATCAGACGAAGACGTCCATAGGCAACGGCCTGTACGCCATCCAGATGGTTCACACCTGCTTTCTTTAACTGTACAGAACCAATTCCGGTACCCTTTACCGTCTCTGTGATGAACGCGTTGATGTAGTAGAACTCGGACTTACTGATGTCGATGTCGACACCACCGAGGATGTTGATCGCTGTTGCGACTGCCTTCCAGTTGAATGCTACATAATGGGTGATGTTGAGATCCAGATTCTTATTCAGGGCTTTTACAGCCTGTTCCGGACCACCCATCGCATATGCCGCGTTGATCTTATTGTATGTGTTCTTGTCGCTCACATTCAGGTAAGTGTCGCGGAATACAGATACCAGCTTGATCTCTCCGGTCTCACGATTTAAATTCACGATCATGATAACATCAGACTGGTTGCCTTTTCCTGTGGAATTGTCACGGGAATCCAGACCAAATACCGCAATGGTCCAGTAGCCTTTTTCCATCTTATCTCTCATTTCCAGAGAGATGTTCTCATTCTGAACGTCTTCAATATCAAAATTATTCTGTCCGTTCATCTTTCCGAAGTTGTGCCGGATATAGCCGTAAACCGCAACGGCAAACCCCAGGACCAGAACGATCAGGGCGATCAGAACACCGATGATGATCTTTTTCTTCTTGTTTCCGTTTTTCCGTCTTCTGTGATTGTGGGAAGCTGCCCCATGGCTCTTTGCTGCGGCACGGACTGCACGGCTTCCCGGGTCAGCACTCATGGAATACAGATCTTCCGTCCTGTGAGTGTGGCGTTTTGCGGACGTCTCACTCTCGCTCTCACGCCGTCTGCTCTTTCTGGCGCGGGAACGGTCTAATTCGTCTTCATAATTCATGTCATTTGTCCTCGTCTTAGTAAGCGTTTTTATTGATGAATCCCTTGAAAACCGTTAAGAACATGATCTTGAAATCAAGACCAAGTGTCCAGTTCTCGATATAATAGAGATCGTGCTCGATCCGCTTAATGATCGAAGTGTCTCCACGGTAACCATTCACCTGCGCCCAGCCGGTAAGGCCCGGACGGACCTGGTGCTTGATCATATATCGCGGGATTTCTTCCTTAAATTTTTCAACGAAAAATGGCCGTTCCGGTCTCGGACCCACAAGACTCATATCACCAATCAGGATATTAAAGAACTGCGGCACCTCGTCGATGCTTGTACGGCGGATTATTTTTCCGATGAAAGTCACACGGGCATCTCCCTTTGTTGTCCAGCGGCTCTTCTCCTTGCCCGGATCCTGAACCGTCATGGAACGGAATTTATACATTTTAAACGGCCGGTTGTGAAGGCCGACACGTTCCTGACAGAAAATGATCGGTCCCGGAGATGTCAGCTTTATGAGCACTGCCACGATCAGCATGATCGGGGAGAAAAGTACGATCCCCACGATCGCACCCACGATATCGACGGCTCTCTTTACCATCGCATTCATAGGATCATTCAACGGAACGCGGCGGATATGGATCACCGGCAGGCCCTGAAGATCTTCCATATACGGGATCGTCGGGATAATGTTCCCGTAATCCGGGATAAACTTCGTGTGCACGCCGGATTTTTCACAGAGAGCAACGATATGGCGGAGTTTTTCATACTCGCTCAGGCTCAGTGTGACGGCAATCTCATCGAGACTGTTCTGCTCTAAAATATAGTCGAGGTCCTCGATGCAGCCGATGACCTTTACTCCCTTATACTCACTTCCGCGTTCCTTCGTATCATCAATGATCCCGCGGATCGTGTACCCCCATTCCGGATTCTTGTTTACCCGGTCGATAAACCCTTCCGCTGCGGAGGAATAGCCAACTAACAGGATATGTTTCTGATTGTATCCTTTTGAGCGCATGGAACGGAGCACGATCCGGATTCCATTCCGCTCAATGGTCATAAACACTACGTTCAGCACATAGAAATATACGACCAGTCTCTGGGAGAAGTTGTAGAGATGCGGCTCTTTTCTTCCAAAGTACAGGACCAGACCGAAAATAAGGAGCCCGATCGTGTTCGCCTTGAATATCTTTCCGAATTCATTTCTGCGTCCGAGTACACGCTTCGGCGTGTACAGTCCAAAAAAGGAGTACAAAAGCAGATACGCCGGAATAATGACAAGGAGCGCGCCAAAATAAAAACCGACCTCAAGTGTCCGTTTTCCGAGCAGGTTCGCCCATCCGCTTCCGATTACGATAAACCACGCAAGCAGATAAGAGAATGCGGTCACGAAGGCGTCAAGCACAACGTGAAAACGGTTGAGGCTCTTCTGATTATCTTTGATCATATAATTTTCACCCTGTTTTCCAAGGAACGTGCCGGTCAGAATTCTTTCCGTGATCAGCGCATGCACAGCCGCGCCAGCCAATTCCCCCCGGCAGGTATTTTCAACTATACCATGCCCCGTCAGACTGCCTTTCTCAAGTCACTCCCCCGGACATAGTACCGCCATCGTAAAAAATATGCATACATAGTATACATAAAATTTACCCATTTGCATATATACGATTTCTTAAGAAAATATGAGATTTCCGTAAATTATTCGTTTATCTTGCATAAAAGCAGCCGTTCAGTCTATCCGCACTGAGCCGGCCGCACGGCGTCCGGCGAAGAATCTCAGGCTTTCGCTCCAAGCTTCGCCGCCTGTCTCCTAGAAAACTCATAAATATAGACTGCGGTTCCGGCGATCAGCTCAAGCTGGATCCCGATCTCCCGCTGTATTCTTCCTTTAAAGGAAGGGACGCGTTTACAGTTCTTTAATGTTCTGATCCCCTCAAGGAATCCGGACACATAGTCTTTTCCGAATCCCATCTTTTTAAAAAACAGGAACTTTACAAATGTTCCCGCGAGAAGACACGGAGAATTTAAAAGCAACTGCCATGCGCGCATATTTTTGTAATTCAGATACACATTATTTCTCGCGGCAAGCTTCACCTTAAAGGAATTATACTTCGATCCGCTTGTCCCGCTGCCTACATGGTATACCACAGCTTCCGGGCAGAATACGTTGTCATATCCGTAAAGCTTCGCACGGTATCCCACATCGATATCCTCAAGATAGGCAAAATGCATCTCATCGAAGTATCCGATGGTCTCGAACACTTCCCGGCGGTAGATTGCCGCACCGGCACACGCTGTAAAGACGCGGCAGCTTCTCTTATAGAGCTTTTCCGGCCGTCCGACGCCACGCTGGAACGCCCAGCCGAGGACGCTGTACATGTCTCCGGCATCGTCCATGAGGTCCGGATGGTACATCTGGATCATCTTGCTGCTGACAGAAAAGATCTTCTCCGACCGGTCCATGGCCCGCTCCAACGCTTCGACGTAGTGGGGAGCCACTTTTGTATCATTATTTAATAAGATCACATACGGCGTATCTGCCGCCCTGATCCCCACATTTACAGCCCCGGAAAAGCCTGTGTTTTCCGGGAGAAAGATCGACGGGATCTCCCGCTCCTTCAGCCATTCAACACTTCCGTCCGTGGATCCGTTGTCCACCACCAGGATCTTGAAATCCTTCGTCGTCTGCTTTTCCAGTGCCTCAAAGCACGGTTCCATAAACGAAAGTCCGTTGTAATTCGGAATTATGATCGTTGTCTTCATTCGTCTAACGGTACCTCCAGTTTATATGGTTCCCCGATTTTTTCCTTTTTCAGGTCACGCAGCGCAAAATTTGATTTTCTCAGTGTCAGGTTCGGATTGTAGTACGGATCTCCGTCTCTCAGGATCTCCGGCCAGCGCTTCGCGAAGGTGGCGATCTCACGGTTAAATCGCTCCACCTTCTCCGGTGTGTCCTCAAGTCCGCGAGACTTGGATTCATAGTGGTGAAGCACCGCATAAGGCGCGTATACTACAAGTTTTCCGAGCTTTCTCACCTTCATGCAGTAATCAATATCATTGAAAGCCACCGCGAGCTCTTCCGTAAATCCCCCAACAGCGTCAAATACGGAACGCTTGCTCATCATACAGGCCGCTGTGACCGCGCTGTAATCCTGGGCACACATCGCGCGGTTGAAATAGCTGTTCTCGGATTTATGAAGTCCGATAAACGTATGACCGGCGATACCGCCGAAACCGATAACAACACCGGCGTGCTGGATCGTGTCATCCTCATAAAGCAGTCTCGCACCGGCGATCCCCACGTCCTCCCTCTGGACAAAGCCAAGCATCTCTTCAACGAAATTTTTCGCGATCAGCTCAATATCGTTGTTCATAAACAAAAGATACTCGCCCTTTGCGTGCTGTACGCCGAAGTTGTTGATCGCGGAGTAGTTGAACTCTCTTTCCCAGCGGACAACGTGCACATTCGGGAATTCCTTCTGGATCTTCTCGTAGTAATCCCAGGTCGCCTGCTCTGTACTGTTGTTCTCCACAATGACGAACTCCAGATTCTTATAGGTTCCCTCCGTCAGCATCGGGCGGATGCAGTTGTCGAGGTCCACGGTGTGGTCCTTGTTCGGGATAATTACGGACACAAGCGGATCATCCTTGATCTTAAACGTCGTGTGATAGATCCCGTAATCAACGCCCTTTTCTACCTTTTCTGCCTCAATTCCCACTCTCTTATAGTGGTCCATGATGGCACGGGAACCGGCTGTGAAGGCATAAAGCTTGCTCTCCGGGTTGCTTGCCGTGGAATTCGGGTGGCAGCGCCAGTGATAGAGCACCTTCGGGATGTGACAGATCTGCTTTGCGTTCTCCGTACAGCGGAAAATAAAGTCGTAATCCTGGGCTCCGTCATATTCCGCCCGAAAACCGCCGACTTTATCGAGCAGTTCTTTTTTCACCACAAACAGATGGCAGATATAGTTGACGCTCGTCAAAAGATCCGGATTAAAATCCGGCTTAAAATGCGGGTCGAACAGTTCATCTCCATCCATGTCAAGCTTGTCCTCATCGGAATAGAGGACATCGCAGTTTTCATTCTCATTCAGTTTTTTCGCGCACTCAAAGAGCGCGTTCGGTGTCAGACGGTCATCATGATCCGCAAGAACAATGAAATCACCTTCCGCCATCTCAAGGGCGGCATTCGTATTTCCGGAGATACCGCGGTTTTCCCCCAGTACCTGATAGCGGATCCTCGCGTCTTTCTCCGCATATTTCTTTAAAACATTCTCGACACTCTCACCCGCCGGGCTGCCGTCAGCGATGCAGAGTTCCCAGTTCGCGTAGGTCTGTTCCACGATGGAGTCCAGCATTTCCTTCAGGAATTTCTCCGGAGTCTTATAGACCGGGATCACGATCGAGAATTTCGGCATATAGCCGAACGTCTTTTTCTTCTGCTCTTCCAGCTCTTCCTCCGACGGTTTCGTGAGATTCCACCACTCTGCGTAGTCGTAATCGTCGTCAATTCCCTGGATCTTATGCTTGGATTTTAAGATCAGGGCTTTCAGGCCATTTTCCTTTAAGAAGTCCCAGGCAACATGGACTGTCTCCATGTTCATAAGGTTCATAAGCTTCTGTACCTTGCGGTTTGCCGCGCCGGTTTTTCTGCGGATCGTCATATCGCTATATTTCACACGGGTCGTCTTCTTCTCGCCGCAGATCACAAGATAATAGTTCTTTCCATGTTCATACGGAAAACGGATATCAAATCCGAGATCACGGTCGATGATCTTCTTATAATAGATCTGGCTCACGTCATCTCTTCTCGTCGGAACGATCTTCGCCTCCACCGGCTGTCCCGCTTCATCCTCGACCCGGTAGGTGATCACGGAATCCGGGTTGCTCTCAACAGCCCAGCCATTTAACTGGATCGTCTGCTCCCGGACTCTCATCACTTCAACACTGTACTTCATACTTCCTCCTGTGCACCGGCCGGTGTATCAAAATTGATGCGCTCCTCCTCCACAACGAGCGGGCGGTGCATCACACGGGTATTGATGCTCATGATATACTCGCCAAGCAGGCCAATAAAGAAGATCTGGACAGATCCAAGAAAGCACATTCCGATGAGAAGCGGTGCCATACCTGCCATAAAGCGGTCCCAGTATAAGAGTTTCATGATCAGATATATGACTGCTACGATAAAGCTCACGCCGCCGCAGAAGGCGCCGAAAAAGGTTGCCAGGCGCAGGCCCGCTTTTGTGTAAGATGTAAAGCTGAGCATTGCCGCGTCATATAATTTATAGAAGTTATTGTGGGTCTTTCCCGCGCGGCGCTTCGGCTGCTCGTACGGGATCTCTTTCCTCTTAAAGCCTAACTCCGCAACGATCCCGCGAAGGAACGGGGTCGGATCGTTTAAGTTTCTTAAGACCTCGATAAACTGTCTGTCATAGAGTCCGGATCCTGTAAAGTGCTCGATCTGCTCCACGTCGGATAATTTCCGGATCAGTTTGTAGTAGCAGCTTCTGAGCCAGTACATAATCGGGTTCTCTTTGCTGCTCGTCTTGATTCCGATGACGATCTTATAGCCATTCTCCCACTCGTGGACATACTTCGGAATCAGTTCCACCGGATCCTGGAAATCCGCCACCATGGAGATCACGCAGTCACCGGTTACCTGAAGGATTCCATAATACGGAGAATTGAACTGTCCAAAGTTTCTCGCGTTGAAAATCGCCTTGATCTTCGGATTCTTCGCGCAGAGCATGCGGAGCAGTTCTCTCGTCTTATCGGTGGAGTCGTTGTCGATGAAGACCAGCTCATAGTCGTACTGAGGCAGTTCTTTTGTGATAATGCCGATGACCGCTTCGCTGATCGGAACGACATTCTCCTCCTCGTTATAGCATGGAATCAAAACGCTGATTTTTTTCATGTTATATTTTCTTCTTCCTTAAATTTTACCTGACGGGTACCTTCGGGCACCTCTTTCAGTTTCTTTCAACAGTGCGGCGGGCGCCGATCTGCTGAACTTTTTTCTAAATTGTTGCCTATTCTTTAACTTTTATCATTGTAACCATTTTTTCTGTTTTGTCAATACTCGACGTATTTCGCGGCATTTTTTCCCAGTCTGTGATCGGTCTGCATTTTCAACTGATTGCTGCCCTCTCTGCCGCCCCAGAATTACTTTCATGTTCAGTTAAATGGTTCTCTTTCTGAGCGCGATCATCCTTGTAATTCCGGTCTTGAAATCGACCTCCGGCTTCCAGCCTGTCACAGTCTTCAGCTTTTCGATGGACGGCATCAGATTGATCAGACCTTCGGCGTTCTCCCCGCGGGTGTTGTATTGGCTCTTGCCCTGTCCGCCGCAGAGTTCATGGATCTCCTCCACGAATTCCTTTAATACTTTCGTCTCCGCGCCTCCAAAGTTGAAGACCGGATTGGAAATCTTCTCAAACGCGCTTTCCTGAGCTTCGCAGAGCGCCGCCATTCCTCTCGCCAGATCGTCGATATAGAGGAAATTCCAATTCTGGGTGCAGGCACCGAGAGAGATTTCCTTATTGTCCAGAAACGCATCCAGACAGGACTCCACCAGAGTCCACGGGTGGTCTCCGGGTCCGTAGGCGCTGAAGATCCTGGCATGGATGTAGCGCAGTCCGAGCTCACTACAGAGTTTTTCTCCTTTTTCCCTCATGGCAAGTTTCGCCTCACCATACAGGGATTTCGGCTCACAGACCGTTTCTTCCGTGATCAGATCCCGGTGCATTCCATACTCCGCCTGAGAGCCTGAAAACAGGAACTTGCTGCATCCCAGAGCTTCCGCTGTCCGGACCGTCTCCAGAGAGATCTCCATATTCTTCTCCTGAAGCGCCTTGTCCGTTCTTGACGCGCTCCCGGATCCTCCCCAGCCGAAATGGCAGAACACATCCTGCGGTTTTGTCACTTTTTCTAAAAGTTTTTCCGGCTCGGAAAGATCGTTTTCCGTCACGAGAAGACGCCCGGATAAAAGTGCCTCCTCATTTCCCTCAAGGATCGTATCAAGTTTTGAGGATTTCGGGCGCACAATGGCGGTCACCGTGTGCCCTCTCCGTAAGAGTTCCCGCACCGTTGCTGCGCCGACAAAGCTCGTCGAACCTGTCATGATGATATTCATATTCTGCTGCCCCTTTCCTCATTTAACGCTGATCAATCATCCATCTTATTCCCGGTTGCCAGTATATTGTACATGATGTTACTGTATACGGGTAGGAATTTTCTTAACCATCTTGCATTTTCTTCTAAGTTCCATGTCCCAGGCACACTGAACCTTCTTATTTATTCTCTACTAACGGAATAATCATATTTTCCTTCAGCTCTTCCTCCGGAAGGAACGGAGCCAGATCCTCGAGCGGTACGGATACCATGGTTCCGTCCGGCAGCATCTTTGCGGCTGCCTTCGGCTCGAAGCCCTGTTTCATATCCACGAAGATCTCACAGATCACCGGACCGTCCATGGCAAGTGTCTTCTCGACCGCCTCGCCGAGCTCACTGTTGTGGTGGGCTGCCACATACGGATAACCGTATGCCCATGCAAGCTTCTCCATACTCGGGAAGCTTAAGTCGTGGCTGTCCACGCCGATTCCCACTAACGGCTCATGGAAGTGGGTCTTCTGGGTCTGGCGGATGGAATGGTAACCGCCGTTGTTGATCAGGAAAATCTTGATTCCCATATGATGATGAACGATGGTCTGGAGCTCCTGAAGATTCATCTGGATACTTCCGTCACCTGTCACAAGGATGATGTCCTTTGTATGGTCTGCGACCCAGGCACCGATAGCTGCCGGAAGGTCGTAACCCATGGACGCAATGGCAGAGTTGCTGATGAACCGCTGTCCTTTCTTCATCTCATAGGCATGTCCGCCTACCACGCACGCGGAGCCATTTCCCACAACGGTGATCTGATCTTCCTCGACGCGCTTACTGATCTCCTTGATCGCGGCATATACGTTTGCCGGTTCGTCGTCACCAGCCTCATAGTGTTTCGGAAGAACGACCGGATATTTTTCTTTCCATTCCTGACAGCGTCTGATCCACCAGTCTACGGCTTCTTTGTCCTTTGCTCCACCGTTTGGATCGAACTCTTCCTCATCGAGGACGAGCTCCAGCTTCTCGAGAAGGTCCTTGACGTCCGCATGGACCGGCATGTCAACATGGACCGTCGGTTTCTTTAACTCCTCGGCGTCGATATCATTGTAGATCACATAGGCCTCTCTCGCCCAAGTCGGGTAGTTATAGCCCACCTGACGGATTGAGAGACGGCTTCCCAATGACAATAAGAGATCGCTGTTCTGTACCGCAAAGTTTCCGGCACGGTCACCCATATGTCCGGCACGTCCCACATAGAGCGGGTCTGTGTCATACATGCAGTCGATGCTGTTCCAGCCGGTAACTACCGGGATTCCAAGCTTCTTTACGACTCTCGCGAAGACATCGAACGCCTTTCCGATCCGGATTCCGTTTCCGGCGTTGATCACCGGGCGCTTCGCCTCGCGGACCTTCTTTAAGATTTCTCTCGCCTGCTCTACCGTCACAGGATCCGGCAGTTTCACACGTTTTTCGCCCTGTCCACTCACATCAGACGGGATCATTGCCGGTTTCCCTTCAACTTTATTCATCATGCAGATCGTACATCCGGAACATCCGGTTCCGTGACCGGACCAGCCGGTTCCACCTGCTTCGTAATCGTCCTTATCAAATCCGAGAAGTGCTTCTGTCTCAATGTAAGCCCCCTGAACATTCAACGGAATATCGAGCCAGCACGGTCCCGGTCTTCCTGTCTGCGCCAGATAAAGTGATTTCTCCAGACAGAAACGGATCCGCATCGGGTCCAGCACCATCTCGCTGTACTTTGTCATGCAGTCGATCGCTTTTGTGATCTCGAATTCCTGATCCCCCATCGCACGGATCCCCAGTCCTGTGCTGTGGGCGGTCGTGTCATAGCGGACCTGTCCGGATAAGACGAGCATCGGGATCGAGTCGAGCCATCCGCCGACAACGCCTGTGATGGCGTTCGTTCCGCCAGGGCCAGTCGTCACACAGAGAGCCGCGATCTTATTATGGATTCTCGCGTAGGCCTCGGCTGCGATGGCACAGGCCTGCTCGTGATGGTTAAAATAGCAATGCAGTCCCGGCTGATGTCCAAGTCCGTCATCCAGATGCATCGCACCTCCGCCCGTCACCATAAAAGCATCGGTGATGCCCTCATCCACCAGCTTCTGGGCAATATAGTCAGAAACCTTCATTCTCATAAGTGATACCTTCTCCTCTCTCAAGACGCAAAAATTCAGCCATATGAATTTTCGCCAATTTTACCTTTCTCGATTATACCATGCGGACCGCATCCAGTCCAGTAGATCATATTTTTGTAAGGTTTTCGCAGGTCCCTCCCGAAAGCATTTCCCGCCTTTTTCTTCCGTATTTTCCAGCCCCTGAAACGCTTTCCACGGCGCCCCAGATCTGCCAGAAACCCACACTGGAATCCGGCCTCGCCAGCCTGTTATAATCAGCCGGTAAGCAAAAACAGGTTACCGTTCATGCATTGCACGAACAACAGTGACACCATAAAACATTTCCATATTCAGATCAAAAAGGAGAGAAAACGATTATGAAAAAACAGACAAAGATCGCTGCGGTCTTATCCGCAGCAGCATTTATGGCGATGGTCTCCGGACTTCCGGTCTACGCGGCATCTCACGGCTGGGTGACCGAAGGTGACGCGAAGGTCTACTATGACGAGGACGGGTATCTCACCACTGATGCCTGGAGGAAGCGCGGAGATGACTGGTTCTATCTCGGCGAGGACGGACAGATCGTAAAGAACGCAAAGATCGACGAGTACTATGTAGATGAAGAAGGAAAAATGGTCACAAGCGCCTGGGTAGAATTAAAGAATGAGGAAGATCCGGACTCCCCTGAGACACCGGATACCTTCTGGTACTACTTTGAGAAGGACGGAAAGTCCGCTGTCTCCAAGTGGGTGAAATTTGATTCCAGATGGTACTATTTCGATGAAGCCGGCCATATGGCAACCGGAAAGACGGATATCGACGGGGCAACCTACTATCTGGGGACAGAAAAAGACGGCTTCATGCGGACAGGCTGGGTCCGCCTGGAGGAGAACAGCCACGCGCCGGGAGCTTCCGAGAGCTGGTACTACTTCAACTCCGACGGAAAGATGGTGACCACCCAGTACGATAAGAAGATCGACGGGAGCTACTACACCTTCATTGATGGAAAAATGCAGACCGGATGGGTTCTAATGCCGTCTAAAAACGCATCTGACGAGACAGCCAGCAACGCCGTATCCCCAAAGATCACGGATTACCAGTACTATGGCACTGCCGGGGACGGAAAGCGGGCAGAAGGATTCCACTCCATCGAAGGTATTCCGGGAATCCACACGGCAGACGAGATCTACACCTTTTATTTTAAAGCCGGAAAACCTTACGTTTCTGATAAAAAAGGAAATTCCCTGTTCACGATCAACGCGAAAAAATACGCATTCAGCGACCTCGGCATCATGCAGACCGGAAGACAGGTCGCAAACGTGACAGGCGATGAGATCGCAAACTTCTACTTCGGCGAGGACGGCATCGTAAAGACCGGAAAACAGACGATCTACAACGAGGAAACCGGCGAGACCGAAAACTGGTTCTTCCACACCGACGGTGATAAAAAAGGACAGGGCTACCATGGTCTTCGGGACGGAATCCTCTATGTCTACGGAAAGAGACAGGATGCCACTGCAGACCAGAGATACGCTCCTGCCGACTTAAGCGGCGTGACCTACCTCGTCGGAACAACAGGAAATGTACAGAAGGCCTCCGCTTCCTCCACTTCCTCCGAGAAGCCGGAGCTTGGACGCGGATATAAGGATATCAAAGACGCAAACGGGAAGATCTGGACCGTGAATACGGCCGGAATCGTGCAATAACACTGCTTATCCGTTCCATTTTCAGGATCTGCCGCCGACAATTTCCCCCTGATATATGAAATAACCGCGGACCGCTGCCCAAGGCAGCACGTCCGCGGTTATTTCTGGCTGCAGTTTTCCGTTCTACTGCCGCCTTTTTCACTATTTACTTTCCGTAATATACTCTTTCACCAGGCGGTTCAGCGTACATTTCATCTGTACCACGATATCCATCAGCCTGTCGTTCTCTTCGCGAAGCCTTTGGTTTTCTTCTTCCAGAGCACTTTTGCACCGTCTTTCCATGCTCATTGTTTTCGTCCCCCTTATGCCTCGTCAGCGTCCGCCCTTGCCCGCGCACACTTCCTTTTTCTTATAATATATAATACATTTTCCGCCAATTGAAAAGTAGTTTTTGAACGCAAGTTTCGACATGGTTCGAAGCACACCCGGTACGCATGGGCACAGACCTGCGCTTTTGTACGCTTTCTGCCCGCTGGAAACAGCCATCTCCGCCGGACTTTATCCCTTATATGATATGAAGCTGCTCAAACGCCCATGCAATTCCGTCATTTTCGACATCTTTTGTAATGAAGTCGGCATATGGCTCCAGCCCTTTTGCATGTTTCTCCATGATAATGCTGTTTCCGGCATACCGGATCATCGCCAGATCATTCATGCTGTCACCAAATGCATAGGAATCTTCCTTCGCGATCCCATATCGCTTCAGGATCACTTCCATCGCTGTTGCTTTGTCATATCCCGTCGGCACGCATTCATAGAGTCCATGTCCCCGGTCGATAGCGGTCATGTCACCAGCCAGGACCTTCAGGAAACTTTTCTCGTCGCTGTTTTTATCCGCAAGAACGCAGAATTTATCAAAATCTACCAGTTCCGTATTCCAGTCTGCGCTGGCAAGTCCCTGATTCTTGTAGACCACATTTTTCACATGCTCAATCTCAGCCATGTGGGAGACACCGACCTGAACGGTACATGCCTTCGGCCCCTCAAGGATTCCATCAAGCTTATACTTTAGGATCGCTCTCTGAAGCTCCATCCGGCGCTTTGCGGAAATTTTCCTGTGAAGCAGGGCTTTTCCCTCCGCCTCTATGTAAGTTCCGCAGCCGCAGAGGTAACCGTCAACCGGTACTTTTCCCTCAACGTCCTTCATCAGGCATCTCGTCCGCCCGGAGTTGATAAATATCAGGTGCCCGGCGCGGCGTGCCTCTGTAAGGGCGATCGCCGCGCTCTTTGGAAGTTCTTTTGAAGCATCCACCAGAAGCGTCCCATCAATATCAAAAAATAATGCTTTTCTCTTCATTGTGTTCTCTCTTAGTTTGCCGCTGTTGTGCTCTCGCTCTCCTCCACCGCGGTTTCCTTCTCTTCGAGGATGTTCTCAGCCTCGGTTGTCTCCGCATCCGTCTCCGGTGCCTCCACATATGTGGAGTTATCGATCAGATAGTAGTAAACAGCGCCCATATCGAAAATCTGGTTTGCAGAGTCCTCACCGTAAGTTGCCGTCATCTGTGCCGCGTTTTTAAAGTAGTTCATAACGGCAAGCCTGTCTTTCTGCTCCTCACTCGCGCTGAGATTCTCCTCGGTCTGGATCGCGTTTAAAACAAGCTGCTGCTTCACAAGGTTCTCTGCTGTTGCGCGGAGTCCGTCCTCATCGGTTCCGAGGAACATGCTGAGGAACTGGTCGAACTCAAGGCCATAGCTGCTCGCATAGCTGGAATATGTGCTCTTTAACTGGTTGAACATATCATCAACGGCATCTGGATCTGCTGTAACCTCAGAGTTATTGATCACTTCATTTAAGAGTTCGCTGCCTGCGGCGTTGAAGAACTTGCTGTCTGCCTCTGCCTTAAGGTCTGCGCGTACTTCCTCTTTTAAGCGGTCAAGCGTTGCTGTATCATCGTTATAGTAACGTTTTGCGAGATCATCGTCTACCTTGCTGGCGGACTCAGATTTTAACTGGTTTAATTTCACATGGAATACGACTTCCTTGCCTGCAAGATCTGCACTGCCGTAGTTATCCGGGAACTTTAAGTTTAAGTCTTTCTCATCGCCGACATTCATGCCGACAATGCCATCCTCGAAGCCATCAATGAAGGTGCCGCTGCCGAGCTTCAGATCATAACCTTCCGCTGTTCCGTGATCAAATGCAACGCCGTCCTTCGTTCCGGAGTAGTCGATATTTGCGGTATCGCCTTCCTCAGCCGGACGTCCCTCGACAGTCACCGGGTACTCTGCGCAGAGTTCCTTTAATTTTGTCTCGACCTGGGCATCTGTCACTTCCTCTTCCTTTGCGGAGAAAGTCAGGTTCTTGTAATCACCGAGAGTCACACTCTCCTCATCGTGAAGTTTTTTCTCGGATACTGTCTCAGTCTCTGTGGCTGCGGCTGTTGTCTGCTCTGTAGATGCAGAGCTGCTCGCAGCGTCCTGACTCTTATTACCGCATCCTGTTGCGATCACAGCCGCTGCTGCAACGCAGATACCTACTTTTATGATTTTTTTCATGATTTCGTTTCCTTCCATTCTATCTCTTTTTCCCCGGGCTTTCCCCCTTTTCCGGGGCACCCGCGCGTAATAACCATTCTAACATACCGCCACGCGAAAAAAAAGGGAGTTCACAGAAATTTAAGAGAAATGCAACAAACCAATATTTTGCGGTAAATTTATCATGGCACATGTCTGTACCCTGATTTTTTTGTTATAATGGTGATATCGACCACTCAGTACGGTGGTTTTACTGTGTTTGCAAGGAGGTCTTGAACATGAACATACTGATCGCTGCAGATTCCTTTAAAGGGAGCTGCTCTGCCAGACAAGTCACCGACACCATCGAACGCGCTGCAAAAAACGTGCTTCCAGACGTGACCGTCACAAAAATTCCTGTCGCCGACGGCGGAGAAGGAACCGTGGATGCCCTGATCGCTGCCATGCACGGAACAAAAGTCACCGTCCCGATTCATGATCCACTCGGCCGTCCGATCACTGCCGAGTATGGGCTTCTGCCGGACGGCAGCGCTGTGATCGAAACTGCCGCTGCATCCGGACTCACCTTATTAAAGCCGGAAGAGCGGGATGCCCTGCATGCATCGACCTTTGGAACCGGAGAGCTGATCCGTCATGCTCTGGAACATGGGGTTAAAAAGTTCATTCTGGGTCTCGGAGGAAGTGCTACGACAGATGGCGGGGCCGGTCTGGCCCGCGCTCTTGGAATCTCTTTTCTCGATGCGGATGGAAGGGAACTGGAACCCGGAGGTGTTCATTTAAGTGAACTTGCCTCGATCTCCACAGATGGACTTCTAAAAGAAGCCGCGGGATGTGAATTTGTAGTTGCCTGTGATGTAAAAAATCATCTTTGCGGAGCTCTCGGCGCAGCCGCTGTATTCGGTCCGCAGAAAGGTGCCGACGAGAAGCAGATCAAAATTCTGGATGAAGCCCTTGTGCACTATGCTGCGATTTTAAAGGATAAACTCCACTGCGATGCCGCAGATACCGATGGAAGCGGGGCGGCAGGCGGACTGCTCTGCGGAATTCTTCCGTATTTTCCGGTGACGATCTGCTCAGGAATCGATCTGGTTCTGGACCTTACAGATTTCGATGAACATGTGAGACATGCGGATCTGGTGGTCACAGGAGAAGGGCGAATCGATTTCCAGTCTGCCCTCGGAAAAGTTCCGGTTGGCGTGGCAAGCCGTGCGAAAAAAATACGGAATGTTCCGGTGATTGCAATAGCCGGGGCGAAGGGTGAGGGATGTGAAACGCTTTACAGTTTTGGCATCGACGCAATCTTTGACACGGTTCCGGGCGTTATGCCGTTAGAAGATGTGATGAGACAGGCGGAGGCGAATCTGGAAAAGACAGCAGAAAATGTGTTTCGTTTATTTCAACTTGGAAGATCAAGATAAGTCTGCTCTCAAATTGTTTCCTTCAGACGTGATCTCCCTCCACTGCAATCTGGCTCCCGAGAATACCGGTCTGATCAACCGTGAAAACCTTGCGAAAATGAAATAGCTTTGATCCGCGTATGTAGGATACCACTGCTTTTGTCCAATGCTGCAAATCATCATAAGAGCTGCGGCAGACATTTTTTATCTGTCTGCCGCAGCTCTTATGATCTAAACCTGAATTCTGTCCGCGACCTCACAGCCTATCGCGACTCTGCATCCATCATTTCCGATGATCATCCAGTCATCGTTCTGCTGGATCACATCGATTGGATTTCCCTCACAAAAATCGTGGCGATGAAGGAAATCCATCACTTTCTGATTTCCAAGCATCCACTTGATGATATAACGTTCTCCTGCTCTTGCCGTTGATAACGCCTGCATAATAACGCCCCCTGATTCTGTACTGCATGACCGCCGCATTGAATATTATCTGTAAATTATAGTAATTTCAATCCATTTGTATCTTCCATTTACAGGATACTCTTCAAACTATTGGTTAGTCAAGCGTAAAATCAGTTAGGTGTATGTAATTCTCATCTCCTGCTTCTAATTTGTAAATAACTCAACCCAGTAATACTTCCATGTGCTGTCTGGATCATAATAAAAACCTATCGCCGATTTTTTAAATGATTTATTTAAAATATTTGCCTTATGTCCCTTGGAATTCATCCACCCCTTTACAGCTGCTTCCGGGGTTACCGGACTTTCATAAATGTTCTCTCCCATGGATCCATTTCTGATTCCCACTTCCTCGAGCACGGTAAAGCAGCTGGTTCCATCTGGCCGCGTATGGGAATAGGATTCTTCGATCTCCTGCGCGCGGATATTACATGCCTCCTGGATCTCCTCATCGTATTCCAACTCTGCAATTCCTTTTTTCTTCCGTTCCTGATTGATCAGTTCGAAGCAGGCCATCGCCCAGTCCTCATAGATACCTGCGTCTGTCAGCTTCTGCAGCGAGCCTGTGGTTCCTGTTTTCTGTTCCGTTCCATCGGTCGTCACAACATTTGACAAGTCAGCACTATCTCTGTCTGCATCTTTTTTATAGGCCCACCATTCCGATTCTTCCACAATATCTGTAACTCTATGGCTGCCTTTTTCAATTACATAATAAACACCATCGGATGAATCATGAACTGTCTTTGTTGACTGTTTACCATTATTCAAGAAGTAATAGCCCGTTCCGTCAATCTCCTGATATCCTGTTGCCATATAGCCATTTTCGTCAAAATAATATTTTGTGCCTGAGATCTTTTTCCAGCCAATGCTGACATTTCCCTTCGAATCATAATATTTGGATCCGACTGAATCAGTCACCCACTGATTCTTCTTCGAAGTTTCCGATGCAGTACCGCCCTGATTTTCTGTACTGCTTTTCTTTGTCTGGACCGTCCCATTCACCAGCCATGCGCCTGAATCATTTACGTCGAATCCATCAATCTTCGTGCTCACATACAACCAGCCATTTGCATCAAAGCGATAGCATTCACTGACTCCATCTCTGTTTCCATCCAGCCATGTCCAAGTATTACTCGGATAACTGCCGTCATCATTCCGATACCACCAGTTTGAAATTCCCCCCTGATTTGCCGGTCTTGCCAGATCCTGACCCCATGTCCCCGCAAATACCGGAATCGTTATGGTCGCAGTCATCACAAACGCCGCCCCAAGAACTTTGTACCTTTTCTTCATAGTTTTATCTCCCGTATATTCTGGACAACCCCATCCTATTCCGTAACGCAGAATTGTCTATCTCTATCGTATCATCCTCCTATATAGAAGTAAAGCATTATTCGTATTTAACCTGCTATTCTCTTTTCCTGTTCTTTTTTCTGTTCTTCTTTTTCGTCATCTTTAAATTATCTCTAAGTTTCTTTACAACAGAAAAACCCGCAGAACAAAGTTCTGCGGGTCTCTTGCGCTTGGACACAAATATCTCACGGAGATACTATATTTATTTTTTCGGTGCAAAGCACCTCGGTATTAGATTCGTTGATTACTCGATGATTGTAGCAACTCTACCGGAACCAACAGTTCTGCCGCCCTCACGGATAGCGAAACGAAGACCCTGCTCCATAGCTACCGGATGGATAAGCTCGATTGTCATCTCAACGTTGTCGCCCGGCATGCACATCTCTGTACCTTCCGGAAGCTCGCAAACGCCTGTAACGTCTGTTGTTCTGAAGTAGAACTGCGGACGATAGTTGTTGAAGAACGGTGTATGACGGCCACCCTCGTCTTTAGTAAGAACGTAAACCTGAGCTGTGAATTTCTTGTGGCAGGTTACGGAACCCGGTTTAACAAGACACTGACCTCTCTGGATCTCTGTTCTCTGAACACCACGAAGAAGAGCACCGATGTTATCACCAGCCTGAGCCTGGTCAAGGAGCTTACGGAACATCTCGATACCAGTTACAACTGTCTTACGAGTCTCCTCGTGAATACCAACGATCTCAACCTCATCGTTGAGTTTAAGAGTACCACGCTCTACACGGCCTGTAGCAACTGTACCACGACCTGTGATTGTGAATACATCCTCGATCGGCATAAGGAACGGCTTATCTGTGTCACGAACCGGATCCGGAATGTAGCTATCTACAGCGTCCATAAGTTCCATGATCTTGTCGCCCCACTCACCGTTCGGATCCTCAAGAGCCTTAAGAGCGGAACCCTGGATGATCGGAGTGTCATCGCCCGGGAACTCGTACTCGTTAAGAAGGTCTCTGATCTCCATCTCTACGAGCTCAAGAAGCTCCGGATCGTCAACCATATCGCACTTGTTCATGAATACTACGATGTACGGTACGCCTACCTGACGGGAAAGCAGGATGTGCTCTCTTGTCTGAGCCATAACACCATCAGTAGCAGCTACAACGAGGATAGCACCATCCATCTGAGCAGCACCAGTGATCATGTTCTTTACATAGTCAGCATGGCCTGGGCAGTCAACGTGTGCATAGTGTCTCTTTTCTGTCTGATACTCAACGTGAGCTGTAGAGATTGTGATTCCACGCTCTCTCTCTTCCGGAGCTTTATCGATATCTTCAAAGTTCTCAGCTGTGTTACCTGCAACTCTTGCTGCAAGAACTTTTGTGATTGCTGCTGTTAATGTTGTTTTACCATGGTCAACGTGTCCAATGGTACCAATGTTACAATGCGGTTTGGTTCTTTCAAACTTAGCTTTTGCCATTTTAAAACGTCCTCCTTAATTTGCGCCCATTGGGCTATTATATTTAACTTAGGCTGAATACTATTATATTCTATTCGAAAAAGTTTTTCAAGCCTATTCTTGCCTAATACAAAGGGAAACTGCGATTATTTCGCAGCGCCCTTTCTCTCAGCGATAATCTTCTCCTGAACGCTCTTCGGTACCTGCTCGTACTTCTCGAAGAACATGGAGTAGTTACCACGACCCTGTGTTCTGGAACGAAGGTCTGTGGAGTAGCCGAACATCTCAGCAAGCGGAACATATGCCTTAACCATCTTGCCGCCGCCGATATCTTCCATACCCTCGATACGTCCACGACGTGCGTTAACGTCACCGATAACGTCGCCCATGTACTCCTCAGGCATTGTTACTTCAACCTTCATGATCGGCTCAAGAAGTACCGGGTTACCTTTCGCCATAGCATCCTTGAATGCCATGGATCCAGCGATGTGGAAGGCCATCTCGGAAGAGTCGACCTCGTGGTAAGATCCGTCGTATACATCTGCAGCTACGCCGAGTACCGGGAATCCGCCAAGGATACCAGCCTTTGTAGCCTCTTCGATACCTTCGCCGACAGCCGGGATGTATTCCTTCGGAATAGCACCGCCGACAACGGAAGAAGTGAACTTGAATGTCTCTTCACCGTTCGGATCCATCGGTGTGAAGTGTACTTTACAGTGACCGTACTGACCACGACCACCGGACTGCTTCGCGTACTTGCTGTCTACATCAACAGCCTTAGTCATTGTCTCCTTGTAAGCTACCTGCGGAGCACCAACGTTAGCCTCTACCTTGAATTCACGAAGGAGACGGTCAACGATGATCTCGAGGTGAAGCTCACCCATACCGGAGATGATTGTCTGGCCTGTTTCTGTATCTGTATGAACACGGAATGTCGGATCCTCTTCAGCAAGCTTTGCAAGAGCCTCTCCCATCTTATCCTGTCCGGCTTTTGTCTTCGGCTCGATTGCGATATCGATAACCGGCTCCGGGAATACCATGGACTCAAGGATTACCGGATGCTGCTCGTCACAGATTGTATCACCAGTCGTTGTGGACTTGAAGCCAACAGCTGCTGCGATATCACCGGAGTAAACCTTGTCAAGCTCGTGTCTCTTGTTTGCATGCATCTGAAGGATACGGCCAACACGCTCTTTTTTATCTTTTGTTGCGTTTAATACGTAGGAACCGGAGTTCATTGTTCCGGAGTAAACACGGAAGAATGCAAGCTTACCTACGAACGGGTCTGTCATGATCTTGAATGCAAGTGCGGAGAACGGCTCATCATCGGAAGAATGACGAACTACTTCGTTGCCCTCAAGGTCAACGCCCTTGATCGGCGGAATGTCAAGCGGAGACGGCATGTACTCGATGATCGCATCAAGGAGCTTCTGTACGCCTTTGTTTCTGTATGCTGTACCGCAGCATACCGGAATTGCCTGACACTCGCAGGTTGCTTTACGAAGAACCTTCTTCATCTCATCAACGGACGGCTCCTCACCCTCAAGATACTGCATCATGAGGTCATCATCAAGCTCGCAGATCTTCTCAACGAGTTCGCTGTGGTAAAGCTCTGCATCATCTGCCATATCTTCCGGAATGTCTGTTACGGAGATATCATCACCCTTCTCATCATTGTAGATGTAAGCCTTCATTTCGAAGAGGTCGATGATTCCCTTGAACTCGTCTTCCTTACCGATCGGGAGCTGGATGCAGATTGCGTTCTTGCCAAGTCTTGTACGGATCTGATCTACACAGCCGTAGAAGTTTGCACCAAGGATATCCATCTTGTTGATGAATGCCATTCTCGGTACGTTGTAGGTATCAGCCTGACGCCATACGTTCTCGGACTGCGGCTCTACACCACCCTTTGCACAGAAAACGCCTACAGCGCCATCAAGTACACGGAGGGAACGCTCAACCTCAACAGTGAAGTCTACGTGACCTGGTGTATCGATGATGTTGATACGGTGCTCAAGTGCGCCAGCCTTCGGCTTTGTCTTTTCCTGAAGAGTCCAGTGACAAGTCGTAGCTGCGGATGTGATTGTGATACCTCTCTCCTGCTCCTGCTCCATCCAGTCCATGGTAGCTGTACCTTCGTGAGTATCACCGATCTTATAGTTAATGCCAGTATAATAAAGGATACGCTCTGTCGTTGTTGTTTTACCAGCATCGATATGAGCCATGATTCCGATATTTCTGGTTCTCTCTAACGGATATTCTCTTCCAGCCAAGGATTTTTCCTCCTATTAGAATCTGTAGTGAGCAAATGCCTTGTTAGCCTCAGCCATCTTATGCATTTCCTCTTTCTTCTTTACAGATGCGCCAGTGTTGTTAGCTGCATCCATAATCTCGTTTGCAAGTCTCTCTACCTGGGTCTTCTCGCTTCTCTTACGGGAATAGAGAGTGATCCAGCGAAGGCCTAATGCCTGTCTTCTCTCCGGCTTAACCTCGATCGGTACCTGGTATGTTGCACCACCGATACGTTTTGCCTTAACTTCGAGAACCGGCATGATGTTGTTCATAGCCTCTTCGAATACTTCTACAGCGTCCTTACCGGTCTTCTCAGCGACCTCTTCGAAAGCGCCGTAAACAATTTTCTGAGCAACGCCCCTCTTACCATCAAGCATGATGTTGTTGATCAGCTTGGTTACAACTTTGTTGCTGTAAAGCGGGTCTGCTAATACGTCTCTTTTCTGAGTATGTCCTTTACGTGGCACGTTACTTCCCTCCTTAATTATAAAAATTATATCATCGGTACTCACATGTTTCCATAAAATGTGTTCGCGCTCGGTTTTCTATCTATCTCCTGCAACCACAGGTCAAATACCACCGGCACTAATATGCGTTGTACGCATTCACTTTATTCCTGTTAGTGATCCCTATGCGGTTGTTCAAGCCTTTATCTGCCGCCAGTTAAGACGGGAAGCTCGAACTCCGCTACGCTACGTTTGAGTAGCAGTAATTGTGAAGCAATTACTTCTTATCTTTCGGTCTCTTTGCGCCGTACTTGGAACGAGCCTGTCTTCTGTTGGCAACGCCTGCAGTATCAAGAGTACCTCTGATGATGTGGTATCTGGTACCCGGAAGGTCCTTAACACGACCACCACGGATCAGAACAACGGAGTGCTCCTGAAGGTTATGTCCCTCACCCGGGATATAGCTTGTTACTTCAATACCGTTGGAAAGACGTACTCTGGCAATCTTTCTAAGAGCGGAGTTCGGCTTCTTAGGAGTTGCAGTCTTAACAGCTGTGCACACACCTCTCTTCTGCGGAGCAGATGTATCTGTTGCTTTCTTGTGAAGGGAGTTGTATCCTTTCTGGAGTGCCGGAGCTGTAGATTTCTTTACAGTAGTCTCTCTACCTTTTCTTACTAACTGGTTAAATGTTGGCATTCTTTTCACCTCCTGTGATATTGACTGTTGGTTGCTGCTTATCAGCCTTTATGCGCACAAAAAATGGGACGTACCCGATGCACGCCCCATTATTATATACAGAGTTTTTCTGCATGTCAAGGAGAAACCTTAAATTTTCTTTGAAAATACGGCGTTTTCCGGATATGACACGCCTGGATGAGTTGTCTCAAATTCTTCTCTTGTGATTTTGACAGGTTTGGCCTGTTTTTCTCCTTCCAGGAGACTACTCTCCAAGACAGAACATGTCCACGGTCACATCGGCGAGAAGATTTCCCTTTTCATCCGTCACTTCGCTGCGGACGATGGTGATGGATCTGCCGCGGCGGATCAGGATGCCTTTCGCATAGACCGTCCCTTCCGATACATTCCGGATAAAGTTTATATGGGCGCTCTGGGTCACATATTTTCTTCCGTCGGCTCTGGCTGTGAGGCCTGTTACCACATCTGCCAGCGCATAGAGCATTCCGCCATGGACCATGCCCATCAGGTTTGTCACGCCGTGAGTGATCTTCATACTGATCTCACTGCATTCCGGGGAGATCTTTTCAATCTTCATATTTGTATATCCCATAAATGGATTGTGTTTTACATACTCGTCCGGGTCGAGGACGTTCCATGTTTCTTTCATGATTTTTCCTCCTTCTGCGTTCCGGCAGTGTCAAAAATCCCATCGGCACAGCCGGTCCGGAATAGATTTTTGCCTGTAACTGTAAAGGTGCCGCACCGTTACAAGCGCTGTATATTTCCAGACAGGATTTTACCATACCGTCAGTCTTCATGCAAGCCCCCCGGTGCGATTTGATCCCCCGATGCGATTTAGTCCACATCCGATACACATTCGGGAACGATGCCGCTCCCGGGCTGAACCGTTACAAATCTCTTTCGATCCTGAGGGAGACCGCATCTGCGGTCTCCTCTTTTAATCTATCCTTCGTTAGGGATTGGGTGCCAGAAGTCCAGCCGTTCTCAGATTTGCAAGTAATTCATTAAACTGATTCACCACGTTCTCCGAGTCTGTGGCATTTGCCACCGGAGCGGCCGCTGTCACTGTCCCTGCGGGACCTGTCGGACCGGTTGGCCCCTGCGGACCATCTGCGCCGATCGGACCTGCCGGGCCAATTTCGCCCTGCGGCCCTTGTGGACCCATCGGGCCTGTCGCTCCCACTGCTCCTGCCGGACCCATCGGGCCCATCGGACCTGTCGCTCCCACTGCTCCTGCCGGACCCATCGGGCCTGTCAGGCCTGTTGCCCCCGCTGCTCCTGCCGGACCCATCGGGCCCATCGGACCTGTCGCTCCCGGCGCTCCTGCCGGTCCTATCGGGCCCATCGGACCTGTCGCCCCCGGCGCTCCGTCAAATCCCGGAAACCCCTGTGGACCTCTCGGTCCTTCAGGACCCGGGCATCCCTGAGGGCCTCTCGGACCCTGCGGTCCCCGGCAGCAGCAGGTTCCGTGTCTCCAGCCATATCCCCAGCCGCTTCCGCAATTTCCGCCACAGCCGCCTCTTCTGTTTCCTCCGCAGCCACAATTTTCACCGCAGCCACCTCTTCCATCTCCGCCACAGCCCAGCGTTCCGTCCCAGCGGTCTCTTCCGTCTCGGCCGCAGCAACAGTTCCCGTCCCAGTGTCCTCTCTCGTCTCCGCCCCGGCAGCTCTCTGCTCTGCAGTCCTCGTTCTCCCAGAAACCATATCCACAATTACGCATGATCAATTCCCCTTTCAGCATATTTTCCTTGCGGACATCCTATACAGGTTGTTCGCTTACTATAATCTATGCTGCCCGTCCGAAACTGCTACTTCTGCGATTTTTTGTCCAAAACTCCTGCTGTCACCTCACTGGATCCATTCAATTTGCTGCTCTTTTCTCAAAATATTTCCTGTTTAACTGGCATGTCTCCGTCCCCGGCCGGCACCTCTCCGCCAGCTCATTATACCGCTCCGCCGTTTTCCATTCCCCCAGCCTGTCATAGCATACACACATCTGCAGATATGGAACATATCCCCGGCACTCCGGCATCACAAAACCGTCCTCCCCGGTCCACCTTCCGGTCTGAACTGCCTGCCCGTACCAGAAAATTGCGTCGCGATAGCGCCTGGCCGAGAAGAACCACCATCCGAGATCACAGCAGAGCTCCGGCTTCGGGATCCCCTCAGAAAGTCCGGAAAGCAGAAACTTTAGTGCCCGGTCCCGATCTCCGATCCGGTACATACAGTACGCCCCATGCCTGCAGGCATCCACCCGGTCTTCCCGCCAGCCATCCGGCAGTTCCAGATATTCCGAAAATACGGAAACGGCATCCCGGTATCTTCTGTGGTAATATAATTCCTTCCCGTAATAATACTGATCCCGCGGAGATAGTTTTCCCTTCTCCCGGAGCATCTGCTCAAATATCCGAAGATTCCTGTCCGGATCCCCTGTCCCCACTTTCCGGTGCTCGATCATGATATCTTCCCGCACTACTTTTCCAAAGGGTTCCACCGCCTCATGGATGCGCCCTTTCCACACTGCTTTTCCGCACCGTCTTAAAAGGCGTTCTCTATAAAAGAAAAATGACGGTGCGCCATCCCCGTCATATCCAACCGCGTATTTCATCATCACTACATCCGGCCGTTCCATATCCAGCCGTCTTTTCAGATCCATCAGTTTTCTCCACTCTTCCTGCCTTATCACATCATCTGCATCCAGCCAGAACAGGTAATCCCCCGTTCCCCTGGAAAAAGCAAAATTTCTCGCCGCTGCAAAGTCATCCTTCCATTTAAAATCATAAACCTTGTCCGTAAAAGAAAATGCGATCTCCTTCGTCCGGTCCGTAGATCCCGTGTCCACAATTATGATCTCATCCGCAAATCCCTGCACGCAGGCCAGGCATCTTCCGAGGACCTTTTCCTCATTGCGCACGATCATGCATAGGCTGATGGATACCATAATCTCTCCCTCTTTGTCCTGTTTCTTCTATTTAATATATGAGAGATGCTCCAATCTGCTATTCTCCCAAACGCAGCAACGTGCAGATCTCATTACAGTTGAAACTACATTTCTGCAAAGCCTGCCGCTTCCATCTGTGAACAGGGATTTCCTGTGGCACAAAAAGGCGCTGATCTGCCATGACCTCTCAGCCATACGCAAACCAGCGCCCATTTACACTTCACTTTTTAACAAACCAGACCGGTTCCGATTCTACTGCCCCTATTCCGCATCTGCCACATAAGCTACAGCAATATCTTCGTAGCCATCTGTAGATGGGATCTCAAAATAAACTTCCTTGCCCGGATTCTTATATGTCATATTGATATCCATCTTATAATTCATCTCATCAGCTTCGGATGTTGTATGATCTGTGACACTCATTCCGTAGTCCATAAACATCTTCATAGCCTCGCAATAGCCATCTTTGTTGACCGTCATCTCGCCGTTCGACTCATTGATCTTCATGTCCAGAGTGACCCCAAGCTCCTCGTAGGTCTCTGCGGTCGCGCTGGTAACTGCGGTCAGGATCTCGTTGATCTTCTGGTCATCAATAGTAAATGCAAGTTTCCTTGTGTCACCGCTTGTATACATTCTCAAGCCTTTGACAACATCCGTATCCAGATCCATGTTGATCTGTGTGGCCTGAGCTTTCGCAGCTTCCAGATCCATGGCCTGCCTGTACTTGATGCCCATAGTGTTCACATACATGTATCCGTCTGTGTAGAACATATCGATCGGCACTGCGGTTCCAAGCGTATCCGCGGTACCCTTGCATACAAACTGCATGTCTCCGTTCGCGTCCTCTTTCATCATCAGCTTCATATTCATGGACATATCAATATTCTGTCCGAGATAAGACATGGTGATCGTATAGTCCACATCGATATTCGCGCTCGGGAGAGACTCGCTAAGCTGCTGTGCTTCCTCATAGACCTTCAGCGCCTCCGGATCGTTCTCCGCGACAGCGGTCGGAACTGCCTTTACCTGGGTAACACCATTTACACTCCAGGCACCATTTTTGTCGATCTCATATCCGTCCGCATGACCCGTATTTGTCTGCGCATATCCGGCATTCATCTGCAGATAACCGGAATTTCCAAAATAATAGCACTGTGCCCAGCCATCATGATCACCATCGATCCAGTACCAGCCGTTCCGGCAGTAGGAACCGTCATCGTTCTCATACCACCTGCCGTTCATATCCTCGTGCCATTCGCCCGCGAATGCTGGGAAGGACAGTGCCATTGCTAACGGCATCGCTGCAGTAAGGATCATTTTCCACTTTTTCATAAGAGAGACCTCCTTAAAATTCAACAATCGCGTCGGTCATCTGCACAAGTTTCCAGATGCCGGAGCGCCTGTTCTGTCACCCATCTGCCCACATACTTCCGTGAGTTCCATATCTCAAGTATAGCAGTTCAACCATGCAATCGCAAACCATTTTTCCTGTAGACTTCTTACGTTTTCTTTAACTGCAAAAATCCGGCAAAGCGCTTCTGCACGCTCTGCCGGATTCAATCTCTCTTCTTTATTCCAGATATGACTGCTCTGCCTGTATCACTGCGTAATAACTATCCCATTTCTCTGAGATCAGGTTCGCGATCCCCTGTTTTACCTCTTCGTTCGTTTTCCCATACTGGAATGGAACCACCGCATCGAAGATCAGGTTCGTATGGGTTGGACCCTGGATCATGCGGAAATCATGGATGGTGACGCCCGGAAAATGTTCATTGATCATGTCAACAACTTCCTTTTTTGTCTCATTGATCGCCTCGTTATTCACTACGATCGGATCCATGTGGATCACGGCCTCACAGCCAAGTTTTTCCTTCAATTCCTTCTCGATCCGATCGATCACATCGTGGATCTCGAAGATATCGCAATCCCCGGACACTTCCCCGTGGAGGGAGATCATGCGTCTCCCCGGGCCGTAATCGTGGACCACTAGATCATGGATCCCAAGGATCTCAGGATGAGCCATAACGATCGTCCTGATCTCATTTACAAATTCTCTGGAAGGCGGTTCTCCGAGAAGCGGATTCAGGGTATCCTTCGCCGCGCCAAATCCTGCATACAATACAAAGCATGCCACAAGGCAGCCGCACCATCCATCGATACTAATGCCTGTCACATGGGCCACAGCCATGGAGATCAGAACCGCCGTTGTCGCGATGGAATCGCTCATACTGTCCATAGCCGTCGCTTTCATGGTCTCCGACTGGATCTTTTTGCCGACTGTCCGATTGTAAAAGCACATGTATCCCTTTACACAGATGGAGACCACAAGAATCCCCACCGCCAGAGCACCAGTCTCCACCGGCTCCGGATGAAAGATCTTCTCTATGGAAGTTTTGAAAAGCTCGATTCCCATGAGAATGATGACCATGGAAACTCCAAATCCGGAGACATACTCGATGCGCCCGTGTCCAAAGGGGTGATCCGCGTCAGCCTTCATGCCGGAAAATTTAAATCCCACAAGAGATATAAAGGATGATCCTGCATCTGACAGGTTATTGAATGCATCCGCCGTAATAGCGATGGATCCACTGATCACACCCGCCAGATATTTTCCGGCAAACAGAAATACATTGAGCGCGATGCCCACAATACTGCAGAGCATGCCGTAGGCACGGCGCACATCGCTGTTCCCGAATTGATCTCTGTTTTTAATAAATAAGCCGGACAGTATCGTAATCATGTAAAACACCTCCATCGGTCCGCACACTTGCCGCGCCAAGCCAAAAATCAAGAAATTGTAATTCAGGTCTTCTCACATTCAGCACAGAAAGCCCATCGGCCCGCCGAATCGTTACAAGTTGCTTTCTTCTAACCATCTGTATACTCAAACAGCGAGGAAAAACATGATCTTTCATGTTCTCCTCGCTGTTCTTATATGCCTCAGCATACGGAAAAGTTCCTGTTTCCAGAAAGCTTTCCGATATATTTATTTGTCAAAATACCGATCACTCATCGACATCCTGTGTATCATCCTCGTTGAGAATGATCTTATCTGCTTCCTCAAGCGGAGCATCCGTCTCCTCCTGCGGCTCTTCAGCAACCGGTGCTTCCTGCTCCTGGATCTTATCCTCAATCTCGCCTGTGCTGAGCTTGATATTGCGGTAACGCTTCATTCCGGTACCAGCCGGGATCAGCTTACCGATAATAACATTCTCTTTCAGACCGATCAGGTGATCGACCTTACCGTTGATCGCAGCCTCAGTAAGAACCTTGGTGGTCTCCTGGAAGGATGCGGCGGATAAGAAGGAATCGGTCGCAAGGGATGCCTTTGTGATACCGAGCATGACCTGTTTGCCCTCTGCCGGCTGTTTGCCAGCTGCGATGAGCTCCTCGTTCATCTCGTTGAAATCAAGAACATCCATGGATACGCCCGGAAGAACGTCGGAATCGCCGCTCTCCTCGATACGGATCTTCTTTAACATCTGACGAACGATCATCTCGATATGCTTATCGTTGATCTCTACACCCTGTAAACGGTAAACACGCTGTACCTCACGGATCATGTAATCCTGTACGGCACGAACGCCCTTAACCTTTAACAGGTCGTGCGGGTTGATACTACCCTCTGTAAGAACGTCGCCGGCCTCGAGAACCTGTCCGTCCGCAACTTTGATTCTGGAACCATAAGGGATCAGATAAGTCTTGGAGTTTCCTGTCTCCTGGTCCGTAACGATGATCTCACGTTTTTTCTTTGTATCTTTAATTGTAACAACACCACCGAATTCAGCGATGATCGCAAGTCCCTTCGGGCGTCTGGCTTCGAAAAGCTCCTCGACACGAGGAAGACCCTGTGTGATATCGCCGCCGGCAACACCGCCGGAGTGGAATGTACGCATGGTCAGCTGTGTACCCGGCTCACCGATGGACTGTGCGGCAATGATACCAACAGCCTCTCCGACCTGTACCGGCTGGCCTGTCGCCATGTTCGCGCCGTAGCACTTGGAGCAGACACCGATATGGCACTTACATGTCAGGACTGTACGGATCTTAACAGTATTTCTGCCGAGCTTTTCAAGAACCTTGATAACGGCTGCGGCACGTTTCGGTGTACACATATGGTTAGCCTTAACAACAACTTCTCCAGTATCCGGATCTGTGATCGTCTCAGCGATATATCTGCCTGTCAATCTCTCCTGCAGCGTCTCGATGGTCTCTTTACCGTCCGTAAAGCCCTCGATCTCCATGTACGGGATCGTTCCCTTGCTTTCACAGCAGTCTGTCTCACGGATGATAAGGTCCTGGGATACGTCAACAAGACGTCTTGTCAGGTAACCGGAGTCGGCTGTACGAAGAGCGGTATCGGACATACCTTTTCTCGCACCATGCGCGGAGATGAAGTACTCAAGTACGTCAAGACCTTCACGGAAGTTGGACTTGATCGGGAGTTCGATCGTGTGACCGGTCGTATCCGCCATGAGTCCTCGCATACCGGCAAGCTGCTTGATCTGTTTATCGGAACCACGGGCTCCGGAGTCCGCCATCATGAAGATGTTGTTGTATTTATCAAGACCTGTCAGAAGGTCATGTGTCAGCTGGTCATCGGTTGCTTTCCATACATCGATAACTTCTTTGTAACGCTCTTCCTCTGTGATAAGACCACGGCGGAAGTTCTTAGCGATACGGTCAACGGTAGCTTCTGCGTCTGCAAGAAGCTGCTTCTTTGTTGCCGGGACAGTCATATCGGAAATGGATACGGTCATAGCTGCTCTTGTGGAGTACTTGTAACCGATCGCCTTGATATCGTCCAGGGTGATCGCTGTCTGGATCGCTCCGTGTGTATTGATGACCTTCTCGAGGATCTGCTTTAACTGTTTCTTCTTTACGAGGAAATCGATCTCCGGCTTTAACTCGTTGCCCGGGATCGTTCTGTCTACAAATCCAAGATCCTGCGGGATGATCTCGTTGAAGAGGATACGTCCGACAGTTGTATCAACGATACCAGTCATTGTTCTTCCATCCGGAAGAGTCTTTGTCACACGGACTTTGATTCTTGCGTGAAGAGTAACGGCACCGTTCTCATATGCAAGAAGTGCTTCGTTCGGGCTCTTGAAGAACATTCCCTCGCCCTTTGCGCCCGGTCTCTCCTGTGTCAAATAGTAGATACCGAGAACCATATCCTGGGAAGGAACGGCTACCGGACCACCATCAGACGGCTTTAACAGGTTGTTCGGGGAGAGAAGAAGGAAGCGGCACTCTGCCTGTGCTTCCATTGTAAGCGGAAGGTGAACCGCCATCTGGTCTCCATCGAAGTCCGCGTTGAATGCGGTACAAACGAGCGGATGAAGCTTGATCGCCTTACCTTCTACAAGGATCGGCTCGAACGCCTGAATACCAAGACGGTGAAGAGTAGGAGCACGGTTTAACATAACCGGATGCTCTTTGATTACATCCTCAAGTACGTCCCAGACCTCTGTCTGGAGGCGCTCAACCATCTTCTTCGCGTTCTTAATGTTATGTGCTGTTCCGTTAGCAACGAGTTCCTTCATAACGAACGGTTTGAAGAGCTCGATCGCCATCTCTTTCGGGAGACCGCACTGATAGATCTTAAGTTCCGGTCCAACGACGATAACGGAACGTCCGGAATAGTCAACTCGCTTACCAAGAAGGTTCTGACGGAAACGTCCCTGTTTACCCTTTAACATATCGGAAAGGGACTTTAATGCACGGTTTCCAGGACCTGTAACCGGTCTGCCGCGTCTGCCGTTATCGATCAGGGCATCAACGGCCTCCTGAAGCATTCTCTTCTCGTTGCGGACGATAATATCCGGAGCACCGAGCTCAAGAAGTCTTGCAAGACGGTTGTTACGGTTGATGATTCTTCTGTATAAGTCATTTAAGTCGGATGTCGCGAAACGTCCACCGTCAAGCTGAACCATCGGACGGATATCCGGCGGGATAACCGGAATCACATTCATGATCATCCACTCCGGTCTGTTTCCGGAGCTGCGGAATGCATCTACGACCTCAAGACGTTTGATGATTCTCGCTCTCTTCTGTCCGGATGCCTCCTGAAGAGCTTTTCTAAGCTCTTCGGAGTCTTTATCCAGATCGATATTCTTTAAAAGTTCCTGAACAGCCTCAGCACCCATTCCCACACGGAATGTGCCGTAGCCGTACTTTTCAACAGCATCACGGTACTCTTTCTCAGAAAGGACCTGCTTTAACTGAAGGCCGGTATTGCCGGCATCCAGAACGATATAGGAAGCGAAGTACAGGACTTTCTCGAGGACTCTCGGAGAGATATCCAGGATCAGGCCCATACGGCTCGGAATACCTTTAAAATACCAGATATGGGATACCGGAGCAGCAAGCGCGATGTGTCCGATACGCTCACGGCGGACGCTGGATTTTGTTACCTCAACGCCGCAGCGGTCACAGATAACACCTTTATATCTGATTTTCTTGTATTTACCACAATGACACTCCCAGTCCTTGGTTGGTCCAAAGATTCTCTCACAGTACAGACCGTCTTTCTCCGGCTTTAAGGTTCTGTAGTTGATGGTCTCCGGTTTCTTAACCTCACCATGGGACCATTCCAGAATCTTTTCCGAAGAGGCAAGTCCGATACGGATCGCGTCAAATGTCATCGGCTGATAAGTTTCATTTGTCTCAGGCATGAACGGTACTCCCTTCTAATTATTTGTCGTCATCCTCGGTATAATCGTCATCGACATAGTCGTCTTTGGCACCGTCGTTTGTATAGTCATCTTCTTCCACATTAACGAGCTCGTCGCCCTTGAATTCCTGTTTCTGGAATCCATAGTCGGATAAGTCTTCCTTATCGTTATAACGGCGGTCTCCCTCGATGATGGAACGAAGGTCATAGTTGGTATCGGAGTAGTCGATGTTCTCAGACATATCGACCTCTTCACCGTTGTCACGCAGCACTCTTACGTCCAGTCCGAGAGACTGTAACTCTTTTAAGAGTACCTTGAAGGACTCCGGAATACCCGGCTCCGGAATGTTCTCGCCCTTGATGATCGCCTCGTAGGTCTTTACACGTCCTACAACGTCATCGGACTTCACAGTCAGGATCTCCTGAAGGGTGTAAGCCGCACCGTAAGCCTCAAGAGCCCAAACCTCCATCTCACCGAAACGCTGTCCGCCGAACTGTGCTTTACCACCTAACGGCTGCTGGGTTACCAGTGCGTATGGACCTGTGGAACGGGCATGGATCTTATCATCAACCAGGTGATGCAGTTTCAGATAGTGCATGTGTCCGATCGTAGTCGGACCATCGAAGTATTCACCTGTACGTCCGTCGCGGAGCTGTACTTTACCGGTACGGCTGATCGGAACGCCTTTCCAGAGAGCACGATGGTCAAGGTGCTCGCCGAGGTATTCCATCGCATCCGGACGAAGGATATCCTTATACTTCTCCTGGAATGCATCCCATTCCATATTTACATAATCATTTGCAAGCTCCAGTGTATCCTGGATATCGTTCTCGTCCGCGCCATCGAATACCGGTGTGGAAACGTTAAAGCCGAGTGCCTTTGCAGCAAGGCTTAAGTGGATCTCGAGGACCTGTCCGATGTTCATTCGGGACGGCACGCCTAACGGGTTTAATACGATATCGAGCGGACGGCCATTCGGAAGGAACGGCATATCCTCTACCGGAAGTACACGGGAGACAACACCCTTGTTACCATGACGGCCGGCCATCTTATCACCGACAGAGATCTTACGTTTCTGTGCGATGTAGATGCGGACTGTCTCGTTTACGCCAGGAGCAAGCTCGTCGCCGTTCTCTCTTGTGAAGAGTTTTGCGTCGATGATGGTTCCGTAAGCACCGTGCGGTACTTTTAAGGATGTATCGCGGACTTCTCTTGCCTTCTCACCGAAGATCGCGCGAAGAAGTCTTTCTTCTGCAGTCAGCTCAGTCTCTCCCTTCGGAGTTACCTTTCCGACTAAGATATCACCGGCACGTACCTCAGCGCCGATGCGGATGATTCCTCTCTCATCCAGGTCTTTTAATGCGTCCTCACCAACACCCGGAACATCTCTTGTGATCTCTTCCGGTCCTAACTTGGTGTCACGGGATTCGCATTCATATTCTTCAATATGAACAGATGTGTATACATCGTTCATAACGAGTTTTTCGCTTAAGAGAACCGCATCCTCGTAGTTGTAACCTTCCCAGGTCATGAATCCGATCAGCGGGTTCTTACCAAGTGCGATCTCTCCATCCTTTGTGGACGGTCCGTCTGCGATAACCTCGCCCTTCTCTACATGGTCTCCCTTGTAAACGATCGGCTTCTGGTTATAGCTGTTGGACTGGTTGCTTCGTGAGAATTTGATCAGACGGTAAACATCGCGGTTTCCGTCAGAATCTCTCTTGATCACGATCTCATTGGACGCGGAGCGCTCAACAACGCCGGCATTCTTTGCAACAACGCAGACACCGGAGTCAACGGCAGCCTTGCCCTCGATACCGGTACCAACGACCGGAGCTTCTGTGGAAAGAAGCGGTACTGCCTGACGCTGCATGTTGGATCCCATCAGGGCACGGTTCGCGTCATCGTTCTGTAAGAACGGGATCATGGATGTAGCGACAGAGAATACCATTCTCGGGGATACGTCCATTAAATCGATCTGTCTCTTCTGGAAGGAGGAAGTCTCCTCACGGAAACGACCGGATACGTTGTTGTGGATGAAGTGACCTTCCTCATCGAGCGGCTCGTTCGCCTGTGCTACGATGTAGTTATCCTCTTCGTCCGCGGTCATATAAACGACTTCATCGGTAACACGCGGGTTTGCCGGATCAGTCTTATCTACGACACGGTACGGAGCCTCAACAAAACCGTACTGGTTTACCTTTGCATAGCTCGCAAGGGAGTTGATCAGACCGATGTTCGGTCCCTCAGGAGTCTCGACCGGACACATACGGCCATAGTGGGTGTAGTGTACATCTCGAACCTCGAATCCTGCACGTTCTCTGGACAGACCGCCCGGTCCTAACGCGGAGAGACGTCTCTTATGCGTAAGCTCGGATAACGGGTTGTTCTGGTCCATGAACTGAGATAACTGGGAGCTTCCGAAGAACTCCTTCACTGCTGCGGTTACCGGTTTGATATTGATCAAGGACTGCGGAGTGATTCCGTCGATGTCCTGCGTCGTCATTCTTTCGCGTACCACACGCTCCATTCTGGAGAGACCGATGCGGTACTGGTTCTGAAGCAGCTCGCCGACTGCACGGATACGACGGTTTCCAAGATGATCGATATCGTCTTTTACGCCGATGCCGTACTCAAGGTGCATATTGTAGTTGATGGAAGCAAGGATATCTTCCTTCGTGATGCACTTCGGAACGAGTTCATGGATGTTGCGGTGGAGTTCTGCTTTTAACGCTTCCTCGTCATCCCCTGCTTTTTCCAGAATCTCTTTTAATACCGGGTAGTATACTAATTCCGTAATACCTACTTCTGCCGGATCAAATGTCACATATGCGGAAAGGTCTACCATGAGGTTGGAGAGGACCTTCTCTACGCGCTCCTCAGTCTGGATCCATACGTACGGGATCGCTGCGTTCTGGATCGCGATCGCCTGATCTTTTGTGATTGCCTTTCCTGCTTCAGCAAGGATTTCACCTGTAGATGTATCGACGATATCCTCAGACGGAATCTGTCCTACGATACGGTTCTTCATGTGGAGCTTCTTGTTGAATTTGTATCTGCCAACCTTCGCGAGATCGTATCTTCTCGGATCAAAGAACATACCATTTAACAGGCTCTCAGCGCTGTCAACGGACAGCGGCTCGCCCGGACGGATCTTCTTATATAATTCAAGGAGACCATCCTGATAGTTGTCGGATGTATCTTTTCCAAAGCTTGCGAGAAGCTTCGGCTCTTCACCGAAGAGATCGATGATCTCGGCGTTTGTTCCATATCCGAGCGCACGAATCAGGACTGTAACCGGGACCTTTCTTGTACGGTCTACACGGACATAGAACACGTCGTTGGAATCGGTCTCATACTCTAACCATGCTCCACGGTTCGGGATCACGGTACAGGAGTATAATTCCTTACCGATCTTATCATGATCGATTCCATAATATATACCTGGGGAACGTACCAACTGGCTGACGATAACACGCTCGGCACCGTTAATAACGAAGGAGCCGGTATCTGTCATTAACGGCAGATCGCCCATGAAAATCTCATGTTCATTGATTTCATCTTTATCTTTGTTGCAGAGTCTCACCTTAACCTTTAAAGGTGCCGCGTAAGTCGCATCACGCTCTTTGCACTCTTCGATCGTATATTTGATGTCATCTTTGCACAGCGTGAAGTCTACAAACTCCAGGCTCAGATGGCCAGCAAAGTCAGCGATCGGAGAGATATCGTCAAAGACCTCTTTCAGGCCCTCGTCGAGGAACCACTGATAAGAATCCTTCTGGATCTCGATCAGGTTCGGCATCTCAAGAACTTCTTTCTGTCTTGAGAAGCTCATTCTTACGCTCTTGCCGGCCGGCACCGGACGCATTCTGCTTTTCTCCATTTGACGTTTCACCCCTGTTTTCTTTCTCTATAATCAATAGCCAATTTTGGGCATACTGGTACCATATGCACATGATACCACAATAGTGCACATTTCATACTACCATGGGGTTGTCAATCTGTCAAGCACTTTTTTACAAGGTTTTCCTGGACATTGTTCACGTAAACAAAAGATGTGCTGCAGAATCTTTCAGATGATCCTGCAGCACATCTTTTATCAGTCTATATAATTTTTACCATTCTACTCTACGCTTGTGTAATACCCCGGCGCATACATCTGGATCGAGTAGAAATCATCCCCTGACGGTTTTTCTTTACTTGCAAAAATCTCCGGTCCATAAGCTGTGGTAAATCCGTTGACACTGTCATCTGTCTTACTAACGATCATATCCTCGGTATTGATCAGTTCCTGATATACCTCCTGTCCGCTTAGATCCGTATCCAGATAGCCGAATTCCCGGAATGTGGCTTCCAGCACGTCCACGATCTGGTAGAAGGCCTCCTCGTCGCTGCTGTAGGCACCGATTCCATGGAGATCGTCCGTTGCCGTGTCGGCGTAGATGGTAATGCTTCCCACATACTCCCCGTCACGGCTCAGATAATAGGCCTGATCTGTATTGTACCAGCTCATATCGTCCGAAGCATAGTTGTAGCTGTATGTGTCCTCCATCGACCACTCAGAAAATCCGTACTGCGGCAGGAGTCGGTCCAGGGCGGCCGTCACATCCGCAAGCTGGGCGTCATAGTGACCGTAGTTTGTACAGTTTGTTCCGATGGCCCGCACCTCCTCGTCGGAGAGCTCGCCCTCTCCAAGGACCTCCACGGCGTTGGAATCGGCAGAGGACCAGAGATCGCCGCTGGACGAGTCGAAGATGTTCTCGATCCCGTAGATCGATTCCCGGATCGCATGGGTGATAAGAAACAGCAGGTTTCCGCCGACGGAAAATACCAGCCAGATGATCACGACGATCAGAATGCCGGTAAACGGCTTCTTCCGTCCCCGCTCGGAGTTTACACGGTCCATGATGTTCTTCGCGGACTGGCTGCTGTAAGTTCCACTCTGGCAGGTGTCCGCCTGGCTGCGGTACTGCTCAAGCTGGCTCTTCATGTGTTCGAACGCATTCCGCTGTCCCGTCATCCGGTTTCCCATATTCTGGAATGGATCCGCTGTCTTCTTCTCCCGATTTGTCTTTTTCTTTCCGCCCTGTATTCTGGTTGATGTCCCATTCCCTTTAAATATGCCCGCGTACGAATCTGTACCGGACGTGCTGCTTCCAGGGTATTCGCTTCCGCCATCATGGTACAGGCAGTCTGACTCATGGCGAGGATGCCTCTCATTTAAGTAGTAATCCACATCCTGCACATATGGATGCCACACGATCCTTTTGCATCCGCTGCAGTATAGACCCGATGTCATTTTCTGGTCGCAG
Organism: Clostridium sp. AM30-24; assembly: GCF_003480435.1. Taxonomy (GTDB): domain Bacteria; phylum Bacillota; class Clostridia; order Lachnospirales; family Lachnospiraceae; genus Pilosibacter. Next base: position 50,701 of record NZ_QUJB01000011.1, on the reverse strand, counting down.
TATGGACAATATCTCTGTTTCATCCGTTGTTCCTCCTGTCGGTATTCCTCTTTTCAGATCATTTTAATTTTGTATCTATAAATGAGCAAATTTGAAAAACTGCACTATTAAGTCTATCACATGCAGACATAAAGAATATTAAGCGGACCAATGTCCATGTTACGTGCACAATAAGTTATAATTTTTGTGCACTTTTCGGTATTTGCTCATTTATAGTTTGTATTTTAAACCCAACAGCTAAATTTCTACTCTCATTTTAACATAGGTTTCCGGTGTACACAATCGAGATTTCACATCGTCAGCCCGATGCCTGATTCTTTTCCAAAAACGAAAAAAGACTCAGAGCAGCCACTTTGCATGGTCTCTGAGTCTTCTCACATTGATATACTGCTTTTACTGGTTCAGGATCTCCATAAATTCTTCTCCTGTGATTGTCTCCTTTTCGAGAAGATATCCGGCAAGTTCGTTTAATTTTGCTGCATGGTCTCTTAAGATTCCCATTGCCTTCTCGTACTGTGCCTTCACGGTAGCGATCACCTCGTCATCGATGGCTTTCGCTGTCTCCGGTGAGCATGCGAGGGAGGTGTCTCCGCCAAGGTACTGGTTCGTCACGGTCTCAAGGGCAACCATACCGAACTGGTCGCTCATACCGTAGCGGGTCACCATAGCGCGGGCAAGCTTTGTGGCCTGCTCGATATCGTTGGAGGCACCGGTCGTGATGGAGTGGAACATAAATTCCTCCGCCGCACGGCCGCCGGTCAGAGTTGCGATCTTGTTAAGTGCCTCCTCCTTGCTCATAAGAAGACGCTCGCCATCCTCCACCTGCATTGTATAGCCAAGAGCACCCGATGTTCTCGGAATAATTGTGATCTTGTGTACCGGAGCAGAGTTGCTCTGGCACGCTGCAACGAGGGCGTGGCCGATCTCGTGGTAAGCGACGATCCGGCGTTCATTCTCAGATACGGACGCATTTTTCTTCTGGTAACCGGCAATAACGGTCTCAACGCTCTCCTCCAGATCAGTCTGGGATACAACGCGGCGTCCCATGCGGACGGCACGGAGCGCGCCCTCGTTGATAATGTTCGCAAGCTCGGCACCGCTGGCTCCGACAGTCGCTCTCGCGATGGCGTTAAAGTCAACGGACTCATCCATCTTGACATCTTTTCCATGTACCCGCAGGATCGCCTCACGGCCTTTGAGGTCCGGGAGCTCCACCGGGATCCTCCTGTCGAAACGGCCCGGTCTCAAGAGGGCCTTATCAAGGGTCTCCGGACGGTTTGTGGCCGCCAGGATCACAACACCCTTTCGTCCGTCGAATCCGTCCATCTCTGTAAGAAGCTGGTTTAAGGTCTGCTCACGCTCATCGTTTCCGCCCATGCCGCTTCCGTCACGCTTTTTACCGATGGTATCGATCTCATCGATAAAGACGATACACGGCGCTTTCTCATTTGCCTGCTTGAAGAGGTCCCGGACCTTCGCGGCACCCATGCCGACGAACATCTCAACAAACTCAGAGCCGGAGATTGAGAAGAACGGAACATGCGCCTCACCGGCAACAGCCTTTGCAAGTAATGTTTTACCTGTTCCTGGAGGGCCTACGAGGAGCGCGCCCTTCGGAAGTGTGGCACCGATATCGGAATATTTTTTCGGATCATGAAGGAAATCAACGATCTCCTTTAAGGCGTCCTTCGCCTCCTCCTCACCTGCAACATCCGCAAATGTAACACCGGTCTCACTCTCCGCGTAGATCTTTGCATTCGATTTTCCAAATGTCATCGCGTTTCCGCCCATGCGCTTCGCCATGCTGCGGCTTAAGATCTGTCCAAGTCCGATCATGATCATGAATGGAAGGATCCAGTTTGTGAAGACTGCCATGATGGCGGATTCCTTCCGCGGGATCACCTTGTCGAAGGTCACTCCCTTACTGTATAACCGTTCTGTCAGATCCGGATCATCCCAGAGACCTGTCTTGTAGATCTGCTGTTTCTCATTGCTGTCTTTTGTGATGAATACGATCTCGCCGTTCGTGTCATCCTTTTCCACCTGTGCGACCTGTCCGTTGTCCACCATGGTCAGGAACTCGTTGTAGCCAACTTCCTTTACCTGGCTTTTCAGTGCGGACGGGAATACGAGTCCGTTTAACAGGACCGTCATGACCAGAATTATGATCATATAATAGAAAAATCCCTTAAATGAATTGAGATCATTCGGGTTCGGCTTTTTTCCGCCGTCTTTTGTACCCATACGTCTGCCTCCTTGTTTTTCATTTTTCTGCAGAGCTTTTCATCGCATCCGAGCCTCTGCTGTTACTTTTTCTGCCTTTTACATGCTTTGTTTTCTGAAGATCTGCGTGAGATGACACCCTGTCATTTCGTGTGATATTTATCCTATATCAGGAGACATTGAATGTCAATGGAATTTATGGAAGTTTCTGAAATATTATATTTTTTTTAGAAATTACCATTTTTCTTTCTGTCCAGCGGAGTTTGCAGGTTTCCAAACTTTTTTTATTGTTCTTCTTGACAAACAATCCTTTTCGTACTATGATACCCATAACCAAACAAGAAAAACCGTTGAGAAAGAGGAGTACATTTTCGATCGTGTTTTCACAGAGAGCTGCAGGCGGTGGGATTGCAGTATTGCACTGGAAATGGAATGGACTTTCGAGGGCAGTTCTGAATTTTAGTATGGACTGACGGCTACCGCAGTCGTTAAGAGAGCGGCGTATATGTTGGTATACGAAAAAAGCGGACCGAAAGGTCAAATTGAGTGGCACCGCGGATATGAAATTCGTCTCAAGCATCAGATTTTAAATCGATATCTGATACTTGGGATTTTTTTTATACAAAAATAAGTGCTCTGCACCGGACAATATCCCGATCCCCAAAAACCTTCGCTCCACACCTCCAACAACTACTCGGCAAAACGGCGGTCGCCGCAACAGGACCTGCCGCAGCTGCAAAACATCTTTATCAAAAGTAGAAGAGGAGAACAAAATTATGAAAAAATCAATCAAAGCAATCATCGCAGCAACCTTCACCGCAGCACTCCTTGCAGGCTGCTCTTCTAACACAGCTTCCACCACAACAGCTGCTAAGACAACGACAGCCACAGCAACAGAAGCTGCCGCAGAGACAACAACGGCTGAATCCGCAGACGCAGCAGATACAGCTCTTGCAGACGGTTCCTACACCATCGGCATCAACCAGTTCGCAGTCCACGGCTCTCTCGACAACTGCCGTGAAGGCTTCCTTGAGGGGCTTGCAGAGAACGGTATCGTTGAAGGAAAGAACCTTACCGTATTAGAAGAGAACGCGCAGGCTGACCCAGGGTTAGCAGCACAGATCAGCACAAACTTCGCCGGACAGAAGGTGGATCTCATCTGCGCGATCGCAACACCGAGCGCCCAGAGCGCATACAGCGTCGGCAGAAAGAACGACATCCCGGTCATCTATACAGCCGTTACGGATCCGGTTGCAGCTGAGCTCGCAAACGCTGACGGAACTCCGGTTGGCGAAGTGACAGGTACCAGCGACAAGCTTCCGGTCGAGCAGCAGCTCGAAATGATCCGCGCGATCCTTCCTGATGCGAAAAAGATCGGCATCATGTATACAACAAGCGAAGTAAACTCCGCTTCCACTCTGGCTGAGTACAAGGAAAAAGCCGCTGACTACGGTTTCGAGATCGTTGAGTCCGGCGTTTCCTCCACAGCAGACATCCCGCTCGCTGCTGACAGCCTCTTAGAGCAGGTCGACTGCTTAAACAACTTAACAGACAACACAGTCGTTGCCTCCCTTCCGCTGATCCTTTCCAAGGCAAATGCTAAAAACATCCCGGTATTCGGAAGTGAGATCGAGCAGGTCAAGATTGGCTGCCTCGCTGCTATGGGACTTGACTATGTAGATCTTGGAAAGCAGACAGGACGCATGGCTGCAGAAGTTTTAAAGGGCGAGAAGAAAGCAAGTGAACTGAACTTCGAGGTGATCGAGACTGCTGCTTTCTACGGAAACTCCAAAGTCGCTGAGGATCTTGGAATCACTTTCCCGGAGGATCTTGCTTCCAATGCAAAAGAGTTATTCACTGAGATCACACAGTAGTTCAACAAATTTCATCCACTTTTAATAAGGAAGTCGGATGATCGGCAACATAAACAATCATGGTCCGGCAAAGCGATTTTCCGCTTCTGCCGGACTTTGCAGCAACATGTAATTGCGGGATTTTCCCCAGTTACTGATTTTCGGAGGATATCATGGCAATCTTATTAGGAATCTTTGAGGAAGGGCTGATCTACGCGATCATGGCCCTGGGCGTTTACATCACCTACAAGATCCTGGACTTCCCGGATCTGTCGGTTGACGGAACTTTCCCTCTGGGCGCAGCGCTGACCGCGGGACTGATCGTAAAAGGAGTTTCCCCAGTGTGGGCACTTCCGCTCTCCTTCTTTGCGGGTGTTCTCGCCGGATGCGTGACCGGTGTCATTCATGTAAAATGTAAGGTCCGCGACCTGTTTTCCGGTATCATTGTCATGACAGCTCTCTACTCCGTAAACTTAAGGATCGCCGGAATGAAGGCAAACCTTCCGTTCCTGTCCCAGGATACGATCTTTGACAACGAGTGGACCAGAAACAGTCTTCCGGCATCCGTAAGACCGTACATCGTTGTGATCATTCTGGCTGTGATCGCCCTGATCTGCAAGTTCGTTCTCGACTGGTACTTAAATACGAGATCCGGCTATCTTCTCCGGGCAGCCGGTGACAATGATGCTCTCGTTACATCTCTGGCAGAAGACAAAGGCCGGGTGAAGATCATCGGCCTTGCGATCGCCAACGGATTCGCAGCCCTCGCAGGCGGAGTGCTCGCCCAGAAGCAGGCGTTCTTCGACATCTCCATCGGAACCGGAACCATGGTCTTCGGTCTCGCGAGCGTGATTCTCGGAACACAGCTGTTCCACCGCTTCGGAAAGCTGAAGGCAACCACCGCTGTTATCGCAGGCGCAATTCTCTATAAAGCGTGTGTCGCTTTCGTTATTTCCATGCGGATCGTAAAGGCGACCGACCTGAAACTTATCACTGCGGCAATTCTTCTTCTGATCCTGATCGTCAGTGATTCCATGAAGAGAAAGGGGGCACACCATGCTTGAGTTAAAAAACATCAGTAAATATTACAACGCAGGCACTGTAAATGAAATGTGCCTCTTTAACGATTTCAACCTCAGCATCGATGACGGCGAGTTTGTTTCCGTTGTCGGCAGCAACGGATCCGGCAAAACTTCCATGTTAAACCTGATCTGCGGCAGCATTCCGGTGGATTCCGGCACCATCGTCATGGGCGGAACCGATATCACAAAAATGCCGGAGTACAAGCGCCAGCGCCGCATCGGCCGCGTCTACCAGCACCCGGCGATGGGAACCTGCCCGAATATGACGATCCTCGAGAATATGGCTCTCGCGGACAATAAGGGAAAGCCGTTCAATCTTCTTCCCGGAACAAATAAGGCCCGCATTGACTTCTACCGCGACCAGTTAAAAATTCTCGGTCTCGGTCTTGAAGATAAGATGGGGGTAAAAGTCGGCGTCCTCTCCGGTGGACAGCGTCAGGCAATGGCTCTTTTAATGTCAACCATGACTCCCATCGAATTTCTGATCCTTGATGAGCACACGGCCGCCCTTGACCCGAAGACGGCAGATATTATTATGGAACTGACCGGAAAGATCGTTGCGGAAAAGCACCTGACGACCATTATGGTCACACATAATCTCCGGTTCGCTGTAGAGTACGGAAACCGTCTTCTGATGATGCATCAGGGGCATGCGGTCATGGATAAGAAAGGCGAGGAAAAGGCGAACACGAAGGTGGATGATATCCTTGACATGTTTAACGCGATCAGTATTGAGTGCGGCAACTAGTCCGCGTATTGTCTGAATTGATCTTGCAAATTTATGTAACAGGGAATTTCTCGGAATTTCCTGTTACATAAAAAAGAGCTGTATGCGGCCGGAACTGGAATGACCAGTTTTCGGGGCATATGGCTCTTTTAGCTTTTGGAGGTGTTGACTCATTGAGTCGAATCGCTCACTCGCAAACACGCGCTTCGCGCTCTATTGTCTGCTTCGCAGACAATTTGCTCGTTAGCGGCGCAGGAAAAACAAATGTCGCCGGAGGCGCCGCTTGTTTTTCCTCTGCGCTCGCTATATCTTTATTTTCGTCCACTTTCCACTCTTAAATCTCCAGTTCGTCAGGCACACTCTCACGATCTGATCGCACACGATTCCGAGCCAGATGCCGACAACTCCGATCTCCAGTACATAGCAGAACAGGTACGCACAGGACGGACGGACGATGGTGATACTGAGTGTTGACGCGCAGGTGGTAAACAGTACATCTCCCGCACCCCTGAGACATCCCATGTAGATGACCTGGGAGATCTGCAGGAGTACGATCACGGTCATGACCTGCATGATCCGGGCACCCATGGCGATAATATCTTCCTCAACAAAGTACAGGTGGAAATACCAGTTTCCTAACAGCAGATACAGGATCGACAGCACAATGGAGATCATGTTTCCGATCCTCTGGCAGATCGTCCCGTACATGACCGCCAGATCCGGGCGCTTCTCCCCAAGGCTTCGTCCGCAGAGCGCCACAGCGGCTACCTGCATGCCGTCACCAAATGAGAAGGACAGGTTCATGACATTCATGGCAACCTGATGCGCCGCGTAAGCCGAAGTACCGAGTCTCGCCGCCATGATCGATACCAGCAGAAACCCCGTCCGCATGAACACCTGCTCAATAAAAACACTGGAAGCGATCTTCGCCATACTCTTCACCGGCTCAAGAGTAACACGGACACGTTCTTTTATAATGTAGGGAACACTGACAAAATTATCCTTTGGGATCAGGGAGCAGATGCTCATAATGCAGGCAACCACGGTTCCAAATACAGTCGCCAGTGCCGCGCCCGCGATTCCCATCGCCGGAAAGCCAAGATGGCCCTGAATCAGGAGATAATTTCCGATCATATTGACCACGTTAGAAGTCACGTTGGTTCGCATGGCGATCTTCGTGTTTCCGGCACCGCGCTGGGAGGCATTGATCGCCATGGAAATGATATTGAAGATCATACCGCCCATGATGATCCTAAAATACAGGACCGCGCTCTCCTGAGTGTCCTCGTTGGCACCGCAGAAGCGGATGATCGGTTCCGCAAAAACCACCGCCGCTATGCTGATCAAAATTCCGACAACGACTGTGAAGATCAGCGCCATCAGGAGAACCTGGTTCGCGCCGATCCGGTCTTTCTCACCGCGACGTCTCGCCACCAGGGCAGATACGGATACGTTCATGGCGATAAAAATGCACAAGCCGATGAATTTCGGCTGCGTTGTCAGACCTACTGCCGCCACCGCGTATGCGCCGATGGAGCTCACCATCAGCGAGTCCACCATGCCCGCCAGGGCAATAAAAAAGGACTCCATCACCGCGGGCCAAGCCATCTGGAATGCGATCTGGTATCCTTGTTTTCCTCCACCCATAAATTTCTGAAGTCTCGTCTTTTCGTTTTCCGGCATTCTCATCACTCCTGTGTCTGCTTTTGGTATTTTTTTAATATTTTTTCGGTGTATGATTCTCGATTCTTATTATGTTTATTATACAATACGGTGAAGGTAAAATCAAAGTAAAAATTAGCAACTGTGAAGGTACCGAGTTACTGATATTGGGCGTGAACAATAACGGTACCAAACAGTTACAATAATGTCCAACCGATCCCCGGCAGCGGGAGGATGTGAGTCTTTTGAATTTGATACTTTCGTTTCTTGTCTCCTGTGCGGCTGGTGTAGCCTGCCACTACATCATCAAATGGTTAGATGGAGACAAGTAGAACAACACTAACCTGGTGGTTTCTTATCCACCATAAAAAATAAGAAGAACCCCTCAGTATTCGCGGTACTGAGGGGTTCATTCATTTTTGTCCTTTGAATCTGATACTTTCTTTGCCTATCGGCATTATATCATATGTATTTTTTATTTGCAATATCCCAACACACGTTTAAAGCTGTTTAAAGCTGTATTTTTATATGCAGTTACTGTTCCTCCTTGCACAAACAGTAACTGATTTTGCCGATGCTTCGCATTCCAGATCGGCAAAATTTACTGCCACCACTGTATTGTACGGAATTTTCAGTTCAGAAAATTCCTGCCTGTGTCCAGTAACTATCTGCTGCCTGCACCATTATTCTCAACTTCTGGAAAATCCCAGTGTCTTCTCCAGATCCTTCTTAAACGTCAGCACATCTGTGGAAAGCTCCGCGATCCGGGCATCGGTCATGCGGCTTACAGGGGCGGAGATGCTGAGGGCGTAGACCGGCTCCTTGTGATAGTCCGGAATGCTGACCGCGATGCAGCGTACACCTTCCTCATTCTCCTCATCGTCCATCGCGTATCCGGCTTCCCGCACCCCGCGGATCCGATCCATGAGATCCGACAGTCTCGTCACTGTATACGGTGTCAGGGAGGTGATCTCAGAACTGTTCCAGATATCTTCGATCTCGGGATCCGGCAATTCCGCAAGCAGTGCTTTGCCGACACCTGAGCAGTATAACGGGATCCGGCTTCCGACTCTCGACACCATGCGGATCGAGCTGACTGTGGACTCCACTTTATCGATATACACGGCCTCCGTTCCCTCTCTGCGGACCAGATGCACCGTCTCTCCCGTCTGCTCCGAGAGCTTCTTCAGAGACGGATGGATCAGGGACGCCATATTCGTCTGTTCCAGGATCTTGCTTCCGATCTCCAGAAATTTTAAGGACAGCGCATATTTTAAGGATTCCTCGTCCTGACGGATATAGCCCATGTACTGGAGCGATGTCACGAGGCGGTGCGTCGTGCTCTTATGAAATCCAAGCTCAGCGCTCAGATCCATGATCCCCATAGGACCATTTTCCGCCAGACACTCAATCACCTGGAACAGGCGCTCCGCAACCTGGATCGGATTTTTTCCTGTTTCTTCCATTCTGCTTGTTCTCCTATCTAACCCGGCAGATCATTCCTGCCAGCCGGGTATTCGCGCAGATATAACTGCAGTTTCCTGCGCATTTTCTTAATTTGTGCCTGTCTGGCAAATCTGCAGGATTGCCGCGCAGTTCACTGCCGATCATATAAACCGTGTCTTCTTCGTCATTTCCACAAACTCTCTGTTCGTCCTTGTGCGGGCAAACATATCCAGGATCTTCTCCACAGATTCTTCTGCCTTCATGGAGTTTGTCGCCTTGCGGACAATATCCACAGCTTCCGCTTCCTCGCTTGTAAGCAGGAGGTCGTCGCGTCTTGTGCCGGACTTTAAGATATCGATGGCAGGGAAGATCCTCTTCTCGGAAAGTTTTCTGTCGAGCACAAGCTCCATATTGCCGGTACCCTTAAATTCCTCGTAGATCACATCATCCATACGGCTTCCGGTATCGACAAGGGCTGTCGCGAGGATCGTCAAGCTTCCGCCTTCCCGCATATTTCTCGCCGCACCGAAGAAGCGCTTCGGCATATGCAGAGCCGCCGGATCAAGACCGCCGGAAAGTGTGCGTCCGCTGGGCGGAACAACGAGGTTGTAGGCTCTCGCCAGTCTCGTAATACTGTCCAGAAGGATCATCACATCGCGTCCGTGCTCCACAAGACGTCTCGCGCGCTCGATCACCATCTCGGATACACGTTTGTGGCGCTCCGGGAGCTCATCGAAGGTGGAATAAATGACTTCCACGTTCGGTCCCACAACGGATTCCTTGATATCTGTGACTTCCTCCGGACGCTCATCGATCAGGAGGATGATCATATGCATATCCGGATAGTTTGTCGTCACGGCTTTTGCCACCTGTTTTAACAGGGTCGTCTTACCTGCCTTCGGCGGGGACACGATAAGACCACGCTGTCCTTTACCGATGGGGGCGAGAAGATCCATGACTCTCATGGCCGTCGTATTTTTTCCGCCTCTTACTTCCAGATTGAGTCTCTGGTTCGGGAAGATCGGGGTCAGGTCCTCAAAGTTCGGGCGGCGTTCCACGACACTTGTCGGGTAGCCGTTGATCGTCTTCACATAGAGGAGTGCCGCAAATTTCTCTGTTGCGGATTTCACTCTGCGGCTTCCGCAGATAATATCACCGGTCTTCATATTAAACCGGCGGATCTGTGACGGTGCTACATAGACATCGTTGTCACCCGGCAGGAAATTCTCACAGCGGATAAATCCGAAGCCGTCCGGCATCACTTCCAGAATTCCGTTTGCTTCGATACCACTGTCGAGATCCTGAAGGTCTGTCTTCGGGTCCGCAGTGTAATTCTGAGTGCTCTGATTTCGTGTCTGATAACCGGTCTGGTAGGTTCTTGCACTCTCCTGAATGCCCTGGATCTCCTGAGATCCGCTCTGGCTCTGACGGCTCTGATAGCTGTTCTGACGGTCATTTCTCATCTGGCGCTCGCCGCGGTCCTGACGGTCAGATCTCTCATATCGGTCTGTTCTCTCCCGACGAACTCCATGTTCCTGACGTTCCGTGCGCTCCGGTGCTGCAGACGGTCTCTCCGTCTCTGCACTCTCTGCTCCCGCATTTCCGGAAACTGATGCTGCCTCCGCAGGCGCCTCCTGTTCCCGTGCTTTTGCCGTCTCACAGAGACGGTCAATCAATTCCGCTTTCCGTAAGCCGCTGATATTCTTGATTCCCTGGCTCTTTGCCAGCTCCTTTAACTGAGTCAGCGGTAATGTCGCTAATTTTTCACGCATAATGGATACTCCTTCATTCTTATTCCGGTTTTATCGTCTCTTTGGGAATCATAAAAGATTATAGCAGTCTCTCCGTCTCCGGACCGGCTGCTTCTGAACCATTAGATTTGAAACTCTTCTCCGATGGGATCCTCGCCTTTAAGCGATATCGGAGGATCAGTATACCTCATTATAACGCACACTTTCTAAAATGAAAAGAGGGAATTTTACAGATTCACATTTTCATGCGCCTGCGCAGTTCCCTCTTTCTTTACAGCCTGCAGCATCTGCTGCTTGACAGTTTTCCAATGTTATTACTGCACATACAGCGCCCCGGCAGTTCAGTGAATACTTGTATTTCTCAAAACGCCTTATTCTATCTCCCCTGCTTCCCTCTTTATAAACGCCATATGTTCCTTAATCTTCTTCTCATACCCATTCTCTGACGGCTCATAGAACCGCATTCCCTCCATTCCGTCCGGCAGATACTGCTGGGTGACATAATGATTCGGGTAATCGTGGGCATATTTATAGCCGAGACCATGGCCGAGTTTTTCAGCACCTTTGTAGTGCTTGTCCTGAAGATGGGCAGGCACCGGCATCGTCCGCATATCCGCCACGGTCTTCATCGCTTTTGCGATCCCCATGTATGCCGCGTTGCTCTTCGGCGCGGTGGCGACATAGGAAGCGGCCTGTGAGAGGATGATCTGGCTTTCCGGCATGCCGATCCGCTCAACAGCCTGGGCTGCGCTGACCGCCACCACAAGGGCATTCGGATCCGCGTTTCCCACGTCCTCCGACGCGCAGATCATGATCCGTCGGGCGATAAATTTCACATCCTCGCCGGCATACAGCATCCGCGCCAGATAATAGACCGCCGCATCGGGGTCTGATCCCCGCATACTCTTGATAAATGCGGAGATCGTATCGTAGTGGTTGTCACCGTCATGATCATAGCGCACCACACGTTTCTGGATACATTCCGACGCAACATCGATCGTGATATGGATCTTTCCGTCCTGCGACTTATCTGTCGTCAGGATTCCAAGCTCCACCGCGTTCAACGCGGCTCTCGCATCTCCGTTTGCCACATCCGCCAGAAAATCTGCCGCCTCATCGGTGATATCGGCACCGTAGGTCCCCATTCCTTTTTCCGTATCATTGACCGCCCGCATCACGAGTTCCCGGATATCCTGTTTTTCCAGCGGTTTTAACTCAAAGACCCTGGATCTGGACAGCAGGGCATTGTTCACCTCAAAATATGGATTCTCCGTTGTCGCGCCGATCAGGGTGATCGTTCCGTCCTCAACGAATGGGAGAAGATAATCCTGCTGGGACTTATTGAAGCGATGGATCTCATCCACAAAGAGGATCGTCTTCTTCCCGTACATGCCGATGGCATCCTTAGCGTTCTTTACGATCTCTTCCATATCTTTTTTCCCGGCTACCGTAGCATTGATCTGCTCGAACCGGGCGCTTGTCGTATTCGCGATCACCTTCGCCAGAGTCGTCTTTCCCGTTCCCGGCGGGCCGTAAAAGATCACGGACCCAAGCTTATCCGCCTTGATCGCGCGGTAAAGGAGTTTATCTTTACCGATAATATGTTTCTGCCCGACCACTTCGTCCAGAGTCGTCGGACGCATTCTGGATGCTAACGGCGACTCCTTTTCCATCGTGTTCGCTCTCATATAGTCAAATAAATCCATGGCAGCTGCCTTTCTGCGTTTTGCAGCGCTCTGTTTCCACATGAAATATCACCCATCTGCGCGCTGCATCCATTCCCGCTCTTTTTACAGGTCTTAATCGACCATCAGTTCGTCTACTGTAACAAAAGTATACCCTTTTGATGTCAGGTTGTCAATGATCCGGAGTGCCGCTTCCACAGAGGTTTTGAACTCGTCATGCATCAGGATAATGTCCCCGTCCTCCGTGTCTTTCACCACTTTCGCAGTGACCTTCTCCGTATTTTTCAACCGCCAGTCGATGGAGTCCACATCCCAGAATACGGGGATCATGTCCACGGCCTCCTCCAGCTTCGCATTCCAGTTCCCATAGGGCGGACGGACATACTCCGGCAGGGTCCCGGTTACTGCCCGGATCTTCTCCCGTGCGGCCCAGAGTTCTTTTGCTGCGTCGGAAAGCTTCTCTTTTGTGAGATCCTTGTGGGTCATACAGTGAACACCGATGAGATGTCCGTCCTTTGCCATCTGCTTTACGAGATCTTCATTTCCGTCGATGCATTCGCCCACGAGGAAAAAGGTCACGCGGATTCCGCGTTCCCTGAGGCCGTCTAAAAGCGGCTTTGTATATTTGGGATTTGGGCCGTCATCGAAGGTGAGTGCCGTATACTTTTTTGCGATGTCTTCCTGCTGACCGTACAGATCTGATACAGCCTTTTCCGATCGTCCGGCTCCGCTGTGATCATGTCCCGAAACCTCAGTTGTCATCCCTTCGCCCGGCACAGGGATTCTTCCCGTATCGACCGGTTTTCCCTCGTGCGTATCAAATATTTCCCCTCTTCCCTTCCACATCCGCACTGCCCCCCAAGCCAGGATCATATCCACGATCAGGATCACAATAAAAATAAAAACTTTCTGTTTGAATTTCATACGCTCCTCCAGCTGCATGTATTACCGATACGTAACTGTTCGGTACTCACAGTTACGCGCAAAAATCCATTCCAAATCGGCTGTGCCGATAGGATTTTTGCCTTCTATTCTAAGTTTTCTTACGGTCAGCGCAGTAAATGCGCAGACCTACTGAACAGTTACATCGATACAATATATGCGGCCGCCCCACACTTTACCGCTCAGTTTTCTCTCTCCAAAAAGGCAAAGCCCCTGAAACAGCTGTATTGGGGATAAGCTGTTTCAGGGGCTCTGCCTGCTCAATATGTACCATAATCTTTCCCTTTTCAGGGAAATCCACACCGGGAACATGGATTTTTTCGCCGTGGCGAGACAGCGGGCCTCCCGGCCTTCCATTTTTCTGACAGGCATCCAATCTGCCAGAAAACCGGTCTCTATCACATCCACCACGATGTGATTCTGCAACGATCCGGCGTCTTCATAGCCGCTTGATCTTGTAACTGTTCAGTACCTTCACCGTTGCACGATTTCTATAAAAAAGAGTTGAAATACATCTGTCTCAAGTGGGTGGACTCGGGATCCCTGTGAGTGGAACCCGGGTCCGGAAAAGGATGGGTATTTATAACTGAAAGTTTGTTTTCCTTCCTTTTTGTTTGGTGTCTTTATTATAGGCCATGCTCGACAGAATGTCAATAGCTATTTCAAACTTTTTGTTTGCATAAATGTTATTTTGTTGACAAACAGTTTGTCATATGCTATTCTGAACTTACATCGAAGCCTGCAGAGGCATTTCTTTATACCTCTGTTTTGTTATTTTTTTCACATAGCGTATATACGGCGAACACCCCGGGGGAGATGTCCGTTTTTGACGCTTATCTTATGGGGGTACATTTATGGAAATTTCCCAGTATCTTGACTTTGACTTTCTGATCCGTTTTCTAGAGGGACTCCAGAAATTTTTAGGCGAAAACAGTGAGATCCTGATCCACGATTACCGGAAAGGATACGATCACACCATCGTTTACGCCTTAAACCCGGCGGTCAGTGGCCGTGCGGTTGGCGGTTCACCGAAGGGCGGAATGATCACGCAGCTCGGAAAAGATATCGAGCCGATGAAAGACAGCATTCAGACCTTCTCCAATGGACCGAAAGACCGTTTCTATAAATCTTTCACCACACTGATCCCGGACGAAAACGGAAAGATCGTTGGATCTGTCTGTGTGAATCTGGACGTCTCGGATCTCCTGAATGCACAGCGTGCGCTGGGTGCTTTTGTTCAGTACCCGATGACCCATCACGCGCCGACAAATGATATCGATGCCCTGGCCACAAAAAATGTGGATGACATTCTTAAGTACTACATGAAACAGGCGGAGCTTCTGGTCGGAAAACCGATGGGACTGATGAACAAGGAGGAAAAGATCCGCGCATTGGACTACCTCGACCAGAAGGGTGTCTTCAAAATTTCCAAGACCAGCGTTCTTCTCTGCGAGACGCTCCAGGTATCAAAATATACGCTCTACAACTACCTTGAGGAAGCACGGCGCGGACGTGTGGATAACGGCAATGAAGAATAGTAGATTGCAAATTAAAACCTGGTAATTGTGTTAGTACTGAACAATTATCATGTTTCTCATAAAAAACGGAGTACCGGTATATCATGATTACCAGTACTCCGTTTTTATTGAATTATCAGTTATCCGCCGGGTCATATGCACATATCCATAACATCTGGAATCATGCATATTTTCCTTTTTCTGTCAGATCGTCACATTCTCCAGCACCTTCAGCTGATCCCGCATCTTAACTGCTCCGGTGTCAGCATCCTGATCTTGTTGACTGCTCCGCGAAGCTTGAACGCGCCGGTGATCTGCATGCACTCCGCCTTCAGATACACCTGACAGCCAAGGTGCTCGTCCAGCTTTTCCAGACGGATGAGCGGTGTTCTCGTCGTGTACGGGGCGATCCTGTTTTTCGCTTCAAAAATCTTTTCCAAGGTAAGAGACATATATTTTCCTCCTCTGCGTTGATGCTTCGATTGTACCACCCAGTGACCCCGATGTAAAAGCTTTATGCCCCGAATGCCCACCTGAGTTTCTGTTTTTATTCACCCATACAATAAAACGTAAATTCTCCTTCTGCCAGGAGCTTCCCCGTATCGGTCTCCACGACCTCGGCTTTTGTAAAGCAGACGGTCTTTCCGCGCTTTGTGATCTTCGCCAGCCCCTGAATGTTTTTTGCGCTGCTGCCGCGAAGGAAACGGAAAGAGCTGTCCAGAGTCACATATTTTCTTCCGTCATTCCTCGTTACAAGTCCTGCGGCAACCTCCGCCATCACGAACATCAGGCCGCCGTGGACGGTCTGCATGGCATTCAGGGAATCCTCTGTGATCTCAGCCCGGACCTCGGCCCGGTCTTCCGATAATGCGACCGCACGGATCCTGTTGTGAAGCATGAATGGGTTTGTTTTATTCACACGCTCCATCTGTTCTACATACGTTTCTTTTCCGGGATTCTCCATACCATTTCCTCCATATTTCTACTTCTGTTCTTCTGCCTTTCCACATGATCCTCTGTCTATGACGGTGATCATTTATTCGTGCAGTTCGCCGCGTCGATGGCGATCGCCAGCATCAGTGCCATAATTTCGTCCTTCGGATCCAGAATGTCGATCACATAGGTATCGCCCCAATGAAACGGCTTCTTTGAAATATGGACCACCGCACAGCACTCCTCATACACATCGTAGTCCCAGGCCAGAAAATCTCCCTCGCAGCGCCATCCGTTGTAATCCAGTTCATACCGGGGTTTAAAGAAGGAAAACTCTTTCTGCACGCTCCCGAATTCTTTTCCGTCGATCTCGATATCGAATGCCGGAAGCAGGGTAAGGAGGCGCTGTTTCACCATGCCAACTTCCCGTCCACTCTTGTCGTATACGTGGATCTGATGCCCCAGCGCAAAAAATTCCGCTTTTACAAAGTATTTTGGTTCTTCCTTCTCATCATACACATCGTATGTATCTGTCCATGAGAAAACTCTCTGTTTGATCAGTAGCTGCATAAGCTTCTCCTTTCTTAAAACATCCGCTCCCATCCTGCAAATGCCTCATCCACCGCCGCCAGATATTCCGGCACATGCTGGGATTTGCGGATCTTTTTGGCCAATTTTTCACTGTCCGGAACCTCCTCTAACATATAGCTCCAGAGATCCTTCATGCGGAAAAGAAGATTTCTGTCACCGGACATGGTCTCGCGGTAATATTCAAAAATCTCATCGTGGAAAGCACGGATCCGGGGCATGAGATTGTCTCCCGTGTTTCTGGACTCCGGTACTGTCTTTTCCATCTGCTCCGATAATGTCTCTTTGTTTCCGGTTTCTGTTCCTGCACAGACCTGGGCATTTTCCACACCGGCTTCTTCTATTTTTATCAACTCTGCCAGTGCCGGATTTCTGATGAGTCCCCTCCCGATCATCACGTTTTCCACCGTCGGGAATTTCTCCCGGAACTTTTTCATATGCTCTGCCGTGAACAGATCTCCGTTGTACACGATAGGATTCCGGCTTTCCTTTAAAATATCCGCAAATACATCAAGATGCGGAACACCTTTATAAAACTCCTTCTGAATCCGTGGATGCACTGTCAGCTCGCTGATCGGGTACCGGTTGTAGATCTCCATGATCTCCGGCCATTCTTCCACTTCATTCTTTCCGATCCTGGTTTTAACAGAGATTTGAAACTCCCCGTTTCTCACCGACGCATCCGCGAACACTTCATCAAAAAAATGATCCAGATCATCCGGGTAAAGTAAAAAACCGGAACCCTTTTTCTTCGCTGTGACCGTTCCCGACGGACATCCAAGATTCAGGTTGATCTCCCGGTATCCCATCTCTGCTAATTTCTTTGATGCCAGAAGGAAATCTCCTGCCCGGTTCGTCAGGATCTGCGGCACCACCGGTACCCCCGCATTATTCTCCGGCAGCACATCCCGCATCTCCTTCACGCTCATTCCCTGCTCCGGTCCCGGTGCCAGAAACGGTGTAAAATATTTGTCCACACCACCGAAATACTTGTGGTGCAGATTCCTGTACGGATATGTTGTGATTCCCTCCAATGGGGCGAAATATAGATGCAGCATGTCATGTTCCTCGTATCTTTTCTATAAAATCTTCGATTTTTCCAGACTGCCATTCCGGCATTCCCTGAAAAACGGTTTTTATTATCGTACCACATTTAAACTTCGAGAGCAAATTTAAAATATCCACAGAACTGCCGCCGACTGTTTCTTTCTGCTGTATGGCAGAAAAAACACCCGCTAGCATCGATCTCCATTCTCTGGATGGATGTGCCAGCGGGTGTTTTTATGGGGTATAAAGATATAATGAGGGTAACAAATATTGTCGACAGAACTGTCTGGGATATACAGCCCTGTTTTTTTACTTTTTGATCTCCTTGATCACATCGATCACGGTACCATCACGGTACTCGACGATGCAGACTACGCGGTCTGTCGTCTCAATCGGCTTCGGAACGCCCGTTAAGGACTCTGCGAGCTGCTGCAGGTACTCAATGCTCACAAGCTTTAAGTTTGCGTTCTCCAAGTCTTCCTTAAGCTCTGCATAGTATTTATGCTTCGGGTTCAGCGCAATGCCGGCCTCTGTGACAACAGCAGCTACGGTCTCACCAGGAGTACAGCAGGTGAAGACTTTTTTTGTGATGGAAGGAGTTCTTCCGCGGACTACCGGCAGGCAGACGATGGAAATGTCGGATCCGGCTGCCACATCAGGTCCGCCGCCGAGGCCGCCCATCATCTCACCAGAAGATCCGGTAAGGATGTTGACGTTGAAGTCTGTATCGACCTCCAGTGCTCCGAGAACGCCGAAGTTTAACTTATCCAGCATGGAGCCCTTCGTGAACGGGTTGGAGTAGACCGCGTTGTCGATCTCCACGATTCCCGGCTCCTCAGCGATAGCTCTCGCCGCCACCGCGTCAAAGGACTGGCTGCACTCCAAGACTCTCACGAGACCTTTCTTGTACATGTCAACGATGGCCGCGGTCATGCCGCCGAGAGCGAAGCTTGCCTTTACGCCCTTCTCCTCCATGCGGTCTGCCAGATAATTCGTGCAGGCGATACTGATGGCACCGGCACCTGTCTGGAAAGAGAAATTCTCCTTGAACATTCTGGAAGCCGCCATGACATCTGCCGCCCGCTCCGCGATCAGAAGATCTCGCGGGTTCTTTGTCATTCTGGCCGCACCTTTTCCGATCTTATCCGGATCGCCGATACGGTCAACCTTTACAACATAATCTACATACTGCTGGGAGATACTTGCCGGGCAGCATGGATAATCCACAAGATAATCGGTAATAACAACAACTCTCCGCGCATTCATGGCATCCACAAAGGAATATCCAAGGGAACCGCAGGCATTCGGTCCGATCTGACCAGTGGCGTTGCCGTACTCATCCGCCGCGGAAGCGCCGATGAAAGCCACATCGATCTGAAGCTCTCCTGCCTCGATGGCTCTCGGTCTGGAACCGTGGGTTCTTAAAATAACCGGCTTTTCCATCAGTCCGTCAAGAACTGCGTCACCTAATTCGCCTCGGATACCGCTGGCCTCGATGCGGTCTATGGTTCCGTCTTTTACAAAGTCCACGATGGACGGATTCTTAATGTTGACAACGGCACTCGGTGCGAAGCGGAGTCCCTTGATCCCAAGCTCGCGGATCGCGGTCAGAACCTGTCCGATAATCTCATCGCCCTCACGGAAGCTGTGATGGAAGGAGATCGTCATACCGTCCTTTAAACCGGTCTTTACGATCGCATCCTTTAAATTCTCCGCCATCTTGCAGTCTCCGGAGACGTGCTTTCCTGCGGTGCGGAGTGTGTGTACCGGCGCATCGGAGGGAACGGTCGTGTAAGCGCCCGTGTACGGTTTTACGACATAATTTCCGATCTGCTTCGGGATCTCGCGTCCCACTGCGTTGATGTAAGTCTCTCTGCTCTGTTCCATCCTATATCACCATCCCTTCTGTGCGGATACCGGCTGCCTTCGCCTGAGCCAATGTCGTGAGGGCCCGAAGTTCCATCGGCTTATCGATCATACCGCCGTCAAGAGTCACAGCACCTTTATGCTGCTTCTTTCCTTCCTCCACTGCCTGTAAAACGCGGAGCGCATACTTGATTTCCTTCATGCTCGGCGTGAAGAAGGAATTGACCGTGTCGATCTGTCTTGGGTGGATGCAGGTCTTTCCGTCGAAGCCAAGGTTCTTTGCGAGAGCCGTGTCCTCCTCAAGACCCTCTTTGTCATTGATATCGGAGAATACGATATCAAGGGCATCGATTCCCGCGGAACGGCATGCCATGAGAACCGCATTTCTTGCGTAGAATACTTCCAGACCTTTCTTCGTTCTCTGGGCCTTCAGGCTTGCAGTCAGGTCCTCTGCACTGACGGCCATCGCAACCACACGGGGATCAGAGTGGGCGATCTCCATGGCGTTGATGACACCCATGTAGGACTCAATGTTGCAGATCAGCTCGATCTTTCCGACTTCAAGACCGATCTTCTCCTCGATGGCTGCGATTCTTCTTGAGATATCCTGTACCTCTCTCGCGTACTCCACCTTCGGGATACGGATGCAATCCGGGTTGGCTCTGACTGCCGCCTGTAAGTCTTCCTCCAGGTATTCGGAATAGATACCATTTACACGGATGCAGACATATTTATCCTTCGGTCTGTGGTTTTTTACCATGTTGTATACAAGGAATCTCGCCGCGTCCTTTTCGGCCGCCGGAACGGAGTCCTCAAGATCGTAGATCAGCATGTCCTCGTTATAGAAAATTGCCTGAATCATGTTTACCGGGCTCGCACCGCTGGCATAGAGGCTGGTGCGTTTTAAGTGGATCGTTTTCTCAGCCATTATCTCGCATCCTCCTTTGTCCAGTCGTATTTTTCCTCCGCGCCGCGGCAGATGACACATTCCATTCTTGCCTTGATGACACAGTCGAGAGCGCCCTTGTCGCGGATCTCCACGTAGGCGTCCTTGACACCGAATTCTTCCAGTGTATTATTGACCGTTTCCCTAATGGAATCGCCGAACATGACTGCAACATCACTCTCTAACTCGATCTCGATGCCCTCACCGCCGTTCGGACGGATCACGATCTGGCAGTCGCTCGATTCTAAGGTTCCGGCCACTGCCGGTTTCTTGATCTCCATAGATCATACCTCCTGTTTTCTAATTACTTAGTATAACTGTTCCATACCTTCACAGTTATACGCAAAAATCCGCTCCAGATCGGGGGACCGATGGGATTTTTGCTTTCTCAACAACATTGTGGCGGACATACAGACGGAACATCTGCACGACCGCCACTCTGGATGATCACTTACTTATTTCTTTTTTTCTCTCACATAGCTCATGATGAAACCGGAGAATGCGCATACACTTGCTACCCATACGGAGTAAGTTTTGATCGCGTTGTTCAGTCCGAGAACGATAGCACCGTTTCCCATCAACGCTCCGATCAGCTGTCCGAATACAAGAACCGCGCCCATGAGCAGGAATAACGGAAGTGTGATCTCAAATACTACCATACAAATGTTGTAAATCGTCTTTTTCATGATCTTTCCCTCCTTAAGCGCCTACTACCGGGAAGATACCCAGCATGATAAGAATTGCAATGAGGACAACCGGAAGCGCGTAGTGGAACAGCAGGTTCTTAAAGATCCTGGACGGTTCATTCAGTCCGGAAATACCGCTTGCGATATAGATCGGCGCGGAGTTCGGCGGGATGCATCCCTCGTTGGAAACAAGAAGCAGGAATGCTACGCAGCATGCCACCGGTGCAAGCCCGAGGGAACGCAGTGCTGCATAGGCAAGAGCACCGAGGGCAGTTGTGGAAGCAGTTCCTGTGAACGGGCCAACCATCAGTGTGGTGATCACCGCGATCATGATAACTACAAGGACCGGAGATTTGCTTCCGAGTGTATCAAATACTGCAGTAAACTCATCCTGAAGACCAAGCTTTGTCAGTACGCTTGCGGCTGCGAAAGCGAAGAATAACAGACAGCCAACCTCGCTGTACTTCGGTGCAGAGGATTTGATCATGTCCTTCCAGCCTTTCAGATCGTGGGGCAGATATTTCCAACCCTCAATGATCGTAAAGAAGGTCATCATGATCGGGATCCACATTACTAAGGAAATTGCCTTAAAGGATTTTTCTGTGTGGGCGTTTAATGTCGCTTTGATCGCATTACCGGTCGGTCCCATCTGGAACAGAAGTGGAACGATGATTCCGAGGAAAATGATCAAGGATGATGCATTCTTTGAGAATGCTGCTCCAAGGCTCTCACCGGTTCCTGCGGATGCCTTTAAGCCGTCCTTCTTTGCATAGCAGAATACAACAAAGAGACGATATACAAGGATTACAAGGCCGGTACACATAAGACCTACATATAAGGTGTTGCTTTCAAGCTCAGCAGCGATCGCTTCCATACCGAGTAAAAGGAGCATGGAAGAGGATGGCGGGAAGATCATTCCCAGACCGGCATTACCGGCTACGATCGTTGTAGCGCGCTCGGTGCTCCATCCACTCTGTTTCATCCACGGGATCGTGATAGAACCAACCGCAGACGCGTTACCGGAACCAGATCCGGAAACCATGCCGAACAGTGCGCTTGCGATGGTGGATACATATCCGGAACCGCCCGGAAGGCGCCCGAGTACACTGTTTAAAATTTCAACGAGTCGTCCGATAACGCCCGTTTTATCCATCATAAATGCCATAAATACGAATGCCATGGAAGCATACACAACTTCCTGTTTTGCCGCTGCCTTGATACCTGTCTGGGCTAATGTGAACACGTTCTGTCCAGCAAAGATTCCACCCATCGCGAGGATGATCAAGAATGACCACATCATGGCCTCTGCCATTTTTCTCTTGAGGACCATATTGATCACAAGAATGGCGGCAATGTAAACAAGTAAGGAAATAATTCCAATTCCAATACCGTTCATGTCCGTTCCCCCTTCATGTTTTCGTTGACCGCTTCCCATGGATGTTGGGGAATAGCGGCCGGTTTTCTTTATCATTCTGCGCGCAGTCAGGTTTTTCCTGATGGCTTCATTATAGTAAAGCGGGGGATATTTGTTAAATATGGAAACCATGTTGAGGTCATAAGTAAAAAATATGTCTGTTGAAAAAATAGCAGACTGCTGCGGGCGGATCTTCCAATTATGCCTGTGTGCACTTTTGTCCGATGTCCAATAATAAAAAGGACCTTCTTGCACTTAGAAGGTCCCGCGAATCTCTTTTAAAAACTCCACCAGCTTCTCCGCCGGGGAGGAAAGATATGCATTTTTTAAAACTGCTACATTAAATGTGTAGGGCACGCTGTAAGCCGGGTCGATCTTATAGACACCGCGCCGTCTAAGAGCATCCGACAGCTGTTTCGATGGAAGAAGCACGGTTCCATAGTCCACCTGCGCCAGCGCATCCAGAGTACTCAGATTTCTGGACACCTGTTTGATCGGTGGGTAAAAGCCCATCTTATCAAAGATCTGCTCGCAGACCATCCGGCTTCTCTGCCAGGACTGAGTCACGATAAGCGGCTCATTTCTTAAAAATTCCACGTCCAGATACGGCATCGGATCGTCATCCCGGTAGTAGATCATCTTGTGATACCGGCTGTTGCTTCTCGGCACGATCACCATCTCATCATGGTTGATCTCAAAATACTCCAGTTCTTCCCTTAAAAGCGGCGGGTGAACAATTCCGACCTCCACCTCACCTTTGATGAGCTTCTCCTCGATATCCTCGCTGGTTGCCTCTGTCATGACGATGTCAATGGAAGGGTACTTTTCCTTGAACTGCGGCAGAAAATATGGAAGAACATACATGGCCTGCATTCCCGTAAAACCGAGCTGAACAACACCCCGGTCAGAATTCTGAAGATCAAGCAGTTTTTTCTCCATTGTCTTCTGCTCCGTCAACGTTTTCTTTGCAAATTCCAGAAAGCACTCGCCTTCCGCCGTCAGCTTCACTCCGTTGGGCTGGCGGTGAAAGATCGTCACGCCAAGCTCCTTTTCCACCTTCTGGACGCACTGGCTCAAAGCCGGCTGTGCCATATACATCTTCGCAGCAGCGCGCGTAATGCTCTGTTCCTCCGCAATACTCACAATATATGCCATATCACGCGTTGTCATATCATCACTCCCTTATCACTGTTCCCATACACGATACTCATGTACGTTTTTCCCATCGATTTTTCTTATCAGTAATTTCTACTGAAAAGCAATTCAAATTCAAACGTAAAACTCTACGAAATGCTTATAATTATACTATCCTTTTATTTGCATGTCAATTTATTAACAATCAGAAGGTCATGTATACATGATCCTCTGGTCTTCCCCTTTTCCTGTCATGTATTTTCACCCTTATTTTCATCTCTTCCCATATATTTTTCTTATGTCCCGCATCGTATTTTCCTTTTACAATTTTCCCTTTTTTTCTCTGCCTTTTCTCTGGAAAACTGTTATTATTTCATCTATACTATAGATACACAGAAAGCAGAGGTGTTTTATATGACAGAACTCAGTATTCATGAATTATCCCTTGGTTTTTCCCATGACAGACAGATGCTTGTGGAGTTTCTCGCAAAGCATCATTTAAATTATGAGGACGATATCGAAGCGGCGTTCGGCGTGTTTGATTCCGATGAGAATCTCACCGGATGCGGATGCTGCGCAGGAAATCTTTTAAAATGCTTTGCGGTGGATGAGACTCTCAGAGGAAAGAATGCTCTCGGAAGTCTCGTGTCCAGACTTGTCGAAAACCGGTTTGAGGCAGGTCATTACGATCTTTTTGTGATCACCAGACCAAAGAACAAAGTGCTCTTTACATCCTGCGGATTTTACACACTGGCAGAAACCGAAGCTGTCCTGATGCTGGAGAATAAAAAATCCGGACTGGACAACTATTATAAGAAATTTCTCGCCGGGACAGATACCGATGAGAACGTGGGCTGTATCGTCATGAACTGCAATCCGTTCACGAAAGGTCATCTCGCGCTGATCACTTACGCCGCTAAGGCATGTTCCCTGCTCCACATCTTCGTGGTTGAGGAGAACCGTTCCCGTTTCCCGTTTGCAGACCGTCTGAAGCTTGTCCGTGAAGGAACCGACCATCTTCCAAATGTCATCGTACATCCATCCGGTCCGTATATGATCTCCAACGCTACATTCCCGACCTACTTCTTAAAGGACGGCGAGGACGCGGCGAAGATCCAGAGTGAGCTCGACATCACACTGTTCGCGTCGAGGATCGCTCCGATCCTTCATATTACAAAACGTTTCGCCGGGGAAGAGCCTTTTGATCCGATAACAAGACGCTACAACGAGTCAATGATCCGCATTCTCCCGAAATACGGCATCTCCTTCATTAAGATCGACCGGATCACCACAGAGGGACCGGATGGAAAGCCGGAGGTCATCAGTGCTTCCAGAGTTCGGAAATTGTTGGATGAGCAGGGCGTGACCGACGAAGTTCTGTCGCTGGTGCCGGAGTGTACGGCGAAGTATTTAAAGGAAAGCTTTAAGTAACTGCGAATTCTCCTGCAAATCCTGTTCTCTGACTTTTTTTCAGATGCATGATAGCTGAAATGCTGTGCAAAATTCAAAAAATCTTTGCACAGCATTTTCTGCATTTAGGAAGTTCGAACTAAATTCCAAATGGAGTGTTTTTTATGAACCTTAATAATGTAATTACCGGCTCACCGGTGACTTCCGTGGAACTTCGCGCCGCCAGAGACCGGCGCGTCCTGAAAAAATGGGAACTTCTTACCCCCGGCGGGGAGATCTGTCTTGTGGAGTTTTCCTTAAATATTGCCGGGGCAGTTAAGACGTTTCCCTTCGCCCGGGCGGCATTCCGGGAGGAAGTACGGGAACTGTCTGACCGCCTCTCCCGTTTCTCTGTTCTGAAAACGGAGGTTTATGAGAAAAATACCGGTGACTGCGCGTTCTTTCTTTTAAAGTCCCAGGCCATACAGGTCAAAAAATTTCTCGTCTCCGTCGAGGAAAGCCACCCTTTGGGCCGTCTCTTCAACCTTGACGTCTGCGGTCCCGATGGAATCTCCGTAAAGCGGCATAATCTCGGACTTCTCCCGAGAACCTGTCTTGTCTGCGGGGAAGACGCCCATGTCTGTGCCGAAAAAAAGTCCCACTCCATGGAGCTGATCCAGTGGCAGACGGCAAAACTCTTCCTTGAATTTTTCCGGGACCGGGCGGCTGATCAGGCGGCTTCCGCGGCGGTACGGGGACTCCTCTACGAGGTATCGACCACACCAAAACCGGGACTGGTGGACCGGAACAATTCCGGCTCCCACAGAGATATGAACTTTTTTACATTCCTTGACAGCAGCGCTTCCCTGATCCCCTGGTTCCGGGAATTTTTCTGTCTGGGCTGGGATCACAGCAGTGAGTCGTACAGGCAGATCTTTGAACGACTTCGCTATGCCGGGCAGCGGGCTGAGACCGCCATGTTTTCCGCCACAGGCGGGATCAACACCCACAAGGGACTTGTCTTTGCCTCGGCGATCCTCTGCGGGGCGCTTGGAAAAGTTCACGCGAGGCGGGAGCTTCCGCTGCCGTTCACGGATGTGCTTCAGGAATGTCGGAGGCTGGGAAAATGCTCTCTCGCGGATCTGCATCATCCCCCGAATGTGCAGCCTCCTCTCCCTACCAACGGCGAACGCATCTTTACCGCCTACGGTATCCGGGGAGCCCGCGGTGAGGCGGCCGCCGGTTTCCCATCCGCGGTCCAGATCGGACTGCCCGCGCTGAGAAAATGGCTGTCAGCAGGCTTTTCCCTGAACGATTCCGCCGCCATGGCACTTCTCACCCTGATCTCTGAAGTCGATGACACCAATATGGTCCATCGGGGAGGTCCGGAACTTGCGAAAAAAAGAAAAGAGCAGGCAAAAATCCTGCTCTCTGCTGTCACAAAAGAAAATTTCAAAGAAACGCTATATACTCTGGACCATCAGTACATGACAGAGAATTTAAGCCCCGGTGGATGTGCCGATCTTTTGGCAGTCAGTCTCATGTTCCACTTTTTGTCGGTCTGCGGCATGATCTCTTTCCAATCACACGATCAATAGAATAAAATGTGCCCCGGCACATCTGGGCGTCTCGCGCGGTCACTTGCAGCAATCTGCATCTTCGCGCGAGTACGCATCTCAGGCACGTAAGTGCTTTTAATTCATCGTGACCTGTACACCATTCTCATTTGTCCATGTGATCTCATAACTGTCCGACGTGTAAGTGAACCCTTGAATTTTCACTTTTCCGTCACCCAGATTCTTTAACGATACCGTAAAATCCGTACAATCATCCGTGTCCTCTCCCACATATGGGTACAGGGCGCTCTTCGGATCATTCGGCTTTTTCATCAATTTACCGGATATCTCCGATAACCTGCTGATGCTGATATTTCCTGTAAGATCATATTCCGTCTCACAGATTTCCAGTGCCTCCGCGATCCGATGTCCTTTTTCATAGGCAACCGCGCTCTTTGCGCGTTTTACATATCCGTTGTAAACTCCGATACTCACAGATGCCAAGATCACCATGATAACAACAACTACCATCAATTCTACCAGTGAATATCCGCCATGATCCATTTTATTCAGTTTCGCGCACTTTTTGAATTTCCATGTTCTCTTCGTCATCTTTGACCCCAGCTTTCTCTTATTACCAGGGCAGCCGATGACACCGCTGTATTCTGTTATAAAAGCGATCGTCTGTAACTCCATCCAACTGCACGATCACCGCTGTGCCTCCCACTGTATTTCCATTCCGGAAAATTTCTGCCTGCATGCGGTAACCTTGCATTGCACTTATGCCCATCTTAAAACTGTCCCGGTTGGTTTACATAGCCATATTTTTTATAACATACGCCCACATGCTGTCATATTGACCGAATTATGTCAACCGATCACTCGTTTTCTGCTTTTCTCTCCGCCACGGCCATAGCGATCTTTTCCGGCGTGATTGGGAGCTCATAGAACCGTGTTCCTGTGGCATTGAAGATCGCATCTGATACAGCCGGAAGCGGCGTGTTGATCACGACCTCACCGATGGATTTTGCGCCGAAGGGACCTGCATCCTCATAGCTGCTCTCAAACTCCACGCGGATATGTCCGATATCGACACGTGTCGGAATCTTGTACTGCATCAGAGAGTTTTCTGCAAGCTTTCCCTTCTTATTATAGGTAATATTTTCTGTCAGCGCCATGCCGATTCCCTGAAGAATTCCGCCTTCCGCCTGAACTCTCGCGAGGTTCGGGTTTACAGGTGTTCCACAGTCTACTGCTGCCGCATAGTCAATGACCTTCGCCTCACCGGTTTCAAGGTCCACCTCGACCTCCGCGGCACCCACCATAAACGGCGGCGGGGAGAGCGGTGAACTGTTGGTCACGGTCGCTTCCAGAGCGATGCTGTTACCGCACTGGGAGGCGGTGGCAATATCGGAGAGAGAGACGCGTCTTCCTCCAAACCCGGTGCTATCCTTCGTATTCTCTGCTGTCTCTGTGTCAGCCTTTATCTCGTCCTGCAGCTTTCCATGGCTTTCCTGTCTCACGAACTTTCCGTCAAACACAACCTCAGATTCCGGGCACTTTAACAGTTCCGCACCCAGCCTGCAGATCTGCTCCCGCACCTGAAGTGCGCATTTTTCTACTGCTTTTCCGGTAACATATGTCGTACTGGACGCATAGGATCCCGAATCATAAGGAGATGAATCTGTATCGGCACCCAACACCGTAATCTCATCGATGGAGCACTCCAGAACTTCTGCCGCGATCTGCGCTAAGATCGTGTCGCAGCCCGTTCCCATGTCTGCCGCGCCGATGGACAGCGTATAGAATCCGTCATCATTCACCTTGATCGTGGCACTTCCCACGTCGACAGACGTAATGCCGGATCCCTGCATCGCCATTCCCATGCCAACGGCACGGACCTTTCCATTTCCCATATCGCGGACCGGATACTTATGATCCCAGTCGATCATCTCTTTCACGCGGTCCAGACACCGGTCCAGAGCACAGCTCGTATTTACCTGCCCGTAGTATGCCGGCATCACGTCGCCTTCCCTGACGATATTCTTCATCCGCAGTTCAAACGAATCCATATGCAGCTTCGCCGCCAGCTCATTCACGGCAGACTCCACCGCGAAAAGTCCCTGGGTAGCACCGTATCCGCGATACGCGCCGGCTGACATAACGTTTGTATACACAACATCGCTAACGAAACGGAATGCCTTCGCCTTTCCGTAAAGCGGAATTGATTTATGTCCGGAAAGTCCCACGGTCGTCGGTCCATGCTCCCCGTAGGCCCCGGTATTTGACAGGGTGTACATATCGATTCCGTTGATGGTCCCGTCTTTGTCAGCACCGAGACGCACATGAATTTCCATCTCATGGCGCGGGGTGGAGGCTGTCATGCACTCCTCCCGGGTGAAGACGATCTTCGACGGCTTCTTCGTCATCCACGTCACGTATGCCGGGTAAACTTCACTGATGGCGGTCTGCTTCGCGCCGAATCCGCCTCCGATCCTCGGCTTGCTGACGCGGATCATGGACTTTGGAATATGCAGGGCATTCGCGAGGATTCTTCTGCAGTGGAACACGATCTGCGTGGAGCTCACCACGTTCAGTCGTCCATAGGTATCGATCGTACAGAACGTCCGGAATGTCTCCATCATAGTCTGCTGGCATGCTTTCGTATGATAAACATGATCAATGATCATGTCGCTGTTCTTTAATGTTTCCTCGATATCCCCGGATCCTGTCTCATCGTGGGCACACAGGTTTCTCTTATTGTCCGCCCCGACCGGAACAAGACTCTCCCAGTTGTCCTCCGGGTGTACTAAGATCCTGTTGTCCTTCGCTGTATGGAAATCCAGAATCGGCTCTAAGACCTCATACTGGACTTTGATGAGCTTCAACGCCTTATCCACGCACTTTTCATCCCGTCCCGCCACAATGGCAACCACATCTCCGACGTACCTGACGTGACGATCCAGGATCAGGCGGTCGTACGGACTCATCTCCGGATACGTCTGGCCCGCCTGAGTGTAACGTCTTCCGTCCTGCGGAATATCCTCCCACGTGTAGATTGCCTCGATGCCGTCCACCTTCATCGCTGCCGCTTTGTTGACGGAAGTCACAAGGGCATTCGCATGCGGAGAACGGAGAAGTTTTACGATCAGGCAGTCCTTCGGCGCAATGTCATCCGTGTAGACCGGCTTTCCGGTCACAAGCTGCATCGCGTCTTTCTTCCGAACCGGTTTGTTTACATATTTCATGCCTCTTCCGTCCCCTTTCCGCTTTTTTCTTTCTTCCATGCGAGGAACGCCTGAATACCACGGAGTTGTCCCTCGTAGCCGGAGCAGCGGCATAAGTTGCCCGCCAGATATTCCCTGATCTCGTCCTCATCCGGATACTCTTTTTCCCGGAACAGTGCCAGAGCGTTCATTATAAAGCCGGGATTACAGAATCCGCACTGCTCCGCGCCCTGATCTGCAATAAAAGCGCCGAACTCTGCTGCCTCTTCCTGAAGTCCTTCCAGTGTCGTAACGGTCTTTCCATCCACTCTCGCCGCGAGCACGGAACAGGAGAGAACCGGTTTTTCATCTAAAAATACGGTACAGAGACCGCAGTTCGATGTTTCACAGCCGCGCTTCACGCTGTAGCAGCCATGGTCCCGCACAAAATCGATCAAAAGCATATCCGCGTCGATGTCGGCAGAGATTTTTTTTCCGTTTAATGTCATGGTAATGTTCATGGTATGATTCCTCTATAACTTTACTTTACATTTGTCTCATCAGTCCGTCTGAATTTTTCTTATTTTCCTTCCAATTTACAGACAGCCCTCTTTACCAGCACACCCGCCAGATGCTTTCGGTATTCCGCGCTTCCGCGTGTATTGGAGCCGGTCTCGATCTGTTCTTTTACACATTTTGCCGCGTATTCCGCCACGTTTTCCACATCTGCCTCCCGGATATCCGCATCTGTCAGTTCAAACAGCACTGCCTTTCCGGGTCTCGCCCCGATGGAAAACCGGTATCCGCTCTCTGTGCCTGCCACCGCGCAGGTCAGCACCGGAAAATCGGTCTGGCTGTTGCGGACAGACTGGTAATCGAACACCGCTTTTTCTTTCTTCACGATCAGGCGCACCAGAATATCCCGGTCATACGGCATCTTTGCATACTCTTTTAGCGGGATCACCCCGCCTTTATAGAGCTCGACATAGCTGTCCATCGCCAAAAACATGGTCAGCACATCCGAAAATCCGTATCTTCCGTAAATACTTCCGCCCACTGTGGCAAGATTCCGGAACTGGACTCCGACGATATGGCGCACCGATTCCCGCACCGCGCCATCTGTATAAGTATGAAGTCCCGGATCAAGTTCCAGATCCCTCAACGTCACCATGCAGCCGATCCGGAATTCCTCTTCCGTCTCCTCGATGGCGCCGAGTCCGAGACCGGAGAGGTCGATCGCCGTTCCGATCTGCATTTTCCCCATTTTCAACCAGACCATGCCGCCAAGCACGCGGTTGCTCTTCTTCTGATTTAACTGCCACGCCTCTTCCAGGCTCTCCGCCCGCTTATATTCCCTGATGACTCTCATTCTCTGCTCCTCATTCTATGGTTGTATCTGCATTTTTACTTTCATTTTATCATACTTTCTGGTATAATTCCGTTATAGTTGAAAAAACACAACGCGATTTCAACACAAATACATTGAAAGAGGAAAAAATCATGAAGAAAAATCTCAAACAGCTTTCCGCCCTGCTCTTAGCGCTCTCATTATCCGTGAGCGTAACTGCATGCGGAGGCAATACTGCAACTACAGCAACTACCACGGCTGAGACGACTGCCGGAGCTGCCACTGAAGCCGCATCTGAATCTGCTCCCGAAACATCCGCGGCTGCCGAGGCTAACCTGACCGTAGAATACCCGGTTACCGTCACAGACCATCTTGGACGTGAGGTTACGATTGAAAAGCAGCCGGAGTCCTTCGTGAGCGGCTACTATATCTCTACAAGCCTGATGATCGCCCTTGATCTTGACGAACAGCTGGTCGGCGTTGAGGCAAAGGCAGACAAACGAAAGATCTACAAATTAAGCGCTCCGGAGCTCACTGAGCTTCCGTCTGTTGGTACAGCAAAGGAATTTGACCTTGAGGGCTGCGCCGCATTGAAGCCGGACCTTGTGATCGTTCCGACAAAATTAAAAGACTCCATCCCTGCTATGGAAGAGCTTGGTCTCACTGTGATTGCCGTCAATCCGGAAGACCAGACAAAGTTATTTGAGACCATCGATATGATCTCCACTGCTGCAAACGTCGTTGAAAAAGGTCAGAAGCTGGAATCCTGGATCTCCGATTCCCTTTCCGGATTAAAGGATTCCTTAGACGGTGCTGAGACCCCGTCCGTATATCTTGCAGGCAACAGCGCTCTGTTACAGACTGCAGGACCGGAAATGTACCAGTCCACCCTCATCGAGAATGCAGGCGGTGTGAACGCGGCTTCCGATATCACAGATACCTACTGGGCCGACACCTCCTACGAGCAGATCCTCTCCTGGAATCCGGACTATATCATTCTCGCGGCTGACGCTGACTACGACGTGGACTCTGTTCTCAAGGATTCCGCTCTTGCCGACTGCACAGCCGTAAAAGAGGGACACGTTGCCCAGATCCCGAGTGACATCGAAGCACTCGATTCCCCGGTTCCGGCAAGCTTTTTAGGAAGCTACTATGTTGCCTCCATCCTTCACCCGGAGGTTGTAACTGAAGAAGACTTTGCCGCTGCAGAAAAGGATTTCTATGAAACATTCTATGGATTCACTCCGGAAAGCGCAGACTGATCCCAACCGGACAATGGCAATTTTAACTCTGGCGATGACATTTCTTGTCATCGCCTTTGTTTCCGCTCTGTCCACCGGAAAATACCCGATCTCATTGAAAAGTCTCCGTGACGGAGACCTGATGGCCGTCCGGACCTTCACAATTCTCCGCCTGCCCCGCGCGCTTATGGGACTCGTCGGCGGATTTGGGCTGGGTATCGCCGGTTTCGTCTACCAGACGGTCTTCAGGAACCCACTGGCATCTCCGGATATCATCGGGGTTTCCTCCGGTGCCAGCGCAGGCGCCGCCTTTGCCATATTATTTGTCTCCGCCGCATCACCGTCCACAACGGTTTTCGCATTCATCGGCGGACTTCTCGCGGTCTGCCTGTCCTTAGGTCTCACCGCGCTTTCTCCCGTAAAAGAACACGCTTCCATCGTTCTCGCGGGAATCGCGGTCCATGCTCTGGCACAGACATTTCTCATGGTGTTGAAGCTCATGGCGGATCCGGAAAAACAACTGGCCTCCATCGAATACTGGATCATGGGGAGTCTCGCCGGCGTCACCGCGGCAAAGATTCCGGTTCCTGTCCTGATCATTCTCGTGACTTCCATCGCAATTCTCCTGCTCCACCGCCATGTGCTGGCACTGTCTGTCCGGGAGGATGAAGCGAGAATGCTCGGCGTTTCTGTCCGAACGACAAGATTTTATGTTCTGTTTCTCGCAACACTCACAGTAGCTGCAGCGGTCAGTGTTACCGGACTTATCAGCTTTATCGGACTTCTCGCCCCGCACACGGCGAGACTTCTCACCGGGGATCATAAGCAGTCCTCCTGTCTCTTAAGCGGAATCATCGGAAGTTTTCTCCTGCTCACTGCGGACGTATTGGCGAAATCTCTGGCGACGGTTGAGCTGCCGGTCAGCATCTTCACCTCACTTCTCGGAGCACCGTTTTTGATCTTTCTGATTCTCTCTGGAAGGAGGCACTGACCTGAAATGAATGAATTTTTCTCTGTTCAGGATATCTCCGTCTGTCTCGGAAGACGTCAGATTCTGGATCGTGTCTCATTTTCCGTTGATGCACCGGGCCATGTGATCGGAATTCTCGGCCCGAACGGAAGCGGAAAGACGACACTTCTCAAAGCAGTCTGCGGAGAGCTGTCCCATGGCGGTCATGTAGTTCTGGAAGGACTGGAGCTCGCCGGACTGCGGGCGAAGGAACTGGCAAAACGTGTCAGCTATATTCCGCAGCAGAGCGGAATCTCTATCTCCATGAGTGTCCTGGACGTTGTGCTGATGGGATTTTATTCAAAATTAGGACTTTTGAGCCAGCCGTCCGCAGATATGAGGAGGAACGCCTACCATGCTCTAAAACAGGTCGGAATGGCTGAGCTCGCGGAGCGGGATTATCTCACCCTCAGCGGCGGGGAAAAGCAGCTGGTGATCTTCGCCCGGACTCTGGTGGAAGGCACGAAGCTGCTGCTCTTCGATGAGCCGGACAGTTCGCTGGACCTCGGAAACAAGTACCGGATGGTTCAGATGATCCGGGAACTTGTATGTGGGAATCCTGTGAAAACCGCCCTGATCTGCCTTCATGATCCGGTTCTGGCCCTCACCTGCTGTGACACACTGATGCTGTTGAAGGACGGCCATCTGATCCGCATACTGCGGCCGGAGACCGACTCCATCAAAGATATGGAGCTGGCATTTACCGAAATCTACGGTCCGGTGAATCTTCTTGAAATTCCAGACCCGCAAGCCCCGGATCACAGGCGTCTCATCCTGCTTCCCACCCTGTAACCCCTGATAATTTCTGAAAGAAGGTGTCCTCCATGATATCTGACATCCGTGTTTTTCTCTGCGGTGATGACCACTTCCGCTTCTTCGGTGAAGGTCCCTGCCGCCTGCTCCATCTGATCGAGGAGACCGGTTCGCTGCGGGCCGCGGCAATCTCCATGGGCATGGCCTACACGAAGGCACTCACCATTATGAAGCGCGCTGAAAAAAATCTCGGCTTCCCGCTCACTGCCCGCCGGATCGGCGGAAAAGGTGGTGGCGGAAGTGCTCTGACACCGGAAGCAAAGGAGTTTTTACATGACTACGAAACCTACCGCAACGCCTGCATCCAGAGCAGCCGCGAGCTCTATTCTCAGATCTTTTCTAAATATACCGCTGATGAAAGTTCCGGGAAATCAGTCCGACCCTGATTCCGCATCTCCCGTACCGATCGGGGGAAAACGACATCTGATCATAACCGGCTGCAGAGGAAGCGGAAAGAGTACGCTTTTAAGGGAAATCCTCGCTCTGCCATACTTTTCCGGTCGCGGTCCGTTTCCCGGCTTCACAACGCGGGTTGTCCCCCGTGATCATGTGGAACTGACAGACAATCTTACCGGAGAGGCAGTAACGATCGGATCCTATCAACCGCCTGCTGCCGGACAGACTGTGTCACTAACTCCCGGTAACCAGATGACCCCGGATCTAAGCGGATTTCTTGGCCCAGGCGCTGCCTCCGTCACCCGCGCCATCGATTCCCCGGCCCAATGGACCGTGATCGACGAACTTGGTTATCTCGAAAGCTCCTGTCCGGAATTCTGCGATGCGGTCTTCCGGCTTTTCGATCGGAAACGCGTCATCGCAGTCCTTCGCAGTCAGTCCACTCCTTTTCTCGATGCACTGCGGGCTCGTGATGATGTGTTTGTGTATGATCTGGACCGCCCGGTTCTTCCTGTCGGATGTGTCATCATGGCATCGGGACTCGGAAAGCGGTTTGGTTCCAACAAGCTCATGGCTGACTTCCATGGAAAACCGCTGATCTCCCGGATCTTATCTGCCACTGACACCGCTCTTTTTGCCGCCAGGATCGTTGTGACGAGATCACCGGAAGTCGAATCGCTCTGCAGAGAGCGGAATATCCCGGTCCTGCTGCACGCGATGCCCTATCGGAACCATACGGTTCATCTCGGTCTCTCTGCCCTATTGAAGGAACATCCCGAACTGACCGGCTGTATGTTCGCGCTTGGAGATCAACCGCTGCTGACACGAGAGACGTTGGAGGCTATGGGAATCGCCTTTTCACAATCTTATCAAAATACCTCTCCAGCCTCCTCCTCCGCGATCTTCCGCCTTGCGTCTGTCTCCGGCGACGATCTTCTGATCCCCGGAAACCCGGTTCTTTTTGGAAGCCGATACTTTGAGGAACTTCTCACACTCCCGGACAATCAGGGCGGCAATGTGCTGCTCAAAAAGTATCCGGACAGTGTCCGGTATTTTCCCGTAAGCGACCCGCTGGAGCTCGCTGATGCGGACACCCCGGCGGAGCTGGAACAATTAAAAAAAGCGGAATTTATCCGGTAGGCGATATCTCCCTATCGCCCGGATACATTCCGCTTTTCTCTTAAGCCTTCACTTTATACTCAAATCTTTTTCTACTTTCTCTCGTCCGGAAGCACAATATTTAACAGGATCGCAACCACCGCTGCCGGGACGATTCCGGATCCGCCGAAGATCAGCTGGATCGCCTGCGGTGTCTGGGCTAAGATCGCTGTGTTGGCGCCCATTCCGTATCCAACGCCGAGTGCCACGGAAACGATGGTCAGGTTCTTCGCTGTCATCTTCTCCTTTGTGATCAACTGGATTCCACTGATTACGATGGAGGAGAACATCATGACCGCCGCGCCGCCGAGAACTGCCTGCGGCATAATGGAAACGATCGCGCCCAGCTTCGGAACAAGTCCACAGAGGATCAGGAATACCGCACCTGTGGCAAGGGCTGTGCGGTTCACTACTTTCGTCATAGTGACCAGACCCACGTTCTGGCTGAAGGATGTGTTCGGAAGGATTCCGAATAACGCGGCAAAGGATGAGCCGATACCGTCACAGATCACGCCGCCGGAAAGCTCCTTATCCGTTGCCTCACGGTCCATTCCGCCCTCGATAACACCGGAAATATCTCCCACCGTCTCAACCGCCGTAACGATGAACATAATAATGATCGGGGCGATAGCGCGAACATCAAACACCGGTTTTACCGGAAGGATTTCCGGAATGCTGATCCAGCTGGCCTGCGCGACTTTATCCCAGTTCAATACCCAGGCTTTCGTATACTCCGTTCCGTCCGCTGTGATCCCTGTTGTCGGAAGGATCAGGCTCATGATAACAGCTGCCCCGTAGCCCGCGATGATTCCGATGAGGATCGCAGAATTGCTTGCGATTCCCTTTGTCCAGTGTTTCACAATAAGGATCACGACAAGGACAAAGAGCGCCAGAAGAAGATTCTCCACGGATCCAAAGTCCTTCGCTCCGTTTCCGCCTCCGAAAGAATTGATACCGACGGAGATCAGGGAAAGGCCGATGGATAAAACGACAGTTCCTGTCACCACAGCCGGGAAAAATTTTCGCAGCGGCCTGATGAAAAATCCGAGAACGCCCTCGAAGAGACCTCCGATCACCGATGCGCCCATGATCGCGCCGTAGGTGGCAAGTCCGCCGCCCATTGTATCTGCCACACTCTTGAAAACTCCGATGAAACCGGAGCTGGTTCCCATGATGATCGGAACTTTACCTCCGATCGGACCGATCGCGTAGAGCTGGACCAGTGTCACAACCCCCGCTACAAACATTGCATTCTGTAAGAGACTGACCTGAAGCTGGGCAAATTCCTCGCTTCCGCTGATTCCGCATGCCCCGCAGATAATAAGAAGCGGTGTCAGGTTTCCCACGAACATTGCCAGTACATGCTGCAGTCCCAGCGGGATCGCCCGCTTTAACGGCATTTTCCCGTAGAAATCATACATCGCCTGATCGGATCTCTTTTCTTCTTTCATACGATTTTCTCCCTTTTTGTAATTCTTAGCTGTTTCATGTGTTCACAGCCGCATTTTCACCGCGCCGCCTGCGTTCTGGCACCATTGCCTCCGTCAGACTCATTTATTAACAGTGATAATTTTTTGTATCGTTATTATAAGCAAAAAAAGACAGCATGTAAATATGCTGTCTAAAAAAATTACAGGTTCTTTTTTTCGATCCGTCTGTAGTTCATGCGTGTGCGAGCTGCAGCATGGTCATGACTCCTCCCCCTCGTTTGCCTCTTCTATGGTAACGACAGCCTGCGAGCGCTCATCCGTATAATGGATCCTCAGAACCGCCTGCGGCCAGTTGAGCTGGATATGGGCAGTCTTGTTCTGCTCAGTTCCTGCTTTCTCGATGAGTTCGAGGAGTTCTTTCAGAACCTCACGGGTCAGATAGCCGCCGCGCCAGTGAAATGTGAGGGTCTTATTCTTCTTTGCGGTCTGGAGAGAGCGCTTGTATACTTCCTCCGTCTTTGTGAAGGAAAGTTTTTTCTCTTTGTAGTAAAAATGGTCGCCATCCGTACAGGCCGGGGCCGGAGCGATCAACGGCTCATGGTCGCGGAAGACGGCTTTGTCATCCAGGTTGAAGTAATCGTAGCGGATCTCACCGCCGGTCCCGGCGCACTTTCCAAGACTGTTGTCGAAGGTGGCATCCAGATGATAGCAGGTCTTTCCAATCTTTACGATATTCCAGGTATGACGGTACTTGATCCCTTTTTCAGGATTGTTTCCGCATAAGGCAATCATACACCAGATCCCCAGCGCGTCGCAGAGGATCTTGACAGACTTGGCAATTCCCTCACAGACACCGACTCCGTGGCCCAGTGGTCCGATAATCTCGTGGGAATAGGGCTTCTTCAGCTTATCATAGTGAATATTCTCACAGATGAAATCGTGGATATATTTTTCTTTTTCCAGCTCCGAAAGCTTTGCCGCCGGTCTTGCGAGCTTTTCCACCCGGGCTTTCATGGCTTTCTGATGATCCTTAATCTTGCTCTTCTCAAACAGATATTCCGGGATGAAGATCAGGTTCGGGGAATCTGCAAAATACCGGTATTTAAAGCTTGAGACCCAGAAGATCTCCGGGTGATCCAGGCGGAGTTCAAAGAAAATATCGCTTAAGGCATGTCCGTCGATCCGGGGGATCTGAAAAGAGTCTGCCAGACTCAAAAGTCCCTGCTGCATGGCACGGTAAACAGCCTGACGTTCTTTGTCCATGCGGTTATAATAAAATGGTTCCATGATTGAGATGATCCTTCTATCGTTTCAGTCCAAATTCTTCCGGCATGAACCTCGGGCAGATATTCTCCGTTGTACAGATCACAGTTGCTGCAAGTCTCGTGCCGATTCCGCAGGACTCCTTCAGTGTTTTTCCGTAGGTAAGCCCGATGCAGACACCGGAGAAGAACGCATCCCCGGCTCCCGTTGTGTCAACGACATCCACCTTGCGTCCCGGATAAAGACCGGTGTGCCCGTCCTCATCAACAAAGACCGCACCGTTGCCGCCCATGGTCACCACCATGCGGGAGATCTTCGCAGAACGGATCCGCTCCGGAAGAACTGCCGCCAACTCTGCCGGAGTCATGCAATCATAATCTTCCGAGAACAGGATTCCTGCCTCCTGCTGATTGCACACAAAGCATGCCGTCCTGCGGAGGAAATCTCTTCTCTCCACTGCGATCGTCATATTTGATACGAGGGCATAGACCTCTTTGTGGTACTTTTCCGCATACATGAAGGTCTTTTTTACGATCTCCTTGTCGGTATCGATCTCGATCGCAATGCTGTCCGCATCCTTAAAGATCTCGTCCCCGTATTCATCTAAGATCTGCTCGATCGGCTTATGATCCGGTCTCTTTGAGATAGATGCCACCACATCGCCCTCATTGTCAAAGACTGCAAGCCAGGTTCCCATGCCGTTCGGAACCTTCTTGATATACTTTGTCTCGACCTTGTGGCGTTTTAATTTCTGGATCACATCCTCACCCATGGCGTTATCATCCACTGCGCTGATAAAAGTCGGCTGTAATTCAATATTCGCGATGTTCTCCGCAACATTTCTCGCTACGCCGCCGTGGATCTGAATCACCGTTCCTGCATTTCTTCCCTGTGGGATATATGGGGAGAGGGAATACCCCTTGATGTCAATAAACACGTCACCGATCACTACAATTCCCATCGTACTTCTCCTTTTTCACTTTCCTTTGTCATATGGAATGCCATCTGCCTCCGGCGCTCCCGGGCAGCCCGAAGCCCCTGCTCCGGATATCACTTATCGGTTGTCCGCAGATTACTTCCTGTATTTCAGCTGTCACATTGCCAGCTTTGCTTTTCTTCGCTTTATCCTGTAAAACGCATACTTACCAAGTATAAAAGGGATTTGTGAAAATGTAAACAGATTTCTTTACGGTTTTCGCCCGAAAAACATGAACCGGAAAACACAAAAGGATGTGCTGCGGTAACTTTATTTCATTACCCTTGCACATCCTCTTATGTTAGTACTCTTTACGCTTCCACTGCCTGATCCACATCCCCCGAAACACCTCCGAAAAGTCTGATTCCTGCTGCTGCTAACGTCACCTGCGTGCCGCCGCCGATTCCGCCGCATACTTTTGATAAAGTGCCTGCTCAATCAGGGCATGGAGCGTCTTCATCTGTTCCTGGGATGTGACCGCGCCTACAATCGGCTGTCCCACGATGTTCCCGTCCTGATCGACGACATAGGTCGTTGGGAATGCGTACAGTCCGGCGGTAAAGCGGCCGGCATCACTGTCGGAGTCAAACCAGAGATTCTGATAGGCTGCTCCCTTTTTTGACAGGATCTCCTTCGCCTCGGCAATCGCACCCTCATCGCCGTCCAGCGTGAATGCATTGATTCCTACGACCGCACCGCCCTTTTGCACCAGCTCCTGATTCAGCGCATCCAGATCCGCAAGCTCTCCGACACAGGGCTTGCAGGTCGTAAACCAGAAATTCACGACGGTTACGGTATTGCCGGAAAAGAGTTCACTGCTGTTTACATCCTTGCCATCGAGATCCTTTCCCTGAAAGTCCGGGAACTTTTCCTGACCGCTCTCAGCATTTCCTGCCTCAGCACTCTCACCTTCCCCCGGCATCTTGACGCAATCCGGATATTTCTCCTCCAGAGCCATCAGCTTTTCCTCGATCTCCCGGATCTGTCCCGCTCCGTCATTCAGAATTTTCAACTCATCTGCTGTAAATTGATCCTTTGCAGCTTCGATCGCCTTCAGAAGAAAATCGCCGTAATTATTATTGTCTCCACTTACCACCTGGTCTTTATCGATCGTCAGGAACAGCTTTTCCCAGAGCTTTGCATTGGCTGACTGAATATCCTCCTCCTTCTGCATCAGCTTTTGATACAGGTCTGCTGCTTCTTTGGCATCTCCCGGCTCCGCGGACAGTAACGTTTCACTCTCTGACGTCTGCCCGGAGGCAGTTTCCCTGTTATTTTTTGCTTTCCCGCACGCTG
Organism: Clostridium sp. AM30-24; assembly: GCF_003480435.1. Taxonomy (GTDB): domain Bacteria; phylum Bacillota; class Clostridia; order Lachnospirales; family Lachnospiraceae; genus Pilosibacter. The sequence continues at coordinate 10,118 of NZ_QUJB01000011.1, read as the reverse complement.
TGAGGCCAAATGCCAGCACAAGAATGAGCAGGAACATTATCATATTTGATCGTTTCATTTCTTTTCTCCATTTCTATTTGAGTCGGACGCAAAGCCGTAGCAAAAGCTGACGGCATCCGTGGGACAGGCATTGATACACTTCCCGCACCGGATACATTCCGTGTGATTGGGTGAGCTTGTGACATCAACATCCATCTGACAGACTCTTCTGCATGCTCCGCAGGAGACGCATCTATGCTCATCCACTTTGATCCCAAGCAGGGATACCTTGTTCATCAACGCATAAAACGCACCGAGGGGACAGAGCCATTTGCAGAACGGCCGATAAAACAGCACACTCAAAACAACGACTCCGATCAGGATCATAAGCTTTCCGGTAAACAGATGTCCCAATGCCGACCGGATCCCCGGGTCAACGACTGACAAAGGAATTGCCCCCTCTAAAACTCCCTGTGGACAGAGATACTTGCAAAAGAATGGGTCACCCATTCCCACATCATTTACAACAAGCGCCGGCAGAGCGATCACAGTAAAAAACAGCACGGCATATTTAAGATAAGTCAGGGGCTTAAGCCTTTCCGTAGACAGCTTTTTCCCCGGAATTTTGTGAAGAAGATCCTGCAGCCAGCCAAAGGGGCACAAAAATCCGCATATGAAGCGCCCTAAAAGGACACCAAACAGGATCAGAAATCCTGTTATATAATAGGAAAAGCTGAATTTCGATGAGCCGACCACCGCCTGAAAGGAACCGATCGGACATGCCCCGGCTGCCGCCGGACAGGAATAGCAGTTCAGCCCCGGCACGCAGACTGCCTTTGTCTTTCCCTGATAGATCCCGCCTTTGAAAAAATTCGGCAGGTGAGGGTTCGTAAGAAGCGCCGCCTCTGCCTGGATCCAGCCGCGAAACTGGCTCAGGCTCTTTGATATGATATGTTTTCTGTTATCCAATTCCAACACACTCCAAACACAGCCTGATCGCCTTACTTAACACGGTATCCGCCTCTCCCCGCATGACGCCGGCGCACAGCATGACCATACCGGCGATCAACAGAGCGCCTTGAAAAAATGCCTTTTTTGTTCGCAACAATCTCTTCTCTCCTTCTCCTTTGATATCCTATTGTCTCCCTGTTTTCCTGTTTCCATTCCCGTCTGAATCTCTACTGCTCGATATTATCTACCAGCAGCATATTGAGCTGTTCCAGACGTTTCAGGTCCTTTTTTGTGAAAAGCAGCTGGCTTCGGAAGCGTTCCGAATGCTCCTGCGGCTTTAACGTGACCATACATTTGTATGCGCATGGCATGAGATCCGCACTGGAAATTCCGCACAAAAGTCCCATCGTATAATCTCTCCGCTCCAGAGGATTGAAAATATACAAAAGATCCTCCTCCAGCGGATTATACTGATTGACGAAGGAAAAACGGATCAGCATATCGCTGTAAACGACTCTTCCGGTGTAAAAGATCTCGCTGCTTCTTCCATTGGCAGAAACCGTACAGATCGTCAGGGTCGCCTCGTATTTTCCGGTTTCGCCTCTCTTTTCATATATATCAATGACACCGTCCTTTGTGCGCTGGGATCGTCCATCATAAAAGTAAAAGTATAATCTCTGCGCCTGGAAGAACGGGCTCTTTTGTCCTCTCCCCGGGATACTGACCGGTTCATTCCCGGATTCCGGAAGATATGTGGTAAGCTGGGAGATCGATACCTGAAGGACCTGACTGATCTCATATAATGTTTCAACGTCAACGGAGATTTCCCCGTTTTCATATTTGCATATAGTTGCTCTGCTTTTATGGATGGCATCTGCCAGATCCTGCAATGTCATATTTCCGGCTTTCCGGTATCTTCGTATCTGTTCTCCTACATAACAGGTAAATTCACTCATATTGTTTCCTTAAACTATCCATTCTTCTTATTCCTTGATTTCTCAAACAATTATATAGGAGAACCCGGTGATTTGTAAAGCAATACGAAACTTTTTGCGTGCAAAATTTCCCGTAAAGAAACTTCTCCGATTTGCACTTTATCTTTTTTCATATAGAATAGAGCTATTGGCTGTGGGGCGCCAGCGTTTGATAAACATGTATTGGAAAAGGGGATTTGAAATGAAAGAAAAAGGAAGTAGTTTTTCCGGGTCCATCGGATTTGTCTTAGCGGCTGCCGGAAGTGCTGTAGGTGTCGGAAATATCTGGAGATTTCCGTACCTTTGTGCGAAGGATGGGGGCGGTCTGTTTCTCTTGATCTATCTTGTGCTCGTATTGACCTTTGGCTTTGTGTTGCTGACAACTGACGTTGCGATCGGACGAAAGACAAAGAAAAATGCACTGAGAGCCTTTGAAGCACTTGATCCGAAATGGAAATTTCTGGGACGCTTAACGTTTCTGGTTCCGTCCCTGATCATGACTTACTATTCTGTGATCGGCGGATGGATCGCAAAGTATTTTTTTATTTATCTTGTTTCTGACGGAACAGAAGCTGCGGCGGATGGTTATTTTACCTCCTTCATCACATCCGATGTCGCACCGATCGTATTTATGCTGATTTTCCTTGCACTCACTGCATGGATCGTATTCCGCGGTGTTGAAAAAGGAATCGAAAAGTTTTCCAGCATCATCATGCCGGGACTGATCCTTTTGATCGTGGTCATTGCGATCTTCTGCCTGACCCTGTCCCATACAGATGCCGATGGTACCGTCCGCACCGGTATGCAGGGGCTCTTTATCTATTTAAAGCCGGACTTTCATGGATTGACCGTAAAACGATTTTTAGAGATCCTTCTGGACGCGATGAGCCAGCTATTCTTCTCCTTAAGCGTATCCATGGGAATCATGATCACCTACGGCTCTTATGTAAAAAATGAGATCAATTTAAACAAGGCAACCAATCAGATCGAGCTGTTTGATACAGGTGTTGCATTTCTTGCAGGAATGATGATCATACCGGCCGTTTTCGTATTCCTCGGAAATGACGGAATGGCTTCCGGTCCAAGCCTGATCTTTATCTCGTTGCCTAAGGTTTTTAATTCCATGGGAGTATTCGGACGTCCTGCAGCGATCGCATTCTTCCTGATGATGGGCTTCGCGGCGCTGACCTCCTGCGTATCCGTTATGGAAACATTGGTCGCAAACTGCATGGAATTATATCACAAACCGCGTAAGAGCATGTGCGGCGCTGTTGGTATTTATTCACTCATTACTGCCGTACTGATCTGTCTTGGATACAACAGGCTTTATTTTGAGCTGAAGCTTCCAAATGGATCCATCGGACAGCTGCTCGATGTTATGGACTATCTCAGCAACAGCTTCCTGATGCCGTTCATCTCCCTCCTGACCAGTATTTTGATCGGCTGGGTGATCGGACCGGACTGGATCATCGGTGAAGTGGAACGAAACGGAGAATCCTTCAGGCGCGCCGGTCTGTACCGTTTCATGATCCGCTATGTCGTGCCGGTTGTAATGCTCATCTTATTTCTGGTATCCACCGGATTTGCAGACCTCATTTTCTGATCGTCATCCGTTGTCGGTGAGCTGAATCGTTCTTCTTTTCGTCAGGTCCTTTGTTGACCTTTCTTCTCCGGTTCGCTACAATAGTAATCAGAAATATCCTTCAGGAGGAATGTAGACATGAACTCTCATATGAATTTTATCAAAGAGCAGTTATACACCTTGACTTCTATCCCAAGTCCGTCCAGCTTTACAACAAAAGTGACTGATTACCTGTTGTCCGAATTATCTTCTCTGGGGTATTCCCCGGAGCGCAGCAATAAGGGGAATGTATTCGTTACCCTGGGTGGTTCCGGCTCTCCTCTGGTACTGGCAGCCCATGTGGATACACTGGGGGCTATGGTTCGTTCCATCAAGGAAAATGGACGTCTGCGGCCCACAACCATCGGAGGTCATCAGTGGTCCACAGCGGACGGCGAGAACTGCACCATTCACACTCGTGATGGCCGAGTTTACACCGGTGTAGTACTGAACAAGGAACCTTCTTCCCACGTGGCTGATCAGAAAACCGAGCTGATCGAAGAAAATATGGAGATCCTGCTGGATGAAAATGTCGCTTCCGATCAGGATACTCTGGCGCTTGGAATCCAGACCGGTGACATCATCGCCATGGACCCCCGCACGGTTGTGACAGAAAGCGGATACATCAAAAGCCGTTTTCTTGATGACAAGCTTTCCGCCGCTATCCTGCTGGGTCTTGCCAGAGCCGTACGTGAAGATGCCTGGAAGCTGAACCGCAAGGTTTCTTTATTATTTACAGTATATGAAGAAGTAGGGCACGGCGGAAGTGCCGTTCCTGATGATACAAAGGAGATGATTTCTGTCGATATGGGCTGTGTCGGCAGCGACCTTGGCTGCACCGAACGGATGGTTTCGATCTGTGCCAAAGATTCCGGTGGTCCTTATAACTATGATCTGATCACGGCTCTTTCCAACCTTGCAAAGGAGAAGAAGCTGGATTATGCCATTGATATTTATCCTCATTATGGCTCCGATGTGGAGACTACCCTGCGCGCCGGATATGATATCCGTCACGGTCTCATCGGCCCGGGAGTCTATGCCTCCCATAATTACGAGCGTTCCCATATGGACGGAGTTCGCAATACCTTCGAGCTGTTGAAGGCTTATATCACAATATAACTTCTTTGTAACTGTGAACAGGTCTGTACACTTGTTGCGCTGACTGGTTACCGTTCATTTCCATCTTCGTATTGACATTCCTTTTCTAAAATGTCATAATAGCCGCGGAGATAGTATTTGGAATACTACAAAACTATACTCTGACTGAATTACAACAATTTCATATTGAAAAGTTACCCCGCCGGAACCGGTGGAAATCAAGCTTATATTTATCAAGACATAAAATAAGACTCAGGGAATACGAAGAATAGCAAAAGCATTTGCAGGGACAAGTATGCCTTGACGAATGCTTTTTTTATAAGGAGACCAATAAGAAATGACTGTTGAGATGTTAAAAGGAAAAATTCATCGTGCTACCGTGGTACAGGCCGAACTGGATTATGTCGGAAGTATTACTGTCGATGAAGAGCTGCTGGAAGCAGCAGGAATTATGGAATATGAAAAAGTTCAGATCGTGGATGTGAACAACGGAAGCCGGTTTGAAACTTATACGATCTGCGGCAAACGCGGAAGCGGAATGATCTGCCTGAATGGTGCTGCGGCAAGATGCGTAAGTAATGGTGACAAGATCATTATCATGTGTTACGCACAATATGAGGCTGAAGAAGCCAAGGAACATAAACCACAGGTTGTGTTTGTAAATGATGCGAATAAGATCAGCCGTGTTACAAACTATGAAAAGCACGGATTACTGAAAGATATGGCATAATGATAAGCTTGACTGTAACTTATCAATAAAAATGAAATTTGTTGAATTCAGAACAAGAGGCTATCTCCTAATTTATTTTTAAAAAGGAGAACATCATGCAGGTAACAAAAACAGTACAGGAAACAAGAGCTTTAATCAAGAACTGGAAAAAAGAAGGAAAAACCATCGGACTTGTGCCGACAATGGGCTTCCTGCACGAAGGACATGCAAGTCTGATCAAACGGTGCCGCGAAGAAAATGATATCGTTGTCGTATCCGATTTTGTAAACCCGACACAGTTTGGACCGACCGAAGATCTGGAAGCATATCCAAGAGATTTCAAACGTGACAGCGAACTCTGCGAGAGCCTTGGAGCCGATCTCATCTTTCACCCGGAACCAACAGATATGTACCATGATCCGCATGCATTTGTAAGCATTGATACTTTATCCGATACCCTGTGCGGTAAAACAAGACCCATTCATTTTAAAGGTGTTTGTACGGTCGTTTCCAAGTTATTCAACATTGTAACACCGGACAGAGCGTATTTTGGTCAGAAGGATGCACAGCAGCTGGCGATCATCCGCAAAATGGTACAGGATCTGAATTTTGATATCCAGATCGTAGGATGCCCGATCATCCGTGAGGAAGACGGCCTTGCCAAATCATCCAGAAATACATATTTAAGTGAAGAAGAAAGAACAGCCGCTCTTTGTCTTTCAAGAGCCGTAAAAGCCGGTCAGGATACCATCTGTAAGGGAATCAAGGCAGAAGAAGTATTAGCAAAAATGCGTGCGATCATTGAAGCGGAGCCTCTGGCAAAGATCGATTATGTATCTATGGTAGATGCACTGGATATGCAGCCGGTAGAAAGCGTAGAAAAAGATGTTCTGGTCGCTATGGCAGTCTATATCGGAAAAACCAGACTGATCGACAACTTCAGCTACGAGGTATAAGGGATGGAACACTTAATGAAAAAAGCAGGGAAAGCCAGTTCTTTCCTTACAAAACATATTGGAATTATCATTATCTGTTTCTCTGTGATCGCATTTTTCTGGCATGATGGATTCGCATGGACAACCAAATATACCTCCACCTTTTTAGGTGTTGCCATGTTCGGCATGGGACTTACCATCAAGATTGAAGATTTTAAACGGGTTTTTTCAAGACCCAAAGAAATCGTTATCGGATTTGTTGCGCAATACACGATCATGCCTGTTGTGGCATGGGGCTTATGCAGGTTGATGCAGCTTCCGACCGATCTTGCACTTGGTGTTATTCTTGTGGGATGTTGTCCCGGCGGAACAGCAAGCAACGTCATTACATATATTGCCGGAGGTGATGTAGCGCTTTCGGTTGGAATGACGATCACTTCCACACTTGCAGCTCCACTGATGACACCATTACTCGTGTATCTGCTTGCCGGTGCCTGGGTAGAAGTATCTTTCCTCGCAATGGTAATTTCCGTCGTGAAGGTTGTACTGGTTCCGGTTCTACTTGGTATTCTGATCAATTGCTGCTTCGGAAAGCAGATCCAGAAAATATCAGAAGTACTCCCTCTGATTTCTGTTGTGTCGATCGTCATGATCATCAGCGGAATCGTCTCTGTCAATTCAGAGAAGATCATAAGCTGTGGTCTGCTCGTGCTTGGAGTTGTGGCACTTCACAATCTCTGCGGAATGGGGATCGGACTTGGCGCCGCAAAACTTTTACATATCGAATATAACAAAGCCACTGCGATTGCAATTGAAGTCGGAATGCAGAACAGCGGACTTGCTATTTCTCTTGCAGCCGCTAATTTTGCAGCAAATCCACTGGCTACACTTCCCGGAGCGATCTTCAGTGTATGGCATAATATATCAGGCTCTTTATTTGCCGGAATCCGCAAAGACGGAACCGGTATGACAGAGGCCTATCAGAAAGTTACTGTATAAATAAATTTGTTATGACTCACCATTTGAACGTGACGGAAAGATTATCCGGCTAAGGCAACCACCCCCGCAGATTCTTTATTTACGAGGATCTGCGGGGGGTATTTGCTTCGTTTATTCAATTTTGAGGCACTTCCTGCCTTATCAGATCTGCATTTGTATCTTCCAGATTGATAAGCACAACCAATTCTTCCGCTGAAGCAAAATCTCTGATATTAGGAGTTTTACCTTTTATTTCTTTTGCATTTCTCCATTGTGCTGCTGTTTTCCAAACAAAGCCATATTTAAAATATCCGCTTCATCTTTCTTTAATTTCAGATGTACTTTTTAAATGGCTGATTGGAACAATCTGTGGCATAGAAACACCTCCTTTATATGACTTAATTGTACCATGTGTTCAATGATCTTCTTTTACCAATTATGGGAAGGTTGCATTTCTTTGATTCAGACGCTTCTATGTGTATCCATGGATTTCCAGTAACCCGCCGCCTGTGTGCGGCATGATAATGGAGAGGCCGACGGGTCCTCTTTCTTTACATAGATGCTATTGAACAGAAAGGAATTTACAGAATGGATACTCGATGCTAAGGGAAATGCGACTTCGTATTCCACATACTATAGCTCACTAAATACAAAACTTATAAATCCAAAAATCATATTATAATATAATAAAAAGAGAAAGACCAAAAACTAGTAACAGTTTTCACGGTCTTTCTAAAATACTATTTAGACGATAACTCTGAATCCTCAATAATAACTTTAACAGATGGTATATTGCACTCTGCTGTTATTTGAGCTCCGCTTATTCTATGAAAAACATCTTCCGTACAGAATGTTGCCTCATTAACTAAATCAGAAATATCACTTAATGCACCTCGATTATATCGAAATTGAAATGTTTCTGAAATATAACTATCGTTTTCAAATACCGTTTCTTTTTCTGGTGCACTTCTTACTTCATCTAAAACAACATCTCCTATTTTTAGTGTTGTCATTACTGGAACAATATCCTTAAAAGCTTTAATAGAAATAGTTATATCAAAAACTCCTGTATATAATTTGTCTATAGTAACTGCGGTAATGGAAAACCAAGGTGCATCATCATAGTAAGCTATACTTCCAACGCTACATGGTGTCATTGATGATTTTGAATTGCCCTGTTCAAATACATAAATATCCGGTGCCTTTATATAAATTCTATCAGGTACTGTATCATATTGATAAATATAGCTATGTTCATCCGTATTTCCATCGGAACTACTTGATATTTGTTGAAGTTCATGTAAAAACTCATTATCTATAGCACATTCCATTGTAGAAACCGGTGTTATAACAGCATTTTCATATTCTGGATATTTTATTGTAACTATCAATGCTTCGTTCTCATCAGCTGGCTTTTTATAATAATTCCATATTAAAGCTGCAGACAAAAAAACACAAGCAAAGCAAGCAATAAGGACTATTATTTGTGATTTTTCTGCCTTGTTCATGTGTCATCCTTTATAATCTGTTTATATTTTCTTTATACTTTTATAAATTGACATTTAAATTATTTTCTTTATATTGTATATGTATATGATATCAATCTTTTAATTTTTTGTCAATGTTCAAATCAACCTCTTATCTACCCGAAAATCGACCTTCCGGGACGAGAAAATTCCAAGCCTCTTCTGCTTTCCTCCCTACCCATCTTCCCATCTAAGCCTTATAAACCAAGTCTTTTTCTTACTTTCCCGGTTGTTTTCGAGATTGAAGAAGGAGCTTGGGAGGGCTTGGGAATGGGATGCATGGAGTGGATGTAGCTGCAAAAAAAGAAGCAGGGCCAGACGAATTTCTTTGAAATTCATCTGACTCTGCTTCATATTTTTTATGTTCTTTTTCACTCGGACACTTGGATGAGTCTGGGTGGGACGAGAACATATGGATTATTCAAACTTGACAATCACTAATCAATTTTGTTTAGAGATTATTTGTTGCCGCGTTTGCTTTTCTTTTGAATCTTTGATTTATCCATATTATCCTGCCTATATAGGCTAATGTTATCAGTTTATTATCAGTATCGATAACACTCGCTCCGTAACTGTGGATAATAGCAATATGTTCCTACTCAAATTATATGCAACTTTGCTTAGAAAATCAACCATTTGTTTCTGTATCTGCAATAAGTGAAAATTTCAAAAGTAAATTCCACCACTGCACTGGAATTTAAACTTTCAAGTCAGCGACAGGAAAAATGCTGAAAATGTGTAGATTACCCGGAATGCCACCACTGTTTTGCTGTTCTTTCTTTCTGCTCCTGCGATCCTTGATGTGAGCGGCAGCTCCAGCCGGTCGGTGATCCGTACCAGTTCGGACTTTGTGTTCCCAGATGCTTTATTATCCGCCGTTTTCAGGAAAAGGCATTAATATGTGTCAATACATAATTTTTTCTGGTGTTCAAATCCATGAATCAGCAATCAGCAATTTTGCACCTATTGAATTTCTTCTAAATCGACTTGAATTTCCTATTTCACGAGGTAATATACCTCCAATCAGAAAGAACGGGTGACATACTCCCTCCACTTAGCTAACACTTGAAGTGGGGG
>NZ_QUJB01000011.1:0-260 GCF_003480435.1 Clostridium sp. AM30-24 | reverse complement strand
GACATACTCCCTCCACTTAGCTAACACTTGAAGTGGGGGCTTCTCGTTCGATTGCCCTATTGGGCAAAGCATAGGCGAGCTATCCCCGTGTGTCCCACGGTTCTGTTATTACGAGCGGGACTGTTTCGTATCTACGCAGTCCCGAACAAAATCTACGTTTTGGGCGGAAATCAGGAAATTTTTCTTTCTGTGTCAAGTTCAACTCCCGATATTCTCAAGCCTTCCCTGCAAATATTGATAGCTGCATTCTCATCACGGTT
>NZ_QUJB01000010.1 GCF_003480435.1 Clostridium sp. AM30-24 | reverse complement strand
TGCCCTGTCGCTCAAGGCGAGTATTATAATATCAAATCCCCGGACAAAAGTCAACTGTTTTTTACATATTTTTTCATTTCTTTTTACATGTTTTGCGATATCATCACAAGTCCAGCCTCAAAACACCATATATTGTATATTGCATATTCAATTAACGCAATATGATGTTTCATCATGTCCCGCAAAAGAAAAAAGCAGGAGCAGCCAAAAGCTGCTCCTGCCAGATTCCATATGGGTTTCTACTATAATATTATGAATTACTTCCGTCAAGTGTAAACCAGAACTCTACACCATTCTCCCAGTTCTTCACGCCATACTGCTGGTTGTGGGCATCCATGATCGCTTTTACAATAGAAAGACCAATTCCGGTTCCGCCGTAGGCACGGGTTCTCGCCTTATCTACCTTATAGAACTTCGTCCAGAGATTCGGAATCGCATCCTCAGGGATCGGGGTTCCAGTATTAAAGACAGATATGCGGACAATGCCGTTTTCCGGAAGCATTTTGATAATGATCTTTTTCTCTCCATCGATATGGTGGATTGCATTGCTCAGGTAGTTTGTGACTACCTGCTCGATCTTAAATTCATCCGCCCATACATAAACCGGCGTCTGAGCATCAAAATCCACCTGAATCTCATTCTGTTCGAGCAGGATCTTCGACGCGTTCACAACGCCGCGAACCAGTTCCGTCAAATTGAAACGATCCATCACCGGCTTATCGTTTCCGCTTTCCAGAGAAGACAATGTCAGAAGCTGCTTAACCATCTTGTTCATCTTGTTGGCCTCATCAACAATAACATCACAATAATAGTCGCGGCTTTCCTTCTCCTCGCCCATTCCTTCCTGAAGACCTTCCGCGTATCCCTGGATCAGGGCAATCGGTGTCTTTAACTCGTGGGAGACATTTGCGATAAAGTCTTTACGCATCTCATCGATCTTTGTCTTCTCTTCGATGTCCTTCGTGAGCTGGTTATTTGCCGACTTAAGCTCCGAGATCGTTTCCTCCAGACGCTCCGACAATGTGTTCATACTATTTCCAAGAACCTGAATCTCTTCCATATCATGTTTTCCAGACTCATACTTCGCATTAAAATCGAGATCTGACATGCGCTCCGAAAGATTCGACAACTTATAGATCGGCATCGTGATCTGTTTTGCCACCAGATATACGACCAGAGCACCGATCAATACGGCGATCATTCCCACATAGAGCAGAAACTGATTCGCAAGACGAACACTCTCTCCAATACTTGACAGCGGTGCGCTCATGATAAAGGCGGTGCTATTATCGGAGAAGAATCCCCAGCTCTCCAAGTACATGCTCTCCCGCTGAGGATCGTATGTCTTCTGGATCTTATACTGGTCGTTTTCCTCCAGAATCGTGTACTTGGCCTTTGCCCAGCCGAAAATATAGCGGTCAATGCGGTCCTTTAAAAACTTCGTATCACGGGATGTTGAATAGACCGTCGCATCCTCCGTGCTGTTGTCAATGATCAGGACAGAAACATTGGCGCTGTCGCTGAAATTCCGGATCAGGCGCTGCAAATTTCCTTCCGTGATATTTCCGTCAGCATCCTTTTCTCTTCTCATGGCGTCTTCAATGGAAATACCGTTTTCCTTGTTCTCCTCGATCCGGGAGTCGATGGCCTCGTAGGCACCATTTAACGCCTGTACCTTCTTTGTTACATAGAAATCTTCCAGATACCACTTATTGACGCCCCAGATCACTGCCAGGATCACAGCGATCAGGCCAATAAACGTGACCGTTAGTCTGGATCGTATCGATTTCATCATCCATCCACCTCGAGTTTATATCCCATGCCCCAAACAGTCTTGATATTATCGCCTTTTGGACCAAGTTTACTTCTCAGCTTCTTTACGTGGGTGTCGATGGTTCTCGCATCTCCGAAATAGTCGTAATTCCAGACATTATTCAGAATCTTTTCTCTCGAGAGGGCGATTCCTTTGTTTTCCATAAAATAGGTAAGGAGTTCAAATTCCTTGTTGCTGAGATCCACCGGTTTTCCATCCACAGTCACCTCGTGGGCATCCTTATCCACGCGGATTCCATCTGCCTCCAGAATCTCACCCGTTGATGTACCGCTGCCACGACGCAGGATCGCCTCAATTCGCGCCACAAGGATCTTCGGACTGAATGGTTTTGTGATATACTCGTCAACGCCGAGTTCGAATCCAAGAAGCTCATCCCGCTCCTCGCTTCTCGCTGTCAGCATGATGATCGGAACCTGAGAGTAGCGTCGGATCGTCTTGCATGTCTCCCAACCGTCCATCTTCGGCATCATGACGTCTAAGATCACAAGACTGATATCTTTCTCCTTAAAGAAAATATCAATAGCCTGCTCGCCATCTCCCGCCTCTAAAACGCGGTATCCTTTAATCGTTAAAAAGTCTTTGACGAGCTTTCTCATTCTCTCCTCGTCGTCGACCATAAGTATTTTTACTGCATCCATTTGGGGTCACCTCCATATATTTACCTGCTGCCATTGCAGCAAGAAACTATGAGAAGCACACTTTGCGAGCTTCTCAAGTTATCGCAGCAGTCGCCAATGTCTCATGCAAGCATGGACTTTGGCTCGTTGCTCGCGTAAATAAAAAATCCCACTTATCATCAGCTATATTTTAGCAGATAATAAGTAGGATTTCTATAAGTTCACGAACATTTCACAAAGCCATACCTGATAACATTATTTCCAGTTCATCGATCAATGTTGCATGAATGATCGCATAACAGGCCCACTTCCAATATAAAAAAACAGAAGCGCCACGCAGTTTTTTCTGCACAGCGCTTCCATCTTTCAGCGTATTTCTATGTTATTCTTCGTCCCTTTTCTCAACGATCGCGATATCGAGATCCTCAAGCTGCTTCGGATCTACCGGTGCCGGAGCTTCCATCATAAGACAGGACGCGTCTTTTACCTTCGGGAAGGCAATTACGTCACGGATGCTGTCTGCACCTACCATAAGCATAACGACACGGTCGAGGCCGTATGCGAGACCAGCGTGCGGCGGTACTCCGTACTTGAATGCGTCAAGCAGGAAGCCGAACTGCTCTCTTGCTCTCTCTTTTGTGAAGCCAAGAACTTCGAACATCTTCTCCTGGATATCATCCTGATGGATACGGACGGATCCGCCGCCGAGCTCCGTACCATTTAATACGATATCGTAGGCTTTCGCGCGGACTGCGCCCGGATCAGTGTCGATAAGTGGGAGATCTTCCTCCATCGGCATTGTGAATGGGTGATGCATAGCGACGTAACGTCCCTCCTCCTCGGAGTACTCTAAGAGCGGGAACTCTGTTACCCAGAGGAACTTGAAATCGTCTTTCTTTAAGAGGTCTAACTGTCTTGCGATCTCAAGACGGAGATTTCCTAATACATCGAATACGACTTTATCTTTGTCTGCCGCGAAGAACAGAAGGTCGCCCGGCTTACCGTCCATCGCTTTTACAAGAGCATCCAGTTCTTCCTGCTTCATGAACTTTCCGAAGGAGCACTTATAGGAACCGTCCTCATGGATCGCAAGATATGCAAGTCCCTTTGCGCCGAATCCCTTTGCATACTCAACAAGAGCGTCGATCTTCTTTCTCGGCATACCGGCCTGTCCGTCTGCGTTGATACCACGGACAGATCCGCCGTTCTCAAGAGCACTCTTGAATACAACGAACTCGCAGTCTTTTACAACATCAGATACGTTCTTTAATTCCATGCCAAAACGCATATCCGGCTTATCGGAACCGAAACGATCCATAGCCTCGCGCCATGTCATACGGAGGATTGGAGTCTGGACGTCAAAGTTGCAGATCTCCTTGAAAAGTTTCTTTAAGAGTCTCTCGTTGACCTCGAGAACATCCTCAACATCCACGAAGGATAACTCCATATCGATCTGTGTGAACTCCGGCTGACGGTCCGCACGGAGGTCCTCGTCACGGTAGCATCTTGCGAGCTGGAAGTAACGGTCCATACCGGAACACATCAGCAGCTGTTTTAATAACTGCGGAGACTGCGGAAGAGCATAGAACTCGCCCGGATGCACACGGCTCGGTACAAGGTAGTCTCTTGCGCCTTCCGGTGTACTCTTGATCAGAGTCGGGGTCTCGATCTCGAGGAAACCTTCGTCCGCTAAGAACTGGCGGACCATCGTAGCCACACGGCTTCTTATCATGATGTTTCTCTGGAGATCCGGACGGCGGAGGTCAAGATAACGGTATTTTAATCGAAGGTCTTCCTTCGTCTTGCTGTTCTCCTCGATCGGGAACGGCGGTACCTCGGACTCGGAGAGGATTCTTAAGGATTTCGCTCTCATCTCGATGGTACCTGTCTTTAAATTCGGGTTTGCCGCGCCGGAACGTTTTTCGATGGTTCCGACAACCGCTACTGTAAACTCACTTCTTAATTTTTCAGCTTTCGCGAAGCTCTCAGCGCCGCAGTCGCTCTCCTCAAAGATGATCTGGATGATTCCGGAACGGTCACGAAGGTCGGTGAAGATAATACCGCCTTTGTTTCTGCTCTTCTGGACCCATCCCATAAGTGTCATTTCCTGGCCTACGTTTGCCTCTGTGACTTCAGCACAGCGGCAGGAACGCTTTAAGCCTGCCATTGATTCTGCCATGATTTTCCTCCTGATACAGCTGGAATATTTAAAAACATACCCGCTGAATGTTATTGTAATTTCAAGTCAAACATCCGTGAGATTACTCACCACTTAAAAGAGGTGGGAGTCTTCTCGACTGAGATAAAGCTGTCCTTTTCCCGGTCTTAGTGCTTTAAGTCTTCCTTATAAAATTCCTTAAACTCACTGTAGCCTTCTTTTCCGAGCTGTTCCTTCTGGAACTTCTTATTCTTGTTCATCTGGGCTACAAGGACGATCTTTCCCTCCTTGCGGGCAGTCATCGCCTCTTTCATAATGGAAGCAAGCTTCTCGGAGCTCATTCCCTTTTCGAAGAGCCACGCTTCCTTCTCATTTCCGCCCGGAACTGTAAATCCGTTGTCTAAAAGGATCGTAACGATTCTCTCAAAGCCGATGGAGAAACCACAGGCCGGTGTATCCATTCCTGTGAACTTTCCGATCATCTTGTCATATCTTCCGCCGCCCGCTACGGAGCCGCCGAATCCTTCCATTGATACTTCAAAGATGGTTCCGGTGTAGTAGCCCATTCCACGGACTAAGGTCGGGTCAAACGCAAGTTTGAAGCTTCCGTCAGAAACATCGCCGACTGTCTCCATGATCTGTGCAAGATTCTCAGCTGCACCGTCCTCCAACACACCCGCAAGGATCTCTCCCATACGGCGGACACCTGAGGCATCGTTTGTTGCCTGCCCCATAAGCTCTAAGTATTTATCGGCCGTCTCCTCGGAGTAGCCGTTTTCCATAAGCTCTGCCTTTACACCATCCGTACCGATCTTGTCCATTTTATCGACGGTAATGAATACCTTATCGATATCTTCCTCCGGGAAACCGCTGTATACAGCCATCGCACGGAGAAGCTTTCTGTCGTTCACGCGGACCTCAAAGCTGTTGTCCGGGCAGATCTTCTTTAACGCTGTCGTTGTCGCGAGGATCAGCTCGATCTCGGCCTGATTCGTTGCGTCACCGAGAATATCGATATCACACTGGACGAACTGTCTGAAACGTCCCTTCTGCGGACGGTCTGCACGCCATACGCTGCCTACCTGAAGTGCCTTAAACGGAGACGGAAGGTTTGCGGAGTTGTTGGAGTAATATCTGGATAACGGAAGTGTCAGATCATAGCGGAGTCCGCCGTCTGCCAGATCGTTCTCCGTCTCTGCCGTCTCGATATTTAATTTCTCGCCGCGCTTTAAGATCTTAAAGATCAGCTTCTCATTATCGCCGCCCTGTTTGCTCAGGAGGTTCTCAATGTGCTCCACGCATGGAGTCTCGATCGCGGAGAATCCGAAGCCGCGGTAAGTCTCTTTGATCTGGTTCAGCACATAATCCCGGATCTGCATCTCTGCCGGGAGAATATCTTTCATGCCGGTGACCGGCTTTTTCTTTAATGCCATAAAGGTACCTCTGTTTCTCTCTTTATCGCGCAATTTCACGCCTACGTTCACCATAATACGCTGATTGCCTCAGCTTTTCAAGGGTTTTTTCTTTCCTTAATAAAAGTATTATATTTTTCGGACATGGATAAGTCAACTTATTTTGTGAGTTTTTCCCATCCCGCAGCTAAAAGAACGGCGGGATCAGCCGCCTGCACAGAAAAAGGACCTCCGCTAGGAAACGGAAGTCCTTTTTCCTTATATTATACGTCTTTCTACAGTCCGGTCCAGCCGATGCTCTGTAAGATCGTTAAAGATACGAATGAGAGGATCACCTGGCATCCGAGGAGCGGCATGAGCCACTTTGCGTATTTTGTCCAGTCTGTCTTTGCGATCGCGAGGGAACCCATCAGAGTACCTGCTGTCGGGAAGAGGCAGTTGGAGAAGCCGTCACCGAACTGGAATGCCTGTACAGCAACCTGTCTTGTGATGCCTGCAAGATCAGCAACCGGAACCATAAGCGGCATAACTGCTGCAGCCTGTCCGGAACCGGACGGAATGAAAAGGTTGATAAACAGGTTTGCAACGAACATGAAGTTCGCTCCGAGGATGGAACCCATTCCGGACATCGGGATGGACAGCCAGTAAACGATCGTATTTAAAATGTTTCCGCTTGCAAGGATCACAGAAATACCATTTGCGAAGCCGACAATGAACGCGGCGTTTACCATCTTGGAACAGCCACCGATAAATACCTTCGTTGTTCCGTTGATACCCATACCATTGAGAAGGCCAACAACAACCGCAAGTGTAAAGAATGTAGCTGCGATCTGATCATAGCTCCATTTATATTTTACAGAGCCAACTAGGATTGCCGCAACCGCTACGACAAGACCGATCAGGCTGATCAGGTGCTTCGTTGTTAAATGTGCTTCGATCGTCTTCGCGCCATCTTTTCCTGCGCCCATGCTGTCAGATGCACTCATACTATCTTCATAGTTTAAGCTTTTCTTCGGATCCGCCTTGATAGTTTTCATGTAACGGATCGTAAAGAAATAGCAGATCGCGAAGTTGATGATGTTTAATACGACACGGACACTGAAACCGGAGAAGATCGGGAGCTCCGCGATCGGCTGTGCAGTACCGATGGTGGAGGCGTTCGCCCAGCCTACGTTGAATCCGGAGTAAGCGCCCATGTATACAAGCAGGAAGCCTGTGAAGGAATCATATCCTAAGTTTGTTGCAAGGATGATTCCGATCGGGATCAGGGCAACGACCGGGTTTGCGAAAACACCTGCTGCGCCGCCGATGGACATGAATGCCATTACTAAGAATACAAGTACGTTTACATTTAAGTTCTGCTTGGAAGCAAGTTTTCCGAAGGCAGCGTGGATCGCTCCTGTCTTTTCAAGGATCTCAACGGCACCGCCGACAAACATGATCATGACCATTAACTTTGCGGCTTTGTAGAATCCCTGTACGACTGCCATGATAGTTGCCCACGGACCGACCGGGGAAGCATCTACAGTGTGATAGGTACCTGCGATAACCTTGTTTAAGTTGCCCACTTTCTCTGTATCGAATTCACCTGCCGGAACGATCCAGGTCAGGATGGCGCAGACGATCATGAGCATGAATAACAGTGCACATGTGCTTGGGATCTGCAGCTTTTTCTTGTTGTTTTCCATAAGTATTCTCCTTTATCTTAAGAAATCTCTCGCGTACTGGATGATTACGGATGCGCCTGTGCGGATGCACTTCTCATCAAATACGTTTTTAGAGTTATGAAGACCGTGTCTGGAATTCGGATCCTCGTTATTTCCGGATCCTAAGCGGAACTGTGCGCCCGGTCCGAACTTTGGGAAGAGAACAGAAAAGTCCTCGGAACCCATTGACGGATTCTTCACGTAGGAAACATGGTCAGCACCGATGGTCTTTGCAGCGGCCTCAGCAACTGCCTCGATGATGGAATCGTCATTTACGAGCGGCGGAACTCCGATTTCCCATTCAACCTCCGCAGTTCCTCTCATGGACTCGGCGCAGCCTTTTACGACGCGGTCGATGGCAGCCATCATTTTTTTGCGGCAGTCCGGATCAAGGCTTCTCAGTGTTCCATGCATCTCCACATAATCCGGGATGATATTGTTTACGGTTCCGCCGTGGATGCTGCCGATGGTAAGGACGCCCGGATATACCGGATAGTTTTCACGGGAGATCACGGTCTGAAGCTGTGTGATCACATAACCGGAGATTACGACCGGATCGATGCAGTTTTCCGGATGAGCGCCATGTCCGCCCTTTCCTTTGATCTTGATATTAAAGAAATCATTGGACGCGTTTGCCGGTCCCTTTTTTAATCCGATGCTTCCGGCATCGATCTCCGGTGATACGTGGAGACCGATAAATGCGTCCGGTTTCGCAACCTGCGTGAAATTGCAGTCGACAAGCTCACCGGCTCCCATATGCTCTTCCGCCGGCTGGAAGATCAGCATGACCGTTCCGGCAAGCTCCCCGCGGATCTCTGATAATACCTTCGCGCAGTAGAGAAGCACGGTTGTGTGGATATCATGTCCGCAGGAATGGCAGGCACCATCATTCTCGGAGGCGAACGGAAGTCCTGTGAGTTCCTTCATCGGAAGTGCGTCGATGTCCTCGCGGATCGCAACGGTTTTTCCCGGTTTTCCGCCGCGGATAACGGCAACAACGCCGGTCTTCATCCCGATCTCGGCAATCTCCACACCGTATTCCGTAAGTTTTTCGCGGATGAACTCCGTTGTCTTATATTCCTTGTTGCTGAGCTCCGGATGTCTATGAATATGTCTGCGAATGCCAATCATTTCATCTTCATACTTTGCTGTGAGACTCATTGTATCCATAATGGAGTACCCCTTTCCAATTTATTTATAAAATTTTAATATTTCCATTATAATACATTGTTCTTTAAAGTTCAACCACTTTAATTTTGTAGCACTATAAGAATAAGATATGTCTGTCATAGACATCTTATATTCTGAATCAGGAACGCCCCTGTATAAGAGTCCCCGGATCAGGGAATCCTTCCGGAAAGCAGCGGTCTAAAACCGCAACAAAACGATTGCAATTTATGCCAAAAAATTTTATAATGATTGGTATATTTCAGGAGTGTCTGCTTTTGTCGAAAATACCGGGAAAACGACGGATTTATGCGGCGGACATGACCGGATGGTACGCTAAAAATGAAGGTGGGAGATTTTATGGAAGAAAACAAACTGAAAACGATCGAAAGCGAGCTGGAAGCGCCTGCTGATTTCACAAGTCCTGATGTTCTTTACCGGGATCTTGTTGCCAGCATCAGAAAGTACCATCCGTCCGATGATCTGAGCATGATCAAGAAGGCATATCAGCTTGCGGATAATGCCCATAAAGACCAGAAGCGAAAATCCGGGGAACCGTACATTATCCATCCGCTCTGTGTGGCGATCATCCTCGCAGATCTCGAGATGGATAAAGAGACGATCGCAGCCGGACTTCTCCACGACGTGGTGGAAGATACCGTATATACAGAGGAACAGCTCGCCGAGATATTCGGAAAAGAGGTTGCCCTCTTAGTCGACGGTGTTACAAAGCTGACCCAGTTATCCTGGTCGGCGGATAAGGTGGAAATGCAGGCGGAGAACTTAAGAAAAATGTTCCTCGCCATGGCAAAAGATATCCGCGTCATTATCATCAAGCTTGCGGACCGTCTCCACAATATGCGGACGCTTCAGTATATGCGCCCTGAAAAACAGAAGGAAAAGGCGAGAGAGACCATCGAGATCTACTCCCCTCTTGCTGACAGACTCGGTATTTCCAAGATCAAGATCGAACTGGATGACCTTGCGTTACGGTATCTTGAGCCAAATGTATACAAAGAACTGGAAGAAAAGATCGCCCTGACAAGCGAAGCGCGCCAGAAATTCATCGATGACATTATCGCCGAGATCAAGACCCACATGGAACATGCTGAGATCAGGTGCGAGGTCAACGGACGCGTCAAGCACTTCTTCAGTATTTATAAAAAGATGTTAAACCAGCACAAGACGCTGGACCAGATCTACGATATCTTTGCAGTCCGCATCATCGTGGACTCCGTAAAGGATTGTTACGCGGCACTGGGTGTGATCCATGAAATGTACAAACCGATCCCCGGCCGTTTTAAAGATTATATCGCGATGCCGAAGCCGAATATGTATCAGTCCTTACATACGACACTGATCGGCACAAACGGCCAGCCATTTGAGATCCAGATCCGTACCTTCGAGATGCACCGTACAGCGGAATATGGTATCGCCGCCCACTGGAAATATAAAGAGAGCGGCAGCGGACAGGTTGCTGCCGGTGATGAGGCGAAGAAGTTAAGCTGGCTACGCCAGATCCTTGAGTGGCAGCAGGATATGTCCGACAACAAGGAATTCTTAAATGCCATCAAGAGCGACCTCGATATGTTCTCCGACAGCGTGTACTGTTTTACACCGACCGGAGACGTAAAGGCACTGCCAAGCGGCTCCACGCCGATCGACTTCGCTTACTCGATCCACACAGCTGTCGGAAACAAGATGGTGGGCGCGAGAGTCAACGGAAAGCTCGTAAATATTGACTATGTGATCCAGAACGGTGACCGGATCGAGATCATGACATCCCAGAATTCCAAGGGACCAAGCCGTGACTGGTTAAATATCATCAAGAGCAGCCAGGCGAGAAACAAGATCAACGCCTGGTTCAAGCAGGAGCGGAAGGCTGACAATATCTTAAAAGGCCGCGAAATGATTGACCGCTACTGTAAGGCAAAGGGGATCAACTTCTCCGATATCAATAAGCCGGAGTTTGTGGATAAAGTATTAAAGCGCTACGCCTTTCAGGACTGGGATTCCGTTCTTGCATCCGTCGGACATGGCGGATTAAAAGAGGGGCAGGTCATCAACAAGATGATCGAGGAGCGCACAAAGAAGCTGAAACGCGAAGTGACCGATGCAACGATTCTTGATGCCATCGGTGACAACAACAAACCTGCTGTGGTTCCGATCAAGGGCAGCAAATCAAAGAGCGGCATTATCGTAAAGGGAATCCATGACCTTGCGGTTCGTTTCTCCAAGTGCTGCAGCCCGGTTCCAGGCGACGAGATCGTTGGTTTCGTGACGAGAGGCCGCGGAATTACGATCCACAGAACGGACTGTATCAACGTCTTAAATCTCCCGGAGATCGAGAGAAGCCGCCTGATCGACGCAGAGTGGCAGGGCGTTGAGGAGGACAACAGTGCCGCAACCTACTCCACAGAGATCTCGATCTTCGCAAACAACCGGATCGGAATGTTCGTGGATATCTCCAAGATCTTTACAGAGCGCGAGATCGACATCAAGACGATGAACTCCCGCGTGAATAAGCAGGGCAAGGCGACGATCACCATGAGCTTCGATATCCATGGAATCGAAGAATTAAACAACCTGATGGCAAAGCTGCGCCAGATCGACGGCGTGCTGGATATTGAGAGAACCACGGGCTGATAAAAATTTAGATAACTCTGCATTCAGGTGTGTGAAAGTGCGCCGTGAGTGCGGTGATAGAGGTCTGCCGGAGGTACTACGGACGGCAGGCCTTTTTATACACGAATGTTTGAGAACCACAGCAGAAAACTGTATCGGCATAAAGGCGAAACACTTCTCTTTATGCTGTTGAAAATGGAGGAAAATAAACTATGAGCGAGATCCGCATCAAGACTCTGGTAGTCGGCATGGTTGGAACCAACTGCTATCTGGTCTATGATCATGAGACAAAACGAGCTGCCGTTATCGATCCGGGCGATGGCGCCGGTCAGATCGCCAATATGGCGGTATCCCTGGGGTTAAAGCCGGAAGCGATCCTTCTGACCCACGGTCACTTCGACCACATGATGGCCGCAAAGACATTGAAAGAGGCATGGCATGTGCCGATCTATGCCTGTGAAAAGGAGATCGAGGTGCTTTCAGATAGTAGAAAGAGCC
This sequence comes from Clostridium sp. AM30-24, assembly GCF_003480435.1. Classification (GTDB taxonomy): domain Bacteria; phylum Bacillota; class Clostridia; order Lachnospirales; family Lachnospiraceae; genus Pilosibacter. Next base: position 88,040 of record NZ_QUJB01000010.1, on the reverse strand, counting down.
TTGTGGCCAGCTACTACAGGGAACCGTATACGCTGACACCGGACATTACAGTGAAGGAAGGCGATGAGCTTTCCATCGCCGGATTTACATGGAAAGTATTTGAAACACCGGGACACACCATCGGTTCCTGCTGTTACTATATTGAAAAAGAAGAGGTTCTCTTCTCCGGGGATACCCTGTTTGCAGGCTCCTACGGCCGCACAGATTTCCCGACGGGAAGCGGACGCCAGATCGCCGAGTCTGTAAGGCGTCTGCTCTCCTCACTGCCGGACGACACCATGGTCTATCCGGGGCATATGGACACGACTACCATCGGTTTTGAAAAGAAGTATAATCCTCTTTCGGGGGCAATGGGATGATTGGAATTTTATTGAATGATACTGCTTATGAGCAGGATATCCGGGAGCTTTTGATGGCATTTTATCCGGGTGCGACTTTTGTCCATGAGAAACAGGACGACGTGGATTTTTATGTGGAGGGCACCTGCACACAGAACGCTGATGAGACGAAATTTGACTTGAAGATCACGGATCCGGCGGGCACTGTCGCAGATGAGACCGTTTTTCCGATCGACTACGATGTGCGGTTAAACGCAAAGACGACGATCAAGAAAGAGCTTTATGGCATGTTAAAAAAGCGGACGGGAAAAGAACTCCCCTGGGGGACCCTGACCGGTATCCGCCCGACAAAGATCGCCATGACGAAACTTGATCAGGGTGAGGATGAGGAGAGCATCCGTTCCTTCATGCAGGACATGTACCTGACAAGCAAAGAGAAGATCGACTTAAGTGTGGAGGTCGCGAAACGGGAGCGGGAGCTCTTAAGCCATATCGACTATGAGACGGGATACAGCCTCTATGTGGGAATTCCGTTCTGTCCGACCACCTGCCTCTACTGTTCCTTCACCTCCTACCCGATCGGCGCGTGGGAGAAGAAGGTTCATCTCTATCTTGAAGCGCTGTTTAAGGAATTAGACTATGTGGCAGAAAAGATGAAGGGACGTACTCTCGACACGGTTTACTTTGGCGGCGGAACTCCGACGTCCTTAAAGGCTGAGGAGCTGGATGCCCTGCTCACAAAGATCGAGAATACCTTTGACCTCTCAAAGGTGCAGGAATTCACTGTGGAAGCCGGACGTCCGGACAGCATCACCGAAGACAAGTTTAAGGTTCTCCGTGCCCACAATATCTCCAGGATCTCCATCAATCCGCAGACGATGAAGCAGGCAACTCTGGATCTGATCGGACGCCACCACACCGTGGATATGGTGAAGGAAAAATTCCGCATGGCAAGAGATCTTGGCTTTGACAATATCAATATGGACCTCATCATCGGACTTCCGGAGGAAGATATCGATGACGTCCGCAGCACCATGGAGCAGGTCAGAGAGCTTGCCCCGGACAGCGTGACGGTCCACTCTCTCGCCATCAAGCGTGCGGCGAGACTCAATATCTTCAAGGAGCGCTACGCGAACTTAAAGATCCAGAACACTCAGGAGATGATCGATCTCACCGCGAAGTACGCCCGCGAGATGGGTCTTGAGCCGTATTACCTGTACCGTCAGAAAAATATGGCCGGAAATTTCGAGAATGTCGGCTATGCGGCACCCGGAAAAGTATGTATCTACAATATCCTCATTATGGAAGAAAAGCAGACCATCGTGGCCTGCGGTGCCGGAACCACCACGAAAGTCACGTTCCCGGCGGAAAACCGTCTGGAACGCGCGGAGAATGTGAAGGATGTAGCTTCCTATATCGAGAGGATCGACGAGATGATCGATAGGAAAGAGAAGCTGTTGAGTAAATTAGTCTAAATATGTCTGCTGCGCTGACCGCAGGATAGCGCAGATCAAACGCCAGATCTGGGCACGCGGCAACAAAATACGCTGTACATGGGGTTCATTCTCCTGTACAGCGTATTTTTTAGATTCAACATTTTTTAATTCTTATTTTGCAAAAGTTCCTTTTTACCAGGTCTTCCTCATGTATAAAAGTCCTGTGAGATCTGCCAGTATCCAGCCGATCGGGATCGCCATCCAGATTCCTGTCTCACCGAGGAATGTGGCAGAGAGCACGTAGGCAAGTAACACACGGATTCCGAGGGAGATCACTGTAAGCACCACAGACATCTCCGCCCTCTTGATCGCCCTGTAATATCCGTAAAGCAGGAACAGGCAGCCGATTCCAAAATAGAACGCACCCTCGATCCTGAGATAACGGACGCCGGAGGCGATGACCGCCGTCTCTGCGGAGCTCACGAAGATCTGCATGAGCGGTGCCGCGAAGGCAAAGACCAGCGCTGAGATCACAAGGCTGAATGCTGTGCTGATGGCAAAGGATTCCTTTGTGCCGCGGCGGATCCGTTCTTTATTTCCCGCACCGTAGTTCTGGGCGATGAAGGTCGAATAGGCGTTTCCAAAGTCCTGAACCGGAAGATATGCGAAGGTGTCGATCTTTACTGCCGCCGCGAAAGCCGCCATGGTGGTGGCGCCAAAGCTGTTTACAAGCCCCTGCACCATGAGGATTCCGAAGTTCATAACCGACTGCTGCAGGCAGGTCAGGGAGGAAAGGCCCGCGATCTCCTTTAAAATTCCGCCGTCAAAGCAAAGATCCTTTCTCTCCGGAAAAAGGCTTCTGCATCGGAAAAGAACGTAGAGCAAAATACCGACCCCGGATACATACTGGGCAAAGATCGTCGCATAGGCCGCACCGGCGATCCCCCAATGAAAGACCGCCACAAATAAAAGATCCCACGCGATGTTTAAGATCGCGGATACCGCAAGAAACACCAGCGGAACCGTAGAGTTTCCCAGTGCTCTTAACAGGCAGGAGAAGAAATTATAGAGGGACGTGGCGAGCAGACCCGCGAAAATGATCAGCAGATACTCTCTCATACCGCCCCAGACCTCCTCAGGGACCCGTAAGAAGCTTAAGATCGGATCAATGAAAATATAGACAACTGCGTTCAAAACAAGCGTTACAGCGAGGATCAGGCCGCAGGCGTGGGCGATGGAGGACTTCAGTGCCCTCTCATCTCCTTTTCCCCTGTAAATGGAAAACAGTGCGCCGGAGCCCATGCTGAGCCCCAGAAAGATCGAGGTCAGGAATGTCATCAGCGTGTAGGAAGATCCCACCGCCGCCAGAGCATTTTTTCCAAGGACACGGCCGACGATCAGGGTGTCCGCGATGTTGTAAAACTGCTGCAAAAGATTTCCTGCCATCATCGGCAGGGCAAATAAAAGAAGGGAGCGTGAGATGCTCCCTTTTGTAAGATCATGGTACATGGAAACTTCACTCCATTATCGTTATGTTTGGACGTCCGCGGCTCTGTTTCATGCGGCGGCACCAGTGTTATAATGATAACATGAGTGCGCTGTTTTTACAACCTATTCCCATTTTTCATATCTGATCATCAGATCACGCCTGTCATTTTTAAGATGATCTGGGCAATGATCGTAGAACCGAGGAATGTTCCCGCGAACGTGAAGATCGCTACGACTACGATCGCAAATCCCTGTTTCTTAAATGTATCCACATCTTTTCCGATGGAGATTCCGGCATATGCAAGGATCGGAGTGCAGAGCGGAAGAAGTCCGATCTTTCCGATCTGTTCGATCGCGTAATCCGCGATCGGGCTGACACCCGGGATCGTGATCAGGATCGCAATAAATGAGATATAGGCGATCGCCGGAAGATTCTTCGGTGAAACCTTATTGATCAGCTCATAAATGATACAGCCCACCAGCGTGCATAAAAGAAGAAGCACGAGCCCGGGCACTGCCTCAAGCGGGGTTACCGGGTTTCCGGCCTTTGATGTACTGATAAAATTGCCGATGGATGCGAAGATGCATACAAGGACAAGACATTTGATTCTTTTAAACCATACTGCTGCGTCCATATGGATCCCTCCTATTCTTCCCCGGCTGCTTTAACTTTTACCTTAGTGCCGATCGGGAGTCCGTCTTTATAATGCCTGTTGTTCTTTGTGAACAGCTTGTACATGAATTCACACATTGGAAGTGCGATGAAAAGACTCATATAAAGGCCATCCACACTGCTCAGCATATTTGAGGTCGCCGCGTAAGCAGTGATCTCCGCTTCCATATCCGGATATGCCTCAACGACTGCCGCAAGGCTGGCAGAAAGCATGGATGCGGAACCTGTTCCACACGCCATTCCAAGCGCGTACGGATGGAAGATATTTAAGGAGCAGAGGAGGGAAACAAAGATACCGTTGAACATGGTTCCGAATACAGTACCTGTGATATATCCACCCATAACACCGATTCCTTCATCTGAATCAAGACCGTATTTATCGGCAACGACCGCAAGGGAGCTCTCTCTTGAAATAGAGAAGGAGGTTCCGATTGCCGCGCGTCCCATATGGAATACAAATACGGCGATCGGGAGCGCTAAAACCGCAGTTCCCAGATTTCCGAATTCCTGAAGGATCAGCGCCGGTCCGGCTTTGACAACCGCGCCGAGGTTCGGTCCGATCGTGGATGCGATCTTTGCTGTCAGCATCATAACGCTGATTCCAATATACGGTGATGCTTCTGTCATCATCTTCTGTGGAATCATTTTCGCGATTCCAAGGATCGCTCCAAGGATCAGTACATACAGCATCGGAAACAGTGAGAAGGACAAAGGCCCGAAACTGAATTTTTTGGTGCCGATAAATTCGGCAATTACGGTGAGTACGAAAGCAAGTGCATGGATACGCCAATCTGCCATATGTTCTTTCATATTCAATCCTCCTTTTTTTGCTTTTAGCCTCTGCATGTTTCACTCTTTCCGGAATCGTGCGACCTGTCAGCATTTTTTGCGCAAAAAGCCCAGTCTCTTTTCCACAAACATTTGTCCGCAACGCAGAAACAATTTAAAATTGATTCTATCAGATTTTCACAAAAAATCAAGCATTTTTTGTAACAATGTACGAAAAAAGAGCCCGGCAGTCTTTCCCCTGTCCGGACTCTCTTTTCTTTATAAGCCGCGTTATCCCGAAACTATGCCCGGTCCGCACTATGATTCCTTTGTCATCATCACATTCATATACTGGTACGGGATCTCGATCCCCTCTTTGTCAAACGTGAGCTTGATCGCCTCTGTGATGGACCACTTCGCTGTCCAGTAATCCTCACAGGTCGTCCAGCCTCTGGCGCTTAAAACAACACTGCTGTCTCCCAGCGCATCCACGACGACCTGAACCGGCTGATCCTTCATGATCCCCGGGTTCTCCTCAAAGATCTTTTTCAGGACGTTCTTCGCCTTTAAAAGATCAGAAGAATATCCAATTCCCACATTAATGATCAGGCGGCGTTTTCCGGTCCTTGTGAGGTTTGTGAGCGGCGCGCTGGACACGGAGCTGTTCGGGATCGTGATGACCCGGTTATCCGTTGTCAGGAGCGTCGTGTATACAAGGCCGATGGACTCAACGGTTCCTTCCCCGGAGCTCGTGCTGATATAATCGCCCACCTTAAACGGTTTCAGAAGCAGGATCAGGGTTCCGCCCGCGAAGTTCGAGAGCGTATTCTGCATCGCAAGGCTGAAGGCCAGAGTGACGGTACCGATGACCGCCACGAAGGAGGTCGTCTTGATCCCTAACTGATCCGCCGCCATGAATACCATAACGCCGAAGAGAACTGCATGAAGCAGCATGTCCAGAAACTTTTTTAACGTGACCTCCACCCCGGCACGGTCCATGATCTGACCGGCTGCCTTGCGGGCGATCCTGATGATCCGCAGTCCCACAAATACGATGACCGCCGCCCAGAAGACTCTGGTTCCGTATTTGATGAGCGCCGCGGTGAGAATATCCAATGTATGTTCTTTCATGTCATTTCACCTGTTGCTTCCCGGATATTTTTAATGCCCTCTCTTTGTCTGACTCTCCTTCGCCGTCTTTATGATCTGCCCAACTTTCTCGGAGATCACATCCAACGGGCTCGCCGGCAGCTTTACCGACGGCTGCCGTGCCGGGCGCTTTCTCTTCTCCGCCGGTTTCTTTTTCTCCGTCACCGGCTCCTCCTCATACGGAGTGCAGGAAAATATGACTGTGGACATCGGAGCAAGGTTGATGGCAATCGAGTTCTTTCTCGTATCCCACTCCTCTTTCTTCGACATCTTGACTCTCGGGTTTACCATACCGCTGCCGCCAAACTGCTTCGCATCGCTGTTTAAGATCTCCTTGTACTTTCCGGCAAACGGAACGCCGAGGCGGAACTTCTCATGCTCCACCGGAGCGAAATTGCAGACAAAGAGCAGAGTCTCTTCCGGCTTTTCCGTTTTTCTCTCAAATATAACGATATTTTCATCGTTGTATGTGCAGTTGATCCACTCAAAGCCCTCCGGCTCGTAATCCATCCTGTAGAGCGCCGGCTGTGTGCGGTATAGGTGGTTCAGCGCTTTCACATAATCCTTCATCTGGCTGTGGATATCATATTTCAAGAGTCCCCACTCCAGACTCGTTTTTTCGTTCCACTCGTCCATCTGGCCGAAATCCTGTCCCATAAACAAAAGTTTCTTTCCCGGATGACCCATCATAAAGCCGTAGGCGGTGCGGAGGTTCGCGAACTTCTTCTCCTGGGTATCCCCCGGCATCTTACCTGCCAGGGAACCTTTTCCGTGGACCACCTCGTCGTGGGAAAATACCAGGACGAACTTCTCGCTGTAGGCATAGAGCATGCTGAAGGTCAGCTCCCCGTAGTGGTCATGGCGGAAATACGGATCACACTGCATGTAATCCAGAAAATCATTCATCCAGCCCATGTTCCATTTGAAGTCAAAGCCCAGTCCGCCGTCGTTCTCGTCCCCGGAGACTTTCGGCCACGCTGTGGATTCCTCCGCGATCAGGACCGCGCCTTTTGTATCTCTCGCGAAGATGGAATTTAAGTGTTTCAGGAACTCCACCGCTTCCAGATTCTCGTTTCCGCCGTAAATATTTGCAACCCACTCCCCTGCGTTCTTTCCATAGTCCAGATACAGCATGGAGGCAACCGCATCCATCCGGATCCCGTCGGCATGGAACTCCTTCGCCCAGTACAGGGCGTTTGAGATCAGGAAGTTCGATACCTGCGGACGGCCATAGTTGTAGATCAGGGTTCCCCAGTGCGGATGGGATCCCCGACGCGGATCCTGGTGCTCGTAGAGGCATGTCCCGTCAAAGGCTGCAAGGCCATGGGCATCCCGCGGAAAATGGGCAGGAACCCAGTCCAGGATCACACCGATTCCTTCGTTATGCATATGGTCCATAAACGCCTTGAAATCGTCCGGTGTTCCGAAACGGCTCGTCGGCGCATAGTATCCGGTGACCTGATATCCCCAGGACTCATCCAATGGATGTTCCATCACCGGAAGCAGCTCCACATGGGTATATCCCATCTCTTTTACATAGGCTGCCAGCTTCTCAGCAGTCTCCCGGTAGTTGTAGAACTGGCTGCCGTTGATATCCGCGCCGTTCTCATCCTGCGCCACCGGTTTTTGCATCCATGAGCCAAGATGAACCTCATAAATGGACATCGGAGAGTCTTTTAAGCGGTCTTTCGCTGCTTCCCGCTCTTTGATCCACGCACCATCATTCCATTGATATCCGGACATATCCCATACAACAGAGGCCGTATTCGGACGGAGCTCCGCGAAATTTCCGTAGGGATCCGCCTTCAGCATCGGAAGTCCCGCCTTTGTCTTGATCTCATATTTATAAATCGTGCCGGGCTTCAGTCCCGGAATAAAGATCTCGTAGATGCCGGACGGGCCACGTTTTTTCATCTGGTGGCGCCTTCCATCCCAGAAATTGAAATCCCCTACAACGCTGACGCGCATTGCATCGGGTGCCCAGACCGCGAAGTGAACACCCGTAATCCCGGCTTCCACAGCCGGATGCGCTCCGAACTTCTCATAGGAATCATAATAAATTCCCGCACCGAACTTCCGCACTTCTTCCTCTGTAAACGCGGTGTGGAACTGATAGCTGTATGGGTCAACGATTTCCTCGCTGTCCCCGTCTGTGTAAGTGATACAGAAATGGTACGGAACCAGTTCTTTTCGATCTTCTAAAAGCACCGCGAAAAAGCCGTTCTCGTCTGCCATCTCCATTGGGAACAATTCCCCGCCGATTTTTACGGACATCTTCTCAGCGTTCGGAAGAAAGGCCTGGATCAGAAGTCCTTCCTTTATCACGTGTTCCCCTAAGAGCCGCCCCGGATCGCTCGCCTCAGAATAGACAAGCTCCTCGATTCCGGCCCAGTCCATCAGATCATATAAGATTTTTTCCATTCAGCACTCCCCCTGCTGCATCCGCATGCCTCTCACCGGGCACACTCCGCTAATAAATCAACTCCGACAGCGGATAAGCATTACCCGCATTTTTAACAACATTTTAGCATTTTCACTTCAGTGATACAAGTATTCTCCCTTGTTTTCCTCGCAGAAAGAAAAAACTTCCTTACCTTTTTCGAAATTCTCTTGCGAAACTTGACAATTTATCATAAACTCTTTATTGTATGCATACGGGCAACAGAATTTACTCCTACAGTATATTTTTCCCGTAAATATTAGTCAAACGAGGTTATCATTATTTTTATGGAAAATAACGAAAAAGAAAAGAAAGAAAAAACAGGCTGGGTGGCAGAACTCATCAGTTGGATCCAGGTACTCGTATCCGCCGCCGTTATTGCCTTTGTTCTCACAACCTTTGTGATTGCGAACAGCGAGATCCCGACTGGTTCCATGGAAAACACGATCATGGCCGGAAGCCGTGTCATCGGTTCCAGACTCCACTATAAATTCTCCGAACCGGAACGCGGTGATGTAGCGATCTTCGTCTTTGGCTGGCAGTGTCCACAATGCAACGCGATCATAGAGGGTGACAAGCAGGATACCTGCCCGGCCTGCGGTTCCGAAGTCGGAAAACGCGGCCACACGATCTACTACGTAAAACGTGTGATCGGTGTTCCCGGCGATGTGATCGACATTGTAGATGACAAGGTCTACTTAAACGGATCCGACACACCGCTCGACGAGCCATATCTCGCGGAAGCGATGAATCAACACGAGACTTACCATTTTGAAGTTCCGGAAAACTGCTACTTCATGATGGGTGACAACCGAAATTACTCTCTGGATGCCCGCTACTGGCAGAACCATTACATTTCCAGAGACAAGATGGTTGCAAAGGTATTCTTCGAATACTTCCCGACACCAAAGGTAATCCACTAAAGTGGAATCCGGCATATATCATTTACTTACACAGGAGACAGACTATGAAGAAGGTTGTAAAGTTTGGCGGCAGTTCTCTTGCAAGTGCCCGTCAGTTTAAAAAGGTAAAGGCGATCATCGACGCCGATAAGACCCGCTGCTATGTTGTACCGTCCGCACCGGGAAAAAGAGACAGCAAAGATACAAAAGTGACCGATATGTTATATCAGTGTTATGACGCTGTATGTGCAGGTCAGAGCTACAAACGGATCCTTGACCAGATCAGAAAACGATACACCGATATCATCGATGGTCTTGACTTAAACTTAAACCTCGATTTTGAATTTGCGAAGATCGAGGAGAATTTCTTAAAGAAAGCCGGACGTGACTATGCGGCTTCCAGAGGAGAATACTTAAACGGCATCATCGCCGCAAATTACCTCGGTTTCACCTTCGTGGACGCAGCCGAGGTGATCCGCTTCGATGCTGAGGGAAATTTCCTCTCCGAGGAGACCAACGAGGAGATGCGCGAACATCTCGCTTCCTTAAAGCAGGCAGTTATCCCGGGATTCTACGGCGCTAAGCCGGACGGAACGATCCATACCTTCTCCCGCGGTGGTTCCGATATCACAGGTTCCATCGTAGCCCGCGCGATCCAGGCAGACCTCTACGAGAACTGGACCGATGTTTCCGGTTTCCTTGTAGCCGACCCGCGGATCGTTGAGAATCCGGCTCCGATCGAGACCATCACCTACACAGAACTTCGCGAGCTCTCCTACATGGGCGCAAGCGTTCTTCACGAGGACGCGATCTTCCCGGTGAGAAAAGAAGGGATCCCGATCAATATCCGCAACACGAACCGTCCGGAAGATCCGGGTACCATGATCGTCGAGAATACCAGCAAGCGCCCGCGTTACACCATCACAGGAGTTGCCGGAAAGAAGGGCTTCTGTGCCATGAACATCGATAAAGCGATGATGAACTCCGAGGTTGGGTTCGGAAGAAAAGTTCTTGAGGTATTCGAGAAAAACGGCATCTCCTTCGAGCATATGCCGTCCGGAATCGATACCATGTCTGTCCTCGTTCATCAGGACGAGTTTCAGGAAAAAGAACAGGCTGTTCTCTCCGGAATCCAGCGCGCGGTTCATCCGGACGTTGTAACCTTAGAGTCTGACCTCGCCGTGATCGCAGTCGTAGGCCGCGGCATGAAGGCGATGCGCGGAACTGCCGCAAGGATCTTCGCGGCCCTCGCACACGCAAAAATCAATGTAAAGATGATTGATCAGGGATCCAGTGAATTAAATATTATCATTGGTGTCACAAACGATGATTTTGAGCCGGCGATCCGGGCGATCTATGATATCTTTGTGAAGACTGAATTATAATCTTAAATGTACTTTTTCCCCGCATGGGCAGCAATCAGGCCGCCTGTGCGGGGGATTTTTGTGTAAAGAATATCCCCGCAAGTACGCATTTCACGCACCCGCAGGGATATTTCTATTTTCTAATATTCTATTTACTGCGACTTAACTTCCTTCCACAGCGCGTTGTACAGATCATCTGCCTCGGTTCCGAGGTAACTGTATACCTCGGAATTCTTAAGCTTATCCGTATCTGGGAATACCGCCTTGTTTTCCTGATATTCCGGATCCAGGATATCAAAAGCCGCCTGATTCGGTGTCGCATAGGTAATGTACTCGAAATTCTTCACCGCGATATCCGGACGGCAGAGGAAGTCGATCCACTTCTCTGCGTTCTCTTTATTCTTCGCGTTATCCGGGATCACCCAGGAATCGATCCAGATATTTGTTCCCTCTTCCGGGATCACATACTCAAGATCGTAGTCAAGATCCAGTGTCTCTGCTTCTTCCTGAAGGTATAACAGCTCGCCGGAGTAGATCACGCCGACCGCCGCCTCACCGTTTAACATCTTGTCGCGGACCTGATCCACAACATACGCCTGAACGAGCGGTTTCTGCGCCAAAAGAAGCTTCTTCGCCTCTTCCAGCTCTCCCTTATCTGTGGTATTCATGGAATATCCGAGTGCTTTTAACGCTACCATAAACGCGTCACGGACACTGTCCTGCATCAGGATCTCGCCCTTTAAGCGCTCGTCCCAGAGATCCGACCATTTTGTAGGGGCCGGAACTCCAAGCTTCTCCAGCTTCTTGGTGTTGTAGATAATTCCTACTGTTCCCCAGGTATACGGAACCGAATAACGGTTTTCCGGATCAAATGCCCTTGACTTTTCAAGGTAGACAGGATCGATATTCCTGATATTCGGTACATTTTCAAAATTGATCTCAGCGAGAAGTCCGTTCTCCACCATCTTCTGGATCATGTAATCTGATGGACATACCGCGTCATAATTGACCGCGCCGGCCTCAATGACCGGATACATCTCTTCGTTCGTCTCAAAAAGGTCGTATGTCACATGGATCCCTGTCTCCGCCTCAAACTCGTCAATGACGCTCTCGTCGATGTACTCGCCCCAGTTATAGACGTAAAGCTCGTCGGAGTGGGATGCCGTAAAGTGGAGATAGCTCGTATAGCAGACACTTCCCACGATCAGAAAGGACGCCAGCACAATGGCTGTCTTTCCGGTCCACAACGGTTTCTTTCCGTTATCCGGCACTGCGTTCTGCCCAAAGCTTCCCGCTCCCGCCTTCGTCTGCGGCTTCGCCGGGGCAAAGTTTGTGATGAGAAGCAGAGCAAGGATCGTCACGAAGATCACTGTGGACAGGGCATACATAGACGGCTTGATACCGCGGCGCACCTCACTGTAGATCAGGGTAGACAGTGTATTGATCCCGGCACCTCTCGTAAAGTGGGTGATGATAAAATCATCCAGCGACATTGTAAACGCCATCAGGAAACCCGACAATACGCCAGGAAGAATATCCGGGAACACCACCTTAAAAAAAGCCTGTAATGGTCCCGCTCCCAGATCCAGAGCCGCCTCATAGGTGTTACGGCTCGTCTGCTTAAGCTTCGGCATGACGCTCAGCATCACATATGGCACATTGAAGGTGATGTGGGCGAACAGGATCGTCTTGAATCCCAGTGAGATTCCGAAAGCGATGAACATCAGCATCAGGGAGATACCTGTCACGATATCGGAGTTTAACATTGGAATATTGTTGAGTCCCATGCAGATCGTCCGCGGCAGCTTCTTCATCGCGGAGAGTCCGATCGCCGCCGCTGTTCCGAGGATCGTTGCGATCAGCGCCGACAGGAACGCGATCAGTAACGTATTATAGAGGGCATCCATGATCGTGGCGCTCTCAAACATCTGTGTGTACCATTTTAAGGTGAACCCGCCCCACTGGGATCTCGATTTCGAGCTGTTGAAGGACAGGACCATCATGACGAGGATCGGTGCATACAGGAAGATCAGCACCAGCACCAGATAAAAATCTTCAAAAAATTTCTTCAGTTTTTCTTTTACAGTCTTCATCAGAACGCTGAACCCTCCCCATCCTTATCATATTTTGCAATCATAGTCATGCTGAGAAGGATAAAGATCATGAGCACGATAGAAAGTCCTGCACCGAGGTTCCAGTTGCTTCCCTTTGTGAACTCCTGCTCAATGACGTTGCCGATCAGCAGGATCTTGCTGCCGCCTAAGAGGTTTGAGATCACAAAGGTGGTGAGCGCCGGAACGAATACCATCGTGACCCCGCTGACGATTCCCGGAACACTTAACGGAAGCAGGATCTTCGTGAGTGTCTGGTAGTTGTCCGCCCCAAGATCTCTCGCCGCGTTGATCACGTTGTCATCGATCTTCGCCAACGTATTGTAGATCGGCAAAACCATAAACGGCAGGAAATTGTAGACCATGCCGAGGATAATGGCCGCCGGGGTGTTGATGATCGCGATATTTGGCAGATGCAGGATCGTGAGGAAGGTGTTGATCACGCCATTTTTCTCAAGGAGTGTCTGCCATGCCATGGTCCTTAAGAGAAAATTCATCCACATCGGAAGAATGAAGATGAATACCACAAAACTGCCTTTTCCGATATGGCGCTTTCTTAAGATCAACGCCAGCGGGTATGCCAGAACGAGACAGATCACGGTACTGACTCCAGCAAGCATTAGAGAGAGCAAGAGCGCCTTCAGATGCTCTGAGAAACCGATCGCCAGAATATTGGCCAGAGTGAACGCTCCGCTGCGGTCAGTCAGTCCGTAGTAAAATACCATAAGCAGCGGGATCACCGTAAATCCCGCCATCCATATGATATAAGGATACGCCAGAAACCTGGATGCTTTTCTATTCATTGACTCCCACGGCCTCCTCGTCCTCAGATTCCGGCTTGTTCATGATCTGGATATCGAAGGGATCCACATGAATGCCGACCTTCTGTCCAACTGGGAACATGTCCGTGCTGTGAACCAGCCACTCGTAGCCGTCCGGGGTCGTAACTTCCATCTCATAGTGAACGCCCTTGAAGATCAGGTGCGTGACAACGCCCTGGAGTGTGCCGTCCTCCGGCTTCACAAGGTCGATGTCCTCCGGGCGGATCACGACGTCCACAGGTCTGTTGTTTCCGAATCCCTTATCCACGCAGGCAAACTTCGCACCGAAGATCTCAACCAGCTCGTCGTGGATCATCGTACCGCCCACGATATTGCTTTCGCCGATAAAGTCCGCGACGAAGGCGTTCTCCGGCTCATTGTATATCTGCTCCGGGGTTCCCATCTGCTGGATATAGCCCTGGTTCATAACGACGATGGTGTCAGACATCGTCAGCGCCTCTTCCTGATCATGGGTGACATAAATAAAGGTAATTCCGAGTTCATTTTTCAGACGGATCAGCTCGTACTGCATGTCCTGACGGAGTTTTAAGTCGAGGGCACCGAGAGGTTCATCCAAAAGCAGGAGCTTCGGCTCGTTTACAATGGCACGGGCAATGGCGATCCTCTGCTGCTGTCCGCCGCTCAGGGAATCCACGCTGCGGTTCTCAAAACCGTCCAGATTTACGAGCTTCAGCGCATATTTGATCTTATCATCAATATAGCTCTTCGATTTGCCTTTGATCTTCAGACCGAACGCGATATTCTCCGCAATACTCATGTGGGTGAACAGGGCGTACTTCTGGAAAACTGTATTCAACTGGCGTTTATTCGGCGGTGTGTTTGTGATATCTTCGCCGTCAAAGATCACCTGGCCTTTGTCAGGTTTTTCGAAACCTCCGATGATTCTTAAAGTTGTGGTCTTTCCACAGCCGCTCGGACCAAGCAGTGTCACAAAGGAATTTTCCTTTACAGAAAGGCTCAGATCATCAAGGATCAGATCCCCATCATAGCTCTTCCAAATATGGGACAAATCAATGAGCGGATGCTCCATTCTTTTTTCCTCCTGAATGTAAAAATATTCAAACATCCTGCCGCCTTTCGACGCAGAACAGCACTAAAAATGACTGTACGACAAAAATTCATCTTGTATATTTACTCATGATTTCCCTGTTCTGTCAATAGATTTCATCCCCCGTTTTTAAATAAAGTTCCGGATTCCGGTCTTCTTTCATCGGATTCCCGGAGATTTTCAGATTTCGATTAACAAACGGAACAGATTATGATAGAATGAGCGTATCTATGAAATTCCGAAAAGCACCAGACGATCCGTTTTTCGGAGAATCGAAAGTAAAGGGGAAATTACCTATGACAGGAAAATACATGGCCTATGTGGGTTCTTATTCCTACACAGGAAAGGCAAAAGGAATCACCGTATATGATGTGGATGTTGAAGCAGGAAAATTCATCTACCGCTGCGAAGTTGAAGTAGACAATTCTTCCTATCTGAAAGCATCCCAGAACGGACAGATCCTCTACTCGATCGCAGACGAGGGCGTAGTCGCATTCCGCATTCTTCCAAATGGAAGTCTCGCCCGATTAAACAGTGCGAATATCAGGGGCATGCGCGGATGCCATCTCTCTACGAGCAAAAACGATGACTATATCTTTATCTCCGGTTTCCATGACGGAAAGATCACCGTTCTTAATTTAAATAAGGACGGTTCCGTAGGCCAGATCGCCGACGGCGTTTTCCATAAGGGTCTCGGATCCGTTGCGGAGCGCAGCTTCCGTCCGCATGTGAGCTGCAGCCGTCTGACTCCGGACGAGCGTTTCTTAATGGTAGCTGATCTCGGGATCGACCAGATCAAGGTTTACCGCTTCGATCACAAGGACGGAAAGATCACCCTCGTGGATACGATCCGCTGTGAGCTGGAATCCGCTCCGAAATACTTTATGTTCAGCTCCGATGGACGCTTCTTCTATGTTCTGTACGAGTTGAAAAATACCATTGATGTTTTTTCTTATAAGGAGGGGGAACGTGTTCCGATCGTTGAAAAGATCCAGACGATCTCCTCAACAGGAACTGCGCCGAACCAGCTGACAGCAGCCTGCGCAATGCACTTATCCCCGGATGGGAAGCATTTATTCTGCAGCAATGCCGGAGACAATACCGTTTCCATGTACGACCGCGATGACGAGACCGGTATGCTGACCATGCGCTTCTGTCTCCCGATCAGCGGTGACTATCCGAAGGACATCGCGATCTTCCCTGATGGACAGCATCTCGCGTCCATCAACCACGACGGAAGTATTTCCTTCTTCAAGATCAACTACGAAAAAGGGCTTCTCGTTATGAGTGACCGCAGCATCGAGGTCAACGAGCCGAACTGCTGTGAAATTGTAAAGATTGGAGAATAATACAACATGGCAGCAGGTTCTACCATTGGTACGATATTTAAAGTTACGACCTGGGGGGAATCCCACGGAAAGGCCATCGGTGTTGTCGTTGACGGCTGCCCGGCGGGTCTTCCCTTAGATGAGTCCGATATCCAGAAGCTCTTAGACCGCAGAAAACCCGGTCAGAGCCGCTTTACGACCCAGAGAAAAGAAGGCGATGAGGTCGAGATCCTTTCCGGTGTCTTCGAGGGAAAGACTACCGGAACACCGATCTCCATGATCGTCCGGAATACGGACCAGCGTTCAAAAGACTATTCCAATATCGCCTCCTGTTTCCGCCCGGGACATGCAGACTATACATTTGAAGAAAAATACGGCTTCCGCGATTACCGTGGAGGCGGACGTTCCTCCGCCAGAGAGACCATCGGCCGTGTTGCGGCAGGTGCTATCGCAGAGAAATTCTTAAAAAAATTAAACATCTCCGTGACCGCATATGCGAAATCCATCGGACCGGTGGAGGTCTCCCCGGAGCGCATGGACCTTTCTGAGATCCGGAATAACCGTTTCTGTCTTCCGGATGCCGAGGCCGCAAAGGCAGCGGAAATCTATCTCGATCAGAAAATTGCTGAGTGCGACTCCGTTGGCGGTGTCGTTGAGTGCGTGATCTCCGGCCTTCCGGTAGGTCTCGGCGAGCCGGTATTCGAGAAACTGGACGCAAACCTTGCGAAAGCGATCCTCTCCATCGGAGCTGTCAAAGGCTTTGAGATCGGGGACGGTTTTGCTGCCACAAAGGCCTGCGGATCCGACAACAACGACGAGTTCCGCATGGACGGAGACAAAATCGTCAAGGAGACGAACCATGCAGGCGGTGTTCTCGGCGGAATCAGCGACGGAAGTGATGTGGTATTCCGGGCTGCCTTCAAACCGACCCCGTCTATCGCAAAGTCCCAGGAGACCGTCACAAAGGACGGCGAGAATATCGATCTCGTGATTCACGGGCGCCACGACCCGGTGGTTGTTCCGAGAGCTGTCGTTGTGGTGGAATCCATGGCCGCTATCACCGCTATGGACATGCTCTTAGTGTCCATGACATCCAGACTCGACCTGATCCAGATATTCTTTCAGGTTGAGAATGCGGATGACGGCGATAATTAAATATTCGCATGAAGCCGGACAGTTTTCTGGACGGATTCAAAATATTATAAACTGGCAAAGTAATTTCCAGTCACACTATCACAATTATAGGAGAAGAAAGAAATGAAAATCGCAATCGCAAACGACCATTCTGCAGTAGAGCTGAAGAACATCATCAAAGAACATCTTGAGAGCAAAGGCTATGAGGTATTAAACCTCGGAACTGATTCCACAGAGAGCTGTGACTACCCGGTATACGGCGAAAAGGTTGGCCGTGCAGTTGCTGACGGCGAAGCAGATCTCGGAATCGCTATCTGCGGAACAGGTGTCGGTATCTCCCTTGCAGCAAACAAGGTAAAAGGCATCCGCGCATGTGTCTGCAGCGAGCCGTACACAGCAAAGCTTTCCAGAATGCACAACAACTCCAACATCCTCGCGTTTGGTGCACGCGTCGTTGGAAGCGAACTTGCAAAGATGATCGTC
Source organism: Clostridium sp. AM30-24 (assembly GCF_003480435.1). Lineage (GTDB taxonomy): Bacteria > Bacillota > Clostridia > Lachnospirales > Lachnospiraceae > Pilosibacter. The sequence continues at coordinate 70,536 of NZ_QUJB01000010.1, read as the reverse complement.
GACGAATGGCTTGGCGCAAGCTTCGAGGGCGGACGCCATCAGAGACGTGTTGATATGATCATGGATATTGAGAATAAATAATAGTCAAAGACCCCCGAAGTCTGCACACTTCGGGGGTCTTGCTTTGTTTTCTTATCTCCGGTTCGCCTTCTCAACATGAACGCTCTTACCTTTGATCTTTACATGGTTCATCGCATCCATAACGATATCAGCCTGATCCTTCGGAACTTCTACAAAGGTGTACTTATCATACATGTCGATGCTGCCCACAAGACGGCCCGGGATTCCGGACTCGCCGGCAATCGCGCCTAAGATATCGCCTGGCTTCACGTTCTGATTCTTTCCAAGGTTGATGAACAGTCTCGTCATGCCGCCTCTGGCATTCTTTCTGTCCATATACTCCTCGTCATCACCTCTCCCGCGTCTGCGCCCATTTCTTCCACGGTCATTTCTGCCGCCGCGGCGCTCAAGATCATCAAGGTCGCGAAGCGGTCTTCCCTCATCCGCAATATCCTCGTAATCATCACCCATCGCCATCTTTAAAAACGCTGCCGCAAGCTCTAAGGAAGTGTAATCCTCAGCTAACAGTCGTTTCTCAATGATGTCTGTCATGCGCTCTAAGCTGCTGTCCTCACCGATATGCTGCTGCACGTCATCTAAGATCTTCTCCGCCTTGATCGCAGTCACATCATCCAAGGATGGGATCGGCTGCGGAACGATCTTTGTCTTACAGAATCTCTGGATATCCCGGAGCTTATATACTTCGCTTCCCACCGCGAGGCTGAAGGCACGTCCCTCTCTTCCGGCACGGCCGGTACGTCCGATACGATGTACATAATACTCATCATCCTGCGGAATATCGTAGTTGAATACAGCCTCCACGTCGTCAACATCGATTCCTCTCGCCGCAACGTCTGTGGCAACCAGGATCTCCGTCGCGCCGTTGCGGAAGCTGCCCATCACACGGTCACGCTGCTCCTGCTTTAAGTCTCCGTGAAGACCTTCCGCAAAGTATCCGCGACCCTGGAGTGCCTGCACCAGCTCATCCACCTGCTTTTTCGTGTTGCAGAACGCAACGGAGAGCTTCGGGGAATAGAGATCCAGCAGACGGCACATAACTTCCACTTTATTTCTCGGTTTTACTTCATAATAATACTGGGTCACCTTCGGAACTGTCAATTCTTTCTTTACGACCTGAACCATCTTCGGGTCTTTCTGGAACTTCTGGGCAATCTGGGCGATCGCATGGGGCATTGTCGCGGAGAACATTACGGTCTGGCGCTCCTCCGGAAGCTCGCCGAGGATCGTCTCCATGTCCTCGAGGAATCCCATATTTAACATCTCATCCGCCTCATCGAGAACCACTGTGTGGATCGCGTCGGTGCGGATCGTCTTTCTTCTCATGTGATCCATCACACGTCCCGGTGTTCCGACGATGATCTGGACACCGCCCTTTAAGGAGCGGATCTGCTTTACGATCTCCTGGCCGCCGTAGACCGGGAGGATCTTGATTCCGGACATGTATTTCGCAAGGCGGCGAAGCTCTTCCGCTACCTGGATCGCAAGCTCTCTTGTCGGACACAGGATCATCGCCTGTGTCTTTCTGTTTTCCGGGTCCATCTTCATGAGAAGCGGGATTCCGAAGGCTGCAGTCTTACCGGTTCCTGTCTGAGCCTGACCGATCATGTCATGGCCTTCCATCTCAACCGGGATCGCCTGCGCCTGGATCGGAGATGCTGCCTCAAATCCCATATCTGTAACTGCGCGGAGAATCCGCGGATCTAAATTAAGTTCGTCAAATCTGATTGTTTCCATTCAATATCCTTTCTATGTTGTCTGCATAACGATTCCATGCCTCGGATATTTCTTCCTTACTTTATATAACGACGCATCCGGCTTTCCGGATCTCCATACCGGTCACAGAATTCTATATACAATGCCGACGGCTCCCTTATATTTCAAGCCGCACAGGGTGCAAATGTAAAATATCTTATAACATAGGAAAGAAAATGTCAAGTAAAAGCATCTGAGGAAACAAAAATCCCCGGAATACATGGCATTTTTACTGCCGCTGCTCTTCCGGGGAATTGTTCTATATTTCTTTTTTGCGGTAACACAGATATCCGAATGCAGCTGCAACACCTACCGCGTAGATTACGAAAGTACATGCAAACGGAAGCTTTGCGTTTACGGAGTAGATAAATCCTGCTGTCAGGGAACCTGCGATACTTCCCAGAGACTGAGTCGCATTGAAGAATCCCATCACGAGGTTTTTCTGTTCCGGTGTCGCCTGATTTGCCACCATGTTCTGGAGAACCGGGACGCTGACAGAGTAACCTGCGTATACGAGGATACTAAACAGGATAAAGATCCCGATATTCACAGAGATCAGAGTTCCGATGGACGCCAGCGCGCAGAATGTCGTGAGGACTACCATGGATTTTTTAACATTCGTCCTCTTAATGATCCAGATGCAGAGGCTCATATTGGCGATAAAGGATACAAAACCGACACCAGCCTTAATGATTCCGTTGTACGATGAAGTCAGACCAAGCTGGGCTTTTAAGTAATAGTTAAAGGCCTGATCGAAACCTGTATTTCCGAAGTTGATGAAGATGTTGATTGCAAACAGGAACACAAAAGCCATGCACATGAAATCTTTACTGTCGATAAATGCCTGGAACGGGTTTGCCTCTTTCATAAGCTGCTTTGCCGGAATATCCTTCAGGTTTGCGGTACTGTCCGGTTCACAGATAAAAAAGAATGCAGCTGCAACCGCAAGCAGGGTTCCCGCCTGGACTAAGAACGCCAGACGCACGGAGAACTCGCCTAAGAATCCGCCGATCATGTAGCCGAACGCGCTGGCCACGCTCTTAATCGTCGCGCTGTAGGTCAGGTATTTACCCTGATCTTCCGGATTTGATTTATTTACGATATAAGTCAGGAAGCTTACAAAAATACCGCCGGTAAAGAGTCCTGCGAACATTCTCGCAAGGATGATCATGAGCTCCGTCGTCGCGTAAGCGAACCATATCTGGGCCACGCCGTATCCCAGACAGCAGATCAATAAGGAAAGCCTTGAGGAAATATAGTTATTGATCTTTCCCCAGAACGGCGATAGAAGGAAGTTTGTGACCAGCATAACCGCTAAGGCCACTCCAAACATATAGTCGTGGAGATTCAGTTCCTGGATCACCGTCGGTGTGACTGGATGAGCAAAGTTGGCTGCCAGATTGAATACGACCATGGCAGTGAAAAAGGCGGCAAATCTTACTTTGTACTTCATAGGCAGTATCTTCCTTTGTCTTAATTTTCAGCTCCGGACCTTTGTTATTCTTCACATCCCACCGGAACCATCCTATTTTCCCGCATTTTATTTAATTTTGCAGAAAATTCACATAATTCAAGTTTAACCTTATATCGCCTAAATGTCAAGCGCAAACGATCATGTATGCCCACCTGCCAATGGTAGAAAAGAATGCGCCCTTATTCTTATCCCGGCCGTAACTGTTCACTATCTTCACAGTTACCGCTGGTCTTCTATTTCCCCGGCATCTCAGCCATGATCTCCGCCATCTCTTTTAATCCTGTAAATACAGCATCCGGCACCGTTTCCGCATTCTCCAGATCCTCGGGCTTCGTCTCCCCGGAGAGCACAAGGATTCCGTGGGCTCCATTTGCCACACCGGTCTTCACATCCGTGTAAAGCCGGTCGCCCACAAAGGAGATCTTTTCCCGCTTGCTTCCCGTGAGCGTCAGGACCATGTCAACAGTCTCCTTAAACGGTTTTCCCACGTACTTCGGCTGTTTTCCTGTAGATAATGAGATTGCTGCACACATAGCCCCACAGTCCGGGATAAAGCCGTCCCTTGTCGGACAGTTGATATCCAGATGCGTCGCAAGGAACACCGATCCGTTCCGGATATACGTGCATGCCCGCTCCAGCTTTTCGTATGTCAGGGTCAGATCAAACCCGATGACCACAACATCCGGCATAGCCTTTGTGAGCAGGATCCCATTCTCCCTGAAATTTTCTTCCAGATCCGGCGTCCCCACTAAATAAACCGTTTTTCCCGGATAGTATTCCTTCAGATATTCGATCATTACATCACCGGAGGTAATGATCTGATCTCTTTGGATATAGCAGTCCATATTTGCAAGCTTATCGATATAAGTCTTCGGTGATTTCGAGGAGTTATTTGTAAAAAATACGTACCTCTTTCCGAGACGTTCCACCTGTCTTAAAAAATCCAGAGAACCGTCCAGAATCTGCGTATCCAGATAAAAGGTTCCATCCATATCCAGAACGAAAAGTTCTGTCTCCTTTAAAAGTTTTTTTCTATCCATCTTCCGCTCTCCCCGCCTTATACCTTAAACCGGTAGCCGACGCCCCAGATTGTCTCGATATACTGCGGCTTCGCGGTATTCATCTCAATTTTTTCTCGGATCTTCTTAATGTGCACCGTAACTGTAGCGATATCACCGATGGATTCCATATCCCAGATCTTGGAGAACAGTTCTTCCTTCGTAAAAACATGGTTCGGGTTCTGGGCCAGAAATGCCAGAAGGTCAAATTCCTTCGTCGTAAAGTTCTTTTCCTCTCCGTTTACATAGACACGGCGGGCGGTCTTATCGATCTTTAAGCCGCGGATCTCGATAATATCATTCGCCGGAGTTCCGCTTCCGATCAGTCTCTCATAACGGGAAAGATGTGCTTTCACTCTCGCCACCATCTCACTCGGGCTGAACGGCTTTGTAATGTAATCATCGGCGCCGAGACCAAGACCGCGAATCTTATCGATATCATCCTTCTTTGCGGAGATCATGATGATCGGGGTGTTCTTTGTCTCCCGGATTTTTTTGCATATCTCGAATCCATCTACCCCCGGCAGCATGAGATCCAGAATAAAGAGATCAAACTCCTCCGAGATCGCCCGTTTCAATCCGGCCTCTCCGTCATTTTCTATCTCAACCTCGAAGCCGGACAGTTCCAGATAGTCCTTTTCGAGTTCCGCAATACTCTCCTCATCTTCTACGATCAGAATTTTGCTCATATTCAGTTCCTCCTGTTATGGGTCTTAAGTATTACGACCCGTATTGTATTCTCTTCTGTTTCATCCGCACATCCGGCGCTTCGCTAATATCTCTCACCCTACTGCTGCGCATCCCCCGAGATCTTTCTGAGTACAAAGTGAATCTCCGTTCCGATCCCCAGTTTGCTGGTAGCCCAGATCTTTCCGCCATGATCCTCGATAATCTTTTTTACGATAGAAAGGCCGATTCCGCTTCCTCCCTTGCTGGAGTTTCGCGAGGAATCCGTCCGATAGAATCGGTCGAAGATATACGGAAGTTCTTTCTGACCGATCCCTTTTCCGTTGTCCTCGATCTCCACCTGGACAAAATCGCCCACATCCAGAATCCGGATATTGATGATTCCATTCTTTTTATCCATGTACTTTAAGGAATTTCCAATGATATTGTTGATGACGCGCTTCATCTGCTCCGCATCGGCAATCACCATCACGTCCTCATCCACAAAGTTAAAATAGCCAAGCTCGATTCCCCGTGCTTCCAGTTCCAGACCGACTTCCTCCACGCAGTCGCGGAAGTAGTTTGCCACGTTGATCTTTGAGAAGGTGTACGGAATCTTGTTCGTATCGATTTTTGAGTAGAAAGTCAGCTCATTGATCAGGCGGTCCATATCGTTCGCCTTATTGTAGATGGTACGGATATATTTATCCCGTTTCTCCGGCGAGGACGCAACGCCTTCCATGAGACCTTCCGCATAACCCTTGATGGCTGTGATCGGAGTCTTTAAGTCATGGGAAATGTTGCTGATCAATTCCTTACTTTCCTTATCATACTGGATCTTTTCTTCCGTCGATTCTTTCAGACGGATCCTCATCTCCTCGAAGTTCTGGCAGAGCTGTCCGATTTCATCATCATCCTCCACATCGAGAGTGAAGTCCAGATTTCCGTCGCGGATCTGCTTCGTTGCCTCCTGAAGTTTTCCGATCGGCCATAAGATCGACCGGTAGACCCAGGCCGTCAACATACCGCCTGTGATAAAAAGGATCAGCACACTGCTGAAAAACATCTCTGTGATCAGGGATTTTACCTCCGGGATCACGTCCACAACGTTTGTCACAAGGTAGACCGCGATCCGGCTCCCATCTGCCAGATCAAATTCTCTCTGTTTGATCAGATGTTCCGTATTTTTATCCAGATAATTGCTCCAGGAATCAGAGTCATTGATCTCCGCATAGTCCGATATCTCTCTCTCCAGACTCGATGCTGCCTCGTCGTTTCCTATATAAATCAGTTTTCCGTTTTTCATCACCATCAGAAAGGAGTGTTTTTCAGTCATCCGGACGTTCAAGTCGCCCAGATACGACTGGTCCGTAAAAATCTCCGGATTCTTCGCTATCTTTTCTTCGATCTCCTTCTGAATGCTCTCAGTAAGATGGCTGAATACCCGGATTGACGCACCCGCGGAGAGATCCACCTGACCAACGTCATAGGTCTCCCGGAATACCCGGTTCTGATAGGAACTGAGTCCTAAAATCGAGATATAGATCAAAAAGATCGGTACTACCGTGATCGTCAGAAATGTGATAAGTAATTTTGTACGTATTTTCATGAGCGGCTGCGCGCTCCCTTCTTATTTTTCGTCCGTCAGTCTGAGCTGAGTGGTCAAAAAATCTTCTGATCACAACAGCATATGATAAGTATAACACAACTCTTGTGTGTAATTTATAAAAGTATTCTAAAATGTGTCCTGGAACATCCGGGTGTCCTGCGCAGTCACGTAAAACCACCCGCAGCTTCGCACAGATGTGCCGTCCGGTAAAAAACGGCGCAGTTTCCTGACTTTTCCGGAAACTGCGCCGCAGCTTTTCGATCATTTCTGTTCCCTGCACATCCATGATCGTTCTATTCTTTTTCTCTATTACAGATATTTCTTTAAAGCTTCAACCTTGTCAAGCTTCTCCCACGGAAGATCAATATCCGTTCTTCCGAAGTGGCCGTATGCTGCGGTCTGCTTGTAGATCGGACGGCGGAGATCAAGCATCTTGATGATTCCTGCCGGACGAAGATCAAAGTTCTCGCGGATGATCTCAACTAATTTCTCATCGGATACCTTTCCGGTTCCCTCTGTCTCAACCATGATGGAGGTCGGATGAGCCACACCAATCGCGTAGGAGAGCTGGATCTCACACTGGTCAGCAAGGCCTGCCGCTACTATGTTCTTTGCAACGTAACGCGCTGCGTATGCTGCGGAACGGTCTACCTTTGTGCAGTCCTTTCCTGAGAAAGCTCCGCCGCCGTGACGGGCATATCCGCCGTAGGTGTCAACGATGATCTTTCTTCCGGTCAGTCCGCTGTCTCCGTGCGGTCCGCCGATTACGAAGCGTCCGGTCGGGTTGATGAAGAACTTTGTATCTGCATCTACCATCTCCTGCGGAAGGATCTCATCAAATACATATTTCTTAATGTCCTCATGGATCTGCTCCTGAGTCACATTCTCATCATGCTGTGTGGAGAGAACGACTGCGTCAAGGCGGAACGGCTTTCCGTTCTCATCGTACTCAACTGTAACCTGAGTCTTTCCGTCCGGTCTCAGATACGGAAGAGTTCCGTTCTTTCTGACCTCGGTGAGACGTCTTGCAAGCTTATGCGCAAGAGCGATCGGATACGGCATGTACTCCGGTGTCTCGTTTGTAGCGAAACCGAACATCATACCCTGATCACCGGCGCCGATCGCATCCAGCTCATCGTCTGTCATGTTGTTTTCTTTTGCCTCAAGTGCCTTGTCAACACCCATGGCGATATCACTGGACTGCTCGTCAATTGCAGTGAGAACTCCGCAGGTATCACAATCGAAACCATATTTTGCGCGGTCATAGCCGATCTCACGGACGGTCTCGCGGACGATCTTCTGGATATCCACATATGCCTTTGTTGTGATCTCGCCCATTACCATAACAAGACCTGTTGTTGTGCATGTCTCACATGCAACACGGCTCATCGGATCCTGTTCCATTAACGCGTCGAGGATCGCGTCGGAGATCGCGTCGCACATTTTGTCCGGATGTCCTTCAGTTACGGACTCAGAAGTAAATAATCTTTTTTCCATTGTAGCTCCTTTCAAGTTGTAGGAAGGCCGCACCTGCTCCCCGCAGTTACGGCAAAACAAAAGTCCGCTCATGCTAAGCGGACTTGACTGGTTTACGTGGTCAAATCCTCTTATTGCTCGATTTACTCGCTCAGGTTGGCACCTTCCTGCCCTCTCGCGTCTGCGATTAACAGGGGTTGCCGTGACTTCACCGGTCCTATGTACCTCCATCACTCTGAATAAGGGATATTGCGAACTTTTTTAAGTTTATTGTACTGTGAGCCACCCAAAAAATGACCCACGGACTGTATCTTATACGATTCATACGGGAATGTCAAGCGGCAATCGCAAAAAAGCCCGAAAATCCTGAGAAATCGGGAAAATTTCCCGGTATACCAGAACCTTCGGGCTTTTAAAATTCTCATCAGCCAACTCTCAGTCTAAATTTCTGCGCTTCCTTCTCGGAATCCACGCGCTCGATCACAGCACCGAGAGAGCGGAGTTTCTCTTCAAAATTCTCGTAGCCGCGCTCAACATAGCCGATCTCATCCACAGTCGTGTATCCTTCTGCTGCAAGGCCTGCAAGCACAAGAGCCGCGCCTGCGCGAAGATCCGGTGCAACGACCTGAGCTCCTGTGAAGCTTCCGACACCGTCAACAATTGCGACACTGCCTTCCACCTTGATATTCGCGCCCATGCGGGAAAGTTCATCCACGTATTTGAAGCGATTTTCAAAGATACTCTCCGTCACAACACTCGTTCCATCTGCCAGAGCAAGAGCCACCGTCATCTGAGGCTGCATATCGGTCGGAAATCCCGGATACGGGAGTGTCTTAAAGTTCATGTGACGCTGTCTCGGTTTTCCGACTACGCGGATCTCCTCATCAAACTCAACAACCTCACAGCCCATCTCGGTGAGCTTTGCGGAGATCGCCTCCAGATGCTTCGGGATCACATTTTTTACGGTAATATCACCGCGGGTGATCGCTGCGGCACACATGAATGTTCCGGCCTCGATCTGATCCGGGATGATCGAATAGTTTGTTCCGTGAAGACGTCTTACACCTTTGATACGGATCACATCCGTACCTGCGCCTTTAATGTTTGCGCCCATACTGTTTAAGAAGTTTGCAACATCAACGACGTGCGGCTCTTTTGCCACATTCTCAAGGATCGTCTCACCTTCCGCCATCGTTGCAGCCATCATGATATTGATGGTAGCGCCGACAGAAACCACATCAAGATAGATATGGCTTGCCACAAGATCGATCGCGTGGGCCACAACTGCACCGCGGACGATCTTTACATCAGATCCCAGTGCACGGAATCCCTTTAAGTGCTGGTCGATCGGACGGCTTCCGATCGTACACCCGCCGGGAAGCGGAACCTCCGCACTCTTATATTTTCCAAGAAGCGCGCCGATAAAATAATATGACGCGCGGATTTTTCTCATATGCTCATCTTCCACGGTCACCGCGTGGATATTTTCCGCATTGATCTTTACAGTATGGCGGTCAATACGCTCAACCTTCGCTCCAAGATGGCTGATTGCCTCTAAAAGAGCATTGATATCGCTGACATCCGGGAGATTATCGATCACAACGTCATCATCGGTCATGATTGCCGCTGCTAAAATTCCCAGAGCCGCATTTTTTGCGCCGCTTATAGTTACTTCTCCTACAAGCGGATTTCCGCCCTTCATGATGTACTGTTCCATTACGCACCTCTATCTATATATCTAAAAAAGGACAAAGCTATCCCGCATTCGTCCCAGCTTGTTTTCGTTATGATTATAACATATCCTGGAAAAATGTAAAGTTTTTTGTAATTGTTCCGCAGGTCCGGAATGGATCTTTCCGCTTAATCTGCAGGAATGCAGCAGACAAAGTCACATCCCGCCGCACCAAACATCTGGTTCGCCGTTTCCATGGACAGGACTTCTGTCGCACCGCTCTCCGGATGGTACACCCGGACATGCGTCTGGTCATAGCCGGTCAGATACATAGAGGTTCCCTCACCGGTGTATGCCAGTACAGGAATATTCTGTCCCACAAAATACAGCACCTGCACGATCCTGCTGCCGGACGCATCGAGAAGGAACGTTCCATCCTCCATCATCTGGTTTGATTCAAATGAATCCCGGTACCGCTCCATCAGTCTGGAAGCCGATGAGATGTCCCTGATATTGGAAGCGCTCGCCCTGTTTCCACGGACCCAGATGGTCCGGTCACGGCCTGCCGTCACAAATCCCATATGGTTGTACGCAATTTCCGCCGCATCCGCAAAATCCACGAATCGTCCAAGAAACCGCCCCCGTCCATAGGCATAAAATTCCGTTGTTTTGCATGCCGCTGATACCACCGGTTTTACAGTCCCGGTATTCTCCGCCAGCTTGGGAGACGCCTGACGGATCTTTTTCTTCGCCGTCTCAATATCCCGATCAAGCTGGACAAACAAAACCTGTCCTTTCTGATCCGAAGCATACCAGCCGATATCGTCGGTTTTTCCCGAAAGGACTTCCGCGTTGCAGACCAGCGTATCCTCGGAATATGTTCCGAAAAATCCGTTCTTGCTGTTCACTGTCTTCATATGGATCCGGCTGTCATCCACAGACACCTCACGGATCCAGGAACCCGGCTTCTCATAATGCATCACGGATTTCATCTCACGGTCCACGATATCGATACTCTTTAAATACAGTCCCATCACACGACCGTTGGACATCAGGTAATCCCCGCTGTCTCCGGTTCCGTAAATGCAGTCATTTCCGACAAATCCCAGAATTCTTGATACGGAACCTGCTTCACCGCCGAGCTGGGTCTTATCCCCGGTGTCGAGATCCATGATCTGGATCGTCTGGGAATCCCAGATTCCCGTGTTCTCCTGCCAGGCTGCCCGGGAATGGTCCGCACTGACCGCAAGCTGGTCCTTCGTAAGACCAGATGTGATCGCCACATATTCCAGACTCTTCAGATCGATCCCATAGATTCCATGATCCATATAAAAATAGAAGATTCCGTTCGTGCCACGATGGGCGAGGACGGAGAGATCACTCTTCAGCTCCTCATAGCCTTCTGTGGACGGGATAAAGAACTTCTCCTCCAAGGCATTCTGATCCATCGCATAATGATAGTAGGAAATTCCCATACTGCCCTCATGGATCCCACGGTTCATTCTTCCGTAAACAATAAAGTCGATTCCGCCGTCCTCATCCACAGAAAGGATCTCAACGCCATGTTCCGGGACATTATCCCGGATATCACCGGATGCTGCTCCGCCGAAAGCAAACACTCTGGCTCCCACATTTCCACCGCTGTCATAAGCCCACAGCTCCCGGTCTGTCACGAACGCTGTGTACTGGCCTCCTGTGCTCTTTACAGCATGGACACCGTCTCCATCTCCGATTCCGAGGATGATCCTCTTCCCGGAGAAAAGATCTGAATCTCCGGTGAAAAGTTCTGTCATGGTCCTCTCATAATCCATCATGTAGATCCTCTGGGACGACCATTTCATTGTGAAATTTTCTGTCACCTCGTAGGTTTCCGTCTTTTCACCATTCTTCGCCGTCACATGGGACGTGATCTCCACGTTGGCAAGGTTTCCGGACAGTTCCTTTAATTTTGTGTATGCCTCTCCGGACCTCTCCACGTTCAGGGATCCCCAGGTGAGCTGGGAAAAGGTGTCCTTCAGCGTCACAGTTCCTAAAGATGTGCTGTTTGCACCTGGGGATGTCTCCATATACATGGTCAGGCTCTGGGCGTCGCTGTACTTATACGTCTTGGAGGAGAACTCCTCCGCAAGCGCCAGCATCCCATTTACATGATCCTGATCCTGCTCTATGATCCGCATGTAGTACCAGATTTCAGATCTGTCAGAAAGCTCCGCACAGACACCGAGCAGATATTCTTTCCCCTGATCCAGAAGATTCTGGATCGGAAGCTCCGCACTCATGGCATCTGCCTCAAAAGACTCGACGTTTGTTCGCTCGATCAGATCTTCTGTATTAAGGCTGCGGATCTCATATCGCAGTCCCTGAATTTTTTCTGTGCCATCGAAGCGTATCTTCAGTCTTCGATCTTCCGGAAGAACGATCAGGCTGCCACGGCCTGCGGTCACACCGCGCTCTTCCGTCTGTCCGAACACCGGTGCCATCTCCCGTTCTCCCATCAACGCATAGAGTACCGGAAATTTTGCCTTCTCCATCGCCGTATACTCTGTGATCCCATGCTCTTCTTTTTTTCCGACTGGATGTATAAAGTAAACGATCCCTGCTGCAACAAAAATAAGCAGCAGGATCATGATTTTCTTTGCGGTCTTCATCTTCCTGTTTCCTCACTCTGTCTATCTGTCACTGCCCTTTTTAAAATTCGTCTCCGATATATTTCATTCACAAGCATCACCTGTAACAGGTCCTGCTCTTCTTTTTCTCCCGCGGTCTCCTCCGGGTGGCGTTCCCGCACCTTTGAGAGCTCCCGATATAGGAATTCCCGATCCGGATACTCGTCATACATAGGACTTTCCGGATATTCCAGAAGATCACACGCCTCCTCTGCCAGAATCTGGCTTTTCTTTGCCGAAACCGGGTAAAGTCCTCTTAAGTAATCGAGTTCTGAGCGGAATTCATTCCCGCTCCTCTCCGGTTCCCTGATCCGATCTTCTCTTCGGTAAAGCATCCATGGAATCTTCTCCATAAAAACGTTCCCGCTCCTTTGCTGATCCCTATACAGGATTATCATATGCAAAAAAGAGCGGGAAAGCTACCATTTTACTTCACTATGCGTATGTCATACACCGACCGGTCAAACTACACTTATGCAGTGATCTTAGAATAACTTTTTGGGATAAACACCTGCATCTACCAGTTTCTGGATCGATGCTACAACAGCCGGTTTGTCCTCTTTGTAGGTCACACCAAACCATTTATCCTTTGTCTCAAGGACGCGGACTGTACCTTTTCCGTTATGAATACAGCTGTCGATCACCGCTGGGAGAAGGTATTCCGCTTTCAGATCCCCCTCTTTCACGCCGGAGAGGAATTCCGGGAATCCTTTTTCCAGTTCTTTTACGAAGGAGGCCGGGAGACCGAACATATTCATGGAAACATGCTGCCCTTCCGTTACGGTAACCGGGTTTCCATCGTGGTCTGCCGCGTGCATACCGTCCCCCGCCTTATATACATCATATGTCTCTGTGACCTTGGAGAGATATCCGTGATCATCTACGGTGCACACGCCTCGGGTTACAGGTCCGTTTTCGCTTAAGGTGTTGGAGAGGATAAATCCAGCCATACACATATCAAAGGTGTCCTTTGTATCATCCATCTCATTTACCATGTAATCATGGACGATCCTGAAACCTTCTTTTCCATAATAGTCATCTGCATTGATGACAAGGAACGGCTCCTTAATTAAATTTCTCGCCGCAAGGATCGCCTGACCGGTTCCCCACGGTTTCTTTCTTCCTTCCGGAACAGAAAATCCCTCCGGGAGATCATCCATCTCCTGATACGCGTACTCTACCGGAGCGATCTTCTCGATACGATTTCCGATGATCTCCTTGAAATCCTTTTCCAGATCTTTTCTTATAATAAAGATAATTTTATCAAATCCTGCTTCCAGGGCATCATGGATCGAATAGTCCATAATGATCTCACCGCTCGGTCCAACCGGGGCAAGCTGCTTGATCCCGCCGCCAAAACGGCTTCCAATTCCTGCTGCCATGATGACAAGAGATGTCTTTTTCATGTAACAGTCCTCCTTTTTTATGCAGATTCTTTCATACCCATATGGAGGTATCATAGCACAGATTCAGATTCTTTTCAATCAGACAAAGAGTCCGGCTGCACTCTTTTAAGAAATTCGTAGGAATTTCTGCCAAAAAGCAGTCGCTTCCTTCGCATCTCCTAAGAGAACCACCGGACTCTTCCAAATAATCTTCTATACTACTGTTTCTCTACATTTTTCGTCGCGATCAGATCGCTTCCAAGACCTAAAATATTTTCTACGATCAGATCACCGGTATGGACCGGTGCATTTAAGGACAGCTTTCGGATCTCCGCCATCACCTCAAACAGCTTCTCCTTCGGCACCGCACGGTTTAACCGCACGCTGACAAGTGGGAGAACTCCGTTTTTCACAGCCACGGAGCTTGCGATCGTACGCTTCGGCGCTTCGACCTCCTGCGCCGCATACTGAGCTCCCTTCGGGCATAAATTTCCACTCACGGAGATGCATTTTCCATCCACGATCTCCGCCTCAAGCTCACAGCCATTCGGACATACGATACATGTCATTTTTCTAATCATAAGATGCACACCTCCACTTCCTGCTCACCTTCAAACGCCTCTTTCTTAACCGGGATCTGGATCATCTCTGCCGGAAGCGCCTTCTTTAAATGCTTTTTCGCAAGAACCTTTTCTCCCTGTCTGACCTCGATCGTGCAATTTTCAAACTTCCGTCCGACACGCATGGAGATCGTCACATCTTTCTTTCCGCTGACCTTCATCGGCACCGTATGATTGATGCCGGAAGCTGCTTTCACCGGGATCGTGCACTCCGGCAGACTGCCGTTTTCCACATATTCCGCAACACCGTCTGCCAGCTTTTCTGCTTCCATGGACACAAAGTCTACCAGATCATGAACATGGAGGACATTGCCGGCTGCAAAGAAACCGGATTTTTCTGTCTGGAAATATTCATCAACCACCGCACCCTTTGTTCTTGCATCAAGCGTAACACCGGCATCGATGGAAAGCTCGTTTTCCGGGATCAGACCGACCGAGAGGATCACCGTATCACAGTTGTATTCCTTCTCCGTTCCCGGAATCGGCTTCATGTGCTCATCCACCTGTGCAACGGTAACGCCTGTCACACGCTCATTTCCGTGGATGTCTGTGATCGTGTGGCTCAGATACAGCGGGATTCCGTAGTCATTCAGGCACTGTTCGATGTTTCTCGGAAGTCCGCTCGGGATCGGCTGAATCTCAAACACAGCCTGTACATGAGCGCCCTCTAAGGTTAAACGTCTCGCCATGATCATTCCGATATCTCCAGAACCAAGGATCACGACCTCTTTTCCGACCATGCGGTTATAAAGATTGATGTAAGCCTGTGCAACACCTGCTGTGAATACTCCTGTCGGACGTTCGCCCGGGATTCCCAATGCACCTCTTGTCCTCTCTCTGCAGCCCATGGTGAGGATCACAGCTTTTGCCTGAATCTTCTTTAAACCATTCGAAGAAGCAAGGGTTACAACCTTGTCCGGAGATACAGAAAGAACAGTCGTATCGGTCACATACGGGATCTTTAATTCCATGACCTCGTCAATAAATTTCTGTGCATATTCCGGTCCGCTCAAGGTCTCTCCAAATCTCGTCAGACCGAAACCGTCATGAATACACTGACGTAAAATACCGCCCATGGTCTTTTCACGTTCTACGATCAGAACATTCCTGATCCCTTTTTTATAAAGCTCTACGGCTGCCGCAAGTCCGGCCGGACCTCCGCCGACAATTACCACATCACGTGTTTCCATCCTACTGTTCCTCCTTTCTCACTTCTCCGGTAAACATCCAGGAATTCTGTCTTGCATACCGGATATCCGTATCCTTCACACCGAGCTCATCCTCGATCATTTTTTCAATTCTCATCTGGCAGTAACCGCCCTGACAACGACCCATCATGGATCTTGTACGGTACTTGATTCCTGTCATCGTATGAACTCCGAGCGGATTGTGGATCGCCTTGAGAATCTCCGCCTTTGTTACCTTCTCACAGCGGCAGATCACCTCACCATAATCCGGATCTTCTGCGATCAGCTTTGCTTTTGTCTCGTCATCCTGCTCATCAAACCGGATAATTCCCTCCCGTTTCGGGTTAAATTCCGGATTTTCCTTAAATGCTTCGTATTCCTGCATCATCCGTGCCACCATACGTCCGATCGGAACTGCTGCCGTAAGTCCCGGAGACTCGATTCCTACAAGGTTCACCGCATGCGGCGCAAGCTCCGGACGGATCTCGATCTTGAAATCCTGGATCGTTCCGTTCTCATCCACCCACTTCGGCAGGATTCCGGAATAGTTGCGGATATAATCCGGCTTTTTAATATACGGCCAGATCTCAGATGCACTCTTTGCAAGGTAATCCATGTTCTCCTGCGGCACTCCATAGTACGTGAAATTCTCTGTCATCTCTGCATTCGGTCCGATAATTACATTTCCATCCGTCGTATTGGTAACATGGATTCCCATATATGTATTACTTGGAACCGGATAGATCGGCATCGGAAGAAGCTCTCCGGTCCTGCGGTCCAGAATGATGTAATCTCCCTTGGAGCCGATCACGCGATATCCTTTGATACCAAGCATATCAGAAATCTTTCCGCAGCCAAGTCCGGCACTGTTGACCACCCAACGGGACTCAAAGGTTCCGTGCGTTGTCGTTACCGTATAAAGATCTTCTCCTGTCTCGCTTGTTCCACGGCTGATTCCTGTCACTTCATGATCGAAGAAATATTCCGCTCCGTTCTGAGCTGCATTCTCCGCCAGTGCGATCGTATAGTTAAAGGGATCTACGATTCCGGAATTTTCTGAGAACATGGCAAACTCTCCAACTGCTGTCGGAACCAGCTCATGAAGTTCTTCTTTATTCAACAGACGAAGCTTTGTTGCTCCATTCTTTTCTCCCTGAACGATCGTCCGTTTTAATGTCTCCAGGTCCTCCGGAGTTTTTCCTACAAGAACCTTTCCACAGCGTTTGAATACAAAGCCAAGCTCCCTGGACAGTTCATCCATCCCCTGATTGCCTTCCACACAAAGCTTTGCTTTCAGTGTTCCTACATCATATGCGAATCCGCCGTGGACCACTCCGGAATTTCGTCCGCTCGTCTCATAACAGACATCCAGATTCTTTTCCAGCACACCGATCCGGAGCTGATATCTTGTAAGCTCTCTTGCGATTGCACTGCCGACAACACCGCCGCCAATGATAAGCACATCAAATCGTCCCATAACTTTTCTCCTTTTTGGATATTTTATCTCGTTGCTATTATTTTCTATAATGGTCAGGTCAAAATTCATCCTACCTATTTTATATTTGAATCTTACCACAGATCCCAACGTTTTACAAGGACTTTTCTTAATCTCCCTGATATTTTTTCATTGCTTTTTCGCAGTATCCCAAAGGGGATCGGCACGCAGGAATTTTTGATTTCTCTTTCCTTTTATAAAAAAAGTCTCCGAAAATTTATCCTACAAATTCTCGAAGACTTTTCATGCTCCAATCAGCTGGGCAGGCGCAAAACCGTCATTCCTTAAAGTCCGTTCTGCTCTTCCTCATACCGGCTCGTGTTATACAGGAGATGATACTGCATCTCCATCTCTGCCTCAAAGGGCTTGTGATCCCGGATATAGCAAAAGATCTTTCGGTGCGAGATCCATGTCCGGTCATATTCTGTCTGTGCAACCTCCCTTGCAAAAACAGCCACGCCTTTTCCGATCACCGGAAGAAGATTTTCCATCACGATATTATGCGTACACTGGGCAATCTTCGTGTGGAATTTCGTATCCAACTCCGAATAATCCTCCCTCTTTTTCATTGCCGCTTCCATCTCTTCGAGGATCTCTTCCAGTTCTTTGATCTCGTGCTCCTTTGCACACTGGGCCGCAAGTGCCGCGATCTGCGGCTCCAGCATGATCCTCACCTGAAGCAGATCCTTTGTAAGCTTTACGTGGTCATTCACCATTGAAAATCCAAGAGGATCATCCGGGATCCCCTGTTTTTCAGACACAAAGGTTCCTGCGCCCTGACGGATCTCTAAGACATTTCTGGATGCAAGGATCTTTAAGGCCTCACGGACCGTATTTCTTCCTGCTCCCGTACTCTCACAGAGTTCCTTTTCCGTCGGAAGCTTGTCTCCTGCTTTGTATGGTGTCTCCTGGATCAGATTCATGATTCCGTCCGCAACCTGCTCCGCAAGTGTTTTCGTCTGTGTCCCCATCAATTCCCGCCTCCTGTTTCTTCCCTGGCATATCCGGACAATGATCTGATCACAGCTCTTTCAGTGTGATCGTATCAAGCTGTTTCTGTAATTCGTTAATAAACATGGATGTATGATATCCGTCTGCCGCTGCATGAGCTATATTTACACAGAACGGCATCGTCAGCCGTCCATCCCGCTCCGTAAATTTTCCGCAGGTAATAATCGGGAACAGCATCGGTGTTCCGCTCTCCGTATACGCAGAATATCCGGTAAAATCAAGCCACGGCACCATGGAAATACAGTAAAAGTTCTGCGGCTGTCCGGGCTTTGCTTTTACCGCCTTTACATGCCGGTATGTCTCCATGTCACTGCACATATTTTTATAAAACGCCGAAAAATCTTCCGTATAGGCGGTCCACACATCGGAAAAGGTGTGGTCATCCTCATGAAAGATCGTATAGTTCGGATGAAGGACATCATAATATCCCGGATTCCCGTCTTTGTCCCGCCCCATTCGAAATTCCTTCGTTGCCGCGATCTGCCTCGACACGCAGTACACAAACACCGGATAAAATCTCAATCCTTTTTCCTTTACCTGGCGGTGCAGCTTGGTGATATCAAGAGACACCGTCACACTGTACCCGCATTTTAACAGGTTTGTATAATACTCGTAATGGGATCTTCTCTCCCAGCTATCCATATCGACTGGCGTAAATGTCATGGTCCTGACTCCTTATTACGGATATCATGCTCTTACATTCATGCACCCTCACATGCACGTTTTTTCACAATGATATCCGGTCTCTGCTTAAAACTATGAATCTTAATTTCTGCATCTACGATAACATATCCGTCTCAATAAGGCAATGAACAGAAACATTAATTTTATCTCAGGAATCATAGGAAGCTCCTTCAAAATTTCCTACAAAAAAGAATCCGCAGACAGATTTTATCCGTCTGCAGATCCTTCATTATCCTATTTTGCAGTTTTTTTCGTCGCTGCAACTAACAGCAATACAATGAAAATACCCTGAATCAGTCTCTGTCCGCCGACACTGATGCTTGCGGCATTCAGGAAGGTGGACATTAATATCATCATAAACGCGCCGATGCATACGGCAATAATATTGGATTTACCACCTGCTGCATTTGTACCTTCCACAAAGTAGGCTGCGATCGACGGCAGAAAATATGTAGTACCAAGATCCTGATTTGCGCCTCCGCAATATGCAGCATTCAATGCACCTGCAAGTCCACAGAGAGCACCATTGATCACAAAGGCAATAATTACTGTCTTATTTACATTGATTCCTGCAAGTCTTGCTGCCTCACGTTTCTGGCCAACCGCATGAAGATTCATACCATATTTTGTCCTGTACAGCACAAAGAAAAGAATGACCGCGATCATGATCGCTACCGGAATGCTCGCAAAGCGTAACGCCTCTCCAATAAGAACCATCTTCAACATAATTCATACCGGTATGAAATTTTACTCCCGGTTGTGTTAGCCAATGTGGAATCTTTTCTTCCAACGGGTGTGTCATATCGATCACTTTACAAGTACCAACTAAATCCAGCAATTTTTCAAGTGTCTTCATATTTTCTTCTGTCTGACGGTAACTGTTTCCGTTGTAGCTGTTTGTAAATCCAACCTTGATTCTTTTTACTTCTCCGTCTTTTGCTGCAGCCGCGGTTGTTTCTTCCGCCTTTGTTTCTGCTGCGGCTGCGGTTGTCTCTGCGGCTGCGGTAGTTGCAGATCCTCCAGAAGAACTGCTGCATGCAACGAGATTTGTTGCTACAGCGCCGGCTGCTACGAGTGCTGCTACTTTTTTCAGTTTCATAATTTTCCCTCCATTTAAAAATTTATTTATTGTTGTTTTCCTCAAGGAAAACTTTTTCCCCTGCGTATTACGTCCAAATCCACATTTGTGCATATTTCCTATTTATTTTCCTTGCTTATATGTATTGCACATCTATTTTTCTATTTTAGATGTTTTTCAATTTAATTTTTGTCTATTTTGCACATTTCATTTCATTTTGTTTTTCGTTCATTTTCTCATTTCATTGATTATTTAAGCGGTCCAACGGCCTATGTATCTCAATAAAGCACAATATTTTTCCTTTTGTTAAGGTGTCTGATATATTTATTGTACATAGTTTTCATAAAATTTATTAAAAAAAGCCTGATATAACAGCATTACTGCCGTATACCGGGCTTAGTGATTCATATGATCTGTTTGTGATCGCCTACTCCGTAAAATATTCTGGATACAGTTCGATCTTTTTCTGGAGGTCTCTCCGGAATCGCCCCAGATGTCCGGTCATAAAGTCTTCTGCATTGACATCATTTGGGATTCCCATCATCATGTAATAATACATCCGGTTATGCTCCTCTAAAATTTGTTCCCGGTTGATATCATTATTCCTTGTATCCAGATATCGAACACGTTCATAATGCGACCCGATATTATGGACACAGTACCATACATCCATTTTATGGCTGAACTCATATAGCATGCAGTGCATCTCATTGTCCAGATCAAAAAAATAATCACTCATGGTTGTCTCACGGTTGATCTCCTGCTCCTGAAGCTGCAGATTGGCCTTCATTTTCCTTAGCTGCTCCGTTGAAAGCGTCCCGGCTGTTTCCTTAAAGATCGCTGTTTCGATCACGCGTCTCGTAAAATATCCCTGTCTGACCAAATCCAGATCGATAAAGCTGACCTTGCTTCCTTTTTGTGGAAGGATGTCCACAAGCTTTTCATTTTTCAACAGGATCAAAGCCTCACGGACCGGGGTTCTGCTTGTTCCGAACTGTTCACTGATCACCGTCTCATCCAGAGGCTCTCCCGGAAGAAGCTTAAAGCTCATAATGCTTTCCCTCAGAAGACGGTATGCATATTTACTGTTTGTCTCTCCGTTTTTTCGTTCACTGAATATTTCAAATGGCATACAAATACCCCCTATTTCCTTTTCCTACTTTTATTTATAGCAGAAAACTGTCATTTTGCCAATACAGCTTTTTGTTTTTCCCTCGCAACTAATATACTATGGTTTTTACTATAATCGCACGCTTTATCGTTTATTTATCCTGGTCATCCTTCTAATTCTTCCCAATCTAATATGTTTGTTTTATCGTCATTTCATCTATTCTATTGACCTTTCTTCTCTTTCCAACTCTTTATTCGTCATTTTTGCCAAAATATATTGATATTATCCTGTTTGTACAGTATAATAATCCCTGTATAATTAATATATCATGTGCTTATATCAAACGGGTCAAAACATTTTTGACCACTACATCGTCTTAATTAAAGGAGTGTTACGGATAAGAACGATAAAATATCATCATAAAAACATGGAGGAACAAGATATGAAAGCAGTACAAATCGTAAGTCCTAACAACCTTCAGATCATCGATGTAGAAAAGCCGTCGATCGATGAAAAAAACAATGTTATGATCAAAATGACCGCAGCCGGTATCTGCGGGTCTGATGTCGGAATCTATCATGGAACAAACGCTGCCGCAACCTACCCGCGCATCATCGGCCACGAAATGGTCGGACGTGTTGACGAGGTTGGAAGTAACGTAAAGAATTTAAAGGTCGGCGACCGCGTGATCGTCAATCAGGTAACAAGCTGCGGTCACTGCTATCCGTGCAAGATCGGCCGCGGAAATGTCTGCGACAATCTGAAGGTCCGCGGTGTTCATATCGACGGCGGATATCGTGAATATATTGCTGTTCCGGAATCTGACTGCTACCTTCTTCCGGATTCTCTTTCCGATCAGGATGCTGTTATGATCGAGCCGACAACGATCGCGATCCAGTCCTGTACAAGAGCACAGCTCGAAAAGGACGATATGCTTCTGATCTTCGGCGCCGGCGCTCTCGGAAGCACGATTTTAAAGGTAGCCCGCCAGCTCTGCGACCACATCATCGTAGCTGATATCATGGATGAAAAGCTTGAGGCTGCAAAGAAAAACGGTGCAACATATACGATCAACGTATTAAAAGAGGATCTTGTTAAAAAGGTAAAGGAATACACCTTTGGCCATGGTACAACTGTTTCCATCGACTCTGCATGCACTAAAGATTCCCTGATCAATCTTCTTCAGGCGACCGGTAATGCCGGAAGAGTCATGACCATGGGCTTCTCCACTGCGCCGACAGAGATTAACCAGTTTGTGATCACTTCAAAGGAGCTGGATGTCCGCGGTTCCAGACTTCAGAATAAGATGTTCGGAAAAGCGATCGAAATGATCAATGCCGGAACTCTCGACCTGTCAAACTCTATTTCCCACACCTTCCCGCTCACAAAAGCACAGGAAGCATTCGATTTTGTTGATTCCCGCGATCCATCCATACGGAAGATCGTATTTACCTTTGATAACCTTTAATCATTCTTTTTCCTAATATTGCCAGTAACAGAAGGCGGATGTATCCACCTGAGATTTTTCAGTCACATCCGCCCTTGTTTCTCTCTTAAATCATATTATCCGGGAGGTTCACTATGAAAGCAGTAAGAATCAACGAGCCAAAGAACGTTGTGCTCGCAGACATTGAAAAACCAACGCCAAAGGCCGGTGAGGCTTTGATCAAGATCATCACAGCCGGAATCTG
The DNA here is from genome assembly GCF_003480435.1 of Clostridium sp. AM30-24. GTDB lineage: Bacteria > Bacillota > Clostridia > Lachnospirales > Lachnospiraceae > Pilosibacter. Next base: position 47,820 of record NZ_QUJB01000010.1, on the reverse strand, counting down.
CGGATCCGATATCGGCGCATTCCGCGGAACAAACAATCTTGTTTCCTATCCGAGAATCATTGGACATGAGTTAGCCGGAATCATCGAATCCATTCCGGAGGACAACCCAAAAGGACTGAAGGTCGGCGACAAAGTCATTGCAGATTCGTATTTATACTGCGGCCATTGCTATCCATGCAGCATCGGACGTACAAACTGCTGTACCGATCTTCATGTACTCGGCGTCCATGTTGACGGCGGCATGGCAGAATACTTCTGTCACCCGGCAGACATGCTCGTAAAAATGCCGGATGATATGAGCTGGGAAGAAGCTGCAATGGCAGAGCCGCTTACCATCTCCCTTCACGGCATTCACCGCGGCGGTTTAAAGGCAGGCGAGTACTGCGCGATCATCGGTGCCGGCCCGATCGGTCTTCTCGCCGGAATGATTGCACAGGCATACGGCGCTCATGCGATCTTACTTGATCTTGTCGATGAACGTCTGCAGTTTGCAAAGGAGCTTGGCATTGAATATGTGATCAATTCCAAAACAGAAGACACGGTAAAACGAATCAGTGAGATCACAAACGGTGTTATGGCACAGCAGGTTATGGAATGCAGCGGTGCAAATGCAGCGATCCGCTCCACCCTTGATCTCGTAAGCAATGCCGGAAGGATCACCCTTACCGGATGGCCGAAAACAGAAACTCCGCTCCCGACTGATCTGATCACGAAAAAGGAAGTGGATATCCGCGGTGCACGTACAAGCGCCGGTGAGTTTGAGGAAGCGATCGAGCTCATCCACAGCGGCAAAGTTGATATCAAGAAGATCCTGACAAAGGTCATCTCCATCGATGAAGCGCCGGCAACCATCGTTGATATCGAAAAGAATCCGGGTAATTATATGAAGGTCGTTGTTCAGGTCAACGAGCCGTAAGTAAAAAGGGTATCCACCTTGCAGCGGATACCCTTTCTGTTTTTTTGTTTAAGCCATATATTTCTTTAAGACTGCTCTTACTGCTCCAGGTCCTGCAATCTCTTCTAAGAACATCTCCTCAATCTTCTCACCGATTCCGGCCTTGTAAAGATCGATTCCGAAAATATTCTCATTGGAAAGAATGCTCTTTAACTGTCCATGGTAGGTTTCCAGCTTTCCAAGCTCGATTCCCTTCATTGCCTCTGTAAGCTCTGCAAGCATCGGATCAGAGGAACGCTCGAAGACTTCCCCGTCATCCTGTACACCGAGAAGGTAACGGCACCAACCTGCAATCGCAAGCGGAATTGCCGTCAGCTTCTTTGCATCTCCGTATTTTGCAACATAAGACTTAATCGTCTCTCCATAACGGATTCCGACCTTCTGGGATGTATCGGTTGCGATACGCTGCGGAGTATCCGGCATGAACGGATTCGGGATCCGGACATTGATCACCTCATCAACGAAGTCCTTCGGAGACAGAATTCCCGGATCTGTAACGACCGGCATTCCTTCTACCGGACCAATCTCATGAACCAGCTTGTTTAATTCCTGATCCTTCATCTCATCTGCGATCAGTGTATATCCAAGAACACAGCCGTAAACTGCAAGTGCTGTATGTAACGGATTTAGGCAGGTTGTAACCTTCATGCGCTCCACTTTGTTTACTGTATCGCGGTCTGTCATATAGACACCGGCCTTTTCAAGTGCCGGACGTCCGTTCGGGAATTTATCCTCAATAACAAGGTACTGCGGCCCCTCGGCGTTAACAAACGGAGCAATATAGGTTTTCTTTGATGTGATGACCGGGGCGATATCTTCAACACCGGCTTTCTCCAGCTCCCTGCATACAGAATCTGCCGGACGCGGAGTGATCTTATCGATCATGCTCCACGGGAAGGAGACCTGCTTTTCATCAGAAAGGTATGCAACAAAGTCTGCGCCTACAAAGCCTTTCTTTTCCCATTCCTTCGCCATTGTGAGGATGGAATTCTGGAGCTTTTCTCCATTATGGGAACAGTTGTCCATGGATACGACTGCCAACGGATGCTTTCCTGCCTTGAAACGCTCAAACAGCAGCGCACACACAACTGCCATCGCAGCGCCCGGCTTCTCCGGACCATTGTCGATATCTGCCTGAACAAATGGGAAGTAATTTCCCTCAGCATTTTTCAAAGCGTAACCTTTTTCTGTGATCGTGAAGGAGATCATCTGGAGACCAGGATCTGTAAAGATCTCTTTCAGGCGGTTCCACTCCTCCGGAACATTTGACTGTGCCTTGATCGCTTCCGTAAGGGAACCGATCACCTGCTTATCTGTAGAACCGTCTGCCTTTAAAGTGACAGCCAGAACCAGATTGTCATATGGCTTGTAAATCTTATCCACTACGTCAAAATCAAAAGTCTCCACACAGGTGATTCCTTTTTTCATTTCTCCCTGTGCGATCAGACGGTCAGCAAGTCCGCCAATAAAGATACGGAAAATATTTCCTGCACCGAAATGAACCCATACCGGTGCTTTTTTTGTTTCCTCTGCCACCTGTTCGATCGAATAGGACGGAAGCTTGATTCCTGCTGCTTCCCAGGCAGCTGTCTCTTTGATTCCATTTAATGTCAGTTTCATATTTGCCACGCTTTCTTTTTCGTATAACAGGATGTTGTGGCCAAAAGCTTTTGACCCCTCTGATACCGGACTGCTCTGCACTGCGTGCTCCCGCAATCCTCAAAACATTCGTAATTCGCTCATTTTTCTTCGAAAAATGGCTACAGATTATTTCTCGGAAGCTTTGGCATTTTTGTCGATCGCTTCCCAGAGTCCGTTCAGATAAGTTGCACCGAGTGCACGGTCATATAAACCATATCCCGGTCTGCCGATCTCATCCCAGATCATTCTGCCGTGATCCGGACGGATATATGTATCCGGGCATGTATCGTAGATCGCCTTCATGATCTCGTAAAGATCCAGGGATCCGTCAGAGGAAAGGTGGGATGCCTCACGGAATTTGTGGTATCCGAGGAATTTTACATTGCGGACATGCATTGCATTGATTCTGTTCATCTCACCAAAGTGACGGATGATCTCCGGGATATTGTTGTCCGGATTGGATCCGAGTGAACCTGTGCAAAGGCAGAGTCCGTTTGCCGGTGAATCATGCAGAGCGCAGATCTTATCGAAATCGTCCTGGCTGTGAGCGATTCTCGGAAGACCGAAGATCGGCCAGGCCGGATCATCCGGATGGCATGCCATCTTGACACCAACCTCTTCACATACCGGAATGATCGCATCAAGGAAATACTTATAGTTTCTGCGAAGATCATCTGCTGTGATATTCTCATACTGTTTTAATGTCTTTTCAAGCTCTGCAAGGCGCTCCGGCTCCCAGCCCGGAAGAGAGAAGCCATTACTGTCTTCTGCTGTTTTCTTTACGATGTCAAGCGGAGTCATCTCTCCAAGATCCTTCTCATCGAAGTACAGGCTGTTGGAGCCATCCTCCGGGATCTCTCTTGCAAGGTCTGTTCTTAACCAGTCAAATACCGGCATGAAGTTGTAAACGATCACCTTTACGCCGTATTTTGCGAGGTTACGGATCGTGGTGATATAATTCTCGATATATTTGTCTCTTGTCGGAAGTCCCATCTTGATATCCTCGTGAACGTTTACGCTCTCGATGACTTCGCACTCAAGACCAGATGCATGGACATGCTCCATATATGCTTTAATTTCCTCTTCGGTCCATACCTCACCTGCTGCCTTATAATCAAGTAAGCCCATCAATCCGGTCATCCCCGGGATCTGGCGGATCTGTTTTAATTTGATCGGATCACTGTCTTCGCCGTACCAGCGGAATGTCATTTTCATAGTTTTTCCTCCTTAGGGTTCTGCCCTTTCCTCACATTAGTCTACTAATATATTTAATATACGATATTTTCCAATATGTGTCAACTGATACGCGCTTACAACAAGCATATTCTCGCATTTTTGCTAATATATTTCTATGCTTCTATACGATTTGCATAAATATATTTTGCTTTTTTCCCTGTTTTATCCCGAATTTTTTCCCGTTTTGCTCGTAACTAATATATTTGTTATTGTTATAGAAAAGAATGTGCCTCGGCACCTTCTTGCGTCTCGCGCAGTCGCTTGCGACAAACTACATCTTCGCGCGAGTGGACATTTTGGGCACGCTAGTGCCTTTTTATGTAACAGGGAATTCCTTGGAATTTCCTGTTACATAAAAACAATCCCCAGAACAGATCCATAAAATCTGTTTCAGGGGATATCATAAGAGGAGTATTCCGGATTCCTTTTTGTTATACGATCTTACTTCCGTTCGCCGTCATCTTGAATTTCGCTCCGAGCATTTCACACGCACGGCGGCACATGAGCATGCGCTGTAAGAAGATCTCGAAGTACTCCAGCATGGAGCAGATGTTTTCGTCGATCTTTAAATTCAGGGTGATCACTTTCTTTTCCTCATTTACCTTTAATTTTGCCTCCGTAACCGCATAGTTTACGCGGTCGTGGATATCAAAGGATGCCATCTCCTTCTGGCGGACGCGGTTTCTGCGTACATCCGTCTTGTCGGCGATGATAAGCGCCGCGGAGATCGGATCTACGGCTCCGCCCGTTGACTCATCATGGTTTCCGATCGCGGAGACGATGATCGCGCGGTCTGTGATCGGAAGATCCGTCTTTTCCAGGATTTGGGATGCCAGAAGGGCACCATACTCCGCATGGGCATGCCGGTTGATCGCATTTCCCATATCATGCATGAAACCGGCGATCTTCACCAGCTCGATATCGTGATCTGAGTAACCGAATTTCTTTAAGATCATTGCTGCCCGCTCCGCAACCATCGCGCAGTGCGCGTCCGAATGATCTGTAAATCCCATAGTCCCCAGATTATCGTTTCCTTTTTTCAGGTAAGCTAAAACTTCCTCGTTTTTCTTGATTTCCTTATATGTCATATTCTTTTTCCTCTGCCGCAGTCGACCCAGCTCGTGACTGCTCTTTCTTTTTTCTCTCATTTTCACTTCTATATCATATAGCAGAAAAAAGAAACGAACAATCACGCTCCGGTAAAAGAATGTAAAATCTGTGTAAAGCTGCATTCTGTGAGATTTCCATCATAATTCGAACCGATCCTCCGTGAGACAGGACGCAAAGTTCATATCTGTGAGACTGGATGCGAAGTTCTTCCGTGGGACAGGATGCAAAGTTCATATCTGTGAGGCTGGATACGAAGTTCATACCGTGAGACAGTATGCAAAGTTTTTCTTGACATATGTATGTAATCGTACTATGATTCTACGTACGATTTCGTACATTCATAACTGTAAAACTGTCCGCTATAAAAGACACGATTTTCCCCCTCGGGCAGACACAGTCAAAAAAACTGAAAGGGCACACGATGAATATTTCACTTTCCGACCACTTTACCTACCAAAAACTCCTGCGGTTCACGTTTCCGTCTATCGTCATGATGATTCTCACGTCCATCTACGGAGTTGTGGACGGTGTTTTTGTCTCGAACTTTGTGGGTTCCGAGGCCTTCGCCTCCATCAATATCATTATGCCGTTTCTGATGATCCTCGGTGCCATCGGCTTTATGACCGGCAGCGGCGGCAGTGCCCTGGTGGCTCTGACCTTCGGGACCGGGAATGAAAAAAAGGCAAAGGAGATCTTTTCTCTCCTCGTCTACGTTCTGATCGCAGTGGGCCTCCTCTTTACGGTAGGCGGCGAGATCCTTTTAGCCCCAATGGCAAAACTCTTAGGCGCTGATAAGGTCCTCCTCCCCTACTGCGTCCGTTACGGCCGGATTATCCTGCTGGCTCTGATTCCCTTCATGCTGCAGAATGTATTCCAGAGCTTTCTCGTTGTAGCGGAACGCCCGCAGCTCGGCCTCCTGATCACCATCGCGTCAGGACTCACAAATATGATCCTCGATGCTTATTTTATCGCCGTTCTGCGTCTCGGCGTCGTGGGCGCTGCCGCCGCAACGGCGCTCAGCCAGTCCATCGGCGGACTGATTCCCCTGCTCTACTTTATCTTTCCGAACAAGAGCCGGCTCCGTCTCGGAAAGACCCATATGGACTTTAGTGCCCTGTTGAATGCCTGTACAAACGGCGCTTCCGAGTTTATGACGAACATCTCCATGTCCATCGTAAACATGCTTTACAACTGGCAGCTCATGCGCCTTTCCGGTTCCGACGGTGTTGCCGTATATGGCGTCATCATGTATGTGAGCTTTATCTTCGCGGCACTCTTTATCGGCTACTCTATGGGAAGTGCCCCGATCGTTGGCTATCACTGCGGTGCGGGAAATAAGAGCGAGTTAAAGAATCTACTCGGAAAAAGCTTCCGGCTGATCCTGACCTTCCAGATCATCCTGACGATCGCGGCAGAAGCAGGTGCCCCCTTTCTTGCGGGAATTTTCGTCCGCTACAACACGAACCTCTTAGACATGACGGTCCATGCATTCCGCTCATACTCGATCTCTTTTCTGTTCATGGGCTTCAGCATCTACGCATCGTCCTTCTTTACGGCACTCAACGACGGGGGCGTCTCCGCTGCGATCTCCTTCTGCCGTACCATGATCTTTGAAACGGGGGCTGTCATCATCCTGCCGTTTTTCCTCGGTGTTTCCGGAATCTGGTATTCCATCATCGCGGCGGAATTTATGGCGGTATGCCTGTCACTCTTCTTCCTGATCCGGAAGGCGAAGAAGTACGGATACGCGTAAACTGACAGTCCGGACAGGCGGATGCAAAGACCTGCACTGCCCCCATACACTTATATTTTTAGGAGATCTGCCATGTACTCTGCATTTAAAGAATTTTACAACCTGCTCAGCCAGCTCAACAATGCCTACCATGACGCTGCATTAAAGCTCGGTCTCACGGACAGCGAGCTTGATATTCTCTACTCCCTCAATGAACACGGTTCCGGCTGCAATCAGAGTATCTTTTACAAAGAGACCGGCACCACAAAATCCACGATCAACTCCGCGGTACGCAAGATGGAACAGGCTGGTTATCTGTACCTGAAACCCGGAACAGGGCGGAATACCTGCGTTTTTCTCACGGAAAAAGGAGAGGAACTCATGAAAAATACCGCCCATCGCCTGATCGCCATTGAAAATGCGATTTTCGAGAGCTGGTCTGCCGAGGAGCAGCAGATCTTCATAAAACTGAACCGGGATTTCGCGGTCAAATTCACGGAGGAGACGGAAACCATATAGGCTCTTATAAAACAGAATGTATCTTTTGTGTAATAGGAGCTTCCGAGGAATCCCTATTACGCAAAAATCAGCGCCTCTGAAAAAAATTCTCAGGAGCGCTGATCTTTTATGTCTATATCATCTGAATTTAGAACTGTCTCATAAGATTTACCATCTCGATTGCGGAAAGTGCACAGTCATATCCTTTATTTCCGCCTTTGCTTCCGGCACGGGCGATGGCCTGCTCGATGTTCTCTGTTGTCAGGACGCCGAAGAGTACCGGCATCTTCTCTGCCAGTCCCACCTGAGCGATTCCCTTGGAAACTTCACTGCACACATAATCATAGTGTGTGGTATCACCGCGGATCACAGCGCCGACACAGATGATCGCGTCATACTTGCCGGACTTTGCCATGGCAGATGCCGCAACCGGGATCTCGAATGCGCCCGGAACCCAGGCCGCCGTGATATTTTCTTCCTCCACACCGTGGCGGACAAGTCCGTCAACCGCTCCGCCTAAGAGCTTATTTACGATGATCTCGTTAAAACGGGAAGCTACGATCCCCACTTTCATGCCTTCCGGTGCTACAACTTTTCCTTCTAATACCTTGATCTCTTTCATGATGATTCTCCTTTTCTTTCTTATGTTTTCTGCGATGAACTTTCCATTCTATCACACTTTAATTTTTGTAAAGATATGTCCCATCTTGTCCTGCTTCGTCTTCAGATAGAAGCTGTCGTACTGCTGCGGATCGATCTCGATCGGCACGCGCTCATGGATCTCAAGTCCGAAGCCGGAAAGTCCGTAGATCTTCTCCGGATTGTTCGTGAGAAGTCTCAAGGACTTCACGCCGAGATCCCTTAAGATCTGTGCCCCGATCCAGTATTCCCTGAGATCCGGAGCAAAACCAAGCTTGATATTGGCCTCCACCGTGTCAAAGCCCTGCTCCTGAAGTACATACGTCTTCAGTTTGTTGATCAGACCGATGCCGCGGCCTTCCTGGCGCATGTAGAGGATGATGCCACGGCCTTCCGCCTCCACCTGGCGCATCGCGGTCTGGAGCTGTTTTCCGCAGTCACAGCGCATGGAACCGAACACATCTCCGGTCAGGCACTCGGAATGCACGCGGCAGAGCACATCCTCGCCGTCCCCGATATCGCCCTTCACAAGAGCCACATGGTGCTCGCCGGTAATATCGTTCACATAGCCGTAGATCTTAAAGTGTCCGTACTGGGTCGGCATGTCCGCGCAGGCTTCCTGCACCACATGTTTTTCATGGACACGGCAGTAATCCTGCAGTTCCTTGATCGTGATAAATTTCAGTCCGTACTCCTTCGCCAGCTTCCACAGATTCGTGGTCCGCATCATGGTTCCGTCTTCCTCCATGATCTCACAGCACACGCCGCACTCGGAAAGTCCCGCCAGACGCATGAGGTCCACAGTTGCCTCGGTATGGCCGTTTCTCACGAGCACTCCGCCCCGTCTTGCTACAAGCGGGAATACGTGTCCCGGTCTTCTGAGATCCTGGGGCTTTGTCGCCGGGTCCACGCATTTCATCATCGTGTAAGAGCGCTCCGCCGCGGAAATTCCTGTTGTCGTGTCCACATGATCGATGGAGACCGTAAATGCCGTGCAGTGGTTATCCGTATTCTCGGATACCATCTGCGGAAGTCCCAGCCGCTCTGCCACTGCCGCGCTCATCGGCGTACAGATCAGTCCCTTTGCGTGGCTTGCCATGAAATTGATATTTGCCTGTGTCGCGAACTCTGCCGCGCAGATCATATCTCCCTCATTCTCCCGGTCCGGGTCATCTGTCACGAGAATGATCTTTCCCGCCCGCAGATCTTCGATCGCTTCTTCGATTGTGTTGTATTGCTCGTTCATATTTTCCTGCCTTTCCAGAGTCCTTTATTAAAAGTTTTTCTTTCAACTTAAAAATCCATATTTCTGAAGAAACTCCATGCTGATCCCTGAGTTTCCCTTTGCGTTTCCCGCGGCATTTTCATCGTCAGGCATTTTTCCCCGGTCCGCACCGGAATTTCTTCCGATATCCACAAATTTCTGAATATATTTCCCCACAATGTCATTTTCCAGATTGACCGCATCTCCTGCTTTTTTCTTCAAAAGCGTTGTCTCCTCGCCGGTATGTGGGATCACCGACACTGAAAAGTTCCGCTTTGTCACCGCCGCCACCGTGAGGCTGATCCCGTCAATGCAGATCGACCCTTTTTCCACGATTAGATCCAGGATCTTATCCGCACATGCGATCGTGACCCAGACTGCATTCTCTTCCCGTCTCATCGATTCGATCTGACCGGTTCCGTCAATATGGCCGGAAACGATATGACCGCCGAACCGGCCATCCGCCGCCATGGCCCGCTCCAGATTTACATAACTTCCGTCCCGCAGTGCTCCGAGACTGCTTCTCCTCACCGTCTCCGCCATCACATCGGCGGAAAACTCATTATTTTTCATATTCGTGACCGTAAGGCAGACACCATTGACCGCGATGCTGTCACCGATCTTTGTTCCTTCCAGGACTTTTTTCGCTTTTACCGTCAGTGTACCGGAATTTCCGCGCAGGGAAAGTGCCTTCACCTGTCCGAGTTCTTCTACGATCCCTGTAAACATGCCCTTACTTCCTTTCCCATTTTCAATCTACTGAATATCTGAGCATCAGATCATCCCCGATCGTCTCCATCTGTCTCAACGTCAGCATCACGGCTTCCGCTGGATGCGCCACACCGATCCCGGAAACCGGAGTCTTCGCACCGGCACCGCCGAAGATCTTCGGTGCGATAAACGCGCAGATCTCGTTTACGATCCCGGCTGACAGCGCCGCGTCATTTAAGGTACCTCCGCCCTCTAAAAGCACGCTGTCGATACCCTGTTTTCCAAGGTATTCCATGAGCTTCCCAAGGTCCACACGCCCGTCTGCGTCCGGGACCGACACGGTCTCCACGCCGGCCGCGTGAAGCTGTTCCTCTTTCTCTTCCGCCTCTTTACAACCTTCCCCGGAATGCTCCCCCGCATACGCTACGATGGTCCGGTACTCCTTTGCCGTCTTCACGATCTGTGAATCCATCGGTATCCTGAGTCCACTGTCGCAGATGATCCGCACCGGACTCTTCAGCCCGGGGATCCGGACGTTTAACATCGGATCGTCTGCCAGGATCGTGCCGATCCCAGCCATGATCCCCATATACTGGTGGCGCAGCTCCTGCACCTTTTTCCTTGCGCTTTCTCCTGTGATCCACTTGGAGTCGCCGGTCCGCGCAGCGATCTTTCCGTCCGCCGTCATGGCATATTTCATGACCACATAGGGCGTTTTCTTTGTGATGTAATGGAAGAATACCGGATTTAACGCATCGCATTCCTCACGCATAAAGTCCTCTTCCACCCGGACTCCCGCTGCTCTTAAGATCGCCGCTCCTTTTCCTGCTACCAGGGGATTCGGATCTCTTGAACCGATCACAACTCTTGCGATCTTCTGCTCGAGGATCGCCTCCGTGCAGGGCGGTGTCTTTCCGTAATGGCAGCACGGCTCTAACGTCACATAGAGTGTCGCGCCCTCCGCACTTTCCGTGAGCGATGCAATGGCGTTTCGCTCCGCGTGGAGTTTTCCGCACCGCTCATGGTAACCTTCCCCTATGATCCTTCCGTCTTTCACGATCACAGCTCCCACGAGGGGATTCGGACTTGTCCAGCCAAGTCCCCCTTTTGCAAGCTCAATGGCCCGCAGCATATAATCCCGGTCCGTCATCTTTTTCACTCCTTTCCGCAAACCTGCCTTACGGGCGCAAGCAGGAAGTTCCATAGGAATTTTCTGTTAAAAAAAGCCCTGTAAAGCAGGTGCCTACAGGGTTTTCCATATTCGGTCCGTTGTTTCATTCGGAAATATAACTTTTCTGCAATTCACAGCTTTCCCAGATCAATCTCCTGTTACACAAAAAAGCCCTGAAACAGTTTCCTATTCCAGAGCTACTGATCCGATCTTCCGTGATCCGGAATTCCTCGATCCCGTCCTCTTTTTCGAGTACCGGATCGCTTCCGCATATCACAAACAAACCTGAAATTCTTCTTTCATCCAGACTATACTGTCGGCCCCGGAATCTCACCGGATCATGCCTCTCGGCTCGCGGGCTTTACCGCCGGTAGGGACTTGCACCCTGCCCTGAAGACTTATTATTGAATTGTCCTATCGCTGACCGTCATTTTCATCAGCGGTTGTTTACAATATACTCCCGTTCTCTGTATTTGTAAAGTATTTTCGATAGGAATTTTTGTCATTGCCAGACAATATTTCCAGACAGCCCAATCCATACCCCTGACCGGCTCCGCAGTCCAGAAAGATCTTATCGTCCCTTATGATCATATCTCCCGCGTACTGTGTTCCATATTTGAATGTCGGCGTGTGTCCCACTACGGCAGTCATTCCCGCTGGAAGCCGGTTATCCGCGTCTGGTGATTCATATCGGTTTATGAGGACATCATAATCCGCTGTTTTTCTTTTCCCACCGGGATCTTTTTGCACTGCCAGAAGTTCTTTTTTCATTTCATCATCCGGCGCTCCGTGAATCAACACATACTTTCTGCCGCGGATCTCCATGGCTGCCCAGAGCGGCATCGTTTTGATAAACTCCAGAACCTTCCTGCGTCCTGTCTCTGACAGCATATTCATCTGCCTGATGATCCCCGCCCCGTCTCCGGCCACCCAGGGCCGCATCGTGGAATCCGGGATCCCGGCCGCGCGGTCTGTTCCAAAATACTGTAAGAGCCGCTGTTCATGATTCCCTCTCAGCGCCAGAATATTCTTATGTTCCATCACAAAGCACAAAAGTCCCAGGGAATCCGGTCCTTTCGCCACAAGATCCCCCAGGATCACCATCCGATTCGCATCCGTAAACCGGATCTTTTTCAGTATTTGCAGAAAGGGAATAAAATATCCATGAATGTCACTCATCAGATACAGGTTCCCGCTCATGCCGCTGTCTCCGGGCCGTACACATAGAGACGGTCCCCTTCCACATTCACGTAGCCTTCCGTGCCTTTTTCCAGATAGTTACGGCTTAAGAAGCAGAGCGGTTCTCCCATTCCCATCTTCGCCATAACGCGGTAATAATCCCCCTCGAAGGAGGAATATTCGACCGCCACCGGAAAACTGTTCTCCTGCCGCTCGCTTCCGGTCCACACCGTGTTCTCCGCGCGGAAGCGGACAGTCACCATGTCATCTTTTCGGATTCCGTTTCTTCCGAGTGTTCCGCAGACACTGCCACCGAGATCGATCTGCGTGCCGCCATCCTCCCTCGCGTATCCATGTACCCGGTTTCCGGCACCTAAAAGAGCCGCCACCGACTCCGTTCCCGGATTCCTGTAACAGTTTTTCGGGGAATCGATCTGGTCGATATTTCCCTTGTTCATGATCACGATCCGGTCCGCCATCGCGAACGCCTCCGACGGGTCATGGGTGACGTGAAAGACGGTCGTCCCAAGCTTCCGGAACAAGAACGCCATTTCGGTTCTCATCTCCACTCGGAGCTGGACATCCAGATTGCAGAGCGGCTCATCCATCAGGAGAATATCCGGCTTCGTGATCAGTGCCCGGGCGATCGCGACTCTCTGCTGCTGACCGCCGGAAAGCTCCGCCGGATACCGTTTTTCCAGTCCCTCCAGATGCAGAAGCTTTAAGAGCTCCTGTACCCGCTCCTCGATCTCCTCTTTTCCGGTTTTGCTCCGCTTTAAGCCGTAAGCGATGTTATCATACGCTGTCATATGTGGCCACAGTGCAAAATCCTGAAACACCATGTTCATATGGCGTTTCTCCGGCGGTAGGACTTTTCCCGCCTCAGAGATCATCTGCCCGTTCATGGTCACGCGTCCGCCATCGGGAGCCAGCATGCCTGCGATAATGTTCAGCAAGGTGGACTTTCCGCAGCCGGACGGACCCAATACGCTGATGATCTCGTTTTTATGGACTTCCATGCTGATTCCCTTAAGCACTTCCGTCTTTCCAAAGCTTTTTGTCAGATCTTCTATTTTTAAGATGACTTCCTGTTTCTGAATCTCCATATATTCCTCCAAAAGCAGTTAGCGTGTACCCTATAAAGTCTCCCACTGTATCTGCTTTATTTCCTGATCGTCTAACTATTCTGTACCTTCATCGTTACCCGCTTATTTTCTTTCTGCCCCCGGAAGAGCTTCACCACAGATCCGGCTGCTCTTCTTCTCTGGAACAGCTGAGAATAAAGCGGTAAAAGCTCCATCAGTAAAATGAGAAGAACCACGATTCCGCCGCCAAACACCGTTGCCGCCGCAGAATATCCGAATTTCAGATTTTCCACTCCTTTGCTGATGTAGACCGGCAATGTCTGATAGTTCGGCGGATAGAGGATCGTATTGATCGCAAGGTTGAACACGCTTCCGCCAAACGCGGATAAAAACGCGGATAGGACGGTTGCCTTTAAGAGCGGCCAGAGGATCGTCCGGACCCGTGTGATAAGGCCGGCACCGGAAAGCCGGGCTGCAAACAGGATCGGTCTCGGGATCTTTGCCATGCCGCCGGTCAGAACTCTCGTGATGACCGGGATCGCCGCCGCAACGCTGGCAAGAACGATGATCCTGGGCGTTCCGTACATCTTAAGCCCCACGGATTCGATCCACCGCTGATTCCATACGAAGATATAGCCGATACCTAAAACGACTCCCGGAACTGCCAACGCAACCAGGGACAGCACATCGATCACGCGCTTTAAAACGAAGTCTGAATAGTTCAGCACATAGGAAACGAAAAATCCGAGAACCAGCCCAATGATGGCTGCCGCAAAGGCAATCATCAAGGAGTGTTCCAGACCATTTAAGAGCTCTTTGCTGTCTACGATGACCTTCTCATAATTCTTTAACGTGAAACTGAAATTTGCAACGGAGATCGAGTCGGAGAAGGACATGACCACTGTGGAACCAAGCGGCACGAACAGTGTGATAAATGCCAGAAATGCCCCTAAGAAATCGAGGATGATCCCGACTCCAAATGCAGGGCGGACCGGCACCGCCTTCACGGTTCCCGTATCAAGGAAATCATACCGTTTTTTACCAATGATCCTGTACTGGACGATCATGGCTGCGATGATGATCAGTACCAGATAGAAGGATAACACGCCTGCCATATCCAGACGGATCGGGGAACTGTAAAGTGCCGTGTAGATCGCGTATGGTAATGTCGGGAAGCGATATACTCCGGAGATTGCTGCCGGGAGTCCGAAATCACCGATCGTATCCATAAAGATCAGGATTGCCGCGGAACAATAGGCCGGAATGCATAAAGGTGCCTGCACGGTCCTCCACTCTTCCCACGGAGATGCCCCATTCATTCTTGCTGCCAGAGACAGCCGTTCCGGTTTCCACTCCAGGGCCGCCTTGATCGTCACATAAGCAAAGGGGAACTTGTTGAGTACCATGATAAACACCAGCCCCGGAAAGCTGAATACCAGACTGTTTATGTTGTTCCAGTGAAGCCAGGACCTCGCGATTCCGTTTCCGGAAGCGAAATAGACCCAGCCCTGGGCAATGATGAAGGACGGCATGATCATCAGAATCCACGCCGCGATGTCTAAAAGCTTTGCTGTCTTAAACTCCCATTTTACCCGGAAATTTGCAAGAAACGCCCCAAACGCCGTGCCAAAAAATGTTGTCCAGATGCCAAGAGACATGGAATTTCCAAGTGCCTTATACCAGAGCGGTTTTTCAAAGACCTCAAAGAGCAGGCTCATTCCATCTGCTTTTTCCGTATTTCCAAAAAATCCGGGACTTACGATCTGTAAAAGAACGCTCCCCAGCGGCAAGATAATTAAAACAGCAAGCACGGAAAGGACGATCCAGCCTATCGCCCCTTCTGCCTGTCCTCTATGTGCCGCGCTTCTTAATTTTCCACTATTTCGCGGACTCATCTGCAAACCACTCCTTGATCTCTGCTTCGTGTTCAGATGCCCAGGATGCCTCTGCATAGACAAGCTTTCCATCTTTCTCGCGATCTTCTTTTTCGTTTACACCTGCAACGGACGGTTCAAAATATCCCTCATCTCCCGCATCCACCAGCTGCTGCTGTGTCTCCGGCTGTAAAAGGAATTCGATGAATTTCTTCGCAATCTCCGGCTGATCCGTCTTCGCGCTGATCGCTGCCACACGTACAGATGCCGGTGCGCCTTCTTCCGGCCAGATGATGCTGATCGGCTCTCCGGAAGCGATCATGCCGTATGCGTTGCTCTCCTGAAGTCCTGCCACCGCAATCTCACCGCTGGCAAGCGCCTGAACCACCTGCGGGTTCTTCGGGTAGACCTTTAAGCCATTTTCGAATAATGAGCTGAAGTACTCCTTTCCGCTGTCCATTCCCTTCGAGTTGAAGAAGTATGACACGAAGGGATATGCCGGAGCCGCTACGCTCGGGTCTGCGATCCCGATCTTATCTTTATATTCCGGTTTTGCGAAGTCTTCCCAGGCCTTCGGAGCTGTTTCTTCTGTGAAAACATCATTCCTGTACGCGATCACGCCTGCCGCGTGTGCCCCGGTCGGATAGTATGCCTTGTCCGCCGGAACGATCTCCTTAAAGAAATCGGTGAGGTTTCCCGCATTGGATGGTTCCCAGTCTGTGAGAAGCATTCCCTTCTTTCCGAGAGAGTTGATACTTGGCATGGAATCCAGCCATACGATATCCCACTGTGGGTTGTCGCCCTCCGTCTCGATCCTTGCAAGTGTCTCCGCACCGTTTCCTGCTACGACTTCCACATCATATCCGGTCGCCTTTTTAAACATCTCCGGGATAATATCATCGAAGTCGTTTAAATATACTACAAGCGGTTTGGTCTGGGACACCTTCCCAGCCGTCTCCGCCACAGTTGTTGTCTCTGCCTCCATCGTCCCTGTTGCTGTCGTTGTCTCCGAAGCCGCTGTGGTCTCCACTGTTTTCGCACTGCAGCCGGTCATGGATGCCGCCGCCATCAGTCCCGCCATGGTAAGTGCTGTCAGTCTTATTTTTTTCATAATGTGTTTCCTCCTGCAGATCGTCTCTGCCTTTTCCTTTTATACCTGTCTGCCAGTTTCTGCCTTTATCCTATGCGTTCTCTGTAAAATCTGGTGCCGTCATCACCTAAATCCTGTGTAAAATCTGTGTCAGGTACACTTCCGGAAATCCGGAAAATTCCAGAGGTATTTCTTGCAGATCACTGCAATCCTTAGTATACTTGATCTATCAGGAGGGTGTCTTATGTTTAATTTTAATTTCTATACCCCGACCCGCGTCGTATTCGGAAAAGAAACCGAATACCGGATCGGAAAGCTTGTAAAAAATGTCAACTGTAAAAAAGTCCTGCTCCACTACGGAAGCGGCAGCGTGATCCGCTCCGGTCTTCTCGGACGCATTAAGGAGTCCCTGGACGCGTCCGGAGTCACCTATGTGGAACTCGGCGGTGTTGTCCCAAACCCACGTCTTTCCCTGGTACGCGAGGGGATCGAGCTCTGCAGAAAGGAGGGCGTTGATTTTCTTCTCGCTGTCGGCGGCGGAAGCGTCATCGACTCCGCGAAAGCCATCGGTTACGGTCTCGCGAACGACGGTGACGTCTGGGATTTCTATGAACACACCCGTCAGGCATCCGCATGCCTTCCGATCGGCGTTGTTCTGACCATCGCGGCTTCCGGAAGTGAAATGAGCAACAGCTCTGTTATCACAAACGATGAAACACTGGAAAAGCGCGGCTACAACAATGATATCTCCCGCCCTGTATTCGCTGTCATGAACCCGGAGATCACAATGACTCTCCCGCCGTACCAGACAGCCTGCGGCTGCACCGATATTCTGATGCATACCATGGAGCGCTATTTCACAAACGGCGGAAATATGGAGATCACCGATGCCATTGCGGAAGGTCTCATGCGCACCGTGATCACGAACGCGAAGATCCTTGTGGACAATCCAGACAACTATGACGCGAGAGCCGAGGTAATGTGGTCCGGCAGTCTCTCCCACAACGGCCTCACCGGCTGCGGAAACGACGGCGGAGACTTTGCCTCCCACCTCTTAGAGCATGAGATCGGCGGAATGTTCGACGTTGCCCACGGTGCGGGCCTTGCGGCGATCTGGGGCAGCTGGGCGAGATATGTGATCGATAACTGCACTCCGCGTTTTGCGAAATTTGCGGTCAACGTCATGGGTGTTGAGCCTGGAAAAGATGATATGGAGACGGGTTTAAAGGGGATCGAGGCCATGGAAGACTTCTACCGCGCCATCAATATGCCGACAAACTTAAAGGAACTCGGCATCGATCCGACAGAAGAACAACTTGAGACTATGGCAAAAAACGCGAGAATCGCTGCAGGCGGCCCGAAGGGATCCGCGAAGAAGCTGGAAGCGGAAGATATGCTTAAGATCTATCAGATGGCTGCAGGAAAATAACAGAAATCTATCAAAATCGCATGAAGAAAACCGGGATGCCGCCTATCTGCGCAGCATCCCGGTTTTCATATAATACCATAAATCCTTAATTTTTATAAAACAAGACTGCCGTCCAGCATAAGCCTACTGATACGGCAGTCAATTTTTTCATCTACACGTAATCTCTGACCAGAAAGACCGGCTTGATCGCCATGATCTCATCGAATTCCTCCTGAGTGACGGATACATCCGCGTTGGTCTTTTTCAGATCATTTTTTACAACGTCAAACGCGTCCTCCACAGACTCGGCACGCCCCTCACGGACAGCACGCTGCATCCGCTCTACAGTCACCGGATGAAGATAACAGGCCGGAACCGGAAGTCCGAGATGGAGACTGTCCACATAGCCCGTAACGGCTTCTTCCGCCGCTGCAAGACGTTTTTCAATGGCTTTCCGGTTATTCGTACTCGTCGGCATGACATTCGCTCCGGAGAACAGAAAGATCGCCGCCATTCCAAAGAGGACAAAGTATACGGCAAACGCGTCATGGTTCATAAAGGAGAATACGCCGTATGCAAGTGCCGCCGCCCCCATGACTACCATGAATAAGGCAAGCCATTTGTAAAACGGCTTTGTCTTCTCATACGTTCTCTTTTTCTTTGCCGCATTGGTAAGCTCTGTGAACAGGGACAGACGCTTCGTGAGAGCTGCTTTTGCCTGTTCCAGAACATTTACCGTCTCCTTCGCCTGCTCAGAAAGCGGAATGAGACGTTTCTCCGCCTGCTTTTTCTCAGCTTCCGCAAGGCGCTTTTCTGCCGCTTCACTCACGGTCTTTATCTGCGGGAACCGCTCCTTCACGGATGCCACGAAAGCGTCAACCTGATCCTCATATTTAAAGTTGCACTGTTTTTCCTTCCCATCCCCGTAGACAACCACCAGATACGGCATGGTGGCAAACAGGCCTTTTCCGGTAAATCCGCCTTTGCTCATTGCCACACGCTTAAAAACACGGGAGACGGAAGCTACTGGGACATAATACCGTCGCTCCAGATAAAAGCTGTTGAGGTACAGTGCCTCTTTTCCGATTCCGCAGGGACCGATCTTCTTACAGTGCTTTTTGTCCTCTGAAAGAATACTCTCCGGAATCTCTTTTTCTCCAAGTTTTGCCGGTTTTAAGAACATAACTCTCGCCTCCCAAATACTGAATAACCAGTATAAGCTGCCCTCAGCCTTTCACCGGGGCAGCTTATACTTTCTGCATCATCTGCAGTCAGACACTCCCAGCTTTGCAGCCTGTCTTTCGTGTCATTATAATCTTACATTATGCTGTCTGTTTCTTCGTTGCGCGGATGAAGATTCCAAGGAATACGACCGCAAGTACGATACCTACCGGGTACGCAACTGCAGTACCGAGGTTTAAGCACTCTTTTGCACAGAAGAAATATGTCATGGAAACAGCGCTCATGAAGGTTGCCGGAACTGCTGTGAGCCAGTAGTTCTTCTTTGCCTTGTAGAGGTACATGCTTGCTGTCCAGAGAACGATCATAGCCAGTGTCTGGTTTGTCCAGCTGAAGTATCTCCATACGATGCTGTAATCCATATGTCCAACGATAGCGCCGATTCCAAGTAACGGTACGCAGAGAATCAGACGGTTCTTCCAGTTCTTCTGGTCAACCTTGAACCAGTCAGCAAGTGTTAAACGTGCGCTTCTGAATGCTGTATCACCGGAAGTGATCGGGCAGGCGATAACACCTAACATAGCAAGAGCAATGCCGACACCGCCCATGGTCTTCTGGCAGACATCATAGATGGCTGCGGACTGACCGTTCTTCATGATCTCTGCGAGACCTGTGTTTAAACCACCTGTCACTTCGTAGAGAGAGCATCCTGCTGCTGCCCAGATCAGGGCGATAATACCTTCACATACCATTGCGCCGTAGAATACGAAATGACCCTGTTTCTCAGATTTCATACAACGCGCCATAAGAGGTGACTGTGTTGCGTGGAAACCGGAGATCGCACCGCAGGCAACGGTGATGAACATGAAGCTCCATACCGGTGTTCCGCTCGGATGCATGTTTCTGAAATTGCTCCAGATCTCCGGGATCACATATTCCGGTTTTGTGAAGATACCAAAAGCAACACCGAGTGCCATGATGATCAGGCAGATACCAAAGATCGGATAGACCTTACCGATGATCTTGTCGATAGAAATAAAGGTCGCGATAAAGTAGTAAGCCAGAATGATCCAGAGCCACATCTCTTTGTTTACGACAAGACCCTGTGCTCCGCCGTTGCTGAACAGGGTTACGATCAGACCGGCCGGACCAACTGCGAAAACAGTACCGACCATCACAAGAAGTACTACACTGAATACACGCATCACGTTCTGCATCAGGCCTCCGAGGTAGATTCCGCACACCTCTGAGATCGAAGCACCATCATTTCTCTCGGACATCATGCCGGAGAAGAAGTCGTGAACACCGCCGGCAAAGATCGTACCGAAGGTGATCCACAGGAATACGATCGGTCCCCACAATGCACCCTGCATGGCTCCGAAGATCGGGCCCAGACCAGCGATATTAAGAAGCTGGATCAGAAAGAGTTTCCATTGGGGCATGACTACGTAGTCGACACCATCGTTGATTCTGACTGCCGGTGTCTCTCTGTCATCCGGACTGAAAATGTTATTTACGAGGTTGCCGTAGACAAAGTAACCTCCGATCAAAAGTGCCAGACAGACGAGAAAACTAATCATACAAATCCCTCCTTGAATATACATTATGCTTAGTTCTTTTTCTTCAAGCAAATGCATTATAGTATATTTTGCACAATATTTAAAGATGGCCTGCATGAACAGCATGGTTGCCTGCACAAACGGCACTCCTTTCGTCATGAACGGAGTGCCGCAGCTTCTCTTTCTGTCAGCTGATCTTCAGCAGCTGTTTTAATGTTTTCAGTTTTTCTCTTCCCACCGGGAGTTCCCGGCTCTCATACCCCTTCATATGTACGGAAAGTCCGTTTCCGCTGCCTGCAAAAAGTTCCGAAATAAATGACAGATTTATGAGATAACTCTTATGGATCCGGAAGAATCCGAAGTCCGCCAGCTTTTTCTCAAGTTCTCCCAAAAGCTGGTTGACCTCATAGGATCTCAATGTGGTGTGGACCACACAGCCGTGTCCGTCGGTCTCCGCATACACGATCTGGGCGATCTCCAGAAACAGGATTCCGTGGCTGGCTGTCACAGGGATCTTGCCGAATACCATTGCTTCGCGCCTCTCTTCCACACCTGCGGTTTCCTGCTCTGCTCCCTGTTTTTCTGCTGCCGCCGGTTCCGTTTTTTCCTCCGGCTCCTCCATTTTCCCCGCAGGATCACGTTTTCCTTCCCCAATGCATTTTTTCACAACATGGTGCACCCGCTCCGGATCGAACGGTTTTAAAATATAATCATCAATCTCCATCTCGTATGCTTTCGCGGCATACTGGGAATAGGCGGTGGCAAAGACGATCTTCGCCTTGGGAAACAGTCTTTTTGCCGTGGCCGCCAGCGTCGTCCCCTCCATGTCCCCGAGGTCCATATCCACAAAGATCAGATCAAACGAATCCGCCTCATTAAACATCTTTAAGGCGTCCGCTCCGCTCTCCGCTTCCGTGATCTCACAGTCCGGACGCACTTCCTTCACCCTGCGGATCAGCATTTTTCTTGCCGGTCTCTCATCATCGATCACTGCGATCTTCAAAACATCTCCCCCTGTCTCTCATAGTTTCCCCAATGTATAAAATAGTCCGGTCGTAACTGTTCAGTAGGTCTGCGCACTTGCTGCGCTGACCGTAAGAAAACATAGGCTGGAAGGCAAAAATCCCATCAGCGAAGCTGATCTGGAATGGATTTTTGCACGTAACTATGAAGGTACTGAATAGTTACGTCCGGTCACAGTATTTTCCTGTCAGCTCTCTGCCTGATACGGAATACAGAACGAAACATCCGCCCCGTCATCCGTATTCCGGATCTCCAGCCCATAACGCTTTCCGTATGTACTCTTCAAACGTTCATTCACATTTTTTAATCCAACGCTGCCGGTCTTGTTTCCTGTCAGGATTCTCTCTGCCTCTTCCGGTTCAAAACCTTTTCCATGATCCCTGACCCCAATCCTCACCAGCTCCTCCCCGGGCCCGCTCTGCACCCGTTTTGCTGAGATCTCCACTCTGCGCACCCCGTCCGCGCTGTTTCCATACCGGACAGCATTCTCCACGATGGGCTGCAGGATAAAGGACGGGACCTGACAGGAGAGACCGTCTTCCACGTTGATCTCCACCCGGAGCTTCTCCTCAAATCTCGCCTTCTCGATCTCCAGATACGTCCGGACATGGTTGATCTCCGTATCGATATCCAGCATGTACTGGTCGTTCTCCAGAGTCTGACGGTAGTAGGACGCTAACGTTAAGATCAGGTCACTGGCTTTTCCCGCATCCTCATCGCAGATGCAGGAGATCGTATTCAGCGCGTTGTAGAGAAAATGCGGGTTTACCTGAGACTGCAGCGCCTTAAACTCCGCTTTTTTCCGCAATTTCTTCTGATATTCTACATTGTAGATCCCTAACTGTGTGGAAAACATCTTCGCAAGTTCCTCCAGAAAATCCCCGATGCTCCGTTCCACACGGCGTCTCTTTTTTACGACGATGGACAGACTTCCGATCTTCTCATCTCCGGCCATGATCGGAACTGTCACCGTCACGAGGGAGTGAAACAGCGGCCGTATCTCTTCTTCGAGATCTTCCTCCCAGATACATTCTGCTTTCATTCCTTTTGCCGGTTCTGTCAGATGTTCAAGAAACTTTTCCCGGCGGAAACGGCTGTCATCGATCAGGGAGCTCACCGCCAGAACTTCCTTTTCATCCGTTATGATCACCGCCTGACATGGGATCTCACCGAAAATGATATCGGTCACGGCTTCCATATTTTCCCGCTTTCCGAAACCTTTTCTCAGATAGACGAGACTCTTGTCCGCGATTCCCATGGAAAGGCGCATCCGCTCCGCAAACAGACTGTCCTCGCGCATATATACCATATCAAAGGTCTTGAAAAAGAGCACCATTCCCACAGAATTCATGACGATCATCGGGACGGCGATCTTTCCAACAAGTTCCATGGCTGCACCGAGGGGCTTCGAGATCATCAGAATGATCACCATCTGCAGTATCTCCGCCTCGGCCGTCAGGAAAAACAGATCGATGCTGTCCATCTCTCCTGCCTTGTACTTTTTATAGACCAGACTTCCCAGCACGCCTTCCACCAGCGTTGAGACCGCGCAGGAAGCTGCTGTAAAGCCGCCAATATCAAACAGGAACCGGTGGGCTCCGGCGATGAGTGCCGTCATCATTCCGACAAACGGTCCTCCCATGATCCCCGCTGTCAGGACGCCGATGACGCGGGTATTGACGATGGCCCCGCCGGTCTTTGTCCCTGTGTAGGTCGACACGATGCTGATGGCGCCGAAGATCACTGCCAGCGCCATCTTCTGGGCGATCGTGCTATTCTCTCCCCGGAACAGCTTCCGCACCGATGCCATATTGGTGAGCAGCGTTGCCAGAAGCACCAGCAGTCCGATATTTAAAAGCATGTTGAAAAACATGGTTCCTGTCATAAAGCTCCCCCTGTCCCGCAGACCGGATATTCTTGTCTGCCTCTTTCACATGTTTTTATCATATCATATTTTTCTGTTTATTTGTTTAGAAAATGTGAAGCGCGGTCGCTTGCGACAGTCTACATCTTCGCGCGAGTGCGCATCTTTGGCACGTCAGTGCCTTTTTATGTAACAGGGAATTCCCCGGGATTTCCTGTTACATAAAAAAACTCCGGAAGACCTGGGCTTCTTCCCTCAGGTCTTCCGGAGCTTTGCACACCGACCGTAAACCAGACCGGTATTTTCCTTATGAATTGTAGATATCCTCGTTTAACATTCCCTCGGATTTCGCAACGTAGATCGCGGTTGCGGAGTCACCGACAACGTTAAGCGCCGTTACTAACATCTCGATCGGGCGGTTGATCGCAAGGATCAGGCTGTATGCTAAGAGTGCACCGTCGTTGATGTAGCCAAGACCGGAAAGGATCGTGAACAGGATGATCGCGCCTGCGCCCGGAGCTGCCGGTGTACCGGCGGATGCGATCAGGGCTAAGAGAGCGATCACAATGAGCTGGGACAGGGTTACATCGTAGCCTGCGCAGCCTGCGATGAACAGAGTCGCAACGACCTGCATGATCGCGGTACCGTTCATGTTGATAGTCATACCGAGCGGAAGTACGAAGGAAGCGATCTTCTCATCAACACCGAGTTCCTCTGTAGTTGTCTTCACGTTAAGCGGAAGAGCAGCCGCACTGGAGGAAGTGGAGAATCCGAATACTGCTACACGGAAGATCTTCTTTGCGAACTTCACCGGATTCTGCTTTGTTGTAACTGCTACAAAGATCGGGTATCCTACGAAGAGGAATAAGAGAAGCAGGATGACGGTTACGACAACGTATGCCAGAGCCGGTTTTAAGTGGTTGATTCCGTATGTCGCGAATGTTCTTGCAAGGAGAACGAAGATCGCGAACGGACCGAACTTTGTAACAACGTAGTTTAAGAATACAACAACGATATCGTTTACTTCTGTGATGAGCTTCTTTAATGTTGCGCTCTTCTCGTCGCCGACTGCCTTCATGCAGAGACCGAGGGAAACCGCTAAGAACACGATCGCGAGAACGGAAGTGTTTGTGCTGAATACCGCTGTGATATTGGACGGAACAATGTTAAGGATCACATTTAACGGGTTGGAACCGGTAGATCCGGCAGAACCTTCAAGACCCTCCACCTGAATATTGAATACACCTGCATTGTAGATCATGATTCCGACTACGCATGCCATAAGTAATGCGAAGAAAGAACAGATCAGGAAACCTGCGATCGTTTTTACGGAAATTCTGCCGAGAGTTCTTGTATCGGAAATCTGTCCGATCGCAAGCGTGATGGATGTGAATACCATCGGTACGATGACAAGCTGTAAAGAGCGGATAAACAACTGACCGATAATATAGAAGATACCGAGTGCCTTTTCAGCGCCTGCCGCTGTGATGTCCTGGAACAGGATGCTGTTAATCGTTGCCCATACGGCTTCCTTACCTGTGCTGTTGAGGTTTTCTCTTAAGAACATTAACAGAAGACCTGCTACCAGACCGCAGACGAGGGAAATACTCATTCTGACAGCGAGTGAACTTTTCTTTTTCTCCATGTAATCCTCCTTTTTTTACCGCGCAACACACCCGGAAACATAAGTTTTGGGGCGGCTCTCCAAAACATTCCTGATATGCGGATACAAGCTTTGACTCATTACCCGCATAAAAATCTCCGGGACACTGACAGGTTTTTCTCGATTCCTGTCAAACTATCCCGGAGATTATATCGTAGTCTGAGCAATTCCGCAAGTAGGAATTTTAAATTTCTTTATGTTTTTTTTACAGAAATTTTATTTACTGGAATCGGCTGCCGGAACAGCCTCCGAAGTCTGTGTCTGATCCAGTGCCGCATTTAACTCCCGGAACGCCGCCGCGAGATCCTGCTCGTTGCCGTCCGTGTCATAGATCCTGCCATACTGCTCGTGGGAATACATTTTAATATTGTCCAGTGTCACGCTGCGGTCTGTCGTGATTGAGAGATTGTAGTTTGCCTGCCACGGGATGGAACACTCATAATTTCCCGCTTTCGTCACC
Organism: Clostridium sp. AM30-24; assembly: GCF_003480435.1. GTDB lineage: Bacteria > Bacillota > Clostridia > Lachnospirales > Lachnospiraceae > Pilosibacter. The sequence continues at coordinate 22,479 of NZ_QUJB01000010.1, read as the reverse complement.
TGAACCGACTTTTTAACGTCACCGATCTGGAAGGTGACCTTCGCCGTACCGTTCTTCGGCGCCGCCCAGAACTTTACATGGATCTTGTCCGTCTGTCCAAGACGTCCATAGACATTCTGGCTGAGCACACTGTCTTTTGACAGGGTGACTGCCTTTGATCCGTCATGTTCCGTTTTCTCAACCTTTCCGGTGGTATCCCAGCCTGTCAGTCCCAGAGCGAACTGACCATTGTATACACAATCATTTACATAATTCCGGTATACCCAGAGACCGTAGCCGCAGGTGGTATCTTTTAAGATCGGAGCGGATCTCTTCACAAAGTCCGCCACCTGAGACTCCTCGATCTGGGTATTGTAGGAGAATGCCTCTGTGGAATCCATATAGAGGAACTGCTCCATAAAATACTTCTTTCCGCTCTTTTCCACCAGACCGTTCATGCTGTTCTGCATGGATGCCAGCGCTGTTTCCGCGGAAATATGGTCTCCTACGTTCTGCTGTCCGAGGGACACGCTGTACATAAGAGCGGAGTACTCGGCATCGGCACACGGATACGTGGCGGAGTGGGAATAGTAGGTATAGCTTCCGTCCAACTGGTAGATCGGGTCTCCGTCGGACCGGACCTCCATGGATAGTCCGGGGAACACTTCCTGACTCTCGGAGAGGAGCTTATTTAAAAAGCTGTCATAGAACTCAAAAAACAGCTTCGCCTCCGGGCGCTTTCTCTCCGGGATCCAGATCTCGGAATAATCCTGGAATGTCTTTCCGTAGACCGCGCCGACCTCCGCAAGGGAGTAGTGGGCCTTCAGGTAATCCTGATATCCGCATCTGGATGCCAGACGGATACTGAGGGCTCTTGTGAGATCCCGGTCCATGTTTGACGTATAGTCCCAGAAGTCCTCCCAGGTAATAAATCCGCCCTGAAAGTTCCCGTAGTCGGATACCCGGTCATAGATCGTCTTACAGTAATCCAGCCACAGCTTCCTGTCATTGCTTCCGTCCTGCACCACACCGGCATATCGCTCCGGAAGGGACGCGTCACCGCTGTAATCCCAGCAGTAACCGATCCGCAGCGTCACCATAAGTCCATGGTCATCCGCGCACTTCATGACCTGATCGAGCTTGGCGAAAGCAGCCTCATTGTACATATTTCCCATATCTCCCGGCTGAAACTCTCTCCACGGGATCACGAGAATGATGCTGTTAAAGCCGTCCGCCTTGATGCGGGCAAAATTTGCCCCCATGTTGTCATCCTCTGTCCCCCAGTAGTTGATAGGCCAGGCATCACCGAAGTAGGTCACGGATTTTAAGTATTCCGGAAACGCCGCCTGCGCTTCCATCCGAAGTTCAGGGATCCCCGCCATCAGGGCTGCGGCGGTCAAAAGCGCTGCCGCTGGTCTTGCCAGTTTTCTTATGTTCATATGATCACCTTTTATAACTGTTCTTCACAGCTTCCTTTTTTGTTTCTGGTATGCATCGGCACACACCGATTCCCGTTTACTATACCACAATGTAAAAATTTCTGCAAAATTTATCCTTAAAAAATTCTGCAAAATTTATCCTTGACTAATTTAAGACTTCCGGGGATACTTTTATTAGAAAGATCGTAACGGTTCAGCAGGCTGCGCGCTGACCGCACTGGTCGCGCCGGCCGTACTCGCCGCAGTAAAACGCAGACTTTACGGTACTGGAGCGTTGCGAAGTATTTATTAAAGGAGGACTTTATAAGCATGGAAAAATCAACGGTTTATTTTACCGATTTCCGGTGTTCGGTTGGAACCAGCCAGTTGGACAAGCTGAAAAAGCTCTGCGTTGCTGCAGGGATCAAAAACATTGACATGGACGGAAAATTCGTCGCGATTAAAATGCATTTCGGTGAACTTGGAAACCTCGCCTTCCTTCGTCCGAACTACGCAAAAGCGGTAGCAGATCTCTGTAAGGAACAGGGCGGCATGCCGTTTCTGACCGACTGCAACACCCTGTATCCGGGCAGCAGAAAAAATGCCCTGGATCATTTAGACTGTGCAAACCTCAACGGCTTCAACCCGATCTCCACCGGCTGCCAGATCATCATCGGTGACGGTCTTCGCGGAACTGACGAGGTGGAGGTTCCGGTCGTGAACGGAGAATACTGCAAGACGGCCTTCATCGGCCACGCGGTTATGGACGCCGACGTCTTTATCAGCCTGACCCATTTCAAAGGTCATGAATCCACCGGTTTCGGTGGTGCCATCAAAAACATCGGTATGGGCTGCGGAAGCCGTGCCGGAAAAATGCAGCAGCATGCAAGCGGAAAGCCGTCCGTCCGTGAGAAGCTCTGCCGCGGCTGCAGACGCTGTGCGAAGGAGTGCGGAAGCGATGCTATTACATATGTAAATAAGAAAGCCGTCATCGATTATGACAAGTGCAAAGGTTGCGGCCGCTGTATCGGTGCCTGCAGCTTTGATGCTATCTACAACCCGAACTACAATGCCAACGAGCTTTTAGACCGCAAGATGGCAGAGTACGCGCAGGCTGTCTGTTATGACCGCCCGTGCTTCCATATTTCCCTTGTGCAGGATATCAGTCCGAACTGTGACTGCCACGGTGAAAATGATGCCCCGATCCTTCCGGATATCGGAATGTTCGCAAGCTTCGATCCGGTGGCTCTGGACCAGGCCTGCGCGGATGCCTGTCTGAAGGCAGCTCCAATCGCCAATAGCCAGCTTGGAGAACATCTCTCCCAGCCGGGATGGCACTGCCACCATGATCATTTCAAGGATTCCAACCCAAATATCGAATGGCAGGCGACTCTCGATCAGGCGGAAAAGATCGGTCTCGGCACAAGACAGTATGAGCTGAAACGGATCTGATCAGGATCTTCCTTGAAATAAAAAACGGGGAGAAGTTCCATTTTACGGAACTTCTCCCCACTTTTTATGTACGATTACAATGCGTCATTCCTTTCACGTTCGCCGGAAAGATCTATTCACGCTCAATCGCATCCATCAATTTTTTACATCTTCATTCCAATCGCTCTCGGCTTGCATCCGTCCGGGATCGGGCAGTGATAGGTGTCGCCATCCAGCTCTTCCTCCATCTCCGCTTTCGCCTTTGCGATGATCTCCGGATCCTCATACATATCGATCGCTGCGCCTGCCATTGCCTTCGCCGCGTAGATCAGTCCCTTGTGTGCCAGTCCGCTCTTGCCCTGGGAAACAACCTGCCAGGAGTGGCCCGGTGTTCCAGCCGCCCATGTAGCAACGTAGGCCTGAGCAGTCGGACAGTTCCAGCTCACATCACCGACGTCCGTGGAACCGAAGGACATGATTCCGTCCGGGTTGAACGGAGCGACAAAGCGGTACATGCTCTCGCCCTTATGGGAAAGGACTTCCGCCTTAGCTGCTTTGTCCTTGCAGTTCTTTGCGATCTTCTCTAAGGACTCAAAACGGCTGTCGCCAACGCCCTCACTGATGGCTTTGGCAAACTTCATCTCCTCTTCCGTGTACTCCGGAGCGCCAAGCTCCACAAGGTTGTCCCAGAGTTCCTTCGCGATCACCTTGTTGCTCATAAGGTTCGAGCAGCCCTTTACGAAATCGATCTCCACGCGGGTCTCTGTCATATGGGCAGCACCCTCAGCGATCTTGTTGACACGCTGATAGATTTCCTCCACCTGACTGTTCTTCGGGGCACGGATCAGATACAGAACTTCCGCGTACGGCTGTACAACGTTCGGGGAGTATCCGCCGGTGTTTGTGATCGCATAGTGGATTCTCGCTTCCGGAACCACATGCTCTCTTAAGAACTGGACACCCATGTTCATAAGTTCCAGCGCGTCAAGAGCGCTTCGTCCAAGATGCGGCGCTCCGCCTGCATGGGCACTCTTTCCATAGAATTTATACGCTACCTGATAGTTTGCGAGGGAGCTTCCCGTGTCGGCCTGCGTTAAATCTCCCGGATGCCATGTGATCGCCGCGTCAAGATCCGCGAATACACCGCCTTTTGCCATAAATGCCTTTCCGGATCCGCCTTCCTCACCTGGGCAGCCAAAATAGATCACGGTTCCCGGTTTTCCGCTTTCTTCCAGATACTTTTTGATTCCGATCGCCGCGGAGAGGGACGCTGTGCCGAGCATGTTATGTCCGCAGCCGTGTCCGCTGGCACCATCATGCACAACGATCTTCTCGGTAGCTCCCGCTTCCTGATCCAGTCCGGACAGGGCATCGAACTCGCCTAAGATACCGATCACAGGTTTTCCGGAACCGAACGTGCCCTTAAACGCTGTCGTTACACCCGCAAGACCTGTCTCAACTGTAAAACCTTCTGCTTTCAGAACATCGCAGAGGATCTTCATCGACTTTTCTTCCGTGAAGGCCGTCTCCGCGCAGCCCCAGATCTCGTCGCTGGCGGTAAAGATCTCGCTGGATTTCTTATCAATTTCTTCCCAAGCTGTCTGTTTTCCCATCTCCATATCACCTTTCCTGTACATGATTTCCGGCTGTTGTCCGCACTGCTTTTTTCATTTTTTTTAAAAGCGGCCCTCGAACTTGCATATTCGAGTTATTCTGATTTTTCGCACAATACACAACCAGTTGTCTATAATTATACTATTTTATTCCATGATGCGCAACCTTTTTATTCTTTTGTGCATAAAGTAAATTTTCCGTTTTAATTATATCAAATTTTCTCTTCTATTTATGTTGCTCTTCACAGCCGCTTCCGGCTTCGGAATTTTTTTGGACATGGCTTTTTGCTGAATCAAATTAAGCTTGCGCTTTTATACCTGCGATGGTATAATTTATAAGTAATGCCCTGTGATACAGGGTGAACGTGAACACACTGGAGGTATCCACATGAACTGGAGTATCGTAGCAAATGTCATTCTTGTCATTCTCCTTATCCTTGTCGTTGTCCTCGCTGTGCTTTACTTCCTCGGACGTAAGATGGAAAAGCGCCAGGTAGAACAGCAGAGCGCGATCGATGCTGCTAAGCAGACCGTAAGTCTGATGGCGATCGACAAGAAAAAGTTGAAAATAAAGGAAGCCGGACTCCCGCCGATCGTTTATGAGCAGACTCCATGGTATGCAAAGCGGATGAAGGTTCCGGTAGTAAAAGCAAAGATCGGTACAAAGATCATGACTATGATCGCCGATGAAAAGGTTTTCCTTCAGCTCCCGTTAAAGACTGAGATCAAAGTTGAGATCAGCGGTCTTTACATCACAGCGATCAAGTCCGTTCCGCGTGGAGGACTGATTCCGCTTCCGAAGAAGAAAACGATCGGTCAGCGTATCAAAGGAATTTTCAAAAAAGACTGAATCGACAAGAAAAAGACAAAATAAAAAAGCCCTGTCTTCTGATGAATTTAATTTTATCCAGAAGACAGGGCTTTTTTATTTGATTTTAGATCAGTCCCACAGATTTCATAAAGAAGATCCATAAGAACAGTGTAAACATGGATACCGCCGTACTGATCACGACAAACTGTCCGGCAAGCTCTCCGTCACCGCCCATATTCTGTGCCATGGGGTAGGATGCGGCTGCAACCGGTGTCGCGTAGACAGCGATCAGAAGGAACAGCTCAAGTCCACGAAGTCCAAAGGCGTAAGCGATCGCGATGATGATCGCCGGAAGAAAAAACAGCTTACAGGTAAGCGTTGGAACCAGATATTTGAGGTTTTTCCGGATCGCCTTAAACTGTAAGGTTCCTCCGAGCACATAAATCGCTAACGGAGAAGTCATATTGGAGAAGGCGGAAATCGGTGTCACAAGGCTTCCCGGCAGCTTGATCCCGAGGAAAAAGAAGATCAGACCTACGATGGCACCCTGCAGGAGCGGATTCGCTGCCACCGCCTTCAGCGTCTTCTTAATATCCGATTTTCCCTCTCCGTTGAACATCTCAAGAATAAATACCGACGTGGTATTGTAGATCGACACAACGACTGTAACCAGCATAGCCGCGATCGATGCCGCTGAATCTCCAAATACCGCAATTGTGAGCGGCAGTCCGAACAGGACAAAGTTGCTTCGAAAGATCGCCTGAATGATAACGCCTCTTCTGGGGTTTTCCTTTACGATCTTCGGAATGATCACGATCAGGATCGCTTCGACGATCAGGATGCTGGCCCCCGTAAAGATCAAAAGCAATGGCCTCGGAAGCGACTCGGCATCGGCTTTATAAATATTGTAGAAGGTCATAAACGGATAAAATACCCGAAAGACCATCTGGTTCAGCTTCTGTAAAAATTCCTCTTTCACAACTCCTCTGATCTTCATCGTATATCCGAGCGCCAGATAACAGAAGAACGGGATGACCGCATTAACCGCGACTAAAAAACTCTCCATACATCGTTTGTCCTCTCACAGCTTCCCCTTTGACCGCGATCTTTCCAAATACAGTCCGCGAGACCCGCTGCGTCCTTTCTTTTTTATCCTGTAACCTTCCAATACCTCACATCCGTTTTCCGTTACATCGGGATTCCCAATACCTCTTCTTTTCTTGATGACGCCAGGATCTCTGTATTACAGTCGAATGCATACTCCCCGTTCATCTCCATGGAATATTTGATTCTTAGAAGAATGGACTCTTCGTCCTCCTCAACTTCGAGCAGGGAAGTCGTAATCCCCATCAGGAACAGTCCCATCGGCGTCCGGTAGTTTGCTGTCGTCCGCCTTCCGGGTTCAAAGATCATGTGGCTCTCCACGAGTCCGCGTTTCATGACCTCGATCCGGTTCTCCATCACTTTCACCGTATTGTGGGTCGGTGTGCCCGTCTCGTCAAGCGACTCATCATAGATCAGATACTGCTTGCCGTTTTTCACATAATACGTCCCCGGGGTGATCATCTCGACCGTGTCCTCTTCCTCACCGATCGTCTGTACCCCCCGGACACGGACTAAAATGTCCTTTGTCATGTAAATCTCCCCTGATATATCATTTTGAACGGTCCGCACGGCTTCAGGCACGGACCGCTGTGAACATTTTTATCTCTCGTATCTCCGAAACGCGTGATCGATCAGATCGTCGATCAGCTGTCTCTTGTCTACACCTCTTGCCTCCCACAACATCGGATACATGCTGATGGCGGTGAAGCCAGGAAGTGTGTTGATCTCATTGAATACGACCGTTCCGTCTGCTTTTACGAAGAAATCCACGCGGGATAAGCCGTAGCCGTCCACTGCATTAAAGATCTTAACAGCAGCCTCACGGACACGCTCTGTGGCTCCGTCAGGAAGCTCCGGGTCAACGACGGTCTTGGACTCCGCATTGTAGTATTTCGCGTCGAAATCATAGAACTCAGCCGCAGCAAGGATCTCACCCACGCCGGAGGCTTTCGTGGAATCACCGTCACCGAATACGCCGCACTCAATCTCGCGGCCCACGATCATCTCCTCAACGAGGATACGGCGGTCATTGTCAGCCGCTTCCTTTAAGCCGGAGATCAGCTCTTCGCGGTTATCTGCTCTTGTAACACCTCTGGAGGAACCGGCATTAGACGGCTTTACAAATACCGGATATGGGATCTCTTTTTCAATCTTTGCTATAACCGCATCCATATCCTTTAATTCCGCTTTCATGACAGAAACGTAAGCTGCCTGACAGATGCCGAGTCCGCTTACCATGCGCTTTGTGGAAAGCTTATCCATCGATACCGCGGAAGCGAGAACGCCGCAGCCGACGTACGGGATCTTCGCAAGCTCAAGGATTCCCTGTACGGTTCCGTCCTCTCCGTAAAGGCCGTGAAGAACCGGGAATACCACATCCACCGGAATCTTCTCAAAAGAACCCTTCTCTGTGACGATCAGGCATTTCTCCTTTGCATCCGGGGACAGCACCGCCCCCGCTTTTGACTCTCTCCAGGTATCATCTTTGACCTGACTTAAGGAGTCCACCTTTACCCAGTGTCCGTCCTCCGTGATCCCGACGAGGATCACGTTATATTTCTCCTCATTGATATTTGCTGCCACATTCTGTACAGACATACAGGATACCACATGCTCAGATGACTGTCCGCCAAACAGGACAACGATATTTTTCTTTTCCATGATGTTTTTTTTGATTCCTCTCTGATTTTCTATTCAAGTCGAACGTCCGTGGGATTTGGCGCGTGATCCCGGTCAGCAAAGCCGACAGATTCCTTACAAGATCACTGTGCACCCGAATCATCCGCTCTGATGCACTGGCACTGGACGGGCTGTTTTGACATGTTATCGTTTAGATTATAGCACAACTGGTAATAATTACAAACAGGAAATAACATTTGCCTCTGACATAAAAAGTAAAAAGCAAAGAAGGTGTATCTATGAAACGAACCTGTAAGCTCAGTCTCTCTTCCCTGTGTTTTTTGATCTGTTTTCTTCTTTCCATGTCCGGCATCCGGGCACGGGATGAGGCGCTGGCTGCGGATATTGCCCCGAAAATCCTGCGTTTTCATGTCCTCGCGAACAGCGATTCCGCCAGAGATCAGGAATTAAAGCTCTACATAAAGGATCTTCTGCTGGAAAAGATCCGGGACGATGCCGCCGTAAAGCAGATTGCCGGAAAAGAGGAACTGAAAACATATATTCTTTCTGAATCTTCCACACTGGAAGCCGATGCAGAAGACTTTATCCACAGTTTCGGCTATGATTACGGTGTACGTGTGGGGATCGAGACCTGCAGATTTCCGGTGCGCACCTACGGGGACATGACATTTCCCGCCGGGATGTATGAAGCTGTCCGGGTGACCATCGGAAACGGTGCCGGGCACAACTTCTGGTGCGTCCTGTATCCATCCCTATGCTACACAGACAGCATTCATGCATCGATGCCGGAAGGATCGAAGGAGACATTGAAAAGTCTGATCCCGGAGGATGATTATGAAGCGTTGCTGCGCTCCGGACCACAACGCTCGCCGTCTGATGAGGAATCATCTGTAAAAAAAAGTGAGCAGGAAACTGCTTCCCTGCCCACTGTAAAGATCCGTTTCCGGATCGCCGAACTGTTTTCATAAAAGACGGCCTCCTTTGACCGCTCCCGGATTACTGGCTGAGCTTTAAATTTCCTTTGACCGCCCAGTCATAGGTCTCCATCGCCTGAAACAGCGCGAGATCACCCGTTTTCACTGCGATCTCCTTTGTCTTTAAGGCGTTCTGCTGCTGCATATACTCAAGACGTCCGATGGTCCCTAACTGCCATTTTCTGTCAGCCGTCTCCATCTTCGTCTTTTCCAGCTCGTAAGCTGCCTTTGCGGTCTGAAGCTCGTTCCTCTTCTGGAGAACATCGTTATAGAGATTTACGAGAGATGAGGAGACTTCTTCCTTCTCCTGCTTGATCGTGCGCTGTAAATTCTGGTACTCGACAGATCCGGCATCCTTATTATCGAGATCCAGCACATTGTAGCGGATCGTGAAGTTATTGTCCTGTGCCGCCTGTTTGTCCTTCTCCGGATTCATTCCGTCGATCCTTGCAAGATCCGCCGCCGGAACGTCCCTGATCTCCGGCACTGCGTCGTACTTCCAGCCAAGCATCGTGCAGAGTGTCTGGCACAGCTTCTGCTCATTTGCCGTCAGTGTCAGCTTTGTCGCCTGAGTAGACTCCAACTGCTGTCTCGCAGAAAGGACCTGACTCTGGGTCGCAAGACCGTTGGCCGCCTGATTCTGGGTAGACTGATACACTGCGTTAAGAAGCGTAAGACCACTCTCTAAACTCTCCTCATTAAGCAGCAGCTGCTTATAACCGATCATGGCACTCTGGGCGCCGGCCTCCAGTGCTGCACGGTTCGCATCGATCACCTTGATATGCATCTGCTCCGGGGAGATCTGGGTCAGACTGTCACCCATTAAAAGTACCTGCTCCGCCTGATAGTCCAGAAGCTCGGAATTGTAGACTAACTGGGCATATGTCGTCGGAGCCGTCGGGAGCATACCGATCAGGTCCTTCATCTGGTCTGTCATCCCGTTCATCTGATCCGCGGCATCCAGGATCGATGCCGATTTATCTGATAACTGGGATTTCAATTTTGCGACATCCTTGGATGCATCCTTTTTGTCGGAATAGGTCTCCTTCAACGTCTTAAACGTCGGGCTGTAGACCTCAACAAGCTTCCCGATCTCGTCATATTCCAGCACATTATCCGCAAGCTTCTTCATCGTCGCATCATCGTACTCATTTCCCGGCTGGGATACAAATCCGTTTTCGTCCGCGATCCCGGTCGCCTCAACCGCCTTTGTCTTTGCAAACGAAGTCACAGGCGCTGCCGCAAGCGCAAGCGCAAGTGCCGCCGGGATCACACGTCCTGTCAAATTTCTTTTCATTCTGCTTCTCCTTTAGCTCTGTGATGAGGAACCGATATCGAGAAGTCCCTCAAGCGCCCACTGATAATTTTCGATCGCTCCTGTGAGATCCAGCTTCGCCGCCGTGTGGGATGCTTCACTGGAAAGCCATGCAGACTCTGCCTGAAGGTATTCCTGACGGCTCAACATCCCCAGCTCATTCTTCCGGTCAGCAGCCGCTTTATCGGCCTTTGCCGCCTCATAGAGCGTTTCCGATGCCTCATAGGCTTTCTGTTTCTGTTTCAGGTCCTTATACATAAGATCCAGAGAAGAACGGACGGAATCTTCTTGATCCTTGATATTTCTTGCCTTCGTGACTGCTCCGCCCGCCGATTTGGAACTCGTCATCCTTGTATCATACAGAGTGTAGTTCATCTCGATGGCCTTCGCCTCATCCTTCTTCGGATCAAAGGACGCGATCACGGAAAGATCCGGCTCCGGAACCTTCGCGATCTCCGGATCAGCGTTGTAATCCCAGCCCAACATTGTGATCAGCGTCTGTTTCTGGGTATTGAGGCCGGACTCTGCCTGAAGAGCACTTCCGTTCGCGGAATTCAGTGCGTCCTCCACGGTCAGAACATCCTCCTTCGACATCATTCCAAGATCCTTTTTCTTTAACGCCGCCTCGTAATTCTGCTTTGCGATCTCCTGATTTAAAAGGGCGATCTCATACTGGTCCTTTAAGGTCTCATAGGTCCGCATTGCTTCCCTCGCGGTCTTTGTCTTCTCATTTCTCGTGATGCGGAGTCCGCGGAGTGCAGAGGAACCACCGGCTCCCTTTCCCTTTGCGGCATCCTCCAGCTGCTGCGCGTATGCCCGCAGAGCATGCATATTTGCTCTATATCCTTTATACACGTCGCGGGATACTGTCTCGTCATACTGAACATCATTCGCATCCCGTTCCATTTCATCCGCCTCCGCGCGCAGATCCGCCGCCATCGCTAACATCTGATCCTTCGTAAGACCCGTGGATCCGCCCGGATTATAGTAGAAGCTTTGCAGCTGGTTCTGATAATCGGTATTATACCGCTCGATGAGTCCCGGGATCTCCCAGTATTCCAGAGTATTGTCCTTGAATTTTACAAGTGCCGCCTCGTCATATTCTGTGACTGCGACGTCCTTCGTCGCAGCTAACGCAGGAATTCCGGTATCCGCTGCCGCTATGGAAAAACTTCCCATAAAAACGGCTGAGAGCACGGTCAGACCTGCCTTTTTCCATTGATACTGTCTCATAGGTTTCCCTCCATCTATGAGCATAACGATTTCATCGCAGAAACGCAATAACGTTTCTCTTACATTTTCTTTTCAAATACGGCAATCCGGTGGCAATTTTTATCCCCTGGCTGCCGCCTCCAAAAGCAGGAAGCCCCGCAGAGCGTTCCGCATTCCGTCTGACTGCCTCCCGACCGGGCAGCGGCCGTCTCTTGCAGGCTCTGCAGGGATCCGCTTTCAATGTTCAAAGCTTTAATCTACGTCAATGATCTCTTTCTTATCCTGATTTTTTCCGCTCATGATCACATAGAAGACCGGAAGAACAAGAAGTGCCATCGCTGTAGAGACGATCAGTCCACCGACATCCACAAGGGCGAGTCCCTGCATCGTCTTACCGGCATTTCCATAAGCCGCCGCCATCGGGATCATTGCCACGATCGTCGTGAGAGTTGTCATGAACATCGGGCGCATACGGGTCGCGCCGGCTTCAATGACCGCCTCCTTAAAGTCCATCGTTGCCCGGTACTGGTTCGCCGTATCGACGTACAAAATACCATTGTTTACTACCGTTCCGACTAACATTAAGAAGCCTAACAGGGAGGTCATGCTGATCGGGCAGTCCACTAACCATAAGAAAAGGAAGGAGCCGATCAGGGCGAACGGGATCGTTGTCATCACCATGATGGAGAACTTCGGTGACTCGAACTGTGCAGCCATTACAACAAATACAAGGAATACGGCTGTGGCGATCGCCTGTCCCAGGGACGCAAACTCTTCGTTCATCATCTTTGTGGATGTGTTTTCCTGCATGGAGATCGTGCCGGATAAGTACTTATCAATAACCTCCTTCTGGATCTTATCCTTCGTGGTGCTGTCCGCTCCCTCTGTCAGCGTACCGGTGATCGTCACCTGATACTGCTTATCACTCTTTGTGATACTCTGCGGGCTGTCCTTGAAGCCGATATCCGCGATATCCATAAGGGCTACGGATCCGCCGGTCGCTGTCGGAAGAACGATTCCCTGGAGCTTATCGATCGTATCGTACTCATCGTCCGCGTACTCGACCTTTACATCGATATCATTTCCGTCAACATTCAGGGTCGTTGCCGTCGTTCCGCTGACCATCATGTATACCTGGGAAGCAACTGCGGTCGGGGAGAGTCCCTCCGCTGCCGCCTTGACCGGATCCACATTGATCTTTACAAGCGGGGCGCTGTTTTCAAGGGAAGAGTGGATGTTTGTCGCATCCGGGCGCTTCTGGAGCTCGGAAACGATCGCATCCGATGCTTTCTTTAAGTCATCGTACTGTGTGCTGACAAGAATATATTCGAGATCCTCCGCATTTCCCATGGACATCCCACTGCCCAGAGAGCTCTGGCTTTCCAGACTGACCGAACAATCCGACCATTTCTGCATATCGCGTTTCCATTCCTTGAGCACCTGATCCGTCTTTCTGCCTCTGTCATCCTTTAAATATGCCGTCAGGGTTGCTCCGCTTCCGCCCATATTCATGGAAAGTCCGGAGCTTCCGTAGGAGAGCATGTAGGAATCAAGATCCGGATCCTGTGTCACATAGTCCTCCGCTCTCTGAAGGATCTTATCGACCTCCCCGATCTTAAGACCCGGCTGGGTCTCGATCGTCACCGCGATCGTTCCCTGATCATCTTCCGGCATAAGCTCTGTCTTTAGCTTTGTCGCAAGGAACAGGGAGAAGATCACAAGCACAACGGCGGTTCCCATGACCATCGCTTTTTTCTTTAAAAGCTTCTCCATCAGGGAACGGTATCCGTTCTGCAGAGCTCTCATGATGCCGGAGGCCGGGGTGTTTTCCTTCTCCTTCGGACGATAGTACACGTAGCAGAGCGGTACAAGCGTCATCGCGGAGATCAGAGATGCGATCATACAGAATACGATCGTGAAGCCCAACGGCTTGAACATCTGTCCGCTCATTCCGGAGATCAGGGCTAACGGGATAAATACGACACAGGTCGTAACGGTACCGCCGATAATGGATTCCAGAACGGCTGCCGTACCATCGATCGCGGCTTTTCTCGTTTCAACAAAGCCGCCGCCCTTATCCGTAAAGCGGAAGCAGCTTTCCAGAACTACGATCGAGTTATCGACCATCATTCCGACGCCGAGAACCAGGCTCGACAGGGTGATAACGTTTAGCGTAAAGCCCATGACCTTCATGAGGATGAGCGCCGCTAAAATTGATACCGGGATGGAGGTTCCAACGATCAGGGATGCCTTGATATCCCCGAAGAACAGCCAGATGATGAACATCGCGATAATGACTGCCATGATCATGGTCTGGAATACGCTCTTTAAGGAATTGCTGATCTGATCACTGTAATCATTGACAACGACGTACTCCAGAGACGGATCCTGTGCTTTTAACGTTTGCATTGTCTCCTGGACTGCCTTGGAAACGGTAATGTGGTCGCTGTCCTGATTTTTCTTGACACCGATCGTCATCGTGTCTTTGCCGTCGTAACGTCCGATACTGTCCTTTGCCTCAACGGTATTGTAGATATTGGCAACATCTTCCATATAGATGATGTTTCCGTTACCCAGTGTGATCGGGATCTTCTTTAAAAGCTCCATCGTGTCAAAGGATGTTCCGGATGTCACGGAAAGATCCTTGTTTCCAACGGAGGTACTTCCGATCGGCATGGAAAAGTCCGCAGACTTTAAAGCCGCAATAATGGTATTCATGTTTACATGATACTGGCTTAATTTTTCCGGGATCAGCTCCGCCTTAATATAAGCCTCCTGACCACCGGATACGTCGACACTGGCTACGGAGGTCAGTTTTTCGATCTCCGGAACGATATCATCATTTACATAGTTATAGAGGTTATCAACGCTGTCATTGTTGACTGCGAGGGTGATGGACGGTGTACTGTTGATATCCATCTCGATGATCGTCGGGGTATCGATATCATCCGGGAGATCCGACTTGATCCCATCCAGCTTTTTCTTTAAGTCATCGTAGGCTTTATCGATATCCTGATCATAGTCATACTGGACCAAGACTATTCCGAAATTTTCCGAAGACATGCTGGTGACAGAATCGACACCGGAAAGCGTTCCGATCTCATCCTCTATCTTACTGATCACAAGCTGCTCCACGTCATCCGGGCTTGCTCCCGGGTAGACTGCGCTGATGATAAGCATCGGCATCTCCATTTCCGGAATCAGCTCAAGCTGGGATGAAAAGATCGAGCTGAGACCGAATACGATCAGGCAGAGCACAACAAGAACAGTTGTGACCGGCCGTTTTAAGACCTTTTTGGTAAGTCCCATGTTCCTTGTGCCTCCTTATTTTGCTGCCGTTTCCGCGGCTTTTGTAGTCTCTTCTGCTGTTGTCTCACTGCTGTCGGCTGTCGTTTCCGCACTGTCATCACTGCCCTGAATATTTACCGCGGCGCCGTCATAAAGCTCCTTGGACCAGCTTGTGATGACCTTGTCGTCGTAGGAAAGTCCGGAAACGATCTGAATCTTGTCAGAATCGATGAGTCCGTCTTCCACCGGAGTCTTTTTCGCCGTTGCTGTCGCGGCATCATATGTATACACGTAAGCGTCTCCATTGCTGTAGTTCACACAATCTGCCGGAACGACCATGACATTGTCCGCCTTCTCCGCTGTCACATAAACCTTTACCATCGTTCCGCTGGCAAGTCCGTCCGCGTCACCCAAGGTCGCTTTCACCTTGAAAAGTCCTGTGGACGCGTCCACCATGCTGCCGATCTCGGAGATCGCGCCGCTGTAGTCCGTTCCGTTCTTCTCCACCGTCACAGGATCACCGATATTTAATCCCTTCATGACACGCTCCGACACGTTGAAGGTCAGTGTTTTTCCGCCTGCACCGGATACAACACCTGCGACAGAACCGCCCGCAGACATATCATGCACCTGCACGCCAAACTGCTCTAAGACACCGGCGATTGGCGCGGTAACGACCGTGTTCTCACTCTGGGTATCATAGTTTAATTTTGCGGAATCATACTGGAGCTTCGCCATGGACAGACCGCTTACCGCCTGCTCGTAGGCCTGGGCGGAAATATCCCCGCTCTCGTAGAGCGCCTTCATCCTGTTTACAGATGTCTGGGCATCGTTTAAGGATACCTGAGTCGTATTTAACGTGATCCTTGCCGCGTCTAACTGCTTGTTGTCGATGCGGAACAGCTTCTGTCCCTTCTGTACGGTATCGCCCTGATTTACATAAACCTCCAGTACTTCTCCGCTTCCCTTCGGGATAATGTATACCTGATCTGCCGGTTCCACGGTACCTGTCAGTCCTGTGGAAAGTTCAATATTTCCTGTCTCCGGTGTCTGGACGACGACGGTCGGGTTCGGAACGGCCTCGATCGGCTCCTCTTTTTTCGTAAATCTTGTGAACATCAGGGCTCCAAATGCACCGACGCATACAAGCCCGATTACGATCTTACCTGCTTTTTTCATGGTTCCTCCTCATTTTCTGCAACCTGTTGCTTTTTGATCTCTCCTGCGGATCCTTTTTTGTCTTCCGGTCCGCATGTTCTGTTTCGCGGGCAGCTTTTCTTTTCTATTCCTTACCGCTACTCCTCTTCCCTGCTGTCTGATCTATATGCACATATGCCGTAGTGAAGCATATGGATATGGCGTTTGTAATACTCGGAAGCTTCCTCTCTCGCCTCCCCGTCACGGAAAAAGCGCTTGATCGACATGATAAATACTACCATATGCATTTCGATCAGCTCATTTAAGGCCTCCCTGCTGATTGGTGCTTTGTCCTGATCGATATTTTCATATAAGAGCTTCATAAACCTCTGATTTTCCCGGCATACCTGCGGGTCAGACTCCGGATCGCCCCTGAAAATATCCATGAACTTCGCGCTCTTGATCAGATTCTGGAAAATTTCGATCAATCCGGCCCGCTCCATAAGATCCATTCCGCGGTCGAACACACTCTCAAGCATATCCCACAGATCGCCTCCGTTTTCCCGGAGCCGCTCGATATAGTTGTTAAAATGCTGTTCCGCCTGGGCGTAGATCAGCCACTTCAACAGATCCTGCTTATCTTCAAAATATGTATAAAAGCTTCCTCTTGATATATCCGCGTCGTGGACGATCCGGTTGATCGATGCTTCCTCAAGAGGCACTCTCATAAACTCCTTTGCCGCTGCGATCCGAATTGCTTCAATTTTCTCTTTTGGAAGCCGCAGAAACCGCTCGGTCGGCATAATTCCATCTCCCTTCTGTCGAAATCAAGTGTGTATTTCTGACACTTTCCTTCTTTTGTAAAAAGTGACAACCTGTCAACATTATAGTGACACCCTGTCATTCTGTCAATATCTGTTTTTTCACTTTATAATGATTTTAGATTTTCGTAAGGTTTGTTCATATTTTGCCGATGCTTCGCATTCCGAATCGGCAAAATCCGCGGTCATAACGGTATCATACGGAATTTTCAGTTCAGAAAATTCCTACCCATGAATCAATAAAGCAGCAATTCATAGTAATTTTATAGGAATTACTCTTGCATATTTTTTTCAACGCGGTTATAATATCACTGCATCACCTATCAAATAACTATGTTTTGTCGTGACTGTTCAGCATTTTCAATTCGAATGTCCGTGATTGACTACGGTCAGCGCAAACAAGAACACAGACCTGCTGGATCGTTACATTCAGTCTTAATTACATGGAGGAATCCGATATGTCAGAACCATTATTAAATGTAAAAAATCTCTCCGTGGATGTGGAAGAGAAATCCATTCTTCACGGGATCAACTTAACCATCAACAAAGGCGAGACCCACGTTCTCATGGGTCCGAATGGTGCCGGAAAATCCACCCTCGGATGTACCTTAATGGGAAACCCGAATTACCACGTCACGGACGGTGAGATCTTCTTTGGCGGTGAGAATATCACAAAAGAGGCAGCTGACAAGCGCGCCCGCCTTGGTATGTTTCTCTCCTTCCAGAACCCGCTGGAGGTTCCGGGGATCTCCCTCTCCAACTTTATCCGCAGCGCCCTCTCCGCGAGGACCGGAAAAAACATCCGTATCTGGGATTTCAATAAAGACCTTAAGAAAGCCATGGAGGTTCTCGACATGGATCCGTCCTACGGCTTCCGTGATCTGAATGTCGGCTTCTCCGGCGGTGAGAAAAAGAAAGCGGAGATCCTGCAGCTTCTCCTCTTAAATCCGTCCTTAGCGATCCTCGATGAGACAGACTCCGGTCTCGATGTCGACGCGGTCCGCACCGTTTCCAAGGGAATCGAGGAGTACCAGAAGAGCAAGGACGGCGCACTCCTCATCATCACCCACAGCACAAGGATCCTGGAGTCTCTCCACGTGGACAAGACCCATGTTCTCGTAGACGGCCGCCTGGTTGCCGAGGGCGATGGTTCTCTCGTCGATGAGATCAACGAGAACGGCTTCGAGCAGTTTATCGCTTCCGCAAACGAGAAGGGAGAGAACAACGAATGAAGGAAAAGACGTATGTTGAGGACGTTGACCGCAACATGTACGACTTCCGCAATGACGAGAAGGACGCTTACCGTATTAAAAACGGTCTCACCGAGGACATTGTGGAAAAGATCTCCGAGGAGAAACATGACCCGGAGTGGATGCATGATTTCCGGTTAAATTCCTTAAAAGTATATAATGAAATGAAGGTTCCGGACTGGGGCCCGTCCATCGAAGGGTTAAACATGGACAACATCGCCACCTATGTCCGCGCAAATACAAAGATGAAGGGTAACTGGTCCGAGGTTCCGGAAGAGATCAAGGACACCTTCGAAAAGCTTGGGATCCCGCAGGCGGAGCGCACCTCCCTCGCCGGTGTAGGTGCCCAATACGACTCCGAGCTCGTCTACCATAATGTCCGCAAGGAGGTTGAGGAGCAGGGCGTTATCTACACCGATATGGAAAGTGCCCTGACCGGTGAATATGCCGATATGGTAAAGGACCACTTTATGAAGCTCGTGACACCCCATGACCATAAATTCGCAGCCCTGCACGGCGCTGTCTGGTCCGGCGGTTCCTTCGTCTATGTTCCGAAGGGAGTTTCCGTTGAGATCCCGCTGCAGTCCTACTTCCGTTTAAACGCCGCAGGTGCCGGACAGTTTGAGCACACTCTGATCATCGTCGATGAGGGCGCGTCCTTACACTTCATCGAGGGATGTTCTGCACCGAAGTACAATGTGGCAAACCTCCATGCCGGCTGTGTCGAGCTTTACATCGGAAAAAACGCAAAGCTCCGCTACTCTACGATCGAGAACTGGTCGAAAAATATGTACAATTTAAACACAAAGCGTGCGAAGGTCGAGGAAGGCGGAGTCATCGAGTGGGTATCCGGTTCCTTCGGTTCCCATGTTTCTTACCTCTACCCGATGAGCGTGTTAAACGGTGAGGGCGCAAGATCCGAATTTACCGGGATCACATTCGCCGGTAAGGGACAGAACCTCGATACCGGATGTAAGGTGGTCCACAACGCTCCAAAGACTTCTTCCTATGTAAATACGAGATCGATCTCCAAGGACGGCGGGATCAGCACCTTCCGGAGCTCCGTTGTCGTATCCGCAAAGGCAAAGGGCAGCAAATCCGCTGTCTCCTGCCAGTCCCTGATGCTCGACGATATCTCCCGTTCCGACACGATCCCGGCGATGGATATCCGCACGAAGGACGCCGATGTCGGACATGAGGCAAAGATCGGCCGCATCAGTGATGACGCCGTCTTCTATCTGATGTCCCGCGGTATCTCCGAGGAGGACGCGAGAGCCCTGATCGTCAGCGGCTTCGCCGACAATGTCTCGAAGGAGCTTCCGCTTGAATACGCGGTGGAAATGAACAATCTGATCCATCTGGAAATGAAAGGAAGTATTGGATGATGGAGAACATGAAGATCAACCAGCTCCCTTCTAAGACATGGAACTGGCTGAAAATGAATGAGACTGCGATCTCCGGGATTTCTGTCTCCGGAGCGCATGAAGGAAACCTTGAGATCCCGGCAGGGATCGCAAAGACTGTCTGCCCTGCCGGTCTTCCGGACCGTTTTAAGGATGTCACAGGCGGCATGGGATCCGATATGGACATGCTTGTAAAGGAAAGTGCCGCAGGCGCGGTACTGCTCTCTGCTGACAGCGATGTCTCCGGGGAACCGGCGCGGATCAGATTTGCCTACGGTGCTTTTGAGCACAGCCTGAACACCTTTGGAATTCTGGCAAAAGAAGGAAGCAATATGACCGTTATCATGGATATGGCGGCTGAACGAAGCGTCGATCCTGAACGGACCGGAAGTCCCAGCCCGGTCGGAGAAAATCCTGCTGCCGTCTCCCAGTCTGAACACACCGGGCTTTCCGCCGTGCAGACAAAATTAATTCTGGAAAAAGACGCGAAGGTGACTCTTGTCCAGATCATCCGCAACAAAAACGCGAAGACCGTTTTGAATGATATCGGGGCAAAGGTTGCTGATGATGCGAAACTCTCCGTCATCCACTTATTCCTTGGCGGTGACCGGGTTTACAACGGCTGTAAGGCTGAACTTATCGGCAAAAAGAGTAATTTTACAGCAGACATCGCCTACACAGTTGCCGATGACTGCGTGCTCGATATGAACTATGTGGCCCTCCATGAGGGAAAGAAATCCATCAGCGAGATCAGGACCGACGGCGTGCTCCATGAAAACGCGAGAAAGCTGTTCCGCGGGACCATCGACTTTAAGAAGGGCGCTGCGGGGGCTGTCGGAAACGAGAAAGAGGACGTTCTTCTTCTCGACGATGACGTGGTCAACCAGACGATCCCGCTGATCCTCTGCGCCGAGGAGGATGTGGAAGGAAACCATGGTGCCACCATCGGAAAGCTGGATGAGGACCTTGTATTCTATCTGGAAAGCCGCGGCATGGCTCTCGCCGAGATCTACAAAATGATGGCGAAAGCAAGGATCGACGCGGTTCTCCGTTTCGTACCTGATGAGAAGACGAAGGCAGACGTTGCCTCCTACTTAGAAAGCGAGGGTTCCAATGGATGTAAATAAGATCCGGGAAGATTTCCCGCTGTTAAAAAACCGTGATATCATATATCTGGACAATGCGGCGACTTCCCAGAAGCCCGCATGTGTTCTGGATGCGGAAAAGCGGTTTTATGAGAAATATAACGCAAACCCGTTCCGCGGTCTCTACGAGTTAAGTGAAGAGGCAACGGAATGTTATGAGGACGCGAGAAAGACGGTCGCTGACTTCCTTCACGCGTCATGTCCGGAGGAGATCGTGTTTACGAGAAACGCCACAGAGAGCCTGAATCTTGCGGCCTACACCCTCTCTGAGTACCTGTTAAAGCCGGGCGATGAGATCATTGTCAGCATCATGGAGCACCACAGCAATATTCTTCCGTGGCAGCAGGCCGCAAAGCGTTACGGCGCGACGGTAAAATATTTAGAATGCGACATGGACGGAACGATCCCGGCTGAACGTCTGGAGAGCATGATCAACGACCGCACAAAGATCGCCGCGATCACGCAGATCTCCAATGTTCTCGGATGCAGGAATGATTTAAAGACATTCGCTGAGATCTGCCACCGCCACGGTGTGATCCTGGTCGGCGATGGTGCCCAGAGTGTTCCGCATATCGCTGTTGACGTGCAGGATCTGGGGGTGGATTTCCTTTCTTTCTCCGGTCACAAGATGCTGACTCCAATGGGAATCGGCGCTCTTTACGGAAAGAAAGAGCTTCTTGAGAAGCTTCCGCCCTTCCTCACCGGAGGCGAGATGATCGAATCTGTCACAAGAGAGGGCGCTGTCTGGGCGGAGGTTCCGCATAAGTTCGAGGCGGGAACCGTCAATGCCGGAGGCGCTTACGCGCTGGCTGAGGCAGTCCGCTACATGAAAAATATCGGTTTCGACGCGATCGAGGCACAGGAGAACAGGCTCACTAGAATCGCCTACGAGGGCATGATGAATATTCCCGGAATCCGTGTTCTTGGGAGCAGCGATCCGGACAACCATCACGGAATCCTGTCCTTCGCTGTCGACGGCGTTCACCCCCATGATGTGGCAGAGATCTTAAACGCTGACAATATCTGTGTCCGCGCCGGTCACCACTGCGCACAGCCGCTGTTACAGTACCTTGGAACCGCCTCCACGACGCGTGTGAGCCTCGCGTTCTACAATACCGAGGAGGAGATCCGGGCATTCCTTGAGAGTCTTGGCGGATTAAGGAGAAAAATGGGATATGAGTAATACATTTTATAATGAAATTTTAATTGAACACAATCTTCATCCGACTCACAAGCATGAGCTGCCGGACGCAAACCTCGTCTTAGAGGGCGTAAACCCGAGCTGCGGTGATGATATCTGGCTGAAATTAAAAGTCGAGAACGATGAGATCGTCGACGGAGCTTTCGTCGGGGACGGCTGCGCGATCTCCCAGGCCTCCGCGGATATGATGTTAGATTTGATCATTGGAAAGAAAAAGGATGAGGCGCTGCGCCTCGCGAATCTGTTTCTTGAGATGATCAAAGGAACTGCAAAGGGCGATGAACTGGAACCTCTGGAGGAAGCTTCCATCTTACAGGATGTGTCCCATATGCCGGCGCGGGTCAAGTGCGCGGTGCTGGGCTGGCATACGATGGAGGAGATGTTTAAGAAGGCAGCTGAAGGGAAAATGATTCCAGACAGCTATTCCAAGTAGGTATTTTCGGCACCGAAAATACCGTAATATAATGTCTTGGATGCGGATTTTGCCGATTTAGGATGCGAAGCATCGGCAAAATCCCGTTACTGTTTACGCAAAGCGTAAGCAGTAACGACGGGAATGTCGGTGACGACGGAAGGGAAATAGTGCTTGAATTCGATTTGGGAATATGATAGACTATAGATACAAAAAAGGGAAAGTCAGATACACACGGCCTACCCTTTACAAGTAATCTGTTATAATATAACAGCCGTCACTATTTGAAGTGACCCCCAAAAGTTAGACAATATTTTGAAGTAA
>NZ_QUJB01000001.1 GCF_003480435.1 Clostridium sp. AM30-24 | reverse complement strand
ATAGTATACCATACTGTCTAACAAATGGGGTGCAGTTCACTACGGTGTGTGGCTGCTTCTTTTTTTGCTCAATTTCCACTCAATCCACGCTCAATGTGCTTTTGCCCTCTTTCCAGTAGAATGAAATTGCAATGAAAACAGCACCAAATTCAAAAATCCGGTGCCACTTCAAAGCAAATCTACTGAAAAGAGGGCATTTTTTATGACTATCAAATTTTTTGAGGAGGAATTAAGCAAATGAAAGAACTGAAAAGCATCAAAATTATCGCCGTAGATCATGGCTACGGCAACATCAAAACAGCAAACACCGTCACCCCTACCGGCATTACTGCCTATGACACAGAACCGATTTTCTCCGGTAACATTCTGGAATACAACGGCACCTATTACCGCATCGGAGAGGGACACAAGGAATTTATTCCGGACAAAGCCATGGATGAGGACTATTATCTTTTGACTCTGATGGCAGTTGCCAGAGAGCTGAATGCGTATGGCATCCGTGAAGCAGATGTTCATCTGGCTGCCGGTCTGCCGCTGACCTGGGTTCGCAAACAGCGTGAAGATTTCCGAACTTACCTGCTCCGCAATGAATATGTATCTTTCCATTTCAATGGTAAGGAGTACAAGCTCCATTTTGTCGGATGCAGTTTGTTCCCTCAAGGTTATCCCGCTATTGTCAGCAGATTGGGCGATTTCAAGGGAACCAATCTCCTTGCAGACATCGGAAACGGCACCATGAACATTCTCTATATCAACAATAAAAAGGCGGTGGAGAGCCGTTGTTGGACAGAGAAGTTTGGTGTGAACCAGTGTATGATCGCTGCTAAAAATGCCGTGCTGGACAGCTTTGGTGTCAAAATCGAAGAAGTCACCATTGAGCAGGTGCTTCGCTATGGAACAGCGGACATCGGCAAGCCTTATCTGGACTGTATCACTGCCATTGCGAAAAGGTATGTAGCGGATATTTTCGCCACACTCCGCCGCTATGAATACAATCCGGAACTGATGCGACTGTATATTGTTGGCGGTGGTGGCTGTCTGGTCAGAAACTTCGGGCAGTACGATGAAACCCGTGTAACCATTCTGGATGATATTTGTGCGACTGCTAAGGGATATGAATATCTCGCCCATGCCAGCCTTCGCAGGAAGGAGTAAGCATGAGTGAGAATATCCGCAGCACAAATCTTCGTTTCAATCTGGACAAGGATGTGCAGAACCGGGCGTGGCAGTATCTGCAAACGATGGATAAAAAGAAATTCAAATCCTACAGCCAGATTATCGCCATTTCTCTGGTGGACTACTTTGACCGTTACTACAAGAAGCAAGATGAGCCGTATCTGGAAACCAGAGAGCGTGAGGAACGCTTCGTGGAGCAGATTGTAACAGCGGTGGAAAATGCCATGAACAGGACCCTACCGGTATATTTGGCAGGCTGTATGGTTGGTATTGCTCAGATTACACCGCAGGTAGCTGTTGCAGCATCCGAACCGGAAGATGCAGACCTTGACTGGGATTTTCTTGGGGAATAACCGGTATCTATTCTGACAACGGAAGGAGGTGAACGCATGACACAGTTTCTAATAAAGGATACCCTGATACCGCCGTATATGGCATTTCCACGATTTTTACTGGATATGGAGCAGCTGAGTGAAACCGCAAAAATACTGTATGTACTTTTGTTGGATAGAGCAAGACTTTCACAGAAAAACGAAGGCTGGGTAGATGAGCGTGGGCGTGCGTTCATATTCTTTCCAATCAAGGATTTGGCAGAAACCATGCACAAAAGCGAAATGTCTGTTAAGACCGCTCTGGCAGTTCTGGAAAAAACGGATTTGATTTTCCGCAAGCGTCAGGGACCGGGATTGCCAAACAAAATCTATGTAAAAGTCCCACCGGAATATCTGGTGCAGACGGACAGAAATCTTTCCCTGATACAGACAGAAACCTATCCGTCTGACGGACAGGAAACTGTCTCTGTAAGGGAAAGAAAAGTGTCCGGAAGTAATAATGAAAAGAACAATAACAAGATAAAGAAACAAGGGAGTAAGGCTGACCGCACCGCTTACGGAAAATATCAAAATGTTTTCCTGAATGAAAAGGAGCTGGCACAGCTTCAAAAGGAAATACCATTATACCGGGAATATATCGAAAAGCTGTCTGGCTATATACGTTCCAGCGGGAAGCGGTATCAAGACCACGCTGCTACGATTCACAGCTGGTATACGCAGGATCACCCGGCTCCCGTAAGACGCAGCTATGAATGTAAGGAGGATGAAAGCCTATGAACCAAATCACTGGCACCATTCAGAATATCTTTTCTGACCGCCCTTTGCAGGAAGATGAATACCGCAATGAATCAGACAACCTCATCCACTGCGCCAAATGTAAAACACCCAGGCAGCACCATGTGGTTGTTCTTGGAAAGGAAATGGTGGTTCCCATTCGCTGCCGCTGTCAGCAGGAAGTCCAGGATAAAGAGGAAGCGGAGAGAAAGCACCGTGAATTTCTGGATCAGGTGTCCCGTCTGAAAGCCAACGGCTTACAGGACAAGTCCCTGCGGGAATACACCTTTGCCAATGATAAGGGTTACAACCCGGAAATGCAGAAAGCCCATGACTATGTTGTCCATTGGAGCGAAATGAAGGCAAAATCCATCGGCTTGCTTCTCTGGGGCGATGTGGGAACCGGAAAATCCTTTTTTGCCGGATGTATCGCCAACGCTCTGCTGGAGCAGGGTGTTCCGGTGCTGATGACCAATTTCTCCCGGATTCTCAACGCCCTGTCCGGGCTGTATTCCGAGGAGAAGAACCAATATATCGACAGCCTGAACCAGTACAGTCTGCTGATTATTGATGACCTGGGAATTGAGCGCAGTACGGAGTTTGCCTTGGAACAGGTATTCAATGTCATTGATAGCCGATATCGCAGCAAATTGCCACTGATTGTGACAACTAATATGACCTTGGAGGAACTGAAAAATCCGCAGGATCTGACTCGCTCCCGTATCTATGACCGAGTATTGGAACGGTGTGTGCCGCTGAGAATCAACAATCAGAATATCCGGCAGAGAAATGCCGCTGAAAGCATGAAAGAAGCACGGAAAATACTGGAAAGCGGTACTGGAACGTAAGACCGGCGGTGCCGGATTGTCTCCTAATCAGCGGTGCATTGATAATTCCGCTCATGCAGCAACAATCCCGGCACCATTCTTTTCTAAAACAAGTACCAAATAAAAATCAGTTAGACCGGATATGGTCAGAAAGGACGTAAATATGACCGAGGATGAAAAGAAATTATTGCAGGCGAAACACAGACAGGAAGCGGTTGAAGCCAGAAACCGTCAGAAAGAGAGAAAACAGCGCACAAGAAGATTGATTCAGCAGGGAGCTATTCTGGAAAACGTATTCCCGGAAGCACAGATAATGGACTTGGATAATCTAAAAATGGAGCTGGAAAGACGATTAAGTGCAGAAGTTACGGAAAAACATTGAGGTACGAAAGTATCTCTATTCCCGAAGGGCGCACTTACTCACCACCCGATAACATCGGGCGGTGGTATCCCCTTCGGGGCCGTGTGCTCTGCGAGGCGGATGCGGCTCCTGCGGGAGCCTTATGGACAATGCCACAATCCTGCGAGCTTGCTGTCATTGTCCACGCAGCTGGTGGTCGGTGTTACCACCTATAAAAAATACCGTCGCTTTAACCGACGGTATTCCACCAACTGTCTGCAAAAACCTGCCACCGGCAGCTTTGTTGCAGAGATGGGCATTGTTGCCAAGCCCCATTTGCTTTTTCTAAAAAGCAACAAAAACAAAAGCGAAAGGACGGTGATGAAGAATGGCAATCTATCATCTGGAAGCAAAGGTCATCAGCCGTGGAGCCGGGCGCTCCGCTGTGGCGGCTTCCGCATATCTGAGCTGTTCACAGATATACAACGACTACGATGGGATTCAGCATGATTACACCAGAAAACGAGGGCTTGTCTGGCAGGAAGTATTTCTTCCGCCAATCGCTCCGGCTGCGTGGAGTGACCGAAGCATTCTGTGGAATGCGGTGGAGGAAAACGAAAAGACCAAGGACAGCCGCCTTGCCCGTGAATTTGTGGTAGCACTTCCCATAGAACTGGGAAAGACAGACTGGCAGAGCCTTCTCACAGAATTTATTCAGGACAATTTTGTGGCCGAGGGAATGTGTGCGGATGTTGCAATCCATGACCCATATCCGCCCGGACACAATCCACACGCCCACATTATGCTGACGATTCGCCCCTTACAGGAAAACGGTAAATGGCAGCATAAAACCGAAAAAGAATATCTGTGCGTGAGGGATGGCGCAGAATGGGGATTTACCTCTGCTGAATATAAGATCGCACAGGCGGAGGGCTGGGAGAAACAGTATCAATATCTGGTTGGCGAGCGAAAGGTGTATATGGCACCTTCAGAAGCTGAGAAGCAAGGTTATGAACGAGCCAACAAGTATCCCAAAAGTACAAAGTATGGCAGACAGAATCCAATTTCTCAGCGTTGGAACAGCGATGAACAGCTACTCATCTGGCGGGAAAAATGGGCAACCGTTACCAATCGGCATTTGGCACAGTATCCGGAGATAGATGCCCGGATCGATCACCGCAGTCACGCCGCACGGGGATTGGATGAACTGCCAACCATCCACGAGGGCTATCACGCACGAAAGCTGGAAGCGATGGGTATCGTTTCTGACCGCTGCGAAATTAATCGCCAGATCAAGGCGGACAACGCCCTTCTCCGGGAGCTGAAAGCGAAGGTCAAAAAGCTGGCTGCTGCAGTAAAAACTTCGATTCCGGAGCTGGCAAATGCACTGGAATCCCTGCGTGAGAATATGATTGTTCTTATGTACCGCATCAGCCATATCCGTATCAGCAAGCAGAAAATCTCTGACTATGTGGATGCTGTAAAACCGGTCGTGGAACGATATACGGAAATCAAACAGGAAATCAAAGAGAAAAACACAGAGCGAAAGCAGCTCCGTGCAGAACAGGATTCTCTACCCTTTATTCATGTGATAAAGCATCAGAAATTGTCGGAGCAGGTTGCTACGCTGACTGAGGATTTGGAGGAATTGAAATCCGAAAAGTCCATGCTTCTGAACAGTATGGAATGTGCGGATGATGCAGCCTTCTCCAAATTCAAAAAGGAAGTCAAGAATCTTGATACACAGATGGACGCACTGGAACAGGCAGAAAATAAATTCACTGCCGAACTGGACAGAACACTGGAGAGATACAGGGATTTGGAAAAAACCGTTGCCGATGTGGATGCAGGCGAATTGACCGACACCAGAATGGAGCTTCGCACTGGCAAAGAGCAATCCGCAGCCAGTCAGCTTCAAAAAATCTACGGCGTTAAATATGATTATGATATGATGCGTCAGAGCAAGCTGGAAGTGAAGAAAATGCTTGGGGAAGTTACCAGAAAGCCTTCTATTACTCAAATGCTTCAGCGCAAAGAACCAGAATCACAGATGCAAAAACCTCCCAAAAGAAAGCAAAAAGATTACGAGCGATGATAACAAAATCCACCATTACCACTCCGATTTTGGAATGGTAGTGGTGGATTGCTGCTCTACAATATATCTGAGCCAGTGAAAAATATACTGTCCTTCCTGTGTACATATCGTACTACACAGTATTTTCAACAGAAAAAATACCATCGCTGCTACTTTGGAAGTATCTGCGATGGTATTCCTTTACTAAGGATGCAATAATTATATTTGACATTGTACTTGGACAGTTATCGAATTTCAAATTCTACTGCCAGATAATGAGTATGGATTTCATCTTCTATCGTTTCATATATTTTCTTTATGATGCGATATTTACCGTCTGACAAGTCGCCATACCACGTTTTCCAATTCGTAGAAAAAGCCGTAATTTCTCCCGCTGGAATCTGGTATAGAGTATCTGTCCACAATCCATCCGTCAGCTGATCCAGCCTGTGTCATTCACCGTTTTCCCACTTCTGAATATCATACCATTCCCAGGTTTTCAGTCCTTTTCCACTTTGATTTGAAATTTCAATATCGCCTTCCCGGGATTTATACTTTTCCATCATCATAGTCACGTTAGGCAAGGTATTCATCGCTATATGCCTTTTTTCCAGTAACTGTTTTCTGTTCTCCGGTATTGCCGTTGGTTACAGCAATGCTGGCAATCTTAGAAGCATCCACCATTGAAACTCCTGCCACTACTGATGTAGTTTCTCCCGACTCAGCTCCGTTTGATCCGTTAACATCTCCATCAGCAACAGGAAATTGAATATCCTGTCGCACTTCTTCAGTAGCAAAGATGCACCATTTACCATCCATGTAGATTTCAATGGTTCCTTCGGCAGCACCGTACTGATATGCGTATCCCTCGCCAAAATTCGATTGATCATTTACGGTAGGCTTGGTGTTCCCGTGAACAGAGGATGTGATCTTGCCATTCATCACATCGTGGTGAGCATCTGTATTTTCAAATCCTGTGTACAGATAGAGTGTGTCATTCACCATAACCATCGGAATCACAGCACCACTATCTGCTGAGTGAGAAGTATGTTCCGAATTTTCATTGCCCAAGTTGGTACTATCAAATGAAGCACGAATCACGATTGCATAATCTACATTTTCCAATCTTTCAGGTTCATTGACAAGCACTTCGGGACTAAATACCCTCACTCCATTTCCCACATCAAATACCATAGCTGCCAAAATTTTTTCCGCCTCGGATTGGATTAGAATAGGTTTATTCAACTCATAACCGTTGCAGCTCCATCCGAGGATGGAATAATTCTCAGGGAATGCAAAATATGTGATGAAGGAACCACCATGTTCGTTGGTATCGACTTGAATATCAACACCTACTGAATGACCGTTTTCACGACGAACATCCAATAAGATGTTTATCTCATCGACTTCACTCGTTAATACGGCAGGCGTAGATTTTGTGCAAGTGCCATTACTCCACTGCTCGGCATAAACAGTGCCGCTCATTACACTTTGACCAAAGGTAGTATCATAGGTAAAAGTATTACCATTTCCGGGTGTAGACTGTTCAACAAGTGTTATAGAATCACCAATCGTTTTGGGATTTGTCAGGAAACAAACCGCCGTAACGATAGCAGCAATTATTGCTACGACAACAATCCAGAACGCAGGCTTTTTATAATTCAACACACGCTTCACCCTTTCTTTTACGCCAACCTCGCCAAAGGCAAGCGGGCAAACCAAAATCGTTCTTCTATTTACGCTACAAGAGAGTAATGTTTCGGAATAGGAAATAGACTCGCTCTGATTTAATTCTCGAATGACTTTCTCGTCGCAAGCCAACTCAATATCTCTGCAAAGTAAAATATACGCAATCCATACAAGCGGATTGAACCAATGGATTGCTAAAACCAGATACCCCAGCGGCTTCCACCAGTGGTCACAGCGTTTTAAATGAGCGTTCTCATGGGCGATGATATGGGGAAGCTGCACTTCATCCGTTCCGGACGGAATGTAGATTTTTGGCTTAAAGCAGCCTAGGATAAATGGTGTTTGGATATCATCGCAAATCCAAATGTTGTCCCGCACATTTAACGATGGACGAACCTTGTTGTGGATTTTTCGGTAGCTCACAAGAGCAAATACAGCAAAAGTGAAAATGCCAACTATCCATGCAACACTGAGAATCGTTGTTATGTTAGCTCCGTTGTTTGCAGGAACCGTCACACCTTCAAAGTAGCGGTCGCCAAGGTAATCATTGATTTGTGTATCTACGATATTGAAACCTGTATTCACATCAAAGGATGGTCCGGAAACGACCTCATTCGGAAAAACCTCTGCGCTTGGCACCATGCTCAAATTGCTTTCGATGGTAATCGGGCATAAGAGTCGAATTGCAACAGCACCCCAAAGCAGAACATTGATCCACTTAGGTGCCTCTCTCAAAACTACACGCAAAAGTACGACCGCAAGGATCAGCCAAGATGCGGCGATACTCATATTTACAATTTTCAAAAAGAGTGAACTCATAGATTACTCTTTTCCGGCGGCTGCATCAATCATGTGTCGAATCTCCGCAGCTTCCTGTTGAGAAATACCCTTCCTTTGTGTA
The DNA here is from genome assembly GCF_003480435.1 of Clostridium sp. AM30-24. GTDB lineage: Bacteria > Bacillota > Clostridia > Lachnospirales > Lachnospiraceae > Pilosibacter. Next base: position 541,882 of record NZ_QUJB01000001.1, on the reverse strand, counting down.
AAAGCCGCAATGAAAGCAGGGAGGGAGCCTTCAAAGGTTTCATCTACAAACTGCTCGCTCTGAACAGCATAGAACTCGTTCTTGGTCAGCACAGAGGAAACAGTTCCTCCGTTGTTTTGGAAAATCCCACGCTCACAGAGTTTGCGTAACACGGTATAAGTGGTAGAACGGTTCCAATTCAGTTCCTTCTCACAGAGCTTTACCAAATCTCTGGAGTGCAAAGGCTCATTCGCCCAAATAATATCAGCGAAGTGGGATTCCACTACGCCCATTTTAATCTCAGCCATAAAGATTTCTCCTTCCAGTTGATAGTCAATAAACTAATTATAGTTTACTCTCAATAAACTGGAATGTCAATAGGAAACAGTCATGTTCATAATAGTTTCACAAGTATTTGGGTTTCTGCATTTTCTAACTTTCCGACAAGCTGGTGGGATGTCAAAACAACTTCTGTCCAACTCGGATTCAAGGGAAAAGAGAGAACTTGTACCCATGATGTGTACAAGCTCTCTCCCTTGGCGTTAGCAATATATTAGTTCATTCAAAACAATTTCCTCCGCAGCATTGCGGATGTTATTGCAGGCACCTACCCAGATCATCTGATCAAGAGCTTTTAATTCCTCGTTTACACCATGCTGCTCCTGCATTTGTCGAGTCAGCAGCTCCATCCGTTGACGAGCCGTATCATCAATGTCGTTCAAGTGTGATACCAGCTTTCCGTCGAACAAAAGCTCCGTATACAACCCCGGGCGATGCTCTTTTATGTAATTCATTCGCATACGACCATACTTACCGTAATGTGGTTCTTCTTCAACCGGAAGCTCCAGGTTCGGATAATACATTCCGTCCTCGCCTAAAGTGTAGGTGCCGCCTAATTCTTCAAAAATCGATTTCATAGAAAACCCTCCTGTCATGTTTACTTGGTGCTTACTTTATGTTATAATAGCGCATGATACATCACATAGCAAGAGAAGGAGGAAAAGCAGATGCGACAAAATGAAGATGTTATCGCCCTCTATTCCCGTAAATCAAAATTTACAGGGAAAGGCGAGAGTATTGGCAATCAGGTTGAACTTGGCAAAGAGTATGTTCGTGTGCATTTTGGTGGTGCCGCTGTAGATAAAATCGTAGTATATGAAGATGAGGGATTTTCCGGAGGGAATCTGAACCGTCCGGCATTCAAACGAATGATGGATGCAGCAAAAAAGCGACAGTTTAAGGCAATCATTGTCTATCGTCTTGACCGTATCAGCCGTAATGTCAGCGACTTCTCTGGATTGATTGAAGAACTTGCCCGTTTGGATATTTCTTTTATTTCCATCAAGGAGCAGTTTGACACCAGCACCCCGATGGGACGAGCCATGATGTATATTGCATCTGTTTTTTCTCAGTTGGAGCGTGAAACCATTGCCGAGCGTATCCGTGACAATATGCATGAGCTGGCAAAGACCGGACGCTGGTTAGGTGGTACAACCCCTACCGGCTTTGAATCCGAAGCTATAAAAAGCATTACAGTGGACGGAAAGACAAAGAAAGCCTGCAAGTTGAAACTTGTTCCGGAAGAAGCAGATATAGTCAAAACGATTTTTGATTTGTATGTGGAAACGGATTCTTTGACTTTGACAGAAGCGGCGTTGATTAAGCAAGGGTTCAAGACAAAGAACGGAAAATATTTTACCCGTTTCTCGGTCAAAGCGATTTTGCAGAATCCGGTCTACATGGTCGCTGACCAAGAGGCGTATGATTTCTTTATAAAGAATGATACAGACCTGTTCTCCGAGCATGATGCCTTTGACGGTGTTCACGGCATGATGGCATATAATCGTACCGATCAGGAAAAAGGCAGAGCGAGTATCTCGTTACCGCCGAGTGAATGGATTGTGTCCGTTGGCAAACATCCCGGACTAATTCCCGGCAAGGTGTGGGTGCAGGTTCAAGAGTCATTGGAACGCAACAAGTCCAAGTCTTTCAGAAAACCACGCAGTAACGAAGCGTTGCTGACCGGTCTGCTGTTCTGCAGCTGCGGTGAGCGTATGTATCCGAAGATGAGCAAGCGAAAAACTGCTGACGGCAAGGTGATTTACACCTATGTGTGCAAAATGAAAGAGCGCAGCCAGCGTACCGTGTGCAACAGCAAAAACGCAAACGGCAATACACTGGATATGGCAATCATCGAACAGGTAAAAATGCTTGCAGATGATAAGGAGACTTTTGTCAGTCAGTTGGAGCAGAGCCGAAAATTCTATACCGGCAATCGCATGGACTACGAACAGCGGATTTCCGATATGAGAAAAGAGAAGGCAGAAACAGAGAAGAAAATCAATTCACTGGTGGATTCTCTCGTGGAAATGGGTGACAGCCCTGCCAAGGCTCATGTAACAAAGCGAATTGAGCAACTGAACGAAGAATACCAGTCCCTTGAAAAACGTATTCAGGAGCTGGAAGGACTGACTACGCAGCACGCTCTCAGTGATGTTGAATTTGACTTGATGCGCCAGCTGCTGACTGTCTTTAAGGACGGCATTGATGAAATGACCATAGAACAGAAACGAGCAGCCATCCGCACCATCGTGCGTAAGGTTATCTGGGACGGAGTCAATGCCCATGTGGTTCTGTTCGGTGTGCAGGACGATGAAATCGAATACCCGGAAATCGCTTCTGCTGCTTCTGATAATACAGACGATGAGGACGATAATGATGAATTGGTGGCATTTTCCGATGTAGATTACGAAGATGATGATACGGAGGATGACCGCCTGGGAAAAACTAATCCCCTCAGTGCATCAAAAACGCATTGGGGGGAGGATAGCAAATGAGATCTTAATGATGTTCCGGACCGGGAAGAAGTTTTCCAGAGAAGTTTCCATCTATGATCCCATCGGCGCGGATAAGGATGGGGAGACCGTGAGCCTCCTGGATGTCCTTGAGGCGACAGACCGGGAAGTCCTTGAGACTGTGATTATCAAGCAGGACGTGAGGTGTCTTTATGAAGCTTACAGGGAGAATCTCACGGAGATGGAGCAGACCGTGATCCGCATGAGATATGGATTGTTTGGGACAAAGGAACACACGCAGCGGGAGATCGCGGAAAAGCTCGGGATCTCCCGGTCCTATGTGTCGAGAATCGAGAAACGGGCGGTGGGGCATATGCGGGAAGCGTTTTATGAGCCTGCCGGGAACACCCTGTGATACATTTTGTAGAAAGTTTCTGCGGGAAGGGAGTTTAAGAATGATTCGGACGGAACGAGAAGTCCCCGGTTCGTCCAGCTTCCTTCCAGGAACGAGAGGTCCGGCAGCGGATCGGCAGGAGCGCAGCTGTAAAGGCATCCATTCGTTGTGTAAAAGTGGCTGAATCTCGGACCGCGCAGCTTTTCTATAACGGCGAAAAGGGCATCTTTCGGGACCGAGGTGCCCGCACAGATATAGGAGGGGATTGCCGGAGCACCTTCCAGAGGCCAATAGGCCTTATTTTTTTTGCCGTCAGCCCGGAGCGCATAGACGGAAGGAACCAGGGCGAGAGGTGACGCACCGATGGAAACCTGATGAAAGGCCTGGATCGGCATGTCGAAAACATTTGATGCAGTAAGAAAATGTTTTGCTGTTTCCATACCGAAGGATTCCCATGTGAGCTTCGCGACAGTCTTTACGGCAGAGTTGTTGATGCCGCCATAGGAGAGGGGAAAGGATGATTCAACGAGCCGGTTAAGAGAAATACTTTGCTCACTGTCTGCATCGGTTCCTGTGAAAAAATTAGCGTTAATGCTACTGGCATCCATGCTGGTCTGGCGTAGAAGCTCCACGTCGGAGTAAAACACGAGAGGAATCGCAAGATAGGGAAGGAGAGCGGAAGCTTTTTTGAGTCCGCCAAGCTCCGGAATATCTTTTACCGGGAAGAACTCTTTTAATGGAAGAAGTCCATGCTCTCTAAAACGGTTCCAGATCCGCTCATCCTCAAATACTTCCAGGTCCGTGGAGACCACGAGATCTGGAAGGACGGAATCTTCCTCCCTCAGATAGTCGGACATATGGCAGCCATATCCGAGACCGAAGCAGGTGATATCAAGGTCGATGTTATCCTTTCTGAGTTCCTCCCGGATCTCATTTAAAAATTGCAGCTCCTGCCGGTGCAGGACGCAGATATTGTTCCAGTAAAGTCTGATGGTTGTCATAAAAGTTTTTCTCCTTGTCGAAGTAATTCCTGAAGATGTTTCTGACACTCGTAGGCAGCATCCAGCTCTGCATAAAGCGTTTTTTCCGCCTCTGTCCGCTTTCTGATCCGGCAGACCTCCCCACCTTTCATTGCGAGGCGTGTGGATGCCATCAGGGCAGTGTGGGGATCATGAGTGACGATGAGGACAAGCTTGCTCTGGTCGGTGAGGAGCCGCAGCGCCGCTTTTTTGTCGATTCCTGCGTTTTCTATCTCGTCGATGAGGACGATAGGGCTGTCACAGATGCAGGCAAGGTCGGCGATCATAAGTGCCCGGGTCTGGCCGCCGCTTAGGAGGTTTAAACTTTCTTCCGGTAGAACCGGCTCCGGCGTGATCTGGTTCGCCATGGTTAACACATCATCCGGGGAGATCTCCGGATGGTTCCGGCACTGGCAGTGGAGCTTTAAAAATTCCCGGACGCTGAGATCCAGGACGAAGCGCATGCTCTGGGAGAGATGGGCGATGAGTTCTTTCGAGAGGCTGGAGCGGTCTGCCAGGGTGACCGGGACATTGTTTATGAGGATGCCCCGCCTGCTGATTCCGTCACCGTTTACAAGCTGCTCAATGTCTTTTATGAGACGGCTTTTTCCAGCCCCTGTGTTTCCGGCGATGGCACAGAGCTCGCCGGGATGGAGTGTGACCGGGGCAAAATGTTCCGGTTCCCCGGCTTTGTTGGTTCCTGGTAGAATCGTCAAAGATTCAAAGTTCATCTGTGGATACCTCCTTGAAAGATCTTGCCGACGACACCCTGCTGGTAGGCGGATCCCACCCGCTGTTCACCGACGCAGTAGGAGCAGACTCCGGCGGGCATGGTGTGGCGGAGCCGGTCTTCTTTGAGAGAATTGATTGCCGGGCGCTCTAAGAGCCAGCTGCTTAAAAATTCTGTCCCATACCCGGCGAGACCGTCCGCCGGAAAAATCTGTGCGTCTGGATTTAACTTCTTTAACTGCCACCCGATGATCTCGAGCTCTGCCTGTGAGACCATATCGATCTTTGTGAGGATAATGAAATCAGCACCGGAGACCATGGGACCAAGGCGCTCCGGCGAGTGGCTGCTGGCGGTGCAGTCTAAGACACATCCGGCGGTGCAGAGCTCCGTTGCCGGGGAGCATCGGTGGCAGAGCCCGGCAGTCTCGATGAGGAGACAGTCCCGCCCGAGATTGTCGCACCAGTCCCAGAGTTCCGGGAGGTTTGAGATGAGAAAGTGGTCCGGGCAGATATCGTGGCTGAGTCCTGTCACCGTGGGGATCTTAAGGTTCTTATAGACCGTCTCATCGTTGGAGGACAGGCAGTCGATCTTGCAGATGGCTGTCTTCATGCCTCCATTTTCCAAGAGGGGGATCAGGTACCGCAGGATGGAGGTTTTTCCCACTGCAGACGATCCGGAAAATAAAAATACATGCTTTGGCATTATAACTCCTTTGTCTGTCCTGGCCGGACAGTACGTTTTACAATATATAAAAAGCATAGCAGAGCCCAGTGATTTCCGTCAGTATCAGATGAGACTGCCTGCGGTATATTTTGGGACTTGTAAAAGGATGACGGCTGTGATACCATTTGAGTTAGATAAAACTAACCAATAAAGGACTATAGGAGATATGCATAATGAGAGTAGAAGAGATAAAGGCGGCTGTCGAGGCGTCCCCTCTGCTTGGCGGCTGCAATCTACCGGCTTCAGGTATGCAGGTAAAATACTGTCATAAAGGTCAGATCGTGAGCGACAGACAAAAGAATGAGGAGATATTAGGACTGATCATGGACGGCAGCATGGACGTCTACAGCATCGCCCTTGACGGGAGAGAGATCCTGCTTTCCCAGCTGGAAAAAGGAGACTGCTTTGGAGTCATAAACCTTTTGACAAAGACGGAACTCCCAACGGTGCTCCGGTGCAGGACAGACACCACACTTGTGATCATACCAAAATGCCAGCTGCTGTCGGCGATGGAAAAGAACAGCGAACTGGCGCTCCGGTACGCCGGATTCTGCAATAAAAAAATGCAGTTTCTGATCCGCCGGATCGAGTTTCTGACCATGCAGTCTGGAAAGAAGAAGCTTGTGCAGTATTTATTGGAAGTACCGGGAAAAGGCGGGCGGTTTGGGAAAAACGTGTCCAGGGACGAACTGGCATCGATCCTCGGGATCAGCCGCGCTTCCCTTTTCAGGGAGCTTGCGGGGCTGACAAAGCAGGGACTCATCGCACTGCGGGACGGGGAGATCTATCTCCTGAAGCCGGATGAGCTGGAAGAGATTTTATATGCGTAGAGGAATGGCTGCGGTCAGAAGAACATCTGCAGCGTAAATGCCATATCATAGGAAAAACAGAACAAATGAAAAAAATAGCGATCCACGGAAAGTGCGGAATTGGAAAGCTGATGAACACATTGAATCCCCGGCAACCCTGAAAAACAACTATAAGAATGTGATCCAAATCCGGACGAGAAGGAATTGAACAAAGCCTGGAAAATAAAAACACCTGTCTCTGAACACTGATCGACCTCATGTCTGCCAGACAAGAGATCAATCGTACAGAGAGACAGGTGTTTTGTGTATGATGAAAGTTCATCACTGCTTTTTGATTTTTAGCAGATCCATATGGATCAAAAGAGACTGCGCGGCATATCCGGTAAAAAATCCACTGATGGTACCTGATATCAGTAAAACAGGGAGATACCATATGATCTCCGGCGTTCCGGTAAGGACGACCGCGACAATGATCTGTCCGATATTGTGAAATATTGCTCCGATCACACTCAGAAGCCAGAGCCGCTTTAATGGGAACAGAGGAAGGAGCAGGGCGCAGACACAAAAACATAAAAGTCCACCGCTTAAGCTATAAGGGAGAGTCATGATCTGCCCGCTGGCAAGAGCCCCCAGGATCACACGGACGAGAAGTACCATCAATGCATCTTTCTGGCTGAAGAGATAAAAAACAGAAAGAGTGACAATATTGGCGAGTCCCATTTTTATTCCGGGAATGGAAGTCAGAGGTGGGAGATTGGCCTCGATCACAAAAATAATGAGAGCGACAGTCGTCAGAAGTGCCAGGTTTGTCAGACGAAGCGTCCCAGAACTGCGCCTGCTCATTGTCCGGTCACTGCGTCAAGCGCAGCTGCATCGGAGACACTGCCATCAGGGCTGGGATCGGTAAAGCGGATACTCAGCCTGTGAGGAAGGCAGACGATCGGCTCAGGACCATGGGAACGGATTCCCTGGCGGACACAGATCTGATCACGGCAGTCGGCCGAGATGATCCCGATCCCGTCCGGAGAAAGCTGAATGGTATTTTGGTTTCCTGGTTCTCCTACCGTAAAGGATTCTTTCTTTTTGACGGCAGATAGATCAACAGTGCGGATAACATCCCCTTGGTAAATGATCTGTGCAGTTGTCTGAGATGTTCCCTTCTGGCGTAGGAACATCCATGCAAAAAAACAGCAGACGCAAATGAATGCAGATATCAGGCATATGCGGATCCATATTTTCTGTTTCAAGAAACCACCTCTACTTTTCCACTGCTGGTAATCTGGCAGCGATCGGCCAGACCGGATGTAACAAGGACCGTGCCATCGTCAGTCATCATGATTGCGTCAAACTTGTCTTTATGTTGCTGCCAGAAAGCTGCTGCTTTTTCCGGTCCCATGATGAACAGGGAAGTGGAAAGAGCATCCGCAAGCGTGCCATCCGGGCTGATGATCGTCACAGAAGTCAGTCCGCTGTCAGCAGGATATCCCGTCCTGGGATCGATGATATGGTGATAACGGACCTCGTCCTGCTCAAAGTAACGCTGATAGGCGCCGGAAGTGATGACAGCTTCGTCGGCGACTTTCACGACCGCAAACATGGAATTTAAGTCACCGGGATCCTGGATGCCAACGCGCCATAACGAGCCGTCCGGTTTCCTACCAAGAGTCTGAACATTTCCGCCCAGAGAGATGATACCGGACGTAACCCCGTTTTGGGCGAATATATCCATGACACGCGATGAAGTAAATCCTTTTGCGATACCGCCAAGATCAAGACGGACACCGGAAGGAAGATTCACCTGATCACCGTTTAAAGAGACCGCCGATGCATCGACGAGGGGGAGAAGCCCTGACAGCTCGGAAGAATCAGGAACGCGGTAATCATGCGTAGTAAATCCCCACGCCTCCATGATCGGCTCGATGGTACAGTCAAAAACACCATCTGTCTCCTGAAAAAATTCTAAAGCACTGGCAAGAAGCTCTTTGGTATCTTCGGACAGTTCTCCGGATCCATTTTGATTCACCTGATAAATATCACTGCTTTCACTGGAAATGGAGAGCAATTTATCAAGTCGGCTGATCTCGGTTTCGGCTGCTTCCAGTGCCTCTTTCGCATGCGCGCCGTAAGCAGTCAGGGACATTACTGTATCCATCGCGTAAAGTTCACTGCTTAAGCTTTCCTGCTCGTCTGCTGTAATTGATCCTGAAGGATCTGAGGCATCATTTCCCTGACTATCAGGATCTGCTTCGTCTGTGGTATCAGATACGGAGGTTTCATTAACAGCTGTAGCACCAGATCCCTGGTCCGCGGTAGGGGCGGAGCATCCGCACATGAGGACTGCGGCACATAAAACAGCAGCAGTCTGTTTGATGTATTTAATGTTGTTCTTCTTCACAAAAATATCCTCAGCGTTTTTATTAATTTTACATTTTTTGACAACAGATAAATGTTAGCATCAACTAACCAATCTTGTCAAGAAGTGGAAAGTGAAAAAAAAAGTCAAAATCAACGTGATAGAAAATGTTGACAATTAAGTTAGGGATTGCTAACATGAAACAAAGGTTAGGGAAAGCTAACCATGAGCCGTAAGTCGAAACATTATCAGACTTGAGGACTATCGAAGGAGGACAACATGAAAAAGGCATTGAAAAAGCAGGCGGCACTTGTGATGCTCTCGGCAGCGATTGCAGCACAGACTGGTTTTCCGGGATTTGCAGAATCAACTGTGACAGGAAACTGGAAGAACGAGAATGGCGCCTGGAAATTCTACAGTCCGGATCAAAAAGCGTATACCGGCTGGATAAAGACAGCAAATGGATGGTATTACCTGGATCCGGCAGATGGGAAAATGGCAGTCGGTTGGAAGAACATCGAGGGATACTGGTATTATTTTGACTCGACATCAGAAGGCATTGAAGGAAGAATGCATATCGGCTGGTACCAGTCACCAGATCATAAATGGTATTTCTTTAATAATAAAAGTGGAAATACACAGGAGGGTCAGATGTTGACCGGCTGGCAATGGATCGACGGATATTGTTACTATTTCTCCACAGAATCTGTGGAACAAGGTGCCATGTACGCGGGAAGAAAGACACCAGATGGTTATCTGACAAATGAGAACGGTCAGTGGACACAGGGACGTATAGTCATGCAGCGGACAGATGCCGGATTTACCACACAGGATACGGCAAAGAATACGACAAAGACTAACACTGGCGGCAGAGAATCGGACAGCGATTCTGACGGTGGAAGCGGTTCAGGCGGAAGCAGCTCGGGGGGAAGCAATAAACCGAACAAACCGGGTAAACCCGGGACTCCAGACAAGCCGGATAATCCCGAAACTCCAGACAAACCGGACAAACCAGACAAACCAGAGACTCCAGACAAGCCGGATACTCCTGATACCCCGGTGGAGTATCAATATGTGCTCATGAATATTCCCTATGGGGAATTCTATGAGGCGGAGATCGCGGGGAATGAGATGCCTGTAGACAGTGTTTCTTCTGCAACAAAGCAGAAAACAAGAACAGGCAGCCTTGTGGGAGGTTCCTATCATTCTGATCCAGAAGGAACAAAGATTAATGGCGTGATCTATCCGGTCAGAATCAAAAAAGGAACAGACTTAAGTAGCTTCAGACAGATCACAGATGATGATTCTGTGACGATCACAGTAACAAACCGCGGAAAAGAAAATAAAAAGGAATATAAAGGAAAAGATGCCCTGTTCCAGAGCGAGGATCACTCCTATTATATTCTCTCCGAAACACCGGATTACTACAAAGAACTGACGATTGGTGCAGACGGAAATCTTTCCTTCGGTATTGTCCAGACAGAGAAAGAAAATATTGAAAATGGTGTAAAAGCGAAACTGCAGACGGAGAGCAGTTATGGCGACTATCAGATCAGCTTCGACGGTCTCCCATCCTCTGTCAGAGAGGCTTCTGAAGTTTATGGTGTAGTTCTTCATACGGAAGAAGGCGAGGACTATGGTTTGCGTCACCTTGAAAATATCTGGTTGAAGACAAATCTGGCATGGTCGGCTGGATTTGTGACAACAACGCATGGAAATACACTTGCTCCGGCACACTATCAGTCGATGATGGGTAAGACGATCACAGGCCTGACGTACTATACAAATAACGGCGTACAGGAGATCACACTGGATACTGAAGTTTACGTTCCCTATAAATTCAAACATGCAGAATTTGGCATCAAAGAAGCTGCAGCAGAATCTGGCAGGACAGAAATGACAGGTCTTGATGCAATTCCGACAGATTTTGATGCGGAATATGTGCTGACAGGCCCGGATGGAAAAGAAGCAGATGGCTTTACTATTGCAGACGGAATCATAAGCTGGAACGGAAATGCGGCAGCAGGTAGATATACTCTGACTGTAAAAGACAGATCCGGAAAATATGCAGAGATTTCCGCAGAATTTACTCTTTCAACAGAGAGTATCCCGGTACAGGCAGTTGTTGACAAAGATGGAGTTTGGGCTTTGAAGGCGGCAGAAGATGCGTCTGAAGCTGCAGCAGCTTCTTATCTGGCTTCCATCACATCTGTTACTGTAAATGGCAAGAAGTATGCAGCAAGCGGACGCAATTCCGTGAAGATCATCGATCCGCATACAGGCGTCATCGATACAGAGGCCAAGAACGGAGAAGAAAATGTCTTCGTAAATGGCGAAACATATGAACTCGAAGTTGAGGCGGCAGGATATAAGAAAAACCTGACATTTAAGATGGTCGCAGGGGAAGCTCCGAAGCCGGAAGGAACCGTCGCAGAGGGATCTGCAATAGTGGAGACTTTTGGATATGAAGCAAAAGTAAAGGTAACGTATGATGCAGAGACTGGAAAGATCGTCAAGGTCGAGGACAACGGAACAGAACCTGGCACTAATGCAACATTCTGGCAGAATGCAGTCAACGGAATCCTTTCCAGATTTATCGGTAAGACAAGAGCTGAAGTAGGAACAGTAGATAAAGTTTCCAGTGCAACACTGTCCTCCAATGCGATCAAGAAGGCAGTGCAGAATGCACTTCCGGAGGAAGAAAAACCGGAAAACACAAACATGAGTACGGTAAAGATCGTTGTGGACGGAGTTCCGCATACCTACTATTATGCCGCATACGTGCCGCTTGAGACTCCAACGTTAATCGTAAACGGCGAAGATGTAACGGCCAAGGCGAAAATGATCCGTGCAAATTACAGCGGGAAAGCTTATTACTATGCGGAGGACGATCAGAAACTGACAGGAAAGGTCTATGGCCTTGCCGATGTTCCCTACGCAGAGTTTTATGCAGGAGAAAAGACAGGATATACAGGCCCATGGTCATCTTCCGCAGATATCAGTACCGGGGAACATATGTTTAATTCTACCATGCGAAACGGCGGTTACGATGCGGTCAGCTCGGCAACTACAACAAAGTATGGCATGTACAGTTCCTGCTCCTACAGTGAAGAAACAGAAAATGGATATAAGATCAATGGCGTACTTGCAAATGTGGGAATCGATGCAGATCTCTTTGTGAGGGCAAGGATCCTTTCCGAAATCGGAGTCAGCAGCCAGGGCAATACCTTCAGCATTTTAAACAGCATGAACAGGGATGGACGTGAGCTGACATCGAAGGAACCGGATGCTTACAAGATCATGTATTGTGATGGCATGATTTCAAAAATGCAGTACAGGGAAGATGCACAGGAACTGAGTGCAGACGGTGTCACAGCAGTCCTTGACGACAAGAGCAAGTACGGCAATTACCTGATCGAGCTTAAAAATCTTCCGGAGGAAGTCAAGGGCAATGACAATGTGCTGGGAGTCCTTGTCAAGACAGGAAATCAGATGAGCGATATCTATGGTCTTGAGCATCTGGAAAATATCTGGAAAGATGCAGATGAACTGGCAATCGCAGCCAAAGATGGAGTTGAGTCCCATGGCAATAAGATCAGCTATCTCAGATATTCTACCATGCAAGGCAAGACGATCGAGAGCATTGTATATCTGCTTCGCAATTACAAAGCACTTGAGATTCCTGTAAACCTTTACTGCCCGAACCTTTTAAGCGACGGACAGGGAATCGAAGCAGAGGATATCTCCTACCAAGCAGATCAGGATATGAGCGTGAAGATCACAATGAAGCTTCCGGAAGCTTATGACCCGCAGATCGCGGGAGTCAAGATCGGCAAGACAGAATTGGAAGCAGATGCATATACATATGCAGATGGCATTCTGACCATAAAGGCAGGAAGCGCAAAACCTGGTGCTTATACGGTAACTTTCCGCGATGGAGAAGAAGCAAAGAAAGGCTATGAGAATGTTCAGGCAAAATTCCATATAAAAAGTTCACTGAAAGCAAAAGATATTGCACTTAAAAATAACCACCTTATAATTTCCGGTGAAAGCGGAGTGACGGTAGATCAATATAGAAAAGCCATTACTGCTGTGTATGTGGACGGAGCACTGATGAAGGGCGCCCCTGGAGAACAGCTGATCCTTGCAGATGGCTCCATCAATTTCACTCTGGAATACAAGAAAGGAAGCAAAACGATCAAACCGTTTAAGAACGGTGCAGACGGAAGCTACAAACTGAAGCTGGAAGCAGACGGATATCCGTCCGTGGAAGCAGAGGTGGGATCAGAAAACGCCGGCACGGCGAAGCTGGCAGATGGAACATGGTATGGTACTGCAACGGATAGCTTCTACTATAAGCAGGAAGGGCCGGACACTGTAAAAGCGGTGATCAGGGATGGAAAGATCGAGTCTGTGGAATCTGTAATTTACAAAGAGGACCAGGCATACCGCAGAGGAACCAAGATCCTGGATGCAGCAGTCGGACTTGATGATCTTGCAGATTTGAAAGATCAGCTTGTAAAGAACAAGGGGACAGCTTATGATGCTGTCAGCGGTGCGACTGAGACGGCAAAGAGTCAGCTAAGCGCGTTGGAGAATGCATTAAACCGTTCTGCAAAATATCAGAAAGACGGAATCGAGCAGAGTGTTCAGTATATGGAATTTGAAAAACGCCCGAATTCCAAGTCCGACAGCGCAAGGCTTGATTTAAGTGCTTCTGTTCTGAAAGTACATTTGTCAGATGGCAGTACAAAGATTGTAGCATTTAATGAGTTTGAGAAGTATGGAATCACAACAACTCCGGAGAATGGCAGCACGATTCCGGAGGTCGGGGTAGCGGTAGAGGTTCTGTATCAGCATGAAGAATCGCTGACAGCAATTCCGGCGTATGTACATACAGAGAAAAAATTTGATTATCGTTATCCGACACATATGCAGATCACCCATTCAGATCAGACAACAGAGCGGGTAGATCTGAATCAGGAAGATTTCCGCTATAAAATGAAGACAGAAAAGAGCATAGATGCAGTTGATCTTTATGACAATGAAGAGAAACTTGTTTCCGCCACATATGATTCTGTCACAAATGAGTGGAGAATGGATCTGAGTTCCGTAAATGCGGGTGATATGTACAATGGAGGCTGGAAGTACAACACGTACAAACTTATTGTCCAGATGGAGGCAGACAATTCTGCTTTTGTAAGCGCTGATATCGATACGGATGAAGTACAGAAAAAATATTCTGTAGGTGAAAAGCTGGATCTTAGCGGGCTGAAGGCGCTCGTCACAACAGAAAAAGGCAATAAGAAGCAGTTTTACTCCTGGAATGAGCTGGAAAACAATGGATTTAAGAGTGATCTCGCGAGTGGCTACGAGTTTACTGCGGAAGATATTGGAACAAAAACGATTACAATATCGATCGTGCTCAAAGGAGAAACCGTAAAGAAAAGCTTTGCGGTGAAAGTGACAGAAGCAGAAGCAGTGGATCAGACACCGGCAAAGATCGTACTGTATAGCGGTGATCAGGTAGCCAAAGAAATTGAAGTCGATCAGGATGCTTTTGTGGAGAAACAGGGGCATCTGATCCTGAGGAACGAGGTGATCTCCTCCAGCTATAAGGACAGTTGGAAAGACTTTAGAATTGAAGTATTTAACAGCGCTGGAAAACTTCTCAACACCAATGTTGTTCAAAAATCGAACATGCTTCGCGTCAATCTTCCAGACTATAAGGACGCTGATCTGGACTATGGCGGCTATATTATGATCACATTCCAGGCAACGGGCGATCCGATCGAGAAAGAAGATACGGATCAGGCACCGGCAAGAGTCGTATTCTCAGAAAACGGAACAGATCTTGCAGAAGTCCTGATTTCCGAGAACGATCTGAAAAACGGCAATGGATATGTGACAAAGTCCAACGTAAAGCTTCCGGAAACTTATAAAGGCCATCTGGATCAGTTAGAAGTAACTGTGTATAATGCAGACGATGTTGTGCTGGAGCACAATCTTGGAATCATCCGGGCAACTTATATCCAGATCCGGCTTCCGGAGTATAAAGCATACGAGGAATTGGGAGGATCACTTACCGTTTCTTTCGAGTTTGTAAGCACCGGAGCAAAAGCGGCTGCCGAAGAAGCAAAGCAGGAAGATCAGGTAAAGGATCAGAACTCTGATTCTGCCGGGAAAGAAATTGTTAATGCATCTGAAGATCCTTCCAATGAGGAGAAAGTTCAGAAATCTGAAGATAGCGCCGGGGATTCTGCAGAGCAGGAAGAAGATGTTCAGGAAGAAACAGATACTGATACATCCGTATCTGCAGATGAGCCGGAGATCACAGAGGCAGAAGAAAAAAATGAATAATGCGTTTATTTCAGACGATCAGGAATAACACATAAAAAAGCAGAGGTCTCACGAATGACACCCGAACAGGGAGCGTGAGACCTCTGTTTTATCTTAGTCGAGGAGAATTCTATCTCTTTTAGGCGGTGAGTAATAAAAAATTTGTCTCAGTGGGAGTCAAATCTCCGACTAAGAGAAACGCTCCGCGAGGATGCGCAGTGATTCTGATAGGAATAAGTAATCTTACACTGACCAGAATCACGCGCCAAGTCTCACGGATGTTAGACTTGAATGATATATGAAAAAACACTTGCATAATTATACATATTGAGTTATAATTATGCAAAATTATTCAAAAATATTCACGGTCTCCATCCGCACCCCACACATTCAGGCGGATGGAGACGAACCTGGAATCCAGAACAATCTATGAGCGAGAGGAGAATAATTATGAAGCCAAAGGTATACATTGACGGAAAAGAAGGAACCACAGGACTCCAGATCTACGACAGACTTGCATCAAGAGACGATATTGAACTCCTGTTAATTGATGAAACAAAGAGGAAAGACCCGGATGAGAGAAAGAAACTCATCAACGCGGCGGATATCACATTCCTCTGCCTGCCGGATGCGGCGGCGAAGGAGGCGGTAAGTTTTGTGGAGAAGGATTTCGCAAGGATCATCGACGCGTCCACGGCGCACCGTACAGCACCCGGCTGGGCATATGGGATTCCGGAGCTTTCCGATATGCATAAAGATGCAGTCGTTCATGCAAAATTCACAGCAAATCCGGGCTGCCATGCGTCAGGATTCGTGATCCCGGTCTATCCGCTCGTGGCGTCTGGAATGATCCCGAAGGAGACGCCCCTCACTGTATTTTCCCTCACAGGATACTCCGGCGGCGGAAAAAAGATGATCGCGGAGTACGAGTCCCCGGAGAAGCCGGAGCTCTACAACACGCCGAGAATCTACGGCCTGAGCCTCAAACACAAGCATCTCCCGGAGATGCAGAAGATCTGCGGACTTGATGTTCCTCCGGTGTTCTGCCCGATCGTGGATGACTATTATAAAGGAATGGCTGTCACCGTCATGCTGCAGAACTCCATGTTAAAGGGAAATCCTACAGCGAAGGATATCCATGAGGCGCTGGCTGCCCACTACGACGGAAAGAAGGTCATAAAAGTCCATCCGTTCGGATATGAGGATCCGATGATCGCTGCCGGGACCATGGCGGGAAAGGACAGCATGGAACTGGTCGTCAATGGACATGAAGGTCAGACGATCATCACGGCGCTGTTTGATAACCTCGGAAAAGGCGCTTCCGGCGCGGCGGTGGAGAACATGAACCTGATGCTGGGATTTGAGGAGACAGCGGGACTGAATTTATAATTCAAGTCGAGCGTCCGTGAGACTTGGCGCGTGATTCTATTTGGTGCAATCTGAAAAAAGGAGAAAATTTATGGAAAATCTGAAAGCGGAGACAAGAGCGGGCGTCCTTGTGGAGGCGCTCCCGTATCTTCAGGAATACAATGGAAAGATCGTAGTTGTAAAGTACGGCGGAAACGCCATGATCAATGAGGATTTAAAGCAGGCGGTCATCCGCGACATCGTCCTCTTAAATCTCGTGGGTGTGAAAGTCGTTCTCGTCCACGGCGGCGGTCCGGAGATCGGGGAACTTTTAAAGAAGACCGGAAAAGAGTCCAAATTCATCAAGGGTCTGCGCTATACAGACAAAGAGACGATGGAAGCGGTCCAGATGGTCCTCTGCGGAAAGCTCAATAAGAATCTGGTAACACTCTTGAAAAATGCCGGAGGAAAAGGCGTAGGAATAAGCGGAATGGACGGCGGCCTGTTTGAGGCGGTCAAATTGAACGATCCGGACGGAACGGAATACGGCTATGTGGGTGATATCGTTAAGACAAACCCGCAGATCGTCCTTGATATGCTGGAAAAAGGCTATATCCCGGTAGTTACCTGTGTTGCCGCAGGGATTGACGATACCTGCAACTACAACATCAACGCGGATACAGCGGCTGAGAAGCTTGCCATCGCGTTAAAGGCGAAAAAGCTGATCATGCTCACGGATGTAAGAGGACTTTTGAGAGATCCGTCCGATGAATCCACACTGATCAAACGCCTGAAGGTTTCAGAAGTTCCGTCTCTCGTCAGGGAGGGCATCATCAAGGGCGGCATGATCCCGAAGGTCAACTGCTGCGTGGAGTGTGTCCGTCAGGGCGTGGAGCGCGCGAACATTCAGGATGGCCGTGTGCCGCACTCGATCTTAATCGAGTTGCTTACAAATGAAGGTGTAGGAACCATGTTTTCATAAAAGGCAGACGCAGATCCATGCGAAGATACAGATTCCTGTAAGAAAACGCATCCGGCGCGGAATGTGCCAGAGTACACATTTTTTGCAGAGAGAACGCAGGAAAAAGCGTGGATCTGCCGAATCAGTTGCCACAGGAGGTACGATATGACAGCGGAAGAGATCAAGAAAAAAGATTCAGAATATATCATGCATACATACGGACGTTTTGACATCGTCCTTGACCACGGAAAAGGAGCGACGCTCTGGGATGCCGACGGAAAACAGTACGTGGATCTGACCTCCGGGATCGGAGTAAACAGCTTAGGCCACGGAAATCCGGCGATCGTAAATGCCGTGACAAAACAGGCGGAAAAGCTCATGCACGCTTCCAACCTTTACTACACGGAGCCCATGGTGAGCGCCGCAGAGAAGCTCGTGACAGCCACAGGGATGGGAAAAATCTTCTTTGCAAACTCCGGTGCGGAGGCGAATGAGGGCGCCATCAAGCTCGCGAGAAAATATTCCTTCGATAAATACGGCGAGGGAAGGAACACCATCGTGACACTGATCCAGTCCTTCCATGGAAGAACTGTTACAACCTTAAAGGCAACCGGACAGGAGAAGTTCCACCAGTACTTCTTCCCATTCACGGAAGGATTCGCCTACGCGAAGGCAAATGATCTGGCTGATGTGACTGCGAAGGCAGACAAGACCTGCTGTGCGGTCATGATGGAGATGATCCAGGGCGAGGGCGGCGTTCTGCCGCTCGATAAGGAATTTGTCCAGGGTGTGGCAAAATACTGTAAGGAGAACGATATCCTGCTCATCGTGGATGAGGTCCAGACCGGCATCGGAAGATGCGGCAGCCTCTTCGCCTATGAGCAGTACGGAATTGCTCCGGATATCGTGACCATGGCAAAAGGTCTCGGCGGCGGTCTGCCTATCGGCGGCGTGCTGGCTGCGAAGTCCTGCGCGGATGTTATGGGACCGGGAACCCACGGTTCCACCTTCGGCGGGAATCCGGTGAGCGCGGCATCTGCGAATGTGGTCCTCGACACGGTGATGAAGCCGGAATTCTTAAAAGAGGTTGAGGAAAAGGGCGCTTACATCAAAGAAAAAGTCCTGGGATTTCACTCCCCAGCAGTGAAGAATGTCCGCGGCATGGGACTCATGCTCGGCATCATCGTAGATCCGGAAAAGCGCGCCGGATATGTTGCAAAGCTTATGGAACAGGGCGTTCTCGTCCTGACGGCCGGAACAGACGCGATCCGTCTGCTGCCGCCTCTTGTTATCACCTATGAAGAGATCGATCAGGCACTTGAGGCCATGAAAGGGGTATTTGAATCATGAAGAACTTATTAAAATTACTGGATCTCAGCACAGAGGAGATCATTGAAATTCTGGATCTGGCAGACCAGTTAAAATATGAGAGAAAGCACAACATTCCGCACGAACTCTTAAAGGGACAGACTCTCGGAATGATCTTCCAGAAATCCTCCACAAGAACGAGGGTTTCCTTCGAGACAGGAATGTATCAGCTGGGTGGACATGCATTGTTTCTGTCCTCCAGAGATCTGCAGATCGGCCGTGGAGAGCCGGTTCAGGATACTGCCCGTGTGTTGTCAAGATACCTTGACGGTATCATGATCCGCACCTTCGAGCAGAAGGAAGTGGAGGACCTCGCAAAATTTGGTTCCATCCCGGTCATCAACGGCCTGACGGATTTCTGTCATCCGTGTCAGGTCCTTGCGGACCTCATGACGATCCGTGAGAAGTTCGGAAGCTTCTCCGGACTCAAAATGTGCTTCATCGGTGACGGCAACAATATGGCAAACTCCCTGATCGTCGGCGGCTTAAAGGTCGGAATGAACGTGGCGGTCGCGACACCGGATGGATACAAGCCGGACGGAGCTGTTCTTGAATTCACGAAGGGCTACGGCGATAAGTTTGCCTTGGAGACAGATCCGTTTATGGCGGCATCCGGTGCGGATATTCTGATCACGGATACATGGACTTCGATGGGAGAAGAAGCGGAGAAAGAGGAGAGAAAGAAAATCTTCAAGGACTACCAGATCAACAGACAGCTCCTCGCAGCCGCAAACGCGGGCGCTATGGTCCAGCACTGTCTCCCGGCATACCGCGGACAGGAGATCACCGAAGAAGTCTTCGAGGAACATGCAGATGAGATCTTCAACGAGGCAGAGAATCGTCTGCACGCGCAGAAGGCCGTTATGGTGAAATTAATGAAAAAAGATTGAGTAACAGTTCATATAAAGTTTATGAAATTTTAACAGACGTTTCCTATGGAAAGCTTTATCCGCGTGTTATACTATTGGTAGGTTTTTAAAACACAGGAGGCGGGAATTATGGAGATCCATGAACTTTATATACCATCGAGCAGCGGTCTGGCGAATCTCCACTGTGTGGAGTGGATTCCGGACGGTGAGGTAAAAGCCATCGTTCAGATCGCCCACGGAATGATGGAACATGTGGGGAGATATCGTGAATTTGCGGAATTCCTTGCGGGGCATGGGATTTATGTTCTTGGAAACGACCATCTGGGTCATGGAAAGACCGCGGCAGCTGAAGAGGACCGTGGATATTTCGGGGACCATGCGGGCGCTGTCTCCGTGATCCGTGATATGCGCCGCGTGACGATCCATGCCCAGAGAAAATATCCGGGTGTGCCGCTTTTCCTTTTGGGACACAGTATGGGATCGTTCTTTGCAAGACGTTATCTGACAGTCTATAAGGATGGAATCGATGGCGTGATCTTACTTGGAACCGGAGCACCGAAGGACGCTGAAGTCCGGTTCGGATATCTGCTGGCAGATGCTGTCTGTAAGCAGAAAGGAACGAGGTACAGGAGTAAGATGCTCTATAACCTCTCCCTAGGAAACTATAACCGGAAATTCAAACCGACAAAAACACCATATGACTGGCTGTCCAGAGATGAAAGGAGAGACCGTGCTTTCGGGGAAGACCCGTTGACAGATTTTATTTTCACAGCAGGTGCGTACCGGGATTTCTTTGAGGTGATCCTGAAAACCTCAAAACTGGAAAAAGAAGGGAAAATGCGCACTGACCTCCCGATCCTGATCCTCTCCGGAAGCAAAGATCCGGTGGGAGAGGAGACAAAAGGTGTGCGGCGGGTCTATGACCGCTACGATCAGGCAGGAGCGGAGGATCTCTCCATCGGCTTTTACGAGGACGCAAGACATGAACTCTTAAACGAACTCAACCGCGAACAGGTATCGGGGGATATTCTGGAGTGGATCGAGGAACACGAAAACAATCATTAAAAAGAGGCAGACTGACAGGGCTGACCAGCGCATCAGTCTGCCTTTAAGATCGGCATTCGCAACGGTTCAGCATCTTCACGGTCGCGGGCAAAAGCCCGTCTCAGACCGGCTGCACCGATGGTTTTTTTTCTAAATATTCTTAACGATATCTATATGATCAATTCTGGTGAAGATTCACCTGTCAAAAACAATTCTGAAAAATCAGCAAAGCAAAAACATCTTGAAAATGTTGGAAAGGAGTCTTTTTGTTCAGTAAAATCAACAGCATATGTCTCCGCGGCATGGAAGGAAAAAACGTGGCCGTGGAGGCAGACGTCAGTGATGGCCTTCCCGGTCTGATCCTGGTGGGGTATCTCGCCTCTGAGGTCCGGGAAGGTGGAGATCGGGTGAGGACTGCGATCAGGAATTTAGGACTTTCCCTGCCGCCGAAAAAGATCACGATCAATCTTTCTCCGGCAGACTTCAGAAAGGAAGGAACAGGCTTTGATCTGGCGATCGCCGCTGCGATTTTGTCTGCCCACGGCGGATTTTCGGCGAAGGGTCTGGAGGACGCGGTCTTTTTTGGAGAACTCGGTCTGGACGGAGCTGTCCGGGGGATCCCCGGGGTTATGGCACTTACCGCGCAGGCACGGGAAAGCGGTTTCAGGCGGGTGTTCTTACCTGTGGAGAATGTAAATGAGGCATCTGTGATTGGCGGGATCACACTATACGGTGTCCGGGACCTGAAGCATCTTCTGGATATGCTCTCCGGGAAATTGCCTATGCAGGCAGAACCAGCCGTGGATATAGAGAAATTGCAAAGCATTATGAATCAATATGAGGTGGATTTTTCGGAGCTGTCCGGACAGACACTGCTTAGACGGGCGGCGGAGGTGGCAGCGGCGGGAAAACATAATCTTCTGGTCATCGGACCTGCCGGAGCGGGGAAAACCATGCTTGCGAAGCGGATGCCGACCATCATGCCGGGGATTGATATCGCAGAGAGCATTGAGATTTCGAAAATTTACAGTGTGAGTGGACTTTTGACGGAGAAAGATCCGTTGATAAAGATCAGGCCATTCCGTGCGCCGCACCACACGGTATCCGCACAGGCTCTGACTGGAGGAGGAAGGAGACCAAAGCCGGGAGAAATATCGCTGGCAACCGGCGGGATCCTGTTTCTGGATGAGTTTCCGGAGTTTTCCAGAGCTGCTTTGGAGATCCTGAGACAGCCGTTAGAGGAGCGGAAGGTGACAGTCTCGAGGGTGGAAGCTTCTGTGACTTATCCGGCGAATTTTCAGCTTGTGGCAGCTATGAATCCATGTCCATGCGGCCATTTTCCGGACAGATCCCGCTGCCGCTGCACAGATGGACAGATCGCAAAGTATCTGCAGAAGGTATCAGGGCCGATGTTAGACAGGATCGATATCTGCGTGGAGGCATCACCGGTTAGCTATGGAGATATCAGAAGCAGCGGTAAGAACGAATCCTCCTGTGAGATCCGGAGCCGGGTGGAACAGGCAAGAAAGATCCAGAGGGAACGTTTTGCGGATGAAAATATCCGCTGCAACGGCGAAATGTCAGGACGCCATATCCGGGAATTCTGCAGACTCGGACGGGAAGAGGAAGCGTTTATGAAAGAAATTTTCGAAAAAATGGATCTCACAGCCAGAATGCATGACCGGATCCTGAAAGTGGCAAGGACAACAGCGGATCTCGCGGGAGAGGAGGAGATCCGGCTTTCAGATCTCTGTGAGGCAGTGTCGTATGTGAAAAGCCGTGATAAATTCTGGGGAAATTAAAAAGGAGAAGAGGATATTATGACAAGCAGCACACTGAATGACCGCGAAGCGCTCTACTGTCTCTGCCACGTTCCGGGCTTCGGAAGCGCAACGATCGGAAGCTTAAAAGATACATTCGGAACCTATCTGTCTGCATGGACGGCAAAGGAACAGGAGATACAGAAAGCAGGGATTCTCACGGAAAGACGCGCGGAAGTTTTTCTAAAATCGAGGGAGCAGGAATCTACATGGCGAAGGGAGTTTGCCGGGCTCGACTCAAAGAAGATCCGCTTTGTTGCGGAATGTGATCCGGACTATCCGACCCGGTTCCTTCCATATAAAAACCGTCCGGCGGCACTCTTCGTAAAAGGGACTCTCCCGGAAAACGAAGTCCCTGCGGTGGCCATCGTGGGGGCCAGAGCCTGCACGGAGTACGGAAAGGAGGCAGCAGGATTTTACGCCGGAGAACTCGCGAATGCCGGGGTCAACGTTATCAGCGGAATGGCAGCCGGTGTGGACGGCTTTGCCCACAGAGGTGCCATCGAACGCGGAAAACCCACCTATGCGGTTTTAGGCTGTGGGGTAAACGTCTGCTACCCGAGAGAAAACTACAGGATTTTCCAGGCCATGGAAGAAAATGGCGGAATTCTCTCAGAATTCGTTCCGGGAACCCGCCCTGCTGCCATGAATTTTCCAATGCGAAACCGGATTATCAGTGCTCTTTCTGACGCGGTCATTATAATAGAAGCGAGGGAGAAGAGCGGATCCCTGATCACAGCAGACTTCGCTTTGGAACAGGGAAAGGAGGTTTTCGCTTTGCCGGGACGGGCGAATGATCCCTTAAGCGGTGGCTGCAACCGCCTGATCCAGGGAGGCGCAAACATGCTTTTGCACCCTTCGGATGTATTGGAATATCTTGGATTAAAGTACGAAAGAAAATTAACGATTCATAAATTTTCACAAAATAGGCTTGCCAAGAACGAAAATTTGGTGTATGCTTCGGTTGATTCGCGCCCCAGACATCTGGAGGAAGTCGCAGCGAGCTGCGGACTTTCAATGCCGGAATGTATGGAAGCCCTTTTAAAGCTGGAGCTTGCAGGACTTATTTTTGGAACCGGGAATCAATATTATAAAAAAGCGGAATGATTGCAGAAGGATGTGAAAAGTATGGCAAACAGTCTTGTGATTGTGGAGTCTCCTGCAAAGGTTAAAACAATTAAGAAATTCCTGGGAAGCACCTATGAGGTTGACGCGTCTAACGGACACGTGAGAGATCTTCCGAAGAGCCAGCTCGGAATTGATGTGGAAAATGACTACGAACCAAAATATATTACGATCCGGGGTAAGGGTGATATCCTTGCGAAGCTCCGGAAGGAAGTAAAAAAAGCAGATAAGATTTATCTCGCGACTGACCCTGACCGTGAGGGAGAAGCGATTTCCTGGCATTTGATGAAAGCGCTGAAGTTAGATGAGGTAAAGGATAAAAAAGTATACAGGATCAGTTTCAATGAGATCACAAAAAACGCGGTAAAAGCGTCCTTAAAGGCACCTCGCGATATCGATATGAATCTGGTGGACGCCCAGCAGACGAGACGTATCTTAGACCGTATCGTGGGCTATAAGATCAGCCCGATCTTATGGGAAAAGGTGAAAAGGGGCTTAAGCGCCGGCCGTGTCCAGTCCGCTGCTCTCCGCATGATCTGTGACAGGGAAGAAGAGATATCCGCGTTTATCCCGGAGGAATACTGGAGTCTTGACGCAATGTTAAAAGCACCGGGCTCAAAGAAACCGGCAGCGGCACATTTCCATAACGATAAAGACGGAAAGACAGAGATCAGGAGCAGGGCGGAGCTTGACGCTTTGTTAGAGTCCTTGAAGGGACAGAAATTTATTGTGACGGATATTAAAAATGGAGAGCGGACAAAGAAACCTCCGCTTCCATTTACGACGAGTACCTTGCAGCAGGAGGCGTCCAAGGCGTTGAACTTCTCCACCCAGAAGACCATGCGTCTCGCCCAGCAGCTCTATGAGGGCGTTGACGTAAAGGGACATGGTACCGTTGGTCTCATCACCTACCTGCGTACCGATTCCACCCGTGTGGCTGAGGAAGCGGAGAAGATGGCTGGCAGCTTTATCAGTGATAATTACGGTGAGGCTTACCTGTCCAAAGGGGAAAATACAAAGAAAAACAGCGGAAAGATCCAGGATGCCCACGAGGCGATCCGTCCGACAGATATTTCCTTAACTCCGGTGCAGGTGAAGGAATCTTTAGCGAGAGATCAGTTCAGGCTTTATCAGCTGATCTGGAAACGCTTCACGGCGAGCCGTATGTCCGCCGCAGTCTATGAGACTACGTCCGTAAAGATCGGAGCTGGCGGAAACGAGTTCACAATGACAGCGTCCAGATTGAAATTTGACGGATTTATGTCTGTCTATATCGAGGCGGACGAGAAAGAGGAGAAGAACCAGATCCTCTCGAAACTGGAAAAAGGCGAGGAACTGGAGCTTGAGGATCTTGAGAGCGCCCAGCACTTTACCCAGCCGCCGGCCCATTACACAGAGGCATCCCTCGTAAAAGCCATGGAGGAACAGGGAATTGGCCGTCCGAGTACTTACGCTCCGACGATCACGACGATCTTGGCCCGCCGCTATGTGGTGAAAGAGAATAAAAATATCTATGTGACAGAGATCGGTGAGGTCGTAAACCGGATCATGAAGCAGTGCTTCCCAAGTATCGTGGATATTGCCTTCACAGCGAATCTGGAGTATCTGTTAGACAGTGTTGGTGAGGGTCTGACCCCTTGGAAGACTATTGTCAGAAACTTCTACCCGGATCTCATGGAAGCAGTGGAAGAGGCCCAGAGAACTCTGGAGACTGTGCATATCGCCGATGAGGAATCTGATGAGATCTGCGAGCTCTGCGGACGAAGAATGGTCATCAAGTATGGTCCCCACGGAAAATTCCTCGCATGCCCCGGATTTCCGGAGTGCCGCAATACGAAGCCATATTTAGAGAAGACCGGTATCCCGTGTCCGAAGTGCGGTAAAGAAGTTATCATCAAGAAGACGAAAAAGGGAAGAAAATATTACGGCTGTGAGGCTAACCCGGACTGCGATTTCATGTCCTGGCAGAAGCCATCCACCGAGAAATGTCCGGAGTGCGGAAGCTACATGGTAGAGAAAGGAAACAAGCTTGTCTGTGCCAATGAGCAGTGCGGATTTGTGATGCCGATGAAGGAAAATAAAGAAGAAAAAGAGGATTAATAAGGCAGCTGCCAAATCTGATAAGAACTTGACAATTTATTTCGATTTATCTTAATTATCCGAAAAAGTCTTGAAATTCTGGAAATATCGTGTTACAATTTAATCGATCAATTATTATTCGTACGATATCAGAAAGTAAAGGAGGTTTTCGGAAATGAGTGTTGAATTATTGGATAAGACCAGAAAAATAAACAAACTGCTCCACAACAACAATTCGCACAAGGTCGTATTCAACGATATCTGTAAAGTATTAAGCGAAATTTTGCTGTCGAACATTCTCGTGATCAGCAAGAAAGGGAAAGTCCTGGGTGTCAGCATCTGTCCTGGTGTTGATGAGATCCATGAGTTGATTGAGGACAAGGTAGGCGGCTATGTCGATAAAATGTTTAACGAACGCCTCTTAAGTGTCCTTTCCACCAAGGAAAATGTAAACCTTGCGACTCTCGGATTCGCTGAGGAGAACGTAAAGAAGTATCAGGCAATCATCGCCCCGATCGATATCGCAGGTGAGCGCCTCGGAACCTTATTCATGTATAAATCGGATGAGCAGTATGATATCGATGATATTATCCTCTGCGAGTATGGAACAACAGTTGTCGGTCTTGAGATGATGCGCTCCGTAAACGAGGAGAACGCTGAGGAGACAAGAAAAGTCCAGATCGTAAAATCCGCGATCAGCACGTTATCTTTCTCCGAGCTGGAAGCAATTACCCATATCTTCGAGGAGCTTGACGGAAACGAGGGAATCCTCGTAGCCAGCAAGATCGCTGACAGAGTCGGGATCACCCGCTCCGTGATCGTAAACGCGCTCCGCAAATTTGAGAGCGCCGGAGTAATCGAGTCCCGTTCTTCCGGTATGAAGGGAACCTACATCAAAGTCTTAAACGATGTAGTATTTGATGAATTAAAAGCCTTAAAGGCAGTGAATACAAAATAAGACGGGGAGACCTGAAAAAGGGCATGGCTGAATGGAAAGCTGTGCCTTTTTTGCAGTTCATCCAAGCGACGCATAGCGGAACTGTAAAAAAATTAAAAAAAATCAAAAAAATGCTTGCAGTGAAAAATGACTTATGATATAGTGAAAAAGCTGATATTATGCACGTTTGCGGATTCTGCGAGTGGTGCCTGAGGAGCTCAGGTGTTCGTGGAAGTAAGATGCAGGCGGAAGAAAACAACCAAATGGAGGAAAAAAACATGAGCGTAATTTCAATGAAACAGCTTCTGGAAGCCGGCGTACATTTCGGTCACCAGACAAGAAGATGGAACCCGAAAATGGCACCGTACATCTACACAGAGAGAAACGGTATCTACATCATCGACCTTCAGAAATCTGTAGGTAAAGTTGATGAGGCTTACAAGGCAGTTGCTGATATCGCAGCTGAGGGCGGCACAATCCTTTTCGTAGGTACAAAGAAGCAGGCTCAGGACGCTATCAAGACTGAGGCAGAGCGTTGCGGAATGTACTACGTAAACGAGAGATGGCTTGGCGGTATGCTTACAAACTTCAAGACCATCCAGTCCAGAATCGCTAGATTAAAAGCAATTGAGAAGATGTCTGAGGACGGAACTTTCGACGTACTTCCGAAGAAGGAAGTTATCGAGTTAAAGAAAGAGTGGGAGAAGCTTGAGAAGAACCTTGGCGGTATCAAGGAAATGAAGAAGATCCCGGACGCTATCTTTATCGTAGATCCGAAGAAGGAAAGAATCTGTGTACAGGAAGCTCACACACTTGGAATCACTCTGATCGGTATCGCTGATACAAACTGCGATCCGGAAGAACTCGACTATGTAATTCCGGGTAACGACGACGCTATCAGAGCCGTTAAGCTTATCGTTTCCAAGATGGCAGACGCTGTCATCGAGGCTAAGCAGGGCGAGGCTGAGGAAGCAGAAGCAGCTGAGGAGAACGCAGAGGCTTAAGTTGTTATAAGGAATTCAGAAGGTGCTGTCAGTGGCAGCACCTTCTTCCGAAAAGACACGTTTTGATTCTTTAATATGATTCGGAGGAAATGAAACATGGCAGCAGTTACAGCTAAAATGGTAAAAGATTTAAGAGAAATGACAGGCGCCGGAATGATGGACTGTAAGAAAGCCCTTTCTGCTACAGATGGCGATATGGATAAGGCTGTTGAGTTCTTAAGAGAAAAAGGACTTGCAGGCGCTGAGAAGAAAGCTGGACGTATCGCAGCTGAGGGTATCGTTGACACAGCTATGGCAGCAGACGAGAAGAAAGCTGTTATCGTTGAGGTTAACGCTGAGACAGACTTCGTTGCTAAGAACGCTAAGTTCCAGGCATACGTTGCTCAGGTAGCAGCTCAGGCTCTTACAACAACAGCGACAGATATGGACGCATTTATGGACGAGAAGTGGACAGCAGATGAGAGCCTTACTGTTAAGGAAGCTCTTTCTTCTGAAATCTCCATCATCGGTGAGAACATGAGCATCCGTCGTTTCAAACAGGTTACAGAGGAGAACGGTTTCGTTTCTTCCTATATTCATGCAGGCGGCAGAATCGGTGTTCTTCTTGACGTTCAGACAGATGTTGTAAACGACGCTGTAAAAGAGATGGCAAAGAACGTTTGTATGCAGGTTGCAGCTCTTAACCCGAAGTACACAAACCGCAACGAAGTAAGCGCAGATTTCATCGAGCATGAGAAATCCATCCTTATGGCTCAGATCCAGAACGATCCGAAGGAAGCTTCCAAGCCGGAGAAGGTTATCCAGGGTATGATCCAGGGTCGTATCAACAAAGAGATGAAAGAGATCTGCCTCTTAGACCAGGTTTACGTAAAAGCAGAGGACGGCAAGCAGTCCGTAGCTCAGTACGTAGCACAGGTTGCTAAAGAGAACAGCGCTAACATCGAAGTTAAGAGCTTCGTTCGTTTCGAGACTGGTGAAGGTCTTGAAAAGAAAAACGAGGACTTCGCAGCTGAGGTTGCTGCTCAGCTGGGAAAATAATCTGAAAACTGTATAGTTTTCTGTAAGCCGACCGCCAGGCGTTAGAGAATTACTCTAACGTTGGGGGGCGGCTTTTTTCTATAGCAAAAATTAAATTGAAGGTTGATATTTTAAGTGGAGTTTTCAATTTTTGAGGAGACAGTATAATGATAGATGAGGCAAAATTTAGGGGCGCGAGTGAGAAACTGTTGCTTGATAATTTATCTTTGGAAGAAATTTTTGATAATATATTAAAACCATTTTTGCAAGGAGATGATAAGAATATACTGAACAAACCGGATTATGATTCATTTATCACATTGTTTCATATGGCAGTGAATAAAAAGATTTTTGAAGATTTTGAAGAAATGCGGAACATGTTAAATGCGGATGATATGGCAAATCCTATGAGGGAAGAAGAGGCTAAAGAGTATCGAAAATATATAAGCACACGCTTAGAAAATCAACAAGAAGAATGGAAAAAATATGGTGATGAATTTATTCAGAAAACAAAAATGATTTGCAAAAATTATGATATAAATGCAGAAGGCTTAAGTGAATGTATGGAATATATATGTTTTGCTGATAGGAAGTCTGCATCAAAAAATTCTACGTTAGATGAACGATCAGACGTGATGTATGAACATATGTGGTCTATTTATGAAGAAATAGAACATAAAGATATAAAGAAATTTGTAGAAGTAAATCATGTATATCTTCCTCAAATATATATATTGGCACAAATGATATGCCGACTTGACGAGAGACATCAATATAGCAGTTCGGATTATGATGAGGGGGAAGAGTATTGGGAAATTAGAAAAATTGCGGGGAATATAGCGTATTCAATTCCTGAAATCTATAAAAAAATATTATGCGGAACTAATGGTATGGAAAAAAGATTTGCGGAAATATTGAAAAAAATGGGAAAAGGACCAGGTTATGTACCGTATGAAAATGTGTTGCCGTGCTTTAAAGAATCTATAAAAGGCTATACAGTGTGGCCGGTAACAACAGGGGAAAGAAAAATTCCACACCCAATTGAATTATTGACTATGCCTGCAAGTGAATTGAAAACAAGTGAGCGTTTAGGAACACTATTGGACTTGCTAACTTATGGAGGAAAAGATGCATATAAAAAAACGGTAAGAATTCAATGTATTAATTCGAATTTACGATCTGAATTAAGAAATAAGAAAAAAGAATACCATCACAATGTATATGAGAAGATAAAGAAACTTCCGGAAGTAGCCGAATTATTTCAGCCAGATGAAATCGAAACACTTGAAAATGGAGAATTTGTTGAATTTGCAGATGTTTTAAATTATTACTTAAAGAAAAAAGAATTGAAGAAAAAAGATATTTGTAAAAGTAATAGAGAAAATAATTCTCAGGACGGAGCTATGAAAGTTCCAGAGTCAGTATATAGGCAAAGCGTTGATGGGAAAATTGTTCAAAGAGATTCTATGATTGCAATGCTTTTAAGATTAGAGCCGACTTTGATGGAGTTTGAACTTATGTTTGAATCAGCTGGCTTTGTGCTGTCCCAAAATAACTTGCGCGATGTTGTTATAAAGTCATTGATTCTGTCCGGAGAGACAAAGTTAGATAGAATCAATGAGATATTGGATAAAGTTGGTTTGGATAAAATTCAAATTAGGATAAAAAGTAAATAGAATGTGATATGGAGAAGCTGCCGTTGATAGAAATGGCAGCTTTTTTAATTCGAAATACATAGCCTTTTTCCTTCTCCAGCATCTGCTGGAGCTGGGAGACATCGCCGATGCTTCCGGGATACTCTTCATAGTAAAGAGGCTCGGAACTGTTATGGTCACAAGTGATCGAGTAGTTCAGAATCGGCTTTCTGTTGTCATCCGTTGGATGCTCGATCTCGACAAACTCCAAATCGCTCGCCTGACAATTCTTGTTGGTCGAATCATACGTGATATAAATTTTTCACGGTGATTGTGCTGTTTGTTTCATTCATTCTGGAAAGCAATGCACAGATCTCTCGGAATACAGTCAATAAACGAAGAAATCTTTGAATCGCTGTACAGATTTATTCCCTGCGGATTGTAGGTATAATCCGGATAGTACTGACCGGCGTTGTTTTCAGCGACGATGGAGTACGTTGATAGATGGATATTACGGGTACGTTTTTCAGGAATAATCAGCGAGATAAGGGAAAATACCGGCATCCATCCCAAGCAGGCGACCGATGATCTCATCCAGATGATACTCGGCAATAATCTTGCGGATTACGATAAACACATGGGTTCTGAGATAGACACTATGGTCATCAATTTCCTGAAACCTCGAAAGTCCCGTCTCTGGGAAGTATTTCAGGAAGTTGGTGTTGGGATACATCAGCTCAACAGAAACATTCAGACACTATTCGATCGTCATATTTTTCGGAACGGTATAGTGTTTATCCAAACTGTATTTCTGGTCGTAAGCATAGTAAATATAGGTTATTCCGCGGAGATTCTATGCCTGAAATCAGGAATTTTGACCTCGTAGTCGAGATACTGGCGTCCTCCCGACGAGAGCTAATTATCGAGGGAGTTTACATATATTTCTCAACTACTGATGAATTCGTTACATCATTCTGTATACAAAAAGGCGCAGTGTTCGCTCGGAATAAATGCACCGTCACTTTGGAATGGCTGTACCGTTTATTTCAGAATAGACGCACTGCCTATTCGGAAACCACATATCATATAAACAAACATTATTATATGCCATACGCAGCATATAATAATGAATGATATTAAAAATATGATAATAGTAACATTTAATAATAAATAAACGACTAAAAAATGATTGACAATGACGCCGCAGTGTGCTATTATTGGGATATAACAAAGGAGGAAACAACTAAATGAGAAAGGGGGGAAACCAATGAAATTATATGACGAGTATTCAGACATGCTGGACCGAGGAGAGTACGACAGCGTTGAGGAACTTTGTAATCTCTGTGGTCTGAATCTTGACGAGGTTTATGATTATGAAGAAGAGGAGGACGAATGATAGAAATAGAATTGCCTGATAGAGTGCATCCGTATGTATATTACGACTGCGAACTTGCGGCAGGCTCGAAGCTGGTAAATTTACAGAAATACATACGCTTTATTCAAGGGAAAGAGGATTCGCAAAAACGAGAGGTGCTGACGATCGATATCGAAACCTGGCTTCGTTACTTGGATAAGCAGCCATTTTGGATACTGGAGGAGAAGAAAACATATGAATCAATGATCGATCGAGGTATTGAGTTTTCCGTACATGTAAACAGAGTGACAATAAGACATCCTCTGGAGAGTCTGAGAGTGGTGATTTTAAGAGAATTTATTCTTCCAGAATCAGTAAAACCTATAAGATCTATCATGTATGATCCAGAACTGAAAAATCCGAGCAAAAGGATAGTCATTAGAAAAACTTGTAAATAATGAAAATAGGGGGTATATTGTGGCAAACAGAACAAATATTTTAACCGAATGTCCAGATTGCGGAAGAATCCTAACCTTAACGAATGAGCCCGAAGGACCAGAAAGCGTACTCTGCGAACATTGTGGATTTGAGAGAAAACTGACAAAACAGCAGAAGGCTGAACTCAGTGAAAATGAGCTCTAAATATCAAAAAATAAGTAGAACAATATTAAAGAGGACTTTGGAGTATAATCCGGAGTCCTTTTGTATACTACATGATTTCCAAAAATGAAATTTATTTTTTTTGATTTTTACTTTGAGTTTGGTCATATTGCACAAAATGAGAGAAGTGGGTAACGGAAAAACGAGATTCTGAATTGTGCTTTGCAGGGAGCAATGGTATAATAATAAAATAGCGCATATATTTGATGGAAAAAGCAGCAAAAGGAGGAACTTTTGATGTATATCACATGTCTTGATTTAGAGGGAGTATTGGTGCCGGAAATCTGGATCGCATTTGCTGAGGCGAGCGGGATCCCAGAGCTTAAAAGAACGACGAGAGATGAGCCGGATTATGACAAACTGATGAACTGGAGACTTGGAATCTTAAAGGAGCATGGACTGGGATTGAAAGAAATTCAGGAGACGATCGAGAAGATCGATCCGCTTCCGGGCGCGAAGGAGTTTTTAGATAAGCTTCGCGATCTTGGTCAGGTCATCATTATCAGCGACACATTCACGCAGTTTGCGAAACCGCTTATGAAAAAGCTCGGCTGGCCGACGATCTTCTGCAATTCTCTGGAAGTTGCCCCGGACGGGGAGATCACGGGCTTTCATATGCGGATCGAAAAGTCCAAGTATACGACAGTGAAGGCACTTCAATCCATCGGATTTGAGACCATCGCCAGTGGAGACAGCTACAATGATCTGGGAATGATCAAGGCCAGCAAGGCAGGATTCTTATTCCGAAGCACGGAACAGATCAAGAAGGATAACCCGGGGATTGCGGCGCTTGAGACGTATGATGAGTTGTTTACGGCGATCAAAAGGGCGATGGAAGAGTAGTTTGCCTGTTGCTGACATTGGCGCAAACAGGAACGTTTGTCTGACCGGTAGAAAGTGCAGGAGTGCCGGTTAAAAGAAAGGATCACGGAAAAATGGAAAAATCCTACGAGAAAGTCATTGAATACGTAAAACGCGGAATTGGAAACGGGGAGATCCAGGCGGGGGAGAAGCTTCTCCCGGAGCGGGAGCTTGCTCAGAAGCTGGAGATCAGCCGGAATTCCGCGAGGGAAGGACTCCGTATTTTGGAAAATATGGGGGTTCTGGAAAGCCAGCAGGGCGCCGGAAACTATATCTCCGGGAATTTTGACGTGATCCTGACGGAGATGCTGTCGTTCATGTATATCTTAAAGAAGATCGACGTGGATAAGATCACGGAATTTCGTTCTACCCTCGAGTGGGGGGCTCTCGAGACGGGTGTCCGACAGGCAACTGAGGATCAACGTCGGAAAATGATGACCTTTCTTGATAATCTGGAGGAGGCGGAGACGGAGGAAGAGCGTGTTCGCTGGGACAAGGCGATCCACTATCTTCTTATTGAGGCCTCTGGAAACTTCTGCATGCTGGCAAACTATAAGGCGCTCAACAAGATCATGGACGAGTATATCCCAAAGATGCGTGGAAGGATCATAGAGGGAATGCACAGTGAACAGTTCTTAAGCCGTGCCCACAGGACTCTGGCGGAAGGGTTCGCGGAGGGGAATATCGAAAAGGCGCGAGAGGGACTGAAGCTGCATTTCCATTATATTTATCAATATATGTAAAAACCTTGACATTAATATAACAGGCTTGACAAAAATCAAACAATCTGTGCGAAAATTGCGCAAAGAAAAACAAAAAGTCTTGACAAAGAAACAATATAGGGATATGATTGTATCAGAAAAAATACACTGCTTGTGAGAAGCAGTTATTTTTTAAAACAAATTGGTTCTACCAATAATACAAAAATGAGAGTAATGTGTGCATATAAAATACATATGTACATATAACTATAAAAATACTATAATTGGCACTACCAATACAAACAAAGACCAAACTCACATGATGCTGCGGATCAAACATGCAGGCAGCAGAAATTTTTGAAGGCATGAGAAGAGGAGAAATGAACATGGTAGAGAAGTATCATCAGGTAACTCCTGAAATTCTGGAACAGTTCAAGGCGATCGTTCCCGGAAAGGTGTACGCAGGCGGAGAGATCAACAGCGACTATTTCCACGATGAGATGCCGATTTACGGAAAAGGCGTACCGGAAGTTCTGATTGAAGCAACGACAACAGAGGACATCGCGGCGATCATGAAGGTCTGTTATGAGAACTGCATCCCGGTAATTCCGAGAGGAGCAGGAACCGGTCTTACGGGTGCGGCTGTGGCAGTCGATGGTGGTGTCATGATCGACATGAGCAAGATGAACAAGATCCTTGGATATGATCTTGAGAACTTTGTAGTCCGGGTGGAGCCAGGCGTTTTACTGAATGACCTTGCTGAGGACGCACAGAAACAGGGACTCTTATATCCGCCGGATCCGGGCGAAAAATTCGCGACTCTGGGCGGTAATGTTTCCACAAATGCAGGCGGCATGCGCGCGGTAAAATATGGCTGCACAAGGGATTATGTCCGTGCCATGACCGTTGTTCTCCCGACTGGTGAGATCGTAAAGCTCGGTGCTACCGTTTCCAAGACAAGTACCGGTTACAGCCTGTTAAACTTAATGATCGGTTCCGAGGGAACTCTGGGCATTATTACAGAACTCACGTTGAAGCTGATCCCGGCACCGAAGGAGACGATCAGTCTCATCATCCCATATGAGAATCTTGAAGATTGTATCGCATCGGTACCAAAGTTCTTTATGAACCATTTCCAGCCGCAGGCACTGGAATTTATGGAAAAAGAGATCGTTCTTGCTTCTGAGCGTTACCTTGGAAAGAGCGTATTCCCGAAAGAGGTCGAGGGAGTAGATATCGGCGCTTACCTTCTTGTGACATTCGACGGCGATAACATGGATCAGCTGGAAGAACTCACTGAGCAGGCAGCTGAGGTTGTTCTTGAGGCAGGCGCTGTGGATGTTCTCGTGGCTGATACACCGGCGAAGAAGAAGGACGCGTGGGCAGCGAGAAGCTCTTTCCTTGAGGCAATTGAGGCGGAGACAAAGCTTCTTGATGAGTGCGATGTTGTTGTTCCGGTCAACCAGATTGCAGAATATTTAACATACGTAAAAGGTGTTTCGGAGAAATATGACTTTGATGTCAAAAGCTTCGGACATGCGGGAGATGGAAACTTACATATCTATACATGCGCAAACGACCTTGATGAGGAGACCTTCAAGAAAGAAGTTTCCGAATTCATGGCAGACATCTATAAGAAAGCTGCAGAGCTCGGTGGCCTGATTTCCGGGGAGCACGGAATCGGCTTCGGAAAGAAAGGATATCTTGAAGAGTTTGCAGGTCCAGTGAACATGCGCTTAATGCGAGGCATCAAGGAGACCTTCGATCCGAAGATGATCTTAAACCCGGGTAAGATTTGCTACGATCCGAAAGAAGAAGTATAAAGGCTGATCCCGGCGGCAGTCCTTTTTCTCCCTGTGAGACAGCCGCCGTGTACCAATATATTTGTTAAACTGCCTGTCGGTCGGACTCCCCCATGCACCGGCCGACACAGGTAAAAAA
The DNA here is from genome assembly GCF_003480435.1 of Clostridium sp. AM30-24. Lineage (GTDB taxonomy): Bacteria > Bacillota > Clostridia > Lachnospirales > Lachnospiraceae > Pilosibacter. The sequence continues at coordinate 506,019 of NZ_QUJB01000001.1, read as the reverse complement.
GAAAGGAATTTGATTATGGCATACTTAATTTCTGAAGAAGCGCAGGATCTCCTGCAGGATGTTAAAAAATTCTGTGATAAAGAAGTCGTAGAACAGTGCAAGGAATATGATGTATCCGGTGAATGGCCGAAGGAAATTTACGAGAAAGCGATCGAGCAGGGCTATCAGGCGCTGGAAGTTCCGGAAGAGTTCGGCGGACCGGGTCTTTCCCGTGTGGATGTAGCGGCTCTTATCGAAGAAATGGCAATCGCGGACGCAGGCTTTGCGACAACGATCTCCGCCAGCGGTCTCGGTATGAAACCGGTCCTCATCGCAGGTAACGATGAGCAGAAGCAGCATGTCTGCGATCTCATTCTTGACGGCGGTTTCGGTGCTTTCTGTTTAACAGAGCCGGGCGCAGGTTCCGATGCCAGCGCAGGCAAGACCACAGCTGTGAAAGACGGTGACGAGTACATATTAAACGGAAGAAAATGCTTCATCACAAACGGCGGCATCGCTTCCTTTTACTGTGTGACTGCCATGACCGATAAATCCAAGGGTGTAAAGGGAATCTCCATGTTCCTTGTTGATGCCGGAACACCGGGTCTCTCCACAGGACATGAGGAGAACAAAATGGGAATCCGCACCTCCAATACCTGCGATGTTGTATTTGAGGATTGCAGAATTCCGGCAGCAAACCTCATCGGTGAAGAAGGAAAAGGCTTTGGAATCGCAATGAAAACCCTCGATCAGGCCCGCGCATGGATGGGCTGTGTTGCCACTGGTATCGCCCAGAGAGGTATCAACGAGGCGGTCGCATACGGCAAGGAAAGAATCCAGTTTGGCAAGCCGATCATTAAGAATCAGGCATTACAGTTCAAGGTGGCTGATATGGAGATCAAGACAGAGACAGCACGCCAGATGGTAGCGCACGCTCTGACAAAGATGGATATGGGACTTCCGTACAGCAAGGAATCCGCGATCGCGAAATGCTATGCGTCCGATATCGCGATGGAAGTTGCCTCCGAGGCGATCCAGATGTTCGGTGGATATGGATATAGCAGAGAGTATCCGGTCGAGAAACTTTTAAGAGACGCGAAGATCTTCCAGATTTTTGAGGGAACGAACGAAGTTCAAAGAATTGTTGTGGCAAACAATGTGATCGGTAAATAATTTTTGTTGACTTTTGGAGGAAGACATGGAAATTTTAGTATGTGTAAAACAGGTTCCGGATGATTCTGTAGAGATCGCTCTGGATCCGAAGACAGGGGCGCCGGCCTTTGACGGTGTAACGCCGGTAGTGAACGCATTTGATACATATGCACTGGAGATGGCTGTCCGTTTAAAAGAGACGGCAGGCGGAGAGGTGACAGTTCTCTCCATCGGCGATGATAGTGTAAAGAATTCCTTAAAGAACTGTCTGGCAGTTGGAGCCGACTACGCGTATCTCGCAGCAGATGATGCTTACCAGAGCGAGGATCCGGAGATCATTGCCAGGGATCTAAAGGCAGCGAAGGAAGCCATCGAGGAGAAGACAGGAAAGAAATTTGACATCGTATTCTGCGGAAAGGAGACCACTGATTTCGCATCCGGACAGGTGGGAACGATCCTCGCAAAGGAACTCTCCGTATCGGTGACAGCAGACGTCGTTGATATCACAGCAGGAGAGGGAAGCGTAACCGCTAAGCAGGAGACGGAAGAAGGTTACCGTCTGATCGAATCTGAACTTCCGTGCGTTGTGACTGTCAATAAACCCGAGTATGATCCGCGTTACCCAACGATCAAGAGCAAGATGGCAGCGAGAAAGAAACCAATCGAGGAGCTTGCGGCTGCAGAGGCAGGGAAAGCACAGGTCGAGGTCCTTAAGGTCTATGCACCGGCGAAGAGAGCCGCAGGCGTAAAGATCAAGGCGGAGGACCCGGCCGAGGCAGTAAGCCAGGTGCTCTCTATGATGAGCGACGCAAAAGCAATCGGATAGAATGCCGGATCGGCAGAAAAGGCTGTGGTCTGTGCAAGGTGCAGGCTGCAGCCGGAATTAAGCGTGGAAGGAAATTAAGGCAATGAAATATACAGATGGAAAGAATATCATGGTCTACGCCCAGAGCGCAGACGGCGCACCGGTCGGTGCGGCACTCGAGACCGTCAGCAAGGCAGCGGAGCTTGCGAAGGCAGATGGTGAGGAAGTGATTGCTGTTGTATTCGGAAAAGATACTGATACAAAGTCAGTGATCGCGGCTGGAGCTTCCAGGGTCCTTAGAACAGGCGAGGAAGGGCTTCAGGCAGCGGAGAAGGCACAGATCATCGGAAAACTGGCTGAAAAATATCAGCCAAAGGCACTTTATATGGCAGGAACCCCGGAGGGAAAGATGATCGCCCCGGCAGTTTCTGCAGCATTTGAGTCCGGCTGTGTGACAGATGTGACAGGAATTACGTCAGATGGCGTTTATACAGCCTTTTCTTACAACGGAAACGTGTTAAATGATATGAAGATGGGTGAGAATCTTCCGCATGTTGCCACAGTCCGTTCCGGATCCTTCGCAAAAGAGCTGGATGAGAGCAGGACAGGTGAAGTCATCGCGGAGGATATAACAGCCGATGCAGTCCGCACAAAGGTCATTGAGACCGTCAAGGAGATCGCTGAGAGCGTCAACCTCGAGGAGGCCCAGATCATTGTATCCGGCGGAAGAGGAATGGGAAGCAAGGAGAACTTTGCCCTTGTTGAAGAACTTGCAGATGTCATGGGAGGCGTTGTAGGTGCCACAAGACCGGCGATCGAGGAAGGCTGGGTATCCAGAGCCCATCAGGTCGGCCAGTCCGGCAAGATCGTCGCACCGAAGCTCTACATTGCATGTGGAATCTCCGGTGCCACCCAGCATGTATCTGGCATGATCGGCTCCGGCTACATCGTAGCGATAAACAAAGACGAGGACGCGTCCATCTTTGACGTAGCGGATGTGGGGATCGTCGGCGATGTCACAAAGGTTCTCCCGGTGATGATCGAAGAGATGAAGAAGAGAAAAGAAGCATAAAGATCGTATTTACAAAAAGCCATGATGTAAATAAGGATAGAGAGAAAAACGCCGGAGGATTTAGATCCTGTCCGGCGTTTTTTCTGTACGTTATTTCATTATTCATATCCTGGACCTACCGGGATATATACCTGATCAAGAGGTGATTTTGGTGCGGCCTTCGTGGTCTCAGGAACTGTTTCCTGCGCAGCTTCGGATTTTGTGGATCCGGTTGTTCCGGTTCCGTCTGCGTCTTCACTCGGAAGAACGACAGAGGATGCACTGTGGACAGTACATGGTCCGGGAACGTGGTATTTGGAATCGTCGGTTCCGCCGGATTCACCCTCCGGGATCACCATAAATGTTCTTGTGATACGTTCGCTTTCCGGACAGAATTCAGTCGGAAGACCGCCGGATTCGCGGCATACCGTTAATTGAACATGATGGTCGCAGACCTCTGTAGGAACGGTTCCCTTTGCGAAATACTCGGTGTAAACGGCACTTCCTCTCGGATCGTTATCGCAGACACCGGGGATCGCAAGCTTTCCGGATTTCCGGCAGATCTGGGCAGTTGTGACAGAGGACGGAACTGGGAAACCGGTGTCCGGAAGCCCCTCATGAACCTTTGTCATGATCGCTTTCCAGATCTTCTTATGGTAGGAGGTACTGCTTCCGATCGCGGAGATCTTCTGGTTATCGTCACAGCCGGACCAGATTCCTGCTGTGTAATACGGAGTAAATCCAACAAACCAGATATCGTTGCTGCTTGTTGTTGTACCGGATTTACCGGCATTGGACATTCCCGGAATATTCGCAATGGCACTCGTGGAGTTTAAGCTGACTCCGGAGGACGCATACATGCGGCTGCTCTCCATGGACTGGGACATCGCGTCCGTGAGAAGGAATGCGGTGGAGTCCTTGAGGACACGTTTTGTCTCCGGTTCATTTTCCAGAAGTACTTTTCCGTTGTGGTCCAGAATCTGTGTGAAGAATACCGGCTTTGTGTAGATACCTCCGTTTGCGATAGTCGCGAAAGCGTCGGTCAGTTCCAGATTTGAAACGCCCTTGGTGATACCGCCGAGAGCGGTGGAGGCGTTGTAGTCGGTATCTGTCAGGGAAGTGATTCCTAAGTTTCTCGCGTATTCGACGCCGAGCTGCGGAGTCACGGTTTCCATCATGCAGCGGACAGCAACGATGTTCATGGAGTAAACGATACCGTCACGGATCGTACTGTAGCCCATGTAGCCCTTGCTGCTGTACCAGTTGCGGAAGGCTTTTGTCCCCATGGTGTATGGGCCGTCGTAGTAAACACTTCCCAATGTGGCACCGCAGGTATCGATCGCCGGGGCGAAGGAAGTGATGACCTTAAAGGTGGAGCCCGGCTGACGCAGGGTGTTTGTTGCACGGTTTAAGGAACGGCTCACTTCTTTTTGTCCGCGGCCGCCGCTTAAGGCTTTTACATAGCCGGTGGACTGATCGATGAGGACGAAGGATGCCTGAGGCTGAAGAACATAGTGTACGGATTCGCCGAGGACCGTATCGCCCTCTTTTGTCATTGCAGTCCGGTACGTTGCGATGGCCTCATCTGCCTTTTCCTTTGAAGAGAACAGGCCGTCGAAGCCTGATTCGCCAAGATCTTTCCGGAAATATGTCTTCAGTGTCTCGTCCGAATAGTTTGTCGTTGTCTGGTCCGCATGCTGGATCGACAGGCGGTAGTCGATGGAGTAATAAACAACGTCGTAGTTTTCCGGTTTGCTGATCTCTTCATCCACCACGGACTGGATATCCGGGTCCTGAGTGGTGTGGATCTCGAGACCGCCGGAGAAGAGGAGGTTGTAGGCCTGAGTCTCCGTGTAGCCTTTCTTATCCTGAAGGGCTTTCAGAACCTGATCAATCAGCTCATCGGTAAAGTAGGAGTACGGAGTCTGGGTCTCTTTTGTGACGATATCCACGTTTTTGATCCGGGAGTAAACGTCATCCGCGAGAGCCTCTTCCTGCTCTTCCTTTGTGATCTTTCCCTGCTCGTACATGTACTGGAGGATAACGCGGCGTTTTTCTTCGTTGCGTTTTCTTCCGTTTTCGGAGAGCGGGTTGAACCTCGACGGATTCTGGGTGATTCCGGCGATGACGGTCGCCTCGGAGAGCGTAAGCTCCGAAACATCCTTATCAAAGTAGCGGAGAGCCGCCGCCTTTACGCCCAGGGTGTTGTTTCCGAGGTTGATGGTGTTTAAGTAGTTTTTGAGGATGATCTTTTTGTCCATGATCTTCTCTAACTGAATCGCCAGATACTGCTCCTGGATCTTTCGCTCCAGCTTTTCCCCGAAGGTGTCCTCGTTGCCGCCTTCAAAGATATTGTTTTTGATGAGCTGCTGGGTTAAGGTACTTCCGCCGCCGGCGCTGGAGTCTCCGGTAATAATTCCGAAGGCCGCGCGGAACATGGAGCGGACGTCCACGCCCTTGTGGGACCAGAACCTGGAATCTTCGATCGCGACGAAGGCGTCGATCAGGCACTGGGGAAGTTCCTCGTAGGATGCCTCAAGACGGTTTGCTCCTGATTTTACGAGCGTCTCCGTGAGGTTTCCTTTACTGTCATAGACCATGGTGGCATAACCGCTTGGCTCGATGCTCGCCACATCGATCTCCGGGGCCGCATCGATAACGCCCTTGAAGATCCCGTAGCCGAAGCTGATTCCAAGCACCGCCGCAAACAGAACCAGGATCAGGATGATCTTTGTGAGAAGAAGCACCAGATGTGAGGTGATCTTCTGTGATCTGGAATTTGCCTTGCGGAGTGTCTTTTCCACCTCTTTTTTTCCATAATTCATTCAGGATGCCTCCTTTGTCATTCCATAATTATAGCAAAGTTTCCTTCATTTATAAATAGTTATTGTGGAAAAGTTTGGTTTGTATTATGATATTTTTGACCGTAAAGTGGGGAATTATGAAGGGAAAATTACATTTTATGGTCGGAATCGTCAAAAACATGACAAAATTATGAAGGTACAGAATAACTTTCCGCGGTGCGGAATATTTTTGTAAGGAGAGAAGATATGGCTCTTGACAGTGTGAGAATTTTATACAGAGGCGGTACGGCGGAGATCGAAGTGAAAAAATCACGTTTTATCGCAAATCTGAAACCGGTGGAATCCGAGGAGGAGGCGGCCGCTTTTATCGCTGAGATCAAGAAAAAATACTGGGATGCCCGCCATAACTGTCAGGCGTTTAGCATCGGAATGAACCATGAGCTGACAAGATGCAGTGATGATGGGGAACCGGCCCAGACAGCGGGACGGCCGATGCTTGATGTCCTTCTGGGAGAAGATGTCCATAACGTCTGCGTGGTGGTCACGAGATATTTCGGCGGGACCCTGCTTGGAACCGGCGGTCTCGTCCGGGCCTATTCCGGCGCGGTGAAGGAGGGACTTGCAGCCTCAGAAATCGTGGAGAAGAAGAGAGCCTTTGAGATGAAGATCGTGACAGACTACACGGGAGTGGGAAAGATCCAGTATATCTTAGGACAGGAAAATATGACAGTGCTGGACAGTACTTATACAGATAAAGTAGAGTTTTCTGTTCTCGTCCCGGTTGCGGAATATGATGATCTGGAAAAGAAGATCACCGAGAGTACCAGCGGCGGAGCGAGGATCGGGAAAGGTGACGAAGTGTGGTATGGCACACTTAATAAGGAAGTGATCCTGTTTTAGGATAACGGGCAGGCAGCTTTTTATGGCTTTGAGGCAGAAAGAAAGGGCAAACGATCGCCTGAACGGCAAAAAGACACGAAAAAGCTGATTTCACTCTGAAATTCGGTTGATTTTATATTGCATTTTGATTTCATGAATGCTATAATTTTGAGTCGGTAATGCAAAAATTAGAAATAGTAGTGTATACAATGTAAGATGACTGTGCAAAACGGGTCGGGAAATGATCGGTGAGAGGACAGTTATAGATGAAGAAAGAGGATTGATTATGAAGATCAAACGCGAAGATATCAGAAACATTGCGATCATCGCCCACGTTGACCACGGTAAAACAACACTGGTTGACCAGTTATTAAAGCAGAGCGGCGTATTCCGTGCAAATCAGGAAGTAGAAGAGCGTGTCATGGACTCCAATGACATCGAGAGAGAAAGAGGAATTACCATTCTTTCCAAGAACACAGCTGTATTCTACAAAGGTGTGAAGATCAACATCATCGACACCCCAGGTCATGCGGACTTTGGTGGAGAGGTTGAGCGTGTCCTTAAGATGGTAGACGGTGTTATCCTTGTCGTTGACGCATTCGAGGGACCGATGCCGCAGACGAAGTTCGTTCTCCAGAAGGCACTTGACCTTGATCTTAGAGTTATCGTCTGCATCAACAAGATCGACCGTCCGGAGGCAAGACCGGAGGCAGTGATCGATGAGACACTTGAGTTATTCATGGATCTCGACGCATCCGATGAGCAGCTTGACTGCCCGTTCGTTTACGCTTCTGCCCGCGCAGGCTTCGCAAAGAAAGAATTAGATGATCCGGAAGTGGATATGAGCCCGTTATTCGAGACCATCATCAACTATATCCCGGAGCCGGAAGGTGACCCGGAGGCTGAGACTCAGGTCCTTATCAGCACCATCGACTACAACGAGTTCGTAGGCCGTATCGGTATCGGTAAGATCGACAGCGGTTCCTTAAAGTTAAATCAGGACTGCGTGATCGTAAACCATCATGATCCGGATAAGATGAAGAAGGTTAAGATCGGTAAGCTCTATGTATTCGACGGCTTAAAGAGAGTTGAAGTACAGAACGCGACCATCGGTGAGATCGTAGCGATCTCCGGTATCCCGGATATCCATATCGGTGATACCCTGTGTTCTCCGGAGAAGCCGGAGGCGATTCCGTTCCAGAAGATCTCCGAGCCGACGATCTCCATGAACTTCATGGTAAATGACAGCCCGCTTGCAGGTCAGGAAGGTAAGTTTATTACTTCCCGTCATCTCCGCGACCGTCTGTTCCGCGAGTTAAACACGGATGTCAGCCTTCGTGTGGAAGAGACAGAGTCCGCAGACTGCTTCAAGGTTTCCGGCCGTGGTGAGCTTCACCTGTCTGTTCTTATCGAGAATATGCGCCGTGAGGGCTTTGAGTTCGCTGTCAGCAAGGCAGAGGTTATCTACAAATATGACGAGAGAAACAGAAAGTTAGAGCCGATGGAGCTTGCTTACGTTGACGTTCCGGATGAGTTTACCGGAGCTGTCATCCAGAAGCTCACAAGCAGAAAGGGCGAACTTCAGGGAATGAGCCCGACAAACGGCGGCTACACAAGACTTGAGTTCTCGATCCCGTCCAGAGGTCTCATCGGTTACCGCGGTGAGTTTATGACAGATACAAAGGGTAACGGTATCTTAAACACAAGCTTTGACGGATACGCTCCGTTCAAGGGCGAGTTAAGCTACAGAAAGACAGGCTCCTTGATCGCGTTCGAGGCCGGTGAGTCCATCACCTACGGTCTGTTCAACGCGCAGGAGAGAGGTACCCTGTTCATCGGACCGGGTGTAAAGGTTTACTCCGGTATGGTCGTTGGACAGAGCCCGAAGGCGGAGGATATCGAGATCAACGTCTGCAAGACAAAGAAGTTAACAAATACACGTTCCTCCAGCGCCGATGAGGCATTAAAGCTTGTTCCGCCGAAGATCATGAGTCTGGAGCAGTGTCTGGACTTCATCGATACAGATGAGCTTCTTGAGATCACACCGACAAGCCTTCGTATCAGAAAGAAGATCCTGGATCCGACTCTCAGAAAGAGAGCCATGATCAGCAAGAAGAGCCAGATGTAATCATCTGTACGGAAACGCATGAAAAGGTTCGCGAAGACGCAGCGTGGACCGTGAAAAAATAAAAGAAAGCAGGATCGCTTCCGCATGAAAGAATGTGGGGGGTCCTGCTTTTATAATACGAAAGGATAAAAGCTGTATCAAACCTGCAGCAAACCGGATAATGGATCTGGTGTTAAATGAAAGAGTATTGCTATGCAGCTTTGAAATTCCAGTCGGTATGTATTGAAAGAGGGAAAACTTATGCTTCAGATACTGATCAGCGCCTGTCTCGTTGGTGAAAACTGCAAATGGGATGGCACAAACAACCGCAATCAGGATGTGCTTGATTTTATGAAAAAAATGGAAGGAAAGGTAAAGTTCCATCCGGTCTGCCCGGAACAGGCGGGCGGACTTCCGACCCCGCGGGCGGCCTCCGAGATCCATATGCCGGACGAGGCGGTCATGAACACGAAAGGCGAGGACGTCACGGCAGAATTTCTCCTCGGAGCTGATTTCGCGCTTCGGGAGGCGAAAAAATATGAATGTACCATCGCAATTTTAAAAGAAAGAAGCCCGTCATGTGGCTCAAACGGGATTTATGACGGAACCTTTTCCCATAAGCTGCGCGAGGGAATGGGAAAGACGGCGGCTTTGCTTGCTGGATACGGCCTGAAAGTATACGGGGAGAGCCGGCTAAAGGAGCTGGAAGAAGCGATCAACAACGGTGAAATATGTTGAGATATGAAATGACAGAAAAAGCAGAAGAACACTCGTGATGAATGTTTTTCTGCTTTTCTTATACTCGTGCAGACCTGAGGGCTGCAGTGATCGAGAAATTTACAGTTTTTTCGCCCGGTCAGCGATCGCCTCATGGAAATTGATGACCCGGTGGTCATATGTCTCATTCATAAGTGGAGAGGAGATCAGGAAATCTGCGGTTGCCCGGTTGTTAGCGATCGGGATGTCATAGACCTGAGCAATACGAAGGAGTGCCTTTACATCTGGATCATGAGGCTGGGCAGTCAGCGGATCTGAGAAGAACACAACGAAATCAATGCGACCTTCCACGATCTTTGCACCGATCTGCTGATCACCGCCGAGAGGACCACTGTTATAGCCCTTTACCGGAAGACCGGTGGCTTCCGTGATCATTCTCGCGGTAGTTCCGGTGCCGCATAAGAAATGTCCCTTTAAGATCTCTTTATTTGCTTCGCACCAGTCGATCATCTCATGCTTTTTGCTGTCATGGGCGATCAGAGCGATGTTTTTCTGCTTTCCAATAGTCAGTGTCAGAAAATCCATTGAAATTCCTCCTTTTTTGCGGGTGTTGTCGCGAAATAACCTGCATATTGTGGATGCGAATGGATGAAACAGAAGATAATATGCAGATAATTCGTCTTCATAAGGTGATAATGCCATAAAATGATAACGATGTCAAGAAAGGACACAGATGTTTCAAAATAAGTTCAAGTAATATGAACGGAAAATAAACAGGCAGAACGGTTGCTTGACAAATAATACGGAATGTGCTACCATCAACACTGTGTGAAACGCAATGATAGAGACAGTACAAAGAAATTCCGGTATCACAGAGAGAAGGTTCACCGGCTGAAAGACCTTCCGAAGGAAGCTTTTGTAAATTCACTCTTGAGCAGCCTGTGCGAAAGAAATTCCGGTAGTGCAGGACGGGAAGTCCCGTTACAGACGTTTGAGTGCCGCATATGAACCATGCGGAATCTGGGTGGTACCACGGAGAGTCAGCTTCGTCCCAAGGCGGGACGGGGCTTTTTTTATGTAAACAGTTCAGCCATGCGATGATTTTTTCTGGGAAAGGTGTTGCAAGCTTGCTTGCATAAGCCTTTTTCAGGGAAAATCATCATACGGGGAACGCCCCGTGCTTCTTGTTTTCGTGAAAGTGAAAACAAGAAGATATGGATATGTAGAAAAGCCTGACCGCCGCACTGATAGAGAAATCAAACCATACCGAAAGAATGAGGTGGACTATGGAAGAGAAGATCAAGGCACTGAAAGAGCAGATGGAAGCTGCTCTCGGCCATGTAGACTCCAAGGAACAGCTTGCTGAGTTCTGGCAGAATTTCCTTGGAAAGAAAGGCAGTATCGCGGACCTGATGAAAGGTCTTGGAAGTGTTCCGAAGGAGGAGCGCCCGAATGTTGGAAAGACGATCAATGAATTCAAGAATCAGGTAGAAGCGCGCTATCAGGAAATGAAAAACAGGATGGATGAGTTAGAACTTGCGGCCCGCAATAAGAGCGAGCAGGTCGACATCACCATGCCGGCAAAGATGCGCCCGGCAGGAGGACTTCATCCGCTTACCGTTACAGAGAACGAGATGATTGATGTCTTTGCAGGAATGGGCTTTGAGATCTATGACGGTCCGGAGATCGAGGATGATGATCACAACTTTACAAGATTGAATGTAGCTAAGAACCATCCGGCGAGAGACATGCAGGATACCTTCTATGTGGCTGAGGATATTTTACTCCGCACACATACAAGTCCGGGACAGATCCGTGTCATGGATGCGAAGAAGCCGCCGATCAAGATGCTGGCACCGGGGCGCGTATTCCGTTCCGACAGCGACGCGACTCATTCCCCGATGTTCCATCAGATGGAAGGTCTTGTTGTGGATAAGAAGATCACTCTCTGCGACCTTCAGGGTATGCTCGACAAGTTTGTACAGGCGATTTTCGGAAGCAATGTAAAGACACGTCTCCGCCCGAGCTATTTCCCATTCACGGAGCCGAGTGTTGAGGTCGATGTCAGTTGCTTCGAGTGCGGCGGAAAAGGCTGCCCGCTCTGCAAGCACACCGGCTGGATCGAGGTTCTCGGCGGCGGTATCGTACACCATAAGGTACTGGAAAACTGCGGAATCGACCCGAATGAGTATTCCGGTCTTGCTTTTGGTATCGGTATCGAGCGTATTGCCATGTTAAAATACGGTATTAACAACATCAACCTGCTTTATGAGAATGATCTTCGTTTCCTGAAGCAGTTCAAAGGCTAATAAGGGAGGGAGAAGATCATGAAAGTACCATTTAGTTGGCTGAAAGAATATGTTGACATTGATGTGACAGCACAGGAGTTAGAGGATAAACTTTTTGGCTGTGGATTTGAGGTAGAGGAACTGATCGATCTCTCCGCTGAGATCGACCGTGTCGTTGTTGGCGTTGTAAAAGAATGTACCCCGGTGGAGGGAACACATCTTTACACATGTAAAGTAGACTGCGGCGAGTATGGAAACGACATTCAGATCGTCACAGGCGCTCCGAACGTCTACGCAGGCATGCACACACCGGCGGCTCTTGATAATTCCACACTGCCGGGCGGCATCAAGATCAAGGCAAAACCGATGCGCGGCATTGAGTCCAACGGTATGCTCTGCTCCGGCGAGGAACTTGGCCTGAACGATGACCTGTATCCGGGCTCTGAGGTTTATGGTCTCTTAGATCTTCCGAAGGACACGGTTCCGGGAACAGATATTGCGAAGGTGGTCGGATTAGACGATTATATCTTTGACATCTCCGTAACAGCAAACCGCGCGGACTGCCAGTCAGTATTAGGTATCGCACGAGAGGTCGCTGCGGTACTGGACAAGCCGCTTAAGATGCCGGCTCTGGACTACAAGGAGAGCGATTATAAATATGAAAACCTTGACATCAAAGTAGAAGCACAGGATCTCTGCCCGCGTTACTTAGGCCATGGTGTCAGAAACATTACTCCGGGCCAGTCCCCGAGATGGATGCGCCGTCAGCTGGCTCTCTGCGGTTTAAGAAGCATCAGCAACGTGGTCGATATCACAAACTATGTCATGCTTGAGATCGGACAGCCGATGCATGCCTTTGATATGAACACATTGGAGAGCAGCCAGATCATCGTCCGCCGCGCGGAGAACGGCGAGATGATCCAGACACTTGATGGAAAAGAGTTTAAGTTAAACGAGAACAACCTTGTGATCTGCGACGGCAGCAAACCGGTAGCCCTTGCGGGTATCATGGGTGGCATGAACAGTGAGATCACAGAGAACACCACACAGCTTCTCTTTGAGTCTGCAAAATTCATGCGTGACAACATCCGTAAGACCGCGAGAAGCCTCGGACAGAATACGGATGCGTCCAGCCATTACGAGAAAGGTATCGCAGAGTATACCGTTGAGATCGGTATGGCACGTGCCCTGCACCTGATCGAGGAACTTGGCTGTGGAGAGATCACAGCGAGTGCCTTCGATGTAAGCGCGGGTGCATCGAGAGAAGGAAAGAAATTTACCGCAACCTTAAGCGGTATCAATAAGATCCTCGGAATCGAGGTCCCGTCAGAGAATGTTCTTGACATTCTCCGCAGACTCTGCTTTGAGGTTGAGCGCGACGGTGATGTTCTTACTGTGACAGCACCGCGCTATCGTGAAGATATCGAAGTCGGTGAGCCGGATCTCGCCGAAGAAGTAATCCGTGAGTACGGCTACGAGCACATTGTTCCGACATTCTTAAAGGATTCCGCAGTTACAAACGGCGGATTAAACCCTGTACAGAAGAGAAGAACAAAATTAAAACAGGTAATGGTATCTCAGGGTTACTTTGAGGTGTCCACACTGGCGTTCTATTCTGACGCTGACCTTGACGCGCTTCATATCGCCGGAGATGCGAAAGAACGCAATGTGATCCGCCTGTTGAACCCGATCACCACAAACCTTTCCATCATGCGCACAACACTGGCTCCGTCCATGTTGAATACGGTGGTTGAGAATGTGAAGAAGGGCAATGCAGCCGGACGATTCTTCGAGTACGCGAATGTATACTATCCGAAGGCACTTCCGCTCACAGAACTCCCGAACGAGATCCCGCATGTTGGATTCGCGGCATTCGGTGAGGCAGAAGACTTCTTTACCCTGAAGGGGACGATGGAAGAGCTTGCGGCTTCCTTCGGTGTAAGCTTCGACTATGAGAGAGCGGAGGATGTCCCGTATCTCCATCCGGGAATCTCCGCGTATGTTCTCTGCGATGGTGAGCGCGTCGGCTCCTTCGGTAAACTTGCAAACAGTGTCGCAGGAGAGTTAAAGCTCCCGAAGGACAGCAAGGCAAACAACCAGATCTATCTCGGTGAGATCGACTTCGCTGCGCTTTCCGCGCACATGCCGGAAGGTCTCCGCTACAAACCGATTTCCGAGTACGATGAGGTCACCCGTGACCTTGCCATGGTTGTTGATGAGGAGACAAGCTGCGGCAGCCTGATCGATGAGATCAAAAAGGCCTGCAAGCAGGTCGGCGAGGTGGAACTCTTCGATATCTACCGCGGCGAACAGCTCGGCAAGGGCAAGAAGAGCATGGCATTCAAGATCACCTTTGTTCCGGAGGACAAGGCGCTTGACCCGAAGGATATTGAGAGATTCGTTAAGAAGATCCTCGGAAATCTGAAGTTCCGTCTTGGCGCTGAGATTCGATAAGACTCGGAGAGAAAGCCCACAAGTGAAAGCTGAAAAGCCTCGGAGGGCTGCCGTGTATCCGGAAAAAGTTCCGGCGTCGGATTTTTGCAGGTGTATAAATTTATGATAAAACGGTCATCCTTACAGGGAAAACCTGTCTTGGCTGACCGTTTTTTATGTAACAGGAAATTCTGAGGAATTTCCTGTTACATAAAAAGGCACTGACGTGCCAAAGATGCGCACTCGCGCGAAGATGTAGACTGTCGCAAGCGACCGCGCGAGGCGCGAGAATGTGCCAAGGCACATTCTTTTTATGTTGCCGATCTGTGAAGAAAGCGGTTCGGCAGGCGAATGGCGGGAGCATGGCTGGTTACGTCCGGTCCGTTTCCGTCATTGACAGCCTGAATGTTTTATGCTATGATAAATTTATCTGTGGACAGGAGGTGTAGTTGGTGATTAGAATTATTCTGACGATTGTATTCGTTATCTTATGTATCGCGATGACCGTGATCGTATTAATGCAGGAGGGAAAGACTTCCGGACTTGGCGCGATCAGTGGTGTGGCTGAAAGCTACTGGGGAAAAAATAAAGGCCGCTCTATGGAAGGCAACCTTGAAAAGTTTACAAAAATTGCGGCAATCCTGATTTTTGTACTTGCCCTGGTATTAAATTTAAAGGTAATTTAATTCTGAGATGACGAACACTCTTGCAGCGATAACTTCTTTGCAGGAGTGTTTTTTCGTTTATCCTGATCGATAAGACTCCCGCCTTTTTTCATGTGGCGAGTAATAGCAAATATATAAGGAGAAGAATGGAAGAAAGATTAATGGAAGAGCGGAAACATATGCTTCTGGATCTGATGAAGGATCCGACATATGTTCCTATGAAGATGAAAGAATTGGCGATGCTTTTAGGCGTCCCGAAAGAGCAGCGCCGTGAACTGGAAGAAGTTTTAAATGAACTGGTGGTATCCGGAAAGGTGGGGATCTCGAAAAAAGGAAAGTACGCGAGATCTGAAGTGTTCGCCCAGACCGGAACTTTTACTGCTCATCATCGTGGATTCGGGTTCGTGACGATCGAGGGTAGAGAAGACGATCTTTTTATCCCGCCGGATGATACCGGGGATGCGATGGATGGGGATACAGTTCAGGTCATCATTAATGAAAACGGAAGAGGAGGCCGGACAGAAGCGAGAGTCTTAAAGGTGTTGAAACATGCCAATGAGACGCTGATCGGTACCTTTGAAAAAAATAAAAATTTCGGTTTTGTGATCCCGGACAATCCGAGGATCACCATGGATGTTTTTATCCCGCAAGGGAAGGAGAATGGTGCTGTTTCCGGTCATAAAGTCGTGGTAAAGCTGGATACTTACGCGACGGGAAATAAGAATCCGGAAGGCCATGTAAAGGAGATCCTCGGACATATCAATGATCCGGGAGTGGATATTTTATCTATCGTCCGCGCGTATGGGCTTCCGGAGGAGTTCCCGGAGGCAGTGATGGAGGAAGTAGCTCGGGTTCCGGAGCTGCTTTCGCCGGAGTATGTGGCGGAGGAGATTGAAAAGAACGGAAGAGTGGATCTCAGAAAAATACCGATGGTAACCATTGACGGTGAGGATGCGAAGGATCTGGACGATGCGGTCAGCGTGTCAAAGGAGACAGTCAATGGGGAGACTATCTATCATCTCGGTGTCCACATTGCGGATGTGAGCCACTATGTGAAGGAGAACCGTCCGCTCGACGAGGAGGCATATAAGCGGGGAACCAGCGTCTACCTTGTGGATCGTGTGATCCCGATGCTTCCCCACAGACTTTCGAATGGGATCTGCTCCCTGAATGCGGGCTGTGACCGTCTGGCCTTGAGCTGCCTTATGGATATTGATGAAAAGGGAATCGTTGTGGGTCATAAGATCTGTGAGTCGGTTGTGAATATTGACCGGAGAATGACGTATACGGCGGTGAATGCGATTCTGGAAGCGAAGAACGGAGGAGAGGAAGCTGCTGTAAAAGAAAAGGCAGAATTTGCCGAAAAGTGTCTGGAAGAGTATGCGGATTTTGTCCCGATGTTCCTGCTTCTTGATGAGACTGCCCGCGTCTTAAGAAAGAAGCGCATGGCACGAGGCGCTGTGGACTTTGATTTCCCGGAGTGTAAGATCATTCTGGATGCGAAAGGACGCCCGGTGGAGATCAAGCCTTACGAGCGGAATGCGGCGACAATGCTGATCGAGGACTGCATGCTGGCGGCCAACGAGACGGTTGCGGAAGATTACTACTGGCAGCAGACGCCGTTTCTTTATCGGAGCCATGAGAAGCCGGATGGGGAAAAAATCAAGCGATTCGGTATCCTGATCAACAATTTCGGCTACTCGATCCGTCTCCAGAACGGAGAACTTCACCCGAAGGAGATGCAGAAGCTTCTCGAAAAGGTTGCCGGATCCCCGGAGGAGGCGCTTCTCGCGCGGCTGGCGCTCCGTTCCATGAAACAGGCGAAGTACACGACGGACTGCATGGGGCATTTCGGTCTTGCGGCAAACTATTATACCCACTTTACTTCACCGATCCGCAGATACCCGGATCTTCAGATCCATCGGATCATCAAGGAGAATCTTCACGGAGAACTCACAAAAAAACGTGTTGCCCACTACGAGAAGATCCTTCCGGAAGTTGCAGTCTGGACATCCTCGCGGGAGCGGCTCGCGGATGAGGCAGAACGTGAGACGGATAAAGCGAAGAAAGTTCAATTCATGGAACGTCATATCGGTGAGGAGTTTACCGGCGTGATCTCCGGAATCAGCAATTACGGTTTCTATGTGGAACTCCCGAATACTGTGGAAGGGATGGTACGCCTTGCAAACCTTGATGGCGACTACTATGTGTTCGATGAGGAACATTATGAACTTGTGGGTGAGCGGACGAGAAAAAAATATAAGCTTGGGCAGACGGTAAAGGTTCAGGTGGTTTCTGTGGACCGATATTTAAAGACCATCGATTTTCTGCCGGTACGGTCGTTCTAAAGGACAGACACAGAAAAGAATCTCTGTATTTTCCTGAAACGGCGCGTGCCGCGCATGATGATAAAGTCCCGGCAGAAAAGAATTGCCGGAACAGAAAAGAGGACAGGATTATGGCAAAAAGCAGTGGCTTTAAGCTGATCGCAAACAATAAAAAAGCATACTTTGATTTCTTTATTGATGACAAATTTGAATGCGGGATCGCTCTTGCGGGAACCGAGGTAAAGTCCCTACGGATGGGAAAATGCAGCATCAAGGAATCATTTGTGCGGATCACAAACGATGAGGTTATGATCTATGGCATGCACATCAGTCCATACGAGAAGGGAAATATCTTCAATAAGGATCCGCTCCGCGAAAGAAAGCTTCTGATGCACCGCTATGAGATCAATAAATTAAAGGGAAAGATCCAGGAAAAGGGCTATACGCTCGTTCCACTTCAGGTCTACTTTAAGGGTAGTCTCGTAAAGGTTGAGATTGGTCTTGCAAGAGGTAAAAAGCTTTACGATAAGCGGGCGGATATTGCAAAAAAGGATCAGAGAAGGGAACTGGAGAAGGAGTTTAAGGTCAAAAATCTCTATTAGGATCAGTTGTTTCCGTCGGTATTATAAAAGAAAAGAATTTCTGAAATTTCAAGTTCTATGCCTTGACAACCAGGAAGAGTGATGATAAGATTTAGTTTACGCAGAGACAGTGAGGCTGCTTTGGGGTCGCCTAAAGTGGTTGCTGTTGGAGATGCGAAAACTCCGAAGAGAGTGCCAGTAAGGGCTTGTACTGGTTTCGACGGGGGCTTTGAAGCTGGTGAAGCTATCCGTATGCAATGCGTTAAATGGCAAACCTAAATATAAACGCTAACGACGAATTAGCATACGCAGCCTAATTTAGGCAGCTGTCGGCCTTAGAATACCTGCATTTTAAGTAACCGGCATCATTTAAAGCAGGAAACGACACGTGCAAAGCTTTGCGCACGCGGGCGTATGATGAAGCTACCAAACGGATCAGGATGTCTGCTTTCGGATTCGGGAGGGAATTCTAAATAACAGACTATGATAGTAGAAGAACAGGGGATAGGTTTTCGGACAGGGGTTCGATTCCCCTCAGGTCCACTATAAGAATCTCAAAATCCGGTGTTTATGCGGGGTTGCGAGGTTCTTATTTTTATATAACAGGAAATTCCGAGGAATTCCTTGTTACATACAAAGGCACTGACGTGCCAAAGATGCGCACTCGTGCGAAGATGTAGATTGTCGCAAGCGACCGCGCGAGGCGCGAGAATGTGCCAAGGCACATTCTTTTAGATAGATGTAATATTGAGGTGAATGTGGTACAATCAAAAGAAAAAAGGAGCTGATCCAATGTCATATGATAATAGCGGACACCATTATTCTGATTGCACAGGTCCAGGAGGCTGTAACTGTGATGAACGTCGTTACGGTTATCGCGGCGGTGGCGGCAGTGGTGGAGGCGGCTGTCTAACGGCATTGATCGGCTTCATTTTTGCTATGGGTGTTCTGTATGCATTTGCAGTAGCCGGAGGAGCACTCCTGTTTGTACTGTTTTTTCTGGCGGTACTGGGGTTTATTATCATGAAGGACTGAAAAATACTACTGAATACGATGATATCACATAAAATGTTTATGCCTGTTCTCACACCCCCCGGAACGATCGTCACTGACGCAAAAGAAGGCGGTTACAGAAGCTGCCGCCAGTGGGGCATAACCTTTAATTTTATCGGGTAGATGGGCGCGGGCATATTCTGATAAAGATGGGTTTCTTTCCGAAATCTGGACGGAAAGGGACGGCACAGATTGACAAAATTATTTCCATGCTTTACACTTTAAATTACAGAACGATTCCCGGAGCTGAAATCCAGCCGGGAGAAATAAGAAATGAAAGTAAAGGAGAACTCTCATGAAAAAACGGGGCGACTATTTAAAGAAAGCATATTATCATTTAATGAAGATCGAACAGAAGAAAAACAAGATCCTTGAAGTCGAGAACTACGGCGAGATCAATGCAGAATTAAACCGCAAGTTTGCAAAGGGCGAATACTTTGACTCCAGCGAAGTTTATGTCGAGGATGGTTATCTCTGCGTAGGCGAAGGTTTCTTCCGCCTTTCCGGAAAAGAGCAGGACGCTCTGATCGAGTACCTTTGTCCGGAAGATGACAGCACAGAAGAATAATTGGCACATTCTTTAACTGAGATAAAAAGATACCGGTATGGACGGCTTGTTTCGCAATCCTGCCGGTATCTTTTTATATGAGTGTGACAGAGGAAAACCATCGTCCCCCTGCATTGCCCGGACGTAGGCATTCTTATAAAATACAGGTCAGATTTTTGATAAATGTGTCTTTCGCCTCAATGCCGGCCGCATTTGCGAGAAATTCAGCGATTCCGCTAGTAGTCTCTTCATCAGCCTCATAAAAGACAGCCCAGGTGTAGAATACACATTTTAAATGCTCCATGGCGTCATCGCCGGCTTTTGCCAGTTCGATCATCTTGTCGAGAAATTCTTTTTCAGAAACTCCCATGGTTGGGAAATTTGTTGGTGTAAAATCCATAGTTGCAGACTCCTTTCCTGTGATCGGATTTGGATCGTAGTGTGTGGCGATTCAGAATCTTCGCGATCACTTAAGTGTTTTCATATCCGAGTTTCAGGGTGACCAGAGAATCGTCATCCAGAATCTCGCCCTTTTTGTAGATATAATCGCGGATCAGCACTTTCAGCTTTTCATCGACAGCCGGGCTTGAAAAAATTGTGTCCGGAACCGATTTTATGAATTCCCTGAGATCTGTTCCAGCAGTTCCCTCCGGGCACGGAAGCGAAGCCTGACGGCATGCCATGCCAACTGCGCAGGACAATTCCATATGGTTGATCAGTCTTGCAGGTGCCTCGAAATTCTGGATCTTAATTTTTACGGACATCGGAACAAGCGTATGTACCATCGGACGGATCTCCTTTCTGGCCTTCGCGTTCACGGACCATTTTCCAGATCAGGTCGTGCATCCACTGGACAGTCTCCTGAAGCTTTGAATTTTCGTCTTTTAAACGGACGATTTCGGCTTCCAGTTCCTGGATTTTTGCATCTTTTTCTTCGGACATGGTAAAAACCTCCCTGAAAACTGTATGAGAACAGAACAAGTATAACATCAGAATGGAAACATGTCCAGTGGAGGAGTGCGCAAAACAGGCGGAAAAAGAATGATTGATTCGACTGTCACTTTGATATATAATAAGGTTTGTTTCCATTCCTGCGAAGAAAGCTTCTGAAAAAATGGGGTCAATAGGCGGAAGGAATGATGAAACAAAGGACAGAAAAAATCATAAAAGAGGAACAAGAGATATGAGTTCAGTTTTACTAAAGGCGGGATGCTTTTTTCTGATCATTCTGATGGGATATGGCATGAAAAAGATCGGGCTTTTAAGCCAGACGGATCTTCCCGTATTTTCAAAGCTCGTCACGAAGATCACACTCCCTGCTGCGATCATCCATAACTTCAGTCAGGCAACCATGGATATCTCAATGTTAGTGATCGTGCTGATCGGTTTTCTGTGCAGCGGCTTGTACGCGGTAATCGGTTATGGTTTATTTGCAAAAGGGACAAGAGATCAGAAGGCGTTCGGTCTTGTAAATGCTTCGGGATACAATATCGGTTGTTTTACGATGCCGTTCGTTCAGGGATTTCTGGGAGCACCCGGTGTAGCGTGCACAAGTCTTTTTGATACGGGAAATGCGGTAGTCTGTACCGGCGGATCTTACGCGGTGGCGATGTCGGTGGCAGGAAAGAGCGGTTCCGGGGATAAGCATCAGATCCGCAGGATCGTGATCCAGCTCTTGAAATCGGTTCCGTTTGACTGTTATGTGATCATGACGGTACTGACGATGGCAGGACTCAGGCTTCCGCTTTTTGTGAATCAGGTGGCTGAGACGGTGGGAAATGCCAATACCTTTCTTTCTATGATGATGATCGGTCTCGGATTGGAGCTTCATATGACGAGAGAGCAGACTGGAAGCGTCGCGAAGATCCTCGGAACGAGATTTACGGTTTCAGCAGTTCTGGCAGTCCTGTTTTATCAGTTTCTGCCATTCTCACTGGAAATCCGCAGAACTCTGGCGATCCTGATGTTTGGCCCGGTGTCGGCCCTCGGCGTTCCATACACATCCATGCTTAATGGAGATGTGAATCTGGCCAGCGCGGTGAATTCGGCATCGATCATTCTCGGTATCGTGAGCCTGACGGCGGCGATCATCATCTTCTGAGAATTCAAGTCGAACATCCGTGAGACCTGGCGCGTGATTCTGGTCAGCAAAGCTGACAGATTCCTATTAGAATCACTGAGCATCCCCGCGGAGCGTTTATCTCAGTCGGAGATTAGACTCCCGCTGAGACAAATTTTCTATTATTCACCACCGAAAAGAGGTGGGAGTCTTTTTGACTGAGATAAAATAGGAGGAACATAATGGAATTACGGAACGAAAAGGACGCCCGGTTTATCATCAGGCATCATGTGACGGAAGAAAAGCTGCTTCATCTGGAAAAGGGAGTCCGGAAACTTGGCTTCCAGTCCGGTGGAAAGCGGATCATGACGATTTTTCTAGGACTATTTCTGCTTTGCATGGCTGCAAAAGTTGTCATTGGCGGGACGATCGGAGATGCGCTTATGATGATCGGCATTCTCTGTGCGATGGGATTTGTATTCGGAATTTATGCTCTTGTCAAGGGCTGGCTGGATGCAAAAAAGCAGATCCATCTCCAGTTTGAGGCGGGCAGGATGGAAGATAACTATCAGTGGGAATACCGCTTTTATGAAGATGGCTACGAGGTTATCGGGAAGAACGAAAAATCGCGTGTCCAGTACAAAAATGTGGGACGCCTGATTGATATGTCCGGAATGTATGTGCTCGTGGAGCGCGGAAATGTGGTGCGGTATTTCATGAAGGATGACGCTGTACAGGGAAATTCCGCGGAGCTTGCAGGTTTCCTCACAGAAAAGTGCCATCTTCCGATGGAACAGATCACAGTACGATAGGAGGTGCGGGATGGAACCGGTATACGCAGTAAAATCTACATATGATGAGGAGATGTATTTTCATCAGGTCGTGGCATCCAAACCGCGGATGATGCCAAAGGAGGACGATGGAAAGAAGATCAAATTCCGGCTTCCTGATTTTGGTTTAAAGGATACGTTGATGGCAGTTCTTGTGGGAGCGGCAGTCTATATGGCGTTTGGGCAGCTTGATCCGTCCACGAGGATCTTACAGGCGGTGCTCTGCGGACTCGTGGCGGCTGTGGTTTTAAGACGAATGAATGAGAGACAGAACGGGGAGACTTCAGGTAAAAAGATGAATTCCATTTCTGCAGACAAAAATCAGGCTTTGCAGCTTCTGGAAAGTTCCGGATTAAAGGGAGAACGCTGCACCATAAACTTCTACGAAGATACCTTTACCGTGGAGCGTCCGGGTATCATCACGGAATATCAGTATGAGGGAATCGCCTGGATCAAGGAGACCAGCAGGTATTACATGATCTTTTGGAATAAATCCCTTGCAATTCCGGTTGAGAAGGCCGGATTTTATCGTGGAAAGAAGGAAATGTTTGGCTCTTTTCTGGAAAAACGGTGCAATAAGGTGATCGAAAAGGTAAGAAATGCGTAAAAGGGACGGGGAACGATGTCTGTCTGAAGTACACGGTCGCGGATCGTGGATCTATGTAAAATAAAACGGAGAGGATCTTTTGGGGATGAAAATTAAAAAAGAAGAAAAAATGCAGATTGAGAAGCTGCCGACGCTGAAATTAAAATACACACTTGTGGTCCCGTTTATGGGGATCGTGGATGTGCTGACAATGGGGAGCTTTTTTATGAATCCGGCAGCAGAAGGAAAACCAATGGTGAAGGCGTTTTACGCGATCTGCGGTCTTGTGGGATTGTTGTTTGCCTTGTGGGGACTTTTATGGAAGACTACGATCGATGGAAAGATGATCCGGGTAAATCCGGTGATCGGAAAGAAAAAAGCAGTTCCATTCTCGGATCTGAAGAAAGCGGTTGTTTACAAAAAGAAAAAGTCAGGTTCGATCGTGAGCTATGAACTGATCGACAAAAATGACCAGCCGATCGTTACGATCTACCCTCTTATGAAGGACAGCAGCACGCTTATGGAGAGGTTAAAACGACTGAAATATCCGGTGGAGGAAGCGTGAAATTTTATGTAATAGGGAATTCCACGGAATCTCCTATTACACAAGAATATACCTGCAGAGCTGCCAATTCAGGAAAAGATCCCGGAAGCACGAATATTCCGGGATCTTTCTGCGCATAATGACCTCTGATGAAACAGGAATAGGAGGTTGATTTTATGACAAAGCTGGATTGTACTGTGACAACGTGTGTTCATAATGCGGAGAGATGCTGCTGCAGGAGTGAGATCCTTGTGGAAGGTGTCCGGGCGAAGAACTGCTGTGATACCTGCTGCGGAAGCTTTGAGGAGAACCGAGGCGGGCTTTTTAAGAATCTCTTTAAAACTCCGGAATCAAAGCTTGAGGTGGAATGTGATGTGGTGAACTGTCTCTACAACGATGACCATCAGTGCAGGGCGGAACGGATCGCGATCACAGGGGATGGTGCGATGGCTGTCGGACAGACGGAATGCGCAAGCTTCAGGGAAAAATAAGAAACGTCAGGGGCTGGTGAGCGGGATGGCCGTTGAGGAAATCTGTTGTCCGCCGGCCTTTTACATAATTTGGGACTAAAAAACGTTACCGTTCTGCTGCAGCATTTTCTAATTTTGATATTCATGAAAAAGTGATTGACAAAACGGCACGGATATAGTAAAATAAAAAAAGTTGTGAGAACAACTGACAGGAAAGCAGGTATCCGCCTCACCCTGGCACGAGTAAGTGACCCGGGTTCATAGACATCGGTTTTTATCATGCAGCAGCATGCCAAACCAATGCAGTTACGAGCGGATAGTTACCTATCTGCTTTTTCTTTTCTATCGACATATGTAGAGTATGAGATTTGGAGGTGTACGGCTATTAGCGAGTTAATGATTAACGAGCAGATCCGTGATAAGGAAGTTCGTTTAATTGGAGAAAATGGTGAGCAGCTTGGAATCATGTCTGCAAAAGACGCTTATAAAATGGCGAGAGATGCAGAACTGGATCTTGTAAAGATTGCTCCGGCAGCGAAGCCGCCGGTATGTAAGATCATTGATTACGGTAAATATAAGTATGAAATGATCCGCAGGGAGAAAGAAGCGAAAAAGAAGCAGAAGACGATCGAAGTGAAAGAAGTACGTCTTTCCCCGAACATCGATACAAACGATCTTAATACAAAGATCGGATCTGCGAGAAAGTTCATCGAAAAAGGCAACAAGGTAAAAGTTACGCTTCGTTTCCGCGGTCGTGAGATGGCTCATATGAACCAGACAAAGTATATTCTGGATGATTTCGCTGAGAAACTTTCCGATATCGCTGTTGTCGATAAGCCTTCCAAGGTAGAAGGAAGAAGCCTGGTAATGTTTTTAACTGCAAAACGATAAGGGAACAATTTTAAGGAGGAAACAACAATGCCTAAAATGAAAACAAGCAGAGCAGCTGCAAAACGTTTCAAAAAGACCGGAACTGGTCAGTTAGTGAGAAATAAAGCTTATAAGTCCCATATCTTAACTAAGAAATCCACAAAGCGTAAGAGAAATCTTAGAAAAGACATCGTTACCGATATCACAAACAGCAAGGTAATGAAGAAGATTTTACCGTATTTATAATTTGTTTCGGAAGTAAGATTAAGGAGGAAATTAAGCAATGGCAAGAATTAAAGGTGGCTTAAACGCCAAGAAGAGACATAACAGAGTGCTCAAGTTAGCCAAAGGTTACAGAGGAGCTCGTTCCAAACAGTATAGAGTAGCAAAACAGTCCGTTATGAGAGCATTAACAAGCTCCTACGCTGGCAGAAAAGAGAGAAAGAGACAGTTCAGACAGCTCTGGATCGCTCGTATCAACGCTGCAGCAAGAATCAACGGTCTTTCCTACAGCAAGTTCATGTTCGGCTTAAAGCAGGCTGGTGTTGTTATGAACCGTAAGGTATTATCTGATATGGCAATCAACGACGCAGAGGGCTTTGCAAAGCTTGCTGAGTTAGCAAAAACAAAACTGGCTTAATAGCTGGTGAGAATAGAAAACCTTCCTGATGGAGTGATCTGTCAGGGAGGTTTTTGCGTAATAGGAAATTCCGGGGAATTCCCTATTACAAAAAAGGCACGAATGTGCCAATGATGTGAACTTGCGCGGAGATGAAGATTGCCGCAAGCGATCGCGCGAGGCGCGAGAATATGCCAATAAAACTTTGCCTGAATAGAAGAAAATGTTGTAAATATATAATAACGAAAAAGGCTTAAGTCTTTCGACTTAAGCCTACGTGCAGAAGAAGGGACTTGAACCCTCATGATATTGCTATCACACGGACCTGAACCGTGCGCGTCTGCCAATTCCGCCACTTCTGCATCTCGTCAGATGACGTATCTCATTGACAAAACATATTATAGTATAAGGCGTGGAATTTGTCAAGAGTTTTTTAAATATTGCTAAAAAAACATTTTTTTTAAAAAATTCAAAAAAGTACTTGCCAAACAGAAAGAACTATGGTATATTTATATGCGTCGGTGAGAGATATAAAATCTTGAAACACCCGATACGCGGAAGTGTCGGAACTGGCAGACGAGCAAGACTAAGGATCTTGTGGTGGTTACATCGTGTGGGTTCAAGTCCCATCTTCCGCATGAAAGACTCAGGTCGAAAGACTTGAGTCTTTTTGCATTATAAAGAAATTAGCGACAGATGCGGAGAACCTTGGCGATTGGCGTGATGATACCAAAGCTGTCGAACCGAGGTCTGAATGTGTATTTTGAGGAAAATCTCATGCGAGATGTCACATGGAGAGAAGGAAGAGCGGCTGAGATGAACACCAGAGGACAACGCTATATTGGGCATATGGGGGAAGAGCAGGAGAAAACGTGATAGAAATTTAAGACAGATTATATTTATGAAAGATGACCGTAGAAGATGTCTTGTGAGACATGGCTGCAGAGATCATGGTATGATATCTTTGAGATGGGACTTGCTGTGAAGATGATTTCTTTGGCGGATCTCGGCTGTGCCATGAGATAGAATATAGTACAAATTGAGCAAAATAAATATGCTATTAAAAAAATAAAAAAATTCAAAAAAGTACTTGCCAAACAAATAGAACTGTGGTATATTAATATGCGTCGGTGAGAGATATGAAATCTTGGAACACCCGATACGCGGAAGTGTCGGAACTGGCAGACGAGCAAGACTAAGGATCTTGTGGTGGTTACATCGTGTGGGTTCAAGTCCCATCTTCCGCACGAAAGACTCAAGTCGAAAGACTTGAGTCTTTTTGCGTTGTAAGAAAAAGCTGCGTTCTTTTTCAAGGCCAGACCCTTTTGGATGGTGTTTCAGGGAAAGAAAAGTTAAGTTTTCGTTTGCATTCTGTAATTTGCAGTGCTAAACTTATGACAAAAGAGAAAGTGAACAATCATTAAATGGGGGTACAAATATGCTTTACGCAGAAAATCTCGACACACCGCTGTTAGATAGAGAGTGGAAGAATGCATTGGAGACATGGATCAGGCTGATACAGCCGGGGGAGAAGATCCTGATACTGCCGCCGGATATCACGAGATGTTATTCTTACGCGGGAAAGATCACCGCGTACCTGTATGAAAAACTGTCCGGAATATGTGAAATCCGGATCATGCCGGCTGTTGGGACGCACAGACAGATGACAAGAAAAGAGAAGGAAGAGTTCTTTGGAGAGATACCGGAAACATGTTTTCTGTGTCATGACTGGAGAAATGATACAGAGGATATCTGTGCCGTGCCAGAAGATAAAGTCTCTGAAATCACCGATGGAAAGTATAAGAGAGCGATCACTGCAGAGGTGAATCGACATCTTCTTTCTGGTGAGTTTAATCGGATCGTGTCCGTCGGTCAGGTGGTACCGCATGAAGTGGTCGGGATGGCAAATTACACGAAAAATCTGCTGGTTGGAGTCGGCGGCAGGGATATGATCAACCAGTCCCACATGATCAGTGCGATCTGCGGGATCGAGACGATCATGGGACGGGAAAACACACCAGTGAGACTGCTTTTTGATTATGTGCAGAAAAATTACCTGGATCGTCTTAAAATTACGTTCATGCTGACGGTAACCTGCGAAAAACATCAGGACTCGGATCTCTACGGGCTCTATATCGGCGAGGAACGGGAGACCTTCTCGGCTGCATGCAGACTTGCGGAGAAGAAGAATATCACCTGGCTTTCAAAGCGGGCGAAGAAGGTTATCGCGTGGCTGGATCCGGCGGAATTCGGCAGCACCTGGGTCGGAAACAAGGCGGTCTATCGGACAAGAATGACGATTGCAGATGGCGGTGAACTTTTGATTCTGGCACCTGGAATAAAATCCTTTGGTGAGAATGAAGAGGTGGATGCCTGCATCAGAAAATATGGTTACAGAGGCACGAAAAAGATACAGGATGCCTATGAAAACGGAGAGTTCAACGGAATTGAGATGGCGGCGGCGCACCTGATCCACGGCTCATCGAACGGCCGATTTAAGATCACCTATGCGACAGATCCGGAACTTATGCCGGAGGAGACCATGAGATCCGTGGGCTACGAATGGACCGATATAGGGCCGATGATGGAAAAATATCAGCCGAGAGAGAAGGAGACTGGCTGGTATGAGGATCAAGGAGAAGAATATTACTTCATCAAAGCCCCAGCGGTGGGGTTGTGGAGAGTTCTGGGAGAAGAGTGAGAAAACTCTGTAATCAGGATCTATCTGTGATCATTAAGGGCGATGAGCTTATGAATTAGGCTTGTCGCTTTTTGTTTTGACAACACAAATGATCCGGGGGAAGTTTTTATAGAAATGTAAAGAAAAATCAATAGGGCTGTCATGAAAGTTGTGGTAAGATATTAGAAGAGAAGGACGATCCGGAACGTAATATGACGATATGCGCGTGGAAGGACCGGAATGGTGGAAAGACATCATACATGACAACAGAAAAGAGGTTTTACATATGCCGGAATTAAGCAGAAGAGTACAGACATTTACAGACTCCGTCATCCGCAGAATGACAAGGATCAACAATATGACACCGGGAAGCATCAATTTAAGTCAGGGATTCCCGGATTTTGATCCACCGAAGGAGATCCTGGACGCGTTAAAGGAAGCGGCGGAACATGGCCCGCACCAGTATTCCATCACCTTTGGGGCGAAGAATTTCAGGGACGCTCTGGCAGAAATGTATACAAAGAAATTTGCCCGTGAGATCGACCCGGAAAAGGAGATCGTTGTGACCTGTGGAGGGACGGAAGCGATGATGGCGGCGATGATGACCGTGTGCAATCCGGGAGACAAGGTTGCAGTGTTCAGCCCATTCTATGAAAACTATGGGGCGGATGCGATCCTCTCCGGGGCAGATCCGGTCTATGTGCCGCTCGTGCCGCCGGATTTCCATTATGACAGCGAAGTTCTGGAACGGGCGCTTCAGACCGGCGTGAAGGCGCTGATCCTCTGCAATCCGTCGAATCCCTGCGGAAAAGTATTCACGATGGAAGAGATGGAGGAGATCGCAGAGCTTGCGAAGAAGTATGACGCTTTTGTGATTACGGATGAAGTATACGAGTATATCGTTTACGGTGACAACCGCCACATCTCAATGGCTGCTTTGCCTGGAATGTATGAGCGGACGATCACCTGCAGCTCCCTCTCAAAGACATACTCTATGACCGGATGGAGACTCGGATACCTGATCGGGCCGGAGTCTGTGATCGAGGCGGCGAAGAAGGTCCATGATTTCCTCACGGTAGGCGCTGCGGCACCGCTTCAGGAGGCGGCAGTCACTGGTCTGAAATTTGGACCAGAGTACTATAAATGGTTAAAGGATCTCTACACAGAAAAGAGAGATTATCTCTGCGGCAGGCTTGAAAAGATGGGACTTCCCCACACGACGCCCCAGGGCAGCTATTTTGTTCTTGTGGATATTTCGGGATTCCTTGAGAAGCCGGAGTTTTCCGGCTGGACAGATCTGGGATTCTGTGAATGGATGATAAAGAATTACGGCGTGGCGGCAGTGCCGGGATCCAGCTTCTTTAAAGAGCCGGTGAACAACTATATCCGCCTGCATTTTTCCAGAGGGAAAGAGACACTTGAGGCGGCTGCTGACCGTCTGGAAAAGATGGCGAAAGATTACGGGTTCTGCTGATCATCTTTTTTTGTTTCTGTTTCGGACGTATTTTAAGATCAGCGCGTAGCCGTAGAGCATCACCGGGATGACGATGACGCAGAACAGGAGCGCCAGGATGACATTCTCCGGGCCGCCGGTGAAGGTCAGGACGATGAGAGCGAGAAAGACCGCCGCGATGATGAGAATTCCGGCCCAGGCGAAAAATCGTTTCATATATTTAAGTTCCTTTCATGTACATATTTTGTTTCCTGTTTAGTATAAGGTATTTTGAGGACGGATTCAAGGTAATGAAGCAGAAAGAATGTATTTTTGCTCCTGACAGGAATTTATGCGTTGAAATAGCGTAAGTAAGTTGGCAGCTTAAAGTTTTGACAACGCAGAGTACTTCAAAACACACAGATTGCTTCACTGCGTAGTCGGATTCGGCAGAAAGAGAGAAGAAGACAGATTTTCATATAGATGGAAAGGAGGAGCGCCAATGATCACAAAACGAAAATATATCCTGATCGGTGCCGCCAGCGTCCTGTTTACCATGCAGACCATGACATCTTTCGCCGCAGACGGAACATGGATGCTCACGGATGCCGGATATACCTTTACGTATTCAGACGGGCGTAAAGCCCGCGGTACGTGGGAGGACATTGATGGCGAGTGGTACCATTTCGACAGAAATGGGATCATGGAGACTGGGTGGAAGAACGTCGGAAATATCCGATATCATTTCAACCGGGACGGTTCTCTTTCCGAGGGTTGGCAGTATGATGGTTCCGGTGGTGGAAACTGGTACTATTATGACTCTGCGGGAAACGCGAAGATCCAGTGGTTTGAGGATGAGGGAAAGTGGTACTGGTTTGATGCGGACGGAAAGATGAATAAGGAATCGGCCCGCACCATAAGAGGAAAGACATACGCGTTCCGGCCAGATGGAAGCATGCGGGTGAACGAATACGCGGGATTTTCCTATATCGACTATGACGGACAGCCGGATCCGGCGGGGGATATTCTGGCGGTGAACGCGGATGGAACGGCGATAACTGTGAGTGACGCGGAAGAAAATGAGATTGCAGGTTATATCAATGCGTTTCCGGAAGGCTGGAGAAAGAAATTCCGTGATGACGGCTGGCGCTTCCAGTATGATCTGTCCGGTGGAGCCGGCAGGACGTTTAAAGATAAGAGAGGGAACGCACTGTATTCCTGTTTTTATTCTCTGGATAAAGAAAATAAAATCCTGCGGTTTTCGAAGCTGCACGCAGTAAAAGCCGGGTTCGGTGTATATGTCTATGAAAATTCCGGCGATGAGATGAAACGGGACCAGTTCCCGAAAACCGCGAGATACCGGTTTGCGGAGATCGCGGAAGCCACGGGACTGCCGGAGACGGCGAAGAGAGAGTACGATGTGACCTTTGGAGCGCTGTTTTGTTTGTATCAGGATCAGAATGCGTGGGCGAAACTGAAAGAAAAGGCATCCGATCTTACTTGGACTATGGAGCGGATCGCAGCGAACCGGTCTGCGGAAGGAAGATTGGACCTGGAGTAAAAAGAACATATGTACGAACAAACATGGGAATATACTTGACGAACCTCACACAATCTGTTACTATACAAATATAACAAATGGAATACAATGATGCCGGAACCGCAAAATGATTCCGGCATCAAAAATATTAAGAAAAAGACGGTGATCAAATGGTACTGAAGATCGATTTTGATAGTGAGGAAGCACTCTATACCCAGCTTTGCAACCAGATCATCTGTGGTATTGCGATGGATATGCTTCATGATGGGGACAGTCTCCCATCGGTCAGACAGCTTGCGGATGAGATCGGAATCAACATGCATACAGTCAATAAAGCATATGCTGTATTGAGACAGGAAGGATTTTTGCGTCTGGACCGCAGGCGCGGGGCGGTGATTGCTCTGGATATGGATAAACTGCGGACAATGGAGGAGATGAAGAATGATCTTGCGTTGATCGTCGCACGGGGGATCTGTAAGAACGTCGGCAGGGACGAGGTCCACAGCCTTGTGGATCAGATCTATGATGAGTTCGGCGGACAGGCATAAAGGAGGGACAGCCATGCTTTGCGAACATTGCAGGAAACGGGAAGCAACCGTAAAATATGTAGAAGTGATCAACGGCGTGAAGACAGAGCACAACCTCTGCACCCAATGTGCCGCCCATGCGGATCTCGGACAATTCTCCGCACTTTTTGAGGGAGAATTTCCACTGGGAAAACTTCTTTCCGGACTTCTGGGGACTCAGGAGACGGAGGAAGAAGATGAAAAATATGCCGGTGTCGTGTGTCCGACCTGCAAAACAACTTATGAGGAGTTTGTAAAGGACAGCCGCTTCGGGTGCCCGGACTGCTACAGTGTTTTTGATCCACTGATCAGTGACAATATCCGCCACCTTCAGGGAAGTGAGAAGCACGTCGGGAAGCGCCCGGCCGGTTTTCGTTCTGTTGCAGCTGATATGAGCGGGGCTGCATCGTCCGATGATGATCCGGTGGATATTCTGGAGCTTTCGAAAGAAGAAAAGATCCGCCTGATGGAGACAAGATTAAAAGACGCGGTGCGCCGGGAAGAGTATGAGGAGGCAGCGAAGCTCCGTGATGAGATCCGGGCATTAAAAGAGGAGAAACAGAATGGATAAATGGTATGAGGTGTCTGGAAAAGCGGGCACAAATGTGATCTACAGCCGGATCCGTCTGGTTCGAAATCTGAAAGAGTATCCGTTTCCCGGCCGCCTCACAAGGGAACAGAGCGCGGAGCTTTCGGATAAACTTCTCGGCGGACTTACCGGCATCGCATCTCTGGACCGGATGAAGTACAGATTTACGCATTTGGAGCGGATGGGTGATCTGGAAAAAACAGCGCTTCTGGAGCGGCGGGCGGTCAACCGCAGCGTGATGAAGAAGAAAGATCCGACGGGAATGATCCTCTCGGAGGACGAATCCCTGGCGATCCTTCTAAACGGGGATGATCATGTGAGGATCCAGACGCTGCAGACGGGTCTGGCTCTGGAAGCTTTATACGAGAGGGCGGATAAGATCGATGACTATATCAGCGGGCGGTTCGATTACGCGTTCGATGAAAAGTACGGCTACCTGACTTCCTTCCCCACAAATGTGGGCACGGGACTTCGGGCGGCAGTGGTTCTGCATCTGCCGATGCTGTCCGGAAACAAAAATTTTAACAGCCTTGTGGCGGATATGGGCCGTTTCGGGACTCAGGTCCGGGGCGTGTACGGTGAGGGTGCGGAAAATTTCGGTTCCCTGTACCAGATCTCAAATCAGAAAACTCTGGGGCAGACAGAGCGGGAGATCATCGACATCGTGAAAAAGGCAGCTCTGGAACTGGATGTTCAGGAGCGCCGGATGCGAAAAGAATACAGCCGGAGAAAGCCGGTTCAGGCGGCTGATGAATGTTATAAATCTTACGGCGTCTTAAAATACGCGAGACGCCTTACGAGGAAAGATGGAATGGAGTTTCTGTCCCAGATCATGACGGGAATCACGGATGGGATTCTGACGGTGAAGGAGCCGTGCTCCGTCTATGGTCTGATGCTGGGAATTCAACCGGCGAATCTTTTGAGTCTTTCGGATCATCCGCTTGATAAGGATGAACTGGACGCGGCCCGGGCAGAGTTTTTGAGAAGACGTCTCCCGGAGATCCTTGAGATGGAAAATTGAGTTCAGGAGGAAATAAGAACAGATGGCACAATATACAGAAAAAGCCCAGGAGGCGCTTGTACTTGCCGGTGAGGCGGCAGAGGATATGGGTTCCCCTGTGATCGGAACCGAGCACATTCTGGTCGGGCTCATCGATGAGGGGAGCGGAACCGCGGCCATGGTCCTCGAGGCAAATGAGGTAAAACTTGACAGACTGATGGCTCTGGTGGAGCAGCTTGTCTCTTCCAATCAGAACACAACGATCAAAGAGCGGGACGGCTATACTCCCAGCGCACGGCATGTGCTGGAAAACAGCTATAAAGAGGCTGTCCGGTTCCATGCGCCGCTTATCGGCACGGAACATATTCTGATGGCATTGTTGAAGGAATCGGACTGTGTGGCGGTCCGCCTGTTAAATACGCTGAATATCAACATCCAGAAGGTCTACATTGATCTTTTGTCTGCGATGGGTGAGGATGGAAATGCCGGGAAAGAAGATCTGGCGCAGGGACGCCAGACACGGGGCGGACAGAGTGCCACACCGACACTGGATGCCTACAGTCGTGATCTCACAGTCCTCGCGAAAGAGGGAAAACTGGATCCGGTCATCGGCAGGGAAAAAGAGATCCGCCGCGTGATCCAGATCCTGAGCAGAAGAACAAAAAATAACCCGTGTCTCATCGGAGAACCGGGTGTGGGAAAAACAGCTGTGATCGAAGGCCTCGCCCAGCTCATTGCTTCCGGTGACGTTCCGGATACGATCCGCGGAAAACGTGTGGTGGTTCTGGATCTCTCCGGCATGGTTGCGGGATCCAAGTACCGCGGTGAGTTCGAGGAGCGAATCAAAAACGTGATCAGCGAGGTGACAGAGGCGGAAAATGTCCTGCTGTTTATCGACGAGATCCATACGATCATCGGCGCAGGCGGAGCAGAAGGGGCGCTGGACGCGTCCAACATCTTAAAACCGTCGCTGGCCCGCGGTGAGATCCAGCTCATCGGCGCTACGACGCTCGATGAGTACCGGAAATACATTGAAAAAGACGCAGCCTTAGAGCGTCGGTTTCAGCCGGTGACTGTGGAGGAACCGACGGAGGACGAGGCGTTTTGGATCTTAAAGGGGCTGCGTCCGAAATATGAGGAGCATCATCACGTGAAGATCACGGATGAGGCTTTAAAGGCAGCAGTGCGTCTTTCTGCCCGCTATATCAATGACCGGTTCCTGCCGGACAAGGCCATCGATGTCGTGGATGAGGCGGCTTCCAAGACGAGACTCACAGTCTATGTGGAACCGAAGGGAATCAAGACCCTTGAGGAAGAGATCAAAAAACTTGAGAAAGAAAAAGAGGATGCAATCCGCGACGAGGCATATGAGCTCGCCGGGGAGATCAAAAAGAAGCAGACATCAAAGCGCGAGAAGATCCGCAAACTGAAGGAAAAATGGGAGAGCGAGAAGGAGAGCAGAGAGCTGACGGTGGATGAGAATGACATTGCGGACGTGATCTCCGGATGGACAAAGATCCCGGTGAGCAAGCTGGCGGAGGGTGAGACAGAACGCCTGTTAAAACTGGAATCCATCCTTCATGAGCGTGTGGTTGGACAGGACGAGGCAGTGGTCGCTGTTGCAAAGGCGATCCGCCGTGGAAGAGTCGGTCTGAAAGATCCAAAGCGTCCTATCGGTTCTTTCCTGTTCCTGGGACCAACCGGTGTTGGAAAGACGGAACTCTGCAAAGCCCTTGCGGAAGCCATGTTCGGTACGGAGAATGCCCTGATCCGTGTAGATATGTCGGAGTATATGGAGAAGCACAGCGTTTCCAAGATGATCGGTTCCCCGCCAGGATATGTGGGATATGAGGGAGGCGGACAGTTGAGTGAAAAGGTCCGCAGAAATCCATATTCCGTGATCCTTTTTGATGAGGTGGAGAAAGCCCACCCGGATGTCTTCAATATTCTTTTACAGGTGCTGGATGACGGTCATATCACGGATTCTCAGGGTCATAAGATCGACTTCAAGAATACTGTTATCATTATGACCTCCAACGCCGGGGCTGAGAATATCATTGCGCCGAAGCAGCTTGGTTTCATGTCTCAGGATGATGAGAAAGTCCGCTACCAGAGAATGAAGACCGGCGTTATGGACGAAGTGAAACGGATGTTCAAACCGGAGTTTTTGAACCGTATCGACGATACGATCGTGTTCCATCCGCTGACGAAGGACCACATGAAGGAAATCGTGACGATCCTCCTGAATGTCCTCGCAAAGCGGACAAAGAATCAGATGTCCATCCGCTTAAATGCCGGGGATGACGTGAAGGAATACCTTGTGGAAAAGGGATACGACGAGAAATACGGCGCGAGACCGTTGAAGCGCACGATCCAGAACCTCATCGAGGATAAACTCGCGGAGCTGGTCCTGGAAGGAAAAGTGCGGGAAGGCGATTCCGTGAAGATCACCTGTAAGGATGGAGAACTGAAATTTTCGGCAAGACATCCACAAACTGCTGGAAAAACTTCCGCCAGTGTGGTAAAATCATAGGCACGACGTAACGGTTAGAAGGGACGATTGCCTGTGACCGTTACCTATTACAACAGCAATAGGGAAATTCAAATCCTTGTTGAAACACACAAAAGGAGAGTAAGCATTATGTCAGTAATCAACGAACTGATCCGCACAGAGGCAAACGGAACTTTAAGTTTCGGAAATTACAGCCTTGCAGCAAAATCCAAAGTAGAAGACTTCGAGCACGAAGGTGATCTTTATAAAGTTAAGACATTTAAGGAAATCACAAAGTTGGAGAGAAACGGAATGTTCGTTTATGAGTCCGTTCCGGGAACTGCAGTTAAAGATTTCGCAGTTACCGATACAACGGTTACCTTCAAGGTCGAGGGATTCGAGGATGCCCAGATCACGGTACAGCTGGAGGATGACTGCGAGTACGAGATCTACGAGGACGGTGTTGGCGTCGGCGGAATGAAGACCAATATGAGCGGCAAGCTCAGCCTTTCTGTTGAGCTCAATGAAGGCAGAGAAGTAGAAGTTAAGATTGTTCGTAAGTAATTATGAAAATTGAAAATTACTGTTGGGACAGAACGTGTACGGCAGTATTTTAGGCGCTCCGGGGGAATGAACTTCGGAGCGCTTCCGGTTTGACGGGATTTTTCGGCAGGTCAAAAAGCACGGTGTGCGGAAAACGGGGAGAAAATCGTGGCAAAAGCAAGAAGTACAGCTTTTTTCTGTAAAGAGTGCGGTTATGAGTCCGCAAAATGGCTCGGACAGTGTCCGGTGTGTAAGGAGTGGAATACATTTGTCGAGGAACCGGTGGCCCAGGCGAAGAAGGCACCGGCGGGTCAGGTCTCTGCGACGGGTGCCGGAAAAATGGCAGTCCCGGTCCATATCTCGGAGATCTCCCTCGATGAGCAGGACAGGACGCCCACTGGTTTTGGGGAGCTTGACCGGGTTCTCGGAAGTGGGATCGTGAAGGGAAGTCTCGTTCTGGTGGGCGGTGATCCGGGAATCGGAAAATCGACGCTTCTTTTGCAGGTATGCAGAAATCTCGCAGCGGCGGGAAAACGCGTCCTCTATATTTCCGGAGAGGAATCGTTAAAGCAGATCAAAATGCGCGCAAACCGGATCGGGGAGATATCCGGGGATCTTCTGTTTCTGTGCGAAACGAATCTCGATACGATCCACGGCGCCATCGAGCGCGCAAAGCCGGATATTGTGATCATCGACTCGATCCAGACGATGTTCCGGGAAGATATTTCTTCTGCACCTGGAAGCGTGAGTCAGGTCAGGGAGTCCACAAATCTTCTGATGCAGATCGCAAAGGGATACGGAGTCACGATCTTTATCGTTGGACACGTGACGAAAGAGGGCGTGGTTGCAGGCCCTCGTGTACTGGAACATATGGTGGACACGGTTCTGTATTTTGAAGGGGACAGAAACGATACGTACCGGGTCCTCCGGGCGGTAAAGAACCGTTTTGGTTCAACAAATGAGATCGGCGTATTCGAAATGGAGGAGAAGGGACTTTCTGAGGTGTTAAATCCGTCGGAGATGCTGATCTCCGGGCGTCCAAAGGAGGCGTCGGGAGCGGTTGTCGCCTGCTCTCTGGAGGGAACAAGACCGATCCTTCTGGAGGTTCAAGCCCTTGTGACTGCGACGAATTTTGGTATGGCGAGACGGACGGCAAACGGCGTGGATTATAACCGGATCAATATTTTGCTTGCGATCCTTGAAAAACGTTGTGGTTTTGCCATGAGCCGGTACGATGCCTATGTCAATATCGCAGGCGGGATGAAGATGAATGAACCGGCGCTGGATCTTGCAGTGGTGATGGCGCTTGTTTCGAGCTTCAAAAACCGGGAAGTGGACCCGGGAATGCTGATTTTCGGTGAGGTAGGACTCTCCGGTGAGGTCCGGGGTGTTTCTCAGGCTGCCCAGCGTGTAACCGAAGCCATCAAAATGGGATTTACGAGCTGCCTGCTGCCAAAATCGAATCTGGACAAACTGAAGGGTGAGAAGAGGATCCGGCTGATCGGGGTGGAGAATGTGAGAGAGGCGATACAGCTGATCTGATGCCTGGCTGGCGCGATCTTCTTATTTCCATTTGCGATGAAAACAAGAAGCATATGGCGTTCGCCATATGTCATTTAGAATGGAGAAACAGCCGCTTGCAAGCAAGCTTGCAGCATCTGTTTTTCCATCCTAAATGCCGCATGCTCAAACTGGTGAAAGAAATTTTCAAATTAGTGTTGACAATTAAAACATTTCATGATACTATAATGGAGCATTAAGTGATGCGCAATAAAATATAGGGGAATAGTTCAATGGTAGAGCAGCGGTCTCCAAAACCGTAGATGGGGGTTCGAGCCCCTCTTCCCCTGCTTCTTACGTACCGGAAAATTTCGATTTTCCGGTTATTTTTTTATACTGTTAAAAGGGGCAGATCAGTTTGGAGAGATTATCTGAAAGGTTGATGAAGAAACGCCCGCGCATCCAGGGGGCCGCATGGCGGCGGCTGGACAACACGGCGAAGCTCTTTGCGGCGGTGTCCGGGGAGGACTTAAGCAGTGTGTTTCGGATCGCGGCGGTCCTAAAAGAGCCGGTGGATCCGGAGCTTCTGCACAGGGCGCTTCTTTTTACACTTCCGGAATTTGAAAATTTTCGTGTAAAACTCAGAAAAGGCTTTTTCTGGTACTATTTTGAGACGAACAACCGGGATCCGGTGGTGGAGGAGGAACAGAGTGCGCCCTGTCGGTTTATCGATCCCCATCGCGGTGAGCGGTTTCCGTTTCGCGTGACTTACTACGGCTGCCGCATCAACTTCGAGGTGTTTCACGGACTGACCGACGGCCTTGGGGCTGTGGGATTTGTCTCGCGGCTGACGGAACATTATCTGGAACTAAAAAATGGTATTCCGACCGAGGTGAGAGAGCGGGAGTTTTCCCTGATGAGAGCGGATGATTATCTTCGTTATTATAAGAAACTGCCGCGTAAGCGTTATGAGAGCCGTCCGGCGATCCAGGTGAGCGGGGAATTTCTTCCCTTTGACCAGATGGCGGTGCTTCACGGGACTGTCCGGATCAATGAACTCAAAAACTGCAGCAGGGCAGCGGGAGCCAGTATCACAAAATATCTGGCGGCAGCGCTTTTATGGTCCATTATCCGGACGGAGACGGATGGGAATGAGATGAAACGTCCGGCAGCGCTCAACCTTCCGGTGAATCTCAGAAGCTTTTTTGAGTCGGAAACTCTGGCAAACTTTTTTGCAGTCATCAATGTTTCCTGGCAGGAAAAACGCGTGCCGGAGACATTTGAGGAGGTTTTGACCGCGGTGAGCCGCCAGATGGACGAGCAGATCGTGAAAGAACGGCTGGAGGAGACGATCTCCTACAATGTGTCGAATGAGAAGAAATGGTATGTGCGGGCGACCCCGCTGTTTATAAAGCATCTTGCAATGCAGATGATCTTCCTTCACAGCTTCCGTGCCCACACGATGACATTCTCAAACATCGGTCAGATGCAGGTGCAGGAAGGACTGCGGGATCAGATCGAGGAGTTCCAGCTGGTCGTAGGCGCGTCACCAAAGCAGCGGATGAAGTGCGGTGCGGTGGCGTACGATGGAAAGCTGTGTCTTTCCTTCTCAAGTGCCATGGCGGAAAATCGTCTGCCGGAGTATTTCTTCCGCTTTCTGGAAGAACGGGGAATTCCGGTGGAGCTTGAGAGCAACGGAATTGCTGACCAGGAACATGACAACGGCCGGTATCCGGCGACGGGCGGCGATAAGAACAAAATAAAGAAAGCGGTCCGGTTTTTCTATCTGTCATTGGCAGTCATATCCGTTTTAGCGGGAGTCGTAAATCTTGCTACTTACCGGCAGATCCCGTTTAAGTGGGCATTCCTCACCTGGGGGGCGGCGGCTTATGTGGCAATGACTCTGCGTTTTTCCGTCATGCGCCATGCCAGCATGTCCGGGATCCTGGTGCGGCAGTGTCTGGGGATCCAGGCGATCCTGCTTTTGATCGATTCACTGACCGGGCTGCATGGCTGGTCCGTGGATTATGCGATTCCCTGTGTGGTATTGTTTGAGGTGGCGGCAATCCTGCTTATGATGCTTGTAAACCGCATGAACTGGCAATGCTATTTTATGTACCAGATCGCGATCACGTTTTTGAGCTTTGTACCGTTAGTATTCTTAAAGATTGGATGGACGAAGCGCCCGATGCTTACGGTGCTGTCGGTGGCAGTATCGGTGTGGGCTCTGGTGCTTACGGTGCTTTTGGGTGATCGAAGCGTGAAGCGGGAACTGCGTCGGCGGTTCCATGTTTAAATAGAGCGAAAATGAACAGTTCCAAACATACAATAGAGAAGGAGATGAAATATGAGCCGGAAAGAAGTCAGCATGATCGGGAATCTGACCCGCGACATGATGAGGGATGTCATGGAGACATCATTAAAAAAGCCGATCCAGACGGGAGAATTCCGAAAAAATCCGGTGGAACCGGCCTGGAGATGTCCGAATGACTATATATATGAACTGATCCCAACAGAAAAATTTGTGATGGAATACTTAAAGCCGAAGCAGGCGGTCACCGGTCGGGTGATCCTGCAGCTCCACGGCGGCGGGTATATCGGACCGATGAAGAACATTTATCGTCGGTTTGCAGTGAAATACTCAGAGTTGGGTCTCGGCGCGGATGTCCTTACCCCGGATTACCGTGTCGCGCCGGAGCATCCGTTTCCGGCGGCTTTAGAGGACGCTGTGTATGCCTACAAATGGCTTTTAAATGAAAAGAAATACGATCCGTCAAGGATCGTTGTGGCGGGAGACTCCGCAGGCGGCGGACTTGCTCTGGCACTCTGCCTTTACGCGAAGGACCACGCCCTTCCGCTCCCGGCGGGCATCATCACCATGTCCCCGTGGACGGATGTGACTCTCAGTGGTGCGTCCTACGAAGAGAATTACACCATCGATCCCCTGTTCGGAAATTCGAAAGAAAATATGCTCTACCAGTGCAGCTATATTGGAGACGCGGACAAGAAAGACCCGTATCTCTCCCCACTTTTTGGAAACTTCGAGGGATTCCCGCCGATGCTGATGCAGGTTGGGGCCTACGAAGTTCTACTGGATGATACGAGAGCCGCAGCGAAGAAGGCGAAGGAAGAGGGCGTAAAGGTCCGTTGTTCCGTCTATGACGGCATGTTCCACGTCTTCCAGATGGGACTCGATCTGATCCCGGAGAGCCGCGAAGCCTGGGAAGAGGTCGGAGAGTATCTGCGGATCGTCTACCATATCCACCGCGATCAGGAAGGAAAGGTCGTAAAGAAGGTGAAGACGAGACGGAAGGATACGGAAGAACGGGCGAAAATGAACCTGCTGGCTTTTTTGAAGCGGGAGCTGAAAAGTAAATAGTTGTGATAGGAACGCCGAAGCGGTGTGCGAGATATGGTCATGCACGCTGCCTTGGCGTTTTTTATAAAATTTTGAACACTATGAGAAAAAATGTGAACAAAATGTGAAAAAAGATGGCAGAGTCCGATTGTAAGTTCGAATTCCGCGTGGTAGAATGGCAATATACAGACAAAGGGAGCAAAACCTTGCGAAGATTGATCTGTAAATACCAGATCGGGACACGCGTGAATGGATGCACGGGGAAAGAGGTGAAAGGGGCAGCGGGAGCATCACATTCAGAGCGTAGCTGATGGAAAAGGGAGAGAAAGTATGAGATTTAAAAACAAATGGCTGAACCGCGTGACAGCTGCCGTCCTCAGTATCGGAATGGCACTGACACCGGCAGTGATGAATTCAGGTGTAACATACGCGGACGTAAAAGATATTGAGAGTCCGATTACGATGGTACGGTCGGAAATGAAGCGGTTTGCTCCGTCAACACAGACGGAGATTGTAACACTTGGGGGAAGTAAGTATGAAATTACTGCTACAATGAGCCGGGATTCAGTAGAATTGCAGGTTGGAGAAGAAGTAGAATTAGAGGTTACTCTGACAGCAAATATAGTGGATGCAACTTCAAGTAATGCAATTGCCGCGGTAGCAAATCAATTCACATGGGTTAGTAATGCGTCTAATGTAGATGTTATCGAAGATGGAACAAATAAGGCAAAAGTAGTATGCCCCGAAATCCCAGGGGGTGCATTCATTACGGTTGGTGTGGATATTGCGGAAGCAGTTTTTGTTGTTGGAACGGAAATTATTATGGATGAATCTTTACCTGAAGAAGAGCCAAGTGTAATACTTGTTCCATTATCCGCGACTATAGCTGTTAGACAGACAGTTCAGTTAACACCAGAGTTCCTTAATTCTGATGGTTTGGAAACAGAAGTAAAGGGGTATTACAGTGATAAACCTGAAGTTGCAACGGTTGATAAGGATGGATTAGTAAAGGCGGTTGGCGTTGGAACTGCAACAATAACGGGAACATTTATAATTGATGGAAAAGAATATCAGGAAACAAGCGAAATTATTGTAACTGCTGAAAATACCGATACACCGGTTACACCAGAATCCCCAGAAATTTCGCTTGATAAAACAAATCTGACTTTAGTTATATACAATAATGTTTATGATTACGATACATTATCAGTTAAACCTGAAGGACGGCAATATGAATGGAAATCGTCTGATGACGATATTGTAAGTGTATATGAGGATACTTATAAAAATGGATGTATTAGTACTGGAGACAAGGTTGGAACGGCTGTTGTGACTGTAACAGATAAAGAAACGAAGAAATCTGCATCTTGCACAATAAATGTTGTAAAAATCAATCCGTTATCAATTCCCAGAGCTATCGAAGTAGGGCAAGAAGTCTCACTCAATCTTGATATAGAACCGGCGGGAGAGAATATATTTCAATATATTACGCTTACAAGTGAAAATCCCAAAATAATTGATATTGTTGGAAATACGACAATCAAAGGACTGAAAACGGGCACTTCGAGACTTAAAATTCGTAGAAAAAATAATAAACATCTATATTTGTTTACAGTGGTTGTAACAGAACGAGGAAAGAAAATTAGTGCGGATGAAAATACGTGTTTTTCGGATTCCTATTTTGATAAAATAGAGCCGGATGATCCGGAAGGATATTTGAAATCGTTAGGTGAAAGAGAGATTTCTGATTTAAAAGATAATGAATTCTCTCGGATTGAAAGAGCGCTGAATTTAAATAAAGAAAGCTGTGTACCAGCTAAGAATCTTGCAGAATCTGTGAAATTACCATTAAAAGAGAACGAAAAGGCATTGGTTTATATTGATAGTAGCTGGTCAATTACTAAAATAAAAGCAGTTTCTAAAATAAGATTATACCCTACAGAATTAACATTTGAAGCAAAGCCGTATGCCGATATTTATGACGCTAAGTCTGGAGAATGGATCAGAAGGGGCGTGCTTATTGAAAATATGTATTTAACAGGAGGAAAGTTTTGGTTTAGACTTCCAATTCCTGCAGATATCATAGAAAAGTATGCTCAAGTTATTCACAAGAGTGAAGGATATCAGAATGAAAAAATTTCGAATCTTGAAATTAAACGTCTTAAAGCTGAAAATGCAGAAGGTGATATTGTAGATACAGCTTACATTGAGATTCCTGCAACCCATTTCAGCACATTTGAAGTGACATTCACAAACGAAAAAATAGATGAAAACAACGGTTCAGGTTCTTCAGGCAGCTCATCTGACGGCGGTTCTGGATCCTCAGGTGGTTCAT
Source organism: Clostridium sp. AM30-24 (assembly GCF_003480435.1). GTDB lineage: Bacteria > Bacillota > Clostridia > Lachnospirales > Lachnospiraceae > Pilosibacter. The sequence goes on along the minus strand of NZ_QUJB01000001.1, from coordinate 462,619 downwards.
CCAATGATTCTTCAGGTAGCTCTAACGGTTCGAATTCTTCAGGAAGTTCCTCCAGCAGCTCCAGCTCCGGCGGCAGCAGCAGAAGCTACACTTACCGCGGAACAAAGAAAGCTGCCCAGTGGGCACAGGATTCCAGGGGATGGAGATTCCAGAACGCGGATGAGACATATGTGACAAACCGCTGGATCGAGCTTTCCTGGAACGAGAAGAGCGCCTGGTACCGTTTCAATGAGCAGGGTTACATGGTAACTGGATGGTTCAAAGACGGCGACGGCAACTGGTACTTTATGAATGATCGTGCAGACGGAACACAGGGTGCGATGGTAACTGGATGGCATCAGATCGCTGGGAAATGGTATTATTTCCGTGTGACAGCAGGTGGTCCGGTGGGGTCCCTTGTCATGAATGCTACAACACCGGACGGCTACAAAGTAGATGGGAACGGTGTATGGATCCAGTAATTGGACTGCAAATACAGTTCCTGCGGATGAAGGCAGACGATGATAAATGAAAATTTATCCAGAAACAGGGTGGGATTCTTATGAATCCTGCCCTTGCCTTTTCTATCCATTCCAAGTATAATAAATCGTGGAGGTTTTATAACAAAAACTGATAAATCAAATTGGAGGGAAACAAATGAGTCTCGAAAAATTTTTCCATCTCAAGGAAAACAACACAACTGTTAAGACCGAGATCATGGCCGGTGTGACATCGTTTATGACGATGGCGTACATTCTGGCGGTAAACCCGAACATTCTGGCGGCAGCCGGAATGGACCACGGAGCGGTCTTCACAGCAACAGCGGTGGCATCCTTTATCGGAACACTCTGTATGGCTTTGTTCGCGAACTACCCGTTCGCTCTGGCACCTGGAATGGGTCTGAACGCGTACTTTGCATACACGGTCGTTCTCGGTATGGGCTATTCCTGGGAAGTTGCTCTTGCAGCAGTTCTCGCGGAAGGTATCATCTTTATCATTCTGTCCTGCTTCAACATCAGAGAGGCGATCTTCAACGCGATCCCGTTTAACTTAAAGAAAGCGGTCAGCGTTGGAATCGGTCTTTTCATCACATTCCTTGGTCTTCAGAATGCGAAGATCGTGATCGGCGGAGCAACACTTGTAGGCCTGTTCTCTGTTGATGGCTACAACGGAACTCTCGCTGACGGTCTCACAGCGTCCATGAGCGACGCGGGGATCACCGTACTCCTTGCGATCTTCGGAGTCCTGATCACAGGAATCCTGATCGTGAAGAATGTAAAAGGAAACATCCTCTGGGGCATCCTGATCACCTGGATCCTTGGAATCATCTGTCAGTTTGCAGGGATCTATGTTCCGAATCCGGACCTTGGCTTCTATAATCTGCTTCCGGATTTTTCCAATGGAATCTCGATCCCGAGCCTGTCCCCGATCCTCTTTAAGTTCAGCTTAAAGGGCGTTCCGATGCTTGAGTTTATTGTCATTGTATTTGCGTTCCTGTTCGTTGACCTTTTCGATACGCTTGGAACCCTGATCGGTGTATCCGCGAAGGCTGATATGCTGGATGCTGACGGAAAGCTTCCGAGAATCAAGGGCGCGCTCCTTGCGGACGCGATGGGAACTACCTGCGGTGCCTGCCTTGGTACATCCACAGTAACGACATTCGTTGAGAGTGCTTCCGGCGTTACAGAGGGCGGAAGAACAGGTCTTACCTCCTTGACGACAGCAGTCCTGTTCCTGTTATCCTTATTTTTGTCCCCGATCTTTCTTGCGATCCCGTCCTTCGCGACGGCTCCGGCTCTGATCACCGTAGGCTTCTATATGATCGGTGCGGTATCTGAGATCGACTTTAAGGATCCGGCAGAAGGACTTCCGGCATTCCTCTGCATCATCGCAATGCCGTTCTTCTACAGCATTTCCGAAGGTATCTCCATGGGAGTAATCTCTTACGTGGTGATGAACCTGTTCGCGGGAAAGAAGAAGAAGATCACTCCGGTTATGTATATCCTTGCAGTGCTCTTCGTCCTGAAATATATTTTAATGTAAGATCAAAGAATCGCCGAATGCATCGAGCAGGAATGCCGGAACAGGCAGCCGCCTTGCATTCGGCTTTTTTGCTGCCAATTCGGAAAAACAGAAGTTGTCTGGCATACTGCCATTTCTTTCCATGTAAGCGCGCAAAGATAGCGGAAACATCAGACAACATTCTGTATATTTCTGTGACAAATGACAAAAAATGTCAGAAACCAAGAGAAAAGATGGTGATAATTGTCGATTGACGCTCGAATTTGGATATGGTATAAATGTAGAATCGTAAATGTGAAGGTTTACGTAGGGTTACGATTCGCAAAAAGGTAAAGGGTATTTGACATCTGAGGGTTTAACAAAAAAGGAGTTTGAGAGTCATGATGAAACAGAAGAAAGTAAAATTTGTATCCGCAGACGAGGCAAAGGAGTTCGTCAGGATTGCAGGCGGCTGTGATTTTGATGTAAATGTGTTTTATAACCGCATGATCATTGATGCGAAGTCCCTTCTCGGAGTGCTGAGCCTTGATCTGACAAAGATCCTCACCGTTGAGTTTGACGGCGAGAACGCACTGTTTGAGGAGTTTCTTGAGAGAAAGAATCCGATGCACGCAGTAGCGTAAGAATATATATAAGGATAAAGAGAGGCAGCGGCTGTATGAAGAATATGGCAGGCTGCTTTTTTTGTGTAATAGGAAATTCCCTATTACACAAAAGGCACTAAGGTGCCAATGATGCGCGCTCGCGCGAAGATGTAGATTGTCGCAAACGACCGTGCGGGGCGCAGAGGATGCGCCGCTTTACAGGGAACATGAAAAATGCTATACTTGCGTGAGCGATAAGGAATCAGCGGGACCAGAAGATAGAACAGGCAATGCGTGAAAAGAACGCATGTTTGAGTTCCCGTAGGAAAGGAGTGCGCCATGAACGAAGATAACAGAAAAGAGATCCGTATTTCAGTCCGGAATCTTGTGGAGTTTGTGCTGCGCTCCGGGGACATCGATAACCGCAGGTCGGCAAGTGCCCAGAAGGATGCGATGCTGGCAGGCGGGCGGATCCACAGAAAGATCCAGAAGCGGATGGGGTCCGGGTACCGTGCGGAGGTGCCTTTAAAACATAAGGTCCGGGATGAGGAGCAGGAGATCACGCTGCTCGTGGAGGGACGTGCCGACGGGATCTTTAAGGAAAACGGTATTTCCGTGATCGATGAGATCAAAGGCATGTACACGGATGTTTCGAGGCTGGAATCCCCCATCGAAATACATCTCGCCCAGGCGATGTGTTACGGATATTTCTACTGCTGTGAAAAGGATCTTGACGGGATCCGTCTTCAGATGACCTACTGCAACCTTGAGACAGAGGAGATCAAACGGTTTCAGACGGACCGTTCGAGGGAAGAACTGGAAATCTGGTTTTCCGGTGTTGCTCACGAGTATTTTAAATGGGCGAGATATCTTTGCCATCACGAACTGACCCGTGATGCGTCGATCCGGCAGCTGGAATTTCCGTTTCCGTACCGTGCCGGGCAGCGGGATCTTGTAGTGGCTGTCTACCGGACAGTAAGCCGGAAAAAACGCCTGTTCATTCAGGCGCCCACGGGAATCGGAAAAACGCTCTCCACGGTGTTCCCTGCGGTTCGGGCCATCGGGGAAGGAAAGGGTGATAAGCTTTTTTATCTCACCGCAAAGACTGTGACGAGGACCGTGGCGGAGGAGGCATTCCGGATTCTGAGGGACCATGGTCTGATCTTTACGTCCGTGACGATCACGGCGAAGGAGAAGCTTTGTCCCATGGACGAGTGCGAGTGTAACCCGGACGCGTGTCCCTATGCAAAGGGGCATTTCGACCGGGTCAACGAAGCTGTGTTTGACATTCTTCACCTGGAACAGGAGATGACCCGAGAGAAGATCCTCCAGTATGCGGAAAAATATAAGGTCTGCCCGTTTGAGTACTGCCTTGATATTTCCAGCTGGACCGACGGGATCATCTGTGACTACAATTATGTATTCGACCCGAATGTGCGGCTGAAACGGTACTTTGCAGATGGGCAGAAGGGCGATTACCTCTTTCTCGTGGATGAGGCCCACAATCTGGTGGCCAGAGCGCGAGAGATGTACAGCGCCGAGCTGAAGAAAGAAGATATCCTGACCGTAAAGCGTCTTATAAAGAACAAAGCACCACGCCTGGAGCGGGATCTGGAAAGATGCAGCCGGGCCATGCTGGAACTGAAACGGGAGTGCGAGACGTGGCAGCTGCTTTCGGAGGTTACGTCTGTTGCGGCGCCCGCGATGGCGGTATTCTCTGACCTGGAAACATTTCTGGAAGACTTTCCGGAGTTTGAGGGGCGGGATACGGTCCTTGACTTTTACTTTGGTCTCCGGGATTTTTTGAATGTGTACGAACTTTTGGACGACCATTACCGGATCTATGCGGAGAATGTGGGTGTCTCTTCCTTTAAAATAAGGCTTTTCTGTGTGGATCCGTCGGCGAACCTCTCCCTCTGCATGGCGCAGGGAAACAGCACGATCCTGTTTTCGGCAACGATGCTGCCGATCCGGTACTACAAGACGCTGCTCTCCGGAAATGAGGATGACTATGCGGTCTATGCGAACTCGCCGTTCGAGGAGAAAAAACGTCTCCTCATGGTGGCAACGGACGTCAGCAGCCGCTATTCCAGAAGAAATGAAGGCGAATACCGGAAAGTTGCGGAGTATATCCGTGAGGTGGTGCGCTCAAAGAACGGCAACTACATGGTATTTTTCCCGTCGTACCAGTATATGGAGCAGGTGGAATATGCTCTGGAGGACATGGACTTTCCGGCGGATCTTCTGGTTCAGGGACAGGGCATGAAGGAACAGGAACGTCAGGAATTTTTAGAAGAATTCGAAAAGTCCCGGGATCATTCCCTTGTGGCATTCTGCGTCATGGGCGGCGTGTTCTCGGAGGGGATCGATCTGAAGGAAGAACGGCTCATCGGTGCTGTGATCGTAGGGACAGGCCTGCCGATGGTCTGCGTGGAGCAGGAGATCCTCCGGGGATATTTTGAGGAGAAAGAAGAAGCGGGATTTGATTTTGCGTATCAGTATCCGGGAATGAATAAGGTTTTACAGGCGGCGGGCCGCGTGATCCGGACGACGGAAGATGAGGGGATCATCCTGCTTTTAGATGACAGGTTCCTGAAAAAAGAATATCTGGAACTGTTCCCACGCGAATGGGAGCATTTCCAGATGGTAAACAGAAAGAATGTGGGCCAGTGCCTTTCGGACTTCTGGGAGTCGCGGGGAAGGTAGGTGGATATCCGGGCAGTTGTTTGTCGGGACGGCGCAGGAAATGTACGGGGCCGATGAACGGCTTACAACATATCCATGAACTGCTTCGCAGCCTGAGAGACCGGAAGGTTTTCGTTGTGGACCACAACGAGCTGGCGGACGGGAAGCGTCTCGGAAAGCTTTAAGATAAAGAGCTGCTTTTCGTCCTTCGGGATACAAAAATCCGGGACGAAAGCGATTCCGAGGCCGATGCGGGCCAGATCGATCAAAAGGTCATTGCTGCTGAGCTCGATCTCCGGGACCAGATCGAGATGGGACTTCTGGAACATGGAGTGTAAAAACTCACTTGTGGTACTCTTGCGGTCCAACATCATGATCGGGTAATCGAGAAGCTCGGCGAGGGTGAAGGTCTTGTCCTGCAACGGAAAATGCTCAGCACTCGCAACAAAGACATCGCGGAATTCCCGGATCGCCCGGACACTGTGGGTGTTCAAGAGACCGGAGTTTGGATAGTTGGTGATAATGAAGTCCACCTGTCCGTTCTCTAAGATGCGGGCACAGTCGATCGAAGTGGAGTTCGTTACTTTAATATGAACGTTCGGGTAGAGTTTATGGAACTTATTTAAATACGGGACGAGAAAATAGCGGCAGATCGTGTCACTGGCGGCGATTCTGAGCTGGCCGCCGTTCAGGGTGTTGGCCTCTAAGAGCTGGGTCTCGCCTTTGTGGATCAGATTCATTGCAGGTTCGATGTGTTTAAATAAGATCTCGCCTTCCGGGGTGAGCTGGACGCGCTTCGTGCTTCGGATAAAGAGCGTCTGGCCCAGTTTTTTCTCCAGAACCTTCACAGACTGGCTGACAGCTGACTGGGAAATATAGAGGCATTTCGATGCCTCGGAAAAACTCAGAGTTTTTGCAACGTAATAAAACACTTTATATAATTCATAGTTAATATCCATTATTAGCCCTCCTAATGAAACAAGGCTATTTTATCACAGGAACCGGGATTTGAAAAGAGGAAAAAACGAGAAAGTGTGGTTTTGTCTGGAAGCCGGGTGGAAAATATGGTATGATTACGGAAAGATGGCTGATCTGGGAAACCCTGTTAAAATGAATAAAACAGGAGAAAATGATATGAAAAATAAGTTGAGAGAGGGTAATTGTGAAGGGACAGAACAGTTACCGGAGAGGATCATAGAAAAATATGGCAGAAAAAATGAGATATGAGAATGAAAATGAGAATGAGAATGCGAAGATCGACGACGAGTTCAACAACTCCGAGGACGATTTAAGTGCGGAGGATATCTACCGCGTATATATGGAAGAGATCGCGGCGATCCCGCCCTGTAGTGAGGCGGAGAATGAAAAGCTTCTCGGCGAGATCCGGAACGGAAACAAGGCGGCGAGAGAGCGCCTCATCGAGGGCAACTTAAAGAACGCCCTGTTCTTCGTTCAGGATTACATCAACAAAGGTGTTCCGATGGCGGACCTGATCCAGGAAGCCAGTCTGGAGCTCATGATGCTGGCAGATGAAGGGTTCGAGGGTAGTTTTGAAAAACTTCTGGAGAGCCGGATCCGTGTCCGTATGGAGGAGATCATCAACGATCAGAAGAAGGAAGCGGATATCGAGGAGGAGATGTTAGCCCGCGTCAATGTGCTTCAGGAGGTATCGAAATCCATGGCGGAGGAGCTTGGACGGGAGGCAAAGCTTTCCGAGCTCGCGGAGCGCATGAAGATGACCGAAGATGAGGTCCGGGAGATCATGAAGGTGACCATGGATGCGCTCAGCATGAGCAAGATCAACCAGAGCTTACAGAGCTAAGCCAACAGGTTATCGTATAGAGACAGTTCTGCCACTGGGATCTGAAAATGCAGATCAGAGCGTGAACTGGCTGTGGAACGCATCAGAAATGGATTTCAGCTGCCATGCATGCGGAATAAGCGGGGTGGTGGCAGGTTCTGTAGATGATCAAAGATATGATTTATAAGCGTATATAATAAAATAAATTAAATATATTAACTTTACTAATCACACAAACCTGTGCTATGATTAAAGCAAAATGAAAACCATCTGACAAAGCCGTTTTCCAGGAGGAGAGACTATGAGCGTAAAGCGCGTATTTGTTGAGAAAAAACCGGAATATGCAATCAAGGCGAGAGAGCTTCGCGAGGAGATCGAGAGCTATCTTGACATTACAGGGGTAACGGGCGTCCGTGTGTTAGTCCGCTACGATATCGAAAATATTTCTGAGGACGTATATAAAGAGGCACTCGGAACGATCTTTTCCGAGCCGCCGGTAGACGATGTGTTTGAGGAGACATTCCCGCACAGCGCGGATGATGTGGTATTCTCCGTTGAGTATCTGCCGGGACAGTTTGACCAGAGAGCCGATTCTGCAGAACAGTGTGTAAAGTTATTAAACGAGAACGAGGAGCCGGTGATCCGCTCCGCAATGACCTACGTGATCTCCGGAAAGCTTTCCGCAGAGGAGATCGCAGCGATCAAGTCCTTCTGTATCAACCCGGTGGACTCCAGAGAGGCGTCCGAGGAGATTCCGGAGACACTTGTCACCGTATTTGATGTGCCGGAGGACGTTGCAGTCTTCGACGGATTCAAGGATATGGATGAGGCGGCCTTAAAGGAACTTTACAGCTCCTTAAATCTTGCAATGACCTTCAAGGATTTCCTTCACATCCAGAATTACTATAAGAACGAAGAGCACAGAGACCCGTCCGTGACAGAGATCCGCGTGCTTGATACATACTGGTCCGATCACTGCCGCCATACCACATTCTCCACAGAACTCAAGAATGTGACCTTCACAGACGGCGACTATAAAAAGCCGATCGAGGATACCTACAACCAGTATCTGGCTGACCACAAGGAGATCTACAAGGGACGCGACGACAAGTTCGTATGCCTCATGGATCTTGCGATCATGGGTATGAAGAAGCTCCGTAAAGAGGGCAAGTTAGAGGATCTTGAGGTATCCGACGAGATCAACGCCTGCTCCATCGTCGTTCCGGTGGAGATCGACGGAAAGACCGAGGAGTGGCTCGTAAACTTCAAGAACGAGACCCATAACCACCCGACAGAGATCGAACCCTTTGGCGGCGCAGCAACCTGTCTTGGCGGCGCGATCCGTGACCCGCTTTCCGGACGTACCTATGTATACCAGGCAATGCGCATCACAGGTGCCGCTGACCCGACAAAGCCGTTAAATCAGACATTAAAGGGCAAGCTTCCGCAGAGAAAGATCGTTACAGAGGCTGCTCATGGATACAGCTCCTACGGAAACCAGATCGGTCTTGCGACCGGTTATGTAAAAGAACTCTACCATCCGGGCTATGTTGCGAAGAGAATGGAGATCGGTGCCGTTATGGCGGCAGCTCCGAGAAAGAACGTGATCCGTGAGACATCCGATCCGGGCGATGTGATCATTCTTCTCGGCGGACGTACCGGCCGTGACGGTATCGGTGGTGCGACAGGTTCCTCCAAGGTGCACACAGAGGCATCCATCGAGGTCTGCGGCGCTGAGGTCCAGAAAGGTAATGCCCCGACAGAGAGAAAGATCCAGAGAATGTTCCGCCGTCCGGAAGTTTCCAGACTGATCAAGAAGTGCAACGACTTCGGTGCAGGCGGAGTTTCCGTAGCAATCGGTGAGCTCGCAGACGGACTTCTGATCGACCTTGACAAGGTTTCGAAGAAGTATGCAGGTCTTGACGGAACAGAACTTGCGATTTCCGAGTCCCAGGAGAGAATGGCAGTTGTCGTTGACCCGAAAGATGTTGACGCATTCTTAGGCTACGCAGAGGAAGAGAATCTTGAGGCGGTGACGGTTGCGACGGTTACCGAGAGCCCGAGACTCGTTCTCACATGGCGCGGAAAGACCATCGTTGATTTAAGCCGTGCGTTCCTTGATACGAACGGTGCTCACCAGGAGACAGACGTGACCCTGGAAGTTCCGAACCACGAGGGAACCCCGTTTGAAAAGAAAGAAGTGGGAGATGTTAAGGAAAAATGGCTGAAGATGCTCGGCTCCTTAAATGTATGCTCCCAGAAAGGTCTCGTTGAGATGTTCGATTCCTCCATCGGCGCATCTACCGTTATGATGCCGTATGGCGGTAAATATCAGCAGACCGAGATCCAGACCATGGTTGCAAAGCTTCCGGTCCTCGAAGGAAAGTGCGACGCTGTGACCATGATGAGCTACGGCTTCGATCCGTATCTCTCCAGCTGGAGCCCGTACCACGGCGCGATCTATGCGGTCCTCACATCCGTTGCGAAGATCGCGGCAGCAGGCGGCGATTATAAGAAGATCCGCTTCACATTCCAGGAGTACTTCCGCAGAATGAGCAGCGAGCCGACAAGATGGAGCCAGCCGTTCGCAGCACTTCTCGGTGCTTACAACGCACAGCTCGGCTTCGGACTTCCGTCCATCGGCGGAAAGGACAGCATGTCCGGAACCTTCGATGAGGAGAGCGGAAAAGAGATCGACGTTCCGCCGACACTCGTCTCCTTCGCTGTTGACGTTGCAAGCGCGAAGAATATGATCTCTCCGGAATTCAAGAAAGCCGGAAACAAGATCGTTGTATTTGAAATCAAGAAGGATTCCTATGATCTTCCGGATTATTCCCAGATCATGGATGGATACGATAAACTTCATGAGGATATCAAGGCGGGCCGCGTGATCTCCGCGTATGCCGCAGAGGCAAACGGAATCGCAGAGGCAGTCAGCAAGATGGCCTTCGGAAACCACCTTGGCGTTAAGATCGAGCATGATGTGGATCCGAGAGACTTCTTTGCACCGGCATGGGGCGATATCGTCTGCGAGGTTCCGGCAGATAAGGTCGGCGAGCTTCAGATGAGCTACCGTGTCATCGGTGAGGTTACCGACAAGGCGGCCTTTGAGTACGGCAATGTCTCCATCACTCTCGATGAGGCATTAAAGACATGGGACGCAGCTCTCGAGGATGTATTCCCGACAGAGAGCGCGGTAAAGAAAGAAGAAGTTAAGAACGAAGTATTTAAGGCAGAGAACGTTGTGATCTGCAATCATAAGATCGGCACTCCGACCGTATTCATTCCGGTATTCCCGGGAACAAACTGCGAGTACGACAGCACGAAGGCATTTGAGCGTGCGGGTGCAAAGGTCATCACAAAGGTATTTAAGAACATGAGCGCGGAGGACATCCGTGATTCTGTTGAAGTTTACAGAAAGAGCATCGAGCAGTCCCAGATCGTTATGTTCCCGGGCGGCTTCTCCGCAGGTGATGAGCCGGAAGGCTCCGCAAAGTTCTTCGCTACCGCGTTCCGCAACGAGGTATTAAAGGACGAGATCATGAAGCTCTTAAATGAGCGTGACGGATTAATGCTCGGTATCTGTAACGGTTTCCAGGCTCTCATTAAGCTTGGTCTTGTTCCGGAAGGAAAGATCGTAGAGCAGAAGCCGGATTCCCCGACCCTGACCTACAATACGATCGGACGCCATGTATCCAAGATGGTAAACTTAAAGGTCGTTTCCAACAAGTCCCCGTGGCTTGCAGGCGCAGAACTTGGCGGCGTTTACACAAACCCGGTATCCCACGGCGAGGGACGTTTCGTAGCTCCGAAGGAGTGGATCGACAAGCTCTTCGCAAACGGACAGGTTGCCACCCAGTACGTTGACCTTAACGGTGTTCCGACGATGGATGAATACTGGAACCCGAACGGCTCCTTCATGGCTATCGAAGGTATCACAAGTCCGGACGGACGTGTCTACGGTAAGATGGGTCACGCTGAGAGACGCGGCGACTATGTTGCAAAGAACATCACAGGCGAGCAGGATCTGAAGCTGTTTGAGAGTGGTGTGAAGTACTTTAAATAATAAAACTGTGCGATGAGAGGACGGAACCTTGGCTGGTTCCGTCCTTTTTTCCTTTGTGTGCGCAGAGGGAAGCATATCCGGAATACACGACATACGAGTACCGCACGATGTTCGATGAAGTGTATCATGCGAGAACGGCATACGAGATGCTTCACGGACTTCCGATCTATGAGAACACACATCCGCCCCTCGGAAAATATCTGATGAGCCTTGGCATCCGGATTTTCGGGATGACCCCGTTTGGCTGGCGGATTGTGTGTGCCTTGATGGGAACGCTTATGGTGCCTGTATGCTATGCATTTATGCGCTCCATCAGTGGAAATACGTGGATCGCAGCCTTTACCTCGGCTCTTATGATCTTTGATTTTATGCATTTTACGCTGTCGAGGATCGGAACGATCGATGTGATCGTGGCATTTTTTATCCTTCTGACCTTTTATCTGATGTATCTGGTGCTGGAGGAATTAAAGAAGGGATTGAGCTTCCGTGTGTGTGTTCTCATGGTGTTAAACGGAGTGTCTGCCGGTGCGGCGATGGCATCGAAATGGACAGGAGTCTATGCCTGCGCCGGGATCGCCGTTATGTTCTTTATTTTTTTATATCAGGAGTATGGAACACCGGCGGTGAGAACACAGAAGAAGCTTTCGGGAAGAAACAGTTTTCATGAATTGGGACAGCTTTTTCTGATCTGCGTGACCGCATATCTTATAATTCCCGCAGTGATCTACACGGCATCTTATCTGTCGTGGAACGAAGATGGGAATCTGCTGCGAACCATGTGGGACAATCAGGTCCGGATGCTCACATACCATGAAAATACGGTATTTGATCACCCGTACAGCTCCGAGTGGTATGATTGGATCTGGATGCGAAGGCCGCTTCTTGACGCATACACCGGTCTTGGAGATGGGAAGATCAGCGTGGCATCGACATTTGGAAATCCGGTGATCTGGTGGGGAGGAATTCCGGCCCTGTTTTATCCTGTAATATCAGGATATCCGGTAAAGAAAGCGTTCTCCGGACGATGGCTGGAATGGCTGGGAAGCTGGGTGCTCTCATAGGAACGGAACCAGAGTACTTTTTTCTTCCATTTTTTCCAAAATAATGGTATGATGGATACCAGCAGCATAAGCGTGAAGGAGATGCCGCAGCCAGAGCATTTTACGGCATCGAAAAAGACAGAAAATGGGATGCTGCATAGAAAGGTGAGCACGACGATGAATTTTATTGTACCAGCCGGTTATACTCCGGATATTAACCTGAAGGAGACGCAGATCGCGATCAAGATCGTGAAGGATTTCTTCCAGAAGGAACTTACAAAGCAGTTAAACCTGACCCGAGTTTCCGCCCCGTTATTTGTAACACCGGAATCCGGATTAAATGATAACTTAAACGGTGTGGAACGCCCGGTGGCGTTTGATATCAAAGAGGGCAGAAGACAGGCAGAGATCGTTCACTCTCTGGCGAAATGGAAACGTTACGCATTAAAACAGTACGGTTTTGAGCCGGGCGAAGGTTTATACACCGATATGAACGCGATCCGCCGCGACGAGGATACCGACAACATCCACTCCATCTATGTGGACCAGTGGGACTGGGAAAAGGTGATCACAAAAGAGGAGAGAACCCGCGAGACCCTCGAAGAGACGGTCCGCGCCGTATATAAAGCGTTAAAGATCACGGAGGACTATATGGCGTACGAGTACGACTATATCGGCCACGTTCTCCCGGAACATATTGAGTTTATCACTTCCCAGGAGCTTGAGGATCGTTATCCGGATCTCACCCCGAAGCAGAGGGAGTACGAGATCGTAAAGCTTCACGGCGCTGTATTTATTGAGCAGATCGGCGGAAAGTTAAAATCCGGAGAGCCCCATGACGGACGTGCGCCGGACTATGATGACTGGAAATTAAACGGCGATATCATCGTTTACTATCCGGTTCTCGATATCGCCCTTGAGTTAAGCTCCATGGGTATCCGTGTGGATGAGAATTCCCTGCATGAGCAGTTAAAGGAAGCAGGCTGCGAGGAGCGCGAAAAGCTTGCGTTCCAGAAAGCATTATTAAACGGCGAGCTTCCGTACACCATCGGCGGCGGTATCGGACAATCTCGTATCTGTATGTTCTTTTTAAGAAAAGCCCACATCGGCGAGATCCAGTCTTCCTTATGGCCGGATGAGGTCCTCGCGGAAGCAAAGAAAGCGGGGATCCCGCTTCTGTAAGCGATCCGTAAACGCGGCCTGAAAGGCATGGGCCGTCAGGTGCGACCCTGCAAAAACATTATGAGAACGACCCGGCGGCGCAAGCCAGACCGGTATTAAATATTCAGGAAAACAGTTACGGTCCACAAAGATGTGCGCGGTAACTTTTCCTGCTTATGGAGGTAAATAATGGCAAACGAACGATTGAGAGAACTCAGGAACCTGATGAACGTGAGACATGTGGACGCGTATTATGTTCCGTCCTCTGATTTCCATGATTCCGAGTATGTGGAGGACTATTTTAAATGCCGTGCATTCCTGTCCGGCTTCACGGGCTCCGCGGGAAGTATGGTGATCACCCAGGCTTTTTCCGGCATGTGGACAGACGGAAGATATTTTGTTCAGGCAAAAAAGGAACTGGAAGGTCAGGATACACGCCTGATGGCGATGGGGGAAGAGGGTGTGCCGACCGTCGAGGAATACCTGATGGACCATATGCCGGAAGGCGGCGTGTTGGGCTTTGATGGCCGCGTGGTCAACACGGCCCAGGGCAGAAGATTTGAGTCCATGATGGCAAAAAAACATGCAGCACTTTCCACGGAATATGATCTCGCAGGAGAGGTATGGGAAGAACGTCCGATCCTTCCGGCACCGGAGGTATGGGCGTTGGATGTGAAATACGCCGGTGAGACTGTAGCGGAAAAGCTTTCCCGCCTCAGGGCTGCCATGAAGGAGAAGAATGCGACCGTGCATATCTTATCAAGCCTTGACGATGTGGCATGGCTCTTTAATATCCGAAAGAACTCCGATGATGGAAACGTCCTCGCCCCGGCATTTGCCCTGATCACGGAAGATACGGCGAGACTCTTTATCGCCAGCAGAAAGTTCTCGCCGGAACTTCACGCGTATTTTGAGAACAATCACGTCCTGATCGAAAAATATGACGCGATCTACGGCGCTGTGGCAGAGCTTAAGAATGAGACCGTCCTCTTAGAGCCGGAGAAGGTGAATTTTGCCCTCTATAAGAAAATTGACGCATCGAACCGTGTTGTGGAGGCTATGAACCCGACTTCTTATATGAAGGCGGTGAAGAACCCGGTGGAGATGGAAAATCTCCGCAAAGCCCATTTAAAGGACGGTGTGGCACTGACAAAATTCCTGTACTGGATGAAGAAGAACGCCGGAAAAGTGGCTCTCACAGAGACGGAAGCCGCGGAACGTCTGGAAGATTACCGGAAGGCCGGGGAAGGCTACCTCGGACCGAGCTTCACAACGATCTCCGCGTTCGGTTCCAATGCCGCAATGTGCCATTATCATGCGACGAAAGAGCAGGAGAGCCCTGTCGGAACAGACGGTTTCTATCTGGTGGACTCCGGCGGACAGTATTATGAGGGAACCACGGATGTCACAAGAACTATCGCCATCGGAAATGTGACGGAGGAGATGAAGGAACACTTTACTCTGGTTATGATGGGAATGCTCCGCCTGATGAACGCGAAATTCTTATACGGCTGCCGCGGATTAAACGTGGACTATCTCGCGAGGGGACCGCTCTGGGAGAGAGGTCTGGACTTTAATCACGGAACGGGACACGGAGTCGGATTCTTATCCGCCGTCCATGAGCGCCCGAACGGCATCCGCTGGCGCATTGTCCCGGAACGTCAGGATTCCTGCGTTCTGGAAGAGGGAATGCTCACATCCGACGAGCCGGGCCTTTACATCGAGGGCAGCCACGGGATCCGCACTGAAAACCTGTCCCTCTGCAGAAAAGCGGAGAAGAACGGGTATGGTCAGTTCATGTGCTTCGAGAACTTGACGTTCGCGCCGATCGATCTCGACGCTGTGGATATTTCCGTGATGGAGCCGTCCGATGTGAGAAATCTGAACGCATACCATAAAGAGGTTTATGAGAAGCTTTCCCCGTATCTGACTGACGAGGAAAACGAGTGGCTGAAAGAAGCGACAAGGCCGATCGGGGAGGATCATACATGGAGGATTTAGAGAAGAATATTCTGGTGGTGATCCCGGTAAATGAGGAGCACAAAAAGTTCCTTGAGGAAAGAGCTGCCTCCGGCGATAAAAATTGCTGCGTCCGTTATGTGGACGGCAAAGAGGTCACAAAGGCGGACGTAGAGCAGGCAAACGTGATCATCGGAAATGTGGATCCGTCCCTGATCGCAGGGGCGAAAAAACTGGAACTGCTCCAGTTGAATTCCGCAGGAGCAGATCTCTACATCAAGGCCGGAGTAATGCCGAAGCAGGCAGTTCTCGCAAACGCCACAGGCGCTTACGGACTGGCGGTATCCGAGCATATGCTGGGACTGACTTTTGATCTGATCAGACGATTGAATCAGTATCATGCGAATCAGGTGGAACATGTATGGAAAGCCATGGGAAACATCATTTCCGTGGAAGGTTCCACGATCCTTGTCCTTGGCCTCGGTGATATCGGCGGCGACTATGCGAGAAAGGTCCATGCTCTTGGTGCCCATGTGATCGGTGTGCGCCGCACGGATCGGGAGAAGCCGGATTACCTGGATGAACAGCATACGATGGACGATCTTGACAGCCTTTTAGGCCGGGCGGATATCGTTGCCATGGTTCTTCCGGGCGGGGCAGCGACAAACCACATTATGGACGAGAGAAGACTCCGTCTGATGAAAAAGGGCGCGTACCTGGTCAATGTGGGCCGGGGCAACGCCATCGATCCGGATGGACTTTACAAAGTCTTAAAAGAAGGCCATCTCGGCGGCTGCGGTCTCGATGTGACGGAGCCGGAGCCGCTTCCGGCAGACAGTCCGCTCTGGGATCTTGGAAATCTCGTGATCACGCCTCATGTGGCCGGAAATTTCTATCTTGCGGAGACATTTGAGAGAATCGTGAAGATCGCGGGAGCAAACCTGTCTGCCTGGGCGAACGGAACACCGTACCGGAATGTGGTGGATTTCACGACTGGATATAGAAAGTAATAAGTAAAAGAAATGAAGACAGCTGTTCTTTTAGCCTGATGTATGCTGGGCGGGGAGGACAGCTGTTTTTCCATAAAAGACTGTGACAGATCGAAGTATAAGATGCGGATTACGTCAGAAAAAGTGCTGCAGGTCAGAAAAAGAGTCAGTAAAAAAAGTCAGTAAAAAAGCAGGACAGTCAAAAACCCATCCTGCTTGTGCTGACGTTATTATTTGTACGGCTGTTAAAGCTAAAAGCTCGTCTCGTACTTTTTCTTCTTCTCTGTCTCCGGCGCGTATGCGATTGGATAGATCACGGAAGCCATGAGAAGTGCGCCCACAACATCGATCACGGAGTGCTGCTTTAAGAACATGGTAGCCAGACAGATCAGAACCATCAGAACGCCGGATGCACGGACGATCATCGGATGTTTCTTTAATTCTTCGCTGTGGCAGACCGCGATATGGACACCAACGGAGTTATAAACGTGGATACTCGGGAAAACATTGATACACGGATCGATGCTCCAGAGCTTCGATACCAGATAACAGAAAATATTCTTATCCGGATCGATCGCCGGACGGAAATCTGTTCCGTTCGGGAACAGGGTGCAGACGAGAAGACTGATCGTCATTCCTGTGAAAAGGAAGGTGCAGAGCCTGTAATAGTCATCGCGGTTCTTAAAAAAGAAGAATGCGATCGCCGCTGACACATATAAGAACCACATCAGGTAAGGGACGATAAAGATCTCCTCAAACGGGATCCTGTCATCGAGGGCTGTGTGCATAACGTGGTAAGGTTTATTGATGTTTTCCTGAAGCTTTGCGAACCAGGGCAGGTAGATGAATGCGTAGGACAGCATCCATACGTGTCCATATTTTCTTATCAGCTTTTTCAAAAGGATGACCTCCTTTGCTTTCTGAACAGGCTGTTTCTTTGGATTCCTGTTTTGTAATACTTTTGTCATATTTCCCTTGCGTTGCCAAATTATAGCACGTTAAAAAGTGGGTTTCAACCCCCTTTGACGAATTTTTATCGAAATGTAAGAAAGGCGTTAGAAAGTTAAGCATGCAGTAAGAGTTTTGACATTGTTTCGAGTTTATGGTATGTTTAAAGAAGAAAAACTATTCGGATTTCCGAACCGGAAGGGAGGAAAATCATGGAAAATAAAGAGCTTGTGATGGAAGCTTTAAAAGCAAGAAAACAGTCCTACTGTCCGTATTCCGGCTTTGCTGTGGGTGCGGCGCTGCTCTGTGAGGATGGGACAGTCTTTCGCGGCTGCAATATTGAAAATGCGGCCTATTCCGCGACAAACTGTGCGGAGAGGACGGCGATCTTTCGGGCGGTCAGCGAGGGAAATATGAGATTCCGCGCCATCGCCATTGTTGGCGGCCCAAAGGAAAACGAGCCGGGAGATTTCTGCCCGCCCTGTGGTGTCTGTCGTCAGGTGATGACGGAATTCTGCGATCCGGAGACCTTCAGGATCGTTCTGATGAATGGAGCCGGGGAGATCCGGGAATACCTTCTGAAAGAACTTCTGCCGTTGGGGTTTACAGGAAAGGCGTTGAAATAAACAGAAGAACGGAGAAAACTGTAAATGTAGAGAAAACTGGCCCGGACCTGAGTGGGGACGATACGGAAAATATTTGCGAAAATAGAGAAGAATGCCCAGAAAGGAAATATCAGAAGAAAACTATGACTTACAGAGATATTTTAAGGAAAGTAGACCATACACTATTAAAACAGCCGTCGACCTGGGAACAGATCAAAGAGATCTGCGATGACGCGGTAAAATTTGAGACCGCGTCTGTCTGTATCCCTCCGTCCTTTGTTAAACAGGCGGCGGAGTACCTGGGGGAAAAGAAGCCTGTCTGTACCGTCATCGGATTTCCAAACGGTTATCATACGACGGCGGTGAAAGTGTTTGAGGCAAAAGAGGCGCTGAAGGACGGAGCGAAGGAGATCGACATGGTGATCAATATCGGCTGGGTCAGAATGGGACAGTACGATAAGGTCCTTGCAGAGATCAATGAATTAAAAAAAGCCTGCGGTGATCATATCTTGAAGGTAATTATCGAGACCTGTCTTCTGACAGAGGAAGAGAAGGTGAAGATGTGTGAGGTCGTATCTGCCTCAGAAGCGGATTTTATTAAGACATCCACTGGGTTTTCCATTGCAGGGGCAACAAAGCCGGATGTGGCGCTTATGAAGGCTCACATGGCTACCGGAAAGAAGATCAAGGCAGCAGGTGGAATCGCAGATTTTAACGATGCGGAGGAGTTCGTGCTTCTTGGCGCGGACCGACTCGGAACAAGCCGTCTGGTTCTCCAGGCGAAAAAGAAAGGGGTAGATTTGGATGACGAAATACAATAGGATTTTTACGATTGTGATCGATTCCCTCGGAACTGGAGCAATGCCGGATTCTGAAAAATTTGGGGATGTGGGTGTGGACACTTTGGGACATATCGCGGAGCATATGAAAGAGTTCCATATTCCAAATCTTCAGAAGCTGGGGATTGCAAATCTCAGACCGTTAAAGGGGGTTGCTCCAATGGAGGCACCGACCGGCCGTTTTACAAAGTTTTCAGAGGCAAGTAACGGCAAAGATACGATGACGGGTCACTGGGAAATGATGGGGATCTATACGACAAAGCCGTTTAAAACGTTTACGGATCATGGATTTCCCAAGGAACTGATCGATGAGCTGGAAAAGCGCACCGGCCACAAGGTGATCGGCAATAAGAGCGCCAGCGGAACAGAGATTTTAGATGAGCTTGGTGAGGAGGAGATCGCTACCGGGCATATGATCGTCTATACTTCTGCGGACTCCGTTCTACAGATCTGCGGAAATGAGGAGACCTTTGGTCTTGATGAGCTGTACCGCTGCTGTGAGATCGCGAGGGAGATCACGATGAAAGAAGAGTGGCGCGTCGGACGTGTGATCGCGAGACCGTATATCGGAAAGAAAAAAGGGGAATTTGTCCGCACCAGCAACCGCCACGACTATGCGCTAAAGCCTACTGGGACGACGGCACTTGATGTCTTAAAGGATAACGGGTACGATGTGATCTCTGTCGGAAAGATTCGGGATATCTTCGACGGACAGGGTATCACGGAGGCATTCCGATCCAAGAGCTCCGTCCATGGAATGGAACAGACTATTGAGATCTGCAAAGATAAGGATTTCAAGGGACTCTGCTTTGTGAATCTCGTGGATTTCGATGCCCTCTGGGGACACAGGAGAAATCCGGTGGGATATGGGGAAGAGCTGGAGCGCTTTGATGCGAAGCTTGGCGAACTCCTTGAAAACCTCCGGGAAGATGATCTTTTGATGATCACGGCGGATCATGGAAATGATCCGACTTACACGGGAACAGACCATACGAGAGAAAAGGTTCCGTTTATTGCCTACTCCCCGTCTATGAAAGAGAAGGGAATGTTTGAGGAACAGAAGACCTTCGGTGTCATCGGCGCGACGGTGCTCGATAACTTCGGGCTTAAAAAAACGGAGAATATGATCGGGGAGTCGATCTTAAAAGAATTAGAATGATCGGGATCTGCCTGAGATCTGCGTGGATCCGATAGTTTCGTGGAACAGGTAAAATAGAAAAAAAGGAAGATCCGCATCCTCGGTATCCGGGAAATGTGGATCTTCCTTTTATGTTCAGACAGAAGTGCGAGACTTATTCTGCGCCGAGTTTCGTTTTTACATCCTCGATGGACATGTTCTTCTCTTTTACGATCGCGTATAATTCAGCCATTTCTTTGGCCTCGATCTGTTTTTCAATGTCCTTTTTCTGAGTTCTTAATGCTTTTAATTTCTGCTCTGTCTCTGCGATAGAAGCAAGGACCTCATTTAAAAGATCCTGCGGAGCAATGTCAGCTTTCTTTCTTCCTCTTGGCATAATTGCAATCCCTCCTGTACAGGTTCATATTATTGGAATCCGCGAATCGGATTCTTATACACTATACTATAAACAAGATGTATTGGGAATGCAAGAGAAAAATAGGAGATGTCAGTCTTTTTTTAAAATCGTGTAGATAGAACAGGAAAAATCCATTACAAAAAAATTTCAAAAAACTGTTGACAATTTCGAAAAAATAGGTTAAACTGTCAAAGCAATCGCGCTTGACGGAAACGTCAGACGGAAGCAATGGGGTCTTAGCTCAGCTGGGAGAGCATCTGCCTTACAAGCAGAGGGTCATAGGTTCGAGCCCTATAGGCCCCATTTATATGAAAATACATATGTTATGGCGGAATAGCTCAGTTGGCTAGAGCACACGGTTCATACCCGTGGTGTCGAGAGTTCAAATCTCCCTTCCGCTACTTAATGGGATCTTAGCTCAGCTGGGAGAGCATCTGCCTTACAAGCAGAGGGTCATAGGTTCGAGCCCTATAGGTCCCATTTATATGAAAAATATCATATTGATCATGGCGGAATAGCTCAGTTGGCTAGAGCACACGGTTCATACCCGTGGTGTCGAGAGTTCAAATCTCCCTTCCGCTACGATTGAAAATCCCGGGAATCTGAGAAGGTTCCCGGGATTTTTTTAATTATAATAATTTTTCTGAAATTTTCTGCTGTACCAAACAGAAAAGAACATCTGCAATGATCTTGCAAACATATGGAAGGCTCTGTTGGTGTCTGGATTTTCACTTAAAAGATTCCCGGTAATACTGTCGCAAGATAATATCCGACCCAGAATGATGCTGAATTCGCGATGAATGAATAGAGAACGTAGTACTCGTTTTCCTTTTTTAGGGACACTTTCTTCAGAAATCTGCAATACAGAACTGCCTCCAGCGCAAAGACTATGAACTCAAAAAAGACATAGCTTGTGATAAAGGCCAACGGACCGGCATTGTAATGAATGATATTGAGAAGCAGATTTAAGAGAAGCTGTGTCGTGATATTTACAAGCGCAAGGATCTGCAGCTGCTTTTTCTGCCGGAAGCCGAATAACAATGCGACGGCCATTTCAATTGCGATCGTAAGAAGAATACGGACCGCGAGCGATAAAAGCTCCTTTCGATAATTATAGGAACGATACGCGTTGATCCGCTCGTTTGTGCTCAGGTCCTCATTGTATTCCACGGATCCGATCCGGACGCCCTCCATGTCAACGGTGTAATAGGTATCAAATGCATAACGCTCATAGCTTCCGCTTGAAACAAAGGTCTCGGTTTCCGGATAATAAAGGAGAATCTTAAAATTCTCAGGTGGATAATAGGTCCACGCGATCTCGCCTGTTTCGCTAACCGTCCAGCCCCTCTGCAGGAAATAATATCCGTCAGGATCTTTGTAATCTACAAATGCTTTCCATATGCTCCGGTCAAGATCATAGAGCTGCGCGAGTCTGGCGGTGCCGTCCCAGACTCGCGCAGGTCCTGCATGCTTCTCCCTTGAAAGCAGTGTGCCGTAGCACAGGTCATCGCCCATATTTTTGAACTGGATGCGCACCGAGGGCTTTGGACCCACATCAGCTTTCGCGGTGATCGGAAGTGCTGTGACTGCAAAAATCATGTAGAACAGCAGCATGAAAAGCTCAACATGCATTCTTTTTTTCATACCAGAGACCTCCTTTCAGAACTTAGATTCATAAAAATCAGTTAGCTTTGCCTTTTATATCTGCTTTTATTATAATCGATACCAATATTGTCTGACAAGGAAGAGGTGTTTACTATTTTCTTACGTTTTGGCGCGGATGTGCCCGGTACACGGGTAGGGATTTTGCTGATTTGGAATGCGAAGCATCGGCAAAATCAGTTGCTGTCTGCGCATGGCATGAACAGTAATGTATCGCGGTGCGCTTGCACGAAGTTTAGAAAAAATTTAGCCTTTTTTTAGCGGTTATGTGATATACTATAGTCTATATCGTATGCCATATGGCGCTGACACGGTCAGGATATGTATGGCTGCACGGAAAATTCTGAACATATAAGATTCGGAGGACGTTATGTATCAGTTTATCGTAAATCCCGGTGCCGGTGCTGGAAGAGGATACCGGATCTGGAAACGACTGGAACATCAGCTGGAAATGAACAGTCAGGAATACCGTGTCTTTTTTACGGAACATCAAGGGGATGCGGCGGAGATCGCGAGAGTACTGACGGCGGAAAAGGATGAAGCGAAGGTGATCGTGATCGTCGGCGGCGAAGGTACCTACAATGAGGTCTTAAACGGTGTCTCCTTTAAGGGACTCCTGACCTTCGGCTATGTCCCGGCGGGATTCCGGAATGCACTCTCGAAGGGATTCCAGTCTTTCTGGAAGGTGGACCGTCAGGCGAGGCGGATCCTTCACCCGAAATATTACAGGATGCTGGACTATGGCGTTATCACGTTCGGAAACGAGGAGATCGTGAGCCGCAGATTTGCCGGACGCTGTGGGATCGGACTCGACGCGGCACTGTGCCACAATCTCTTATGCTGCCCTGTGAGAAACCAGATGACGAGGCTTCATCTGACAAAAATCCTTCGTTTTGGGATCGGATTAAAGCAGCTTTTTCTTGCAAAGCCGACAAAAGGATATATTTTGCTTGACGGGACGCAGAAAGTGGAGTTTAATCATATATATTTCATCACGTTTATGGTACGCCGGGAAGAGAAGAAAAAGAAGAACGGCGGGATTTTAAATGATGACGGAAAAATGACCGTTTACGTTGGAAACAGTGCGAGAAAGACGAAGATGATCCCGATCTTAAGAGACCTTGTGATGGGGGTCCGGAGAAAAGAGCGGGGGATCCGTGTCTTTGAGTGCAGTGAGGCGGAGATTCACCTTGCACGCCCGCTGGCGGTCCACGTGGACGGTGAGAGCTGTATGTGTCAGGAGAATCTGGCGGTGCGCTGTATCCCGAAACGGATGCGCGTGATCGGCTCATAAGAAATATAGGAGGAGATTCTATGAGAATCGGACAGGGATATGATGTACATCGTCTCGTAGAAGGAAGAAAGCTGATTATTGGAGGCGTGGACATTCCCTATGAAAAAGGACTTTTGGGTCATTCTGACGCAGATGTCCTTGTTCATGCTGTGATGGACGCACTTTTGGGGGCCGCCGCCCTCGGCGATATCGGCCAGCACTTCCCGGATTCGGACGAGAGATATAAAGGAATTTCCAGCATCGCGCTTTTAAAGGAAGTCGGGAAGATCCTGCAGGAAAACGGATATATGATCGAAAATATCGATTCCACCGTGATCGCCCAGAGACCGAAGCTTTTGCCGTACCGCCCGCAGATGGCGGAAAATATCGCGGCGGCGTTAGGGATCGAAAAAGAACAGGTAAGCGTGAAAGCGACGACGGAAGAAGGGCTTGGATTTACCGGTACCGGAGAGGGAATCTCCGCTCAGGCGATCGCCCTTTTAAGTTCGGTGGCGGATTACGCGCCGGAGGACCGCGTTGGAATTATTTCCGGCGGATGCGGGGGCTGTCCGGGCTGTAGACAGCAGTAATAAATGAATGCGGAAGTAAGCGCCTGTTTACTTTGATGATAGTAAAAGTGCATTACGCAAAGCTGCATGGCAGGAAAATTCGGACAGAAAGATATATGAAGGAGCTTAAGTTATGAAGATCTACAATACACTCACAAAGAGAAAAGAAGAGTTCGTTCCGGTAGAGCCGGGAAAAGTAAAAATGTACGTGTGCGGACCAACCGTCTACAACTTTATCCACATCGGAAACGCAAGACCGATGATCGTATTTGATACGGTAAGACGGTACTTTGAATATAAAGGATACGATGTAAATTATGTATCCAACTTCACGGATGTCGATGATAAGATTATCAAAAAAGCCATCGAGGAGGGCGTTGATGCCGAGACGATCTCCAAGCGTTATATCGCTGAGTGCAAAAAGGATATGGAAGGCATGAATATCGAGCCTGCCACAAAGAACCCGCTGGCGACAGAAGAGATCTGCGGCATGCTGAATATGATCAGCACCCTGATTGAAAAAGGTTACGCCTATGTGGCTGCTGACGGAACAGTTTATTACAGTGTCCGGAAATTTAAAGATTACGGAAAGCTTTCTCATAAGAATATTGACGATCTCCAGTCCGGATTCCGTGAGATCAAGGTAACCGGTGAGGAGGGTAAGCAGGACCCGAATGACTTCGTTCTCTGGAAACCGAAAAAAGAGGGTG
The DNA here is from genome assembly GCF_003480435.1 of Clostridium sp. AM30-24. Classification (GTDB taxonomy): domain Bacteria; phylum Bacillota; class Clostridia; order Lachnospirales; family Lachnospiraceae; genus Pilosibacter. Next base: position 438,192 of record NZ_QUJB01000001.1, on the reverse strand, counting down.
AGCCGTATTGGGAGTCCCCGTGGTGCGAGGGCCGTCCGGGCTGGCACATCGAGTGTTCCGTTATGGCAAAGAGATACCTCGGCGATGAGATCGATATCCATGCGGGCGGCGAGGACCTGATCTTCCCACACCATGAGAACGAGATCGCCCAGAGTGAGGCGGCAAACGGAAAGCCCTTCGCGAAATACTGGATGCACAACGCGTTCTTAAATATCGATAATAAGAAGATGTCAAAATCGCTCGGAAACTTCTTTACCGTCCGTGAGATCAGCGAAAAATACGATCTTCAGGTGCTCCGTTTCTTTATGCTGAGCGCACATTACAGAAGTCCGTTAAACTTCAGCGCGGACTTAATGGAAGCCTCCAAGAACGGTCTTGAGAGAATCCTCACTGGTATGGAAAAACTCCGTGAGGCGGAGGTAAAGGCAGTCGGCGGCACAATGACAGCGGAAGAACTGGAAAACCAGAAGAAGGCAATGGAGCTTGTCGTAAAGTATGAGGCGGCGATGGATGATGATTTCAACACCGCGGACGCGATCTCTGCGATCTTCGAGCTTATCAAACTCTCCAACTCCACAGTCTCCGGGGCAAGCACAAAGGAGTATGTTTCCTGGATGAAGAATGAGATCCAGAGACTCTGCGACGTAATGGGGATCATTACAGAAAAGAAGGCGGAAGTCCTTGACTCTGAGGTGGAGGACCTGATCGCCCAGAGACAGGCAGCGAGAAAGGCAAAGAACTTTGCCCTTGCCGATGAGATCAGAGGAAAACTTCTCGACATGGGAATCGTCCTCGAGGACACAAGAGAGGGCGTAAAATGGAAGAGAGCTTAATGCTTTTAAAGGAAAAATTCCACTTAAAGGATACGGATGCAGGCCAGTACTCTCCGCTTGTGCTCGCCTATCTCGGTGATGCGGCTTACGAGATCCTGATCCGTACCATCGTGGTCAGCGAAGGAAATATGCAGGTAAATAAGCTTCACAAGAAGTCTTCGGCTCTTGTGAAGGCTGCAGCCCAGGCAGAATTCCTGATGGCCATCGAGGGTGACCTGACCGAGGAGGAGCATGCGGTCTACAAACGGGGAAGAAACGCGAAGTCTTTCTCTATGGCCAAGAATGCAACGATGAAGGATTACCGGATGGCGACAGGCTTTGAGGCTCTGATGGGATATCTTTACCTGTCCGGAAGAACGGAGCGAATGGTGGATCTTGTGGCGCTGGCGATGACAAAGACCGGAAAAGCTGACTCCGGCGATATGGAAAAACAAAAAGAGGAGAACTCCGATGAGATATGAAGAACTGACGATTGAAGGGCGCAACGCTGTTTTGGAGGCGTTCCGCTCCGGAAAGACCATCGACCGGCTGTTTGTCCTTGACGGATGTCAGGACGGACCGGTGCGCACGATCGTGAGAGAGGCGAAAAAGCATGACACGATCGTAAATTTTGTTCCGAAGGAACGTCTGGATTCTATGTCCGAGACGGGACACCATCAGGGCGTGATGGCGTATGCCGCTGCTTACGAGTACGCTGAAGTGGAAGATATTTTGAAAATTGCGGAAGAGAAGGGCGAACCGCCGTTTTTGTTCCTGCTTGACGGAATTGAGGATCCGCACAACCTTGGAGCGATCATCCGTACCGCGAACCTTGCGGGCGCTCATGGCGTGATCATTCCGAAACGCCGCGCGGTGGGACTTACCGCGACGGTTGCGAGAACTTCCGCGGGTGCGTTGAACTATACACCGGTCGCGAAGGTCACCAATATGGCGGCGACCATCGAGGATTTAAAGAAACGCGGCATCTGGTTCGTCTGCGCCGATATGGGCGGAGAGAGCATGTACCGCTTAAACCTTACCGGACCGATCGGTCTCGTGATTGGAAATGAGGGAGAGGGCGTGAGCCGTCTTGTGAAGGAAAAGTGTGATATGATCGCGTCGATCCCGATGAAGGGCGATATTGATTCCCTGAACGCGTCCGTTGCGACAGGCGTTCTCGCGTATGAGATCGTGAGACAGAGACTGGCGAAGGCGTAGAATTTAATATTTTGATTATGATAAAAAGACCTGTGGAGAGAGCTCCGCGGGTCTTTTTTGCGCGAGGAGGATTTCCTGCAAGTACTCACCACCTGAAAGAGGGGGAATCCCCTGTAACACGAAAAAAGGCTTCCCGGATATTCCGGAAAGCCTCATGGTTTAAGCTGCCTAGCAGATTTGAACTGCCGACCTCCGCCTTACCAAGGCGACGCTCTACCAGCTGAGCCAAGGCAGCGAACACATTTACTGTGTTTTTTGAACCTCCAATATAGTATCATGGATCAACAGGTTTGTCAACGATAAAAACAAAAAAATTTGAATAAATTTTTCATACAAAAAGATCAATTCCTCGGAAAGCTCATGGAGGTTCAAACACGTGCAGGGAACACTTTCCGTTCTGCTTTCATATTTTGTAGTAAAAAAGATATTGAGGTGTTAATATGCCAGAGAATCCAACATCAATGCCGGAGCCGTCGGGGGAGAATACGGCGGAGGTTGTGGCAGGGAAGAACGACGCAAATGTACCGGAGACACCGGCCGAGCCATTAGGAGGAGTTTTTGTTTATCCGGGAGACGATGATCTTGCGGGAATCCCTGTGCCGCCCATCGCTTCACCGGGCGGAAGACCTGTTTATCCTGGGGATGACGATCTCGCTGGAATCCCAACGACACCGGTCGCGCCGTCTGGCGGACGCCCTGTCTATCCCGACAATACCATCGGACGCCCGGGCTTTCCAACGATTTCTTTTCCGGTCACATATCCGACGGTCTCAGGAGGAAATTACTACAGCAGAGTCCGGTTTTTAAATGCCAGCACATCAGGCCGAACTCTGGATGTCTATATCGATGGCCGGAATATCTTTTCCGGTTCTGAATTTGCCACGATTTCTTCTTATATCCGCGTGACGGACGGATTCCACACCGTCACTGTGCGCAGGACCAACGGTCAGATCTATTATCAGCAGACGATTGCCTTTGTGTCCGGTGAGAGACTCACGATGGTGATCTTAGACACAGTATCCGGAGTGTCCCTGACCCGTGTTTCCGACATGGGCTGCACGAACGTTCCGGCAGGTTACGGCTGTCTCCGTGTAGCGAACATGTCCTACGCGGGATCCAGCTACGATGTGCGGACCTTCAACAACCAGACAGCATTTGCGGGGATCGGATACAAGGAAGTGACGAGCTATAAACAGACATCCAGCGGAACCTATACCTTCTTTGTGACAGGTTCCCAGTATGCAGTTTCAGCCTTAGGCGAGCTTCCGGTCCTTGTCCTTTCCTCCATCGTCGGCGTTTCCTGCCCGACCTGCACTGTGGCGAATCCGCTTCTCACCTTCAACGTCAACGTCCGTGCTGGAAGAGCCTACACCTGCTATATTATCGGAAATCCGTGGTCCGGTCTCTTCCGGGCGTATGTCCTCGAGGACTGAAGCGTGTTGCGGCAGGATTGCATTATTTGTAAAAATCGTCTATAATTTGCGTAATAGATAAAAGGAATGTGCCTTACGCATTCCGGCACCGGGAGCAGCCGTGGATAGAATGAGCAGACGGACAGGGGCGGGAAATGCCAGTCTGCTTTTCTTTCCGGATGCTGCCGGAAAGAAAATACAGATACGGGAAAAAGGAGTATTATGAAGAAAAATTACGAAATGGACATGTGCAGCGGTCCGATCCTCGGAAAACTGCTCACCTTTACGATTCCGCTGATCTTTTCCGGAATCCTGCAGCTTCTGTTCAACGCTGCGGATGTTATCGTTGTGGGACGTTTCGCGGGCAGCCAGTCTCTGGCGGCGGTGGGTTCCACAACGGCGCTGATCAACCTGATGATCAATATCTTTATCGGACTGTCCGTGGGTGTCAATGTCATCGTGGCGAGATATTATGGAGCGAAGCGGGAAAAAGACGTGCAGGATACGATCCACACGGCCATGGCACTCAGCATCGTCAGCGGTCTTTTTCTGATCATTGTGGGTCAGCTTCTCTCGAGGCCAATGCTGGAACTCATGGGAACTCCGGACGATGTGATCGATAAATCTACGATTTATATGCGGATCATCTTTATCGGCATGCCTGCGAATATGATCTACAACTTTGGAAGCGCGATCCTCCGCGCGGTGGGAGACACGAAGCGCCCGCTGTATTTCCTTACGGCGGCGGGTGTGATCAATGTGGTCTTAAACCTCTTTTTTGTGATCATGTTCCAGATGGATGTGGCGGGAGTTGCTCTGGCGACCGCGATCTCTCAGGCGATCTCGGCGTGTCTGGTGATCCTTTGCCTGCTGGAGAGCGAGGGCGGTCTGAAGCTTCATTTAAAAGATCTGAAGATCCACCGCTCAAAATTCCGTCAGATCATTCAGGTAGGCCTTCCGGCGGGGATGCAGGGCGCAGTATTTTCTATTTCCAATGTTCTGATCCAGTCCTCTGTCAATTCCTTCGGTTCTGTCGCAATGGCAGGAAATACGACATCCCAGAATATTGAGGGATTCATCTATAACGCCATGAATGCGGTTTATCAGGCAAACTTAAGCTTCACGAGCCAGAACTTCGGCGGCAAAAAGTATTCGAGGATCAACCGGATCATGGTTACCTGCCTCGGCGTTGTGACGGCAGTGGGACTCGGGATGGGAATCCCGGCTTATCTTTGCGGACATGCCCTGATCCGGATCTATTCCTCAGACCCGGAGGTCATTGTATACGGAATGAGAAGACTTGTGGTCTTTGGAACGACATATTTCCTCTGTGGGATCATGGATACGATGGTGGGCAGCATCCGCGGTCTCGGATACTCCGTTATGCCGATGTGCGTCTCCCTTCTGGGAGCGTGTGGACTCCGGATCGTCTGGATCTTTACGGTGTTTCAGGTATACCATAACCTGACAGTGTTATACTTATCCTATCCGTTTACCTGGATCGTCACGGCGACGGCCCATATGATCTGCTTCTATATCGTGAGGAGAAAACTTCCGAAGGAAGATGCGTGATAAACAGCAACGGAAGAATCCAACGAATGCAGATCTGACCAGAAAGGAAACAACAGAATTGAAACGATACAAAAAATACATCACCCCGTATCTCAGTGCCTTTGTGGTCGGTCCGCTGATGATGCTCACCGAGGTGGCGGGAGAGGTCATGCTCCCGAAATTTATGTCCATGATCATCAACAACGGTGTCGCAAGTCGAAATGTTGCCTATATCGGAAAGATGGGGACGCTGATGGTCCTGACTGTCCTTTTTATGGCGGTGGGCGGGATCCTCGGCGCCTACTTTTCCGCGAAGGCGTCCATCTCCTTTACCAGTGACATGAGAAACGACCTCTTCAGGAAGGTCCAGCAGTTCTCCTTTGAGAATATCGACGACTACAGCACCGGTTCTCTCGTTACGAGGCTCACGAACGATGTCCAGCAGGTTCAGAATGTCCTGATGATGGGGCTCCGCATGGCGCTTAGAGCGCCCGGAATGTTCCTCGGCGCCCTGATCATGGCGTTTATGATGAATCGTCAGCTTGCGGTCATCATCCTCATCGTGATCCCGCTTCTTCTCGCGGCGATCCTTCTGATCTTAAAGACTGCATTCCCGCGCTTTGGGGAGATGCAGAGGAGACTGGACCGTTTGAATTCCGGGATCCAGGAATCCCTGACGAATGTCCGGGTAGTGAAATCCTTCGTCCGGGAGGATCATGAGATCGAAAAATTCAGTAAATTAAATGACGACTTAAAGGAGAGCAGCCTCCGTGCGCTCCGGATCGTGATCGCCACGATGCCGGTGATGACGTTTGCCATGAACGTGACGACACTGGCTGTCGTCTGGTATGGAGGAAATATCATCATTGCCGGAAAGATGCCGGTGGGGGATCTCACCGCGTTTACGACGTATATCGTTCAGATCCTGATGTCCCTCATGATGCTTTCCATGGTATTCTTACAGAGCTCCCGTGCCAGCGCGTCCATGAAGCGGATCAATGAGATCTTCGACACGGAGATCGGCTTAAATGATGATCATGCGAAAAATAAGGATAAAAAAGTCACGGAAGGCCGTGTGGAGTTTAAGAATGTAAGCTTTGGCTACAGCGGAGAGAACGGGAGAAAGGATCTCGTTCTGGAAGGAATCTCCTTTACGGCAGAACCGGGACAGACCATCGGGATCATCGGCTCCACGGGAAGCGGAAAGACCTCCCTCGTGCAGCTGATCCCGAGACTCTATGACGTGACCGGAGGCGAAGTCCTTGTCGACGGCGTGAACGTCAAAGAATACTCTTTAAAACACCTGCGTGAGGGCGTTGGCATGGTCCTCCAGAAAAATATCCTCTTCTCGGGAACGATCGAGGAAAATCTCCGATGGGGAAATGAGGACGCGCCGATGGAGGATGTCATCCGGTTCTCGGAGAGCGCCCAGGCAGATCCCTTCGTTAAGACCTTCAAAAACGGATATGATACCGAGATGGGGCAGGGCGGCGTCAACGTCTCAGGAGGTCAGAAGCAGCGTCTCTGTATTGCGAGAGCACTTTTAAAGCGCCCGAAGATTCTGATCCTGGATGACTCCACCAGCGCTGTTGACACGGCAACGGAGGCGAAGATCCGGGAGAGTCTCTACCATGATCTCAAGGATACCACAAAGATCATCATCGCCCAAAGGATCTCCTCCGTTCAGGAGGCGGATCAGATTCTGGTACTGGAGGACGGAAAGATCATTGGTCACGGAACCCACGAGGAACTTTTAAAGACCTGTGAGGCATACAGCGAGATCTATACGACCCAGATCGGAAATCAGTCCATCAGGGCAGGAGAGGAGGCGGCAGTATGAGTGTCACGAGGGCAGACCGCGAAGCGAGTCTGAAAAAACGATATGCCGGACGCGTGGCAGCCGCACCGAAAAGGAGAGGGATGGGAAGAGGACCGGGACCGGGGGCTCCGAGAGGCGGAGGACGCCCCAAGAGCACGGGAGCGGCCTTAAAGCGCCTGCTGTCCTATCTGGAAGCGGACAGGCTCCGGATGGGGATCGCATTTTTCTGTGTTATTGTAAATACGGTGGCGACACTGACCGGTTCCTATATGCTGCGCCCGATCATCAACCGATTTATTGCACCGCCGGACGGAAGTCCCGGCAATGTGGCAGGACTTTTTAAAGGGCTGACCATGATGGCGTGCGTCTATCTTCTGGGGGTTATCGCAAATTATCTCCAGTCAAGACTGATGCTGGAGGTTGCCCAGAGCGCCCTTGTGCGGATCCGGACAGACCTCTTTACAAAGATGCAGAAGCTTCCGGTGAGATTTTATGATACAAGTTCCAATGGGGATCTGATGAGCCGCTTCACAAACGACGTGGACACTATCGGAAATATGCTGAGCAGTACTCTTGTGCAGCTCTTTTCCGGAACCTTAAGCATCATCGGGACCTTGTTCCTCATGCTCTACACGAACATCTGGCTGACAGCCGTGACCCTGATCATGATCCCGCTCATGCTGCGGGCCGGTGGAGAGGTCGCGAAGCGGAGCCAGAAATACTTCAGCGCCCAGCAGTCGGCTCTCGGTGCTTTAAACGGATACATCGAGGAGACCATCACCGGACAGAAGGTGGTAAAGGTCTTCTGTCATGAGGAGATCGCGGAGGAAGAATTTGATATATTAAACAGGGATCTCCGCGAAAAACAGATCCGCGCCCAATTCCTTGGGGGCATGATGGGACCTGTGATGAACAACTTAAGTCAGGTAAACTATTCCCTGACGGCGTGCATCGGCGGGATCCTCTGTGTGGTGAAAAACTTCGATGTCGGCGGGCTCACGGTATTCCTGAACTTTTCGAGACAGTTCTCAAGGCCGATCAACGAGATCTCCATGCAGGTCTCCAACGTGTTCTCAGCTCTCGCCGGAGCGGAGCGCGTTTTCTCCGTGATGGATGAGGAGCCGGAGGCGGGGGATGATAAGGACGCAGTGTCCATGGACGGCATGCGCGGGGAAGTGGTATTAGATCATGTGACCTTCGGCTACAACCCGGACAAGGTCATCTTAAAGGATATCAGCCTCTACGCGAAGCCGGGACAGAAGATCGCCTTCGTGGGTTCCACGGGAGCCGGAAAGACTACGATCACGAACCTTATCAACCGTTTTTACGATATCCAGAGCGGGACCATCACCATCGACGGCGTTGATATCCGCCATATCAGGCGGGACGAGCTGCGCCGCCACATTGCCATGGTTCTTCAGGACACCCATCTGTTTACGGGGACGGTCATGGAGAATATCCGCTACGGAAGACTGGATGCCACCGATGAAGAGGTCATTCAGGCGGCGAAGATGGCATCTGCCCATTCCTTTATCATGCGGCTTCCAAAGGGCTATGACACGGTTCTGGAGAGCGACGGCGCGAACTTGAGCCAGGGCCAGAGACAGCTTCTTAATATCGCGAGAGCGGCGGTATCCAGGGCACCGATCCTGATCCTCGATGAAGCGACGAGCTCCGTCGATACGAGAACGGAAAAGCACATCGAGCAGGGCATGGACCGTCTGATGGCAGAACGGACCACCTTCGTGATCGCCCACCGTCTTTCCACAGTGCGGAACGCCAACGCCATCATGGTTCTGGAGAACGGAGAGATCATCGAGCGTGGTGATCATGAGGATCTCCTGAAAGAAAAAGGACGTTATTACCGATTGTATACAGGTATGGCTGAATTAAATTAGTAAAAACTAACAGAAAATGGAAAAAAGTGGACGGAATCGCGGTTCCTGTCCGCTTTTTTTGTTGAAAACTTCATTTTCTTAAGTGGTCTCCCACCATATTTTTGTTTTTTTTTTGATACAAACGCCGAAAAAGGCCATTTCTGTTAAAAAGTTAACCGATTTCCAATTGTAGAAAAATTCCAAATATGCTATACTACGGTGTGATGGGTACTATGAAATTTTATAGAAAGAAGGTTTGTTAAATGGGTCTGAGCACATTTATAGGCGGCGTTCATCCTTATGAGGGAAAAGAACTGTCCGCAGATAAGCCGATTCAGGTGATCCAGCCGAAGGGTGAGCTGGTTTATCCTCTCTCCCAGCATATCGGTGCTCCGGCGAAACCGCTTGTTGCCAAGGGTGACAAGGTCCTGGTTGGCCAGAAGATCGCTGAAGCAGGCGGCTTCATTTCCGCAAATGTTATCTGTTCCGTATCCGGTACAGTAAAGGGAATCGAACCGCGTCTGGTTGCGAACGGAGCAATCGTACAGTCCATTATCGTTGAGAACGATAACGAGTACACAGCAATCGAAGGTTTTGGCGAAAAACGCGATTACACAAAACTTTCCAAGGAAGAGATCCGGAATATCGTAAAAGAAGCCGGTATCGTAGGTCTCGGCGGCGCAGGTTTCCCGACCAACGTAAAACTTGCACCGAAGGATGACAATGCGATCGATCACATTATCGTAAACGCGGCTGAGTGTGAGCCGTATCTGACAAGTGACTATCGCCTGATGATGGAGCAGCCGGAGAGACTGATCGGCGGCATCAAAGTCATGTTAAGCATGTTCCCGAACGCGAAAGGCGTGATCGGAATCGAGGAGAACAAGCCGGAGGCGATCAAGCTTCTGGAAGGTCTCGTAAAAGACGAGCCAAAGATCACGGTATGTCCGTTAAAGACAAAGTATCCGCAGGGCGGCGAGCGTTTCCTGATCTATGCGGTTACAGGCGGACGCGAGATCAACTCCACGATGCTTCCGGCGGATGCAGGATGTATCGTAGATAACGTAGATACCGTTATCTCCATTTACAATGCAGTCTGTGAGAGCACACCGTTAATTCGTAAGATCATTACCGTTACCGGTGATGCGGTTAAGAATCCGCAGAACTTCCAGGTTCCGCTCGGTATGTGCTATCGCGAGATCCTTGAAGCTGCAGGCGGCTTTAAGGAAGAGCCGGAGAAGATGATCTCCGGTGGTCCTATGATGGGACAGGCATTGTTCTCACTGGATATTCCGGTAATGAAGAACTCCTCTGCCCTGACCTGCTTCACAAAAGATCAGGTTGCAGCAAATCCGGAATCTCCGTGTATCCGCTGTGGACGCTGTATCGAGGTATGTCCAGGTCATGTTGTTCCGCAGATGATGATGGCGGCAGCAGAAAGAAATGATCTTGCCCTGTTCGAAAAATTAAATGGTATGGAGTGCTGCGAATGCGGCTCCTGTACTTTCATCTGCCCTGCACACAGACCGCTGACACAGGCATTCAAAGAGATGCGTAAAGCTGTCATGGCAGCCAGAAGAAAGAAAGCGTAGGAGGTGTGACAAATGAGTAAATTATTAAACGTATCATCATCCCCTCATGTACGCTGCGGTGTTTCCACAAAGAACTTAATGTACGATGTGGCGATCGCAATGCTTCCGGCTACGATCTGGGGCGTGATGCAGTTCGGTATCTATTCCCTTATCGTTGTTGTTGCAACGGTTCTTTCCTGTGTACTCAGTGAGTACCTTTTTGAGACACTGATGCACAAGCCGGTTACCATCAGTGACGGCAGTGCCCTTGTCACAGGTATGATCTTAGGCTTAAATATGCCGCCGGCAATTCCGTTATGGATGCCGATTCTTGGCGGTGTATTTGCAATCATCGTCGTAAAACAGCTTTACGGCGGACTTGGTCAGAACTGGATGAACCCGGCTCTGGCAGCGAGATGCTTTATGCTGATCTCCTTTGCACAGGCTATGACAAAGTTCACAGACCCGGTAACAGACGCAGTTGCGAGCGCAACTCCTCTTGCGGCGATCAAAGCCGGTGATACATATGATCTTGCAGCTATGTTCATTGGTAAGATTCCGGGAACCATCGGTGAGGTTTCTGTAATTGCCCTTTTAATCGGTGCAGCTTACCTGCTCGTTAAGAAAGTAATTACGATCCGCATCCCGGCAGCATACATCCTTTCCTTCGCAGTATTCGCATTTATCTTCGGCCAGCACAATATTAACTACGTGCTCGCAGAGGTCTGCGGCGGCGGACTGATCTTCGGTGCATTCTTCATGGCTACCGACTATGTAACAAGCCCGATCACTGCAAAAGGACAGATCGTATTCGGTATCTGCCTTGGTATTTTAACAGGACTGTTCCGTATCTTCGGAAGCGGTGCAGAGGGCGTTTCCTACGCAATTATCTTCTGCAACATGCTTGTTCCGTTGATTGAGAAGGTAACTCTCCCGACAGCATTCGGAAAAGGGGGTAAGAAAAATGGCAGCAAGTAAGTCTGGATTTATGAAAGATGCCCTGATCCTTTTTGCGATCACCCTGGTTTCCGGTTTATGTCTCGGTGTTGTCTATGATGTGACAAAAGCTCCGATCGAGGCGGCTACCATCGCAGCCAACAACGCAACCTACAAACAGGTCCTTCCGGAGGCAGAGAGCTTCGATGATGTGGAAGGTTCCACAGAAAAGATCGCTGAGACAGCAGATGAGATCGCAAACCTCGGCTTCGGCGGCGTTGCGATCGAGTCCGTTCTCGAGGCAAAGGACGCAAACGGCGAAGTAGTAGGACATGTGATCAACTCCCTGTCCAACGACTCCTACGGTGGAGCTGTCAAGCTCTCCATCGGCTTTGATGCAGACGGCACTATCACAGGTGTTGGTATCCGTGAGACAAGTGATACTCCTGGTCTTGGCTTAAAGGCAAAAGATGATGACTACAGAAATCAGTACGTTGGAAAGAACTGCGAGAGCTTAAGCGTAACAAAATCCGGTTCTGCGTCTGACACTGAGATCAATGCCATCAGCGGTGCCACCATCACATCAAACGCTACAACAAACGCAGTCAATGCAGCTTTATACTATCTGCATAACTGCTTAAACTAGGAGGTGGGCATTCATGAATAAATGCGTAGAACGTTTATATAACGGTATTATCAAGGAAAACCCAACCTTCATCCTGATGTTAGGTATGTGTCCGACTCTTGCGACGACAACATCCGCCATCAACGGTCTCGGCATGGGACTTTCCACAACAGCCGTACTGATGTTTTCCAACCTGCTGATCTCCGCACTGCGTAAGATCATTCCGGACAGAGTCCGTATTCCGGCCTTCATCGTAGTCGTAGCCAGCCTGGTTACAGTCGTACAGCTCTTAATGCAGGGTTATGTTCCGTCCCTGTATGCATCTTTGGGTATTTACATCCCGCTTATCGTTGTTAACTGTATCATCCTTGGCCGTGCCGAGGCATATGCCTGCAAGAACGGTCCGGTTGAATCTTTCTTCGATGGTCTTGGTATGGGACTTGGTTTCTCTCTTTCCCTTACCGTCATCGGTATGTGCCGTGAGCTCTTCGGTGCAGGTGCGATCTTCGGACACACCATCATTCCGGAAGCTTACCACATTTCCATCATCATCCTTGCACCGGGTGCTCTGTTCACTCTGGCTATGCTTTCCGCGATCCAGAACAAGCTCCGTCTTCCATGCGCGACCAACGGTGACGCACCGAAGTCTGACCTTGTATGCGGCGGTAACTGTGCAAGCTGTGCAGGCTGTGTCAGCATGACAAACCATGCTGCTCTTGCTGAGAAGAAGGCAGAGGAAGCAGCAGCCGCAGCGGCAGCAAAGAAGGCAGCAGCAGAGAAGGCTCTCGCAGCTAAGAAGGCAGCTGAGGCTGCAAAAGCGGCAGAGGCAGCTAAGACTGAAGCAGCAGATGCCGGCAAAGAAAATTAAGGAGGAAATGGAGAAATGAAAGAACTTTTATTGATCGCCATCGGTTCTGCCCTGGTGAATAACGTTGTTTTAAGCCAGTTCCTCGGTCTTTGCCCGTTCCTTGGTGTATCCAAGAAAACAGAGACAGCAGCTGGTATGGGCGCTGCAGTCGTATTCGTTATTACGATCGCATCCGCCTGCACAAGCCTTGTTTATGATTTCGTTCTCGTAAAGCTCCATATCGAGTATTTACAGACGATCGTATTTATCCTTGTAATCGCGGCTCTGGTACAGTTCGTTGAGATGTTCTTAAAGAAGAACATGGTAAGCCTTTATGAGGCACTCGGCGTATACCTTCCGTTAATTACAACAAACTGTGCGGTTCTCGGTGTTGCGCTGACAAACGTACAGAAGGCCTACAACTTCATTCAGAGTGTCGTAAACGGTATCGGTATTTCCGTTGGATTCCTGATCGCCATCGTCCTGCTTGCAGGTATCCGTGAGAAGATCGAGCACAATGATGTGCCGCACGCTTTTCAGGGATCCCCGATCGTCCTGATCACAGCAAGCTTAATGTCGATCGCTCTCTTCGGATTTTCCGGAATGATTTAAGGAGGAACGAGAGATGAACATGACAGGCATTATCATCGCTGCTGCGGTTGTCGGTATCGTCGGTATCGTCATCGGCGTACTCCTTGGAATCGCCAGCGAGAAGTTTAAAGTAGAAGTAGACGAGAAGGAAATTCTGGTTCGTGCAGAGCTTCCGGGCAACAACTGCGGCGGCTGCGGTTACGCAGGCTGTGACGCTCTTGCAAAAGCAATTGCAGAGGGCAAGGCAAAGGTTGACCAGTGTCCGGTCGGCGGCGCTCCGGTAGGAGAAAAGATCGCTGCGATCATGGGCGTTGAGGCTGGTTCCGCTGAGAAGAAGGTTGCATTTGTAAAATGTAAAGGTACCTGCGATAAGGCAACTGTGAAATACAACTACTATGGTATTGACGACTGCCACAAGATCGCAGATGCAGTTCCGGGCGGCGGCTCCAAGGGATGTAACTACGGATGTCTCGGTTCCGGAAGCTGTGTAAAGGCATGTCAGTTTGACGCGATCCATGTTGTAAACGGTGTTGCCGTTGTCGACAAGGAGAAGTGCGTTGCCTGTGGTAAGTGTGCGGAGGCTTGTCCGCGTCACCTGATCGAGCTTGTTCCGTACAAGGCAAACCACCTCGTACAGTGCAGCTCCCACGACAAAGGACCGGCTGTCAAGAAGGTCTGCGAGGCAGGCTGTATCGGATGTACGCTCTGCACAAAGCAGTGTGAGTTCGATGCGATCCATATGGATAACAATGTTGCTGTGATCGATTACACAAAGTGTACCGGCTGCGGCAAGTGCGCGGCGAAGTGCCCGGCGCATGTTATTATCTGATTGGGTAACAACTTGTAGAAAAAAGAAAGACCCGCGGAAGGCAGAAATGCTTTCTGGCGGGTCTTTTTTTGAGGGGATTTGGTAACTGTTCAGTAGGTCTGCGCACTTGCTGCGCTGACCGTAATAAAACACAGGCTTGAAGGCAAAAATCCCATCGGCGAAGCCGATTAGGAATGGATTTTTGCCCGTAACTGTGAGCATTGAACAGTTACGGGATTTGTACGATTAGAAAAGTTGGGAAAACGTTATTTGAAAAAAGATCCCAGGGAAGTTCAAATATAGAACTCCCAGGGATCATATTTTTGTTTCTTCCGGATTAAAATCAGATTGACCTGAGTCAAATCAGAATGTATAGACTACTGGATCGTAGTGCCGCCCTTACCGGCTAAGGCGCTCTTTGCACCGTCAAGGGAAGTGATGATCGCACGGCGTCCTTTTCCTGCGTTGATGAAGTCGATGGAGCTTTCAACCTTCGGCAGCATGGAACCTGTCTTAAAGTGGCCTTCCCCGGCATAGCGGGCTGCCTCAGCCGTTGTCATCTTATCGATGTTGATCGGATGGTCACTGCCGTAGTTTAATACGACATTCGGAACACCTGTGATGAACATCAGGACATCAGCGTCAAGTTCTTTCGCGAGAAGTCCTGCCGCACGGTCTTTCTCGATGACAGCGCTGGCACCCTTTAAGTGGGAGCCCTGTTCCATAACCGGAATTCCGCCGCCGCCTGCGGCGATCACCGGCTGGTCAGCATCCGCAAGAGCGCGGATCGCATCAATCTCGACGATCGCAACCGGCTTCGGAGCCGCAACGATACGGCGATAGCCTTCGCCTTCCTTTACAACGAAGTTGCCCTTTGCCTCTTCCTCCTTCGCCTCCTCAGCGTTCATCACACGTCCAACCACCTTCATTGGAGTGTAGGAGGACTCATCGTACGGGTCAACTGTAACCTGTGTTAAGATCGTAGATACAGCTTTGTAAATGCCGCGTTTGATAAGCTCGGAGCGGAGAGCGTTCTGGAGATCGTAGCCGATATATCCCTGGCTCATTGCGGAGCAGACAGACATTGGAGCCGGAGTGTAACCTTCGTGATTTTTCGCAAATTCATTTAACGCGGTGTGGATCATACCGAGCTGCGGAGTATTTCCGTGGGTGATCACAACCTGCCAGCCGTCCTGAATAAAATCGGCGATGGCTTTCGCCGTCTTTGTAACGGCGTTTTTCTGCTCCGGAAGGTTTGTTCCGAGAGCATCATGTCCAAGTGCTAAAACAAGTCTTTTCTTTGCCATATCGAATCCCTCATTTCTATTTCATACCGATATCGTTGGGGCAGATCTGCTTAAGTGGGAGCCGCGGATAAGTTTTCTCCGCGGACCGGTAGAAAGCGGCCTGCTTTTATGTATTTTCAGATATTTTACCATATTTTAAGTGATTATGGAAGAAAAAACTCAAAGTTTTATGATGGGACTCAGATGGAAATTTGTTACTGTACACAGACAGGAATTTTCCGGACAGAAAATTTTGCATGGTCCTGGGGCGGCAGAAGCTTAGGGAATGAAAGAGAATCGAAAGAAATAATTTTTTGCTTTTTCAGATAATTTATGCTAAAATAAGAACAACTGAGTCGAAAATCGCTGCCGTCCGTGTCCTACACAGCCGGTAACGAAAAATTCCCTATCAGGGGGAACGTAAGGAGGAAACAATTTTGAAGCTGTTATCGATAGCAATTCCGTGCTACAATTCAGCGGCGTATATGGAAAATTGTATCAAGTCTCTGCTTCCGGGCGGAAATGAAGTGGAGATCCTGATCGTGGACGACGGTTCCACAAAAGACAATACGGCCGAGATCGCTGACCGCTACGAGAAAGAATATCCGGGGATCTGCAAAGCGATCCATCAGGAGAACGGCGGACACGGCGCTGCGGTGAACGCGGGATTAAAGGCCGCTACCGGGATCTATTTTAAGGTCGTGGACAGTGATGACTGGGTCAATGAGCAGGCATACAGACAGGTGCTTGACACCCTGCGCCGCTTCGTCTACGGAAAAGATACCCTCGATATGCTGATCACAAACTTTGTCTATGAGAAACAGGGTGCAAGACACAAGAAGGTTATGAGCTACAAGCTGGCGCTTCCGAAAGATGAGCTCTTTAGCTGGAATGATGTAAAGGTATTTGTGGCAGGACAGTATATCCTGATGCACTCCGTGATCTACCGCACCGAGCTCTTAAGAGACTGCAAGCTGGAACTCCCGGAGCACACGTTCTATGTGGATAATATCTTTGTCTACGAGCCGCTCCCACATGTACATACGATGTACTATCTTAATGTGAACTTTTATCGCTATTTTATCGGCCGCTCGGATCAGTCTGTCAACGAACAGGTCATGATCGGAAGGATCGACCAGCAGATCCGTGTGACGAAGCTGATGCTTGGCTACTACGATGTGACAAAGATCCAGAACCGGAAGCTCCGCCACTATATGGTCCGCTATCTGGAGATCATGATGGTCATCTGCTCGATCCTTGCAATCAAGTCCGGCAGTGAGGAGAATATGGAAAAGAAAAAAGCGTTGTGGGAAGAGTTAAAGAAATCCAATCCGGCGCTCTACCTGCGACTCCGCTGGGGCTTCTTGGGACAGGGCATGAACCTTCCGGGAAAAGGCGGAAGATCCCTCTCCATCGCGGGATATAAGATCGCGCAGAAGTTCTTTGGATTTAACTAAGTGCCGGGAGATCGAGATCAATGAAAAATGGTACTATTTCAACCCGATCCCGGACGGAAGCTGGGATGGAAAGCGCAGGCAGTTTCCGGCTTGGTAAGAGGAAAATAGCGGGAAAACGGATACGGGTGAATGGATGACAGTAAACGAGCGTGCCTATGTAAAATAAGCACGCTCGTATCATTTTACTTTCCAAGAACAATTTTCACGATCAGCACCGTCACCACGCAGATCATCACCGGCCGGATGATCTTCGCGCCGTTTTTGATGGCGAAGCCGGCACCGATGTAGTTTCCGAGAACGTTGCTTACAGCACACGGGATCGCGATCATGTAGAACACGTTTCCGGAAAGGATATAGGAGAGAAGCGCTGTGTAGTTGGAGACGATCAGCGTGAGCTTCGCGTTTCCGGAGGCCGTGCGGACATCGTATTTTAAAAGAAACGTGAAGAGCAGCATGGCGATTGTACCGCCGCCCGGCCCGTAGAGGCTGTCGTAAAGACCGATGGTCATTCCGATGAAAAGAGCGCGGAGCACATTCGGCAGGATCAGCGGCTTTTCCGTATCGGTATAGTTCCAGGCGTTCTTCATAAAGATCACAAGGACCGCGGTGAGTGGAAGCAGCACCATTAACATCGAGCGGATCTGTTCCTCTTTGAGGTAAAAGATGATTCTGGTTCCGAGCATGGAGCAGAGGAACGAGGTCACTGCGCTGATCAGCGTGATCTTAAGGTCGAGACAGCCGTTTTTAAAGTATTTCCATGCCGCAACGGTGCTTCCGAAGGCGCACTGGAACTTGTTGCAGCCGTAAACATAGTAGATCGGCATTCCGCACATCATATAAGCCGGAAGCGCGATCAGGCCGCCTCCTCCGGCGATAGAGTCTATAAATCCCGCAATGAAGAGGAGCGGGCAGAGCCAGATCAGATTATGGATGTATTCCATGGATATCCCCCTTGTATTTTGGCGGCGGGCAGAAAAAATGCCGCAATACCGCTTTTTCTGATAAAATTCAGGCAGAGACCTGTCCTTCCATACTAAATAAGAACCCCCAAAAAGTCAACTGGTTTTCTGCAGAATCGACCATGCATATGAACCATGCATGACTGTAGGATCGAGCTGTGCATGACACCTTGACAGAACCGGGATTCTATGGTAAATTTATTGAGTTAAAATGCGTCGAAGAGGACCAGTAAGAGAGAATACGGAGCACAGAGAACTGCCGGCCGGTGCGAGGCAGCATCCAGAAGCTTTCCGAACTCGCCTCGGAGCAGCATGCTGAAAAAGTGGGCGTAAGCAGTGAAAAACGAGGCACTGCCGTCGGTATTCTTGGTAGGCATTGCCGGTTTCCGCCGTTATCGGAAAAAGAGTGCATACGGGTGAAGACCCAGTATGAAATAGAGTGGTACCGCGTGAGAATGTAAGTCCCCCACGTCTCTATAAAAATGATAGAGATAGAGGGACTTTTTTTATTGCCGGACGTCTTTAAAGGGCGCTCAGGGGCAATGAAACAGAATCAGGATCTTCCTGGATTCTGGTAAATGCAGCGGCGGGCGAAATCCGCGGAGCGTATTTTTGTACCGCCTTCAACGATATGAAATGGAGGAGAAAAGCGTCATGGCACAGTACAACCACACCGCCATTGAGAGCAAGTGGCGTGAGAACTGGGAAAAGAATCCGATCAATGTCAATGATGGAAAGAAAGAAAAATATTACTGCCTGGATATGTTCCCGTATCCGTCCGGCAGCGGACTTCATGTAGGTCACTGGAGAGGTTATGTAATCTCCGATGTATGGAGCCGTTATCAGTTATTAAAGGGAAAATATGTGATCCACCCGATGGGCTGGGACGCGTTTGGTCTTCCGGCTGAGAACTACGCGATCAAGATGGGCGTTCATCCGGCAATCTCCACAGCGTCCAATATCAAAAATATCAAACGCCAGATCAACCAGATCGCAGCGCTCTATGACTGGGATATGGAAGTAAACACGACAGATCCGTCCTTCTACAAATGGACCCAGTGGATCTTCGTACAGATGTTCAAAAAAGGTCTTGCATACGAGAAAGAATTCCCGATCAACTGGTGCCCGTCCTGTAAGACAGGTCTCGCAAATGAGGAAGTTGTAAATGGCTGCTGCGAGCGCTGCGGCACACCGGTTACAAAGAAGAACCTCCGCCAGTGGATGTTAAAGATCACAGCATACGCAGACCGTCTTCTGGATGATCTTGACAAGCTTGACTGGCCGGAGAAGGTTAAAAAGATGCAGACAGACTGGATCGGCAAATCCTACGGTGCAGAAGTTGAGTTCCCGGTAAAGGGACGCGACGAGAAGATCACTGTCTACACAACAAGACCGGATACGCTTCACGGCGCAACCTTCATGGTACTCTCCCCGGAGCATAAGCTTGCGAAAGAGCTTGCAACGGATGAGACGAGAGAGGCTGTTGAGAAGTACATCTTCGACGCATCCATGAAGTCCAACGTAGACCGTCTCCAGGGCAAGGAAAAGACAGGCGTCTTCACAGGATCCTATGCGATCAACCCGTTAAACGGCAAGGAAGTTCCGATCTGGCTGTCTGATTATGTTCTCGCTGACTACGGTACCGGAGCGATCATGTGCGTACCGGCACACGACGACCGTGACTTCGAGTTCGCAAAGAAATTCGGTCTTCCGATCATCCAGGTCATCGCCCAGGACGGCAAAGAGATCGAAAACATGACAGAGGCTTACACAGACGCAAAGGGAACCATGATCAACTCCGGCGAGTGGAACGGCATGGAGTCCTCCGTCTTAAAGAAAGAAGCTCCGCACATCATCGAGAAGATGGGAATCGGTAAGAAGACCGTGAACTACAAGCTCCGCGACTGGGTATTCTCCCGTCAGCGTTACTGGGGCGAGCCGATCCCGATCGTTCACTGCCCGAAGTGCGGCAATGTTCCGGTTCCGGAAGACCAGCTTCCGTTAAAACTTCCGGAGGTTGAGAGCTATCAGCCGACCGGTACCGGTGAATCCCCGCTTGCGGCGATCGACTCCTGGGTCAACACCACATGTCCGTGCTGCGGCGCACCGGCAAAACGTGAGACAAACACCATGCCGCAGTGGGCTGGTTCTTCCTGGTACTTCTTACGTTATGTCGATAACAAGAACGATAAGGAGCTTGTATCCAAGGAGAAAGCAGACAAGTACCTTCCGGTAGATATGTACATCGGCGGTGTTGAGCATGCCGTTCTTCACCTTCTGTACTCCAGATTCTACACGAAGTTCTTATATGATATCGGAGTAGTTGACTTTGATGAGCCGTTCAAGAAGCTGTTCAACCAGGGCATGATCACCGGTAAGAACGGCATCAAGATGAGTAAGTCCAAAGGAAATGTCGTTTCCCCGGATGACCTCGTAAGAGATTACGGCTGTGATGCGTTAAGAATGTACGAGCTCTTCGTTGGACCGCCGGAGCTTGATGCCGAGTGGGATGACAGAGGAATCGAGGGCGTTGCCAGATTCTTGAATCGTTTCTACAACCTTGTGATGGACAGCAAAGACAAGGATATCAAAGAGACAAAGGAGATGGTGAAGCTCCGCCACAAGCTTGTCTACGATATCGAGACACGTTTCAACCAGTTCAGCCTGAATACCGTAGTATCCGGATTCATGGAGTACTGCAACAAGCTCACAGACGTCGCAAAGAAGGAAGGCGGAATCGACAAGGAGACCTTAAAGACCTTCGTAATCTTACTGGCTCCGTTTACTCCGCATCTCGGCGAGGAGCTCTGGAGAGAGCTTGGAGGCACAGACAGCGTATTCCACGCAACATGGCCGGAGTGCGATGAGGAAGCGATGAAGGACGATGAGATCGAGGTTGCCGTACAGGTAAACGGTAAGGTAAAAGCGGTCATCATGGTTCCGGCTGACATCGCAAAAGAGGATGCGATCGCTGCAGGTAAAGCTGCGGTAGAAGGAAAGATCACCGGAAACATCGTGAAGGAGATCTATGTTCCGAAGAAGATCGTAAATATTGTTGTAAAATAAAAAGTAATGATTCAGCAGGTCTGCGCATCTGCTGCGTCAGATTGAGGCATTGAAAGTCGCTTCCTAAGCAGAAACGGCTTTCAGTGCCTTTTTTGCTTCTACGAGTCAATAAAGACATATGTTCCTTGCACGTGTACATAATGTCGAAAAAAAGGAAGTAAAATATACAAAATCACCAAAACAATCGTGAAATAACGAATTTAATTGACAATAAGTAACAAATGGTGATATTCTTATTTCATAAATTTTGAGAAGGACAGTGCAAATGAGATACCTGTCTGAAAATAAGAGGGAGGATATGCGAATGAAAAAACGAACAGCAGCGAGGTCGATGGCGGCACTTATGGGGGCAGCAATGGTGCTCACAGCCTGTGGAGGTGGAAACACTACAGCTCCTACGACAGGTGCTTCTTCCGGAGGAGAGACTCAGACAGCTTCTGAGAGTGCAGAAAGCGGGAAGATCACAAAAACAGATATCGTTGTCGGTCAGGCGTCGGATATTGTCACGCTTGATCCTGCGGGACAACAGGATACGACTTCGGGTGTGCTGATGAAACATGCGTACAGTACGCTTTTAGACGTTGATAATGAAGGAAAGGTGGTTCCGGATCTGGCAGAAAGCTATGAGATGAAGAGCGACACGGAGTATGTGTTTAAACTCCGCGAGGATGCCTGCTTCTGGGACGGCACTCCGGTGACAGCTCAGGATGTTAAATTTTCTCTGGATCGCGCGAAGGGAATGCCGAAGACAAAGTCGAATACCTCAAAGATCGAGGAGGTTACCGTAAATGGGGATCATGAGGTAACGATTAAACTGACAGAGCCGTATGCAGCATTTAAAACAATCGTAACACAGCACAACCTGAGTATCCTTTCAGAGAAAGCCGTGACGGAAGCGGGAGATTCATATGGTGATGTGGATAATCTTCTCGGATCAGGGCCATTTAAAGTAACAGAGTGGGTGCCAAACGATCATTATACTCTTGTAAGAAACGATAATTATTGGGGGGAGATGCCGATCGCAACCTCTATTACCTGTCGTGTGATCCCGGAGGGAAGTGCCCGCACGATTGCTCTTGAAGCAGGAGAGATTGATGTTGTCTGGAGCGTAGATCCGACAGACTGCGCAAATGTAGAGTCAAATCCCGACGTAAAACTTCTTTCACAGCCGTCAACAGGTATTGACTACGTGGGAATGAACACCCAGAAAGAAAAGTTTTCTGATAAAAGAGTCCGTCAGGCTATCAACTACGCCCTTGACAAGCAGGCCTTCGTTGACACGATCATTGAAGGTCGCGGCCTTGTAGCAAACAGCTATATCAATGCAGCAATCCCGGGATGGACCGATGAAGTGGAAGCTTACCCGTATGATCCGGAAAAAGCGAAAGAATTGTTAGCGGAAGCCGGATATCCGGATGGATTTGAATGCTCGATTTTTGTAAATGGCGATCTCCGTACCCGTTCTGCACAGATTCTTCAGGCTCAGCTTGCGGATGTAGGAATCAAGGTTGACATTTCCACATATGAGTGGGGTGCCCTTCTTGATACTTTAAATGCAGGCGAACACGAAATGTTTCTTCTTGGCTGGTCCAACACGAGCTTTGATCCGGACGGTAGTACCTATCAGTTATTCTATTCTGGAAATCATGGTGCAACCGGAAACCGCGCATTCTTCTCAAATGACAAGGTTGATGAACTGATCCTTTCTGCACAGCGGGAGAGCGAAGAGTCAAAACGTATGGAACTTTACAAAGAGCTCCAGTTTGTACTTCATGAAGAATCTCCGTGGTGTCCGTTATACTACAAAGAGAATAACGTTGGTGTGCGCGCAGACTTAAAGGGATTTACTCTTCATGCAGGCGCACAGCATTATCTTGGTAACTGCCATTACGAAGAATAGATACAGCGAAATCAGGAGCATTCAAATCGTTTAATAAATTTCTGATAATATAAATATTCAGAGAAATTTGGGGCGGGATCTTTTTGATCCCGCCCTTTTGAGAAAATAGAGGATAAAACGATCCATCTGAAGATACGAAGACCGGAAAGTGTTAGCATTTACTATACATAGCAGAAATCCCGCTTTGTTAATTTTGAACAAATTGTAAACAGATTATGGCTATAGAATTGCTGAAACCAAATAAAATAAACAAATTAAACAAAAAATGCGCAGAAAGGAAAACTTTATTGACAAAAATATTAGAAAATGATATTCTTTAATCATGAAATTCAGAAAAGAGTGTATATATAGGTATAGTAAATATTTACATTCAACGATTACCAACAACACTCTGACGAAACAGAAATAATTTGAAGGAGGGCATGTGAATGAGAAAAAGAACAGCAGCGAGATCGATGGCAGCCGTTGTCGGAGCAGCGATGGTGCTGACAGCGTGCGGAGGCGGAAACAATGCAGCGGCAACGACCGCGGCGGCAGGCGGCAGTGAGACTCAGGCGACAGCGGAAAGCTCCGGCGGCGGAAATATCACAAAGACAGATATCGTCTTTGCCCAGGCCTCTGACGTCGTGACCCTGGATCCGGCAGGACAGCAGGATACCACTTCCAGTGTACTTATGAAACATGTGTACAGTACCTTGATGGATATCGATGATGATGGCAACCTTGTTCCGGATCTGGCAGAGAGCTACGAGATGAAGAGTGATACGGAATATACCTTCACCCTGAGACAGGACGCATGCTTCTCCGATGGCACGCCGGTTACAGCGAAGGATGTAAAGTTTACATTTGACCGCGCGAAGGATATGCCGAAGACGAAATCCAATACCTCCAAGATCGAGGAGGTTATCGCGGACGACGATCACCATGTTACCTTCAAGTTGACACAGCCGTATGCAGCTTTTAAGACGATCATTACAAACAGCAACTTAAGCATCGTCTCCGAGGCAGCGGTCACAGCAGCGGGAGAGTCCTACGGTGATGTTGACAATGTTCTCGGATCCGGTGCGTTCACAGTTACCGAGTGGGTCCCGAACGACCACTACACCCTTGCAAGAAACGAAAAATACTGGGATGAGATGCCGATCGCTACAACGATCACCTGCCGCGTGATCCCGGAGGGAAGCGCCCGCGCCATTGCCCTTGAGGCAGGAGAGGTCGATCTTGTATGGAACGTTGACGCGACAGACTGTGCGAACATCGAGGCAAATCCGGATGTGACGCTGTTGAGCCAGACGTCTTCTTCCATCGAATATCTCGGTATGAATACGACAAAAGAGAAATTCAAGGATGTGAGAGTCAGACAGGCGATCAATTACGCGCTGGATAAACAGGCGTTTGTTGATACGATCATTGAGGGTCGTGGAACTGTAGCAAACAGCTACATCAACTCGATGATCCCGGGCTGGACCGACGAGGTGGAAGCTTATCCGTATGATCCGGCGAAGGCGAAGGAGCTTCTTGCGGAAGCCGGCTATCCGAACGGATTCGAATGCAAGATCTATGTAAACGGCGACGTTCGTACCCGTTCCGCCCAGATCATTCAGGCCCAGCTTGCAGAGGTTGGAATCACGGTTGATATCTCTACCTATGAGTGGGGCGCTCTTCTCGATTCCTTAAATGCAGGTGAGCATGAGATGTTCCTCCTCGGATGGTCGAATTCAAGCTTCGACGCGGATGGAAGTACTTACCAGTTATTCTATTCCGGAAACCATGGAGCAACCGGTAACCGTGCATTCTTAACTGATGATAAAGTCGATGAGCTGATCATCAACGCGCAGAAAGAGAGTGACGACACCAAGCGTATGGAGTTATACAAAGAACTTCAGGTATATCTCCACGAGATCTCCCCGTGGTGTCCGTTATACTACAAAAATGACAATGTCGGTGTCCGCGCAGACTTAAAGGGATTCAAGCTTCACAAGGGCGCAACGCACTACCTTGGCAACTGCCATTATGAAGATTGATAATATTTAAAATGTGAAAGACGGGGGCAGACATGAAGGTGTCTGCCCCCTTTTCAACGACACGCAACCGTGCGAAGACGCAGATCGCCGCAAGCGGCCACACGGGATGCCCGGAGGTGTAAGAACCCATTCTTTGAAAATTACACAAAAAATACTGGAAATTCATGAAATGTTCGGTTATAATGTCACTATCATGTATAGTACGATGTATAGTGAATTATAACTATTCAGAGAATTCGCTGATAAAATGGGGATAGGGCTGAATAGTAAAACAGGAGGAGATGAGCATGGGAATTCTCGAAGAAGTAAACGCAAGCTATGAAAAACTCAGCCCGGTTCAGAAAAGGATCGCGGATTTTATCTTCAAATATCCGGATCAGGTCTGCTTTTACTCCCTGAAAGAGCTTTCGGAGACACTGGGTGTGACGGAGGTGACCATATTAAGGTTCACGAAGAAGATCGGGGCCCAGAGCTTCGTGGAGATGAAGAACCGTCTGCGGGAGCATTTGCAGACGAGACTGGTCCATGGGGACGGTTTGAACAGAATCGCGGATCATGTGGGCGGGATCCGGTTCGGTGATCACGACAAGGAGAAGATGTTTCAGGAGTTCGTCGCGAACGAGAAGAGTGTGATCGCGAAGACCTTCGAACAGGTCTCCTTAAAGGATATCCTCTCCGCAGTGGCGATCATCAGGCAGTCCCGGAAGATCTATGTGGTGGGAAGCGAGCTGGTGACAGGGCTCTGTGCCTACACGACGAGAAGACTCTTGACATTGGGGCTGGAGGCGCTCGATCTCTCGAATCTGAGCCGGGCTCTCTACAATAATTACCTGGCCCACGCAACGCCGGAGGATTGTGCCATCATCTTTTCCGCACCCGGATACGCGAAACATATCGTGAATACCGCAAGATATCTCGATAAGAAAAAGATCCCGCAGATCGCCGTCACGGATCAGAGAACTTCACCGATCGCGTCCTACGGAACGACCGTTTTTACCTGCAATAACCACGACCTGTTCTTTTATAACTCCGTGATGGGATATATGTCTGTGGCGAACGCCCTGATATATTTCGCCGCCATGGATAACCCGGAGGAGACGAATAAACGCCGTGGGCGCCTCTCGGAAGTGAGAAGTGCGATCGGCAGCACCGACTTCGTTAAAGACGGTTTATAGGCAGCGGATCTTCGAAAGGGGCAACCTATCAGTATAATAGGAGTACAGTAAATACAATACAAAAAAGATCACAATAATTTGTGAAAATTGCTAAATTAACCCCTTGTAAATTGAAAATTATTGACAAATATGTTCAATACTGTTATCATTGGTTCATGAGAACGAACTAAGTACTGCATGACGGGTATAGTGAATACTGACATATGTTACCGTTATGAAGTGCGACCGCTGTGGGGAGCGGTAGAAAAAAACAGGAGGAATTTGTGAATGAAAAGAAGGGGTATTGCAAGAACAACAGCAATGGCAATGGCAGCAGCTATGATCCTTACAGCCTGCGGAGGTGGAAACACTGATCAGTCTACAAACGCACCGGCAGGTGGCAGCGCGCAGACAACTACCGATAACGGCGGAAGCGGCGAGATCACAAAGACAGATATCGTTGTGGGTATGGGCGCAGATGTTGTCACACTGGATCCGGCAGGACAGCAGGATACCACATCCGGAGTACTGATCCATCACGTATACAGCACTCTGATGGATATCGATGAGGAAGGAAACCTTGTTCCGGATCTCGCTGAGAGCTATGAGATGAAGAGTGATACAGAGTATACCTTCAAGCTCCGTGAAGATGCATGCTTCTCAGACGGAACACCGGTAACAGCGAAGGATGTAAAGTTTACGTATGACCGTGCGAAGGATATGCCGAAGACAAAGTCCAATACTTCAAAGATCGCAGAGGTTATCGCTGACGATGATTACCACGTAACCTTCAAACTCACACAGCCATACGCAGCGTTCAAGACAATCGTTACCCAGACAAACTTAAGTATCGTTTCTGAGGCAGCTGTCACAGCAGCAGGCGATGCTTACGGCGATGTGGAGAATGTACTCGGATCCGGTGAGTTCACGGTTACGGAGTGGGTTCCGAATGATCACTACACCCTCACAAAAAACGAAAAATACTGGGGTACAGAACCGATCGCAACGTCCATTACCGTCCGCGTAATCCCGGAGGGAAGTGCAAGAACGATCGCTCTTGAGGCAGGGGAGGTCGATCTTGTATGGAACGTTGACCCGACAGACTGTGCGAACGTGGAAGCAAACTCCGACGTAACGCTTCTTTCCCAGCCGTCTTCTTCCATCGAGTACCTTGGAATGAATACGACAAAAGAGAAGTTCTCCGATGAGAGAGTCCGTCAGGCAATCAACTACGCACTGGATAAGCAGACCTTCGTTGATACGATCGTTGAGGGCCGCGGAACAGTAGCAAACAGCTACATCAACTCCACAATTCCTGGTTGGTCTGAAGAAGAAGAAGCTTACCCGTATGATCCGGAAAAGGCAAAAGAGCTCCTTGCGGAAGCAGGTTATCCGAATGGATTTGAGTGCAGTCTCTATGTAAACGGTGACGTTCGTACACGTTCCGCGCAGATCGTTCAGGCACAGCTCGCTGAAGTTGGAATCACCGTTGATATTTCTACCTATGAGTGGGGCGCATTGCTTGATTCCTTAAATGCAGGTGATCACGAGATGTTCATCCTCGGATGGTCCAACACAAGCTTTGACGCAGACGGAAGCACCTACCAGTTATTCTACTCTGAGAACCATGGTGCAACCGGCAACCGTGCATTCTTAACAGATGAGAAGGTCGACGAACTCATTATCGCCGCTCAGGAGGAAAGCGATGATACCAAGCGTATGGGACTCTACAAGGAGCTTCAGGATCGTCTCCACGAGATCTCCCCGTGGTGCCCGTTATACTACAAATACGATAACGTCGGTGTCCGCGCAGACTTAAAGGGCTTCAAGCTTCACAAAGGCGCACAGCATTACCTTGGCAACTGCCATTACGAAAAATAATATCTGATCCCCAAAAAGGACAGAGTCCATGCAAAGACAGGGTACGGATCACGAAAGGGATCCGTACCTATTTCCAGAATCCGGTGAAAGCCCGGAAAACATTCCAGAAACCCTGAGACAAGGATCCGGAACTTCGGCCCCGACAGACGGGTTTCGGAAACACAAAAAAACAGCCGCGGGATGCGGTAGATTGGATGGTGTGCATGAGCAAATATGTGTTAAAGAGACTTGCGATGCTGATCCCGGTATTGATCGGCGTGACATTCATGGTTTATTTCATCTTAAGCCTTTCGCCAGGTGATACAGCAGCGATGATCGCAGGTGAGTCGGCAGACGCAGAGACGATCGAAGCGACAAGAAAAGACCTCGGACTTGACCAGCCGGTTATCGTTCAGTACGGAAAATATATGCTGAACCTTCTTCACGGCGATATGGGTAAATCCTACAAGACAAAACGTGATGTTTTCCCGACGATCATGGCTGCATTCCCGAATACAGCAAAGCTTGCGTTCTGGTCAATCCTGGTAGCAGTAGCCATCGCGCTTCCGATCGGTATCATCAGTGCCACGAGGCAGTACAGTATGATCGATAATGTGGGTATGGTCGCCGCCCTATTGGGTGTCGCGACGCCAAACTTCTGGCTGGGCCTGATGCTCATTATCGTATTCTCCTTAAACCTTGGATGGCTTCCATCCGGCGGTATGGGATCCTGGAAGAACTACATTATGCCGGCGATCACCCTTGGTACCGGCGACGCAGCGCTGATTTGCCGTATGACGCGTTCCTCCATGCTTGAGGTCATCCGTCAGGATTATATCCGTACCGCGAGAGCGAAGGGTGTGCCGGAGAAAATGGTGATCCGGAAACACGCATTAAAGAATGCACTGATCCCGGTCGTTACCGTCATCGGACTTCAGTTCGGTTCCCTTCTTGGCGGCGCGACTCTTACCGAGACCGTATTCGCATGGCCTGGCGTTGGCCGTCTCCTGGTAGACTCCATCAAGAGTAAGGATGCCCCGTTAGTCCTCGGCGGCGTTATCATGATGACCATTACCTTCAGTATCGTAAACCTTTGCGTGGACATTCTCTACGCTTTCATTGACCCGCGTATCAAAGCGCAGTATAAGAAAAAATAAGGAGGAAAGCGTATGGGAACATCAAAGAATCAGGAAGCGGCATCCGGCGCGGCTGTAAAGAAGCGCGGCCAGTTTAAAGAGATCTGGCGCCGCTTGAAAAAGAATAAAATGGCAATGATCGGACTTGGGATCGTCGTTTTCCTCGTGTTGATCTCCATTTTTGCGGATTTCCTGTTCGATTACAATACTGTTGTTATCAAACAGAACACAGCTATCCGTCTCCAGACTCCGAGCGCAGCTCACTGGCTCGGAACAGATGAGTTCGGACGCGATATTCTGGCACGTCTTGTTCACGGATCAAGAGTATCCTTAAGCGTCGGCGTTATAGCCGTATCCATCGCACTTCTGATCGGCGGATCCTTAGGAGCGATCGCAGGCTTCTACGGCGGAAAGATCGATAACGTGATCATGCGTATCATGGATATCTTCCTTGCGGTACCGAGCCTTCTTCTTTCCATCACAATCGTATCCGCACTTGGACCGAGCATCTTCAACTTAATGCTTGCCATCGCGATCTCTTCCGTGCCGGGCTACGCGCGAATCGTCCGGGCTTCCGTCCTTACCGTAAAGGATCAGGAATTCGTAGAGGCGGCGAAATGTATCGGAGCAAACAACTTCGAGATCATTTCCTCCCATATTCTCCCGAACTGTATGGCACCGATCATCGTTCAGGTATCTTTGAAGGTTGCATCCGCGATCCTTTCCACATCCGGCTTAAGCTTCCTGGGCCTCGGCGTAAAGGCTCCGACACCGGAGTGGGGCGCAATGCTTTCCGGCGGACGTGCTTACTTAAGAAACGCTCCGCACCTGACCGTATTCCCGGGTATTGCGATCATCATTACGATCCTTTCCCTGAACCTGTTAGGCGATGGTCTTCGTGATGCGTTAGACCCGAAACTGAAGAAGTAGGGAGGACAAAATATTGGAAGATAACAAAAACTTAATTCTTGATATTAAGGATCTTGTGATCCATTATGAGACCGATGACGGCGTTGTAGAGGCGGTAAACGGCATCGATATCCAGTTAGAGCACGGAAAAACATTAGGACTGGTAGGAGAGA
Organism: Clostridium sp. AM30-24; assembly: GCF_003480435.1. Taxonomy (GTDB): domain Bacteria; phylum Bacillota; class Clostridia; order Lachnospirales; family Lachnospiraceae; genus Pilosibacter. The sequence continues at coordinate 408,201 of NZ_QUJB01000001.1, read as the reverse complement.
CCGGATCCGGAAAGACAACAACCGCTCTTTCAATCCTGCGTCTCGTTCCGGACCCGCCGGGAGTTATTAAAAACGGTTCCATCCTTCTTGACGGAAAAGATATCTTAAATATGCCGCAGAAGGAGCTGGAGGCAATCCGTGGAAATACCGTTTCCATGATCTTCCAGGATCCGATGACATCCTTAAACCCGGTGCTCACCGTCGGCGACCAGATCGCCGAGGTTATCAAGCTCCATGATAAGATCAGTGAGAAAGAGGCTGAACAGAGAGCCGGCGATATGCTGGAAGTGGTAGGTATCCCGAGAGAACGTTTCGGCGAGTATCCGCACCAGTTCTCCGGTGGTATGAAGCAGCGTGTCGTTATCGCTATGGCTCTTGCCTGCAACCCGAAGCTCCTTCTTGCCGATGAGCCGACAACCGCTCTCGATGTGACAATTCAGGCACAGGTTCTCGAGACGATGAAGGATTTAAGAAAGAAATTTGGATCCGCGATGATCATGATCACTCATGATCTGGGAATTATCGCAGAGGTCTGTGATGAGGTCTCCGTTGTATATGCTGGACAGATCGTTGAGCATGGAACTCTGGAAGATATCTTCAACCATACCATGCACCCATACACAGAAGGTCTTTTCGGTTCTCTTCCGAACATTGAGGACCGCAAGGCGAGACTTCAGCCGATTCCGGGCCTGATGCCGGATCCGACAAACCTTCCGAAAGGCTGCCCGTTCTCCCCGAGATGTAAGTACTGCACAGAAGCGTGCAAAAAAGACAGACCGGAAAAGAAGTGGGCGAGCGATACGCACTATGTGCGCTGCGTCCGCTACGAAGAGCCGGGATTTTCCATTGAAAGGAGTGAGCAGTAATGGCAGATACGATCCTTGAAGTAAAACACCTGAAAAAATATTTCAACACTCCAAAGGGACTGCTCCATGCGGTCGATGACGTGAACTTCACTCTGGAACGTGGAAAGACCCTCGGTATCGTAGGTGAGTCCGGATGCGGTAAGTCCACCACAGGACGTTCCATCTTACGGCTCATCGAGCCGACCTCCGGTGAGGTCATCTTCGACGGTGAGGATGTATGTAAAAAGAATAAAAATGAACTCCGTCTCTTAAGACGTGACATGCAGTTGATCTTCCAGGACCCGTACGCGTCTCTTGACCCGAGAAAGACAGTCAGTGAGATCATTGCTGAGCCGTTAAAGCTCCAGAAGCTCATTACGGATCCGAAAGCCCGTATGGACCGTGTGCGTGAGCTGATGCAGGTCGTAGGTCTTGCGGACCGCCTGATCAATACATATCCGCATGAGCTTGACGGCGGCCGCCGCCAGCGTATCGGTATCGCAAGAGCGCTTGCGATGAAACCGAAGCTTATTGTATGCGACGAGCCGGTTTCTGCCCTTGACGTATCCATTCAGGCACAGATCTTAAACCTGATGCAGGATCTTCAGGAACAGATGGGCTTGACCTATATCTTCATCACACACGACCTTTCCGTTGTCAACCACTTTGCAGATGATATCGCGGTTATGTATCTTGGACAGCTCATCGAGAAGGCTCCGTCTGAGCAGCTTTTCGATAAGCCGACCCATCCGTATACACAGGCTCTGCTCTCCGCAATTCCGGTACCAAGCCTGAAGAAGAAGAGAGAGCGTATCATCTTAAAGGGTGAGATCACTTCCCCGATCAACCCGAAGCCAGGCTGCCGTTTTGCTGCCCGCTGTCCGTATGCGACAGACCGCTGCAGAAGCGAGGAACCGGTACTCCGCGAGATCGAACCGAATCATTTCGTGGCATGCCATCTGACGGAAGGCAAATAAGGAGACATTCGTATGCCCCCGCCGGTATCTGGCGGGGGTATACTGTTTTAAATGATTGTTTGCTCTGCAATCGGAACTGCCGACAGAATTGACTCGATTTATGCTGTGCAGGGCTGTGGGGGCAGCTTGTTTTGTAAGTATAATAAATTTGACAGGGAAATGATCCTGCGATAAAACTACATATATAAAAAGGAAAGAGAGGACCTGGAACCATGAAACAGATCGATATCAGAGACTTTACAAATTATCATTATCCCACGATCTTTACCCCGGCACCGGATGGAAAGCACGCGGTGATGGCGGTGGTGGATGCCAACGAGAAGGACAACTGCTATGAGTCCTGCTTATGGCTCTATGATATGGAGACAAAGAAAACGTCCAGACTGACAAGCGGAAAGAAAGAGCGTACATTTATCTGGATGGATTCCGAGACGGTCCTTTTTATTGCGGACCGCGAGAAGACATATCAGGAAAAAGCGAAGAATGAGGAAGACTGGACCTGCTTCTATACCTTAAATATCCACGGCGGTGAGGCGCAGTTTGCGTTCGCTGTTCCATATAAGGCAGTGAAGATGAAAAAGGCCGGAAATAAACTTGTCCTCACGGTAAAATATGATTACAATAAGCCGGATCTCTCCCATATGGAAGAGGGCGAGGAGAAGAAGGCTTCTCTCAAGGCCTGGAAGGAAGAGAAAGATTACGAAGTATTCGATGAGCTTCCGTTCTGGGCGAACGGTCAGGGAATCGTAAACAAGAAGAGAACGAGACTGGCGGTTTACGATCCGGAGAATGGTTCCTGCGAGATCGTGACACCGGATTATGAAAATGTGGAGAATTCCTGGGTAGAGGGAGATGATACGATCCTCTATGTCTCCAGCCTTTATACCGATAAAAAGGACGTATATCAGGGCCTAAAGCAGTATACGATCTCCACTGGAGAGCTCAAGACCCTTGTGGAGCAGAAGGACATGAGCATTGACTATGCGTGCATCCTGAAAGGAAAAGTGACCTTCTTCGGTTCCTACATGAAGGAATACGGCTTCAACGAGAATGACAAACTGTATACAGTAGAGGACGGCAAAGTGGAGCTTCTTTCCGATTACGATGACAGCATCCGCAACACGATCTGCTGTGACTGCAAGTTTGCAGACGGAGCTTCTGCGATCCATGATGAGGATAAGATCTACTTTATCGCTACATTAAGAAAACAGAGCGTGATCCGGACCTTCGACGCCAAGGGCAATATGGAGACGATCCTGGATCGTCAGGGTAGTGTCCACACCCTGGCGAAGTCCGGTGATACCATTTACTTTACAGGCATGCGTGATATGGGACTTACCGAGTGCTACGCCTTTGACGGAAAAGAGGAGACGAAGCTCACTTCCTTCAACGACGCGGTGATGGCAGAGAGAAGCGTATGCCCGGTAGAGGAGTTTACCTTTACATACAAGGATCTTGAACTGGACGGATATGTGATCAAACCGGTAAACTTTGATCCTGATAAGACGTACCCCGGTATCTTAACGATCCACGGCGGTCCGCGCGCGACCTTCGGTCCGACCTTCTTCCACGAGAGCGAGGTATTCGCGAATGCCGGATACTTTGTATTCTTTACAAACCCGTTAGGAAGCGACGGACGTGGAAATGAGTTCGCTGACATTACCGGAAAGCACGGCGGAATCGACTTTGAATGCTGCATGGCACTCACAGATGAGGTATTGAAGCGCTATCCGCAGGTTGACGAGAAGCACCTGGGCGTTATGGGCGGAAGCTACGGCGGATTTATGACAAACTGGGTGATCGGAAACACCACACGATTCGCAGCGGCCTGCTCCCAGAGAAGTATCTCCAACTGGGTATCCAAGTGCATGACTACCGATATCGGCTATTACTTCAATATGGATCAGATCAAGGCAGATCCGTGGAACAGCCAGGAGAAGATGTGGCAGCACTCACCGCTCAAATACGCGAACATGGCGAAAACTCCGACCCTCTTTATCCAGTCAGATGAAGACTACCGCTGCTGGATGGGCGACGCGATCCAGATGTTTTCCGCGTTAAAATACTTCGGCGTTGAAGCCCGCATGTGCCTCTTCCATGGCGAGAACCACGAACTTTCAAGAAGCGGTAAACCGAAACACAGAATCCGCAGAATGACGGAGATGATGGAGTGGTTTGAGAAGTATCTGAAGTAAGATGGCAGACAACAGAAAAGTCAACAATTTATATTAAAGCAAAGAGGCTGTCCGAAAGGGCAGCCTTTTTGGCTGAGAAAACGGAAATGATTCTATCATTGCATCTCTGTTTATTAGCAGGCCTTTTTATATTGATGAATTTGGAAGTATGACAGGCTTTTAAGTGGAGCGGACAGGCCTTAATATGGAATTTTTGTGGCAAAATTTCGTCAGTCCTGATTTTTCAGTGACAAGCGGTGTAAAGTATGGTACGCTTACATATAAGCGTGGGTCTGTCTTTACAGATCTCGGAAGGAATTCGATTTTATATCCGGTTTTCGAAAAACGTGATCCCTGTGGGAATGCGAAAGCAGTAAGCTTTGAGGCGGGACCGGATCAGAGAAGGAGATTTTTGCATGCGGAAACGCTTATTTGCGATAGTTCTTGCGCTGACAGCAGCAGTTGGGATTTCTGGCGGCACTGCGTCTGGCGCAGTAAGATCTGCGCAAGTCGATACGATCACGATGGACGCAGAGATGCCCGATGATGAGGTAGCGGTAGATCTCGGCTGGAAGACCCAGCAGGATAAAGGACGCTGGATCGATAAGATGGGGATTGGTGACGATGTAAACAGCCTGCTCCTGATCATCAATAATCTGGATACCGAAACGGATACAGTAAAAACAACAAAAGATCAAACTTCCGGTGAGAAGGTTGTACGCTCGAAGAGAAAGCAGCTTCCGGGGAACTCGAGACTTCTCTACCTCTCAAGAACGGATAACGGCTGGCAGGAAAATTTTTCGGTCAACTGCTATGTTTCCGGCGGCCAGGAGGATGACTCTGAGGCGTATGGCGTTTACCGTCTGGAGAGTACCTTCGGAAGCGAAAATGATCCGGGCAGCCTTGCACCGTACCGGAAACTTACGGAAAACGATTACTGGATCACGGATCCGGAGGCAGACGGTTTCGGCGTGATCACTGGAAAGAAGCCGGAAGGACTTCTGGCAACTCAGTTTGTCAATCTGGAAGCAATGCGTGCTTTTTCCAACTTTGGAATGATATTAAAACCGGAGGAGGGTGCGGAAGGCTATCCGGCTCTGGTTGTAAACTGTCAGCAGTCCGGTTCGAAGAATAGATCTCTCTGCGGGATCCAGCTCGCCCAGTCCTATGTGAGAATGCTGATCCAGTCTATGGATTCCGGGACCAGAATCATGATCGCCGGAGAAGTGGAAGATCTGGAAGGTATGGTGAACTAAATAAGAAGAGAAAGATGCCTCATGGATACTGTAACGATATCCGGAGGCATTTTTTCGTGTAATAGGAAATTCCTCGGAATTTCCTATTACACAAAAGGCACTAACGCGCCAATGATGTGCACTCGCGCGAAGATGTAGATTGTCGCAAGCGACCGCGTGAAACGAGAGAATATGCCAAGGCGGAGTCTGTTTTCTATGATTGGAAAATTCAAAAAGTTCCCTATGGCACAGAGACACATTATAAAAAGACACATTATAATAGGAAGAGAAGCAGGACAAAATCTGTCGCTGCACGGATAACAACCCTGAAATTTCACTGAACGGAATGGGTGAAATCCATCAAATTTTATGTATTTTGTACAGAAATCGACGCGAATAGACAAAAAATCATGGAAATATAGACATTTTTTTCCAAACGTGGTAGCATTATGTATTATGGGATACTTATAAACAGAAGTATGTGAAAAAGCTTACAGATATGTCCCCAGCATAATCAAGAGGTGAGAAAAAATGTCGAAATACGGAAAACTGATTGCGATCGGCGCAACGACGCTGCTTGCCGCCGCAGGAACATTATCAGCCGGGATCTTTATGTCATCAGCGAGAGAATCCTCGATGGCGGCGGATGGCTATGTTCTGTCGTCAGATTGGCAAAGTACGCAAAGCGAGAAAAGCGGGAGCGAAGAGGCAGCTCCGGAATCGTACTATTTTTCGGGTGGAACAAAGGTAAAAGGAAAATTCCCGAACGAGCTTGTCTTTCGTGACATCGAAGGAACAAAGCGCAGCGTAGGAAAGGAGAGCTTTCTCCACTACGCGGATGGTTCGGCGAGTGCCACATCAAACGGTGTGCTCGTGAACCTGGATGATGTCAATACAGGACTTGTCAACCACTACAGTGTGGAGAAGAATACGGTCCTCGCGGCATCCAATGGCGGATTCTCCGTGACAAATAATGGAAATGAGATCTCCTTCAACAACTTTATCTGGAAGATCGGTGATGACCGTTTTATGGTCTACTCGAACGGCGCATCGCTGCATCTGCCTTCCGGAGAAGAGATGGCGATCGACGGATGGCTCGAGGCGGAGTACCCGGAACAGGGGATCATCTGTCTTGCAAACGATACAGCACAGTACCAGATCGTTGCAGATGGTACATACATCACTTTGGGCAATGGAGTCCGCTATGACTTCGGTGACCAGATTATTTCTGATGCCCAGGGCAACAGCCGGATGACGTTTCAGGAGATGCTTCTGGATGCGGATGATAACATTCAGGTCCAGTCTGCAGAGGACTGGGTTGCACCGGAATTCGATTTTACGGTCGTTGACGGTCAGTCCGGTGAGGAAGGTGCAGCCGGAGAGACAGGCGCAGCCGGAGAGACCGGTGCGGCTGGTGAGCAGGGCGACGAAGGAAAAGAAGGAAAGATCGGAAACAACGGCGAAGACGGAGAAGACGGTGAAGATGGAAACGAAGGCCAGGACGGCGATGAAGGAAGCAGCGGAGATGATGGCTCCGATGGCGGAAGCGGTTCCAACGGTCAGAGCGGTTCCAACGGATCCGGTGGAAAAAAGGGTACGAACGGAAGCTTAAACAATCCGGAGACCCAGGCACAGGCATCCTTCCAGATCACGGAATTCACGCTGACAGCCGGTACTCTTGAGGCAACCTTCACTGTAACCGATGAGGACGACGTCTTAAACGGTCAGGAAGGCAGCGTTTACATTTACGATAAGAACGGCCAGCCGGTCGAGCTTGAGGTAAGTGGGGAAGCGGACAACACGAGGATCAACTTCGCGGCAGATGAGACCTACACCGTGACATGTTCCAACTTAAGTCCGGATCAGGAATACCGTCTGGTCGTAAAATCCGGGTATCTGTTAAAGAATATTACGGGAAGCAGGGATTACATCAACCGTACCTTCTATACAGACAGTTCGGGATTAAACCTCGATAAGGCGTATGCGAAGGAAGATGGATTCGTTGTAACTCTTGAGAGAATGGATTACTCCGAAGCGACTCAGGCAAGGATCACGATCCTCGATTCCAAGGGAAAAGAGATCATGAGAAAAGAGGTCAGTGCGACCGAGCTTGCAGATCACAGCAATCTCGTAACACTCGACACGGCTTCTGACTTTACAGCCTTAAACGGCGGAAATAATACTCTTACGAGTGATAAGACTTACAGTGTAAAACTTGAGTCCTATGTGGGCGGAGTCTGGAAGACGAGCGGTACTACCCAGACATGGAAGACCTTAAAGAAGACTCCGAAATTTGACGGAAAACCGGCCGGCTACGCAAACAGCCAGACCTACTTTGATCTCTCTGTAAAAGTACAGGATGAGGATGAGGCAGTTACCGGTTATACCTGGGAGATCCTGGATCCGGAGAACAGGGGGGCACTGATCGAAACCCTGACTTCCACGAAGCCAAATACCTCCCTCTATATCGGACCGACAAAAGATGGAAATAACAAGATCGAAAAAGGTCACCAGTACATTGTGCGCGTCACAATGAATTATTACGATAACGAAAAGAATGTTGAAGTTACGAGTGATCCGTCCGACGGATTCATGATGACTTCCAAGGGTGAGGTTTCCCTTTACTATACCTGGAATGAGACTACAGTCGATAAGAACACAACTCTCGACGGTGTTCTTACCATCGACCCGAAGGAGTACGGAACGATCTTTTCATCAGAGGACCATCCGCTGGAGATCATGATCGAGAGCAGCGGAAACTACACTTCAACGATGAAGATCAATTTAAACTCCAAGGACTCCAACTACTCAGATGGTGAAGGAAAATACAACATTCCGATCCTCCAGTACGGATTAAAGACAAAGTCCAGCTACCGTATCTCCGCATGGGGCTACGTTGAGGATCCGGTGACAAAGAATTTCACGAGGACATATCTCGGTGACTGTGTTGTAAGTACAGGCGAGCACAGCCCGATCTCCGTGAACGTTGTTCCGGACTCCTCTGTGAACGTCGGTGTATCGGTCTACTTCGGTAAAGATACCGATACAGAAGACACTGCAAATCTTTCAACGAAATCGGTCAAGATGGTCCGTGCTGCGATCTATACAGGTGCCAACACCTCCGGAACTCCGCTGGGAGCCGGTCCGGTTGACGTCTATATCGATAGCACGGACAACAGCAAACCGTATACGGGTGATTTCGTCAGCAAGTACTGGGGCGAGAACGGACGTCAGGACGCATTAAAGATCAGCGCCCAGACCTTCGGTCTTTCCTCCGCAGAGCTGACAGCATCGAAATATACGATCGCGATCCTCGGCGTTTACGACTATACATATAACTACTCCTACCCGGCAGATTCTGCCCAGAACCTGTCAAATTATGAGAACCAGCTTCCGTTCGAGACGGGAAGTACCACTTACTACTCCGTAAGCTACGATGAGAAGGTTCCGGATTTCCCGAGCCCGCTGACTTCCGGTGTGACTGTGACTCCCATCACGAACGCGAAGGCAAACTCCTATCTGCAGGGAACGACAAAAGATAACCTTGCGGACGACACGATCGTCGGATATAACCTCTGCGCGAACTACAACAACGAAGGCGGACTTGCGAACTCTGTCACTTACTATGTAATGACGGAGAAGGATATTCTCGGATATGAGAACGATTCCGATACAGATAAGGGAAATGATCCGACCGAGTGGACAGACTGGGGCAAGGATAACTCCCCGAAACTGAAATTTACGCTTCCGGTCAATGCGAATGACCGTTCGCTCCCGTCGATCAATATCTTCTTTATGGATCCGGTAAACGGCGTGACGAGCACGATGGATTCCGTATGGAACACCTGGGGACTCCGGATGAGCGAGGAGGAGAAGGTCGGCAACACGAACGGTGGAGCTGCTTCGTACTTCAATAGTCCGTCGAACGGTACCGTCTCGATCTTTGCGGGACCAAACTCAAACGTCACGAGAGGATGGCACTATGTATTTGCATACAAGGCGAGACTGACCTTCCGAAACAACTCCAACTATATCTTCCCGAACAATGTGACAGGAAGCTTCAGTAAGGGCACCCTGCTCTCATCGGGAGTTGTCGACACACCGAAGCAGTCTCCGGACGTAAAGATGTATATCGAAAAGATCGAGAAGGGCGGAGTGAAGTGGAAATACCACTACGATGATGTGGATGGATCATCCATACTCGCACAGGCGGATATTACGGACGATGCCACACTCGGCGAAGTATTCCTCGGTGCAAAGAGAATTTCACCGACAACAAATGAACTTTCTTATATCGAACCAGATGGCGATTACGGGATCATGAAGATGGCGATGGGAGATGCCACACAGGTCTACACCATCAAGATGAATCAGGTCCTCTATAATGAGAAAGATGTCATGGAGAACGGCAGCCAACCGACCTCCGCAACCCTGTCGCTGGCGTCCCATATGTATACGCCGCCGATGGAACCTTCCGATATAAAGAACAACCTTGCTATCCGTGTGTCACATGCAAACAATTCCAATACGGTGCGCTTTGAGTTTATCGTAAAGAATAATGCGATCGATCTGAACCGCGTCAGCCGCGTAACCGTGACAGGAACACCGGAAGGCGGAACTCCGTATACCTCTTACTATGCTGGTTTTACCGGAAAGACAGACGGAGGAAACCAGTATGTGGGTTATGATCTCTCCCTCTTAAAAGGAATTACGAGCGGAAAGAAGGTAACCTTTACAGTGAACCTTCAGTATGATTCCGGCTTCGGAGGTCAGTACTATCTGACGAATGCACCGGTCAATGAGAACGGCGCGGAAGGCACGACCGGAAATTATATCGTGGAGTCCCTGGACAACGGTGAGAGCAGCCAGTATATGGCATGGTACTATACGATCAACGCAAACGGCAATCTTGTCCGCAAGGATCCGTACCTTCTGTCCACTCCGTGGATGGCAAGGTATACAGTCAGAAATGTGACAGACATCGACAGTCTCTGGCCGGAGGATGCGAAGAAGAATAAAAAAGATGGAGACATTCTTCTGAACTTCCGGAATATATCGAATAACTTCCCGTCCTCCTATACGGATGAACAGAAGGAGGAGGAATTCAATAAACAGGTCCTCCAGCTCCGTCTCGGAACTTCCGGTTACAAGGAAGTCGGCGGAACACTCCAGCCGCTTCTCAAGGTGGAGAAAAAACTCATGTTCGAAAGGGATGCGGATGCAAACCAGATGTCTGTGACCGTTGGAACCTTAAGTCCGACGATCAATGATGTTATGAGAACGACAGCGCTTACAACCTGCCGCCTCCAGTTCCGTACCAACAGCCGTGATCTTCTGGCGCAAGAAGAGGACGGAAATAGATATATCGTGGTCCGCGTCTACAGACGAGGTGAGACGACAGGAGATCCGGTCTTTGAGGAAAAGATCCCGATCGAGGGAGATCAGGCTGCGTACTATACAAGCCAGATCACCGGTCTCAGCCAGAATACCGAGTATGAGATCCACGTTCTTGGAAAGGCAATGGGAAGCGATACCTTAAAGGAGCTTCTTGATAATGACAGGAACAGCGAAGCGATCTACTTTGTCCAGACGATGGACGGAATGGATATCACCGGAATTAAAGCATCGGATATCAACTATGTAAGCTACACAGACAAGAGTGTGAATGTTTCCTACGGTCTGTCCCTGACAGAGGGCTTCGATATCACTTATGAGCTGAAAGAAGTCGTAAATGGTGTTGAACTGCAGCATGTTGTGGCAGGCAATGACGCGATCCTTGCGGCAATGGGCTATACAAAGAACAGCGATGGAACATGGATCGACAAGGACGGCCGCGCGAGAAGCTACATGTCTGAGATGACCGAAAAGATCGATCTCTCAAAGAACACACTGATGCAGCCTGGACACCAGTACCGGCTCTATATCCGTGCGAAGGATGCAAATGGTGAGTCCGTGATCGGAAACAGAAATTATTTTGCAACGATCAACTGGGATAAGCTGATCGATCCTGGCTTCTATGTAGAAACGAGACCGGTAAACAACGGACAGGGACTCAGCATCTCGGTTACCCCGCAGGATCCGAACAAGGCATTTGCGGAAGGTAAATATGTGATCGCACTCTACGACAGCGACAACAAGATCGTTGAAAACAATGATCAGATGTGTGTCTGGGAAAAGAATGTCTCGGACGGTATTGTGACCGTTTCCACGACAGATAAGATCGGCAGCCTTGATTCAAACAAAGAATACAAGCTCCACATCTATGCGAGAAAAGATCTGGAGAACAAGGGAACCGAGACGGGACTTACCTGGGGCGAGATCGAAAATATGTCCGATGCCCAGAAGCAGAGCTTTGCGGCTTACGAGTCTGCAGAGAAGACGATGGATACCTGGGGAGGTCGTTTCGACAGCATCCAGATCAAGAGAAATGCAGGAAACCAGATCCAGATCCTTGTATACAACGGTTATAATCTTGATAACATCAAGATGATCCAGACGACTGTAAACTGGGTTGACAGCCAGGGTACAGCTCATACCGAGAGTAAGACGGTATCAGCAGGAACGACAGGACTGTTTACACAGAAAGGAACAACGTCAACCTATACGACGACAATTCCGATCGAACTTTCGGAGGACGATGTCCAGTATGCGGTAACGATCCAGTTCCTGAAAGAAGATGGTGGTCAGATCTATAAAGATACGATCACATTTACTCCGTAACAGAAGGGGCGACAGAGATGAAACGAGCATTAACAGGAAAAGCAAAGCGGTCCTTCGTAATCTTTGCAGCGGCTGTGACAACAGCCGTTGCAGGGTTCAGCGTTGGGGTCGTGAGCGCAGCCAATACTCAGTCGGAGAAATATGCGGTGCCCGCAGGTGGGACCGTATATGACAACAGCTACGCAAAGATCGAGATTGGCTCAGAAGGAAAAATATACCGCAGCTGGAATAAAGGATACAATCTGGTCGATGATAATAAGAAAGAATATTCTCTCGGACGCCAGACGGTTGCGTATGATCCGGGGGCAAAATCCCTGACGGTCTACGGAGGCGGCTACCGGTTTTATCCGGATGGAACCGTGGAAAGACTTGACTCCCGCTATGAGATCACGGATCTCAGTGAACCGGCCTTTTACAAACTGACAGACCGGAAATATCTGATGACCGGAAGCGGGATCACCGACAACACCGGAAGCCTTCAGGCAGAAGGCTGGGCATTCATGGTGGGCGACCGCTCCGGAAATGTCCATGTGATGAACGACCTTCTTGATCTCAAGATCCTTGATGCACAATCCTTTAAGACCGGGGATATCACATTCACCGTGAAGGATGAAACACTGGATCTCGGACTCGAGCGCACGGTCGATCTCGGTCAGGTCCTCGGCTCTTTAAAAGTCGTGGAAGATCCGTATAATCTCGGCCAGAAGCTCTACTCTTACACGATCCGCGGCGGAGACGGCGGAAACGGCGGTGTCGGCGGAAGCGGCGGTGTCGGCGGAAGCGGCGGTCTCGGCGGTAAAGGCGGAAACGGCGGTCTCGGTGGAAACGGAGGCACCGGAGGTACCGGAGGCACCGGAGGTATCGGTGGATCCGGAGGTATCGGTGGGTCCGGCGGAAACGGCGGTTCCGGTGGAAACGGTGGAAACGGCGGTGATGGCGGAGCAGGAGGAAACGGTGGATCCGGCGGACGAGGAGGCGATGGCGGAAGTATCGACAACAGCGGATCCGACCAGGCGATCTTAGGACGCCAGTCCATGCAGTTAAAACAGGTGACAAGTGATTCTTCCTATATTGATACTTCATTTGCGATTTCCGACCCGTTCGGATACTATGGTGTGATCGAGCTGCGTGTTTATGAGGCAAATCACTCTGCGAATGATGACAATTATATCGCGCACGCGTTTGTGAGCCCGGATGACAGTGATTACCGTTTTACAGAGAAACTTCTTCCCAAGACGAAATACCGAGTGGTACTCGGTTACTATCCGGAATATGATGAGAGCGATGAGGACGAAGGTTCCTTCAAGGTCATGGATACCATGAGGGTCTGGACGAAGACGGTCAACTGCGATTTCACCGTCCGTTCCATCACGAGCTCCGGTATCGAGTATGCTCTCAGCATCAACGACGATTATCCGGCGTACAGCGCAAGAGCCGTTCTCTATGATGAGAGCGGAAACGAACTCAGCGAAAATGAGGTCGATGTCAGCGAAGCGGCAAACGGTGAAGTCACAGAATGGTTTGATGCAGCGGTTGGAGAAGATGTGAGAACCTACCGTCTGGAGCTCCAGATCTTTGCAGCGAACAGCAGTCAGGCGACTGTCTTAAAGACGATCACGGCAAAGAACCCGTATTACAACAGCGGAAGCGGTTCCGGAAGCTCCGGTACATCCGGCGGAAGCACATCCGGTGGAAGCACGTCCGGCGGAAACACATCCGGCGGAAGCACATCCGGTGGAAGCACATCTGGCGGAAGCACATCCGGCGGTACATCCTCCCAGGATGCTTCTTCCCAGGATGCTTCTTCCCAGAATGTTTCGGACGGGACAACGGTGAATGATGACGCGGACAGATCTTCTTCCGAAAATAATTCGGAGATCGTCTTAAAGAGCGCTGAACCGCTGTTTGAGACAATCCCGGCGGACAAGCCTCTGATCATCAGGACTGAAGATGAGACGAAGGTCGGGGAGTAATCGGAAACAGGTTATTATGAGAAAAACAGGATCGGGATCCTGTTGATAAAGAAAAAGCAGCGGGGAGAAAACATTTCCCCGCAAGATGGAGGAAAGAAAAATGGAGACAATCTTATCCACAACAATATCAGCGATCGGCTGGATGTTAGGACTTGCGTTCCTTGGCGCCGGGATCGGTCTTGGAATTCTCGGTTCCAAGGCGGCAGAGGCGATCGGAAGAAACCCGGAGACAAAATCTGACGTTATTCAGGGGATTATGACGGTGGCGGTCGTGCTGACCGTCCTGCTCCTGTTACTGTTCGCGTTTGTATTCCTGCTTCTCTATTTCAATCCACTGATCTACTAATCGAAAGGCAGGTGCAAGACCATGCGGTATGTCATGATATTTCTGGCGGTTCTGGTGGTTCTCCTGCTTATGATCGCATTTATGTTTTTGGTAATCAGGCAGGTATCGGACCGGGTAACCGGGCAGGTCAACGGGCGGTATATGCGCGAGCTCTCCGTCTTTGACCGGTTGTATGAGGAAAAAAAGAAAAAGCTTGAAGAACTGGAAGAAAAAGAGCGGCTCTATGGAGTCAACCTGATGAAAAAGGACGCGCCTGCAAAGAATCCGGCGAAGGTCCAGACTGTCGCAGAAACACCCGCAGCCGGTCTGGAGCTGCCGCCGGCATCGACAGGACAGACAGATTTCGGCGAAGCATACAGAAATGTCCGGAACGAATTTGCGGTGGACAGAAGCGCAGAGATCCGGGGGATCCTTTCTCTGAATCCGGGTCCGATGGCAGAGACCGGAAAAGCGGCCGGCAGGATCCTTACGGATCTTCCGCTCGAAACTGCATACAGTCTTTCAACTCTCGATCCGGAAGAGCAGGAGCAGATCTTAAGACAGTGTCTGGATGAGGAAGAGTTAAAGATTCTGGAGCAGTATCTTGATGAGAATGGTACGATGGATGCCTGCGGATTCCGCGAGTATGCCTCCGTATTCTCGGATCTTTACAGTGACAAGACGACTGTCTATACCGGAAATCCGGAGGGTGCCGGAAAAGACGGGCGGGTCGAGACGGTCTACGATGAAGGGATCTGCGAGGGAGTCCGCGTTGTCCGCGGAAACCGGATGTTCGATTACAGTATATAAGGAGAAGCAAAGATGGAAAGTTACAGCAAGAGTCTGGTTGATAAAAAAATTGAAGAGATCAAAGCCGGACGCAACAGTTATGAAATCGGTCTGGTGACAGCTGTAAAAGAATACATTCTGACGGTCCGCGGACTGGAAAATGCCGTTTTCATGGAGAGAGTCCTGATCGGAAACGGCGCGGAGGGATACGTCAACGCGATCCGCAGATCGGAAATCTGTGTCACCGTCGTAAAGAGCAATGGACCGGTATTTATCGGAGATCAGGTCCGCGGAACTGGGGAGACCTACAAAGCGGCATTCGCTTTAAGCTCCTTCTCAAGAGTCGTTGATATGTTCGGACGCGACCGGATGACTGATCAGGTCCTCGAGGACGCAGAGCCGATCGCGATCGAGAATGAGCCGATCTCCATCATGGATCGGGGAAAAGTCTGCCGTCCGCTCGAGACCGGGATCGCCGGAATCGATCTGATCTACCCGATCGGTAAAGGCCAGCGTCAGCTCATCATCGGAGATAAAAAGACAGGAAAGACCCAGATCACTTTAGATGCCATCGCAAACCAGAAGGGAAAGAATATGGTATGTATCTATGTGGCGATCGGCAAGACGAAAAAACAGGTAAAGCGCGTCTATCAGGAGCTCCTTGCAAAGGGCTGCATGAGCTACACGATCATTCTCGCGGCCTTCAACGATGATACGACGCCGGTTCTCTATCTGACCCCGTATGTGGCAGCGTCCATCGCGGAGAAGTTCATGATGGAGGGCAACGATGTCCTCTTAGTCTTCGATGATTTAAAGCGCCATGCGGATGTCCACAGAGAGATCAGCCTGCTCTTAGGCCATGTGCCGGGACGTGAGGCATATCCGCCGGATATCTTCTATACACATTCCAGACTTCTGGAGAGAGGATGCCAGCACTTAAACGGCGGCTCGATCACGATCCTTCCGATCGTGGAGACAAAGGGCGGGGATATCACGGGATATATCTCCACAAACATCATCTCCATCACGGACGGACAGATCGTTCTCTCAAAGAAAAACTTTGATAAAGGACAGAAACCGGCGATCAACTACGGACTCTCCGTATCCCGTCTCGGCGGAGCGGTACAGGAGGAGAAGGTAAAGAAACTCGGTACAAAAGTACGAAGAGAACTCTTAAGCTACCTCGAGACGAGGGAAGTTTATGAGCTCGCCAATATGGATGAGATGAGCCCGCTCATGAGAGCAAAATTAAAGAGAGGCGCAAAGATCCTTGAGGGTCTGATCCAGTACAAATATAGCCCGCAGTCACCAGAGACATGTATTTCCAAGTTTTCCGCGATTTTACAGGAAGGAGCGGCAGAGGGAAATGAGCATTCGTAATGTAGTCAAAGTCATGAACTTCCATTCCCTGATCCGTGTCGATAAGGCAAAACGTCAGGCAGACAAGTATTTGATGATGGAAGACCAGCTTTACGCGATGATGGAAGCGATCGTCAACAACCGGAACTTGATCCTCGATAAAAAGATCTTCCGGGTGAATGAAGATGCCCCGAAGATCAATATCTACATCGGAAGCGACTTCGGTTTCTGCAGCAACTATAATTCTCAGGTGAATGACCAGCTGCACAAGGACCCGGCGGGGGATGTGAAGATCCTGATCGGAAAGAAACTCCGCTCTGCGGGTCTTGAAAATGTCTGGGACCAGATTCCGTATTCCCGTCTGGAGGAGGAATCAGGCCGGATCCAGAAATTTCTGGAAAAGCAGATCCGCACAAAGAAGTGTTCCGGGATCAACCTGATCTACAACCACTATGAGAATACGACGAACATCTACTTCCGGAAACTCCAGATCTTCCCGATCAGCCGGGATGAGTCAGAAAAGAAGACGCATACCGAGGATTTTGCGATCGAGGGAGACATCAACCGGATCATGATCCGTCTCATGGAGACGTATGTGTATTACGAACTGATGCTGGCAGTCGTGAACAGCCGTGCGGCAGAGAACATCCTGCGCCAGAATGCAACGACCGAATCCTTAAAGAAGATCGATGAGATCGAGGAGGAGAACGTGATGGAAGAGCGCAGGGAAAAGAGAAACGTGGAATTCCAGAAGGTTGTTGATACCTTCATTAAAAATAAGATGTACTAAAGGGGCGAGGAAGAAACATGTTAGCAGGAAAAATCATTTCAGTTTCAGATCTGCTGGTAGAAGTTCTGCTCTCCGGCGTACAGGTCAAGAAGAGAGACATGATGTACGCGGTCAAGGGAGAGAAGACCTACCGCTTTGAAGTAGAAGATATTGAGGGAAACATAGCCAGCCTTGTTCCCTTTTCAAATGTAGCCGGACTTTCAAGAGGAACAGAAGTCTATAAAGCGGAAGAAGGACTTCAGATGGAATATTCTGATGCGATCCTCGGACGCGTGTTCAGCCCGTATGGTGATCCGATCGATAAGAAACCGATCGAGAGCCAGGGAAAACGCACGGTATATCCGGATCCGCTTCCGCTCGGAACGATCGATGTCAACGGATCGATGCTCTGGACCGGGATCAAGGCGCTTGATTTCTTTGCACCGATGCAGAAAGGTTTCAAGATGGGACTTTTAGGCGGCGCCGGAGTCGGTAAGACCGTTGTCATCAAGGAGCTGATCCACAATGTCTATCAGGGTCTCGGTTCCAACTCCGTATTTACCGGAGTCGGTGAGCGTTCCAGAGAGGGCCGTGAGCTGTACGACGAGATGGAAGAATCCGGACTTTTAGACAAGATCGCGATGGTCTTCGGACAGATGGGAGAGAACTCCGCATCGAGATCCCATGCGATCTACGGCGGACTGACACTCGCGGAGTACTTAAGAGATGAGAAAAATCAGGATGTCCTCCTCTTCATCGATAATATCTACCGTGCAGTTCAGGCATATTCCGAGATCAGCGCGATGGAGAACCGTATGCCGATCGAGAACGGCTATCCGGCGACCTTAGACTCTGATGTCAGCGAGATCGAGGAGAGGATCAACTCCACCGGAGACGGATCCATCACCTCCTTCCAGGCGATCTATATTCCGGCCGACGATATCACGGATGCAGCAGTCCAGACGATCATGGGACACCTCGACGGTCAGGTCGTTTTAAGCCGTAAGGTCGCAGAGAAAGGTCTCTATCCGGCAGTCGATGTGTTCCAGACTTCGAGTACCTTAATGGAAGTGGAGCGTGTCGGAAAACGTCACTATGATCTTCATGAAAAGGTCATCGCCTATCTCCAGCGTTATCAGGAACTTGAGGAGATCATCGCAGTCCTCGGTATCGAGGAGCTTTCCCAGCAGGATAAGGAGATCTTCTACCGCTCAAGAAAGTTAAGAAATTACTTTACACAGCCGATGTTCGTAGCTCAGGACTTTACCGGGATCCCGGGAGTCTATGTTGAGATCGCAGACGTCCTTGACGATGTGGAGGCGATTTTAAACGGTTCCTACGATGACCGGGATGAGGACGAGTTCTTCATGATCGGCAGCATGAAACAGAAACAGTAGAAAGGGAGGAATCAAGTTGGAGGGAATTATGACAGCCAGGATCCTCGGCTTTCACGAAGGCCTTAAGGTCCTCGAACATGTCGATCTGATCCGGATCGTGAGCAGCACCTACAACCTTCTGATCCTGAAAGACTATATGCCGGTCCTCGGCGAGATCAAAGGAAATGTTGAGATCGTGAGTGGGGACAGGACGGAGACTTACGAAAATGTAACCGGATATTTTATGCACAGCCATAACGAATTTGAACTTCTGATCACGGGAGAATGAGACTATGATAGATGAACTGATCGCGGGAATCGTCCTGTTTAAAAACTTCATACTGCTGACGCTTGCGGCGGGAATCATCGGTTCCCTGCTCGCTGTGATCGGAACAAGAAAGTTTTCGTGGAACGGAAGAGCGCGCGGCGTCTATGGATTTCTCATAAACCGGAGCGACCGGGAGGCGGTCTGTTTTGCAGTATCGCTTCTCGGGTTCCTGTTCGTCCTCTCGTCCGTGATCTTCCGGGTCGAGATGGAGCTGCCGCATCTGGTGTTCCTTTTCCTCCTTGCGGCGGCAAAAGCAGTCGCCGGAGGCGGCGGACGCGTATTCTTAAGGGATCTTCTGAACAGCATCCTGATCTTTGTCGCCCTGCTGGTCGGAAATGTCCTGAGCGGGTACCTGAGGGAGACGAGGTTTGACCTCTATGTTGCGGTGATCCTCGGATTCCTCGGAATTTTCCTGATCGTTTACAGCGCGTACTTTTTACTGAAAGATATGGAGGAGCAGTCATGAAAGGCAGAACAAAATTAGAGAGAAAAGGCAGAGGATTCCGGGACCGGCTCTTAAGCCTCGGGATCATGGCTGCAGTCCTTGTGATCGCTGCCCTGGTCCTGATCTTTAAGAGAGATATGGACTCCGTCGTCTTAAAGGACGGAGCATACAACTATTTCGGAGATGTAAAAGTCGAATATACAGGAAAATGCAGAGTCCAGTACACGGATAAAGAGGTGACGATCCGGGATGAAAACGGAACGCAGACCCTGAATTCCAAACCGTTGTACCAGCCGGACGGAATGGCACTTCTGCCGTTTGATTACGCGTGGTATGCGGGAAATGACAGCGTATACCGCCTGTCCCATTTCAGTACGATGGCGATCGAGAACAACTCGGTCGTTCTCAGAGACGGAAATCTGAAGGCGGAAAATGCCGGCGGATATCTCTTCGACGGCGTGGACACTTATATATTCCTTGAAAATACAGAACTTCGCTGGGACGGCGGCAGTGTGGAAGTCCCGGCGCTTTCGTATGCTGTGGCGAGATACGGGAATACACTCCAGTATTTCGACTATGCAGCAGGAACGAGCACGGTTGTCCAGACAGGGGAATCGGAGCTTACAGCTTCCTTCGCGAACGGGGATGTCCTTGACATGGGAACAGACACGATGAAGAAAGCGAACGGAACCTGGTATCTTCTCGTTGCGAGACCGGGAACGTTAAACAGAATGGAGAACAAATAGGAAGCAAAGGGGGAACTGGATTATGAAAAAAATTATCGCGATGGCAGCCATGCTGCTTGCGGTGGTGGTATTTGCCTACACATACCGCCTTCAGACTCTGGCCTGGCTTCAGCTTCCGGCATTTGCAGTGACAGAAAAGGACATCACAGATACCTTAAAGGCAGACGGAACGCCGGAGGAAGACAAAGAGGTCCTTTCGATGCGTGCCTGCACAGAGGATGAAGCGCTGTACCGCAGAGCAAACCGGTACTTTATCGGCGATAAGAAAGAATCCGTCGATATCACCTACCCGTTATTTGCACAGGAGGGAACGGCGCTCTATTATTTAAACGGTGATCTCAAACTCATCACAAACGATTTTGAGTCGTATGAACCGTATGAAGGTATGCTCCTGAGCAATGGTACTGCATATGATATTGACGGTCAGACAGCAGAGGACGAGGAGTATATCCTCTCCACAGCAGGAAAAGGTCTCTACATCAACACCCAGCCGATGACCGTGACCTCTTCCGGTAACGAATCAAGGATCCGTTTAAACAGTATCATGTACCTTGGAGATTCCGGCATCCACTATTACAGCTACGATGACGGAAGACTTGTCTACGGGCAGACAAAGATCACTTACGGGGACACGGTCAAGATCGGTTCGGTCAGCATGTCCTACGATGAGTTTTTAAAACAGCTCGGTCTCGTTGCAGAGTACAGCTCCACAGAGCAGAAAATACAGCCGGAGACGGAGGCGGAGACAAACCCGGCCGACCGTTCGGACCGTGAGCAGAGAAGACCGGGATCTTCCGGCGAGCATGCAAACGGAGAGACTGTCGCAAATGCGGACGCCTCTGTCACACCGGCACTTCCGGTAACACCGGGAGCCGATGGGAACAGACAGGTGAACGAGGAGATCGATGAGTCCGGCAGCACGGATGGAAATAACGGAAGCGATAACAGCGGTCTCTATACGGACAGCACCTTCGCAGAGGAAGGCAGCGGAGACAGCTCCGGCGACTCCGGTTCCGGCAGCGGCTCCGGTTCCGCGGGAGGCGGATCTGCGAGCGGAGGCAGCGGAAGCAGCTCCGGCGGCTCCAGCGGAGGCGGCGCATCCGACTCCGGAAGCGGAAGCGGAAGCTCCGGAAGCGGAAGTTCCGGCGGAGGCGGCGGAAGTTCGTCCTCCCCATCCGGAGGCAGCGGCAGCGTTGACCAGTCCGGAGACGGCGATTCCGGTGCAGACACAGGCGATGGATCCTCCGACGGAGGCGATTCTGACGTACGTCCGGATGAATTTAAGGAACCGACAGTGACACTTTCCAATATCAATGTCGGCGTATATGGCATGACAGGCAAGGTTGAGATCACAGATGATCAGAGCCGCCTTGTTCGTGTCGTCTTCCGGTTCAGTGTCAACGGAACCCAGAAGAGCCGTAAAAACATGAAAAAAGAAGGTACGCTCGAGGTTACAAACCTGGAACCGGGAACGACGTACCAGTTAAGCGGAGATATCGTTTTCCGCAACGATGAAGGTATCAAGGTGACAAAGCCATTCATGGATGCCATCGAGATCTCGACACTTCCGATGACGACACTTCGCCCGATGCGGCTGACATTCTCTGAGCGGGATACCTTCCTCCCGTATCAGATCGGGATCGACAGGATCCTCGCAGAGGATGTCGCGACTTCCGATGAACGGATCTCCGCGATCCCGTACATCAGCAGGATCGAGGTGACGGCCGGCGGTGAGGATTACAACGTCGGCGGTACGATCGTGAGAAATATCAAAAAGGGAACAGCGGGAGACTGGCTTTCCAAAGAAGGTTTTTCTTCCAATAAGACCTATGATTATACGATCCGCGTCATGGACCGGTTCCGGAATGAATTTGAACTGACATCGGACAGCATCACAAAGGGATCGACCCATACGAGCAAAGTGGAGCCGAAAGCTTCACTCCGCGAGACAGGAAACACGGTCGGGACCCAGACGATCTCCGTCCAGATCCAGAACACGGACCATGCGGCGATGGAGAACTGCTATTTCTATGTGGTCAACCAGCAGGGAGAAGATGTGCCGGCCTTTGACGAGACGGGAGACGGGATCAATACGCGCTACCGCAGGGCAGTTTCCACGGATGGAACAGCGAATGAGTTTACGATCACAAACCTTCCGTCCGGAAGCTCGTTCTATATGGTTGCCCGTGCGGATTATGATCTGAATGATAAAAATACGGAAAACTGGCAGAGAAACATGCAGCTCGGAAGACTTTCCGTCTACACGGCTCCGATCAGCCTTCTCGGAAACGCGTATGTGGACGTTGACTCCGCGGATATCACGGATTCTTCGTTCACGATCGGACTCCGCATCGATACAGATAAGACACTTGAGGGTCTTTTGACTCTTATGGAGCGCCTTCCGGTCGAGATCTCTTCCGATACAAAGACATGGAAGAACGAGGAGATCCTCTCAAGGAAAGAACTCGAGAAAGTGCCGGTGCAGGCCGGTACTGCGAGCATGGTGATCCAGGATCACGATTCGACAGATGCGTCTGTCCCGAAGGTCGTTCTCACGGGAACAGCACCGACGGAAAATACGAATGCCTGGGAGCTTCTCATGAAGGGCTGGAGAGCAGAACTGCAGTTTTGCGAGGGAGAAGGACAGGATGATCCGTTCGACTCCATGACCGTTTACACGGTATCGGTCGGAGCTGTTGCAGCTCAGGGCGGAAGTGAATACAACGTTGGCGCGTCGACAAACAGCCTTCAGCTCCGTACCCTGAAGCAGACGGCGGGAATCCGTCATGACGGCGTGTTCACACTCTCGAACTTCATCGAGATCTACCACTTCTACTTCGATGACCCGGACAATGCCGTCGATAAAGGAACGATCACGGTAAAGCTCTACTCCGTATCGGAGGCAAGCCTTGTCGAGACCAGAATGATCAAGACAAATACGGAGTACGAAAGTCTTCGTTTCAATAACCTGAAGATGGATACGGATTACCGTATTGAGTTCACGGCGCAGAACTACAACGTCTACTACGACAGCGGAAAGAATGAGACGAACTACACGTTCCCGGATCCGAACAGACTCTATGTTACAACGGGTGAAGGAATTACCGGTTCACTTGATCTCGAGTCCATTGTAGCTGCGGGATCCGGATGGAAATCTTCCGTGACGGTTACATTAAACGACCGGAAGAAGGAACTGAAGAACGGAACTTACACCCTGCTCTTAAAAGGAGCGGACGGTATGGACGTTGACTCCTCCAAGTTAAAGGAGATCAGCCGGACTCCCTATGATTTCCCGTATGATACGGCGGGAGACCAGGGAATCTCGGAGGCAAAGAGCTTTGACTGTGAGGGATTCTGGACATACGAGGTCGATCTCCTGATCAGTGTCCGCGGTTACGAGGACATCGTTCTCTCAAAAGTGAACTTCACGACGGAGGCCGGAATGGATACGATCTCGAACTGGACGGAGTTCCGGACGAAGCTGAATGCAAATCCGAACGGAAAGTTCGCGGTCATCGCGGATATCGAGAGGACGGATTCCAGCTATGTATGGAACTTTGCCGGAACGGTTGACTTTCAGGGTCATTCCCTTTCCTTCCCGGAGGGCAGCAACTACAGATCTGTGATCGGAACGCTCAAGAGCACCGGTGTGGTAAAGAACCTTGTATTCAATTACCGGAGAACGGTAGGACCGACTTCACAGATTTCTCAGGATGGCGGACTTGTCAACATGAACTACGGAACGATCCAGAATGTCGTGATGACGATGTCACTCGGGCGGACGAGACCGAACTACAGCAACGGTTTCCTTGTATATACGAACTATAAATCCGGCGTGATCGAAAACTTCTCTATCAAACTTGAGAAGGAGCTCCACGCGAGAAGTGGCATTGGTATCGTGAGCTGCACAAACCAGGGAACGATCCGCCGCGGTGTTGTCTACGGAAAGGACGTTGTCATGGAGAGCGTTGTCTATGGAGGCGATGTGACGGTCGGATCTGGTCAGTATGGTGCGATGGCATATACAAACTCGGCGACCGGTCTGATCGAGGATACCTTTGTGATCAACAATACGGTCAACGAGTACAACAACAGTGAGTGGGCAATGAGCCGGACTGCCGGAATTGTCGGAATAAACAGCGGTACCGTCCGGAACAGCTTCTTTGTCGGAGACACCTACTATTATACGTATGAAAACGGAAAACAGTCCGTCTACAAGATCTACGATAAGGGCGGATCTACGGTCGGCGTCAACAACAGCGGTGCGCGCGCGACGGATCTCTACCATATCTCGATGAGTTCCGTAGCGGTATATCCGAAGGATCTCGGAACGGCGACGGCGGTCCAGAGACTCTGGGACGGTGTCTGGTATGAGAAGGCTTTCAAGAATCCGGATGCCTTTACGATCGAGAGCCAGCTCGCGAGCGGATACTATCCGCGGATCAATATGTCGGATGCGATGGAGACGGCGCAGGAGAATATCGCCCTGCCGCCGGCACCGGGTGCAGATGTTCCGGAATTTGTCAGCAGCCGTGTGGTCAGCCAGACAAATAAAGAGGCGGAAATCCTCCTCTACTACCGGAGCAACAACCAGCAGAAGATTACCGGAATCGGCATCGATGGCCTGACGACGGAGGTTCTTGACCAGTATACAGAAAACGGCATGTACGTTGTCCGCGTGAAGGTCAGCGATCCGAAATCCTTTACCGGAAAGTATCTCTATACGAGCATTACCTACGAGATCAACACGGTGAGCCACGAGACGACGACTGTCGCCTGCGGTCAGGACGGAAACTATATTGAGGCTGATTTCTACCGCGAGATCGCAAGCTTCGAGGATTGGCTCTATCTGGACCAGTACCCGGCAGAGAACTTTATCCTTGTGGATGATCTCGACTTCACCGGAAAGAACCTCGCGGCGATGCAGGTCGGCACGGAAAAGGTCCCGTTTAGCGGAAAGCTAAACGGTGACGGACATACGGTAAAGAATATCAGCGGTGTCGGCTCCACGATCTTTGCGGTCGTATCCGGAGCGGAGATCAAAGACATCAATTTTGAAAATGTCGAACTAATCACAAATGATTCCACGTACAACAAGGCGAAGTCCATGCAGGCCGGGATCTTTGGCAAGGTTTTAAACAACACGACCTTAAAGAATATCCGTGCGTCGAAGGTGACGCTCTCCGATATGCCGGCCAACATCGGCGGTCTTGTTTCTTACCTTGAGTACAGCACAGTCGAGGACTGCCGGATGGAAGATGTATCGATCCGGACAGCAGCCTACGGAAACAGCGCCCTTTCGGTCGGCGGTCTTGTCGGTTACGGAAAAGGTCTCACGGTGAAGAACTCCTACGCATCGGGGCTTGATATCGAGGCGAAGAACGGAGTCCGTGCGAACGGAGTCGGAGGTCTCGTCGGATACGTCGAGACATTCGGAGCTGTATCAAACGCTTACTCCCACGGAACGATCAATACCGCGTTTGGCGGCACCGGCGGGATCGTGGGAGCCGGAAGCTCTGACGTCAGTGAGGCGGTATCTCTGACGGATATCACAAGCTCGACCGGAGATCTCGGCGGAATTCTGGGAATTGCGACGGATAACGTCTCGGTTGATGATGTCATCTCGATCGGAAACCTCTCCGGAAGTGGTTCCAATATCAACCGTATCTACGGAAATATACGTGGTGTTGCACAGTGTGCAGTCACAAACGGCGCTGCCTACAGCGGCCAGATCGTCGGAACGGGAACTTCCGTCGATCTTCTGACAGCGACTTACCTCTCTGCGGCAGGGGAATTCCTGACCCAGAACTTCTTCAGAAACCGCGGACGAATCGGAAACAGCTTTGATATCGAGGGCAGCAGCGGCTGCCGGATCGAGGACGGATATCTTCCGCAGTTAAAGAATGTTTCCGGGGAAATTCTCGCAGATCAGACCCCGCGCGAACTTCCGGATGAAAACCTGAAAGTGAGAAGAGCGGAGATTTATCAGCTGAGCAGCGGTGTCTACAACGTTGAAGTATACGCGGAAAACGGCGGAAACGGTTTCCTTTTGGAACGCATTGAGGCGGATGGACTCGATTTTTCCTCCTCAGATCCTAAAAAGGCATCCGATGGGCTTGGAATCCAGTATTCGGATGTACTGCCGACGAAGTTCCAGTCCGTCTACCCGGCATTCGCAGTCTTTAAGAAAGGCGGTGTGGAGAAGCGCCTCGCGATCCAGATCCTCGTGAGAGAGGGAACCGTCATCGCGCGGACGATCCGCAGCGCGGAAGAGTGGTATGCTGCGATGACAGAGGCGGGACAGAACTTCGAGAACTTTCGGATCGCCGGGGATATCGATCTTTCCAAGTATGTAACGAACGGAAAGATCCCGATGGGCTTAAAGATCAATTCCCTCGTCGGTGAGACAAAGAGCGACGGCGGAAAGTATACGATCACCTTTGGCGGAAAGGAGTACAGCACAGCGAGTGCTGCGGAATCCATGATCAACGTGATCGCCGGGGAGATGAAGAATCTGCGCTTCGCTGATATTGCGATCAACAACGGAACGAAAGCGGGAACCGGTTTTGGTATTGTCTCCACAAACCAGGGTACGATCGAGAACTGCGAGTTCGAGAAGGTAAAACTTACCGGTTATCAGGCGTCCCAGGTCGGTATGATCGGAACGAACACAGGTACGATCACGAATGCTTCCTTAAAGAACATCGAGATCTCGGTTTCTGCTTCGTCCAGCTATGTTGGTGGTCTTGCCGGTTACTCGACCGGTGCGATCAGCAACATCATGGCGGAAGGAGACGCGGTGGACTATACGTCCCTCGACGGTCTTCCATCGGACACACTCTTTACCTACCGGATCGTTGCACCGTACAGTGAGGGCGTCGGCGGTATCGTCGGCGGAACAAAAGCGACGATTACAGATGCTTCGGTCAAAGGAATCTATGTCAGTGGTTATAGTTATAACGGCGGTATCGCCGGACGTCTCGCTCAGGGCGTGCCGTCCGGAAACCTTACGGTCGGTGAGAGCGGATATCCGGTCTTTGTAAGCGGCAAAAACTATACCGGCGGTATCGGCTCCCTGTTCTCCGAGTCGACGAGAGACAGTGCACCGATCACGAACACGAAGGTGCAGTACACTTATGTCTCCGGCGGAGGAACCACCGCAGGTATCCTCGGAATCGGAAGCTGGTGGACGAGGATCGATGATGCCATGGTATACCGCTCCTATATTAAGGGAACCGGAAGCTACACGATGGGAATCATCCAGAGTGGAGCGAAAGTGAACCGCGCACTCGTAAAAGAGTCCGTGATCACCGGAACTTCCTACGTTGCCGGTATTTCAAACGGGCAGAGTGGCGGTATCTACTACTCGAGCGTCGTTGATTCAACGGTCGAGGGAAGCGGAAACTATATCGGCGGCATCATGGGTAATACATCTGCCCAGGAGGGGATCTCTCAGGTTGCGGTTGTCGGATGTACAGTTCAGGGAACCGGAGCAACTTCGATGGGTGTCGGCGGAATTGCCGGAAGAAACGAGGGAACCGGAACGGCCGCCAGCTTCTTCGTTGTCAATAACACAAAGGTCAAAGGCGTCACGGGGGTTGGCGGTATCACCGGAATTGCGATCGCCGGAAGATATACGTATATGAACTGCAATGCGGATGTCGAGGCGACTGGTTCTGCAGCCGGTGCATTTGCGGGAATCCTCTACGACTACAAATACGATAACCGTGGATACATTTCATACAACCGCGCGATGGTGAAGGAAGGTATCTTCGGAGGAACGGTCAAATCTGTTGAGCAGGCAGGCGCTTTTGTCGGACGTCTCACCTACAGCAATCCGGAGAGAGATGCGACGGGTGCTGTCGTTGCCCACGGAAATGACTATCTGAGCAGCGAAAATTATAATAATCTCGTTCTGACTTCGGATGTAACCGTGACGGGCAGATCGAGTACACCGACCGTCTGGGGTACTTTCTATCTGGACACGACTGAGTACACAGATACGGATTCAACTTATTTAAGACCGACAAGGACTCTTGACGATGAGGGGATCCGGACCGTGAACGGAGCAGCTCCGAAGGCAGCTGTCTGGGGCGGACTGAAATTAAACGGCACACCGCTCTGGGGCGAGAACGGTTCGAAGATCCAGGATTACACCGGAAGCGGAAAACCGTATGCGGAACTTAAGCTGAATGCAAATGCGAAGGATCCGACGAAATTCGATGATCCGGCAGCCGTTGCTCCGTACCAGTATTTTGTTACGGATGCGAATGTGTTTGGTACCAATGCGTTCTACACGAATGTTTTGAGCCTGAATTCCAGCTACTGGGATTATAAGAACCTGAAGCCTGGAAAGAATGATACGTATACGGCACATTTCCCGTATGTAAAGACGGGGGAGAGCTTCTACCCGTATCCGGATCAGACACAGACAAACCTCATCAACTATGAGGATGGCTCCTACGGCTTCTGGGGAGTTCCGATCCCGACAGGCGCGATGACTTCGATGTTGTCACTTCGGGATCTTACCGACGAGCAGTACCTCTGGGTATCCGCTTCGGGACCGGCGTCCATCACGTTTGAACTCGCTCCCGACGTTGTCGGAGTGACGATGACGGTTGCAGATGGATCCGGGGAAGTCTTAAGTGTCAACACGACCGACCGGATCTATACGATGCCGTACAATTACAGTACGCCGCTTACCGTAACGCTCTCGGCACCGGAACTCGGATTTACACAGACCTATGATGTTCTGGCGACGGACCTTGTGTCCTCCGTCATGGCATGGAACGGGGATCAGTATTACCTGACCGGTTCCGGGATCCGGAGTGCGTCCGGAAAGCAGATCGCGGGAAGCTTCCTGAACCTGCGCGACGGAAAAGCGCTCGACTTAAACGGCGATGTCTGGGATGTGGAGAGCGGAAGCGTCGTATCGCACTGCGATTTCTCTGACATTCAGTGGGAGGAACCGAAGGCAGTCCATACCTTTACATACGATGGAAAGAAGCTTTCCGTCTACCACCAGTTCATCCACTACGACGGGGAGGACCTCGACAGGCTCGCTTATGTGAAGAACGGAACCCTGTTCGGATTGGAGACGGATCCGGAGCTTGTCTACGGGGCAGTGCTCGTAGATACATATCAGGACAGCCAGTATCTGACAGTTCTCGGAACCGATGGAATGCTTCATGACTTAAATGAGTCGATCCATCTTCCGGAGAGCTTCACAAACCGCGGGATCGTGGAGCTGGCTGATAATATGAACGACAGCAGCCATGTCGCGATCGGCCGGTTTGAGGACGGAAAGGTATTTGCCTTCAACTTCCTGACCGGAACGGAGCTTACGCTTGAGGAGGCGGATTCCTGGGAGAACGGCGAGGATCTGACGCTTGCGGATTACGCGGGTCAGTATATCGAGAGTTACTTAGGAAGCTGGTTCGGAATCAACAATTCCGGATATCAGGCATCCGTGAACCTCATGACGAACTTAAGCAACGGAAAACTTGGAAGTCTTGACGATATCCTTTCCTACAAGGGAACCGCCTCCGGAGACGGGGATGCGGCTGTTTCTTCCGGAAAGGCAGGAGGAGACGGATCCTCATCCGGTGATCCTGACAAGACCGAAAAGAACGGAGAAAACGACAGAACGGCTGACAAGACGGAAACGACAGACAGAAACGGAAGGACCTCCGACAATACGGAGAAAAATACTGTTTCCGGAACATCGGTGAAGGATCGTGAGGCGGATACTTTTGAAAAGGATGTAAAAGCTTCCGAGAAGCCGGATTCCGAGAAGAAGACGACTGACAAAAAGGATGGCGGAAAAGAGAAAGCCGCTGTATCTGAGAGCGCGGCTGAGAAGGAGAAATCCGGAAACAGCAGTATCGTGGATAAGATCAGGAGTCTCTTCGGAAAGGCGAAGGACGATGTGAAAGCCGATGCGGCCGATGCGAAGAGCAAAGATGCATCAGAGAGCACGGATGCAGCGAAGCAATCCGGTGCAGCCGATACTCAGATGAAGAATGCAGCTCAGAATGCAGAATCCCTGACAGTGCAGAAGGAAGACGCAGAGAAGACTGCAGACGGATCAGACAAAGCACAGAACGCGCTGCCGGAGAACCGTGCAGATGACGCAGAGACCGGCAATACGGACAATTCCGGTGCAGCAGCTTCCGACTCTGCAGGATCGGAGAATGATTTTGAAGATGCAGATTCGAATGCTGCCTCTGAGGATACGACCTCCGGAACATCTGCAGAAGGTTCCGCGGATGAAGCCGGAAAGGCAGCAGACGCGGCAGCTCAGACTGACGGAGAACAGGCCGGAGAGTCCGCTGGAAATTCTTCTGAAGCTTCCGGACAACAGGCTTCTGAGGCCTCCTTCGACGGAACATCTGCGGAAGCAGCCGATGGAATGACCACCGATCCGACATCCGGCTCTGTGACGGAAAGGAAACTGATCACTGTCTATAATCCGGCAGACGGATCTTACAAGGTCTACACAGCGAAAGATTACCTGTCTCAAAAGAGCAGTGATCTTACAAGTGTGGACGACAAGGTGAAGGAGATGGCATCTCAGGGACTGATCGCCGATCAGGCACAGTTAAAGAGCAACGATTTCGTGGAAGACAAGAAATACGGAATCATGATCTTCGGTGCGTTCTCTGCGATGGGAATTCTCTTATCCCTTGGTCTTCTGCTCAGAAAGAGAGAGGGGAGGAAATAAGATTCCATGAAACAGAAAAAAAGCTGGAAAGTATTCTTTCTGTCGCTCCTCATGTGCCTGACGTTTTCGTCAGGCGCGTGGGCGGCAGAGGGAGATCCCGTGAAGATCGAGCGGGTGAAACTGAAGCTGGAATCCCAACTGACAAAGACCGGGGAGGTCAAGGTCACAAATATGGGAAAAGGCTACACAGTTACCGGCTGCGAGGTCATCAACGGGGCGGATGTTGACAACTGGAATTCTTCCTACTGCGCACGTGTCCAGATCGGGCTTGTTGCGGACAGCGGGTATGAGTTCCGGAAAAAGGGAAGCTCCTATTTCGACCTCAAAGGGTCCGATGTCTATCGCTTTGTATCGAGAGAATACGAGGGGAATGAAGAGGTCTGGCTCTATGTGGACATGATCCCGATGAATAAAAAGATCGGGGTTCCTCTGGATCCGGACTGGAGTGGTACCGGGACAGCAAAGTGGAGTCAGGCATATAAGGCGGTTTCCTATCATGTAACCCTTTATGAGAATGGAAAAAAGAGAACGAGTGAGACGGTAAAACGTGGAAATACGATCGATTTTTCCGGTCAGATGAAGGAAGGAAAGCTCTACACCTTCTTTGTGACAGCAGAAAACAGCGATGGAAAGAAGAGTAAAGCGGTTGCCGGACCCGGGATCGTCTATACCGGAACCAGATTCACATCACAAGATGGAGGTACTCCGAAAGATCAGGCATTTTCAGGTGCGTGGATCGAGGAAGACAAAACCGGAAAGTGGCGTTATGTGATGAATGCCAGAGGGACTTCTTGGTGTCAGAACCAGTGGAAGGAGATCGGCGGAAGCTGGTACCGGTTTGATGCGGACGGCTACATGGTGACCGGCTGGTACCAGTCTCCGGATGGAACCTGGTATTATCTCGATGAATCCGGTGCGATGGTAACCGGAGAGAGAACGATCGACGGAAAGACGTATCGTTTTGGAAATGGTTCCGACCGGGAAGCCGGAGTCTGGATCTCCTGAGCATGTGATCCGGGAAGACTCATGACCGGTTTCAGAGCGGCATGAAATTTTTTCACGGATGTGCGGCAGCAGAGAAAATGGCGGCTGGGAAGACATGCTCATATGACATGTCGTCCCAGCCGCTTTTGTTCACTTGTTACCTCAGCCGCCCGGCGAGGCGGCGGATCATTTCGGCTTTCTGACGCTCCGGCGGGGAGAGGGATTCACACAGGACATCAAAGAGAAGTTCTTTTTCGTCTGCCGAAAAGGAGATGGACTCTTTCTGCAGCTTCTGATTCAGGTTGAGAAACGCACGCATCCTCTCATTTTCGGGGGTGCTTGCAAGCTCATCCGCAAAGGATGCGAGAAGCGCGATCTTCGAGGCGTCCATGGCGTGAAGTCTCGGGTCGGATTTCCATGTGGAGTTGTTCATGCGGAACCTCCCGGCGCGAAGCTCTGGATCACCATCTGCAGGGTCTCAAACTGATTTTTTACATCCGGCGGCAGAAGCGCGAGAAGCTGATCCGGTGTGACTCCGGCATTTGCGGCGCCTTTCCGGGTCTCTAAGAACCGGGTCATCATATCGATCATCTCCTGCTCCTGATGGTTTGCGTAGGGGCGGACGGCTGAGAGCATGGATCGCGGAGAAGTGTGTTCCGCATCGAGCGCACAGATCTTCATCATGCCGTCCTCGTTGTCCCGGAAAAATTCCATGGTCCGCAGAAGCTCTTCGGCTTTTACGAACATGGAAAGATTTCTCTGCCTGCCGATGTCGAGGTAGGGGAGTGCGGCTTTCACCATCTGGAGATGATGATCACCGGTAGCGTAGTCGAGATCGGTCAGTTTTAATTCTTTTTCACTCATACTTGTGGACCTCCTGTATGTGAAAATATATGAGAGGAAGTTCCGGCTCATGACGGGAAAATCCGGATGAAAGAGGAATGCGAAAGGTTACAGTACACGGTCACTCCATGCCTGCGTACTGTAACAGGATTTTGCCGATGCTTCGCATTCCAAATCGGCAAAATCCGCGACCACAACGGTATCATACGGAATTTTCAGTTCAGAAAATTCCTACCCGTGAAAAGTAACTGCGAAAGCACTGCCTCTCCGGGTTCACAGTGAAAGAAGTTCCAGAATAAAATAACAGTAAAAAGACGCAGATGGAAAGAAATGATGCAGCTGCGGACGGAATCCGGATGGAAGAAAATGGGAAGACTTGTCATAGATGGAAACAGTGTGTATGAGATCGATGAGGAATGTGAGAGAAAGAAGATGATGGATGAGCAGAAACGTGTGGAGGAAAACCATCCGACGGGAAAAAGCGGATGGAACAGAGAAGGAGTGAAGGTGCCGCGGAGGCATGGTTAGGAAATATTGGGCGAATCTTAACAGGAGGGCGGGAAGATCTCCCGCCCCGTGAAAGAGATGAGACTGCAAAAGAATCAGCAGCCAAAGCCGCATCCGTTTCCATTGCCCCAACCGCCGCAGCAGCAGAGGAGCAGGATGATCCAGAGACAGCTGTTGTCACATCCGCATCCATTTCCACAGCTATTTCCGCAGCCGTTATGTCCCCAACCGCCGCAGCAGCAGAGAAGCAGGATGATCCAAAGAGAGTTGTTTCCGCATCCGCATCCGCCGCAGCCCGGTGCCGGGCTGTCACATCCACATCCACAGTTTGTAGCAGCTAAATCACTCATGTTATTTCCTCCGGAAATATCTTTACACTTTCAGTATATGCAGGAGGGCATGTCAGGATTTAACGAATATCAGCAGAAATTTTCTATTGCCGTGCAAGGGACATTTCCGAATGCGGCGAAAATTCAGGACCATGGTCCGGATCGAACTCACAATATATGAATTCTCGCCGCCTTAAAGGGCTGTGGGATTTATCTGATCGAGATAAAATTAAGGAGGAACAGGTCAGTATGAAAAAGAATCAGCGAAAGCTCAGACAAGCAGGTTTTATTGCGGGGATACTCCTCTGCGCAGGGATCAGCGTTTTCCCTGCATCGGCAGCCGGGCGGATCCAGAAAATTTCCCTTTATCTTGAGGGGGAGGCGGCAAAGCCGGGACAGTTTCTGGATGATACGCTTCCGGAGATCACTACGTCTGCGGAAAAATATACGATCCATTCTTACGATTATGTAAATGACCGGGTCAGATGGGACCGGATGGACACACCGGAGCTCATGATCGATCTTTATTATGACAGTGGTTACAAGCTTTCGAAGGAGACCGTCGAGAAGATCCAGCTGCGCGGTCTGGAGTGTACCTACGAAAAGTGCGAATGGCTGAGAAAAGATGATCTCGAAGAAGACGGAGTCCGGGGTGTGCGGATCTATCTGAAATTCCCGGCATTCAGTACGCCGGGAGAAAGTGCGAAGGCGAAACAGGAGGCAATCGAGGCGGAAGCAGCGGAGCTTGAGAAAAAGTCAAAAAAGAAAGCAAAACGTCTGCGCGATTCTTCTGTCGCAAGCGGATGGTATCAGGATACGAATGGCTGGTGGTACCTTGAGGACGACGGCAAGTGGCATGTGAACGAATGGAAAAAGACTGGTGGCAACTGGAGCTATCTGGATGCCGACGGTTATGCAAAGACCGGCTGGTTTGAGGTCGGAGGCATCTGGTATTGTGCGGACAAGACCGGCACGCTCTATGTCAACACAGTTACTCCGGACGGGTATCATGTGAACGGGGACGGTGCATGGGTGTCATAACATCCCTTTTCGCAGACAGAGATTTTTTGAACTGAAAGTTTATATGACACAGTAATGGGTGGGGATTTTGGCGATTTCGAGTGAGAAACATCGGCGAAATCCCCATCTTGTCATATGGGAAGCGAGATGGTAAAATCAAGATACACTGGGACGTCCGGCAGCAGGGACCGCAGCAGATGGTTCTGGGAGTACGGATCCGGAAAGGAGCAGACAGGATATGACAGGACGGAAAAAACTGTCAGTCAGGCTTGATGATTTCCAGAAGATCCGGGGAAATTGAGAGACAAAGAGGAGAAAGACAGTTATGAAAAAATTATATTATGATTCAGCATATATCCGCACATTCGAGGCAAAGGTCCTTTCCTGTACGGATGGAAAAAAGGGATATGAGGTAGTTCTGGATCAGACAGCGTTTTTTCCGGAGGGAGGCGGACAGCCTTACGATACGGGTGTACTCGGCGGCGTCAATGTGACGGCGGTCCATGAGGTAAAGGGCGAGATCATCCACTATACGGACGCACCGCTTACCGTCGGTGAGACCGTGACTGGCGAGATCGACTGGGAGAGAAGATTTCGGAATATGCAGGGACATTCCGGCGAGCATCTTGTCTCCGGACTGATCCATGCGAAGTATGGTTACGATAACGTCGGTTTTCATATGGGATCGGAGGAGATCACCATTGACCTGAATGGACTGTTGGAGTGGGAGGAGCTTCTGGAGATCGAGAAAAGAGCAAACAGGATCATCTGGGAGAACCGTGAGGTCTATGCGGGATTTCCGTCCGCCGAGGAACTGGAAAAGATTGATTACCGGAGCAAAAAGGAACTTTCCGGTGAGATCCGCATCGTCAGGATTCCGGGCGGGGACACCTGCGCGTGCTGTGGAACGCATGTAAAGACAACGGGCGAGATCGGACTGGTGAAATTTTTATCAATAATCCATTACAAGGGCGGTGTGAGGATCTCGCTGCTCTGCGGTGAAAAGGCGGTCATGGATTATGAGAAGAAGCGGGACGAGCTTCAGAAGATTTCGGTTCTGTTATCTGCCAAGGCCGGAAAGACTGCAGATGCCGTAGATAAAATGAAAAATGAGCTGATGATGACACAGGCAAAATTATCTGAAATGTCAAGAAAACTCATGAAGATTGAGGCGGATCAGTTAAAGGATGGAAATGATAAGATCTGCTGGCTGAGAGATGGTTACGATATGACGGAGCTCCGCCACTTTGTGAACTTTGCATTGGAAGAGAAGAAGGGGAAAATTGTCCTCGCCCTGTCAGAAAGTGTGAATGGGGGATTCTCTTATGTTCTGGGGAGCCAGAGCGAGGACATGCGCGCTCTCTCGAAGGAATTAAATGGGGAACTCTCCGGGAGAGGCGGGGGAAGCAGCCAGATGGCACAGGGAACCTTCTTCGCAAAGAAGGAAGAACTGCTCTCCAATCTGGCCGGTAAAGGGTTTGTTATGGCTTAAATGGATCAGCAGCCCTGAACCATGTACTGGATCAGACGCTTGGAATCCGCATCGTTGTGTGTGGTAAGGCTTAACTCCTTGATGTTTCCGTTGGAAAAAACGGTAGCCATGGAGAAGTACTGGCTGAGTTTGGACTTTAAGTTTACGCTTCCGCCTTCCGGAAGACTTAACTCAACAGCACCGTCACACTGATTGATGACTTTGAAAAATGTATCAAGATTGGAAATATTTCTCAATTTTAATTTCATAATGATTACCTCCTTAAAGGTTGCTTGTAACTGCCACAGTTACTCGTGTTTTACTTTGTCACTTCGTTTTTCTTTTAACGATTTGAATTCTACCAGATGAGTAGGGAAAAAACAATCGACGGAATAGATAAAATTTTAACAATCTAAACTGGATTTTTATGGAATTTATGGGGAACATCGGGCGGAAGCTGGACGGACTGTCGAAAATGCACCAAAAACAGGGAAAGGATCAGGAAAAATGGCATATTTTCCATTGTTTGTGAATCTGGAAGGGCGTCGTGTCCTCGTAGTCGGCGGCGGAAAGATCGCTGCAAGGCGGATCCGGACGCTGCTGGAGTTCGGATGTGAGATCACTGTTGTGTCACCGGAGGTGTGTGAGGAGCTTCTGGAAATGCTGGATCCGGACGCCGGGACCGTGTATGCGGAAGAGGAACGAAAATCAGGAAAGGTGACCCCTGGGAGTTGTCGGATCATCTGGAAAAGGAAAAAGTATGAGATCAAAGAGCCGGAAGCAATTTCAGCAGATCCCATGGAGACAGATAAATTCACATTCGTTCTTGCCGCCGCCACCCCGGAGGTAAACGCACAGGTCGTCCGGGAATGCCGCAAAAAAAATATCCCGGTCAACAATGCGTCGGACCGGGATCAATGTGATTTTTATTTTCCGGGGATTGCGAAGGATGGCGACACGGTTGTCGGAATCACATCCGGAGGGAGAGATCATAAGCTGGCGGCGAAGATCTCGCAGGCTGTGCGGAACGTGTTACATGTCTAAGATCTTCCGATTCCGGCCATAAACATAGAAAGCTTGATATCGTCGAGGTAAAGCGCCGAGACCCGCAGCCCGCCGCGACCGGATCCGATCTCGATATCGGGCTTTGCGGCACCGTGGAAGTCGGAGCCGCCTGTGGGAGCGAGGGAGTATTTCTTTGCGAGTTTTCGGAGCTTTCCACTCTCATCCTGATTGTTGGAGGAGTGAAAGCACTCGAGACCGCAAAGACCGTGGTCGGTGAGCTGCGAGACGAGTTCTTCCGTGCCGGCCCAGCCAAGCTTATACTGGAGCGGATGGGCGAGGACCGAGAAACCGCCTGCGGCCTGGAGAGCGTTAAGGACTTCCTCCGGCGTGATGAGCTCTCTGGAGCGGTAGTACGGGCGGTCCGGATTTAAGTATTTCCGGAACGCCTGATCGACAGAGGACACATACCCCCGCTTTAAAAGCGCTCTCGCAAAGTGGGCGCGAGTGATCACGGTTTTCGGATTCCCGCAGTGGAGATCTTCCACGGTGATCTCAAATCCATCTTTATTGAAGGCAGCCAGCATTTCCATATTGCGGTCATAGCGTTTCTGATAAGCTTTCTTTAAAAAGGAAAGAAGCTCCGGATTCTTATGGTCGATGTAGAGACCCAGAATATGGATCTCTTTTTCTTTGTAGATACAGGAGACCTCGATCCCGGGGATGACCTCCATCTCGAGATCCTTCGCAGCTTCAAGGGCTTCGTCGATCCCGGAAACGGTGTCATGATCTGTGAGAGCCATGGCGGTGAGGCCGAGGCTGTCAGCACGGTTTACCACCTCAGTGGGAGTTAAGGAACCGTCGGAGGCAGTCGAGTGTATGTGAAGATCGATCAATTTCATATAATAAATATCCTTTCCGAAATAATTTCCAACTGTTACCCAGTTTAACACATTTGAGACAAATTTGTGAATAAAATTTAAGATTTCTGTTATTCCATTTTCCATAAATTATGCTATACTATTACCTGCGTATCTGCACCCTTAAGATATCAGGCTGGCGGTGCAGAGGAGAGGAAAAGAAGAGAGATGTTCCGGCTGCCCTAAAAAGGCAGGCGCATGAAAGAAGCGCGTGAGCCGATGAATATCAAGGTTTAAGATAAAAGGTGAGAAGAAATGAGTGACAGATATAGAAACAGCAGAGCGGGTGGAAGACGCTCCCGCCAGTCGACGAGCGCGGACCGGATCATGGCGGTCCAGAATGCGAGGAACCGGGGAGCCGGATCCAGACGTGGAGGTTCCGGAAGACGGCGCGGAAGACGTCAGGGACCGGATATGGCAAAAATCGTACTGATCGCGATCGGCGTGGTGATCCTGCTGATCTGTGCGGCAGTGGGATTTCAGAGCTGCGCGAGATCCGGCGGGGATGCCACAGCGGGTACGGAGTCGACCGAGGAGCCTACAGAACCTGAGACCGAGATCGAGGCGGAGATCACCGTCAATGGAGTCCAGATCCACGGCCTTACAAAGTCTGAGGCAATGAAAAAGGTTCTGGCAGATATGGGCTGGGGGATGAAGGTAAGCTTTGAAGATCATACGGAAGACCTTCCGAATTTTATGGAAGCGAATGTGGATGCCGTGATCGACGAGGCACTGGCAAAGAAGGAATCTGGCGACTATACGGTAGAGGCAGAAGGCCTCGATGATGCGGTTCAGGCAGAAGTAAAAGCCCTGGCGGCAAAATGGGATGTGGAGCCGAAGAACGGATCCATCGCTTCCTATGATAAAGCATCTGACAAATTTACATTTGCCGGTGCCCAGACTGGAAAGAAGATCGATCAGGAAAAACTTACATCTGATATCATCTCCGCTATGAAAGCAGGAGAGTATGTGAAGACCATCACGGTCACCGCAAATGAGGTTCAGCCGGAGATCAGCGAAGCACAGGCGAGAGAGAACTTTAAGCGTATTGGAACCTACACGACAAAGACGACTACCAACAAAGACCGAAATGAGAATATCCGCCTTGCCTGCGCGGCGATCAACGGAACGATCATTAAGCCTGGAGAGGAATTCTCCTTTAACAAGATGACTGGAAACCGTACCACGGAAAAAGGCTACAAGCCGGCGGGAGCCTATTCGAACGGTGTTGTTGTTCAGGAGCCGGGCGGTGGTGTCTGCCAGGTATCTTCGACGCTTTATAACGCGGTCGTATTTGCGGGACTTAAGACAACCGAGCGGCATGCCCACACCTATGAGCCGTCTTATGTGACTCCGGGCGAGGATGCCATGGTGAGCTATGATGGCTACGCCGGTCCGGACCTGCGGTTTGTCAATAACTCAAAGACAGCAGTCGGGATCAAGGCAGCCTATTCAAATCAGACTCTGACGGTGTCCATTTATGGAAATCCGATCCTTGAGGATGGGGTGACGGTCTCCATGCATTCCGAAAAAATCAAGGAGCTGGATCCGCCGGCGCCAACCTATGTTGAGGATCCGACACTGGTACCGGGTGTTGAGGTTGTTGCGAAGGCGGCAACTCCGGGCAGCAGATGGCAGACGAACCTGATCACGAAAAAGAACGGACAGGTGGTAAGCGATGTGCTCTTCCACAACAGCACCTACACCGGAAAGGCGGCGACGATCAAGCGAAACACATCCGGAACGGTAGCTGCAACGGAGACAGCCTCCGAGACGGCGGTGTCTTCCGGGGCAGCAGGAGAGACGACAGCACCGTCTCCTGCGGAGACAACAGCTGCGGAGACAACCGCGGCGGCAACGGAGGCAGCGACGACAGCAGCTCCGTCAGCAGGTGAAAATTACGGTCCAGGATTTGTGGACGAGACAGCAGCGACAGCTCCTGCGGAGACAAATCAGTCACCATCCGAACTGGGATTGATCGAACCGAATGGACAATAGGAAAATCTGACTTTATTAAAAAAAGCGGTGAACGGGAATCAAATACGATTCCTGCTTCACTGCTTTTTATTTAAAAGAAATGATGCTGAAAACTGGGAAGTGGTAAAAAAACAGAGTTCGTACAAACTAACCTGAGAACAATCTCACAATACGGATAGCATTCCACATTGTGAAAAGAAGAAGCAAAAATTTTAATATTGTTTATGATTTGGTACATGATTCCGACGTTTTTGGTTTGCATTTTAGGGAAATATTGCTATAATAATCTATAGATGTTCTGTGTATGCAGGGCACAAGCAAGTTTAATAAATATTTACATATTTATACACTTTATAGGAGGAAATCAACTATGGCAAGAAAAATGAAAACCATGGATGGTAACCATGCAGCCGCTCATGCTTCTTATGCATTTACGGATGTAGCAGCCATCTACCCGATTACCCCTTCTTCTCCGATGGCGGAAGCTACCGATGAATGGGCAACCGATGGAAGAACAAACATGTTCGGACAGCCGGTACAGATTACCGAGATGCAGTCCGAGGCAGGTGCTGCCGGTGCCGTACATGGCTCCCTTGCAGCAGGTGCGTTAACAACAACTTATACAGCTTCTCAGGGTCTTCTTCTTATGATCCCGGATCTCTATAAGATTGCTGGTGAGCAGCTTCCGGGCGTATTCAACGTATCCGCTCGTTGCGTAGCAACTCACGCATTAAATATTTTCGGTGATCACTCCGACGTTTATGCCTGTCGTCAGACCGGATGCGCAATGCTCTGCGAATCCAGCGTACAGGAAGTTATGGATTTAACACCGGTTGCACACCTTGCAGCATTAAAGGGTAAAGTTCCGTTCATCAACTTCTTCGACGGTTTCCGTACTTCCCACGAGATCCAGAAGATCGAGACCTGGGATTACGAAGATTTAAAAGAAATGGCTGATATGGACGCCATTGATGCATTCCGTAAGAACGCTCTGAACCCGAATCATCCGGTACAGAGAGGTTCCGCTCAGAACCCGGATATCTTCTTCCAGGCAAGAGAGGCATGTAACCCGTACTACGATGCTCTTCCGGCAATCGTACAGGAGTACATGGATAAAGTAAACGCTAAGATCGGTACAGATTACAAGCTGTTCAACTACTACGGAGCTGCTGATGCTGAACACGTTATCATCGCTATGGGTTCCGTTAACGATACAATCGAGGAGACAATCGACTACCTTGCAAAACAGGGCAAGAAGGTCGGCGTTGTCAAAGTTCGTCTGTACAGACCGTTCTGCACAGAAGCCCTGATCGAGGCAATTCCGGATACTGTTAAGCAGATTTCCGTACTCGACAGAACAAAAGAGCCGGGTTCCATCGGCGAGCCGTTATACCTTGATGTTGTTGCAGCATTAAAGGGCTCCAAGTTCGATAAGGTTCCGGTATTCACAGGCCGTTACGGTCTTGGTTCCAAGGATACAACACCGGCACAGATCGTTGCTGTATACGAGAACACAGAGAAGAAGAGATTCACAATCGGTATCAACGATGATGTGACACACCTTTCCTTACAGTTAGGCGCTCCGCTTGTTACAACTCCGGAAGGAACTACAAACTGTAAGTTCTGGGGTCTTGGCGCAGACGGTACTGTAGGTGCTAATAAGAACTCCATCAAGATCATCGGTGACAACACAGACATGTACGCTCAGGCTTACTTCGATTATGACTCCAAGAAGTCCGGCGGTGTTACAATGTCCCACTTACGTTTCGGACATACTCCGATCAAGTCCACATACCTGATCCACAAAGCAAACTTCGTTGCATGCCACAACCCGGCATACATCCGCAAGTACAACATGGTTCAGGAGCTTGTTGACGGCGGTACATTCCTTCTCAACTGTCCGTGGGATGCTGAAGGTCTTGAAAAACACTTACCGGGACAGGTTAAGAAGTTCATCGCTGACCACAACATCAAATTCTACACCATCGACGGTGTTAAACTTGGTATTGAGACAGGCATGGGCCCGACCCGTATCAACACGATCCTTCAGTCCGCATTCTTCGAGTTAACAAAGATCATCCCGGCTGATAAGGCTAACGAGCTTATGAAAGCAGCTGCAAAGGCTACTTACGGCCGTAAGGGTGAAGACGTTGTTATGAAGAACTGGGCAGCAATCGATGCCGGCGCTAAGGGACTTGTAGAAGTTAAAGTTCCGGAGAGCTGGAAGAACTGCGCAGACGAAGGTCTTGACATGGTTCACGCTACAGAGGGCCGCGAGGATGTTATCAACTTCGTAAACAACATCCAGGCTGCTGTAAATGCTCAGGAAGGTAACAACCTCCCGGTATCCGCATTCAAGGATTACGTTGACGGTACAACTCCGTCCGGTTCCGCTGCATACGAGAAACGTGGTATCGCAGTTAACGTACCGGTTTGGAATCCGGACAACTGTATCCAGTGTAACTTCTGTTCCTATGTCTGCCCGCACGCAGTTATCCGTCCGGTAGCTATGACAGAGGAAGAGGCTGCTAAGGCACCGGCTGGCACAAAGACCATCCCGATGACTGGTATGCCGGAGTACAAGTTTGCTATGACAATTTCCGCTCTTGACTGTACCGGATGTGGTTCCTGTGCGAACGTATGCCCGGGCAAGAAGGGTGAGAAGGCTCTTACAATGGTTCCGCTTGAAGGAAACGCTGCAGAGCAGGAAGTATTCAACTACGGCCAGACACTTGACATCAAGCAGGATGTAATCGATAAATTCAAAGAGACAACTGTAAAGGGCAGCCAGTTCAAACAGCCGCTCCTTGAGTTCTCCGGCGCATGCGCAGGCTGTGGTGAGCCGCCGTACGCTAAATTAATCACACAGTTATTCGGTGACAGAATGTACATCGCAAACGCAACTGGATGTACTTCTATCTGGGGTAACTCTTCACCGTCCACACCTTACACAGCTAACAAGGCAGGCAAGGGACCGGCTTGGTCTAACTCCCTGTTCGAGGATAACGCAGAGTTCGGTTATGGTATGTTACTCGCTCAGCAGGCAATCCGCGATGGCTTAAAGGCTAAAGTTGAGGAAGTTGCTGCAAACGAGAACGCAACAGCAGAAGTTAAGGCTGCTTGCCAGGAGTGGTTAGACACATTCAGTGTTGGCGCTACAAACGGCGTTGCAACTGACAAACTTGTTGCAGCTCTTGAGAACATCGATTGCCCGACCTGCAAGGACATCGTTAACAACAAAGATTTCTTAGCTAAGAAGTCCCAGTGGATCTTCGGTGGTGACGGATGGGCTTACGATATCGGATTCAACGGTGTTGACCACGTACTTGCAAGCGGCAAGGATATCAACATCATGGTATTCAACACTGAGGTTTACTCCAACACAGGCGGACAGTCCTCCAAGGCTACTCCGACAGGTGCTGTTGCTCAGTTCGCTGCAGGCGGTAAAGAAGTTAAGCAGAAAGACCTTGCTGCAATCGCTATGAGCTATGGCTATGTATACGTTGCACAGATCTCCATGGGTGCTGATATGAACCAGACCATCAAGGCAATCGCTGAGGCTGAGGCATATCCGGGACCGTCCCTGATCATTGCATACGCTCCGTGTATCAACCATGGTATCAAGAAGGGTATGGCAAAGGCTCAGACAGAGGAGAAGCTTGCTGTTCAGTCCGGTTACTGGAATCTCTTCAGATTTAACCCGGCAGCTGAGGGCAAGAAGTTCAGCCTTGACTGCAAGCCGGCTACAGTTGACTACCAGGAGTTCATCAAGGGTGAGG
Source organism: Clostridium sp. AM30-24 (assembly GCF_003480435.1). Classification (GTDB taxonomy): domain Bacteria; phylum Bacillota; class Clostridia; order Lachnospirales; family Lachnospiraceae; genus Pilosibacter. Next base: position 364,585 of record NZ_QUJB01000001.1, on the reverse strand, counting down.
TTCGTTACACATCTCTCGCACTTAAGAACCCGGCAAGAGCTGAGAAGCTGTTTGCTAAGGCAGAGCAGAACGCTAAGGATAAGTACGCTTACCTTGAGAAGTTAGTTACACTCTACGACGAGAAGTAATTGAAAGATAATGAAGGGCCTGTAATGTTTTCGGACATTACAGGTCCTTTTTTTATGTATCAGGGAATTCCGAGAAATTCTCCATTACACAAAAGGCACTAACAGTTGGGTATTTTGGGGTTGCAAAACGATAGGGGTTGTTCTATACTTTCAAGAAGAAAGGGAGGAACACAATATGAAAAGGCATATGAAAGGAAAGCGGATCGCGCTTTTAGCAGGGATCAGCACACTCTGTCTGACGTTTCCGTCATTCGCCGGCGAGCTTGTAAAAGATACGGCAGGAACCTGGTATCGCAACGATGACGGGTCCTATCTGCAGAATGAATGGCATCAGGAAGAAAACGGCAACTGGTATTTCTTCGGAAAAGACGGATATGCGGTAACCGGTGTCATGCAGGGAGATCTGGCGCGTTATATCATGGATCCGGATGGCGTTATGTATACGAATGTAAATGTCCAGCTGGACAGCAAGTATTATCATGCGGATGAGTATGGAATCCTCCTGCCGATGAAGGCCACAGAAGGCTGGATCCTTACGAATAACGGCTGGATATACCGTGAGGATAAGAACACGATCCTTCGCAGTGAATGGAAAGAAAAGGACGGCAAATGGCTGTATCTTGGCGAAGATGGGATTGCCGTAAAAGGCTGGCTGAAGTTGAATGACGTCTATTACTATATGGGGGCGGACGGCAGGATGGAGACCGGCTGGCAGAAGGTCGGCGGTGTCTACTATTATCTCGGTGATGATGGAATCATGCGCACCGGATTACAGCAGATCGGCGGTGACGGTTCCTGGTATCTTCTGGGGGCGGATGGCGCAATGCGTACCGGCTGGCAGGATATCGACGGCGCGTCCTACTATTTTGACATGACAGGCGGCGCAATGCAGACTGGCTGGCATGATGTCGAGGGTGGAAGACGCTACCTTGGCGCGGATGGAAAAGCGCTGAAGAATACGGAGCAGACCGTCGACGGTGTGTTATATGTTTTTGATGCAAATGGAATCGCTGCGGTAAAGCCTGTCTCACGGGCACAAAAGACACAGAGCAGGGCGGTAACAGAGCAGGTTCCGGCGGCAAGCGATGCGGAGATGACGGCTCAGGTGAATGCGATGGCAGAGCAGATCCTTACAAAGATCACCAACGCCTCTATGAATAAGACCCAGAAAGCGAGAGCGATCTACTCCTGGGTACGCTCCAATATGCGCTATGTAAATCACTCCGAGAAAGGCAACTGGGTGAAATCTGCTTATACCGGCTTCCGAACAAAGCGGGGAGACTGCTATACCTATTATTCGGTATCGAAGGCCCTTTTGGATAAGGCAGGAATCGCAAATCTGGAAGTGATCCGTACAGATGGACATCACTGGTGGAGTCTTGTGGACTGTGGAAACGGCTGGTATCATTTTGATACGACCCCGCGTTCGGCAGGCGGAACCTTCTGCCTTCTGACAGATGCACAGTTGGAGAACTATTCCAGCACAACGGGCCGCGGAAGCCATAAGATCGACCACTCGAAATATCCGGCCACCCCGACGACCCCATCGCCGTGATAAAAAATACAGTGAGGAACGAAAGATGATACAGACAAATATTCTGGAATATCTCGAAAAAACGGTGAAAGAAGTTCCGGATAAAACTGCCTATACCGATGGAAAACATGGACTGACCTTTGCGGAGGTCTTCCGGTATTCCCGTGCGATCGGAAGTTATCTGTCCCGTGAAGGCTTTTACCGGGAACCGGTCGTGATCTATATGAAGAAAAGCCCGGAAGCAGTTGCCGCGTTTTACGGCGCTGTCTACGGGCGGTGCTTTTATGTTCCCTTTGATGAGGAGATGCCGGAATACCGCGTATCCCTGATCCTTGAGACATTAAAGCCGCGTCTGATGATCTGTGACGCGTATACGGAGAAGAAGCTGATAAAGATCGGCTTTTCAGGCCGGACTCTCAGGTTTGAGGATGCAGTGAAGACGGAGATCCGGGATGAGAAGCTGGCAGAGATCCGCGAGGCTTCTATGGACACGGACCCCATCTACATCGTATTTACCTCCGGCTCCACCGGAGTCCCGAAGGGCGTTGCGGCCTGCCACAGGTCTGTTCTCGATTATGTGGAGAATCTTTCCAAGGTCCTTGGATTTAACCGGGAGACCGTCTTTGGAAACCAGTCACCGCTTTATTTTGACGCCTGCTTAAAGGAACTGTACCCGACCATGATGTTTGGGGCTACCACATATCTGGTACCGAAGAGTCTGTTTATGTTCCCAGTGAAGCTGGTGGAATATCTGAACGAGAACCACATCAATACGGTGTGCTGGGTCGTATCGGCGCTGACGATGATTTCATCTATGGGAACCTTTGACAAGGTTGTACCGAAGTACCTTCACACGGTGGCATTCGGAAGTGAGGTCTTCCCAATCAAACAGTTCAATCTCTGGAGACATGCGCTTCCAGAGGCACAGTTTACGAATCTTTACGGACCGACTGAGTGCACCGGAATGTCCTGCTATTACAGGGTCAACCGGGAATTTGGCCCGGATGACGTGATCCCCATCGGACGCCCCTTTAAGAATACGGAGATCCTTCTCTTAAATGATGAGGATCAGCCGGCGGGAGAGGGAGAGACCGGTGAGATCTGCATCCGAGGAACCTGCGTGACTCTGGGATATTACAGAAACCCGGAGAAGACGAAGGAGGTATTCGTCCAGAACCCGTTAAACGATTGCTATCCGGAGCTGATCTACCGGACTGGCGATATCGGGCGATACAATGAGTTTGGAGAACTCGTGTTTGTTTCGAGAAAAGATCACCAGATCAAGCACATGGGACACCGGATCGAACTTGGAGAGATCGAGGTCCATGTGAACCAGATGGCAGGGATCCGAATGTCCTGCTGCGTTTATGACAAGGAGCGGGAAAAGATCGTTCTGTTCTATGTCGGTGACGCAGAGGGAAAGGATATCATCAAGGCGTTAAAGGAAAAGCTTCCGCGCTACATGATCCCGAATCTCGTGGAGAAGATCGAAGAGATGCCGTTCACGGCAAACGGAAAACTGAACCGGATGGAATTAAAAAACCGGTGTGCAAATTTATAGGAGAGAGGAACTGAAACCATGAATGAACTTTTAGATATGTTATCTGATTTACACGAAGATGTGGACTTCGAGTCCTGTGATACCCTGATCGACGACGGAATTCTTGATTCCTTCGACATCGTGACACTGATCACACAGATCAAGGACGAATTTGACGTTACGATCCCGGCTGATGAAATCGTGCCGGAAAATTTCAACTCCGCGGAGGCGATCTGGAACCTGATCCGCCGTCTTGACGAGGAGTAAGGCGTGTTATTTACATCCTACGGATTTCTGGCATTTTTAGCGGCTGTTCTGGTTCTTTACTACACACTGTGCAGAAGGTTCCAGTGGCAGCTGCTTTTGGCGGCCAGCTATCTGTTCTACTACTGGTCCGGTCCGAAAAACCTGATTTTTATCATGGTGACGACCGTGACCACTTATTTTGCTGCATTAAAGATCGGTCATTACGGGGAGATCTCTGCCGCGTATATAAAGGAAAATAAAGCGAAACTCACAAAGGAAGAAAGAAAGGCCTATAAAGCGGGGATGAAAAAGATCCAGAGAAAATGGATGCTCGCATGTCTTTTCTTAAATCTGGGAATTCTTGCGGTTTTAAAGTATACGAACTTTGCCATTGCTAATATAAATTTTTTTCTGGACGAATTCCATGCGGGAGAGCCGATCAGCTTTAAGAACATGATCCTTCCAATGGGGATCTCCTTCTATACATTTATGGCTGTGGGTTATCTCGTGGATGTTTACCGTGGAAAATATCCGGCGAAAAAAGGGCTTTTTTCTTTTGCGCTGTTTATTTCTTTCTTCCCTCAGGTGATTCAGGGCCCCATCAGCCGCTTTGACGATGTGTCTGACGATATGTGGGCGGATCACAAGTTTGACCGGAGGGCAGTTTCCTTTGGCCTTCAGCGGATCCTGTGGGGATTCTTTAAAAAGCTTGTGATCGCCGACCGGATCCTGACCGCGGTCAACATGATCATCCATGACCCGGCGACTTATGATGGGATCTATGTATTTCTGGGAATGATGTTCTATGCCCTGGAGCTCTATGCGGATTTTACCGGCGGAATCGACATCACCATCGGTACGGCGGAGCTGTTTGGGATCCACCTGAAAGAGAATTTCCATCGCCCGTATTTCTCGAAAAATATCGCGGAATACTGGAGACGCTGGCATATCACGATGGGGACATGGTTTACGGACTACATTTTCTACCCGATCTCTGTATCGGAACCGATGCTGAAGTTCAATAAATTTGCGAGAAAGCATTTCGGCGAGTACATTGGAAAGCGCATGCCGGTCTACACAGCAAGCGCCGTCGTATGGTTTGCGACGGGAATCTGGCATGGGGCGGCCTGGAATTTTATCGTCTGGGGAATGATGAACTTTGTGGTCCTCATGGTTTCACAGGAGCTGGAACCGTGTTACAAGTGGTTCCATAAACATTTTTCCGTGGATGGAACGCTGTGGTATAAGATGTTTCAGGTCGCAAGGACGATCCTGCTCATGAGCTCGCTCCGCATGTTTGACTGCTACCGGGATGTTCCGCTTACCTTCCGGATGTTTGGAAACATGCTGGTACATTCGAGGATCCCGCAGCTCTTTGATGGAAGATTTCAGACACTGGGGCTTGCGGCAGCGGATTATCTGATCCTGTTCGTCGGGCTTTTGATCCTTATTGTGACGAGCCTGATCCAGAGGAGCGGAAGTGTGCGGGAAAAGATTGCGGCAAAACCGCTGATCGTCCGGTTTGCATGCTGGTACGGTCTGTTCCTTGCCGTGCTTATTTTCGGTGCCTACGGTGTTGGCTTTGATTCCAGCCAGTTCATTTACAATCAGTTTTAGGAGGAAGGGAATATGAAAAAAAGATCGATATCGGTATTCCTGGGACTCGGACTGGTCGTTCTGGGAAGCTTATGGCTGTTACAGCGGCTTCTGATGCCGAAATATATGGGAGACATCGTGGAAGGCGCACTGATCTCTGAATATTATAAGGAAACGACGGATCATGATGTCATCTTTGTCGGGGACTGCGAAGTCTACGAGAATTTCTCCCCGATCACCATGTGGGAGGATTACGGAATCACAAGCTACATCAGGGGAAGTGCCCAGCAGCTGATCTGGCAGTCCTATTACCTGTTGGAGGAGACACTTGAGTATGAAAAGCCTGAGGTCGTTGTATTCAATGTGCTCTCAATGAAGTATGATACGCCCCAGAAGGAGGCGTATAACCGGATGACCTTAGACGGAATGAAGTGGTCAAAATCGAAGGTGGATGATATCAGGGCCTCCATGATGGAGGACGAGGAGTTTGCGGACTATGTATTCCCGATCCTTCGCTACCACTCCAGATGGCAGGAACTCACATCAGATGATTTTAAATATCTGTTTACGAGACGGCCAGTCTCCCAGAGTGGATATTATATGCGGATCGATGTGAAGCCGGCGCAGACGTTCCCAAAGCCGAAGAAGCTTGCCAATTATGAGTTTGGTGAGAATTCCTGGAAGTATCTGGAGAAAATGCGGAAGCTCTGTGAGGAGAAGGGGATTCAGCTGATCCTTGTGAAGGCGCCGAGCTTATATCCGGCGTGGTACGATGAGTGGGAGGATCAGATCGAGGAGTATGCGAAGACGTATGAGCTTCCCTATTATAATTTCCTCGATCTCACAGACGAGGTCGGGATCGATTTTACGAAGGATACGTATGACGGCGGACTCCATTTAAATCTTTCCGGAGCAGAAAAGATGGGAGCATATTTCGGAAAGATCCTGCGCGAGGAATTTCAGGTTCCGGACAGACGCAATGACGAGAAGATTGCTTCTGTGTGGGCAGAGAAATGCGCTGCCTATTACGATATGGAGAAAAGGCAGCAGGAGGAGCTTGACACCTACGGGTATCTGAAGATGTTCAACAGTGATAAAGAATAAAATGGCAGATTCCGGAAGAATCCGGGACGACAGGAGGAGAAGATTATGAAAAAAACAATGTTCACAATGATTCTTATGACAGCAGCGCTGTCCATGGCAGGCTGCGGCTCCGGCAGTGGTGCCGGAAGCACAACGGCTGCAAAGACAGAGGCTGTCGAGACAACGGCGGCAGAGAGCAGTCAGGCTGCTGAGACGACGGCGGAAGCATCTGAGAGCGCCAAGGAGGCAGAGATTACCGGCTTCACCTTCGTAGCAGGTGACACGGTGATCGCGATGAACGCAGATGCGGCTCCGATCCTCGAGGGACTCGGAGAGTGGGAAAACTATGCTGAGACGACGAGCTGTGCCTTCAAGGGCCTTGATAAGACGTATTCTTATCCGGGATTCGATCTCTATACATACCCGTTAAACGGTAAGGATAATGTGAACTCGGTTTATTTTGTTGATGATACCGTCTCCACACCGGAAGGGATCCATATCGGTTCCACAAAAGAGGAGATGGAAGCGGCATACGGTACCGATTATGAGGAAGAGTTCGGCGCTTATACTTACACGAAGGATCAGTCCAGGCTCCAGTTCCTTGTGACGGACGGAGTGATCGATTCTGTTGAGTACACGGCGATCACACCGGAAGCGTAAGAATTTTGTAAGAGAAAAGACCTGTGATGTTCATTGACATTGCAGGTCCTTTTTTCTATACTAAGTGTATTAAGAGTGATAATACAGTAAAACAGTTGAGACATGCACAGACATATGCGAAAAAGTGTGTTGCAAGCTTGCTTGCGTGAGCACTTTTTGGTATATGGCTGTGTCGGACTTACACTACAATGCACAGAAAGGAGGATACCTATGATCATATTAGATTACAAAGACCGCCGCCCCATTTACGAACAGGTGGTCTCAAAGCTGGAAGAACTGATGCTTCTTGGCGTATTAAAGGAGAATGAACCATTGCCATCGGTGAGGGCTCTTGCGATGGAGCTGTCGATCAACCCGAATACGATCCAGCGCGCTTATGTGGAACTGGAGCGGCAGGGATATATTTATACAGTGAAGGGAAAGGGAAGTTTTGTGGCAGATAATACAGCAATGAAGGAAAACAGGAAGAAGGAAGTTCTTCTTCAGGTGAGTGATATGATCGATGAGGCGATCCGGGTGGGAATTCCCGGCGATGAGATCAAAAATATGGTAGAGATCCAGTATAAAGCGGCAAAGAGGAACGGAGGTGGAGACGAATGATCGAGACAAAGGGATTGACAAAACGGTTTGATGATATTCTGGCGGTCGATCACATCAGCGCAAAGATCAGGGACGGCAGTGTGTTCGGACTGATCGGAACGAACGGTGCCGGGAAAAGTACATTTCTGCGTATGGTCAGCGGAATCTTAAAACCGGATGAGGGCGAAGTGCTGATCGATGGTGAAAACGTGTACGAGAACCCGTCGGTGAAATCGAGATTTTTTTATATCTCAGATGACCAGTATTTTTTCGCTAACGGAACCCCGTTGGAGCTTATGAAATTTTATAAGTCTATCTACCCGGCTTTTGATGAGCCAAGATTTTTCCATCTCTTACAGTCCTTTGATCTGGACAAAAAGAGAAAGATCTCCACATTCTCAAAGGGAATGAAAAAACAGCTTTCCATCATTTACGGAATCTGCGCGGGGACGGACTATATCTTCTGCGACGAGACCTTCGACGGTCTTGATCCGGTGATGCGTCAGGCGGTAAAGAGCCTGTTCGCGAGCGATATGGCGGAGCGGAATCTGACTCCGATCATCGCCTCCCATAACCTGAGAGAGCTGGAGGATATCTGTGATCATGTCGGCCTTTTGCACAAAGGCGGGATCCTGCTCTCCAAGGATCTGGACGATATGAAGTTAAACATTCACAAGATCCAGTGTGTCTTAAAACCCGGCATAAAAGTGGAAGATCTTACGGAGCTTGATATCTTAAAGACAGAATACAGGGGAAGTCTTGCGACGATCACCGTCCGCGGTTCGAGGGAGAATGTAGAACGGCAGATGGCGGCGTGCGAACCGCTGTTCTTCGAGCTGATCCCGCTGTCTTTGGAAGAGATCTTTATCAGTGAAACGGAGGTGGCAGGATATGACATCAAGAAACTTATTTTTTAAACTTATGAAGGAGGACCTGAAGCGTCGACTCTGGGCCATTGGTTTTTCGGTTCTGGCGCTGTTTTTTGCGATGCCGATGGCTGCAGCCATGGGGATCGGAGAGATCGGAAACCAGTACAAACAATGGCTGATCTCCGGAACCGGATACGAGAATATGGTGCCGGAGGCACTGCGCCAGACGAAGATCCTGCGGCTTGCCGGTGAGATCCTGGGTTTTGAAAATTATGCCCTCTTCATGGTGGTCGGAGCAGCAGCGATGATTCTCGGACTCACAGGATTTTTGTATCTTCACTCAAAGAAACAGATCGATTTTTACAACAGCCTCCCTGTGAAGAGGGAGATGCTGTTTACAGTGAAATTCCTTGACGGATTCCTGATCATTCTGGCCGCTTACCTGATTAACATGTTCGCGGCGTTTGGAATTTTCTGCGGAAACGGGATCGCGGCGGGCAATCTTTTCAAGATGATGTTTGCTTCCTTCGCGGTCAATATGATCGGATTTCTCCTGATCTATGTGGTGATGGTGATTGCGGTGCTTCTCACAGGGAATCTCTTTATCTCGATCCTCGGCGCAGGCGTTCTGTACGGATATTTGCCGGCGGTCTCCCTGCTGATCGAGGGCTTAAAATCCCTGTTCTTTGTGACACGGGGAAGAGAAGGCGATGTGTATTGGCTTGCAAAATACGGTTCCCCCATCGGCTATTTCACAAAACTGGCAGGCGCGGGGCTTGATGCGTTCCACTCAGACCAGTTTTATGACGATATCGACTATGGATTTTCCAGGATCCAGATGGAGCTGCAGAGTACCGCTGACAGCGGCGTAGAGCTCTTAAAGCTTTGCGGGCTCGGGATCTTTGCGGCGGTGATCCTCACCGGGATCGCACTGGTCCTCTATAGGATCCGACCGTCGGAGGCGGCGGGAAAGGCCATGTCATTTAAGAAGACTCAGGCGCCGATCAAGATTCTGCTTCTCATTCCGATGACCGTGACCACGACGGTATTCTTATGGAGCATCTACTACAGCGGCGTATGGGCAGCGGTCGGCTTTGTACTTGGACTTGTACTTACGAGCTGCCTCATCGAGATCATTTATCATTTTGATTTCACGAAGCTTTTTGCAAATCCGGTCCAGACGGTGATCGGCGGCGTTATAGCTATTCTGGTGGTGGGGACCTTCTGGATGGACGTTTTTGGATATGATTCCTATATTCCGGACGAAAAGGACTTCGTATCCGCATCCATCGACCTGAACCTTGACAATGAGCCGGACTGCGGGCTTCCGTACCGGAGCGGTGATTCGTATCGTTGGCGCTATATGAATTCAAGTGATTACGCGGACGCAAATATGAAGCTTACCGATTACGCTGCAGTCCGTGCCTTTGCGGAAAAGGCGGTAGAGAACGCGAAGCAGCAGAGAAACCAGCAGATAAAAGGCGACAGCTCCTACAGCTACCGCAATGACGGCGGCTATATGATCTATGTTCAGGCAGGCTACCGGCAGAAAAATGGAAAGACGGTTTATCGTTCTTACCGGATCACCCGTTCCGTTCTTGGCAGTACTCTGGATGAGATCTATGCGATGAAGGAGTACAAGGATGGCACATATCCGGTGATGTCCTATCAGCCGGAGAATATCACGGGGATCTACTGGCTGTCAGACCGTGGTATCCTTGAGGTGAGTGCGGATGACACACTCCGCGCGGAGATCCTTGCGGCGTATCAGGAGGAATTGGCAGGGCTCACCATCAATGAGAGAGCCGTCGAGGTTCCGGTGGCAGCACTGAGATTTCTCACAAAGGCGGAGAATGAGTATCTCGGCGCGATCAGCAGCCAGAGAGGCTATACTTCCCAGGGATTCCAGATGGAAGATATGCAGATAGTGAACTTTGTTCCGGTCTATCCGTCCTTTACAAAGACTATTGCCCTCTTAAAGCAGGCGGGCACGGATGTGACAGCGAAGCTCTCTGCGGATGATGTCACACAGGTAAAGATCCTGTATCCGATGGAGTATGAGAGTACTGCAGCCGGGGAGAATGCGGTCACAGGAGAGGACGTCCCGATCAGCGAAAAAAGCGGGGGAGTGACGGCAGAAACGGAATTGAAGGCTGTTTCTTATGGCGGTCAGAAGATGATCACCATCGTAAATGACGGGTCAGAGGAGAACCGAAGGAAGATCGAGGAGATTCTTTCCGCCAGTGCGCCGGAGATCATGCTTGACAGAAACCGCCTCTGCACCTATGAGATGGGAATCGAGATCGATGTGTCCATAAAATCCGACAGCGCCTTTTCCTCCGGAAATGGAACTGTGGATGAACGGGTCTACCGGATCATGGGAGATACGGTTCCGGAGTGTATTGAGAAAGCGTTAAATTACAGTAAAATCAGTACAAAATCTGTTAGAAAAGGCATCGGAGTGATGAAAAACGATTGATAGATCAGCGAATATCATGTATAATCGAACAAGTCTGAATAGGAGAGGAAAAACCTGGCAGGGAACTGCCGGGTTTTGCCGTTTCCTGAATCTGAAATATGGATAGAGAAATCGGAGGTTTATCATGGAATTTTTTGGAAATATCATAAAGGGGATCATGATCGGCATCGCGAACATCATTCCGGGCGTTTCCGGAGGAACAATGGCGGTGTCTCTCGGTATCTATGACCGGCTCATCGGTTCGATCTCCGGCCTGTTTCGGGAATTCAAAAAGAGTATCCTGTTTCTGATCCCGATCATTATCGGCGCCGGAATCGGCATTGTGGGTTTTACCTACGCCATCGAATACCTGCTCGATAAGCATACCTTCGTTACCTGTATGGCATTTGTGGGCCTGATCCTCGGTGGACTTCCGGCGATCTTTTCGTCCATGAGGGCAAAGGTATCTTCGGGCGGGGTCGGTGTGTTTGGAATCCTTGCCTTTGTGATCGCCTTTGCGATCTCCGGCGGCATGCCGTTTTTAAAGGAGAGCAAGGACGCCCTCACGGTGATTGCGGTGACTCCGGGAAATATGGTGATCTTATTTATCCTCGGTATTGTGGCTTCTGCCACAATGGTAATTCCGGGTGTTTCCGGCTCCATGATGCTGATGATCTTCGGCTATTATTACGCGATCATCAATACGATCAAGACATTCCTTGACAATCTCCGCGCTTTTGACCTTGCGGGCATGAAGGAGGGGATCCTGCTCCTGGCGCCGTTCGGAATCGGCGTGGTTTTGGGAATCTTTCTGATCGCAAAGCTGATCACGTTCCTCTTTGAGAAGTACGGCGTGCAGACATTCTGCGCGATCTTAGGCCTCGTGATCTCGTCCCCGATTGCAATCTTTATCAACACGGGACTTGTATCGAAGCTCGGCTCCCTGTCACTGTGGGAGATCTTATTTGGAATCGTCCTCATGGCTGCCGGGGCTTTCGTTACGGTATTTGTGGGCGAGCGGTAAATAAAAAAGACCGTCTGCGGGAAATGATAGGAAAGATATCCTATGCCCACAGACGGTCTTTTTACTCGATTTATTAGTTCCGGTCCCACAGGACCGGTCCCGCCATTGCGAAATTGCTTATTCCTGATCCTCTGTAACGTTCACAGTTGTCTCAGCAGATTCGGTTTCAAACTTCTCATCCGGTACTGTCTCGCAGGTGCAGGTCTCATCCGTCTTTTCTTCTCCGGCGGTTTCGGACGCTTCGGCTGTATCGACAACATCGATATCGTCATCCTCCGGCTTTGTCTCCGCGATCTTTGCACCGCACTTGCTGCAGAAAGCAGAGGTCTTTTCAATCTTTGCACCGCATTCCGGACAGTGGATAAATCCTTCTAAGGTGGAGAGCTTGTCCTGAAGTTCATCAATGGTTTTTAAGCTTTCACGGATCAGGGTGAATTCTGCAGTGTATGCTTCCTCATCTGCTTCATTTGCGGCTTCGAATACCTTTTTGCCGATCTGCGCATACTGGCGGTTCAGCGCCTCTTTCTCCCTTGAGAGCTGCGTCTTTAACTGGACAGTGTCAGAAAGCTCCTTTGTCTTCTGGGCAACCTGTTTCCCGGTTTCGGTGAGGCTGCGTTTCATATCTGTAAAAAATGCCATTGCAATAGACTCCTTTCGAAAGTGGATTGGTACGGCCGCCTTAAAAGGCGGCTATATATTGTCTCTATTTTAATCTTTTTAGAAGAAAAAGTCAATTTCCAATGCCAGATTCATGAAGCGGCGGAAAAATCCAATGCCACCGCTGTATTGTACAGAATTTTCAGATCGGAAAATTTCTGCCCGCATACAGTAACCGCAGAACAATTATAGGACTTTAGTAGGTTGATGTGGAAGATAAAGTGTGCTATGATGGAAGCATTCAGCAGGTCTGCGCTTCCTGCGCAGTCCATATGTCAGACATAATGGAGGAAACGATCATGGGAGAAAAGAGAAAACCGGCAACGATCTGCATCCAGAGCGGATGGAAACCAAAGAACGGAGAGCCGAGAGTTCTTCCGATTTATCAGAGCACAACTTTTAAATATGAGACGAGCGAACAGATGGGAAGACTGTTCGATCTGGAGGAAGATGGGTATTTCTATACAAGACTTGCGAACCCGACGAATGATGCGGTAGCGGAAAAGATCTGTGAGCTGGAAGGCGGAGTGGCTGCGATGCTCACATCTTCCGGACAGGCGGCGAACTACTATGCGGCCTTCAATATCTGCAATGCGGGTGACCATATTATCAGCGCAGCGACGATCTACGGCGGAACCTCCAACCTGTTTACAGTGACAATGAAGAAACAGGGGATCGATGTGACACTGGTGGATCCGGACGCACCGGAGGAGGAGATCGAGAAGGCGTTCCGCCCGAATACAAAAATGGTATTCGGTGAGACGATCGCGAACCCTGCTCTTGTCGTTCTCGATATTGAGAAGTTTGCCCGGATTGCCCACAGACATGGGGTGCCGCTTATCGTGGATAATACGTTCGCGACACCGATCAACTGCCGGCCGTTCGAGTGGGGCGCGGATATTGTGACCCATTCTACCACAAAATATATGGACGGACATGCGATGACTGTCGGCGGCTGCATCGTTGACAGCGGAAACTTCGACTGGAATGCCCATGCGGATAAATTCCCGGGACTTACCACACCGGATGAATCCTATCACGGAATCGTGTATACCGAGCGCTTCGGTAAGAAAGCCTATATCACAAAGGCGACCGCGCAGCTTATGCGTGATCTGGGTTCGATCCCGTCCCCGATGAACTCCTTCCTTTTAAATGTGGGTCTTGAGACCCTGCACCTGAGAATGCCGAAGCATTGCGAGAACGCTCAGAAGGTTGCGGAGTGGCTGCTTGCGAGAGAGGACGTGGCATGGGTCAATTATCCGGGCTTAAAGGAAAATAAGTACCATGCTCTGGCTGAAAAATATATGCCGGACGGAAGCTGCGGCGTGATCTCTTTTGGATTAAAGGGCGGAAGACAGGCGGCAGGAGAGTTCATGGACAAACTGAAATTCGTTGCTATCGTCACACATGTTGCCGATGCGAGAACCTGCATTCTCCATCCGGCAAGCCATACCCACCGCCAGCTTACCGATGAGCAGCTCGTGGAGGCGGGAGTTGATCCGTCCCTGATCCGGCTCAGTGTTGGAATTGAGGATGCGGATGATATTATTGAAGATTTAAGACAGGCACTGGAAGATTAAATGCTCCTGATGCACAGGCTGCGTTGAGAACCAAATGAAAAGAAGCCACCGGGGAAACAGTCTCCGGCGGCTTAACAGAAGATATGAGGCATAATTTATGATCGAAATGGATGAAATGAAGGGAAGAGGAAAGCGTGGTCTTTTAAGGGTCGTATTTGGACGAACCATGTTCTTCCTGCTGTTTATCGCGCTGCAGCTGGCGTTTTTCTTCTGGATCTATGTATGGCTGGATAACAAATATCAGGCCTGGGGATACGGCTCCTTCGCTTTGATCAGCGCGATTCTCACGATCCATATCCTGAACGAAAAGCAGAACGCCAGCTTTAAAATGGCGTGGCTGATCCCTGTCCTGTTGTTTCCGGTATTCGGAACCTTGTTCTACGTGTTTGTCCAGCTTCAGATGGAGACGAAGATCTTCGCCAAACGGATCGCCGAGGTTCAGAAGAGGACAGACCACTTTCTGGAGCAGGACACGGCTGTCTATGAACGGCTTAGCCGCAGGAGCCGGAGAAATGCAAATCTCAGCCATTATATGAAGAAAAGCGGCGGTTATCCTACCTGGGACCGCACGAACTTCAAATATTTTCCGCTGGGAGATGAGTTCTATACGGATGTCCTTCAGGAGCTCCAAAAGGCCAGAAGATATATTTTTGTCGAATATTTCATTATTTCAAAAGGGATCCTGTGGGATTCGATCCTGAAGATCCTTGAGCAGAAAGCGAAAGAGGGCGTGGAGGTAAGAATCCTCTATGATGGCATGAACTCCTTTTCCAATCTGCCCCACGACTATCCGAAGGAGCTGGAGGCAAAGGGAATCCGCTGCCGGATCTTCAATCCGATCCGACCGGCGATCTCTACGAGCCAGAATAACCGTGATCACAGGAAGATCCTTGTGATCGATGGCCATACCGCCTACACCGGCGGCGTGAACCTCGCGGACGAGTATATCAACAGGAAAGTCCGGTTTGGCCACTGGAAGGACAATGCGATCCGTCTGAAGGGAGAAGCCGTGAAGAACTTTACGGTGATGTTCCTCCAGATGTGGGATGTCTGCGCGAAAAAGCTGGATTCGGATTTTGATTACAGCCCGTATCTTGACACCGGGGACTATTTCCATTCTCCGGAGCTTGACATGGACGGATTTTCGATTCCGTTTTCTGACAGCCCGATCGACGGGGAACCGGTGGGACACCAGCTTTATCTGGATATTATCTATCAGGCAAAGAAATATGTGTACATTATGACCCCCTATCTGGTGCTCGATGATGATATGATCACAGCCCTGACCTATGCGGCAAAGCGCGGGGTGGACACGGTCATCATCATGCCTCATATTCCCGATAAAAAGTCAGCGTTCATGCTGGCCCATTCTTACTATACGGAGCTGATAGAGGCGGGGGTAAAGATTTACGAGTACCTGCCGGGGTTTGTCCACTCAAAGACGTTTGTCAGCGATGGGGAGAAAGCTGTGGTTGGATCCGTCAATATGGATTTCAGAAGCCAGTATCTGAATTTTGAGTGCGGCGTTTATATTTATGAGAATCCGGTGGTGGAGCAGATCAAAAAAGATTTTGATGAGACACTGCCGAAATGTGTGCGTATGACAGAAGAGAGCGTAGAGGCGCTTCCGGCACTGCATAAGTTCTGCGGAAAGGCGATGCGGCTGATCGCGCCGTTGATGTAGGGAGAATGCAGGAGAAGGACAGCCGTGCCGGGAGAAAATTCCCGGATGGCATCATACAGAAAAAGAAAAGGAAGCGGGCAGAGGAGAATCTCCTCTACTCGCTTCCTTCCTTCTCGTTTAGCTGGTCGGCAGCGGCCGTGTTGATGGATGATTCTGCGCGTTCCCGTAAAGAGGTTGCGCCAATCTCCTTTTTGTAGGTTGCGATCGCGTCCGCGATCCGCTCTTTGATGTACTGGTCTTTTTCTAATTTTCTTTCCTGTTCATCGGGATTATCCAGAATGGGTACGAAGAGAAACCTGCGGACAGCGAAGAGGATCGCAACGGAGACACAGCCGATAAAAGCTTCTTTGATGGCAAGGTGGTCAATGACCATCTGTCTTGCCACGGAGAAGAGAAGGACTTCGACGATGGAGTCGAGGTCGTGGCGGCAGAACATTTTTAAAAGCTCTATGCCGATGACGAGATCGAAGCTTTTCTTCATGAAATCGGAAAGATCGAAGCCATTGTCGAGATACAGGCTGTACAGGTTTTGGGGAACCGGTATAAATGCGATACAGATCGCGACGATCAGGACCAGGGCGCAGGCGATCTCCAGATAGGAGGAGACTTTCATAAGGAATAGCTGCGCTCTCTGGATGCGGGGACTTGTGTAGTGCTTCATGAGCTGGTACCTCCCGGGGTATAGAGAAGTCTTGGTGACTTATGCAGAGGTGGACGGGTTGCTGCTTTGCCTTGGAATGTACTGCAGGTGGTGGAAAACTACAGCAATATGGACAAATATTTAAAAATATTATACAGAAAACCGGCAATATTATCAATTATGAATTGAAATTGTGTTAAATAAAATACAAAACCGCCCCGAATCCGTTCATACTTTTTTAATAGAAAAAATTTTGATTTTTTATTACAAATGTGTTACACTATTGTTCGTATGTATCGTACAGGAAGACGGAAAAGAGTAATGGAGATAAACACATGAATGATGATAAAGACACAGTAAACTATATGGATTCTATCAACAAGGCGAGCAGAAAGCGGAGAAGAAAACCGTCTTTCTGGGAACAGTACGGAATCCTTGTGATCGGGGCGGCTGTCCTTGCAGTGATCGTTGTGGCGGTGGTATTTGGCGGAAAGGCCGTGAACGCCGTAAAAGGAAAAATGGCGGCAGCGCAGGCTGCATCTGAGTCCGCCTCGGAGAGCGAGAGCGCGGAGGAAGCTTCCCTTCAGGCCGAGGAGGAGAGCCGCGCAGAGATCGAATCCGAGTCGGCGGAAACGGATGCAAAGATTAAAGAAGTGATCGATTCCTACTCGAATCTTGGCATTGCGAAGGTCACAGGCTACTTAAATATCCGGAAAGACCCGAATGAGGCAGCGAATGTGATCGGAACACTTTCCGATGGAAGTGCCTGTGAGATCCTGGAGACTCTGGATGGCTGGTATAAGATCAGCTCCGGCGAGGTTGAGGGATATGCCAGCGCGGATTATATCCTGACTGGGGATGAAGCAAAGACCGCGGCAAAAGACCTTGTAAAGGAACGTGTATATATTACCGCAGACAATTTAAATATCCGTGAGACACCTTCTATGGACGGAAACATCGTTGGTAAGTGCCTTCAGGGTGAACTTCATGAACTTCTCGGAGAAACAGATGGCTGGTATCAGATCTCCGGCGGCTATATCTCTGCGGATTATGCGGAAAAACGGTTCTGTATGAACGAGGCAAACAAGCTGGATATGAAGGCGATGGTCTTAAATTTCTATGACCGTCCGGGCGTATCCAACGTTTCCAATTACTTAAATATCCGTGCGGGCGCAGGTGAGAGCGAAAAGATCATCGGAAAGCTCCCGAGCTATGCCGGATGTGAGATCTTAGAGGACGCCAACGGCTGGTATAAGATCAGTTCCGGTGGAATTACCGGATATGTAAAGAGCGAGTATATTCTTACCGGTGACGCTGCGAAAGAGGCGGCGATGAGTCATGCGGAGCTTATGGCGATCGTCCATGCAGACCGCTTAAACGCGAGAACAGAGCCGTCCACCGACGCGAAAATCTGGACCCAGATCTCCGAGAATGAGCGGTATCATGTAGCGGAGCAGCTCGACGGATGGGTAAAGATCGAATTCGATGAGAGCGGAGAAGGCGATGGAAATGATGAGATCTCTTCTGCGTACGTTTCTTCAGAATTTGTGGAAGTACGATATGCCCTGTCTGAGGCGATCAAATTCTCACCGACGGAAGAAAGCGCTTCCTTAAGAAGCCGGATCGTAAACTACGCGATGAAGTTCCTGGGCAATCCATATGTCTGGGGTGGTACGAGCCTTACAAGAGGCGCGGACTGTTCCGGATTTACGATGTCGGTTATGAAAAACTTCGGAATCTCCCTTCCGCATTACTCCGGTTCTCAGGCGAACAGTGGAAAACGGATCAAGTCGAGTCAGATGAAGCCGGGCGATCTGATCTTCTATGGAAGCAGCCGGGGAAGGATCAACCATGTTGCCATGTACATCGGAAATGGACAGATCATCCACGCAGCAAGCCGAAGAAGCGGAATCAAGATCTCTACCTGGAACTACAGAACACCGGTCTGCATCGTGGACGTGATCGGAAACAGATCCTGATCGGGTAAATTGTGATAAAAATGGATATGAGAACTCCTTTCTGGACATACTGGGTGTACCTGGCATGTCAGAAAGGAGTTTTTTGTTATGAATGAAAAGGAACAGAAGGAGACAAAGGCGGAGGAGGAGCGGATCCGGGAGAACGGACAGGTGACGCTGGAAGAGAACGGTAAGAGGATCCATCTCTTATCTATCATCGGAGAGATCGAAGGGCATGACAATCTATCCGGGAGTACGAAGACTACAAAGTATGAACATATTCTGCCGGAACTTGCGAAGGTGGAGAGCGATGAGAAGATTGGAGGGGTCCTGATCCTTGTGAATACCATCGGCGGGGATGTGAGCTGCGGACTTGCACTGGCGGAGATGATCGCATCCCTCAGCAAGCCGACGGTTTCCTTAGTCATTGGGGACAGCCATTCCATCGGGGTGCCGTTGGCGGTGGCGTCGGATTATTCCTTTATCGTGCCGACCGGGACCATGCTGGTGCACCCGGTGCGCATGAGCGGGATGGTGATCGGGACGGCACAGACCTACGAATATTTTGAAATGATCGAGGAACGGATCATAAGCTTTGTATCAGAGCACAGCAGGATCGATCGGGAAAAACTGAAACGGCTCATGCACAATACGAAGATGCTGACGAAGGATCTCGGGACGGTTCTGGTCGGAAAAGAGGCGGTGGAGTGCGGACTGATCGACGGAGAAGGCGGAATCAGGGACGCCATCGAAAAGCTGAATGCGCTGATAAAAAAAGACTGACCGAAAATATGTTCGATTTATAATTTCTTACGGTTGCATTTTGGCATTTTTTTTTGTATACTATATTTTGGGGTACTTACCCCGTAAAGTTAAAGGGGGAAAAGCACTTGGCTGGAACCAGAAAACAAAAAGAAACGACAAAACAATCACAGGCGTCTGCGAGAACAAAAACCACATCAAAGACAACGCAGAAATCTGCACAGACGCCTAAGAATAAGACAACAAGGACAGGGGCGAGAGCTTCCGAAAAGAGAAGAGAAACGAAACCGCAGTATGAGGAAGATACCGGATTCTTACAGTCTGAGGCAGTGATCCTCGGCACCTTCGCGGTATGTGTGCTGTTATTCTTGAGCAACTTCCATATCTGCGGATTCCTCGGTGACTTTTTCAGCCGGATCATGCTGGGCGTGTTCGGCTGTATCGGTTATCTGGCTCCGTTATTGTTGTTCGCAGAACTGTTATTCTACGCTTCGAATAAGGGAAATATCCGGGCAGTCTACAAGATGATCGCGGTGGAAGTCCTTCTGATCGTGCTCTGTGGTCTTGCGCAGCTTGTGTTCGGCGGCGGATACCGGGAAGGTCAGACGATCCTCGACATCTATAAGTCCGCCGGAGTAAGTGGACTTGGCGGCGGCGTGATCGGCGGTGTCCTTGTTATGGTTCTCCACACAGCGGTGGGAACCATCGGGGCCTATGTGGTCCTTCTCGTATTTATGATCATCTCACTGGTGTGCATCACGGAAAAATCCTTCGTGTCCGCTGTTAAGAGCGGAAGTGGAAAGGCATATCGGTATGCAAAGGAAGACTACAGCAGAAGAAAAGAGCTCCACGAGGAACGTCAGGAGGAAAAACGCAGACTCCGGGAAGAGCAGCGCGTTCAGGGCGTGGATCTTGCTGCGACAGATCTCTCGAGAACTCCGGATTTCGGTGGAATTGCCGGTGGCTATATGGGCGTTGTGGATGCTGAGGCCGTGTCTGAGGTAGATGAGACGAAGCGGGAAAAAAATGTTTCCGATACATATAAAGAAGAAACGGTGGATCCGAAGGCGGAGACAGGAAGTATGCAGCCGGATCCTGCAGATATCTTTAAAGGAAAGATCACGATGGGAGGCAGGCCGGTAGAAAATCCGGAGTCTTCCAGTGAAGATCAGAGTAAGGAAGGCCGATCCGGAGAAGACGCGATGAAGGATGTGGAACGCGTTCCGTTTGAGGAAGATGCTGTCCCGGCCGGAATCCATGAGGATGAGGACGTGTTTATCAGTCATGGGGAGAGTGCCTTTGATGATGAGGATATGTTCCCGGACGAAAAGAAAAGGGAGACAAAGGCCTGGGAGAAAAAACCGAAGGTGTCCGTCCTATCCAATATCCCGGATATCCCGTTAGATGAGCCCGCGGCGGACGATGACGAGATCTTTGAGTCCATGAGAAGGGACACGGAGAGAAGAGCGGATGGACTCCGTGCAGAGAATGCCAAACCAGACGAAATTGCGGAGCCAGACGAAACAGCAGAGACTTCGAAGACGGCAGAAAATGAAAAGATGGCCGGAATTTCTGTATCCGGAGAAGGATCCATGAGCGATCTTTCAGATGACGAATTTCTCGACACAGAACCTTATGTGGAAAATGAGGACTACTGGATTCAGGCAGCAGAGCCGGGAAGCCGCGCGTATGCGGCGACACACGGCAGCAACGTGAAATCCCCTGAACCTCCTGCCACTGAGGAACCGTCCGAAGAACACCGTCAGGTCGTGACCGCGTCCGGAAAAGTCATTGAAACAGATACAGAAGAGATTATAAAGAAAAAGGCGGAAATAAGAAAGCGGGAAGCAGCCGAGAGGGAAGAGGCAGGAAACGAGGTATTAAAGGAGATCCGGCAGACGGAAGAAAAACCGAAGAAACCTTATATGATCCCGCCGCTTGACCTCTTAAAGAAAGGCGCTCCCGTGACGGGGCAGTCGGAACAGGAATTTAAGGATACGGCGATCAAGCTCCAGCAGACATTAAGAAACTTTGGTGTCGGAGTCACCGTGACGAATATCAGCTGTGGGCCGACCGTTACCCGGTACGAACTTCACCCGGAGCAGGGTGTAAAAGTGAGCCGGATCCTGTCGCTGGCGGACGATATCAAGTTAAACCTTGCGGCGGCAGATATCCGTATCGAGGCGCCGATCCCCGGAAAAGCAGCTGTGGGAATCGAGGTGCCGAACAAGGTCAACAGCATGGTCTATCTGCGTGACCTTTTAGAGAGCCCGGAATTTAAAAATCATAAATCGACACTGGCTTTTGCGGTGGGTAAGGACATCGGCGGACAGGTAGTCATTGCAGACCTCGCAAAGATGCCGCACCTTCTGATCGCCGGGCAGACTGGTTCCGGTAAATCAGTAGGGATCAACACGATGATCATGAGCCTGATCTACCGCTCATCCCCGGATGATGTGAAGCTCATTATGATCGATCCGAAGGTGGTTGAACTTTCCGTCTATAACGGAATCCCACATCTGCTGATCCCGGTAGTCACCGACCCGAAGAAGGCGGCCGGTGCTCTCAACTGGGCAGTTGCGGAGATGATGGAACGATACAATAAGTTCGCTTCCTCGAATGTCCGCGACCTGAAAGGGTATAACGCGAAGGTACAGACTCTGGCGGAGAGCGGGGATATCCCTGCGGACCAGATTCCGAAGAAACTGCCGCAGCTCGTGATCATTATCGACGAGCTGGCGGATCTCATGATGGTTGCCTCAAACGAGGTGGAGGACGCGATCTGCCGTCTGGCACAGCTTGCCCGGGCAGCGGGAATTCATCTTGTTATCGCGACCCAGCGTCCGTCCGTCAATGTCATCACAGGTGTGATCAAAGCGAACGTGCCGTCACGGATCGCGTTCTCTGTTGCGTCCGGCGTGGATTCGAGAACGATCCTCGACATGAACGGCGCAGAGAAACTGTTAGGAAACGGCGATATGCTGTTTTACCCGTCCGGTTATCCGAAGCCGCTCCGCGTGCAGGGCGCTTTTGTATCGGACGGCGAGGTGTCAAATGTAACCGAGTTCTTAAAAGAACAGAACGAGGATACAGGATATAACACGGAAATCGAGAAAAAACTGACCCAGTCCTCCTTAGCCGGAGGAGTGGGCGGACAGAATGAGCGGGACGCATTGTTTACCGATGCGGGCAAGTTCATTATCGAGAAGGATAAAGCGTCGATCGGCATGCTTCAGAGAATGTTCAAGATCGGCTTTAACCGTGCTGCCCGGATCATGGATCAGCTTGCCGAGGCCGGTGTTGTAGGGGAAGAGGAAGGAACGAAGCCAAGGAAGATCCTGATGTCCATGGAAGAGTTCGAAGAATTCCTGGAAGCGGGGTACTAAAGCCTGCGGCTGTTGAAATTGAAATGGCTGCCGGCTGCGGAATCCGCAGATCCACAGAAATGATATGCTACTACAAAAGGAGGATACCGATTATGAAGACCGATATCGAGATTGCACAGGAGACGAAGATGCTCCCGATTACCACCGTTGCGTCCCAGTATGGAATTACTGAGGACGATCTGGAACTTTACGGAAAGTACAAGGCAAAGATCTCCAATGAGCTCTGGCAGGAGATCAAGGACAGACCGGATGGAAAACTCGTTCTGGTGACAGCGATCAACCCGACTCCGGCAGGAGAGGGAAAGACCACAACCAGTATCGGACTTGCACAGGCGATGACAAAGTGCGGAAAGAAAGCGATGCTTGCTCTCCGTGAGCCATCCCTCGGACCATGCTTTGGAATCAAGGGCGGAGCAGCCGGCGGCGGATATGCCCAGGTCGTTCCGATGGAGGACTTAAACCTTCATTTTACCGGTGATTTCCATGCGATCACGACAGCGAACAACCTGTTGGCAGCACTTCTTGACAACCATATTCAGCAGGGAAATACTCTTGGAATCGACCCGAGACAGATCCTCTGGAAGAGATGTCTTGACATGAACGACCGTGTGCTGAGAAACATTGTAGTGGGACTCGGCGCAAAGGCAGACGGTTTCGTCCGCGAAGACCATTTTGTGATCACGGTTGCCTCCGAGATCATGGCGATCCTCTGTCTGGCAACGGATATGAAGGACTTGAAGGAGCGCCTCGGAAGGATCATTGTAGCGTATAATTTTGCGGGTGAGCCGGTGACAGCGAAGGATCTCAACGCGGTCGGCTCCATGGCAGCTCTCTTAAAGGATGCCATCAAACCGAATCTGGTACAGACCTTAGAGCACACGGGAGCTCTTGTACATGGCGGACCGTTTGCGAATATCGCCCACGGCTGCAACAGCGTTATGGCGACAAGAACCGCATTAAAGCTTGCGGATGTGGCGATCACAGAGGCAGGATTCGGCGCAGATCTCGGCGCAGAGAAATTCTTTGATATTAAGTGCCGCAAGGCGGGGATCCATCCGGATGCCGTTGTTCTCGTGGCTACTGTCCGCGCGTTAAAGTACAACGGCGGTGTTCCGAAGGATCAGCTCTCCGAGGAGAATCTTGAGGCATTGAAGAAAGGTATCGTAAACCTTGAGAAACA
The DNA here is from genome assembly GCF_003480435.1 of Clostridium sp. AM30-24. Classification (GTDB taxonomy): domain Bacteria; phylum Bacillota; class Clostridia; order Lachnospirales; family Lachnospiraceae; genus Pilosibacter. Next base: position 341,021 of record NZ_QUJB01000001.1, on the reverse strand, counting down.
CATCGAGAACATCCAGAAATACCATGTGCCGGTTGTCGTTACTTTAAACTCCTTCCTCACGGACACAGAGGCAGAGTATGAATTTATCCGGAACTTCTGCGAGGAGAGAGGCTGTGAGTTTGCGCTGTCCGAGGTATGGGCAAAAGGCGGAGACGGCGGAATTGAACTCGCAGAGAAGGTAATAAACACCCTGGAGAAAAAGACGAGTGATTTCGCTCCGTTATATCCGGATGAGATGGGAATCTCCGATAAGATCGAGACCATTGCGAAGGAGATTTACGGCGCGGGCAGCGTAAGCTACTCACCGGCGGCAAAAAAGGCGATCGCGAAGATCACAGAGATGGGCTTTGGCGATCTTCCGGTCTGCATGGCGAAGACCCAGTATTCCTTATCCGATGACCAGAAGAAGCTTGGCCGTCCGGAAGGCTTTGACCTGACTGTGCGCGATGCGTATGTGTGCGCGGGCGCAGGCTTTGTGGTTGCGCTTACCGGTTCCATCATGACTATGCCGGGACTTCCGAAGAAACCGGCAGCGGACAATATTGACGTGGACGAGAACGGAAAGATCACAGGATTATTCTAAAAAAGCAGTAAGAAAACTCACAGGCGGGCGCATATGTTCCCGCCTGTGTGGGTTATGAGAAAGGATGACGACAGTGGTAATTGGAGATTGGTTAAAACGCATGAAATACGATCTGGTTTGCGGCAGTCTGGACCAGAACGTAGATGAAGTGATCTATGATTCGAGAAAGGCAAGACCGGATTCCGTATTCGTGTGCATTCAGGGCAGCACCAGGGATTCCCACGAGTTTATTCCGGACGTATTAAGGGCTGGCTGTAAAGTTCTTGTGGTAGAAAAAGAAGTGGAAGTACCGGCGGATGTGACTGTGATCCGGGTTGAGAGCGGACGACTCGCGCTGGCGGAGCTTTCTGCGGCGAGATTCGGTTATCCGGCAGAGAAACTGATCACCATCGGGATCACCGGCACGAAGGGAAAGACCACGACGAGCTATATGATCAAGGCGGTCCTTGAGGCAGCCGGAAAGAAGACCGGTCTCATCGGAACGAACGGTGCAGTCATCGGGGATGTGAAATTCCCGACCTCCAATACGACACCGGAATCCTATGTGGTGCAGGATTATTTCCATAAAATGGTGGAAGCTGGCTGTGAGTGCTGTGTGATGGAGGTCTCCTCTCAGGCTTTAATGCTTCACAGGGTCGGCGGGATCATGTTCGACTACGGTCTGTTCACAAATATTTCTCCGGACCATATCGGGCCGAAGGAACACAAGAGCTTTGAAGAGTATCTTTTTTATAAGTCAAGGCTTCTTACTGTCTGCAAAACGGGGATCGTGAATTGTCTGACAGACCACTACGATGAGGTCGTAAAGGATGCGACCTGCAGACTTCTTACATATGCCCTGAATGGAAACGCGGATTTCATGGGTGATGACATTCACTATGCATCAAATCACGATTTTGTGGGAATTGAATTTTCAATTCACGGCATGCTTGACGGAAGAGTCCGCGTAGGGATGCCGGGAAAATTCAACGCGGATAATGCTCTGGCGGCGTTGGCGGTCTGCACTCTGGCGCTTTCCGGTGGAAGCGGGGTGCTTGATGATCATACAAAACAGGCAATCCTTGGATCCCTCGTGAAGGTCCGCGTGGATGGTCGCATGGAGATCGCGCACGTATCGAAAAAGTGCAGTGTGATCGTGGATTACGCTCACAATGCGGTCAGCATGGAAAGTCTGCTCACAACACTCCGGGATTATCATCCGAAGCGTCTCGTATGTGTATTCGGCTGCGGTGGAAACCGCGCCAGAGATCGCAGATATTCAATGGGGGAGATCGGTGGAAAGATGGCGGATCTCTGCATCATCACGGCCGACAATCCGCGTTTTGAGAAAAACGAGGACATCATCAAGGACATCGAGGTGGGCCTTGCGAAGACGGACGGAACATATCTTGTGATCCCGGACAGACGGGAAGCAATCTTTTACGCGATCAGGAATGCCGAGGAAGGTGACATGATCGCCATTATCGGAAAAGGCCATGAGGATTATCAGGAGATCGAAGGTGTGAAACATCATTTCCTGGATCGGGAAGTCGTGGAAGAGGCGGTAAATAATGTATGATCGTCCGCAGAGGGACGCAGACTGCAGCAGTAAAGGAGATTGGAAAGGAATGGAGAACGTAAGCGTTCAGGATATCGTCCTTGCCACCGGAGGCGTACTGCTCTCCGGAGATGACGGTGTCATGTTAAACAAGATCCGCTTGGATTCCAGACAGGTTGAGACCGGAGATCTTTTCGTGCCGATCATCGGCGAGAAAGTAGATGCACATAAATTTCTGGAACAGGTTGCCGAAAAGGGAGCCGGTGCGGTGCTTACAAGTGAGCATAAGGAAAAAACGGAAGAAATGGCGGAGACCTCCTGTGCCTGGATCGCTGTGGATGACACGAAAAAAGCACTTCAGGCCGTAGGCCGTTACCTCAGAAAACGTCTGACACTGCCCATTGTCGGTGTCACAGGGAGCGTCGGAAAGACCACAACGCGGGAAATGATCGCGGCGGCACTCTCTGCGCGGTTTCATGTATACAAGACTCCGGGCAACAGCAACAGTCAGGTAGGAGTTCCGATTACCGTGTCCGAGATCACAAAAGAAGATGAAGTGGGTGTTCTGGAGCTTGGAATGAGCGAGCCGGGTGAACTTACCGTGATCGCACGGATCGCGAAGCCGGATGTGGCAGTGATCACAAACATCGGGATCACCCACATCGAGCAGCTTGGATCCCGCGAGAATATTTACAGAGAGAAGCTGACGATCCAGGACGGACTTTCCGATGGCGGAATCCTCATCTTAAACGGCGATGATGATATGCTTTGCAGGACCAGAGGAAAGGCCGGTGTGAAGACAGTCTACTATGGCACCGGGGAAACCTGTGATTACCGCGCGGTGGACATCGTCCTCATGGACGGAAAGACGGAGTTTACGGCTGTTCATGCGGGAAAAACCCAGAAAGTTCTCTTGAACGTCATGGGCACACACAATGTGATGAACGCTCTGGCAGCCATTGCGGTCTGCTGTGAACGCGGTATGACGATGGAAGAAGCCGCGGAGGGTCTTCTGACTTTCCATGGATTCAAACACCGCCAGCAGGTCTATGCCGACGGAAGATTTACGGTGATGGATGACTCTTACAACGCGAGTCCTGCATCCATGAAGGCGGCTCTCGATGTGTTTCAGGGACTCACGGGTAAACGCCATATTGCTGTCCTTGCGGATATGAAGGAGCTTGGCGGGAATTATCTGGCCTACCACAGGGAAGTGGGCGAGTACGCGGCAAATTCCGGCGTGGATCTTGTTGTTACATTGGGCGAGGCATGCAGGAGTCTGGCAGAAGGCGTTCGTGCGGTGAAGGAGATCCCGGTGGTGGAATTTTCAGACTGCGGGGAGATGGTGAAATATCTGGAGACGGAGATCCGGGACGGAGACTGCGTTCTCTTTAAGGGATCCAACTCCATGGGGCTGTCTGCTGTGGCAGATCAATTCGTGGAGATGGCCGGAAGGTAGGAATGGACGGAAGTTTTGAGAAGGGAGGGATCCGAAATGGAACCGTATGCGGATGTCATCATTGATCTTTCCGTAAAAAATGTGGACCGGATCTTCCAATACCGGATCCCTGACCATCTGAAAGAGCTTGTAAAGCCCGGAGTTCAGGTGAACATCCCTTTCGGAAAGGGAAATACCGAACGGAAAGGGATCGTGGTAGGTCTCTCAAAAGAGACAGATTATGACCCTGAAAAAATGAAAGAGCTTCTGGATGTGGAGACAGGCGCTGTCCCGATCCGTACTCAGATGATCTGCCTCGCCTTCTGGATGAAGGACCGCTATTCCACCACGATGAATCAGGCACTGAAGACGGTTCTTCCCGCAAAGGCGAAGGTGATGCCGAGGGAAGAACGTGTGATCGTTTCCTTAAAACCGAAGAATGAGATCGAAACGCTGCTTATAGAAGCGGAAAAGAAGAAATACCGGGCACGGATAAGGCTTTACCGGGCACTTCTTGAAAACGGGGAGCTGCCTTTGAAGCTGACTTCCGAAAAGCTCGGCATCACGGCTGCGATGCTGAAACCGTTAGTAGAAAAAGAGATCGTGGACCTGAAAACAGTCAAAAAAGAACCGGGAGCAGGAAACAGATTTCCAGAGACCGGACCTGTCGCCCTGAATCAGGAACAGAAGAACGCGGCAGAGACCGTGATCCGGGACTATGATTCCGGACAGCGTAATACCTATCTGCTCTACGGAATCACGGGAAGCGGCAAGACGGAGGTCTACATGGAACTCATCGACCACGTCCTCCGGAAAGGGCGGCAGGTCATCGTCCTGATCCCGGAGATCTCCCTGACTTACCAGACTGTGATGCGTTTTTACCGGCGATTTGGAAACAGGGTTGGGATCATGAATTCCAGACTTTCGGCTGGGGAGCGCTACGAGCAGTCGGAGAGGGCGGCAAACGGGGAGATTGATATCATGATCGGTCCGCGCTCCGCTCTTTTCACGCCGTTTCCGGATCTGGGACTCGTCATCATCGACGAGGAGCATGAGGGAGCCTATAAGAGTGAGACGGCGCCGCGGTACGATGCCAGGGAGGTCGCAAAGGTCCGGGCTGATATGAGCGGGGCAGCCGTGGTCTTAGGGTCTGCGACACCGTCTGTGGAGAGCTATTATCTGGCAGAACAGGGTGAATATAAGCTTTTGACCCTTACAAAGAGGGCAAAGGAGAACAGCCGTCTGGCAGGGGTCCACATTGTGGATCTCAGGGAAGAACTTGCAGAGGGAAACCGCTCGATCTTCAGCCGGAGATTAAAAGGGCTGATCGAGGATCGGCTGGCGAACAGGCAGCAGGTGATGCTGTTCATGAACCGGCGGGGATATGCGGGCTTTGTGTCCTGCCGCTCCTGCGGAAAGGCGATGAAATGCCCGCACTGTGATGTGAGTCTTACATACCACAGAAACGGACGGTTAAAATGCCACTACTGCGGATTTGAACGGCCGCTGCCGGATCGATGTCCGTCCTGCGGTTCCCCGTTTATCGCGCCCTTTGGGACGGGGACCCAGAAACTGGAAGAATTTACAAAAAGGGAATTTCCAAAGGCCCGGATCTTAAGAATGGATGCGGACACCACGGCAAAAAAAGGAGCTCATGAAGAAATCCTCGCCACCTTCGCAGAGGGCGGGGCGGATATTCTCATTGGGACCCAGATGATCGTAAAGGGTCATGACTTCGCGAATGTGACCCTTGTGGGTGTCATGGCGGCGGATCTCTCCCTCTATGCACCGGACTATAAGAGCGCAGAGCGTACCTTTGAGCTCCTGACTCAGGCATCCGGGCGGGCCGGGCGCGGGGAGCTTCAGGGAGATGTGGTGATCCAGACATATGCGCCGGACCATTATGCGGTATCCTCCGCGGCGGAGCAGGACTATCTGCAGTTTTACCGGCAGGAGCTTCTGTACCGGAAGATGATGGGATATCCGCCCCTTGTGAGGCTTCTGACTATCAGTCTTTCCTCAAAGAGGGAGGCGGATGTGATCCGTGCGTCAGAGGATATGAAACGGGTCATTCTGAGGGAATATGCACTGGATGGACTGAAGGTCATCGGTCCGGTGGAGGATTCTCCCTACAAACTTAATGATAATTACAGAAAAATTTTATATATGAAACATGAAAGTTATGATATACTATTAAAAGTCAGAAATTGCGCCCGGAAGCGGGAGAACATCCCGGATCTTTTTCGGAATGTGTTCGTCCAGTACGATCTGACTTAGTAGTTTTCGATAAAAAATTGAGAGGAAATAAGATAAAATGGCAATCAGACAGATCAGAACCATCGGAGATGAGATCCTTACAAAAGAGTGTAAGCCGGTAAAGGAAATGAATGAGAGGACCCTTGAGCTCATCGAAGATATGTTTGAGACAATGTATGAGAATAACGGTGTCGGCCTTGCCGCACCGCAGGTGGGTGTCCGCAAGCGCGTCGTGGTTATTGATGTGGAGGACGGAAACCAGTATGTGCTGATCAATCCGGAGATCCTCGAGACGAGCGGAAGCCAGACCGGTCAGGAAGGCTGCTTAAGTGTTCCGGGAAAATGCGGACAGGTGACCCGCGCGGATCATGTAAAGGCAAAAGCTCTCAATGAGAATATGGAAGAGTATGAGATCGAGGCAGACGGACTTCTCGCGAGATGCATTCTCCACGAGTGCGACCATCTGGATGGAAAACTTTACGTCGATCTCGTAGAAGGCGAACTTCAGGATACAGCCGGAGAGGATGAGGAATAGTATGCGTATTGTTTTTATGGGAACGCCGGACTTTGCGGTTCCGACGCTGACTGCTCTCATTGAGGGCGGACATGAAGTTGTGGCTGTGGTGACACAGCCGGATAAGCCGAAGGGGCGCGGAAAAGCCGTCCTTATGACTCCTGTAAAGGAAAAAGCGATCGAGTATGAAATCCCGGTATACCAGCCGGTAAAGGTGCGGGATCCGGAATTTGTGGAGCTTTTAAAAACGATGGCACCGGATGCCATCGTTGTCGTCGCATTTGGCCAGATCCTTCCGAAGTCCATTCTGGATCTTCCGAAATACGGCTGCGTGAATGTACACGCGTCCCTGCTTCCGAAATACCGCGGGGCTGCCCCGATCCAGTGGGCGGTCATTGACGGTGAGAAGGAGAGCGGAGTGACGACCATGATGATGGATGTGGGGCTGGATACCGGCGATATGCTGGAACAGAAAGCGATCCCGTTAGATGAGAAAGAGACTGGCGGAAGCCTGTTTGACAAGCTCTCTGCCCTCGGTGGATCCATGATCTTATCCACTTTAAAGGGACTGGAAAACGGAACGATCACGAGAACTCCGCAGGGAGAGTCCGGTACTTCCTACGCGAAGATGCTCACGAAGGAAATGGGACATATCGACTGGACGAAGGACGCGGTGTCCATTGAGCGTCTTGTCCGCGGTTTAAATCCGTGGCCAAGCGCATATACATCATATGCCGGAAAGACGATGAAGATCTGGGCGGCAGAGGTTGCGGATCTTCCGGGAGAGAGAGCTCCGGGAAAGATCCATGTGACAAAGGACCGGCTTTTTGTGGAGACCGGAGAAGGTGTCCTTGACGTAAAGGAGCTTCAGCTTGAGGGAAAGAAGCGGATGGATACAGCTTCCTTCCTGCGCGGTTTCCAGATGGAAGACGGAAGTTTCTGCGGGTAAGCTTCGCGGGTGATGCCGCGGGCGGTCCTGAAAATTCCGGCTGAAAAGCCGGCTGCCGGGACGACAGAAACGAGATCGAAAGGAGAGATGTTTTATGTACGGAATGTATGGTTACGGTTATGGCTATGGCCTTGACCCGACGATCATCCTTGTATTGATCGGTGTTGCCCTTTCTCTCTGGGCTCAGGGGCGTGTGAATTCCACGTTCTCGAGATATTCCAGAGTCCGCAGCATGACTGGCATGACAGGGGCAGAGGCGGCGAGACGCCTTTTAAATGCGCAGGGAATCTACGATGTGACGGTCCAGCAGATCGCCGGTGAACTTACTGACCACTATGATCCGCGGACGAAGACCGTAAACCTGTCCCAGTCCGTTTACGGAGCGACTTCCGTTGCGGCTATCGGTGTTGCTGCCCACGAATGCGGCCACGCGATGCAGGACAATGAGGGATATGCACCGTTACGGTTCAGGAGTGCTCTGGTTCCGGTGGCAAACTTCGGCTCCAGTCTTTCCTGGCCGCTGATCCTTTTAGGACTTGTGTTCGGCGGACTTGGTTCTCCGCTGGTGGAGATCGGAATCTTAATGTTCTCTCTGGCGGTGCTGTTCCAGCTTGTGACACTTCCGGTAGAGTACAATGCGTCTGCCCGTGCGGTAAGACTTCTGGATGCACAGGGCATTCTCGCGGGCGAGGAAGTAAACGGGACGAGAAAAGTACTGAACGCGGCGGCACTGACCTATGTGGCGGCAGCAGCGACTTCGATCCTACAGCTTCTCCGTCTCATAATTCTCTTTGGAGGAAGAAACAGACGTGACAGATAATACGACAAATATCCGGGAGGTCGTCCTTGACGTCCTTCTGGAAGTCCTCGAAAACCATAATTTGAGCCATATTGTTTTAAAACAGGCACTGGAAAAGTACCTGTTTCTGGAGCGTCAGGACCGCGCGTTTATCACAAGATGCGTGGAGGGAACTCTGGAGTACCGGATCCAGATCGATGCAGTGCTTGACCGCTTTTCGAAGGTGAAGACCGCAAAAATGAAGCCGGTGATCCGGGAGATCCTCAGAATGTCGGTCTACCAGATTCTGTATATGGAGCGTGTACCGGACTCCGCGGTCTGCAATGAGGCGGTAAAGCTTGCAAAGAAACGAAAATTCCAGGGTCTTTCCGGATTTGTGAACGGTGTCCTGCGGACGGTCTCCAGAGAAAAAGAGAAACTTGTCTGGAAGGACGCTTCGGAGCGTTATTCGATCCCCCGGTGGATGTTATCCATGTGGGAGGAAATGTATGGAAAAGAGACTTCTGAAGCCATTGCTGCGTCATTTTTAGAAGAACGTCCCCTTACGGTGCGCTTTAATGAGAGCATCTCCCCGGCGGAGAAAACGATCGGAGAGTTGAGAGATCATGGCATTACGGTGGAGGAGTCCGGGATATTTCCGGGGATCGCTTCGATCCGTGGCTTCGACTACTTAGACCGGGTGTGCGCGTTCACGGAAGGAAAGATCACAGTTCAGGATCCAAGCTCCTCCCTTGCGGCACAGATGGCATCTATTGCCCCGGGAGATTTCGTTCTTGACGTGTGCGGAGCTCCGGGAGGAAAGGCCATGCATGCGGCAGATCTTTTAAAAGGTACCGGCATGGTGGAAGCGAGAGATGTGAGCGAGAGAAAGACGGATCTTATTGAGGAGAACATCATGCGCTGCGGCTTCCGGAACATTCGCACGAACGTTTGGGACGCGACAGTTCTGGATCCGTCTATGGTGGAGCAGGCAGATGTGGTTCTGGCAGATCTCCCATGTTCCGGTCTCGGAATTATCGGAAAGAAACCGGATATCAAAGAGCGGATGACGAGAGATGAGATCAAAAATCTCGCGAAACTGCAGAGGGAGATCCTTTCTGTGGTGACTCAGTATGTAAAACCTGGTGGAACGCTTGTTTACAGTACCTGTACGATCACTGAGGAAGAGAATGAAGAAAACGCGGACTGGATCGAGAAGCATCTGGCGTTTGAAAAGAGGAGGATCGCAGATCTCCTGCCGGAGGCTCTTAAGAGTTCCTGCGAGGAGAACAGGATCCAGCTTCTTCCGGGACTCCATCCCTGCGACGGCTTCTTTATCTCTGTGTTCAAAAAGAAGAAATAATACTGTGCAGGTTCTGAATCCGCGGACATGACTGCCTGCGGATCCGTTAAAAACGGATTTATGTGGAAACATGACAGAACCAAGGCTTTTGGAGAATCGAGAATGGAAAAGAAAGACCTGAAATCAATGACACTGGAAGAACTGACAGAGTTCGTGAAGGAGCTGGGTGAAAAACCGTTCCGGGCAAAACAGTTATACCAGTGGATGCATGTAAAATTAGCCGAGTCTTTAGACGAATGTACGAACCTTCCGAAGTCGCTTAAGGAAAAGCTTTCGGAATACAGTACATACACGTCCCTTAAGACCGTAAAGATGCTTGAATCGGGGATCGACGGGACAAGAAAGTATCTGTTCGGTCTCGATGACGGAAACGTGATCGAGAGCGTCCTGATGAAATATCACCACGGAAATTCTGTGTGTATTTCCTCTCAGGTGGGCTGCCGCATGGGCTGCCGGTTCTGTGCGTCCACTCTGGACGGACTCACAAGAAACTTACGTCCTTCGGAGATGCTGGATCAGATCTACCGGATCCAGAGATCCACGGGAGAGCGTGTCTCCAACGTTGTGGTCATGGGAAGTGGTGAGCCGATGGATAACTATGATAACCTGATCCGGTTTATCAGGCTTCTTTCCGATGAAAACGGTCTGAATATCAGTCAGAGAAACATCACGGTATCCACCTGCGGGATCGTACCAAAGATCTTAAAGCTTGCGGAAGAAGGTCTTTCCATTACTCTGGCACTTTCCCTTCATGCGCCGGACGATGAGACGAGAAAGACTCTGATGCCCATCGCCAACAGCTACTCCTTATCGGAGGTGCTTCCGGCATGTAAGGAATATTATAAAAAGACAGGAAGACGCCTGACCTTTGAGTACAGTCTTGTACAGGGCGTCAATGATAATCTTGACGAGGCAAAGCGCCTGACTGCGCTTTTAAAGGATATGCAGGGACACGTGAACCTGATTCCGGTAAACCCGATCAAGGAACGCGACTTCAAACAGTCCAATCGGGATGCCATTGACGCGTTCAGGGGTTATCTTGAAAAACACGGCATCAACGTTACGATCCGCAGGGAGATGGGCCGCGATATCGGCGGTGCCTGCGGACAGCTTAGAAAGAGCTATCTGAGTGAGGAGGAATCGTCATGATCTCTTACGCGAAGACAGACACCGGTCTTGTGAGAAGATCCAATCAGGATTTCCTGTTTGCAGCGGATCAGCCGGTGGGACCGCTTCCGAATCTGTTCATCGTGGCAGACGGAATGGGCGGACATAAGGCCGGGGATTTCGCGTCCCGGTATGTCGTGGAACATATGAAAGAATATATTGAAAATTCTGATCTGGCCAGTCCTGTGATGATCCTCAGAAAAGCTCTGGAGAAGACGAATCAGGGGCTCTTTGAGGAAGCTCAGGGAAACCCGGACCGGGAAGGAATGGGGTCCACTCTGGTTGCCGCTACGATCGAGGACGACATGATGTACGTGGCAAATGTGGGGGACAGCAGACTTTATCTTTTGCGGGACAGTCTTGCACAGATCACGAGAGACCATTCCCTTGTGGAAGAGATGGTCGCGAGAGGAAAAATGGAGCGGGACAGCGAGTCCTACCGAAGTCAGAAGAACATTATTACCCGCGCCATGGGAATCGGAAACCGGGTGGAGGCGGATTTCTTTGAAGTGCCGCTTCTTGAGTGTGACTGTATTCTGCTCTGCTCTGACGGATTGACGAACATGGTGGATGATGCCGAGATCAGCCGGGTCTTAAAGACAACGGATACGCTGAAAGAGAAGACGGAAGCGCTGGTTGACGAGGCAAACCGGAACGGAGGAAAGGACAACATTGCGATTGTCCTTGTAGAACCTCAGATAAGTGAGGTGAAGCTATGATTTTATACCCTGGAACGATGCTGCAGGACCGATATGAGATTCTGGAAAAGATAGGTTCCGGCGGAATGTCAGAGGTCTATAAAGCAAAATGCCATAAATTAAACCGTCTGGTCGCGATCAAGGTACTGAAATCGGAGTTTACTTCCGACGCGACCTTTGTCAGTAAATTTAAGATGGAAGCTCAGGCAGCGGCCGGACTTTCACACCCGAATATTGTCAATATATATGATGTCGTGGATGAGGGAGACATCCACTTTATCGTTATGGAGCTCGTAGAGGGAATCACCTTAAAGAGCTATATCACGAAAAAAGGTCATCTGGATGTAAAGGAAGCCATCGGGATCGCGATCCAGGTAGCCTCCGGAATCGAAGCAGCCCATGAACAGCATATCATTCACCGTGATATCAAGCCTCAGAATATGCTGATCTCCATGGATGGAAAGGTGAAGGTAGCGGACTTCGGAATTGCGAGAGCTGTGTCGTCCCAGACCATGAATGCGGCGACAGTTGTGGGATCTGTCCACTATATCTCCCCCGAACAGGCGAGAGGCGGATACAGCGATGAGCGGAGCGACCTGTATTCCTTAGGTATCACCATGTTTGAGATGGTCACCGGCCATGTTCCGTTTGAGGGGGACAATACGGTGACGGTCGCGCTGGCACATCTGGAAGAACCGATGCCGGATCCCAGAATGCTGAATCCGGATGTGTCCCCAAGTCTTGCGAGGATCATCTTAAAATGTACGGAAAAGAGACCGGAGCGCCGATACCCGAACGCGGCGGCCGTGATCAGTGACCTGAGAAGAGCACTCTTAAATGATGATGACCCGACTATCGGCGCCGTTAAAGAGGAAGACCACAGCTCCGATACCATCGTCATCAGCCCAAAAGAACTGAATCTGATCAAGACGAGAAGTGGGGAACGGATCCGGGAGTCAAAGCCGGTAAAAGAGATCCGTGAGCGCAGGGAACGGCGGGATCTGGAAAAGCGGTATGATCAGACAGACAACGCGAAGAAGGAACCGAAAAAGAATAAAGTGGATGATGAAGCCACAGGACTGGAAAAGATTCTGACAGGCCTGGGCGTGGCGGCAGCCATCGTCATTGTCGCGGTTGTGATCGTGTTTGTTCTGAAGCTTGGCGGTCTGTTCAGAAGCAGCACTCCGGAGGATCCGACAAAAACCGTTTCTGAGGAAGCTATGACGGAAGAAGCGAAGACAACTGCGGCATCGGAGACTGTTATCAGCCAGAAGGAAGTCTATATGCCGAAGCTTGTGGGCCACTCCGAGGAGGAAGCCGAGAAGATCTTACAGGGACTCGATCTCACCATGCAGGTAGAGCAGAAAAACTCGGATGAAGTGGAAAAAGGCATAGTCATCTCACAGAAGGAAGAGCCCGATACCGTGATTCCGCGTTTCTCCAAGGTAACCGTTGTCATCAGCGCGGGTTCTGATAAGGTTGATCTCTCAGAACTTGGCCTTTCCGGAATGACACTGGAAACGGCGGTCCGCCTGTTGGAGGGAAAGAATTTAAAAGCAGATGTTCGGGAGGAAGCCAGCGAGGAGGTGGCTTCCGGAACGATCATCCGCTATGAACCGGAGGAAAAAGTGGCCCTCGGAAGTACCGTAACCTTATATGTGAGTACGGGACCGGAGGAGGAATTCGTTCCTGTACCGAATCTTTATGGAAAGACGGACGCGGAAGCGGCAGCACTTCTTTCCGCGGCAGGACTTGTGACCGGAGAGGTTTCAAAAGAGTACGACAGCACGATCTCGGCCGGTCACGTCATCAGTCAGGGCGTTGAGGCAGGAACTCAGGTAGCACCTGGGGATACCGTGGATTACACTCTGAGTCTTGGGCCGGAAGCTCCGAAAAAACAGTTTATTGCATCTCTGGATGCAAGCTATCCGCTTCAGGTCTCCTATGGACCGGGGGCAGCATCCTCCGAGATCCAGATCCTGATCCGTTTAAAGCAGACGGTGAACGGCAAAGTGACCTATACGAAGCTTGCGGAGCCAAAGTCTTACAGCGCGGACACAACCCTGAATATCAAGTTAGACAGGATCCGCGGCGCGGACGGCGTACAGACCGGTGAGGTGGAGATCGTGGACCTCACGAACAACGTGGTACTGACATCCTATAATGTGACATTTACGGAGGTTGACGGTTGACTGGAAAGATCATAAAGGGAATTGCCGGATTCTATTACGTACATGACGGCGTTTCCAAAGTATACGAGTGTAAGGCAAAGGGCGTATTCCGGAACCGGAAGATCAAGCCTCTTGTGGGCGACAATGTGGAGTTCGACGTGCTTTCTGAGGAGCAGAGCCTCGGAAACATCGTGGAGATCCTTCCGAGGGAGAACTCCCTGATCCGTCCGGCAGTGGCGAACATCGATCAGGCAATGATCGTGTTTGCCGTCGCTGACCCGGAACCGAATTTAAACCTTCTGGACCGCTTTCTGGTTACGATGGAAGCCCAGAATGTTCCGGTGGTGATCTGCTTTAATAAGACAGATCTCGGAAAAGAGGGTGAGGCAGAACGACTTGCTGGAATCTATCGGGATGCCGGATATGATGTCCATCTGTCCTGTGCTCTGGCGGGGGAAGGGATCGAGGCGATCCATGACCTCTTAAGGGGGAAGACAACGGCACTTGCCGGCCCGTCCGGTGTTGGAAAATCATCCCTGACAAACAGGATCCAGCCGGAGGCGGAGATGGAGACGGGGGCCGTCAGTGAGAAGATCCGCAGGGGCCGCCATACCACAAGACATTCGGAGCTGTTCTTCGTCGAGAAGGAGACCTTCGTGATGGACACGCCGGGCTTCAGCTCCATCTTTGTCGATAATATGAAGCCGGAAGAGTTAAAGGATTTCTTTCCGGAATTTGAGGCCTACGAGCCGGAATGCCGGTTTTTGGGCTGTGTCCATGTGGGAGAACGGGAGTGCGGCGTCAAGGAGGCCGTAAAAGCAGGAAAGATTGCGGATTCCCGGTATGAAAATTACCGGCTGATCTATGAAGAACTGAAGAGTAAAAGGAGATATTAAGATCATGTATATATTAGCGCCATCGATTCTTTCAGCAGACTTTTCAAAACTTGGTGAAGATGTAAAGACAGTTTCTGACGCGGGAGCGCAGTACATCCATCTGGATGTGATGGACGGAGCGTTTGTCCCGAGTATTTCCTTCGGTATGCCGGTGATCTCATCCCTCAGAAAGACAACAGACCGTGTGTTTGATGTCCATATGATGGTGGAGGAGCCGGGAAGATATGTAAATGATGTCAGAAAGGCCGGCGCGGATATCATCTGTGTCCATCAGGAAGCCTGTCTTCATCTGGACCGTACCATCAACCAGATCAAGGAGACCGGTGCCAGGGCAGCTGTTGCGTTAAACCCGGCAACTCCGGTCGAGACACTTTCCTGTATCTTAAAAGAAGCAGATATGTTTCTGATCATGTCCGTAAATCCGGGATTCGGAGGACAGAAGTTTATCCCGTATACGTTAGAGAAGATCAAAAAGCTCCGCGGCATGTTAAATGAGGCCGGACTCACCACCGATATTGAGGTGGACGGCGGCGTGAATGCGGCAAATGTCAGAGAGGTTCTCGATGCAGGCGCGAACGTGATCGTTGCGGGTTCCGCGGTGTTTAAGAACGATGCGGCAGCGAATACGAAGGAGTTCCTGAAGATCTTTGAGGAGTATTCCGCAAGATAAGGGGCCGCACCCGGCGTGAGGATGTGCCATGGATAGGGGAGAGGCAGATAATATGAATGCAGACAGAAGAGAAATGACGGATACCTGCCTGATCGTGTCGGGCGGACCGACGGACCGGAAATTTGCTGCGGAATTCGTGAAAAATCGGAAATATCCCTATGTGATCGCAGTGGACGGGGGTCTTGACGTCTGCGAGGAGCTGGGGCTTGTGCCGGACCTTGCGGTGGGCGATTTTGACACCTTCGGGCTGGAACGGATGGAAGAACTCAAAAAAGAAGAGGGATGGGCGACGGATGTCCATAAGCCGGAGAAGGATGAGACGGACACGGATCTTGCGGTCCGCTCCGCACTCCGGGCAGGATTTCATACCGCCCATGTTCTGGGGGCCACAGGGGGCAGACTGGATCATGAGCTTTCCAATATCCATCTGATGCGGGCGGCGAAGGATGCAGGACTTTTCATGGAGATCTATGATGCAAAAAACCGTATCTTTCTCCTGACACCGGATGATGAGGAACATTCCGTTTTTTTGAAAGACCGGATCTACGGGAAATATGTCTCCTTTCTTCCGCTTACGGAGACCGTTCTTGGAATCACGCTGGATGGATTTAAATATCCGTTGCATAATAAGGACATCTCGATCTTAAAGGATCCCAGTCTCTGTGTCAGCAATGAGATTCCAGGGGAGCGGGCAAAGATCACGTTCCGGAAAGGGATCCTGATCTGCGTGGAGTCAAGAGATTAAAGAGAACACCGCGTGAAAATATCAGCGTGAAAAAGCAAAAAAGAAGGATAATATACGTTGCAGTCTGCAATGTTGCGGTGAGGAAAACAGACTGGACTGTATAAAAAAAACAAAACTGGACATTTCATACAATCCACTCGCATGCTACCATGGGTATCAGGATGACAGAAAGGCTTTCCGGATGATCCATTCAGAAATCCTTGAACCGATTATGAAAATATGAACGGTTCTGCCTGTCAATAACACACGAGGGGAGATTTTACTTATGAAAGAAAAGAATGGGCAGTTAATGAAAATTGCGCAGGCTGGCCTGATGGCGGCGCTCTGCTATATTGGATATGCTGTGTTCCCGGCGATCTCAGCCAGCGGAACGAAGATTCACATCGGAAACGCATTTGTCGTGCTTTCCGCATACCTTCTCGGCGGCGTTTACGGTGGACTTTCCGGTGCTGTTGGCTTATCCATTGCTGATATCGTTGGCGGCTATGCGGCATCTGCACCGAGAACTTTTATCACAAAGCTTGTGATCGGTCTCATCGTAGGCTTCGTTGCCCACAGGATCGCAAAGCTTTCCGATGAACATGACCATGCCTATGTGATCCGCTGGTCTGCGATCGCGGCTGTCTGTGGTCTCGGTTTTAACTGCTTCTTTGAGCCGGCATTAAAGTATGTATGGTATACCTTATTATTCCCGAACGCTGATAAAGCAGCATCTGCGATCAAAGCGCTGATAGCGATCACAACGTACACCACGATCATCAACGCGGTGATCAACTCCGTGATCGCAGTCGTCCTTTATGCGGCGCTTCGCCCGGCGTTAAAACGAGCTGGCTTTTTAGCTGCTCAGTAGGTCTGCACACTTGTTGCGCTGACCGTAAAAAAGAATAGGCTGGAAGTCAAAAATCCCATCGACGCAGTCGATTTGGGATGGATTTTAAAACTAAGAAAAATAAATTCTGCAGTGTAACATAGATGTTGCTGTATCGGATGTGGACAATAAAAAATTCTACTTGTGAGCAGCAAATATACTGCGGAAGCAGGAAGATTGGAAGATAAATTCATGCAGAAGAAAATTGCTGTGATCAATGATCTTTCAGGTTATGGCCGCTGTTCATTAACAGTGGCTATTCCTGTTTTATCCGCGATGGGTCATCAGTGCTGTCCGATACCGACGGCGATCCTTTCAAACCATACGGAATTTCCGGTTTACTTTTTCGATGACTATACGGAAAAAATGACCACATATACGGACAAATGGAAAGAACTTGGACTTTCCTTTGACGCGATCGCAACGGGATTTCTTGGGTCGGAGGCCCAGATCGGGATCGTCATGGAGATCGTTCAGAAATTAAAGGCAGAGAAAACGTTTGTTGTTGTGGATCCGGTGATGGGAGACCATGGACATGCCTATGAGACTTATACACCGGAGATGTGCGAGCAGATGAAGGAACTTGTCTGCATGGCGGATGTTGTTCTCCCGAATGTGACGGAATGCTGTATCCTCACGGATACTCCATACAGGGAGGAAAACTGGACGAGAAAAGAACTCTTAAATATGGCGATGATGCTGCGGCTCATGGGCGCGAAATCTGTGGTCATCACAGGAGTGCGGGAGGGAAGCTGCTACACCAATGTGGTTCTGGAGCAGGGACAGTACGATGCAAAATTTATCCGGACAAGGTCCTCCGGTGGAGAGCGTCCGGGAACCGGAGATGTATTTTCCTCTGTTGTGGCGGGCGCGTTATTAAACGGGAAGTCCCTCCCGGAGGCGGTGAGCCAGGCAGCAGGATTCGTAAAAGAGTGCATAAAAGTCTCCGATGAGGAGCAGATCCCTCACGCGAACGGTGTTTGTTTTGAGAAGATTCTTGGTAAACTGATAAAAAAGTAGGAGAAATCCCCTTCCTTTTCTCAGCAAAATATGATATATTTTTACCAAAGCGTGTTTTTACACGGCAATAAGGAGAAAAGCTCATGTTAGATTTAAGATTTGTAAGAGAAAATCCGGAAATCGTAAAGCAGAATATCCGGAATAAATTCCAGGACGCGAAGCTTCCGTTAGTAGACGAAGTGATCGAACTGGACGAGGAGAACAGAAAAGTAAAGAAGGAGGCTGATGACCTCCGCGCGAGCAGAAATAAGATCTCCAAGCAGATCGGTGCATTGATGGGACAGGGCAAGAAGGAAGAAGCTGAGGAAGTTAAGAAACAGGTTACAGCAGCTTCCGACCACCTTGCTGAGCTGGAGGAGAAAGAAAAAGATCTCGAGGAGCGCATCAAGAAGATTATGATGATGATCCCGAATATCATCGACCCGTCCGTACCGATCGGTAAAGATGACAGCGAGAACGTAGAAGTCCAGAAGTACGGTGATCCGGTCGTTCCGGATTTTGAGATCCCGTACCACACAGAGATCATGGAGAAATTTAACGGCATCGATCTTGATTCCGCAAGAAGAGTTGCCGGAAACGGTTTCTACTACTTAATGGGCGATATCGCGAGACTTCACTCCGCAGTGATCGCATACGCAAGAGATTTCATGATCGACCGTGGATTCACATACTGCGTACCGCCGTTTATGATCCGCAGCGACGTTGTCACAGGCGTTATGAGCTTCGCTGAGATGGACGCTATGATGTACAAGATCGAGGGCGAGGATCTCTACCTTATCGGTACAAGTGAGCATTCCATGATCGGCAAATTCATCGACCAGATCATTCCGGAAGAGGAGCTTCCGAAGACCTTAACAAGCTATTCTCCGTGCTTCCGTAAGGAGAAGGGTGCGCACGGCATCGAGGAGCGCGGCGTATACCGTATCCATCAGTTCGAGAAGCAGGAGATGATCGTTGTCTGCAAGCCGGAAGAATCCAAGATGTGGTTCGACAAGTTATGGCAGAACACCGTAGATCTGTTCCGTTCCATGGACATCCCGGTTCGTACTTTAGAGTGCTGCTCCGGTGACCTTGCTGACCTGAAGGTAAAATCTGTCGATGTTGAGGCATGGTCCCCGAGACAGAAAAAGTACTTCGAGGTAGGAAGCTGTTCCAACCTTGGTGACGCTCAGGCTAGACGTTTAAGAATCCGTGTAAACGGACCGGACGGAAAGAAATATTTCGCACATACCTTAAATAACACAGTTGTAGCTCCGCCGAGAATGCTGATCGCTTTCCTTGAGAACAACTTACAGGCAGACGGTTCTGTAAGAATTCCGGAAGTATTAAGACCGTATATGGGCGGAAAGACAGAGATCAAATAAATAAGGATTTGTAAAGCTGTGGCGATTCATTTTGTCACAGCTTTTTCAGTTGCATGACAGCTCCGGGAACTGTCAGAATAACCGGGATTTTTTGTTATGCAGAGCATATTACGAAGGAGATGAGATCCATGCCGGCAGCATTTGCGCATGATCTATACGGGAGAAAAGTATATATGGAGGCCGATCCGGTCATTAAGCGGATCATAAAGAAGGAGCGGTACTGCTTTCTTTTAGGGGTTCACGGGCCGGATATCCTGTTCTTTTACAAGGCACTTGGAAAAAACAAGGTAAATCAGAAAGGCGTGCGAATGCACGGCGAACCCGCTGCAAAGCTCATGGAACGTGGCCGGATGTTGGTACGTGAGGCCGAGACAAAGGACGAGAGAGACGAGATGATTGCGTATCTCATGGGTGTTGCCTGCCATTTCTGTCTCGACAATCGCGTCCACGCTTACGTGAACGCAGAGGAGAAGCGGACCGGAATCACCCACGCGGAGATCGAGACGGAGTTAGAACGGAGACTTTTGGAGCGGGAACATATGCGTCCGCTGCATTCGAACCTCACCTGCCATTTAAAGATCACAGCCCAGACCGTGCGGGCATCATCGAGGCTTTTCGATGAGGATCCCATCAAGGTGGCAAAGGCGATCATGAGTTTTCGGACCATGAACCGGCTGTTTATCAACTCGAGCGAGCGCACGAAACGGTTCTGCTGCTTCCTCCTGCGTTTTACGGGAAGCTATGGGGTCATTCACGGCATGTTTATGAGGAAACAGCCAACGCCGGGCTGTGAGGCCATCACAGACCACCTGGAGCGTGAATTTAATGAGGCAGTCCCTAAAGGAGCAGAACTTTTAAGCGATCTGCTTACATACCTGAGAGGAAAAGGACCGATGCCGGAAATCTTTCAGGGGAATTTTAACGGAGAATAGAGATGTGCGGCAGAATCTGAAGGCAGATTGCATGTCAGCCGGAAAGGCTGGTAAGGCTGCACAGAATTGAAGAAACAGGACATAAAGGAGAACAACATGCAGGGAAAGATCTATGGAATCGGAGTGGGACCGGGGGACCCGGAACTCATGACATTAAAGGCAGCGCGCCTGATCCGGGAGGCGGACGTGATCGCGATCCCGGGGAAAGAAAAAGAGACATGTACCGCGTATCAGATCGCTCTGGGGGCGGTCCCTGAGATCGAGGAAAAAGAGATCATCCCGGTAGTATTCCCGATGACGAAGAACGAGACGGTGCTGAAGGAGAGCCATGAGACGGCGGTAAAGAGCCTGTCAGCCCTCATGGGTCAGGGAAAGACCATCGCGTTTCTGACACTGGGGGATGTGACAGTCTACTCCACATATGGCTATGTCCATAAAAAGCTTCTGGATCTGGGATACGAGTCTGTCCTGGTTAACGGAGTCCCGTCCTTCTGCGCGGCGGCGGCAAAGCTCGGGATCTCCCTGGGGGAAAAGGCGGAGTCCATCCATATCCTGCCGGGCTCCTATCCGGTGAAGGATGGGCTGAAGCTTCCGGGGACAAAGATCTTGATGAAATCCGGGACAAAGATCGCGGATGTGAAGCGGGAGCTTCTTCTCACGGAGTGCCCCGCCTGGATGGTGGAAAATTGTGGGATGGAGGGTGAGCGGCTGATACGGAGTGCCGCGGATATCCCGGAGGATGCGGGATATTATTCCCTTATTATTGCAAAAGACAGGGAGGAACAGTAAAGGATGGAAGCAATAAAACGCCGGACGATTCGGATCGGAACACGAAAGAGCAGACTGGCGCTTGTGCAGACGAAGATGGTGGCGGAGGCAATCGAGGCCGTATGTCCGGAGGTGAAGTGTGAGCTGGTTCCCCTGATGACAAAGGGCGACAAGATCTTAAAGACATCCCTGGTGGCATTCGGAGGAAAAGGAGCTTTCGTGGAGGAGTTTGAGCAGTCCCTCTTAAACGGGGACATTGATCTCGCGGTCCACAGCGCGAAGGACATGCCAATGGACTTGAGCGACGGGCTCTGTATTGGGGCCGTCTTAAAGCGGGAAGATCCGAGGGATGTCTTTGTGACGGTAAAGGGGCGTACTCCGGAGCGGAGTCCCAGGATTATCGGAACGGGAAGTCCGAGACGCCAGGTGCAGATCATGGAGTGCGGGGATGTGGAATGCCGTCTGCTTCGCGGAAATGTCGACACGAGACTGGAAAAACTGTACCAGAAGGAGTACGATGGGATCATCCTGGCTGCGGCTGGTCTTAATCGTCTGGGTCTTTTTAATGATCCGAGATTTTCCTTTGAGTTTCTGGAACCGGAAATGTTTCTCCCGGCAGGAGGTCAGGGGATCATCGCAGTGGAAGCGAAAAAGGGCAGTGAGGTATTAAAGATCCTCAAAAAACTGAATGATAAAGAAGCGGAGCGGGCATTATTCGCGGAGAGAAAAGTGCTGCGCCTTTTAGGTGCAGGCTGTACCGCAGCGGTAGGCGTGTACGCGAAGGAAGAGAATGGAACATTTTGGATGGGACTCATGCGGGAGACAAAAAATGGACTTATCCGCAGGAAGATCTCCGGAGCGCCGGAGGATTCCATGAAACTCGCGGAGCTTCTCGTAAAGAAGGGGACCGAAGGGGAACTTCCGGCAGGGAAAGCTTATCTTGTGGGAGCAGGCCCCGGAAACGGCGGACTTATCACGGTAAAAGGACAGCAGATCTTAAAGGCTGCGGAGGTCCTTGTCTACGACCGTCTTGGCTCCGAGGAACTGCTGACTCTGGTGCCGGAGGACTGTGAGCGGATCTATGTTGGAAAAGAGGCCGGGCACCACATCAAAAAGCAGTCGGAGATCAACCGGATCCTGGTGGAGAAGGCACTGGAAGGAAAGCGCGTCATCCGGTTAAAGGGTGGAGATCCCTTTGTGTTCGGGCGCGGCGGAGAGGAGATCCAGGCGCTCACAGAAGCAGGAATCCCCTATGAAGTGATCCCCGGCGTTACCTCAGCCATCGGGGCACTGGAGGCGGCTGGAATCCCTGTCACCCACCGGAATATCGCGAGAGATTTCCATGTCTTTACGGGACATATCTCCCACGAAGGCGGTGAGGGACTCTCCGGGGATTACAGCCTGTACGCGAAGCTTCCGGGAACCCTGATCTTCCTTATGGGACTCTCGAACCTTGAGGAGATCGTGAAACGTCTCATAGATGGCGGAAAAGACGAGGAGACGCCTGCAGCCGTTGTAACGGACGGAACACTGTCCCGAATGCGCGTTGTCCGGGCATCCTTAAAGGATCTGCCTGAGGCTGTAAGAAAAGCGGGACTTACGCTTCCCGGAATCATCGCTGTGGGTGAGGTCTGTGCCTTCCACTTTACATCTATGGTGCCGGGCGTGCTTACCGGAATCACGGTGGGAGTCACCGGAACAGAGGCTGTTAGAGGACGGATCATAAGCCGCCTGTCCGATGAGGGTGCGAAGACGGTCCGCGCGGGGGAATCCCTTGTGGTACGGGAGTCCATGGAACGGCTGGATCAGGCGTTTGCGGACCTTTCCCGTTACAGATGGGTGATTTTTACGAGCCGGAATGCAGTCCGGATCTTCTTTGACCGGATGCGGGAGAAACATGTAGATATCAGAAAACTTGGCGGATTAAAATTTGCGGTTGTCGGGCGCGGAACAGGGGAGTATCTGGAGAGTGTCGGAATCACGCCGGACTTTATCCCGGAGGAATACACGACGAAAGCGCTGGCGGATGGACTTGTAAAATATTTGAAGGAGAATGGAGAGACTTCTGGGGCAAAAACTGCCGCCGCCAATATAGCCTACAGCATTTCCAGTTCAGAAAATGTCTGTCCGTGTGCTGAGGCAGGAAAATTTCTGATCCCGCGGGCAAAGCAGGGCTCGAAGGTCCTCACGGAGACACTGGCGGAACAGGGATATGCGTTTGATGATATTCCAATCTATGATATCCTGGTGGAGCAGACGGAGCTTGCGAGACTTAAAACTGCCGACTATATCACGTTTGAGAGCGGCTCCGGCGTCCGAGGATTCTTCGCGGGACGTGAGGCGGAAGCGGCATCTCTGTTTGAGACGGTGAGACCAGTCTGCATCGGAAAGGTGACAGCGGCAGTCCTTGCGGAATACGGAGTGAAGAATGCCCTGACAGCTTCCGACTATACAGCGGACGGAATTTTAGAGGTGCTGCTGGCGGACAGAAACGAGATCGCGAGGTAAACATGGATACCTTTGTATACAAAGACCATAAAAAGTTAAGATGCGGATACACCACAGGAACCTGCGCGGCTCTGGCGGCTCAGGGGGCGGTGCGATTTCTGCTCACAGGATCCTGGAAGGAGACGGAGGAGATCATGACCCCGAAGGGGATTCCGGTGTGCGTATCGCTGGAAGAGAAAACTTCCGGGGATAGTTGGGCGGAGTGCGCGGTCAGGAAGGACGCAGGGGACGATTATGATGTGACGAACGGGATCCTGGTGTATGCGCGGGCGGAGTTTGTGAAAGATAAAAACTTTTATGAAAAGGTTCAGATGTCACATCTGGAAAGTTCCGGGTTCGGAGCTGCAGGAGAAAAACCTGGTCTGAGTCCAGAAAACCAGAAACAGCAGAAAAAAGCGAATGCCGCTCATCAGAAAGAGGCACTTCCTGAGTCGCTTGTCAGAATCGACGGCGGCATCGGCATCGGTCGCATCACAAAATCCGGTCTGGATCAGCCGGTAGGCGCGGCAGCGATCAACTCTGTGCCGAGAAAGATGATCCGGGATGCCGTCTACGCCCTTTTGGAGGAAGCCGGGGAGCTTTTTCCTGTATCGATCACCATATCGATCCCTGCAGGCGTAGAAGCCGCGAAGAAGACCTTCAACCCGGTTCTGGGAATCGAGGGCGGGATCTCCGTTCTCGGGACCAGCGGGATTGTGGAGCCCATGAGTGAGGAAGCGCTTGTCGAGACGATCCGTACCCATCTAAATGTCTTAAAGGCAGAGGGCAGAAAATGGGTGATCGCAGTGCCTGGAAATATGGGCGCGGGATTTTTAGAGAGGTATCTCGTAGAACATGGTAAATTCTGTACCGATGCTCATCAAGGGAGTAACGCGGCGGACACGGATGCTGCTGTTGAGGCAGAACAGATGGCTTATGGAGAATTATCAACGGGAACAGAACCATCACTTCTGGAAGGATTTATGAATTCCCTCGTCACCATGAGCAACTTCGTCGGCAAGACCATTGACCTTGCCGCGGAACTGGGCTTTTCCGGTATCCTGATCGCCGGTCACATGGGAAAACTCGTGAAGATCGGAAACGGGATCATGAACACCCACTCCAGGGAGGCGGATGGTCGCATGGACACGATGCTGTCCTGCGCGTTATCTGCCGGAACCGAGGACCTGGAACTGCTTAGAAAGATCCAGAGATCCAACACGACGGATGAGGCGATGGATCACTTAAAACAGGCGGGAATCATAGAGGACACGATAAACGTATTCTTAAAGCGTGCCGATTGGCACCTTACCCATCGATCCAGGGACGAGGTGAGGACGGGAATGATCGTCTTCGGGACAAAGGGGGAGTATCTGGGAGAGACGGAAGGCGCGGACGCGATTCTGCGGTCAGCGTTGAAAGAGCTGGATCAATAAGCTTCCACTTAGCGCTGAAAGAACTGAAACAATAAGTTTTGGAACAACGCATGAAAGTTACGGTCTCTGATCATTCATCGAAATTAAAGGAAACACTATGGAAAACAGGCAGAAAAATTACGGGAGCGTCCATGACACAAAGGCATCCATGATGTATAACCGCTTCCTGAAACAATACAACGATTGGCTTTCCGGCGGACCGATCCCGGATACCGGAAATCAGGATACAAAGTATTTTCTGAGCCAGCAGCGGAAGCGGTTGGAAAAACGCGGACTTCACAGAGATTCATCCATAGAACTCCGGGGTCTTCTGGCCTCAGCCGGCGCGATCCCGCCGAAGGTCGGAAAGAAATATACGAATGTGACAGAATTCCGCACGGCGCAGAGAAATACGACATATTCCAGGGGTGGACGGATCATCGGAAAATTCCGGAAGAAAGAGATCTTATACCAGACGATCACCTTCGCGAATGAGGCGACGGTAGACGGAACGGAGCCATGTACCTGCCCGTCCTGCGGAGCGGTGAGCCAGATCAAGGCGCTGTTTGAAGGCTGCCCATACTGCCACACAAGATTTCTGATGCAGGATCTGTATCCGAAGGTCGCGAATTTTTATTCCATTGAAGACCTCAGCTATTCCAAGGAAGAGATCAAAAGAACATTAACTCCCTGGTGCGGCGGAGGGGCAGTCATCTTCACGGTGTTCATGCTGGCATACCTGGCATGGGAGAGGGCAAAGACCGGTGATCCTCTGACACTATATTCCATGATCTGCCCGCTGATCGGGTGTCCAGTAATCGGAGCCTTCGGCGGATATATGCTGTTTGCCTTAAAAACACTTGGGTATATTTTCTGGCGGGCGATGCAGAGCCTTGGACTTCTGTTTGCCACTTCTGGCAGCAAAAACAGGCTGATCCGGTTCATGAAGAATTACGAGCCGGATTTTGGCTATGAAAACTTTGCAAACCAGGTCATTGCTCTGGCAAAAAATATTATCTTTTCCGAGCCGGGAGAGGACCTTTCTATTATCCGCGGTCCCTGGGATGGGGAAAGTTTCCAGAACATCACGGACATTGTATACAGGGGAGCTATGTCGGTGGGGAACTGCTGGCAGGAAGGCCCGTATGTGTATGCGGATATCGATCTGTACTTCTGCGATACATATGACAGGGGAAGTTCGATGAAGGAGAAAAACGACAGGATCCGGATGATCGTCGGAAAGAATATCCAGATCCCGCAGGACCCGGGATACTCGATTCATCAGGTCTCCTGTGAAAGTTGCGGGGCAAGCTTTGACGCGATGAAGATCCGTCACTGCCCGTACTGCAAGCGGGAGTATGACATGAGAGACCATGCATGGACGGTCATGAAGATTCGAAAAACAGGAGGAAAGACATCATGATACATTTTGTGGGAGCCGGAAGCGGAGCGTCGGACTTGATCACGGTCCGGGGACAGAAATTCCTTCGGGAGGCGGACGTGGTGATCTATGCGGGATCCCTTGTGAATCCGGAGCTTTTAAAGGAGACGAAGCCGGGGTGTGAGATCTTAAACAGTGCCTATATGACTCTTGACGAGGTGATCCGTGCCATGGAGAAAGCGGAGCGAGAGGGAAAAATGACGGTGCGGCTTCATACCGGTGATCCGGCGATCTACGGCGCGATCCGGGAGCAGATGGACCGGCTGGATGAGAAAAAGATTGCTTACGATGTATGCCCGGGGGTCAGCTCCTTCTGCGGCGCTGCATCGAGTCTCCATGCGGAACTCACGCTGCCTGGCGTGTCCCAGTCCGTGATCATCACGAGAATGGCGGGGCGGACCGGAGTCCCGGAGCGGGAGAGCTTCCGTTCCCTGGCGGCTCACCATGCGACCATGGCGGTGTTCTTAAGCACGGGACTGTTGTCACAGATGGAAAAGGAACTTGCGGAAGCAGGATATGAGTCGGACACTCCGGCGGTGATCATCTACAAGGCGACATGGCCGGAGGAGAAGATCGTCCGCTGCACCGTCTCTACGCTGGCGAAGTCCGCAGAGGAGAACGGAATTAAGAAGACGGCAATGATCTTTATCGGTGATGTATTCGGCACGAGAGAGGCAAACGGCTACGAGGAGTCAAGACTCTATGCGCCGGACTTCTCCACGGAATTCAGAAAGGGGACGGACATATGAAGAAGCTGACAGTGGTCGGCATGGGACCTGGAGAATATGAATCCATGACGCTCCGTGCCGTAAAGGCGCTTAACACCTGCGATGTGATCGTGGGATACACGGTCTATGTGGATCTCGCGAAGCCGTACTTTCCAGATAAGGAATTTCTGACGACCCCCATGAAACGGGAGATCGAGCGCTGCGAGATGGCTTTTGCGGAGGCGGAAAAAGGAAGATCTGTCGTGATGATCTGCAGCGGGGACGCAGGAATCTACGGAATGGCGGGACCGATCCTGGAACTCGGGGAGAAGCACCCGGAGGTGGAGATCGAGGTGATCCCGGGGATCACGGCGGCTCTCTCCGGCGGTGCTGTCCTCGGGGCACCGCTGATGCATGATTTTGCGGTGATCAGCTTAAGTGATCTTTTAACACCCTGGGAGACCATTGAGAATCGCCTGGACGCGGCGGCGAAGACTGATTTTTCCATCTGCCTCTATAATCCGTCCAGCAGGAAGCGGGCGGACTATTTAAAGCGTGCGTGTGAGATCTTTTTACGGTACAAGAGTGCGGATACCGTCTGCGGCATTGTAAAGAACATCGGAAGAGACGGGGAGACGAAGAAGGTCATGACGTTAGCGGAATTGAAAGATTACGAGGCGGACATGTTCACCACCGTGTTTATTGGAAACAGCCGGACCGAAAAGTCCGTCCTTGGCGGACAGAACTGGATGGTCACACCGAGAGGATACCGGATATGAAGATAGCGGAAGGGAAAATTGCGGTTTTTGCGGGGACAACGGAAGGACGGGTTCTGGCATCCCGCCTTGCCGGAAGTCAGGTAGCGGCTGATGTGTTTGTTGCGACGGAATATGGAAAAGAGGAGATCCCGAAGGCTGAGAATCTTCAGGTCCATGACGGGCGTGTCGATGAGATCCAGATGGAGAAACTGTTTCAGGAAAAGAAGTATGACTTGATCCTTGATGCAACCCATCCTTTTGCGGTGGTGGTCACGGCAAATATCAGGGAGGCGGCAGAAAAGACAGGGACCCCGCTTTTAAGGATCCTGCGGGATAAGATTTCAGACGGTTCAGACTGCCGGATCATCACGGTGGAGAATATTCAGGCGGCAGTGGACTTTTTAAAGACCACGGAAGGTCCGGTATTCGTCACGACGGGAAGCAAGGAGCTCTCCGCATTTTTAGCTCTCCCGGGCTGGGAGACGAGAGTCTACGCGAGAGTCCTTTCCATGCCGGAGGTGGTAAAGACCTGTGCCGATATGGGCTTTTACGGCAGCCATCTGATCGCAATGCAGGGGCCCTTTGCGGAAGACTTAAATGTTGCAATGATGAAAGCGGTCCATGCGAAGTGGATGGTGACGAAGGAGTCCGGGAAGGCGGGCGGATTCGAGGAAAAGGTCAGTGCGGCGAAAAAAGCAGGTGTCGGTCTTGTCGTGATCGGAAGACCGGTGGAAGAAGGAATCTCGTTAGAAGAAGGAATTGCTTATCTGGAGGAGCATTTTGCTCTGGGAAGGTCAGATGAAAATTCTGGGAAACGCCAGGTATTCCTTATCGGCACAGGACCCGGAAGCGAATCCTATCTAACCGGTGAGGCAAAAAAACGCCTCGACAAATGTGATCTGATCGTCGGCGCAAGCCGCTGTGTGAGACAGCTGGAAAGTTTCCACAAACCTGTATTTGAGGCATACCAGCCGGAAAAAATTGCGGACTATCTGGATGCCCACCCGGAGGTACAGGTGATCTGTGGAGCCATGTCCGGTGATACCGGATTTTACAGCGCAGCGGAAAAACTCGGTGCAGTGCTGGAACGCCGCGGAAACTATACCGTGGAAGTAATTCCGGGGATCTCTTCCGTTGGATATTTTTTCGCGAAGATCCGGCGTCCCTGGGATCACGCGAAACTCTTCAGCATGCACGGGCAGGCGGCAAACTTCGCTTTGGAATTAAAGCGCTCCGGCAGTGCCTTTATCCTTGGCGGCGGCGCGGATTTCTATGAAACGATCTGTGGACAGCTCATCGATCTTGGGATGCAGGAGACAAAGCTCTTTGTCGGGGAAAACCTGACACTTGAAGACGAACAGATCTTCACCTCCACTCCAGAGGAAATAAAGGGCAGGAAAGCCCCTTCACTGGCCGTCCTCTATGCGGAATGGACCGGGCCCCGAAGACCTTTATCCCACGGTATTTCCGATGAGGCGTTCACCCGCGGGAAGGTTCCGATGACGAAGATGGAAGTCCGCACCGTGTCCGTGGCAAAGCTGGAACTCACGGAAAATTCCGTTCTCTACGATGTCGGAGCCGGAACAGGATCCGTCTCTGTGGAGTGCGCAGGTCTTTCCGATTCCGTGAAGGTCTACGCTATCGAGAAGAACCCGGAGGCAGTGGAGCTTCTCCATGAAAACTGCAAAAAATTCGCCCTCACAAATGTGAAGATCATAGCGGGAACAGCGCCGGAGGCGTTAGAAGATCTTCCGGCTCCAACCCATGTCTTCATCGGCGGAAGCAGCGGAAAGATGGAGGAGGTCATTGCGCTATGCCTTAAGAAAAATCCTGAAACACGGTTTGTTGTAAACCTCATCACTCCCGAGTCTTTGGCGGCGGTCCTTGAAGCCGTGAAAACGCTTCCGGTGACAGAACCGGATCTTCTTACGCTGACTGCCGCGAGGTCTAAAAAAGTCGGCTCCAGTCATCTGATGATGGGGCAGAATCCGGTGTGGATCGTGACATTTGAGGGAAAAATTTGTGTCAGCAGAATGTAGCGATTATGAAGGAGTGGAAAATATGGATAAGGGTCGAATGGAGTGTTGGGATCAGGATTCTCAGGCAGTTTCCGTCCACCTTCCCCGGATCATGATCGCGGCAGAAAAGAGCGGCGGGGGGAAGACGTTATTTACCTGTGCGCTTCTTTCTCTTTTGAAAGAGAAAATTCAGGAGGTTCGCGCGTTTAAGTGCGGGCCGGATTATATCGATCCGATGTTTCATCGGACGGTGCTGGAGATCCCGTCGAGAAATCTGGACAGCTTTTTTGCGGACGGGGATACGCTGAGATATCTGCTCGGCAGGGAAGTCCTCGAAATGAAGAAATTTCCAGAGAGCCGGATCGCTGTACTGGAGGGCGTCATGGGCTTTTATGACGGTCTTGGCGGTGTCTCGGAGCGGTCCAGTGCCTGGGAGGTGGCGGATCTCACGGATACGCCGGTGATCCTTCTGGTGGATATGATGGGGCGGAGTCTTTCTGCTTTAGCGTCGATAAAAGGATTTCTTGATTACAAGGAGAAGAGCCATGTGACAGGGGTAGTCTTTAACCGGCTGTCACCGATGCTGTATCCGGGATTAAAGGAGCGGGCAGAGCGGGAGCTTGGAATCCGGGTATTCGGGTATGTGCCGGAGTTAAAGGATCTGACTCTGAAATCCCGCCATCTGGGGCTTGTGATGCCAGAGGAGATTTTGGGGATCCGGGAGCGGCTGGATCTGATCAAAGAAAAGGTTCGAGTGGGAATCAATCTGGATGGGATTATTGAGGAGGCTGGGAGAGCGGCAGAGATAGAAGTGAAATTGCCAGAAGCTGTAAGGCAGTTTTGTAATGTGGATTGCGGGACAGGTATTAAGAAAACAGTAGTTGCAGTCGCCAAAGATGAAGCTTTTTGCTTTTATTACGAGGATAATCTGGATATTCTGAGAAAACTTGGAGCGGAAATACAGTATTTTTCCCCGATCCACGACAGAAACCTTCCGGAGGGAACCTGCGCAGTCTATCTTGGCGGCGGTTATCCGGAGCTTCACGCGAAAGCACTTTCAGGAAATATCAGTATGCGGAATGCGATCCGTCAGGCGGTGATGGAAGAGGTGCCGTGTATCGCGGAGTGCGGCGGATATCTGTACCTGAAGGATTCGATCGTGGATCCAGACGGCGTGGAATGGCCAATGGCAGGTGTGCTGCCGGGCAGCAGCCGTGACACGGGGAAGCTTGGGAGATTTGGGTATATTACTGTTACCTCAAAGAAAGAGGGACTGTTAGGACCTGCGGGAATTGAATTCCGCGCCCATGAGTTCCACCACTGGGATTCGGAGGAGAACGGGACGGATTTCGCAGCAAAAAAGCCGGTGGGAACACGGGGCTGGGACTGCGGATATACAACGGAGAGCTTTTATGCAGGCTTCCCGCACTTGTATTTTTACAGTAATGTGAAAATTGCTGAGAATTTTATTAAATGTGCAGAAACGTGGAAAAAGAAAAATCTAGTAGTGAAATGAAATATGACAGCAGAATGAAAATAAATATGACAGAAAAAACTTCAGTAGAAAAGACCTGGAAAGCATATCTGAATAAGATTGAACCGGCAGATCGAACTGCCATGGAGCTTGCGAAAAAGCGTTGGAATTCTGTGGCAAAACCCATCGGAAGTCTCGGAATTCTGGAGGAGGATATTATAAAGATCGCGGGGATCCGCGGGAACGCATCGGGAATGAAACTGGACCGGTCCGCACTGGCAGTCATGTGCGCGGATCATGGTGTCGTTGCGGAAGGGGTTTCCCAGACAGGTAAAGATGTGACGAGGATCGTCGCGGAAAACTTCACGAAAGGCGAGACATCCACCTCCAAGATGTGCCGGGTCTCTGGAACTGACCTCTATCCGGTGGATATGGGAATGGACTGTGAGCCGACCGGGCAGAAAGAGCCTGACATGCACCGGATCCTGGACCGGAAAGTGGCAAGAGGATCCGGAAATATCGCGAGGGAACCGGCGATGAGCAGAACCGGGTGTCTTCAGGCACTTCTTTCCGGCATAGATCTCGCATTCCGGTTGAAAGAGATGGGATACGAAATTCTTGCCGCCGGGGAGATGGGAATCGGAAATACGACTCCTGCTGCCGCCATGAGCGCAGTGCTCACGGGGCTCCCACCTGAAGAGGCGACCGGCCGGGGCGCCGGACTCTCTGACGCGGGACTTGAGAAGAAAAAAAAGGCAGTGGAGATGGCAGTTTCCCGTTTCTATGAGAAATATCCGGAATACCGGAATGGAACAAAAGAACAATATGAGAGCGGAGAGCTGTCCGCTGCGACGGTGCTTGCAGAGCTTGGCGGTTTCGATCTCGCTGGAATGACGGGGCTATTCCTCGGCGGAGCGGCGGCAAAGATCCCGGTTTTGATGGATGGATTCCTCTCCACCGTCTCCGGTCTTCTCGCGGTTCTCATCAGGAAAGAGGCGAAGGACTATATGCTCGCGTCCCATATCTCCACAGAACCTGCCGGGGCGGCGATCCTTCAGATGCTGGATCTTCCGGCACCTCTTAACATGGGAATGCATCTCGGCGAGGGAAGCGGAGCGGTTGCCATGATCCCGCTTCTCAGGATGGGTGCAAAGGTATATGAGGAGATGAGCACATTTTCTGATATCTCTGTGGAACAGTACGTGGACTATCAGGAGAAAGGAGAGCGGCCATGAGGGCGGCAATTATCGCTTTTTCCATGTATTCCAGGATCCCGATGCCGATGTTCGAATGGAAAGAGGAGGACATGAAATATGCCATGTGTTTCTTCCCGGCCATCGGCATGGTGATCGGGGCAGTATTTTACGGGATGTTCCTGCTGCTCTCATGGCTTCTTCCGGGAAGCTTTCTGGCAGCGGGAATCCTTCTCGCAGTTCCGATCTTCATAACAGGCGGAATCCACATGGATGGATTTATGGATACGTGTGATGCAAGGGCGTCCTACGGAGACAGGGAGAAGAAACTCGCGATCTTAAAGGATACCCACACGGGGGCGTTCGCTGTGATCTTTGGCGCACTGTATCTGATCCTTTATGCGGCGGCGTGTATGGAGCTTGACCGGGAGACGGCGGTGCTTGTCTCGATCGGTTTTGTGATTTCAAGATCCTTAAGCGGACTCTCCACGGTGACATTCCCGGAGGCGAGAAAACATGGGATGCTGGCAGATTTTATGAAGGACGCGAAAAAGAAGACGGTGGCGGTCTGGATGGTCATCCTGTTCCTTGCGGCAGCAGTTCTGGAACTTTTTCTGGGTGGCAGAATTGGGGGAATCATTCTATCAGCATCGATCCTGATCTTTTTCTACTACCGGCATATGGCAGTGAAGGAGTTCGGTGGGGTCACGGGAGATCTGGCGGGATTTTTCCTGCAGATCTGTGAGCTTGGGATCCTCCTTGCGGCCGTGATCGGGAAGGCGGTGATCGGATGAAACTTTTCATGATCCGGCATGGGGCAACGGCCGGGAATCTGGAAAAACGGTATGTGGGCCGGACTGATGAGGGACTGACGGAACAGGCAGTGTCGGATCTGAAGGAAGAAGCACTGAAGCTTCGGGAGATTTCAGGAAACGTGGCAGCGATCATCACAAGCCCGATGAAGCGGTGTCTTGAGACGGCAGAAATTCTGTTCCCGGAGAAGCTATATGAACATGTTCCGAGAATCCAGAAAGCCGGACTCTCCGAGTGTGATTTTGGAACCTTTGAGTATAAGAATTATCTGGAACTTTCCGGGGATGCGGAGTATCAGCATTTTATCGACACGCTGGGGAGAGAGGGATTTCCCGGCGGGGAGACCACGGAGGCATTTAAAGCCCGGACAGTGGAGGCATTTCAGGAAGTATGGAAGGAAATTTCTTCTCAGACTGAACAGGGGATTGACCGGACGCTCGTTTTTGTCGTTCATGGAGGAACGATCATGGCAGTCATGGAGGCGTTTTCGGAGGAAAAGAAAAGTTACTATGACTGGCAGGTTGGGAACGGGGAAGGCGTTTTGGGAAAAATGGATGCGTCAGATGGACAGATCCGCAACGCGCGGATCATTAAAGCTAAATGATCGATAACGAAACGTGTAAAGGAAAAGATGAAGGGAGAACAAAAACATGATACTTTTATTATCTGTATGCAGCATCGGATTTCTGATCTACGGAGCGCTGGTTGTAAGCGGCATCTACACGCCGATCAGCTCAAAGATCCTTGTGGAGGACGAAGAACGGGCAAAATGGTGCCACACAGAGGGCGTCACAAAGATGCTCTGGGGGCTGGATCTGGCATTCTTTGTCATGTACCGATGCAGCGTATTTCCGGCAGTTTTATGGCTGGCGGCATTTCTTGTACTGACGGTGGTTATTATCATCATGGCATATAAGAATAACGGAAAATATTTGAAATAGAGTCCGTAAAGGATTCCTGAATTTTTGTCCGCGGGGAAAAGGACGACAGGCTCACATGCGTATGGAAACATAGTTTCGTTTGTGCATCTGAAAACAGGAAAATTACGGCAGATAAGGAAGAATTTACATGATAGACAGAATGGAACTTCTGGCGGTGATCGTACTTGGTTTTCTGCTGGATCAGGTCCTCGGCGATCCGCACTGGCTGTATCACCCAGTGCGGCTGATCGGGACATATATCAGTTTTCTGGAAAAAGGAATACGGAAGATCTTCGGAGACGGGGAACGGGCGCTGCTTGCGGGCGGCGTCGTCCTTGTCCTTTTTGTGACGGGAACGACGGCGGTCGTATCCGGCGGCATTCTTTATGCCTGTGGGCGGATCTCCCCGGGGCTTAAATTTCTGGTCTCGGTGATCCTCTGCTATCAGCTATTTGCGGTGAGATCCTTAAAAGATGAGAGCATGAAGGTCTACCGGGAATTGAAAAAAGATGATCTACCGGCAGCCCGGTACGCGGTCTCCATGATCGTGGGCCGTGATACGGAACGTCTCGACATGACGGGAGTCACGAAAGCGGCGGTGGAAACTGTAGCGGAAAATACTTCGGACGGTGTCGCAGCCCCGCTTTTTTATATGACTCTCGGCGGCCCGGTCCTCGGCTGGATATATAAGGCAGTTAACACCATGGATTCCATGGTGGGATACAAGAACGACAAGTATCTTTATCTTGGAAGGGCGGCGGCAAAGCTTGACGATCTCCTGAACTTCATACCTGCGAGACTCTGCGCCTGTGTCATGATTTTCGCCTCCTATCTGCCATCAAAAGATCATGAATTTGACGGTTCCCATGCGAAGGAGATCTTTTTAAGGGACCGTTTCAACCACGCGAGCCCAAATTCCGCCCAGACGGAATCGGTCTGCGCCGGATCACTCAGGATCCGCCTTGCGGGAGATGCCTGGTATTTCGGAAAACTTGTGAAGAAGAAATACATTGGGGATGATCTGCGGCCGGTAGAGATCGAGGATATTCCGCGGGCGAATAAGCTTCTTTACCGGACATCATGGACCCTTATGGGACTCTGTGCGGTGGTAGAAACGGTTCTCAATTTATTGTAAAGATGGTTTAGAGGCATAAAAACAGGATATGGCAGCAGTCGTAATGCAGAGTATATACGATTATAAATTGTGTTAAAACGGCTGCAGCACTACGGAGGAATCAAATTGGCAAAAGTAATCATGATCCAGGGAACGATGTCGAATGCTGGGAAAAGCTTTCTCGCGGCGGGGCTCTGCCGGATCTTTAAACAGGACGGGCTCAAGACCGCCCCGTTCAAATCCCAGAATATGGCATTAAATTCCTACATCACAAAGGACGGTCTTGAGATGGGCCGTGCTCAGGTCATGCAGGCGGAGGCGGCGGGAATCGAACCGGAGGCGGCGATGAACCCGATCCTCCTAAAGCCCACCTCCAACATGGGCTCCCAGCTCATCGTAAACGGGGAGGTTCGTGGAAATTATCCGGCGTCAGAATATTTTAAGATGAAAAAAAGCCTGATCCCGGACATCATGGATGCCTACAATTCCCTTGCATCCAGGTACGATGTGATCGTCGTGGAGGGTGCCGGAAGTCCGGCAGAGATCAATCTCAGGGAGAACGATATCGTGAACATGGGGCTGGCAGAGATGTTAGATGCGCCGGTGCTGCTTGCGGGAGATATCGACCGTGGAGGCGTGTTCGCCCAGCTTTACGGAACCGCGGCACTTTTGACAGAGGCGGAGAGAAGGCGGATCCGGGCCTTTGTGATCAACAAATTCCGCGGCGATAAGGAGATCTTAAAACCGGGGCTTGCCATGCTCTATGAGCGGATCCGGATCCCGTTCGCGGGTGTGATCCCATATATGGATGTGGATGTGGACGATGAGGACAGTCTCTCAGAGCGACTGACCGGAAAATATGGCTCAGGGCCGCTTCTCGACCGATCCGGACATGAGGCGTTTGCAAAGGTCACGGTGGTAAGACTTCCGCGGATCTCTAACTTCACGGATTTCAATTCCCTTGAACGCCTTCCGGGAATCGCTCTTTCCTATGTGAGCCGGCCGGAGGAACTGACAGGATCCGATCTCATTATCATACCCGGAACAAAGAATACGATGGGGGATCTCAAATGGATCCGCCAGAACGGGCTGGAGGCAGTGATCACACGGATGGCAGGAAAGGGAACTCCTGTTATCGGTGTGTGCGGTGGCTTCCAGATGCTCGGAATGAGTCTCGACGATCCCTATGGGGTCGAGGAGGGCGGAACCATGCGGGGAATGGAGCTCTTATCGATCCGGACGATCTTCGCGGAGAAGAAAACGAGAACGAGAGTAACCGGCACGGCGAGATTTTCGGAAGACGGCGAACCGGTTAAAATCTCCGGCTACGAGATCCATATGGGTGAGACGATCCGGGATGGTGGAAGGAATTTCTCGGAAATCTGTTGCAGTGATGGAACTGGCGGACACACAGCCGATACAAAAGAGGACGGCTGTGTATACAAAAATGTGTTCGGAACCTACGTCCACGGCGTTTTCGATACGGAGGAGATGCAGACGGCAGTTCGTAACTTCCTTGCAAAACAGAAAGGTGTCCGTCCGGAAGAATATGAGAGCGGAGCGACCT
Organism: Clostridium sp. AM30-24; assembly: GCF_003480435.1. Taxonomy (GTDB): domain Bacteria; phylum Bacillota; class Clostridia; order Lachnospirales; family Lachnospiraceae; genus Pilosibacter. The sequence continues at coordinate 304,397 of NZ_QUJB01000001.1, read as the reverse complement.
TTTCCATGGCGAAATACAAAGAGGAACAGTACGATAAAATGGCAAAGATCATCCGGGAAAATCTCGATATGGATATGATCTACCGGATCTTAGAGCGAAAGGATGTGAGAGGATGAGCGGACTCGACTGGACAGAAGAATTAAAGAAGCGGACGGGCATCGATTTTTTGACGACCCGCCCGATGGAGATCGAAAAGAAGAGCTTTGAGATCATAAAGGGAGAGCTGGGGGACGAGTTTGTTTCTTCCTATCCGGTGGAGGCGCTCCCGGTTCTCTGCCGGGTGATCCACACGACGGCAGATTTTTCCTACAGGGACACCCTGACGATCACCGACGGAGCCGTCGAAAAGGCAAAGGAAGCGATCCGACGCGGACTTCCGATCATCACGGACACCACGATGGCTGCATCCGGGATCAATAAAACGGCGGCAGGAAAATTTGGGATCGAGGTGCACTGTTTTATCGGAGATGAGGATGTGAAGGTAAAAGCGAAGGAGAGCGGCATGACGAGATCGGCGGTCAGTGTCGAAAAAGCCGCAGGATGTTATCCGGAATGCATCTACGCGGTGGGCAACGCACCGACAGCCCTGATGCGCCTTTATGAGCTGATCGAAGAGAAAAAGATCCGCCCGGCGCTTATTATCGGAGTCCCGGTGGGATTTGTCAATGTGGTGGAAGCAAAAGAGTTGATCTTAAGGACAGATGTTCCGGCCATCGTCGCAAGAGGACGGAAAGGCGGCAGTAATATCGCGGCGGCGATCTGCAATGCGCTATTATATGAAGCTGGTGGAAGATAAAAGAATATACGATGGAATACGGATATAGAAAAATGCCTCAGAGCTTTGCACATTCGGTGCTGCTCTGGGGCATTTTCTATTTGTACGATAAAATTATACTTCCTGCACCGTGATCCCCGGTACAGCCATCAGGGAGTAGTTCGTGTGATACACAACGAAACCGGGAGCAGCGCCGGGAACTTTTTTCAGATTCTTTCTCTGGATATAATCGACTTCCACCTTCTCGTTCCCCCGTCCCTTGGAGTAATAGGCAGCCAGCGCTCCGGCTTCCTCAAAGACGCGGTCAGGCAGCTCCTTTCCCTCGGTCTTTACGATCACATGGGAGCCGGGGATTCCCTTCGCGTGAAACCACCAGTCGCCGCCGTTGGCAAACTTGAAGTCGAGTTCTTCATTCTGGTAGTTGTTTTTTCCGACATAGATATGGAATCCGTCGCTGGAAAGGTAGTGGAACGGGCGGCTTGTGATCTTTACCTTTTTTCCTCCGGTATAATGGCGTTTGATATAGCCGTATTCCGTAAGCTCTTCCTTGATCTGTACCAGATCCTCCTCCAGCCTTGCGATATCCATGGAGGTACTGATGGATTCCAGATGGTCGATCTCCGCCTTTGTCTGCGCGAGCTGTTCCGTGACGGCCTCGTAGGTCCGTTTTTGTTTATTGTACTTATCGAAATACCGCTTTGCGTTCTCCTGGGCTGTCATCGTCGGATCCAGAGGGATCGTAATTTCTGTATTGTCGTAATAATTTAAACATTTGAAACTTTTTTCACCGCCGGAGAGACCATATCCGTAGGTATTCAATAGTTCTCCGTAGATCCGGTATTTTTCCCGTTTTTCGGTATCTTTGAGCTGCTTTGTCTGAAGATCCAGCTTTCTCACACTGCGCTCCAGTGCATTGGAGATGATCTTTCTAAGATCCGTGGACTTCTGGTGGATCCGTGATACCGTATTCTTTTCCGCGTAGTACCGCTCGAGGAGCTCACTGATGGAATCAAACTTCACAGTCCTGTAATTTCCGCCTTCCATCATCGTCAGCGGGACAGCGGCAAATTCGATGGGTTTTTCTCCCTCGTAGATAATATTTGGGGTGAAATTGCCCTCGCGGATATCGTCCATGATCCAGTTGAACGCGTGGAAGAGGTGTGTGAGTTCCGCGTCGGAAAATTCTTTTGCGGAGATATCCCCGTCTAAGGATGCCAGATGGCAGATCTCAGCGGCAACCACGGGACTTAAGCCGGTAAGATCCATGTAAAGCGCTTTGGAAAGATTCTGCGGTGTGCTGTGCAGAAGCTCTTTAAATTCCGTTTCCGTGATCGTAAGCGGATTCTTCTTCTCACCGGAGTGGGGAATAAAATAATCTCTTCCCGGGAGGACTTCCCGGACAGAGCTTACCTGAGCCGAGATATGTTTGATGCTGTCTAAGATCACGTTATTCTCATCGCAGAAGATGATATTGCTGTGTTTTCCCATGAGCTCGATCACGATAAATTTTCTTCTGAGATCGCCCATCTCATCCAGATGCTCCACCTCGATCCGGACGATCCGCTCCAGCCCTGGCTGGGTGACAGAGATAATCCTGCCATTGGCGATATGCTTTCTTAAGAGCATACAGAAGTTCGGGGCCGTCATCGGGCTCGGTTTATTGTTTGCCGTAAAATAGAGAAGCGGGAGACTGGCGTTGGCTGAGACGAGCAGCCGCACGTTCTCCCGGTTTCCTTTTATCGTAAAAAGTAATTCGTCCTTTTCCGGCTGGGCGATCTTTGAGATCCTGCCGGAGACGATCTTATCGTTTAGATCGCGGACCAGATTCGCGATCACAATTCCGTCAAATGCCATTGTTGTGGTGGTTCCTTTCTGACAACAGCTCCGTCTGAAATGTCAAAAACCGTGACTGTGGAATCTGCTGTCTCTATATAGATTTTATACAAAATATGGAATGCCGGACAAGGAAGGAGATAAGGCCTTAACCGATTTCCGGTGGAACATTATCCGGCAAAGTTTTCCTTAAAAATCTTCTCGATCGCGGATGTCAGTTCCGCCACGGAATGTGTCCGGCTTCTGGAACACTCCCTTGCAGGGCGTCCGCAGAGCAGACAGTTCCGTCCCGGTTTTCCGATATCACTTCGGGAGATCTTTTTCCCATCCCGTCCGATGATGTCGATATCGTAAAGACGTCCAAGCTTTGACACATCCTCCAACGGTACCAGCAGACGCTTTACATCAAGGGCATCCGCGTCCACGCATAAGAAGGCCTCCGGACCTGTCCGATCCAGGATCAGACTGCGCTTTAAGACCGGGATACCAGAAGCGGATAACGCCTGAAGGATCTCCTTCAACGCAAGTTCAAAGGTCTCCGGCACATAGGGAAGGACCTTCACAGGACCCGGAATATTCAGGGTGAAGGAGACGAGAACTCCTGAATATTCCGCGAGAAGTTTCTCCTGTACCCAGACACGCCGCTCTCTGGCATTGAGCATATCCGGCAGTTCTGCCTCCGCACCGATAAACTGTTTTAATTCTTCTTTTTCTGTATCACTCAATAAAAAATGTTCCATATAAACCTCAAATTCTGAAAATACGGAGACTCCGTGCAGGATCCGTTAAGTGTTTTTTGCCGGATTGCGGAGCGCATGCAGGACCTCGAGAAATCCCTTCATATATTTTGTCAGATACATGTCCTTCCGGTAGCAGGCATAGAAGTGCCGCGGATTCTCTACACCGAGGATCGGATAGGAAAAGTAAGGAGATTCCGCGGAGTTGGAGGTATCCACATAGGCGTCGGGACATGCCATAACAACGGGACTCGACGCTACTACATGTTTTCCGATCTCAATGCTGATCGTCTCAAGATCGATCTTCGGCTTCATATCTCTTGTGATGAAGAGAGCGTCCTGAATCGACCGGACGGAGTGTCCGGGGCGGCTGGAGACAAAGGTCTCATCCTTTGCCTCTAAAATATCGATAGGCGTTCCGGGCCGGATCCGTTTTGCGAGTGCGCAGTCTCTGTTCACGATGAGAACGAGCTGTTCCTCCTGGATCAGGTCATAATATAGATCCGCATGCTTCGGAAACGTGGTCAGGAGTGCGATTCCGACCTCCCCCTCCAGAACACTTTTTTCCATCGTCGCGGACCCCTGCTCGTGAAGCTCGATCTCCACATGGGGGAATCGTTTTTTAAAACGCGGATATAATTCCGGTAAAAGCTCCATGCCGCGCTGAACAGAGATACCAAGACGGATCTTTCCGAATTCCTCATTGCTGAGTTCTTCCACCTGCTTTACAAGATTCGTGGAGATCGTTGTGACCTGTCTTGCTGCTTCCACATAGAGCTGTCCCGCGGGCGTCAGGGTGATCGGATCGGTAGAACGGTTAAAGATCGGAGCGCCGAGATTGCTTTCCGCCGTCTTTATGATCTGGCTCAAAGAGGGCTGGGAGACATAGAGTTTCTTTGCCGCATTCGTAAAGCTGCCTTCTTTTAAGACGGTCAGTACGTACTGCATATGTTTTTCATTCATGTGGGGCACTCCTTTCCAGAACCGGAACGATACGGGATCGTTTGCGTCCCTATATTTTAACATATCTTCCTTAAAAATTCAACGCACGGAAAAAGACACGTATCTCCCCATAAGAATTCTCCTATATTCCCCATAGACGGATATGTATTGGATTAAAAAAAATACAAGTGATATAGTAAAGCCATTGAAAGTTATAGAACTAAGGCAGGAAACAAAAGTGATTTTGTGTATCCTGCATAAAAAGAAAAACGGAAGGTCCGGCAGCGGGATATACATAGGAATGACAACAGCGGACCATGCGGCCGCCTGAAAAATGGCTGCCGACCGTGAATGATCACAGGAGGGGATTAAATGGAAATCAAGAAGACAGCCATGGCCGGCACACTGGAATCCAGCGATGCCCAGGTCACTGTTGAACCGGGCGATGGAACGATCGAGCTCACCATCGAGAGCAGCGTGATCCATCAGTACGGCAGACAGATCAGAAAAGTCACATTAGAGACGCTGGACCGTCTCGGTGTTGACAACGCGAAGGTCACGATCTTCGATAAGGGAGCTCTCGACTGTACCTTAAAGGCGAGAGTTGAGTGTGCGGTTTACCGTTCCAACGGAATCACCGAAAATCTTCCGTGGGGAGGTGTCATCAAATAATGCATCCGAATAAAAAACGCTTAAGAAGATCCATGATGTTTTTAAACTGCCAGAAACCGGGCCTCATCAAGGATCCGTATATCTATAAACCGGACTCCATCATGTTAGACCTTGAGGACGCAGTTGCCGAGAACCAGAAGGACGCAGCGAGATATTCCTTATATCATGCACTTCAGGAGATCGATTACCGCGGTGTTGAGAGAGTCGTAAGAATCAATGGTCTTGATACCCCGCACTGGAAAGAGGATATCCGTGTCTGTGTTGCCGGAGGTGCTGATACGATCCGTATCGCAAAGACCGAGACAGCACAGGATGTTAAGACTGTTGAGGAACATGTCCTTGCGGCAGAGAAAGAGTTTGGACGCCCGGAGGGAAGCACGCTCTTAATGGCAGCCTTAGAGTCCTGCAAAGGTGTTTTAAATGCCTTGGAGGTATGTCAGTCTTCTGACAGACTTATCGGAATCGCTTTATCCGGCGGAGATTACACAAAGGACCTCCAGACAACGATCACAGGAACCGGAGTGGAGCTCATGGGAGCGAGACAGCACATGATCATGGCGGCGAGAGCGGCAGGTGTCCAGTGCTGGGATACAGTGTTCACAAACCTTGACGACATGGAAGGTTTCGAGAATGAGACAAGAATGATCAAGATGATGGGCTTCGACGGAAAGTCTCTCGTAAACCCGAGACAGATCGCCATCGTCCATAAGGTCTTCACACCGTCGGAAAAAGAGATCATCTTTGCGGAGAAGGTTGTCCGCGAGATCGATGACAAGAAGGCAAAGGGAATCGGAGTCTTCACCGTTGACGGAAAGATGATCGACATCGCATTCTACGACGGAGCAAAGAGAACACTCGCCATGGCGAAAGCAGCAGGCGTTTATAAGGGGGATTTATAAGATGATCAATGCAGTTGGAAGAGAAATTCCCGAAGAGGTCTTAAAAGCAACAGGCAAGGAGCCGTTTAAGGGCGTCTATGCCTACGATAATTACGAATATACAAAGGCGGCTCCGACCGTCCGTACATTAAACGATCCGACAAGAAGCAAGCTTGTCGAGAACATCCATGATGCCCTTGTAAAATGCGGCATTAAGGACGGCATGGTCCTTTCCTTCCATCATCATTTCCGCGAGGGTGACTATGTGGTAAACATGGTCATGGAAGAGGTTCATAAGATGGGCATCAAGGACATCACGATCTGTGCAAGCTCTTTAGGAAAAGCTCACGATCCGATCGTTCCGTACATCGAGGATGGCACCATCACCGGCATCCAGTCCTCCGGTGTCCGCGGAAAGATCGGTGAGGCGATCTCCACAGGACGGTTAAAAAACCTTGCGATCATGCGCTCCCACGGCGGACGTGTCCGCGCCATCGAGTCCGGCGAAGTCCATATCGATATCGCCTTCATCGGCGCTCCAACATGTGATGAGTACGGAAACATGCGCGCAAACGGCGGAAAGAGCGACTGCGGCGTATTATCCTACGCGATGGTCGATGCCCAGTATGCAGATAAGGTTGTTGCCGTGACAGACTGTCTCGTTCCGTTCCCGAACATTCCGGCAAGCATCTCCATGGTAGATGTGGATTACGTTTGTGTCGTAGATGAGATTGGAAATCCGGCAAAGATCGCGACAGGTGCTGCAAAACCGACAACGGATGTCAGAAAGATCATGATGGCGGATTACTGCACAAAGTTTGTTGTCAACACCCCATATTTTAAGGAAGGTTTCTCCTACCAGACAGGTGTCGGCGGAGCTTCCATCGCCTCCACGATCTCCCTCGGAAAGATCATGGAAGAGAGAGGCATCCATATGGGACTTGGCCTCGGCGGAATCACAACTCCGATGTGTGAGCTGTTGGCGAAAGGCCTCGTAAACAAGCTCGTTGATACCCAGGATTTCGATCAGGGTGCCATCGAGTCCATCAAGACAAATCCGAACCACTTCGAGATCTCTGCGTCCGAGTACGCGAACCCGTTCAACAAGGGCGCTTATGTCAATAAGCTGGATTTCGTGATCCTTGCGTCTCTTGAGGTTGACGTAAACTTTAACTGTAACGTCGTTGTCGGTTCCGATGGCATGATCACAGGTGCCCAGGGCGGACATCCGGATACGGCAGCGGGAGCGAAGTGTACGATCGTCATTGCTCCGCTGCTTCAGGGAAGAATCCCGGCAATCTGTACAAATGTTACAACGGTAACGACCCCTGGTGAGTCCGTTGACGTTGTTATCACAGACTACGGAATCGCCATCAACCCGAGAAGACAGGACCTCATAGAGTGCATGAAGGATGTTGATCTTCCGTTCTGTACGATCGAGGAGCTTCGTGACAAGGCATATGCCATGGTCGGAACACCGGATCCGGTACAGTTCGATGACCGTGTTGTCGGTGTTATCGAGGCCCGTGACGGCACCATCATTGATGTAGTCAGAAAGATTAAGGATTATGAGTTTACCTCAGATGTGCAGTAATTCTGCGAGAAACCGGTCATCTTGACGGTGGCGGAGCATCCACATTCCTGATCGTTGTTCCGTCCATGCTTCCGGTCTACAAAAAGATTCTTGAATTCAGATAGAATTGAGCGGCCGCTCTTCTTACCCCACAGACGGCTGCAAACTACCCTCTTTTCAAACACCCCGGAGCTTCGATCGGAGCTCCGGGGTGTTTTCCTGTTCATAAGGTCCCCGTTCATAAATCTTTTGATTTACAGAATCTGGTTGACTGTATTTTTTATTTGCCGTATAATAAAAGTTATCTATGGGAAAGCGAGGCATGTCTGATGATTAAGAGCATGACCGGATTCGGCCGCCACGAGATGGTGACGGACGAGTGTAAGATTTCAGTAGAGATAAAGGCGGTAAACCACCGGTATCTGGATCTGGGAATTAAGATGCCGAAGAAATTCAATTACTTCGAGGCATCCATGCGTACCCTCTTAAAGGATCATATCCAGAGGGGAAAAGTAGATATATTTGTAACCTACGAGGATTATACCGATGCGAAGGTATTCCTCAAATATAACAGATCCCTTGCGCAGGAATATATGGACAGCTTTAAAAAGATGTCCGATGATTTCGGCATCGACAACGACGTAAAAGTGTCTATGCTGGCAAGGTGTCCGGAGGTCCTCACGATGGAGGAGGTTCCGGAGGACGAAGAGCATATGTGGGAGCTCTTAAAGGATGCTTTACTTAAGGCCTGCGAGGGCTTTGTGGAGTCCAGGATCCGTGAGGGAGAGAATTTAAAGAACGACCTGATCGGAAAGCTTGACCATATGCTGGAATTAGTTGATTTTATCGAGGAGCGTTCCCCAAAGGTGATCGCGGAGTACCGCCAGAAGTTAGAGGACAAGGTGAAAGAACTTCTCGCTTCCGCCTCTGTGGACGATTCCAGGATCGCGACGGAGGTTACGATCTTTGCCGATAAGATCTGTGTGGATGAGGAGACTGTCCGTTTGAGAAGTCACATCGAGGGAATGAAGAAGGAACTTTTGGCCGGCGGCAGTGTCGGAAGAAAGCTCGATTTTATCGCCCAGGAGATGAACCGGGAGGCAAATACGATCCTCTCGAAATCCACGGATCTTGAGATCTCTGACCGCGCGATCCTCTTAAAGACTGAGGTCGAGAAGGTAAGAGAGCAGATCCAGAATATTGAATGATCAGGGGGCATTTGTAATGCAGACAAAAGGAGTCCTCGTTGTAGTTTCCGGGTTCTCAGGAGCTGGAAAAGGAACCGTGATGAAGGCGCTTTTAGAAAAATATGATAACTACGCGCTTTCTGTATCGGCCACAACAAGAAGCCCGAGACCGGGTGAGGAAAACGGAAGAGAGTATTTCTTCCTCACAGAATCCCAGTTTGAGGATATGATCAGAAACGATGAGCTGATCGAGTACGCGCGCTATGTGGACCATTATTATGGAACACCCAGAAAATATGTGGAAGATAAGATGGCTGCGGGAAAAGACGTGATCCTTGAGATCGAGATTCAGGGAGCGTTGAATATCAAGAAGAAGTTCCCGGACGCCCTTCTCGTATTTATCGTACCTCCGACCGCAAAAGACTTAAAAAAACGTCTGATCGGACGCGGAACGGAAAGTGCGGAAGTAATCGAGAAACGTCTCCGCCGTGCCGCGGAGGAGTCCGATGGAATGGATTCCTACGACTATATCGTTGTCAACGATGATGTGGACACCTGTGTGGAAGACCTTCACAGCCTGATCCGTTCCAGCCACTTTAAAGAGCCTGCGAACACAGACCTCGTGGCGAGAATGAAGCAGGAGCTGCACGATATGACAAAATAAAGAATGTATCCGAAAAATACCATGTGTAAAACCGGATACTTCAGATATTTAAGAACTTTTTAATTTCATGATCTGAAAGGGGCATATTTTATGTTACATCCGTCTTATACAGACTTAATTGAAGCCGTAAACAGCGACGTTGAGCCGGGCGAGCAGCCGGTAGTCCAGAGCCGTTATTCCATCGTTATCGCAGCATCCAAGCGTGCGAGACAGCTCATCGCAGGTGACGAGCCGTTAGTAGCAGGCGCTGCAGGAAAGAAACCGCTCTCCACAGCTGTTCAGGAGCTTTATGAGCAGAAGGTAAAGATCCTCACAGAGGATGAGGAGCCGGAGATCGAGACAGATTTCGAAGTAAAAGATAGAACTCCGGAAGAGATCAAAAAAGAAGAAGAGTACGCTGAGGAATAAACAGGTTCCCGGTTGTGGTCCGGCTTTCAGTTCGGCCATGGCCGGAAATATGAAAGAAAAGGAGGAAAACGGCTGAATCAGGCTTAAGTTTCCTCTTTTTTTCGCTGGCAGGCCGGAGTTTATGAGCCGGTCTGTTCTGGCGGCAGTTACGCACAGAAAGGAAATACGAACAGAATGAATTTACTTTTCATATCACTGGGCTGTGATAAAAACCTTGTGGATACGGAAAAAATGCTGGGAATTCTCGGAAAAGAGGGATATTCCTTTGTCGATGACGAGAATGAGGCAGATATTGTTGTTGTAAACACCTGCTGCTTTATCGGAGATGCAAAAGAGGAGAGCATCAACACGATCCTTCAGATGGCGGAATTAAAGAAAAACGGTCGTTTAAAGGCACTGATCGTCACCGGCTGTCTCGCGCAGCGCTACAAGCAGGAGATCATCGATGAGATCCCGGAGGTAGACGCGATACTCGGAACGACATCCTATGAGGCTGTAGGAGCAGCGATCAGGGAGGTTATGGATGGCGAGACACCGGAAATCTTTGAAAGCATCGATGCACCGGTGAGCACGGCTACGGAGCGCCTTATCACAACAGGTGGGCACTATGCGTTCTTAAAGATCGCGGAGGGCTGTGACAAACGCTGCACCTACTGTATTATCCCGTATCTTCGCGGAAAATACCGCAGTGTTCCGATGGAACAGCTTGTAAGAGAGGCGGAAGAACTCGCGGAGAAAGGTGTGAAAGAGCTGATCCTTGTTGCGCAGGAGACCACCCTTTACGGAAAAGACCTTTACGGTGAGAAGAAACTTCCAGAGCTTTTAAGACGTCTGGCAGCTGTGTCCGGTATCCAGTGGATCCGCCTCCAGTACTGCTACCCGGAGGAGATCACCGATGAGCTGATCGAGACGATCAAAACTGAAGAAAAAGTCTGTAACTATCTGGACATCCCGATCCAGCACGCAAGCGATGCCGTGTTAAAACGGATGGGAAGAAGAACCAACAATAAAGAGATCCGCGGGCTGATTGCGAAACTCAGGAAAGAGATTCCGGACATCGCGCTCCGCACCACTCTGATCTCCGGATTTCCGGGTGAGACGGAGGAAGACCACGAGATCCTGATGCAGTTTGTCGATGATATGGAATTTGACCGTCTCGGCGTATTCGCATATTCCCCGGAGGAAGATACCCCGGCATTCAGCTTTGAAAATCAGGTTCCGGAGGAGGTAAAGCAGGAGCGCCGCGATGAGATCATGGAACTCCAGCAGGAAATTGCTTTTGAGAAGTCCGAGGCGATGAAGGGACGTACTCTGGAAGTGATGATCGAGGGCAAGGTTGCTGATGAAAATGCCTACGTTGGACGTACCTATATGGACAGTCCGAATGTAGACGGGCTTATCTTTGTAAACACCGGACTTTCCCTGATGTCCGGAGATTTCCTTAAGGTACGCGTCACAGGCGCGTCCGAATACGATCTGATAGGGGAGGCAGAGGATGAATTTACCGAATAAACTGACAATATTACGAGTGATCATGATCCCGTTTTTCGTAGCCGCGCTTCTTTATGACGGCGGCGCAAACCAGAACATGCGTTATGTGGCGGCGGCGCTCTTTATCATCGCGAGCCTGACCGATATGCTGGACGGAAAGATCGCGAGAAAGTATAATCTGGTAACAAATTTTGGAAAATTTATGGATCCGTTGGCGGATAAACTGCTTGTCTGCTCCGCACTGATCTGTATGATCGAGCTTCGTGAGCTTCCGGCCTGGATGGTCATCATCATTATCAGCCGTGAGTTCATTATCAGCGGCTTCCGTCTGGTGGCATCTGACAACGGTGTTGTCATTGCAGCGAGCTACTGGGGAAAATTTAAGACCACATTCCAGATGATCGGGGTGGTTCTTCTGATCTTTAATATTCCGGCGTTGTCAACTTTGACGACGATCATTGTCTGGATCGCTCTTGCATTGACAGTAATTTCACTTGTTGACTACATTGTGAAGAACGCCGGCGTTCTTACGGAAGGAAAAATGTGATGATTCGAACAGAACAGGGTTATGCCCAGATATTTAAAATTTACGGAAAAAGCGAGACGGAAGTAAAGGAAAAGCTTCAGGACCTCTTAAAGTGCGGCGGCGCTGTCGTGATCTACACGAGACGCCGCGGAAAAGATGTCCATGTTCTCGCGGAGACACAGGCGGAGGATGAGGAGTCCGCCAAGGCGGCGTTAAAACCTGTTGCCAAGGAGATAAAAAAGGCACTGGGCGACATGTATTATTCCACGAAAGAGAATGAGACGATGGAAGAGACCGTTGTGCGCCTCCTCACAAAGTACGGACTCACGGTGACAACGGCGGAGTCCTGCACCGGCGGCATGGTGGCTGCAAAGATCATCAATGTGCCGGGTGCGTCTGACGTATTTGATCAGGGTTATATCACATATTCGAACAAATCAAAGAGAAAGATCCTCGATGTCAGCAAGGCAACTTTAAAAAAATACGGGGCAGTCAGTGAGCAGACTGCAAGGGAGATGGCACTCGGCGGTGTTCTCGCGGCTGATGCGGATGCCTGTGTTGCTGTAACGGGGCTTGCCGGTCCGGACGGTGGAACAGAGGAGAAGCCGGTGGGACTCGTATACGTTTCCTGCTGCATGAAGGACGAAGTGATTGTGGAGGAATGCCACTTCAACGGTACAAGACAGGAGATCCGGGAACATGCCGCGGTCACGGCGCTGGACCTTTTGAGAAGAATGATCATCAGATCCAGACAGTAGACCGGGTCCAGGCGTGACCTGGTCATAAATATTAAGGGATGAGCAGGTGAATCATGCGCTGGTATGAAAAACTGTATGTCGGGGAAAAAGCGAAAAAGCACAGATACGAAACGATCCAGGCGGTCCGAAATGGAAGACCAATGGGCTTTTATGTCCTGACTCCGGCGGCTGGGGAGCGGAACCTTTTAGATATCTATCCGGCGCTGACATTAAAGCTTCCTTACTATGAAAAGCAGGATCTTCTGATCGTAGGGATCGCTGCGGATTTTGAGGATGCGGCGGCTCTTGCGGGGCGGATCATCTGTGAGGTCTACAAAAAGACCGGCGGGTATGATGTGAACTCCTTTCTTTTCGGAAAGGGGTGCTGCGAGTGATCCATATTTTGCTGATGATCTTAAAGGTCATCGGAGTCATCCTGTTAGTGATCCTTGGACTGATCCTCGCTGCGGTATTACTGATCCTGTTCGTTCCGGTGCGATACCGGGCGGATGTCTTATTTGAAGGAAAACCGGACGGGGAGGCGGCGGTGAGCTGGCTTCTACATCTCGTGCGGATCCGGGTGAGTTATCACGAACACGCGGATGTATCCGGGCGGGTGCTGTGGTTTAAGCTGTTTGATGTGAGATTGTGGCCGCCGGAGGATGAGGAAGAACAAAAAACAAAATCAGAAACGGAGCCGGTTTTTGCGGAATTTGAAAAAACACCGGTACTGTCAGAAAATGATTCTGAAATCAGAAACACAGAGGTATCTGTTTTAACTGAAAACGAGCAGCAGGAAATACCTTTGGAAACAGTTGCGGAGACATCGAAAGCGGAAGAGAAAAAAACTGCCGGGGATGACAGGACGGCTGTCCCTGCGGAAGATGATGAACTTGTGGTCCATGCAACGGAGCTTGTTTCAGAATCGAATGAATCTTCTTCTCCCAGCGCACTGCCGGCGGGTGCTTTGAAAAACTCCTCAAAGGAAAATTTTAAGGAACCCTTTGAGAAAGAGGAGCGTGTGGAGAAGGTTAAGAACTGTTTCGGTGCGAAGATCAAAGAAAAATTGGCTCGGCTTATAAAAAAAGCCCGAACTCTTTGGAATAGGATCCGGGAACTGCCCGGAAAGATCCGGAAGTTGGCCGATGGGATATCAAAGAAGAAAATTTCTCTGGAAAAGACCTGGAACAGCATCTCGATGTTCTGGCACGACGGGCAGAACCAGAAAGCGTTTCACCTTGTCTGGAAGCGCGCAAAAAAACTTGTCCGCTACGTTCTTCCGAAAAAGGTGCAGGGACGGATTCACTTTGGTTTCGATGATCCCTACGATACGGGGCAGATTCTCACGGTGGTCAGTCCGTTTTATGGCTTATACGCGAGAACGCTGACTCTGGAGCCGGATTTCACCGGAACGGCGCTTGACGGAGAACTTCATTTTAAGGGTCGGATTGCCCTGTGGTATCCGCTCTGGACAGCAGCAAGACTGTTTATCAGTAAAGATTTCAGAAGATTACTTCGTTTCTTGAGGAAAAGAGATTCTGGGACGAAAAAAGCATAGATTTAGGAGGAATCGGTATGGCAGAAAATCAGTTTCCATCTACCGTGGACGCACTGTTTAAGGGGATGGATCATTTCATTACATCGAAAACCGTTGTGGGCGAGCCTGTGAAGGTGGATGAGAACACGACGATCATCCCGCTCGTGGACGTGACCTGCGGCATGGCAGCCGGTTCCTTTGCACAGTCAGCAAAGACAAATGGCGGCGGCGGTATGAGCGCGAAGATGAGCCCCAGTGCCATCCTCGTGATCCAGAACGGCATGACAAAGCTCGTCAATATCAAACATCAGGATGCAGTCACCAAAGTCCTTGACATGGTCCCGGACATTGTAAACCGCTTTACCGGCGGAAACGACATTACCCCGGACGCGGCGGCAAAAGCGGAAGAGATGGCATCCGAGATGGAGAAAGAGAAATAAATAAGATAAAACAAAATTCCCTGGAGCGATCCGGGGAATTGTTGTATCTGATGATCGTTTATGATAAAATGAACATAACATTTCAAATCATCGAGAGGAGGGAAGAGACAATGGCTCATTTAAATATCCCGGTAGGAATTTCTGATTTTGCTGAGATCCGGCAGAACGGATATTATTATGTCGATAAGACAGGCCTTATTGCCGAGGTATTAAAAGCTCAGGCAGTAAAAGTGACACTGATTACCCGTCCAAGGAGATTCGGAAAGACATTGGGGATGAGTACTCTGGAAAATTTCTTTAGTATCCGAAAAGACAGTGCGGTATTGTTTCAGGGACTGGGGATCATGAATGCTTCGGCGCTCTGTCAGAAATGGATGAATCAGTGTCCGACGATCTTCCTTTCGTTTAAAGATGTGGATGGCCTGACTTTCGATAGTGCCTACGGAATGTTGGAAGCAACGATTGCTGAATTATTTCGAAAATATACAGACCTTCTGGACAGCGAAAATGTAAATGATTATGACAAAGAAGCTTTTCGACGTATCTTAAAAGGCGAAGCCGGTACGACCGGAATCAAGAAAAGTCTCTCTCTTCTCATGCGAATGCTGAGTGATCATTATGGAAAACAAGTGGTGCTGTTGCTGGATGAGTATGATGTTCCTGTGGCCAAGGCGAGCAATCACCATTATTATCAGGAAATGTTAGAAGTAGTGAAAGCAATGATGAGCACTGCATTAAAAGACAACAATGCCCTTCAATTTGCAATCATTACCGGCTGCCTGAAGATCGCGAAAGAGAGTATTTTCACCGGAACAAATAATTTCGTGTCAGATACGATCACTTCTTCCAGGCTGAATGAATACTTTGGATTTACGCAAGATGATGTAGACAGGATTTTACGGGATGCGGATGCCAAAGATCATGCAGAGGCGATGAAATACTGGTATGACGGATATCATTTTGGCGATTTTGATGTATATTGTCCGTGGGATGTGATGAATTACCTGTTTGATCTTTCGAACGATCCGAAGGCAAGACCTGCGAGTTACTGGAAGAATACGAGCGATAACGCAATCATCCGCTCCTTTATCGATTATTCGGGGAGCAGTATTACCGGAAAACTGGAAACATTGTTAGCGGGAGGAACGATCTCACAGAAGGTTGAAGAAAACCTCACATACGATCTTCTGCACTCCTCAGAAGAAAATTTGTGGAGCATTCTTTATCTGACCGGCTATCTGACAGGGGTTCGCGGAGAAGATCAGACTACAAAACTTATGATTCCGAACGCGGAGATCCGGGAGATCTTCGAGTCGACTGTCGTAAAGTGGTTTCAGGACAAAGCGAAAGGAACTGACCGAAGAACTCTGTTCCATGCAGTATGGAATGGTGACAGTGAACTTTTGACGCGTGAGATGAGCACGCTGTTGAGAATGACCATCAGCTATCATGATTATAAAGAAGATTTTTATCATGCATTCCTTGCTGGAATCTTCGCCGGTGCGGGGTATATGGTGGAATCCAACCGAGAACACGGCGAGGGACGGAGTGATGTGATCGTATGCGATTCGGAAAACGGACGGCTCGCTGTCTTTGAGGTTAAGTGTTCTGCCGCACTTGAGAAAATGGAAGAAAGCTGTGAAACGGCATTGCGCCAGATCGATGAACGCATGTATGCAAAAGAGTTTGAAGACAGCTATGATCAGGTTCTCTGCTATGGAATTTCTTTCTATAAGAAACGCTGTCTGGTAAAGAAAATTCACTCGTGAACTCGTGAAATTCATGATTACTGGAAAGATACAGAACTGTTGCGAATCATTATCTAAAAGACCGCATAATCTGTCATAGACATTCCTTTTTGGGAGAATGGGTATGAAGCGATTATGCGGTCTTATGCTGTTCTGCGTAGGTTTCGGTATGACCTTGGCGTTAGTGCTGCCGACGACATTTTTCCTTGTACTCACGGCGGCGGCGCTGATGATCGTGGGGTATAATCTGTTTTGTGGGTAAAAATATTAAGCCCGTTAGTATTAGATTCTCATTTTTGTCGACATAAAAACCAAACAAAATATTGTCCCTTGTTGAATGCACTGCACCTTATATATTAAATAAATAACAAGAAGCACAGGAGATGGATTTATGCTATTCTTAGTATTATGCACCTTTTCAGAAGATGAGCAGGTTTGGATCGAACAATTATTTAATGAAAATCACACCCTTTTATATAAAGTTTCTTATCAGTTGCTTCAATCAGAAACAGACGCGGAAGACGCTGTTGCACAGGCATTTTTAAATATAATGGAACATTTTGAAATAATCAGCCAGTTACCACGCCGCGACCAGATTCCCTATAGTGTTATTATTGCAAAGAATGCATCCTATGATATTCTTCGTAAGAAGAAAAAGATGATTCCGGTGGAAGAGTTTTATGAAACAAGGACGGATTCTGGAGTAGAAGAAGCTTTCTTTGAAAAATTCAAGAAGGAGCAGTTGGCGGTGGCATTAGAACATTTAGAAGAAAATGATCGAACACTTCTTATGTTTCGATTTGGTCGTAACATGTCATTAAAAGATATCGCAGTGCTGATGGGAATCTCGGAAGAGACAGCTAAAAAGAGGAGCCAGCGGGCAATAAAAAAACTGAAGAAAAAACTGGAAGAAATTGAGAGGTAAAAAGTGACAAGTATTTTAAGAGAAGTTTGTCGAGAAAGATTGAATCAAGAGTGGGCACAAGCTGATAAGAGTCTAGATAATTACAAAAATGTGATGTCAAAAGAAAGTAAATTGATTGACGAAGGGGAAATTAGAAAAAACATTTTGGATAAGGCAGCAAATAAAATTCTTGCACTCCCATTCCCGGAACAGGCTGTATTTCATCTTTATTATGCTTTTCACTTAGATGACTCGCAGATTAATGAAATTCTCATGATTCCGTATGCTCATGGAATGCGGATTAGTATGTTGAATTACCTTCAAAAATGGACAAGTACTCCAGAAATATTTGCATGTCCAGAAAGAGCATTTCTCAGATATGCACAATATCACTGACAAAGCTAATGGCTGAGATAAATACAACAGAGGATATCCAACATGTGTATTCTAGACGTTTCAGAAAACAATTACGGAAAATCCATATTACACAACAACCGACAGATCATTTATTTCGTGGAATTTTGCGGGCTGCAGCTGTTTTTCTTGCGATTTCTCTCGGATTTTCAACAGCAATGGTCACAAATGCGGAATTTCGTGGAAAAATTTTGGAATGGATCGTGGAGACATATCCGAAGTATTCTAAAATCGGGTTGGAAGGTATACAAAATAAGCATGTCATAGAGGAAGGGAATAATTTAGGTTCTTTCCAGATTAACTATATTCCAGATGGATATCAATTGGTATATCAGAGCAATCTCCCATTAATGAAAAAATTCAGATATAAAAATTCAGAAAATACCAGTATTACAATACAAGTTTCAGCTGGGAATGGGTCAAATAATTATAATACGGAGAATTCAGAAATAAAGTCATGTATGATCGGAGAGAAAAATGTATTATATTGGGAAAAAGATGGAGTCCGAATGTGTGTGATTAAGGAAGGGGAATGGCTGATAAGCGTTGTCACAGAACTTCCATTTAATGAAGTATTCAAAATTGTGGAAAATATAAATTATTGTAATTGACATGTCCCTAAAGTCTTATTTGACCGTTATATAGATGAAAAAGATAAAGGAGGACGTGTTTATGAAAAGACACAACATTAAAAAACTGTTAATCTGTACAGGTGTAATTACACTGATCTCTACATCACAAGTACTCGCAAAGACAAGCTCTAAATCTAATTAAGAAGGTGATACATGCTTTTTTTATTAATAATCACACCTATTGTCCATTTCTTGCTTGCAAAAACAAAGTTCACAATAACGAGAATTATAATTGTATTGCTTCAAGAAATTATACAGACGATGATATGGAAACGGATATATGCAAATCGTACTAAATGGTTTTCGTATTTTCTAATATTATTTGGTACAATAATTCCATATATGCTATATTTAGATAAGGATATTCCTAGTGGTTGTATGGCAACTATAATATTAATAGCGCTTTTTTTATGGATAGAACTTCTACAATATCAAAGAAAACTTCTGTTTTTCACTTTTGGTGTATCGATAGCATGTTTATTATTATATTATAAAGGATTTCCAACGAAAATGTGTGAAATATTTCCGTTATTAGTATACTGCATAGAAATATTTCCGTTAATGCTCCAAGCAAAAAAAGAAAAGTAAGGGAATGCCTGACAATAACTCGGATATGACTGCAGAAACAAGAGTATATCATATATCCTTCGGATAATATAATAGGTTTTGCGATGGAAAGTCGCGAATACTGGTAAAGAATGAAAAAAAAGATCGAGCTACTAATAATAGATGCTCACAGAAGTTTTATAGATACGAAAAATAAAGGCACCCTCATTTGAGGATGCCTTTATTTCGATTCCCTATCTTGTAAAAGGAGGATTAAGCTCTCTCAACGAGACCGGATCTTAAGCAGGAAGTGCATACATACATCTTGCGGGAGCCGCCGTTAACCTTAACCTTTACAGATTTTACATTCGCGTTCCAGATTTTATTGGATCTTCTATGGGAATGGCTTACTCCATTACCAAAGTGAGCCGCCTTTTCGCAAATAGCACATTTAGCCATGATTCCACCTCCTTAATCATTCATACGGTTGGATGCAAAAATCCATAACATGGATATCATAGCAGAAGATTAAATATTTTGCAAGCAAAATTTTTAGAAATTTCACATTTTTATGAAAAATAAGTGGAATCCCATGGACAGAGAAAACTTGATATGGTATATTAGGGTTATTAAAGTTCAATTATAAAGGAACTTTTGCGCGAATGATCCGGGTGGTCTGTGTTATGATCCGGCTGGATCGTTGGCGTTTGCGCCTTTTTATCAGGATACGGCGCTTATAATCAGTAGGAATGGAGGCTTAGCGTATGAAGGGATGTATTAACAATAAAATGGGACAGATCCAGATCGACACCGATGTTATCGCTCTTTATGCCGGCACGACAGCGGTAGAATGCTTTGGAATCGTGGGAATGGCTGCAGTAAGTATGAAAGACGGTCTGGTAAAGCTTTTAAAGAGAGAAAGCCTGACTCACGGAATCAATGTAACGATCAATGATAATGCAATTGAGATCGACTTCCACGTAATCGTATCCTATGGCGTCAGCATCTCGACCGTAGCGGATAACCTGATCGAGAGTGTGAAATACAAAGTAGAAGAGTTCACGGGAATGCCGGTTGAAAAGATCAATATCTTTGTTGAAGGCGTTCGAGTGATAGATTAAGGAGGAAGTAAAATCCATGGAATTAAAGTCCGTAGATGCCGCTCTCTTACAGAAAGCGGTTCTGGCCGCAGCAAAAGGCCTTGAGGCAAAAAAAGAATGGATTAACGAATTAAACGTATTCCCGGTTCCGGACGGTGATACGGGTACGAATATGACTATGACGATCATGGCCGCGGCAAGAGAGGTGGCTGCGATCGAGAATCCGACAATGGAGTCCATCGCGAAGGCTCTCTCATCCGGATCCTTAAGAGGCGCCCGCGGTAACTCCGGCGTTATCTTATCCCAGTTATTCCGCGGTTTCACAAAAGAGATCAAGGAATCCAACGAAATTACGGTGACAAGTCTGGCAAACGCGTTTACCCGCGCAACTGAGACTGCCTACAAGGCTGTTATGAAGCCGAAGGAAGGTACGATCCTCACTGTGGCAAAGGGAATGGCTGAGAAGGCTGTTGATCTTGCAACACAGACGGATGATGTGATCAACTTCTTAACACAGGTGATCGAGGAAGGCGACTATGTATTAAGCCAGACTCCGGAGATGCTTCCGGTATTAAAGCAGGCGGGTGTTGTCGATTCCGGCGGACAGGGTCTTATGCAGGTTATGAAGGGTGGTCTCGACGGCCTTTTAGGAAAAGGAATCCCGTTTGATACCGCTGCGCCGGCAGTCGCAAACACAGAGTCCGCAAAACCGAAGGTGGCTGCAGGAAGTGACGATCTTTCCACTTCCGATATTAAGTACGGCTACTGCACTGAGTTTATCGTAAACGTGGAGAAAGCTTACGATATGGACGAGGAGCAGAAATTTAAAGGATATTTGGAGTCCATCGGTGACTGCGTTGTTGTAGTTTCTGATGACGATATCATTAAAGTCCATGTCCACACGAACCATCCGGGTCTCGCATTCGAGAAAGGTCTGACTTACGGCTCCCTTTCCAGAATGAAGGTCGATAATATGCGCGAGGAACACCACGAGCGCCTGATCCAGAATGCTTCCGGTGCTGCACAGACAGCGGAGACTCCGGTGGAGACAAAAAAAGAAGATACTCCTGCCGCTGATGAGCCGAGAAAGCCTTATGGCTTCATCGCCGTATCCATCGGTGACGGCCTTGGCGAGATCTTTAAGGGGATCGGTGCTGACTACCTGATCGAGGGCGGACAGACGATGAACCCAAGTACCGAGGATATGTTGAATGCGATCGAAAAGGTCAATGCGGATGTGATCTACATCCTTCCGAATAACAAGAACATCATTCTTGCCGCAGAACAGGCAAAGAGCCTCGTGGAAGATAAGAAGGTCTTCGTTGTTCCGTCCAAAACCGTACCGCAGGGGATCGCAGCTCTCATCAACTTCCTTCCGGATCTTTCCCCGGAGGAGAACCTTGAGAATATGACATCCGAGATGGGCCGGATCCACACCGGACAGATCACTTATGCAGTCCGCAACACGAACATTGACGGAATGGAGATCCACGAGGGCGATATTATGGGAATCGGCGATTCCGGCATGCTTGCCGTAGGACAGAACGTCAATGAGACCGTTCTTGAGACCTTAAAACGCATGGTGGAGGATGAATCCGAACTGATCAGTGTCTATTTTGGTGAAGATGTGACGGAGGAGGATGCCGAGGTTCTTGTAGAAAAAGTGCAGGCGGCATTCCCGAACTGTGAAGTTGAATTAAATGACGGCGGTCAGCCGATCTATTACTACCTGCTTTCTGTAGAGTAAGCGGGAAATGCCAGCGGTGTTCGATACCCGGCAAATGCATAACGACAGAAAAGCTGCTCCCTTTGGTCAAAAGACCTGATGAGGCAGCTTTTTCAGTGAGACAAAAAGCGGGAAATTTCCGGCATTCTCTCAAAGTGCCGCGGACTGAACCGCAGGATAAGATAAAAAGGAGCGTGAAACAGGTGGCAAACGACCAGTCCATAGAGACTTTAAAAGGCATCGGGGAAAAAACCGCAAAACTCTTTGAAAAAGTCGGGATCCGCACCATCGATGACCTGCTCCATTACTATCCAAAAGGATATGATACCTATGGGGAACCGCAAGCTATTGGGGAACTCTCCGAGGGCGAGACAGGGACAGTGGAAGGTTTTTTAAAGACAGGAGCCACCGGAGTCCATATAAACGGTCTCTCTATCGTTCAGGCGAACATAAGCGATATGACGGGGAAATTACGCCTTGTCTGGTATCACATGCCTTATTTAAAGAACACCCTGCGGGCGGACAGCCATTTTATCTTCCGTGGACGCGTGACCCGTAAAAAGAACGGACTCACGATGGAACAGCCCCAGATGTTTCAGCCGGAGGCATACGAAGGACTTTTATCCAGCCTGCGGCCCGTATATGCCCAGACGAAGGGACTTGGGAATAAGACGATCACCTCCGCGGTGGAACAGGCCCTTGCGATCCGCACTTTGGAACGGGATTATCTGCCGGCAAGTCTCAGGATCGCAAATGAGCTTGCGGAATATAATTTTGCGATCGAACATATCCATTTCCCGGCGGATAAGGAAGATCTGACATTTGCCAGAAAACGCCTCGTATATGATGAGTTTTTCTTTTTCCTTCTGGCGGTACGCCGTTTAAAGGATAAACGTCAGGATGTGCAGAGCCTGTTCTCTGTAAAAAAGCAGGACGAATGCAGAAGACTTCTGAATGAGCTGCCGTATAAGCTCACAGATGCCCAGATGAGGACGCTGGAGGAGGTGCTGAAAGACCTCAGAAGCGGTTCTGTCATGAACCGGCTGATCCAGGGGGATGTTGGCTCCGGTAAGACGATCATAGCGGTACTGGCGCTTCTGGCCGTCTGTGAGAATGGATATCAGGGAGCCCTTATGGTTCCGACGGAAGTCCTTGCGAGGCAGCATTTCGAATCTGTGACAGAACTTTTTGAAAAGCATGGTGTTGATAAAAATGTGGTTCTTATCACCGGATCCATGACGGCAAAGGAAAAACGCATCGCCTATGGGAAAATTGCCTCCCACGAGGCAGACATGATCATAGGCACCCACGCCCTGATCCAGGAGAAGGTCGTTTATGACAACCTTGCGCTCGTCATCACGGACGAGCAGCACCGGTTTGGTGTTGCCCAGAGGGAGATGTTAGGAAATAAGGGACAGATGCCCCACGTGCTGGTCATGAGTGCTACCCCGATTCCAAGGACACTGGCGATCATCCTGTATGGGGATCTCGATATTTCCGTTATTGATGAGCTTCCGGCGAACCGCCTTCCCATAAAGAACTGTGTGGTGGATAAGAGCTATCGCCCCCGGGCATACCGATTTATTGAAAATGAGGTGAAAAATGGCCGACAGGCCTATGTGATCTGCCCGATGGTGGAGGAGAGCGAGATGATCGAGGCTGAGAATGTTCTGGATTATACAAAGATTCTCAGAGAGCACCTGCCGGGGATACGGGTGGAGTATCTTCATGGGAAGATGAAGGGAAAAGAGAAGAATCAGATCATGGAAAAATTTGCTGCGGGGGAGATTCAGGTTCTTGTCTCCACCACGGTCATAGAAGTCGGGGTGAATGTGCCGAATGCCACGGTGATGATGATAGAGAACGCCGAAAGGTTCGGTCTGGCGCAGCTCCATCAGCTCCGCGGTCGTGTCGGACGAGGAGACAGGCAGTCCTACTGCATTATGGTGAATGCCTCCGGCAATAAAGAGAAGAACCGGCGTCTTGATGTCTTAAATAAGTCTAACGATGGCTTCTATATTGCCTCCGAAGACCTGAAGCTCCGTGGTCCCGGTGATATCTTCGGGATACGCCAGAGCGGCGATCTGGAGTTCCGGTTGGCGGATATCTACACAGACGCGGTGACTCTTAAGAAAGTATCCGAGGATGTGAACCGGCTTCTGGAGCGGGATGAGGATCTGGAGGAGGAAGAGAATCAGGAATTGAAAAAACGTCTCGACTGCTTTATGGAAGAGAAGTATGAGAAACTGAATCTGTAACGAGAAAGAAAACAGTACGGGACAGACAGCGTAGAAACCGAAACGATGCTATAAATTTTTAATAAAGAGGAGATGGACACACATGACGAGACTTGATGAACTCTTATATGAAATGATACGCTACGATGACAGGGATGTAAAGCGGATCCAGCATTTTTTAAAGGTCCACGAATTTGCAAGGCTGATCGGTCTGGAGGAAAAGCTCGATCCTTATACTCAGGAAATCCTCGAGGCGGCAGCCATCGTTCATGATATCGGAATTCACAAGGCGGAAGAGAAGTATGGACGGAATACCGGAAAATATCAGGAGCTTGAGGGACCGGGCGAGGCGCGGACCATGCTCACCGCTCTTTCCTGGCCAGAGGAGGTCATTGACCGCGTCTGCTATCTGGTAGGTCATCACCATACCTATGACAATATTGACGGGCTGGATTACCAGATCCTTGTGGAGGCGGATTTCCTCGTCAATCTCTTCGAGGATGGAGCGACGTCGGATACCCAGAAGAGCGTGTTTGCCAGAAACTTCCGGACCGAAGGCGGAAAACGCCTGTTCCGGCTGATGTTTGAGAGCGGAGAGGAGTAAACAGGTGAAAACACTTGTCATTGCCGAGAAACCTTCGGTGGGACGCGACATCGCTCGTGTCTTAAAATGCAGCCGTTCCGGAAACGGATGTCTGGAAGGTGACAAATATATCGTCACCTGGGCATTAGGGCATCTGGTGACTCTGGCGGACCCGGAGGACTACGATAAGAAATATAAAGAATGGAAGATGGAAGACCTCCCGATGATGCCGGAAACCTTCCGTCTGGAGGTCATAAAGCAGACCGGGAAACAGTATCAGGCGGTAAAGAGCCAGATCCACAGGAAAGATGTGGGTGACATCGTGATCGCCACGGATGCCGGGCGGGAAGGCGAGCTTGTAGCGAGACTGATATTAAAAAAGGCGGGGACGGATAAGCCCCTGAAACGTCTCTGGATCTCTTCCGTGACGGACAAGGCGATCCGGGAAGGCTTCGCTTCGCTGAAAAGCGGAAAGGAGTATGAACCGCTCTACGCTGCCGCCATGTGCCGGGCGGAGGCGGACTGGCTTGTGGGGATTAACGCCACGAGAGCGTTGACCTGTAAATATAACGCCCAGTTATCCTGCGGGCGCGTCCAGACACCGACACTGGCCATGATCGCAAAGAGGGAGGAACAGATCAGAAACTTTGTGCCGAAGCCATATTACGGAATCCGGGCGGAGGCAGGAGCTTTAAAGCTTATCTGGAGAGACAAAAAATCAAACAGCACGTCCTCTTTTGATAAGGAGCGGATGCAGACGATCCTGGAGAAAATATCCGGAACGCCCCTTAAGATTGTCTCCGTGAAGAAGACACCGAAGCACACGGAGCCGCCGCTTTTATATGATCTGACAGAGCTCCAACGGGAGGCGAACCGTCGGTTTGACTATCCGGCAAAGAAGACCCTTGATATCATGCAGAGACTTTACGAGAATCATAAAGTGTTAACATACCCGAGAACAGATTCCCGTTATCTGACTGCGGATATCGTGCCGACGATCCGGGAAAGACTGAAAGCCTGCGCGGTGGGGCCTTATCGGAAACTTTCAGGAACCCTGTTTAACAAGGAAATCAAGGCAAGACCGGGATTTGTAAATGATGCGAAGGTCTCTGACCACCATGCGATCATCCCGACGGAACAGTTCGTGGATCTCACCCATATGACGATCGACGAGAGACGGATCTATGATCTTGTGGTGCGGAGATTTCTTGCGGTGCTGTATCCGGCGTATGAATATGAACAGACATCGGTCGTCGCGGAGAGCGGCGGTGAGAGGTTTACTGCCCACGGAAACATTGTGAAGTCCGCAGGCTGGAAAGCGGTGTATGAGGAGCAGGATGAATCACTGGAAACAACGGATCCGGAGTCTGAGTCCGAACGCAGCCAGAATCTTCCGGAGCTTTCTGAGGGTGATTCTTTCACAAATCCCCGTTTTATTCTGACGGAAGGAAAAACGAAGCCGCCAGCGAGATTTACGGAGAGTCTTCTCTTATCTGCCATGGAAAATCCGATATCATTTATGGAATCAGATGATAAGATGCTCGCAAAGACCCTTGGCGAGACGGGCGGTCTTGGAACCGTAGCCACAAGGGCAGATATCATTGAAAAACTGTTCTCCTCATTTCTTCTTGAAAAAAAGGGGAAGGAGATCTGGCTCACATCCAAGGCAAAGCAGCTTCTGGAACTGGTACCGGAAGATCTGAAAAAGCCTGATATGACAGCCCAGTGGGAAATGCGCCTTTCAGCCATCGCGAAAGGAAGGGAGAGCCGGACTGTCTTTATGAAGGAAATCCGAAGTTACTCTGAGGATCTGATCTCCGAAATCAAACAGGGACAGGGAAGCTTCCGCCACGATAATATGACCGGAAAGCGCTGCCCACAGTGTGGAAAATTTCTTCTGGCCGTAAAAGGAAAGAACAGCGAGATGCTCGTCTGCCAGGACAGAGAATGCGGATACAGGGAAACTGTCGCAAGGACATCCAATGCACGCTGCCCGGTCTGCCATAAACGGATGGAGCTGCGCGGAAAAGGGGACGGACAGATCTTCGTCTGCACCTGCGGTCACAAGGAAAAGCTCTCGGCATTTAAGAGCCGGAGAGAAAAAGAGGGCGCAGGTATCTCGAAGAAGGACGTTGCAAGATATCTAAACCGCCAGAAAAGAGAGGCGGAAGAACCAGTAAATAATGCGTTCGCAAAGGCGCTTGCGGGAATCAGACTGGACAACCAGTGAGCACAGAGGGCTGCAGGTATGATCTGCAGGTGTCTGATGAGTGGAAAGGAGACAAGCGATGTCAATCGAATTAAAGCAGGTATTTTCAGGAGAACGTCTTATGGAGATCCATGCACTCTACGAGACAGCCTTCCCTGCCGGTGAGAAGAAGCCTTTCTCCATGATCATATCCGGACAGGAGACAGGCCTTGTGGAGATTCTGTCGGCAGAAGAGAATGATACATTTCTCGGACTTGCGATCATGGCAAAATCGGGAGACCGGGTTCTTCTCGACTACTTTGCCATCGCGTCTGAAAGAAGAGGTCAGGGAACCGGTTCCGCGGTGCTGCAGGCGCTAAAGGAGCGATATCAGGGGATGCGGATCATTATTGAGATCGAGAGCACAAAATGCGTCGATGAGGAAGAACTTGTGATCCGAACCCGAAGAAAAAGCTTTTATCTCCGGAACGGCTTTACAGTGCTGCCGTACTACGTCGATCTTTGGGGAACTGAGATGGAGATGCTTTCCAACAGGCTTCCCTGCCCTTACGAAGAATATCTTGATATCTATACAACGGCATTCGGAACACAGGTATCAGACAGGATCCACTTTTTGGGGGAAGCACCGGCTGCAGCTGAGCTCTGACAGCACACGGAAGAGATTTTCAAAGAATTATGGATCCATTTCACAAAATGTACACAGGGGTATGCTATAGTGGACGAAAGCTGTCAGATGCATGCGGACATGCCTTTGACGGCTTCACCAATCAAATCAATCATGAGAGGATTACCAGATATGAAAAAACATGTATTATTCGGAGCTCTGCTCCTGACTGCGGCACTTTCTGCAGGACTTACCGGATGTTCTTCTTCCGGCACAAAGGAATCCGGATCTCCGAAGGTAGAGATCTCCGAGATCCGCGATGATGTAGTGGAACCGGACTTTTCCGGAGCGGATATTGAGGTTTGCGCTTTAAAGGCTCCGATCGATTTTGATTATTCCAGCGCGGATGCCGATATGATCTTTAAGAAAAAAGACGGGGTATGGCTGGATGCCATGGAGCCGGAAATCCCGCTCAATCAGGAAAAATTCGAGGCAATGGCCCAGAATTTTCTGAATCTCCATGCGATCTCCGAGGTGGGAGATGCGGAAAATCTTTCTGACTACGGTTTTGATGAACCGGCGTATGAGGTAACGATCACGGACAGCGAAAAAGGAGAGGTTACTTTTGATATTGGAAATAAGGATTCAGACGGGAATTATTATCTCTCCGATGGAAAGAAATTATATCTGGTCAAAGCGTCTACAGTAGATTCCCTTGTCTTTGAATATGATACTCTGGTAGTCCGGGACGGCCTGACACTTCAGATCGCTCCGTCTGATCTTCAGAAGGTTTCTATTACCATGGACGGAAAGACGACAGAGATCACAAGTGCTGACAACGAAGCGCTGACAACGATCGCAAATGGAATCAACAACCTGAAGGCCTTTGATTATGCCAGCTACCATCTTGCAGAGCAGGATCTTGCCAATACAGACCTTACGACCGATACCCGCATTACGTTTCAGGCAGAGCTTACTGTAAACGGTGAGAAGAAATCTCTCACGATCTATGTGGGCACCTATGCGGATCCGAACCGGACATACCGCTATGTGCAGCTTGATGGATCAGATATGATCATGGTCGTTGATAATACAGCCGTTTTAGACCTTTTAAACGGCATGGTTCCGGAAAAGGATCTTGAATAAAGAATCTATACAGAAGGCAGGAAAAGGGAATTCATGATTCCTTTTTCTTGCCTTTTTTTCGTTTTTGAGCTATGATAATACACAAGTTTGGAATAAAGGAGAGAAAAAACATGAATCAATTACTGGATCTCTTCCTTACGTTTGCCCGCATCGGCGGTCTTACCTTTGGCGGCGGATACGCGATGCTTCCGATCCTCCAGAGAGAGGTCGTTGAGAAGAGACACTGGGCAACAGAAGAGGAACTGATGGACTATTACGCGATCGGCCAGTGTACCCCGGGCGTTATCGCGGTAAACACGGCGACTTTCGTCGGCCAGGGACTTGCTGGTCCGATCGGAGGGATCGTTGCGACTCTGGGAGTTGTATTTCCATCTCTGATCATTATTACAGTGATCGCTGCGTTTATCCAAAACTTCGCACATCTCGCAATCGTTCAGAACGCCTTTGCAGGGATCCGTGTCTGTGTCTGCGTTCTGATCTTCAACGCAGTGGTGAAACTCTGGAAAAAGGCGGTTATCGATATGCCGACCCTTGTGATCTGCCTGCTTGTGATCCTCGGATCTACACTTACGGACCTTTCTCCGATCGTATTCGTGATTTTCGCGGCTGCGGCTGGAATTATCCTGAAAAATAAGGAGGCAGCCTCCAAATGATGATCCTGATCCGACTTTTCTTTGAATTTTTTAAAGCCGGTCTCTTTGCGATCGGCGGCGGAATGGCAACACTTCCGTTCCTTTACAATATTTCCGATAAGACGGGCTGGTTTACCTATGGTCAGCTGGCTGACATGGTGGCAATCTCCGAGTCCACACCGGGACCGATGGGCGTAAACATGGCAACTTACGTCGGATTCACAAGTGCCGGTCCTGCTGGTGCAGTAATTGCTACACTCGGTCTGATCACACCGTCCATTATCGTGATCCTGATCATTGCAGGATTCTTAAAGGCATTCAAGACAAACAAGTACGTCCAGAACGCTTTCTACGGACTCCGCCCGGCATCCACAGGACTGATCGCGGCAGCAGGACTTTCCGTGCTGTCCTTAGTTCTTCTTCACAAGGACGCATTTGCGGCAAGCGGAAAGATCACAGACCTGATCAGCATTCGCAGTATCGTTCTTCTTGCAGTGCTTTATTATTTGACGACAGTCTGCAAAAAGACGAAAGGACTCCATCCGGTTGCGTTTATCGCGGCATCCGCAGTGATCGGAGTTGTGTTTCGGTTCGGAGGAGTTTAAAATTTAAGAAAATATGTGCCTGTGGGAGCGTTCCCGCAGGCTTTTTTCTTCCGAAAAACTGTCTGAAAAAGCATGGTGGGACTGCGGGGATATTATATATTCATTTTGTAAAATGTATGCTCTTGACAAAAAGGTGGATCAATTATTGCCGTTATCTGCTAAAAATGGATTGATGAATATTGTGTACGATTCTGGAACATTTATTCGTAATCAAAATATAAAGGGGTGTGATTATGATTAAACGGGGTAAGAGGTATTCGATTTTGAGTGCGGTCGGACTGTGCGTTCGATGCAGCGCTGGTGTCTCGGTAGCAGTGATGTTACTGTATTTGTTCCAAGGGCTTACGCCAGCTCTGCTCACACTGGCGACAGGGGCCTTCATTGATGCGGCGATAGGGCTTTTGCGGTCCGGGGAGTATGCCGACGTTGGGAGAGCGCTGACTGCGGTGTCTCTACTAGTGAGCTTCGATTGGATTTCCAACCAACTTCTCGATCTTCTGGTGGGGCGGCTACGGATCGATGTGCGAGAGAGGTTCGGAACGGAGATGGTGGAGAAGGTCGCTGATCTTCGATATCGATATGTGGAGAATCCGGAGAGTTGGGATCTGATCACGAAGATTTCCACTGATACGGATGAGAGTATCTTGAATGCGTTTCAGGCGTTGCTGGCGTTTTTGGCGCTGGTATGGAAAGCGCTGGGTTTATTTCTGGTGATGTTTCGATATGTGCCAGCAGCGGCTTTGGCTGTGACGGCCTGTGCGGTGCCTTTGGTAATGCTGTCTTTGGCCGGAGGGCGAGCCAGTTATGCCGGAATCAGCGAGACCCAGGGGCTAAAGCGGCGGTATGAGTATATTTCCAGGCTTTTGACCGGAAGGGATGCGGCGGAAGAGAGGACTTTGTTTGGCTGGGCCGGATATTTCAATGGTGAGTGGGAGAGTGCCTATAAGAAATGGCTCGGAGTAAACGCGAGGGTGAATCTGAAATCTTTTGCGAAGGCGAAACTTGGCAGCATCTCCTTGGTGTTGATCGCGATCGTGGTGATGACTGCGTTGCTTCCTGGCGTCGTGGCAGGAGAGATTACGATTGGTATATTTATGGCTTTGGTTTCGAATATATTCTCACTGGTCCAACTCATGTCCTGGAGTCTGCTCCACAGCGTCAGCGAGATCGCGAAATATAACGAGTTTTTTCATGATGTTGAAACCTTTACCAAAATGGATTTTAGGGAGGCGGAGAGCGTGAGCTGTGAATTGCCGGAGTTCTCTTCGCTGGAGTTTCGCGATGTTACTTTTGCCTATCCGGGGACTAAGCGAAAGGTGCTTGACCATCTCTCGTTTCAGATTTCAGCCGGGAAAAGCTATTCATTTGTCGGCGCAAACGGGTGTGGGAAGACTACGATTACGAAGCTGATCGCTGGGCTATATGATGATTATGAGGGACAAATTCTGATTAACGGAACGGATATTCGGGAGTGGGGCCCCGGACGGATCGCAGGTTTTTTCTCTATTGTCTATCAGGATTTTGCCAGATATGGACTTTCGCTCTATGAGAATATTGCCATCGGGGATGTGGAAAAACTGTGCGGAGACGAAATCAATCTGGTTCGTTTTCAAGATGTTGTCGATATGATGGAGTTAGGCGAGATCGTGTCTGACTTAAAGCATGGGATGGAGACGAAACTGGGGAAGATCGTGAGGAACTCGGAAGACCTGTCCGGCGGGCAGTGGCAACGGGTGGCAATCGCCCGGTGTCTTGTGAGCGACCGCCCTGTGAAGATTTTAGATGAACCGACGGCGGCGTTGGATCCTGCTGCAGAGAGTGCGCTGTACGAAAAATTCCGTATCATTAACCAGAAATATACCTCTGTTACGATCAGTCATCGGCTGGCAAGCGCGAGACAGACAGACGTTATCTTTGTGATCGAGAACGGGAGAGTTTCCGGTTCAGGAAGCCATGAGACGCTGTACAGAGAAAACAGGTTGTACAGGGAGATGTACGACAGTCAAAGGAGCTGGTATCAGGGATGAAGAGACAAAAAGAATGTTTTATCGGGGTCTCCGCAGTAGTTCACTTATTTCTAAAGATCGCCGGAGCCATGCCTGTTGTGTTTCTGCTGTTTCTTGTCGTGAATGTTCTACACGGTACGGCGTGGGCGTTAGAAACACTGGCAAGACAGGTGTTTTTTGACGGATTACAGAGCGCTGTGGAGAGAAACTCACTCCAGGCCGCTTATTCTGGAGCTCTGTGGGTAGGAGCGGCCGCGGTCTATGTGCAGGTACTGAATGGAGCTGGCAATTTTATTGGGCAGCATATTTTCAATCCTAGGGCAGTGAACACGCTGACAAGAGAGTTTCACACACAGACGGCGCAGTTGCCGCTGTATGAGTTCGAGAAGGAGACGACTCTGGAAACGATTGAGAAAGCCCGGCAAGGAATCAACGGGACCGTGCAGCTTCTCAGAGCCGTGATTTCGATTGCCATGTTCAATCTGCCGTATGTGGCGTTCATGGGGGTGTATTTGTACCGCCTGGATCCGATCCTGGTTCTTTCGTTGCTGTTTATCTTTAGTCCTATGGTGTGTGCCCAGGTGATAAAAAGAAAGGCGTATCGGCGGCTGACCGATGAGACGGCAGCTCTCGAGAGGGAGTACCGGTATTATTCGGACTGCATGATTGATAAGAGGTATTGGAAGGAGACTCGGACGCTGGGAGCTGTCGGCTTTTTCATGGAACGATTTCGGGCGGTGCTTGCAAAGTATGATAAGAAGCTATGGGAGACAGATTCCAGGTTGTATCGAACAGAGCTTTTGATGCGTGTTTTGACTCTTCTGGGATATCTCGGAGTGCTCTTTCTTCTGGTGCGGTCGTTGCTTTCCGGGAACATCTCGGCTGGGGCGTTTGCGGCGGTGTTCACTTCCATTGATTCCATTTTCCGGTTCATGGAGAACATCGTGGCGAGAAGCGCCGGAAATATTTCACGACACATGGCGTCGGTAGGGAATTATCTTGAGTTTTGCCGGCAGAATGGGTTTGCGGCCGACGATGGCCAGGTCAGAGGAGCTTCTGGCGGCTGCTGTATTGCAGAGGAAAGTGAAAGCGGCAGGGAAAGCTGTGCCGTCATTGTGGAAGACGTTTCTTTTGCCTATCCCAATGCCGACCGACCGTCTCTCGATAGAATATCGGTTCGGATTCGGAAGGGGGAGACGGTTGCGGTCGTTGGTGAAAACGGAGCTGGAAAAACTACCTTCGTAAAGCTTGTTCTGGGACTGTATGAGCCTTCCTCTGGGTGGATTTTGCGGGAACGGGACAGTTTTGTCTCTCAGTCTGCAGTCTTCCAGAATTTCCAGAAATACCGGATGCGACTGGATGACAATATTTGTTTGAAGGAGCTAGAATGTCGGGATGCGGAGGAGATGGAACGGGCTGCGTCTCTTGCTGGAGTGGAGTACGGGAACTCCGATCTGTATCCGGAGAAATTCGGGACGCTTCTCGGCCGGGAGTTTGGTGGTGCCGAACTTTCGGGTGGCCAGTGGCAACGGATCGCCATTGCCAGGGGACTCTATAAGGAGCATGACATGATTGTGCTGGACGAGCCGACGGCCAGTATCGACCCGCTGGAGGAAACCCGTTTGTACCGCATGTTTGCAAGGATGGCGGAGGGGAAGACGGCGTTTATCGTAACCCACCGAATTGGCTCGGCCCAACTTGCCGATCGGATTCTTGTGTTTGACAAGGGAAAGATCGTCGAGCAGGGAACGCATGAAGAACTGATAAAGTCTGGTGGGAAGTATGCGTTTTTGTATCGTGAACAGGGAAAGTGGTATTAGATGAGGGCTGCGGATCGTTCTTTGCCAAAGTGGGACAACTGACTGGACATGTCAGTTGAAAACTTTATTTCATATGTAAAGATGATGGTTTTGAAAGTACGATTCAGATAGATCTGTCTTATAAGGTTCTGATAAAAATGCATTTTGCGCTACTCAGAGGACGCCGGCGTATTTGCCGATGACCATATTGCGTTGCCAGCAGACGGGCAGAAAGACACTATCCAGTCTGCTTTCAATGCAAAATCACGCTTCGAATATATGTTCGATAGAAAATGCTTGCAAATCTGGAAGTTTTAAGTGTATAATAGGAAAAGCTGACTAAGAAACGTGGCTGCGGTCTATGCGCAGCAGTATGAAAAATAAAACAAAGCTGCGGCGGAGAAGTTTCCTGCCGCAGTTTATGACTTGTATTGGAGGTCTTTGCATGGCGAAAGCACAGTATAATGCTGACAGTATTACCGTACTGGAAGGACTGGAGGCAGTCCGCAAGCGTCCCGGAATGTACATCGGAGGCGTTGGAACAAAGGGCTTAAACCATTTGATATATGAAATCGTTGACAACGCGGTGGACGAGCACCTGGCAGGATTCTGTACGGAGATCACGGTGACGTTAGAGGCGGATGGGTCCTGT
Source organism: Clostridium sp. AM30-24 (assembly GCF_003480435.1). Lineage (GTDB taxonomy): Bacteria > Bacillota > Clostridia > Lachnospirales > Lachnospiraceae > Pilosibacter. Next base: position 270,454 of record NZ_QUJB01000001.1, on the reverse strand, counting down.
ACCGTAAAGGATAACGGACGGGGAATCCCGGTGGAGATGCACAAAAAAGGCGTGTCCGCAGAACGTGTGGTTCTATCCACGCTTCACGCTGGCGGAAAATTCGATAATAATTCCTATAAGACCAGCGGCGGACTTCATGGCGTCGGTTCTTCCGTCGTAAACGCCCTGTCTGACCGGATGAAGGTAAAAATTTCCAGGGATGGAAAAGTATATTATGATGAGTATGAGAAGGGACATCCGGTGATTGAACTGAAGGATGGGCTTCTTCCTGTGATCGGAAAATCAAAGGAGACAGGAACAGAGATCAACTTCCTGCCGGATCCGACGATCTTCGAGAAGACGAAATTTAAGGCGGAGTGGTTAAAGAGCCGTCTTCATGAGTCTGCCTATTTAAACCCGAACCTGGCGCTCCGCTATGTGAACAAACGCGCCGGTGAGGAGGAGATGATCACCTACCACGAGCCGGATGGGATCATCGCCTATGTCCGTGAGTTAAATAACGGAAAAGAGCCGGTTCATGAGCCGGTGTATTTTAAAGGCAGTGTGGACCAGATCGAGGTGGAGGTGGCGTTCCAGTTCGTTGACGCCTTCGAGGAGAATATTCTCGGATTCTGCAACAATATCTTCACCCAGGAGGGCGGAACCCACCTGGTGGGATTCAAGACGAAGTTCACCCAGCTGATCAACTCCTACGCGAGGGAACTCGGCATTTTAAAAGAGAAGGACAGCAACTTTACCGGCGCTGACACAAGAAACGGCATGACGGCCGTTGTGGCGGTGAAACACCCGGATCCGATCTTCGAGGGACAGACAAAGACAAAGCTTGCCAGCGCCGATGCGACAAAGGCTGTGTTCACCATGACTGGAGACGAGTTGGAAAGGTTTTTCGACCGAAATCTCGACACCTTAAAGGCGATCATCGCCTGCGCGGAAAAATCCGCAAAGATCCGGAAAGCCGAGGAGAAGGCGAAGACGAATATGCTCTCCAAGTCAAAGTTCTCTTTCGACAGTAACGGAAAACTCGCGAACTGCGAAAGCCGCGACCCGTCGAAGTGTGAGATCTTCATCGTCGAGGGAGACTCCGCCGGCGGCTCCGCGAAGATGGGAAGAAACCGCCAGTTTCAGGCGATCCTGCCGATCCGCGGAAAGATCTTAAACGTTGAAAAAGCGTCTATGGACAAGGTTCTCGCGAATGCTGAGATCAAGACCATGATCAATGCCTTTGGATGTGGATTCTCTGAGGGTTACGGAAATGACTTCGATATCACGAAATTGAAATATGACAAGATCGTCCTGATGACGGATGCCGATGTTGACGGAAGCCACATCGACACGCTGCTCCTGACGTTCCTTTACCGCTTTATGCCGGAGCTGATCTACGACGGACATGTATATATCGCAATGCCGCCGCTCTACAAGGTGGTTCCGAAGCGGGGGGAAGAACGTTATCTGTACGATGATAAGGCGTTAGAGGAGTATCGAAAAAGCCACGCCGGGGACTTTACTCTGCAGCGTTATAAGGGTCTCGGCGAGATGGACGCGGATCAGCTCTGGGAGACAACGCTGAACCCGGAAAACCGTGTCTTAAAGCGTGTGGAGATCGAGGATGCCCGCATGGCAAGCGAAGTGACGGAGCTTCTAATGGGAAATGATGTTCCGCCGAGAAAAAAATTTATCTATGACCATGCCGATGAGGCAGAGATCGACGCATAGAAGGAGAGTTTACCATGTCTGAAAAAATATTGCGAACTGAATATTCGGAGGAGATGCAGAAGAGCTATCTGGACTATTCCATGAGTGTCATTACCTCCCGTGCAATTCCGGATGCAAGAGACGGTTTAAAACCGGTACAGCGCCGGGTTCTCTATGATATGAGTGAGCTTCATCTGGACTACGATAAGCCCCACAGAAAGTCAGCGCGTATCGTGGGCGACACTATGGGTAAATATCACCCGCACGGTGACAGCTCCATCTATGAGACCTTAGTTGTCCTGTCTCAGGACTTTAAAAAGGGCATGGCGCTGGTCGATGGCCACGGAAACTTCGGATCCATCGAGGGGGATGGTGCCGCTGCCATGCGATATACAGAGGCGCGCTTAAAGAAGTTTGCGGAGGAAGTCTATTTAAAAGACCTCGATAAGACCGTAGATTTCGTTTCAAACTACGATGAAACGGAAAAGGAGCCGGAAGTTCTTCCGGTCCGTGTGCCAAATCTTCTCGTTAACGGTGCGGAGGGAATCGCTGTCGGCATGAGCACCAGCATTCCGACCCATAATTTAGGAGAAGTCATCGATGCTGTGAAAGCCTATATCGATAACCGTCTTCTCACGGTGGAAGAGCTGATGGAATATATGCCGGGTCCGGATTTTCCCACAGGCGGTATCATTGCCAATAAGAGCGATCTCTTACAGATTTACGAGACAGGATCCGGAAAGATCAAACTTCGTGGAAAGATCGAGGTGGAGCTTGGGAGAAGGAAGGCAGACCGTGATAAGCTTGTGATCACAGAGATCCCCTACACAATGATCGGTGCCGGGATCAACAAATTCCTCATGGATATTGCTGATCTCGTGGAGACGAGAAAGCTTACCGACGTGGTGGATATTTCGAACCAGTCAAACAAAGAGGGAATCCGCATTGTCCTGGAATTAAAGAAGGACGCGGATGTCAATAAGATCAAAGCGATCCTCTACAAGAAAACAAAGCTTGAGGATACCTATGGCGTCAACATGCTCGCCATCGATGAGGGACGCCCGGAGACGATGAACCTCAGACAGATCCTGAATACATTTCTGGAGTTCCAGTACCGGAATATGACAAAGAAGTACAACGTTCTGCTTCAGAAAGAACTGGAAAAGAAGGAGGTACAGGAAGGTCTCATCGAGGCCTGTGACGTGATCGACCTTATTATCGCAGTTCTCCGTGGTTCAAAGAACATGAAGGACGCGAAGGAGTGCCTGATGACCGGAAATACGGAGAAGATCCGGTTCCGCGTACCTGGCTTTGAGGCGGATGCGAAGAATCTTCACTTTACCGAGCGTCAGGCAGCGGCGATCCTGGAGATGCGTCTCTACAAGCTCATCGGTCTTGAGATCCTTGCGCTCCAGAAAGCATATAAAGAGACATTGCGGAAGATCCGTGAGTATAAACATATTTTAGCCAACCAGAAAAATATGGATGCGGTGATCAAAGAAGACCTCGACGCTATCAAGGCAGAGTTTGCCGAGCCGAGAAAAACTCTCATCGAGGATGGTGAGGAGATGGTCTATGTGGAGGCGAAGGAAGAGGCGAAGGAAGTGATCTTTGTCATGGACCGGTTTGGCTACTGTAAGACGATGGACCGCTCGATCTATGAGAGAAATCAGGAGACCGTGGACAGCGAAAATATCCGGGTACTTCCGGTCATGACAGATGACAGGCTCTGTATGTTCTCCGATGCAGGAACCCTGTATCAGGTGAAAGTTGCTGAGTTCCCGACGTTGAAGATGAAGGACAAGGGAATCCCGATCGAGAATGTCAGCAAGTTTGACGGAAGAACGGAGACGATCCTCTTAATGATCCCGGCGTCCGGACTGAACGGCAGAAAATTCCTGTTTGCGACGGCTCAGGCGGCGGTGAAGATCGTCCCGGGTGAGGAGTTTGTAACAGCGAACAGGACTGTTGTGGCAACAAAGCTGGCAGAAGGGGATAAACTTACGGAGATCCGCGAGATCGGCACAGAGATCGACGGAACCCGCGACGTAGTCCTGCAGACCGTTGGCGGAATGTTCTTAAAGTTCCAGATGGAGGAAATCCCGGAGCTCAAAAAGAACAGCCGCGGTGTTTGCGGAATCCGGCTGGAAAAGGAAGATACGCTGGAACATGTATATCTGCCGGATATGGACGGAACCGCGGATTATAAAGGAAAAGAAGTTGCCCTCAACCGGCTGAAAGCAGCAAAGAGGGCTGGAAAAGGAACGAAAGTCCGGTTATAATAGAATTGGATCGTACGATCCTTTTAATCTGAACTTGAATGAAAATCATGATCCGGACAGATCCTGTCCGGGAAAAGGAGGAACCTATATGAATACACCAACACCTCATATTGCAGCAAAACAGGGTGAGATCGCGCCGTCTATTTTACTTCCGGGTGATCCGCTCCGCGCGAAATTTATCGCTGAGAATTTCCTTGCGGGCGCAAAGCAGTTCAACGCTACAAGAAATATGTTTGGTTACACCGGTTTTTACCGTGATAAACCTGTCTCTGTCATGGGAACAGGAATGGGATGCCCGTCCATTGGAATCTACACACACGAGCTCATCGAGGGATACGGCGTAAAGACACTGATCCGTGTGGGAACCACAGGGGCGATCTCCGAGGATGTCCATATCCGTGACCTTGTTTTCGCCATGGGTGCCTGCGCACAGACAAATTATGTGAGAGAATTCGGACTCCCGGGAGATTTCGCGCCGATCGCGGACTTCGGACTCCTGATTAAAGCCGTCTTCCACGCAGAGCAGGAAAACCTTCCATATCACGTTGGAAACGTCCTGACTTCCGATCTGTTCTATGAGCCGGAAAAAAAGAAACACGACGGACTCCAGTTCGCGGATATGGGTGTACTGGCAGTGGAGATGGAGACAGCGGCCCTCTACGCAAACGCGGCTCTCGCAAAGGCGCGCGCCCTTTCGATTCTGACTGTATCTGATTCTATGGTGACAGGCGAGAAGACGACAGCCGAGGAGCGCGAGACATCCTTCGCTGACATGATCCATGTAGCGCTTGAAATCGTTTAATCGTTACTGATATCAGTTATTGTTTGCGCAAGGCGTAAGCAGTAACGTTTAATACGTTAGTATGGTAAACTCATGCCATTTACTACTTGCATTTTTTGTCGTTTTGAGTTAGGATAGACAACAACACAAGTGTTGCGCATAGAGACATATGTCCGCGACAGGTGGAAAATGGCAGGCTGATGGCAGAGAATGGCTGTCAGGCTGAGATGAGGAGATATGTGTGATGGAAAAGAAACTTAGAGTTGGTATCCTTGGAGCAACAGGTATGGTGGGACAGAGATTTATCTCTCTCCTGGAGAATCATCCATGGTTTGAAGTGACGACCGTGGCTGCAAGCCCTCGTTCCGCAGGAAAAACATATGAGGAGGCCGTTGGAGGCCGTTGGAAAATGACGACTCCGATGCCGGAAAAAGTTAAAAATTTAGTTGTTATGAATGTAAACGACGTGGATGCGGTATCCAAGACCGTTGATTTCGTATTCAGCGCCGTTGATATGACAAAGGAAGAGATCCGCGCTATCGAGGAAGCTTACGCGAAGACAGAGACTCCGGTGGTTTCCAACAACAGCGCGCACCGCTGGACACCGGATGTTCCGATGGTAATTCCGGAGATCAACCCGGATCACTTTGAGGTGATCAAGTTCCAGAAGCAGAGACTCGGCACGACCCATGGATTTATCGCAGTAAAGCCGAACTGCTCGATTCAGAGCTACACTCCGGCACTCAGTGCGTGGAGAGAGTTCGAGCCGTACGAGGTAGTCGCTACTACATATCAGGCTATTTCCGGAGCAGGAAAGACCTTTAAGGACTGGCCGGAAATGGTAGAGAATGTGATCCCGTACATCGGCGGCGAGGAAGAGAAGAGTGAGCAGGAGCCGCTTAGGATCTGGGGTCACTTAGAGGGCGGCGTGATCGTAAAGGCAAAAGAGCCGGTGATCACATGCCAATGCGTCCGTGTTCCGGTATTAAATGGTCACACAGCTGCGGCGTTCGTAAAATTCAGAAAGAAAGCTTCCAAGGAACAGCTCATCGAGAAGCTTGTAAACTTCAAGGGACTTCCACAGGAATTAGAGCTTCCGAGTGCACCGAAGCAGTTTATCCAGTACATGGAGGAGGACAATCGTCCTCAGGTCAAGATGGATGTCGATTTCGAAAACGGAATGGGCGTATCGATCGGCCGTTTAAGAGAGGACACCGTCTATGACTGGAAGTTCATTGGTCTGTCCCACAACACCGTCCGCGGTGCTGCAGGCGGAGCCGTTCTCTGCGCAGAGCTTCTCACAAAGCAGGGATATATTTCTGCAAAATAATATCGACGGATATCCGTTATCATCTGTCGATCAGAACGTAATTCATGGGCCCGCTATTTTTGCGGGTCCTTTTTACGCGGACAGCGAATCAGTACATATGCCTGTATATGACCTGATGCTGTTTCGTAACGTACCAAAGATGCGCACTCGCGCGAAGATGCAGCCTGTCGCAAGTGACCGCGCGAGGCGCGAGAATGTGTCAAGGCACATTCTGTTTTATAAGGATCGAAACCGAGGAGGTAATTTTATGTCAGTGAAGAAAGAACATTTTGGGGAAATGCCGGATGGAAGAGAGGTAAGCCTCTACACCATAACAAACAAGAATGGTCTTGAGGCATCCGTCACAGATCTCGGCGCCGTCTGGGTCCGCATGGTCGTTCCGGATAAAAATGGGGTTATGGACGATGTGATGCTGGGATTTGACGACGCAGTTGGTTATTTAAACAATGGTCCGCATTTCGGATCCGTTGTGGGCCGGATCGCAAACCGCACCGCGAAGGGAAAGTTCTCCCTGAACGGGAAAGAGTATACCCTGGCGGTGAACAATGGCCCGAACAACCTGCACAGTGGTCTGGATTACTATGACGCGCGTCTCTGGAATACAAAGGAAGAGGAGGGAAACGCTGTCACCTTCACCCTTTTAAGCCCGGACGGAGATCAGGGATATCCGGGAAACGCCATCGTATCCGTTACATATACGCTGACAGACGAGGATATGCTGACGCTGACATACCGTGTCCTTTCCGATGCGGACACGCCGGTGAACATGACAAACCATGGATATTTCAACCTTCTCGGCAATAACGGAGGTTCCGTCCTTGACCACAAAGCGCGGATTCTTGCTGATTTTTACACCCCGTCCGATGAGACATCGATCCCAACCGGAGAGGTTCGCCCGGTTAAGGGAACTCCGATGGATTTCACAGATTTCCATGTGATCGGGGATCGGATCGATGAGAATTTCGACCAGCTTGTCATGGGGCATGGATATGACCATAACTGGTGTCTCTCCCATGTCCGCGGCGACTTCGGACTTGCAGCACAGATCTTCTCTGATGAGAGCGGCAGAGCTATGGACGTCTACACAGATCAGCCGGGCGTGCAGTTCTATACTGCGAACTGGCTGGAGCAGGAGAACGGAAAGAAAGGCGCGTTCTACCATGCGAGGACCGCATTCTGCTTTGAAACGCAGAACTTCCCGGATGCCGTCAATAAACCGCACTTCCCATCACCGATCATAGAGGCGGGAAGAGAGTGGAAGTCTGTGACCGGTTACCGTTTTTATATCCATGAAGCTTAATGCGCAGTCCGCAGAAAAGAAACAAACGAAGGAATTTTATTGATATGAACAATTTGAGTGAACGCGGCATCAAGATTCTTGCATCTCTGGGCCTGATCCTGACGACTATGATCTGGGGATTTGCCTTTGTGGTGATGAAAAATTCCGTGGATATTATCCCGCCGGCATACCTTCTGGCAGTCCGCTTCTCTATGTCTGCACTGCTGCTTGCCGTCCTTTTCCATAAAAATTTGTTGAGAGCTGACCACAGGACGATCATTTGCGGCGTGATCCTCGGCGTTTTTCTCTGTCTGTCCTATCAGTTTCAGACATACGGTCTGAAGTATACAACAGCCAGCAAGAACGCTTTTATTACGACCTTGTATGTCATCATCGTACCGTTTCTCTACTGGATCATCAGCAAAAAGAGACCGGGCGGACGGAATATCGCCGCTGCCTTCCTTGCAGTGATCGGGCTTGCACTGCTGTCACTGCAGGGAGATCTTTCGATCAACTATGGAGATCTCCTGACATTGGTCTGCGGCCTGATGTTTGCGGTTCACATGGTATTTATCGACAAATTTACGGAAACCCAGGACCCGATCGCTCTGACTGTAATCCAGATCCTGGCGGCGGCCATTTTCAACTGGGGCTGTGCGCCGTTCCTCGACGGAACGTTTGATTTTGCGGTGCTTCTGGATAAGTCTCTGTTGTCAGGTTTGCTGTATCTTTCTGTGTTCTCAACGACTGTGGCCTATCTTTTACAGAACAGCGGACAGAAATATTTGAGCGCCTCCACATCAGCGATCCTTCTCTCGATGGAATCTGTATTCGGAACATTGTTTTCCGTGATCTTTTTAAAAGATGTCCTGACAGGGAAGATGATAGCGGGCTGTGCGCTGATGTTTGCCGCGGTGCTCTTATCGGAGCTTCCGCAGAAGAAGCAATAACAGACCTGTAACTGTACCCATATCAGTCAGTTACGCAATTTATATAAGCAGGAAAGAGGTTTCATGGGAAAAGTATTATTTATTGCTGAGAAACCCAGCGTTGCGCAGGAATTTGCGAAGGCGTTGAAGGTTTCCGGTAGAAAAGGAGACGGATATATCGAGTCTGAGCAGGCAATCGTGACCTGGTGTGTCGGCCATCTGGTGACCATGAGTTACCCAGACGCCTACGATCCGTCACTGAAACGCTGGAGCATGGAAACTCTGCCGTTTCTTCCGAAGACCTTCAAATATCAGGTGATCGATGATGTAAAGAAGCAGTTCAGGATCGTGAGCGGGCTCTTAAACAGGGCAGATGTGGATACGATTTATGTCTGCACCGACTCGGGGCGTGAGGGAGAGTACATCTACCGTCTGGTGGAACAGATGGCAGGGGTAAAGGGAAAGGACCGCCGCCGTGTCTGGATCGATTCACAGACCGAGGAGGAGATCCTTCGAGGTGTGCGGGAGGCTAAAGATCTTACAGAGTACGATAATCTCGCTGCCTCAGCATATCTCAGGGCAAAAGAGGATTACCTGATGGGAATTAATTTTTCAAGAGTCCTTACCTTAAAATACGGTCCGTCCGTGGCATCCTACTTAAGAGAAAAGCGAGCGGTATTGTCCGTCGGCCGTGTGATGACGTGTGTCCTCGGCATGGTTGTCCGCAGGGAACGCGAAATCCGTGAATTTGTAAAGACTCCGTTCTATCGTGTCATCGGCTCCTTTGATGTTCCTGATCACGAAACCGCAGTTATCGAAGCGGAGTGGAGAGCTGTGGAAGGTTCCCGATATTTTGGAACACCTGCGCTCTATAAGGAAAATGGATTTAAGGAGAAAAAGACGGCAGAAGAACTGATCCGGTTTTTAAACGCTGATCCCATGGAGGGGACACTTCTCGCGCTGGATAAGAAAAAAGAGACAAAGAACCCGCCTCTATTATATAATCTCGCGGAGATTCAGAATGATTGTTCAAAAATGTTCAAGATCAGTCCGGACGAGACTTTGAAAATCATTCAGGAGCTTTATGAGAAAAAACTGGTGACTTACCCGCGAACAGATGCCAGAGTACTCTCCACCGCAGTGGCAAAAGAGATCCACAGGAATATCGGCGGACTCCGGAATTTTGCCCCTCTTGCTGATTTTGCCGCAAACGCGCTGGAAAACGGAAACTGGAAACAGATTGCGAGGACAAAGTATGTGAACGACAAACAGATTACAGATCACTACGCGATCATTCCAACGGGACAGGGATTCGGGGCACTTAGAAGTATCAATCCGCTGGCAGCAAAAGTTTATGAATTGATCGGACGACGCTTTTTAAGCATCTTTTACCCGCCGGCCGTATATCAGAAGTTTTCACTGAAAATCGAAAAGCAGGGGGAACAGTTCTTTGCGGCTTATAAAGTTCTTGCTGACACAGGTTATCTGGAGGTTGCGAATGTCCCGGCAAAAAAGATAGCGGAGAGTAGCAGAAGCAGCCGGAGAGAAAATCCCGGCACTTCTCAGGATTCCCAGACGGAAGAACTGGATCCGGGACATGATGAGAAGGCAAAAAGTCTTCTTGCTATGCTCTCCTGTCTGAAAAAGGGGCAGAAGCTGAAGCTCTTAAAGCTTGATATCAAGGAAGGTGAGACATCTCCGCCAAAGCGCTATACTTCCGGTTCCATGATCCTTGCCATGGAGAACGCCGGCCAGCTTATCGAGGACGAGGACCTGAGAGCCCAGATCAAGGGAAGCGGCATCGGAACGAGTGCCACCCGGGCAGAGATCCTGAAAAAGCTGTTCAATATCAAGTATCTGACATTAGCGAAGAAGACGCAGGTCATCACGCCGACCCTTTTGGGGGAGATCGTTTTCGACGTCTGTCAGGCATCTATGAGACAGCTGCTAAACCCGGAACTCACGGCAAGCTGGGAAAAGGGACTCACCTATGTGGCAGAAGGAACCATCACGCCGGATGAGTACATGGAAAAGCTGGAGCGGTTTGTGACGCTGAGGACAAACGGCGTCAAGCAGACAAACAACGCCTATATGCTTCGGCCATATTTTGACGCGGCAGCTCAGTTTTATAACAAATAGATCATGAAAGTTTATCGAAGTGCGGTCTGGTTAGACGGCAGATTGGAGTAATATGAAAAAAGAAGAGACAAAAATCGTTGATCTTTACGATCTTTCCCACACTCAGGCGGCGGATTTCCTCCGCCGGTTTACCTACCCGTGGGAGGCATTGGCCCATATCAAAGAATTTATTCTCGAACTTGGAAAATCACTCCCAGAGAATGAGTACGAGAAGCGCGGGGAAACCGTCTGGGTCCATAAGACTGCAAAGGTGATGCCGAGCGCATACCTTGGTGAAAACATTATTATCGGAAAGGATACAGAAGTCCGTCACTGTGCCTTTCTACGTGGTAACGCATTTGTCGGAGAGGGCGCTGTCGTGGGAAACTCCACCGAGTTAAAAAATGTGATCCTGTTTGATAAAGTTCAGGTACCGCACTACAATTATGTCGGTGATTCCATTTTGGGGTATCGCGCACATATGGGGGCTGGCTCCATCACCTCAAACGTAAAATCTGACAAACTTCTTGTGAAGGTTCATGCTGAAGATGGCGATATCGAGACCGGAATCAAGAAATTCGGCGCCATGCTCGGTGACTGTGTGGAAGTCGGCTGCGGCTCCGTCCTGAATCCTGGAACTGTAATTGGAAGGAACTGCAACATCTATCCGTTATCCAGTGTTCGCGGTTGTGTGGACGCAGATTCCATTTATAAGAAGCAGGGTGAAATTGCCAGAAAAATCTAAAAGAATACCAGATGATAAAAGAAACCACGATATCTGTCAGGGAACCCGCAATATGGGTCCGAGACAGATATCGTGGTTTTTCTGATTACTTGGTGCCGAAAATACGGTCCCCGGCATCTCCGAGACCCGGGCAGATATATGCGTTCTCGTTTAATTCACGGTCAAGGTGTCCGACATAGATCTGTACATCCGGATGTGCCTCGTGGAGTCTTTTTACACCTTCCGGGGCAGCGATGATGCACATAAATTTGATATGCTTTCCGCCGTGCTGCTTGATGAAATCAATAGCTGCAACTGCGGAACCGCCGGTAGCGAGCATCGGGTCTGTGACAACGATGGTTCTCTGCTCAATCGGGTTCGGAAGCTTGCAGAAATATTCATGAGGCTCGTGAGTCTCCTCGTCACGGTAGAGACCAATGTGGCCGATCTTCGCAGACGGAACGAGGGAGAGAACACCGTTTACCATTCCGAGACCTGCGCGCAGGATCGGAACGATGGCTAATTTCTTCCCCGCGAGCATCGGGGTCATACATGTCTCGATCGGAGTCTCGACCTCAACGTCCTCCAGCGGGAGATCGCGGAGCGCCTCATATCCCATCAGAGTTGCGATCTCCTCAACAAGAGTACGGAACTCATTTGTACCAGTGGTCTTCTTTCTTAACATGGAGATCTTGTGCTGAACCAGCGGGTGGTCAATATACGTTACATTTTCCATTAATAGATACCAGCCTTTCTGTGGTCCGCCAAAGCCTATAGAACGACTGGCGGATCATGTTTTTTCCTTCCCTTTATCATACCAAAATGCAGGATAGAAATCAACCGGATCGTTTCTCGGATGTGTCTATTGTTATTTTGTTTCCGGTGAATATTTTACAAGGGCATAATCACCCGCCGCATGGCTCACCGGAACGATCAGGTAGATATCTCCGTCCTTTTCGTAGGAAAACGCCTGCGGGAATGTCCCGTCCTTTACGGAAGTAAAATCACATTCTGCAAACACAGTCTGCCAGAGGTCCTTTCCGCTGGACTTGATGGAATCCTTTACTTCAGCTGCTGTATCCGCCGGTTCTACCACCACAACGTCATCGGAAGAAAGGTATTCCGCGATGGAATCCGCATCTGCATACGCAGTCAGACCGATCGGTGATCCTGTATTTAAGTTCACAGAGACGGCATAGCGCACATTTGACGGATGAGCTGTTTCTGCAACGTTTACCATTCCGTGGAATGTAAATACCGCCTTGTTTTTATCGAGGGATACCAGATCACAGTTGATGGAAACCTCATCCTTTTCGGTGTCCAGTTCCCAGGCAGTGATGATCGAGGTCGCCTCTTTCTTTAAAAGCTCATTGACGGCCTGGGTCATGGATGCATCACGGAGATTGGAGAGGATCGGGTATTCGATGGAGACCTTTCCGGTCTTTTCGGTCGCGATCTTCGATTTCACGCTTAACGCGTCGGAGGCGTTGGAATCCTTTTGCGTCTTGACCTCAGAAGATCCGGCTTTTGAAGCATCAGTTTTTGAGGAGTCACTTTTTGAATTGTCAGCTGCCGGATCAGCCTTTGTTTCATTGGAAGTAGTTTCCGCCATGGTCTCCGCAGCGGACGTATGAATTCCAGAGATGTCCACAGCCTCGTGTTTTTTGCATGCGGTGATGGATAATGCGGCAAGCATTGTCAAAGCGGCAAATTTATAAAGATTTTTTCTCATAAGAAGATCAGCTCCTTTTATCGTATTTTAATGCGGCACCGGAATAGGCGAATGGAAGAAAGCCTGTCCGGTACCAGATTTATCTTTCTAAGACAGTTATATTATATCATGAAGACCTGCCTCTTGTACATGAACGCCACATTACGATTTTGTTAAATAAATGAAAGCATTTCATAAGAAAACGCTGGGATCGTTGATAAGTAATTTTAAATACTCAATCTGCAGGAAGTATGTTATCATAAAATTAAAACCCGTCGCCGGTACAAATTCCGGTGATCTTATACGAAAACAGGAGGAGTACTTCCATGAAGTTATTATCACTTTCAGAGGAGTTAAAAAACAATTCTTATCCGGGAAGAGGAATCGTGATCGGAAAATCAGCCGATGGAAAGACAGCCGTGACCGCATATTTTATTATGGGAAGAAGCAGCAACAGCCGCAACCGTGTCTTTGTGAAGGACGGTGAGGGGATCCGTACCCAGGCGTTTGATCCGTCAAAGCTCGAGGACCCGAGCCTCATTATCTACGCCCCGGTGCGCGTTCTCGGAAATAAGACCATCGTGACAAATGGCGACCAGACAGATACGATCTACGACGGAATGGACCGCCAGCAGACCTTCGAGCAGTCCCTGCGCTGCCGCGAGTTTGAGCCGGACGGCCCGAACTATACTCCGCGTATCTCCGGAATCATGCACATTGAGAACGGGAACTATAATTTTGCGATGTCCATCTTAAAGAGCAGTGATGGAAACCCTGATAGCTGCAGCCGCTTTACATACGCATATGAGAAGCCATTAAGCGGTGAGGGACGTTTCATCCACACCTACATGAACGACGGAAATCCGCTTCCGAGCTTTGAGGGTGAGCCGAAACGCATTGCCATCGAGGGCGATATCGACAGCTTCACAAAGAATGTATGGGAGAGTCTGAATGAGGACAACAAGGTTTCCCTCTTTGTAAGATTCATCGATATCGAGACCGGAAAGTATGAGACAAGAATCGTAAATAAAAATCACTAGTCGTATCAAAAGGAGAAAAACAAATCATGAATGAAATGGAATTAAAATACGGATGCAACCCGAACCAGAAACCGTCCCGTGTATACATGGAAGACGGAAGTGATCTTCCGATCACAGTCTTAAACGGAAAGCCGGGCTACATCAACCTTCTCGACGCGTTGAACGGCTGGCAGCTCGTTAAGGAATTAAAGGAAGCGACAGGTCTTCCGGCAGCGACTTCCTTCAAGCATGTTTCTCCGGCAGGTGCCGCAGTAGGTCTTCCGATGGATGAAGTTTTAAGAAAGATCTACTGGGTGGACGATCTCGGTGAGCTTTCCCCGCTTGCAAGTGCTTACGCGAGAGCAAGAGGCGCAGACCGTATGTCTTCCTTCGGCGATTTTATTTCCCTTTCCGATGTCTGCGATGTTGACACCGCAAAGCTTATCAAGCGCGAGGTATCCGACGGCGTGATCGCTCCGGGATATGAACCGGAAGCTCTTGAGATCTTAAAACAGAAAAAGAACGGCAAATACAATGTGATCCAGATCGATCCGTCCTACGTTCCGGCACCGGTCGAGCACAAACAGGTATTTGGCGTGACCTTTGAGCAGGGAAGAAACAACTTAAAGATCGATAAGGATCTCTTATCGAACGTTGTGACAGAGAACAAGGAGATCCCGGATTCCGCAAAGATCGACCTTATGATCTCCCTGATCACCTTAAAGTACACACAGTCCAACTCCGTATGCTATGTGAAGGGCGGACAGGCCATCGGTATCGGCGCAGGACAGCAGTCCCGTGTCCACTGTACACGTCTTGCAGGTCAGAAGGCAGACAACTGGTTTCTCCGTCAGGCTCCGCAGGTATTAAACCTTCCGTTTATCGACAAGATCAAACGTGCGGACCGTGACAACGCCATTGACGTTTATATCGGGGACGAGTATATGGATGTTCTCGCAGACGGTGAGTGGCAGAAAGTATTCACCGAAAAACCGCCGGTATTCACAAAAGAGGAAAAACGCGCATGGCTCGACAAGATGCAGGATGTGGCTCTCGGCTCTGACGCCTTCTTCCCGTTCGGCGACAATATCGAACGTGCCCACAAGAGCGGTGTAAAGTATATCGCACAGCCGGGTGGATCTGTCCGTGACGACAACGTGATCGATGTGTGCAATAAATACG
This sequence comes from Clostridium sp. AM30-24, assembly GCF_003480435.1. Taxonomy (GTDB): domain Bacteria; phylum Bacillota; class Clostridia; order Lachnospirales; family Lachnospiraceae; genus Pilosibacter. The sequence goes on along the minus strand of NZ_QUJB01000001.1, from coordinate 255,407 downwards.
GAATGGCGATGGCATTCACCGGTATTCGTCTGTTCCACCACTAAAATCTCCTTGCAATTTTCATGTTCTTATGATAGAATTATATGCGGCTGTTGAAATACACAGCCGCAAAGATATGCCGGCGTGGCGGAATGGCAGACGCATCAGACTCAAAATCTGACGGGGGTAACTTCGTGCCGGTTCAAGTCCGGCCGCCGGCAGAAACGAAAAGACATGACTTTCTCACGATGGTCGTGTCTTTTTTGCATAAAAGGAAATTCTGATAAGAGGAGGCGTGTTCCATGACCTGTGTGGAAGCAGAAAAAATGGTGGTCCCGTATATGAAGGATGAACTGTCCCCGACTGAACTGGAAGATTTTCTTGACCATATCCATACCTGTGAGAACTGCCGGGAGGAGCTGGAGATCCACTATATGGTGGATGTGGGTTTAAAAAAGCTGGATGAAGCGGATGGAACATACGATATTGTGGGAGATCTGAAACGAAAGGTCGCGGAATCCTACCGTTCGCTGCGCCATATTTCCATGTTTCAGATCACAACCTATGCAGTCTCAACGCTGACTGGAATGGCTCTGATCGTCATGATCCTTTTGCAGCTTCGGATCTGGAATACGTTTGGATTTCTGTAAAGAGATGTCTGACGGATCATTACAGATCCTTTTAAATATTATCGAAAACAGGAGTGAACATGGAAAAACTTGTACTGATCGACGGTCATAGCATCTTAAACCGCGCGTTCTACGGTGTGCCGAACCTGACGAACTCGGAAGGTCTCCACACGAACGCGGTCTATGGCTTTTTAAATATCTTATTCAAGGTTCTCGATGAGGAGAAAGCGGACTACCTGGCGGTGGCCTTTGACTTAAAAGCGCCGACCTTCCGACATAAGATGTTCGACGCCTACAAGGGAACAAGAAAACCGATGCCGGAGGAGCTTCACGAGCAGGTACCGCTTATGAAGGAAGTCCTGACGGCCATGGGTGTTCCGATCCTCACAAAAGAGGGATATGAGGCGGACGATATCCTTGGAACCATCGCGAAACGTGAGCAGAAAGATGGATATGAGGTGACGATCCTCTCCGGAGACCGGGATCTTTTACAGCTTTCCGACACCCATATCCGGATCTGTCTTCCGAAGACAAGCCGTGGAACCACAGAAGTACACAACTATTACCCGGAGGACGTGATCCGGGAGTACCAGGTAACACCGGAGCAGTTTATCGAGGTGAAGGCCCTGATGGGCGACCAGTCTGACAATATCCCGGGTGTTCCGTCCATCGGTGAGAAGACGGCGACAAACCTCATTGTGCAGTATCAAAATCTGGAAAACATCTATACCCATCTCGACGAGGTGAAACCGCCCCGCGCGAAAAAGGCGCTGGAGGAGCACAGAGATCTTGCGGAGCTTTCCCTGAAGCTTGCAAGGATCTGTGTCGATGCCCCCATTGAGTTTTCCATGGCGGACGCGAAGTTAGAGAATCTCTACACGCCGGAAGCTTACGAATACATGAAGCGTCTGGAGTTCAAGTCCATCGCAGCGAGATTCGGCGAGGGGATCAGGAATGAGAGCGGACCGGAGAAGCAGTTTGTCCTCGTGGAAGATTTCTCAGAGGCGGACGCGCTCTTTGAAAAGGCAAAGAAAGAAGAGCGCATCGGTATGGAGCTTCTTGCGGAGAACGGATCCGTGACAGCTCTCGCTTTAAGCTTTGAGGAGACCGGAAGCTATATTTTCCCGGTCGGCGGCTTTATGACAGAAAGCTATATCGCCGGAAAGTACGAAGAGCTCTGCCGCACAGGCCATGCCTGGGTGCTGGATCTCAAGCATTCTTTGCCGTTTGCGAAGCTTTCCTACGGGGATACCGTTTACGATGCGGGTGTCGCGGCGTACCTTTTAAATCCGTTAAAGGACACTTATGGGTACGATGACATTGCGAGGGATGTTCTCGGCATGACGGTCCCGTCAAGGACAGACCTGATCAAAAAGATGTCCTATAAGGACGCCTGTGCGAAAGAACAGGATAATTTTACGCGCATGGCGGGACTTATGGCATACACCGCTTTTGCCGCCGGGAAACCGCTCTCAGAGCGTCTGGCAGCAGAAGAAATGGAGGAGCTGTACCGGAATATCGAGCTTCCGCTGATCTATACGTTATTCCATATGGAAGATGAGGGAATTGCGGTCCGCCGGGAAGAACTCACCGCCTACGGCGAAAAATTGAAGAAGCAGATCGCCGTTCTCGAGAAGGAGATCTGGGAGATGACAGGCCAGGAGTTCAATATCAATTCTCCGAAACAGTTAGGCGAGATCCTTTTTGAGAAGATGCAGATCAAGGGCGGAAAGAAGACAAAGACCGGCTATTCAACAGCGGCAGATGTCCTTGAAAAGCTCGCTCCGGATTACCCTGTGATCCAAAAGATCTTAGATTACAGACAGTATACAAAGTTAAATTCCACCTACGCGGACGGTCTGGGAACATATATCAAAGAGGATGGCCGGATTCACAGCCGCTTCAACCAGACGATCACGGCGACAGGCCGGATCTCCAGCACAGAGCCGAACCTCCAGAACATTCCGATCCGTATGGAGCTTGGGCGGGAGATCCGGAAGGTTTTTGTCCCGCGGGAAGGTTTCCTGTTTCTGGATGCTGACTATTCCCAGATCGAACTGCGCGTCCTTGCCCATATGTCCGGAGATGAGCGCCTGATCGAGGCGTATAAGACTGCCCAGGATATCCACGCCATCACGGCGTCACAGGTGTTCCACATCCCGTTAAACGAGGTGACACCACTGCAGCGCCGCAACGCGAAGGCCGTGAACTTCGGGATCGTGTACGGGATCAGCGCCTTTGGACTCAGCGAGGACTTGAGTATCTCCAGAAAAGAGGCCATGGAGTATATCGAGCGGTATTTTGAGACATACCCACAGGTCAAGTCATTTCTTGACAGCCTTGTGGCTCACGCGAAGGAACAGGGGTACGTCACCACCATGTTCGGACGTCGCCGCCCGGTGCCGGAGTTAAAATCTTCGAACTTTATGCAGCGTTCCTTCGGCGAGCGCGTGGCGATGAACTCCCCGATCCAGGGAACCGCTGCCGATATCATCAAGATCGCCATGATCCGGGTGGACGAGAGACTGAGAAAAGAGAACCTCCGCTCCAGGCTGATCCTGCAGGTACACGATGAGCTTCTCATCGAGACGGCGGAGGACGAGAAGGAGACAGTTATGAAGATCCTGTCCGAGGAGATGCACCATGCGGCATCCTTAAAGGTGGAACTGGAGATCGACATGCATGGCGGAAAGAACTGGTTTGAGGCGAAATAAATGGAACAGAAGAAGAAAATTATTGGAATTACAGGCGGTGTCGGCGCTGGAAAGAGCAGTGTGCTGGCGGTATTAAAAGAGAATTTTGGGGCGAAGATCATCCTGGCGGATCTTGTGGCCCACGATCTCATGGAGCCGGGAAGTGAGGGACTGAAAAAAGTCACGGAAGCCCTCGGAACCTCATTCCTCGACCCGGACGGGTCCGTGGACCGGAAGGCACTGGCGGATGTGATCTTCCGCAATAAGGATGCGTTAAAGACCATGAACTCCATCATCCATCCGCTTGTGTGGAAGACCATGAAAGAGGCAGCAGAAGCGGCTGAGGAGCAGCTTGTGATCATCGAGGCGGCAGTCTTTGACACCGCACCGAAGGACCTCTTTGACGAACTCTGGTATGTCTACACAACAAAAGAGAACCGGATCATCCGCCTTATGGCAAACCGGGGCTACAGCCGTGAAAAGTGCGAGGATATCATCGGAAGACAGGCATCGGAGGAAGAGTACCGCGCGCTCTGCGACAGGGTCATCGATAACAATGGGGATGAGTCCGATATCAAACGACAGCTGAAGGAGATCCTTGACCATGAGATTTGTTAGCATTGCCAGCGGCAGCAGCGGAAACTGCATCTACACAGGGACGGAGGAGAGCCATATCCTGATCGATGCCGGGATCAGTGCAAAGCGGATCGAGCAGGGGCTCAATGAGGTCGGATTAAAGACAAGCGAGCTGGACGGGATCTGCATCACCCATGAGCATTCCGACCATGTGAAGGGATTAGGTGTCCTCGCGAGGAAATATGAAGTCCCGATCTACGCGACGGAAGGGACGTTAAATGAGATCAAAAATATCAAGGGCCTTGGAGAGTATCCGGAAGAGCTTCTGCACCCGATCCTTCCGGACACGGAGTTCACCCTGGGGGATCTGACAGTCAAGCCATTCCATATCGACCACGATGCCGCAGACCCGGTGGCATACCGGATCCAGTCAGGAAATAAGTCCGTGGCGGTGGCAACGGACCTGGGGCATTTTAACCAGTATACCATCGACCATCTGCTGGATCTGGACGCCGTACTTTTGGAGTCCAACCATGATCTCAGGATGCTGGAGACGGGACCGTATCCGTATTACTTAAAGCGCCGCATCATGGGAGATTTCGGACATCTTTCCAACGAAAACGCAGGGCGTCTCTTGAACTGCATTTTGGGCGGCAGATTGAAACACATATTACTCGGTCATCTGAGCAAGGAGAACAATATGCCGGAACTGGCGTACGAGACCGTACGCTTAGAGATCGACATGGGGGACTGCCCGTACCACGCGGATGATTTCCATCTGGCTGTGGCGAAACGGGACGAGATGTCGGAGATCATCAGCCTGTAGCCAGAGAGAATGTCCTGGCATATTCGGGCATCCCGCGTATTGTACGGAATTTTCAGTTCGGAAAATTCCTATCTGTGTACAGTAACTCACTTATATCTTTACGCTGGTGCATCTTAAAAAAAGCTTGCATCTTATGAGATGTAATGATATATTTTAAGAAAATTTTTATGCTTTAACACTGTATAATGCTACCTTTCCCGAGATCCCCGCCTTTCAGTAGAACATATCTGCCGGGTCGGATCAAATTAAGATACGCGGAAGGCACAACACAAGGAGGAAAATTTCCATGGATAAAGTAATTATCACCGTAGTAGGAAAAGACACCGTCGGCATCATCGCAAAGGTATGTACATATCTTGCGGACCATAAAATTAACATCCTTGATATTTCGCAGACCATCGTTCAGGAGTATTTCAATATGATGATGATCGTGGACGGAAGCGGCGCAAGCGTTTCATTCGATGAAATGGCTTCCGGTCTCGACGAGATCGGCGCTGGAATCGGCGTCAACATCAAGTGCCAGCGTGAAGAGATCTTTACAAAAATGCACCGTATTTGATTAGGGAGAGGGAAAAGATTATGATTACACGTCTGGAAGTAAACGAGACTAACAATATGATCGAGCACGAGAACCTGGATGTCCGCACCATCACCCTTGGCATCAGCCTTCTGGATTGCTGTGACTCCGATCTTGACAAGTTAAACGAAAAGATCTACAACAAGATCACGACTCTCGCAAAGGATCTTGTTCCGACAGGAAAACAGATTGAGCGCGATTTTGGAATTCCGATTGTCAATAAGCGTATTTCCGTGACTCCGATCGCCCTGGTGGGCGGTGCTGCATGCAAGAGTCCGGAAGATTTTGTGACCATCGCAAAGACTCTCGACCGCGCGGCAAAAACCGTAGGCGTCAATTTTATCGGCGGATATTCCGCACTTGTTTCAAAGGGCATGACAACAGCCGATGAGAATCTGATGCGTTCCATCCCGCAGGCGTTAAAAGAGACAGATTTCGTCTGCAGCTCCATCAACGTCGGTTCCACAAAGACCGGCTTAAATATGGACGCTGTCCGTCTGATGGGCGAGATGGTCGTAAGAACAGCGGAGTACACAAAGGACAACGACTGTCTGGGCTGCGCGAAGCTTGTTATTTTCTGCAATGCACCGGATGACAACCCGTTCATGGCAGGCGCATTCCATGGTGTCACAGAGGCCGACGCAATCATTAACGTAGGTGTTTCCGGACCTGGTGTTGTAAAAACAGCGCTGCAGTCTGTCCGCGGTGCTGATTTCGAGACGTTATGTGAGACGATTAAGAAGACTGCATTCAAGATCACCCGTGTAGGCCAGCTTGTTGCGAAAGAGGCATCCGCACGCCTCGGTATCCCGTTCGGTATTATCGACCTGTCTTTAGCGCCGACTCCGGCTGTGGGCGATTCCGTTGCTGAGATCCTGGAGGAGATCGGTTTAGAGCGAGCAGGCGCACCGGGGACAACGGCTGCCCTCGCTATGTTAAATGACCAGGTAAAGAAGGGCGGCGTTATGGCATCTTCCTACGTCGGCGGACTTTCCGGTGCATTTATTCCGGTCAGCGAGGACCAGGGAATGATCGATGCGGTCAACGAGGGCGCTCTTACCATCGAGAAACTGGAGGCAATGACCTGCGTATGCTCCGTGGGTCTTGACATGATCGCGGTTCCGGGAGACACAAGTGCCGCAACCATCGCCGGAATCATCGCGGATGAGGCGGCGATCGGCATGGTAAACCAGAAGACAACAGCAGTCCGCCTGATCCCGGTAATCGGAAAAGGTGTGGGCGAGACGGTAGAGTTCGGCGGTCTTTTAGGACATGCGCCGATCATGCCAGTGAACGCATTCAGCTGTGAAAAATTTGTAAGCAGAACCGGACGGATTCCGGCTCCGATCCACAGCTTTAAGAACTAAACAGGAGAAACTATGAGAATCTATCTGATCCGTCACGGCAGGCAGAACAGCCCGCTTTGCAATGTAAATGTGCCGCTTTCCGATGCTGGAAGGCGGCAGGCTGAGCTTCTCGGGGAGAGGCTAAAAAAAGAATCCATCGACGCTGTCTGGTCCAGTGACCTGATCCGCGCATGCGAGACAGCCGATATTATCAATGAAAAGCTCCATGCACCGAGATTGATACGTGAAGGTTTGCGGGAAATCTCATTCGGTGATCTGGAGGGACTTTCCGACGATGTGATTATGGAGCGCTACGCAGACTTTTTTGCCGCCAGAGCTTCCATGAAGGAGGATCTTCCGTATCCGGGTGGTGAGAACGCTGCAGATGTGATCCGCCGGGCCGTTCCGGTCATGGATGAGATCGCAAAGTCTGGTGCAGAGACCGTGGCTGTCGTCACCCACGGCGGCGTGATCCGGAGTCTTGTGACTCATTATCTCCATATGGGCGGCGCGTATGTTCCACTTCTTGCGAGACATCTGGAGAACTGCGGGATCACGGAATTCTATTACCGGGAGTCCGACGGGGAGATGCTGTTAAACCGTTTTAACGATTTCGCCCATCTGATGGATGAGCCGGAGCTTTTGCGCGGCGGCTGGGGAGAGAAGAAGTGATGGAAAAGAGAGAGCTTCACAGTGTACTCACTGATTTTTTTAATGAGCGTCTGATCCAGGCCACGGCCAGCGGGCAGGCGGAGAAGAACGATTTTCTGAAAGCAAAGATCCGTCCGGTACTGGCGAAAGGCGTCCTGCATTTCCAGGCAGAGGAGTTTATCGGAAAGCAGGCATTCCACAAGAATCTCACCGCGGAGGAAGCGGTGGATTATCTGCAAGGTCTTATGGAGACAAGCTTCCGGCAGCTTCAGCTGGAGGCGCAGGATAAGAGCGGAACGGTTCTTGTGAGTAAGAAGGGGAAAGTTACCGTAAAGGTGAAGAAAAAGGCGGTTGTGGCAAATGTGGCAGCTTCCGCTTCCGGCCAGGATAGCGGGTCCACCGGTGGTTCTGACGCGGCTCTTAAGGCTGCGTGGGCTGGCGGACTTTCCCATAACCGGAAGAAACGGTATATCCTGGAAGAGGGAATTCCGGTTCCGTTCCTTGTGGAACTTGGTGTCCAGGCGAAGGACGGGGCGATCGTCCACGCAAAGTACGATAAGTTCCGCCAGATCAACCGGTTCCTGGAGTTTATTGAGGACGTGCTTCCGAAGCTTGATAAGAATCAGGAGACCAGGATCATTGATTTTGGCTGTGGAAAGTCTTATCTGATCTTTGCGATGTACTATTATCTCAAGGTCTTAAAGGGCTACCCGGTACGGATCACAGGTCTGGACCTGAAGACGGACGTGATCGAGCACTGTTCCCGTCTTGCGAAGAAATTTGGATATGAATCTCTGGAGTTTCTTCATGGGGATATTGCTTCCTACGAGGGAACGGATGAGGTCGATATGGTCGTGACGCTCCATGCGTGTGATACGGCGACGGATTACGCACTGGAGAAGGCGGTCCGCTGGAATGCGAAGGTGATCCTGTCAGTTCCCTGCTGTCAGCATGAGGTGAATAAGCAGATGAAGAGCGAGTTGTTTGCACCGGTGTTCCATTATGGAATTATCAAGGAGCGGATGGCAGCGCTTTATACAGATGCCCTTCGTGCGGAAGTGCTGGAGGCCATGGGATACCGGGTGCAGATCCTGGAGTTTATCGATATGGAGCATACGCCGAAGAATCTTTTGATCAGGGCGGTAAAGCAGGGGAAACGGAAGGAGAACCGGGAGGTGATCGAGGCGATCCTTCGGGAGATTCATGCGGAGCCTACGTTGTATCGGCTGTTGATGGAAGAGAAGTAAATGGAGCAGCCGCAATGGATTTCATGAGTGAGGTGTAAGGGTATGAGAAAATATATGGCATTATGTTTGACTGCCGCACTGCTCATTTCTGGCTGCCTGAACCAAACGAATGAAAGTGCAGACACCTCAACAGAGACAGAGGAATGCGTGCTTAGCACACCGGATACATACAAAAATTTAGAGAGCTTTATCTATGCATATCAGACTTCAGACTCGCCTAATATACGATCAGAACTTCCAACCGAGCGGATTTACTGGATCAATGATAACAATCCATGGAAGACATCCTTGAAGGACATTCAGGTCCGGGAGGGATATTTTTCCTGCCACTATGACAATGGATTTGTCCTATTTACACACAGACTTTCTGATGGAAAGAGTGGTTTGGAGACAATGATCAGAAACAATCCAGACGCAGGTTCAAAAGAAGTACAGGATGGTTTTGAATATTATTATTCGGAAGAAGAGGAGCAGAGAGACTATTTATGGCTCCAGGATCAGACGAATATGCTGGAATTAACGATTCCTAAGAATGTAGAATTAAATTTAAATGAATTGATTTCATTTTTGGAATATCAAACCATCAAATAGAATTTATATGCCGCCCGGATCCATGAAAAGGAACGAGCGGCTTTTAGTATTTTAGTATAAATTAAGTTTTTGCTTGGATGGTTTACATAATATAATTATGTTAATAAAAGTAATTTTGATGAAGTGGATCCTTTTTTTACAACGGAATATTGAAATTTCTTGTTTTCCTTACTGAGCTGTTTTGGAATGGACTGAAAGCATTCCTTGATCTTTGATTTATCTTTCTTTTCTGCGTAAATTACCATATCATCTTCGTAAGAACGGACAATATCTCGCTGAATTTGCAGTACTGCATCCATTTGTTTTGTATTCACAAAAGTCTGAACAGCATCAGGCATACCGCCAACAACCGTATATTGCAAAAGCAGCTGCTTCATACGGTTATGGAGGGCTTCCGGAACCGGTACTTCTTTCAGCAGGCATTGCCTCAGCATATCGATTGCAGGGGAAGCAACGCCATTGGCCCACAAAAATTCCTCAAAATCCAGTGGATACATATCAATGTCTGTTTCGTAACCGACCGGAATTGAGAGGTTATGTTTTAGCAGTCATTGGTAGAGCACTCGTTGTTGTTGCTGGATATATGGGCAATATTCCGCTTATGATGGCGTTTACAGCTCTTGCAGCATTAGGACAGGGACCATGGCAGGGAGATATGAATGCAGTCATTGCTTCCTGCTCTGAATACACTTATCTTACACAGGGAAAGAGAATTGACGGAACTATGTACTCTTGTACATCTCTTGGCGTAAAGATTGGTGGCGGTATGGGAACAGCTGTTGTTGGATTTGTATTTCCAGATATCATTCATCACTATCAGGTACTGACACCCGGTGCGAATAAGGCCATTTATCTGATTGCATCGCCATTTGTGATTAGTAAATTTGCAGATATCATGCAATCCATGGCTCCCGAATATCCGATTATCAGATCGGAAAAGGTTGAACAGGCTTTAAACCGGAACATTAATGAGCAGAAAAAACAGACCGTCGAGACGCTGCGGCAAACCATTAAGGAATGGGACATTGCAAGAAGCTATGTTGTCCGTTATCATTTCAATGAAGATGCAACGGAAACAATGCAGGAGAAGATTAAACGGATGCCGGTTACAGAAGCAAGCCGAATGGCAGTGTACTAAAATTAGGTGGATGACATTGAATAAAAAATATGATATCATGTGAGTAACAAATTGGGATTTTGAGGTGAAAGGCATGATGAAGCTCGATAATTTTATTAATATGATGACGGGACACTTTAATAACAAAGAGCAGTTTGATAATATGCAGAGAGAAGGGAAAACATATCCTTATGCAGAACACATTAATACAATCTGTAATGAGAAAATTTTGAACCTTCCTAAAGATTTTAATGGTAAATTTGTTGTTGAAGAAAGCTACTATGAGACAAATGGTAAACGCCATGCTTCCCCACATCTTTTCCTTATTACAGAGAAAGAAGACGGAATTGTGTTGTATTCTTATGAAATACCAGAAGGAGAAGATAAAAGTACGTTTTCATATGATTCTATGAAAAATGCTGACTACACTGAATTGAAAAAATCTGAAAAATTCACTCCGGCGCTCTATCATGAGAAAGATGGAATCTGGGAAGGAGGCAGTACAAGCCAGTTTTCACCGGTAATGACATTTAAGCTTTGGGAAAAGTTTTCTGATAGTTGTCTGGAGGTATCTGAAAGCATGGAAGTTAATGGAAAGAAAACTTTTGGATATGATGAACCAATTATCTATAAGCGAGTATAACCCAGAAATGGAATACAATATCGATATAGGTTTCTAATAGAGAAAGAAACGCAGTTTTGTCATTTTCAAATTTTTCTGGCAATCTGAAAAAATATCTGCCAAAGAAAGCTGTTTATGTGGTATCATAGGTATCAGAATAACTCCTTTCTAGGTTTGTTTTGTGCTCAGAGTAATCATTGGACGAAAGATGAAGAAGAGGTGAGCTATATGTTTATGCTGTTTGAGTTTATGTTTCCGATTATCTTCGTAATGGTTTTTGGCATGATCATCTTCCAGTTTGTGACAGGAATCGGAACATGGCATAAAAACAATCAGTCACCGCGTTTGTCGGGGAGTGCAACCGTCGTCGCAAAGCGTGAAAATATCACACATCATAGCCATGCAAATGCGGGTGACCTGTCTGGAACGCATGGCTACCATTCGACTTCAAGTACCAGCTACTATGTCACGTTTCAGGTAGAGAGCGGTGACCGGATGGAACTGCCGGTTTCTGGCAGAGAATATGGAATGCTGGCGGAAGGCGACATTGGGAAACTTACGTTTCAGGGAACGAGATATCTGTCATTTGAGCGCGTGTGATTCTGGAGGTGATAGTGTGAAAGAAAATAGACCAGGAGGTGACAAACTATAAACAGTCAAGAGAATTTTGAACCTTTTTTGAATTGTAAAAATGGGTAACTTTAATAAGCCATCTGGATACATCGTATTTCAGATGGGAGAAATTAGTATTAATCCAATAGAGATTAACGAAGTTTCTGTGCATTAAAGTCGATATCTTGCCTCTCCAATGCATAGATGACTCTAAATAAGCCTTTTGGCCACATGAGTAATGGCTACTCGATGTGGTTTGCCTTCTCCGCGTTTCTTGGCATAGTAAGTTGCAAATGTCATGTCAAAGCGGATTAACGGTAGTTTTCACTTTACACGGAAATAAAGTACGAAATTAGCCTTTTTCATCAAAAAAATTTTTTTACTTTTTCATTTATATGTCAATCTTCGCGCAGCCTTACAACATTCCGCGCCGACCGTCTGCGTTCTTCTTCCTGAGCCGCATAATGTTTTCTTGTCGTATTGACATCATTATGGCCTAAGACGGAGGCAACGAGGTAGATATCGCCTGTTTCACGATAAAGGCTGGTACCGTAGGTGCTGCGGAGCTTATGCGGGGTGATCTTTTTCAGCGGTGTGACAAGTTTCGCGTATTTTTTTACGAGATTTTCCACGCTGCGCACATTGATCCGCTTTCGTTGCATGGAGAGAAAAAGGGCGTCCTCATTTCCAGGGACGGCATCGATCATTTCGCGCTCGTCCAGATAGTCTTCCAGTACATCGCGGACTTCGTCGCTGAAATAGATCACGGATTCCTTGCCGCCTTTCCGGTAGACTCTGGCACCGCAGGTATCGAGGTCGATGTCGTTGATATTTAATCCGACGCATTCGGAGACGCGGATGCCGGTTCCCAGAAGGAGTGACATCATGGCAAGATCACGAACTTTTGTTCGCTCATGGTAAAGCTTCTGTTTTTCGGTCAGTTTGTCACCTTCCTCAACCTCATCGAGGAGCTTTGCCACCTCATCGATCTCCAGACGGATTATTTCCTTTTCGTGGAGCTTCGGCATGCGCACGAGGGCGGCGGGGTTCTTCTCGATCAGCTCATTTCGGAAGAAATAACTGTAAAAGCTGCGGAGAGAAGAGACCTTTCGCATGAGTCCACGTTCTGTATTTATAACATCTTCATTCGTATCACTCGGATGACATTTCAGATAATCAATATATTCCTCCAGATCTGTCACCGTCAGCTTTTCAAGATCAGACGGTGTGAGAGTATGGGATGGATTGTCAAAGGTGCCGGGATTGGCGGCCTTTAAGAACTGAAAAAATATTTTCAGATCATATGCGTAGGCAATCCGGGTTCTTGTGGACGTGCTTGTCTCGATTCCGCGGAAAAAATCGGAGCAGAACGAAGGGAGTTCCTTCTGCAGCTCCCGAAGTTTCTTGATATTTTCAATATCTTTCTGTTCATGGTAGGAGAGTGTGGCCATCAGAATTCCTCCTTTTTATTCTTGCTTTCACGGTCATTTTCATGGCAAATTTCATCCATTCCGATATTCCCAGAATTCCACCCTTCAATATTTCCGGAAATTACCGCATGAAACAGCCGTTCCTTAATTCCCGGATTATCTTTATTTAACTGCTTGGTTAAATTTTTAACATATTCGCGTTTTGTATGTCCATCCGCAGGGCATGGATTTTTGCACACCGGAAGGTTATATTTATTCTTAAATCCGATTACATCCGCTTCAGAGACATACATGAGCGGCCGGATCACCGTGAGCTCTGTGCGGTCCAAAAATGTCTTTGGCGGGAACGTATAAAAACGTCCTTCGAACATTAAAGACAACAGCATCGTCTCAATAATATCATCCTTATGATGCGCGTAAGCGATCTTATTGCATCCGGCGGCCTTTGCCTCAAGATTTAGGGCTCCTTTGCGCATTTTCGCACACAGAGAGCATGGATTGGACTCTTTGCGGGTCTCAAAAACGATTTTTCCGATCTCGGTGGGGATTATCGTGAGAGGAACCTGAAAGCCGTCGCAAAAGGTCTTTATGCCGCTAAAATCCTGAATTCCGAATCCGAGATCGACTGTGAATGCATGAAGCGTAAAATGTTTCGGGTAAAAGCGCTGCAGTTCATGGAGCGCATAGAGAAGAGCCAGACTGTCCTTACCGCCGGAAACACCGACAGCAATATGGTCCTGATCATCGATGAGAGTATAATCATCAACAGCCTGACGAACCAGGCTTAAAAGTCTTTGTAATTTCATTAGAAAACCTCATTTCATGGAAAACATGGTAAATCACCGGAATTTCACCATAACTATTCGATAAACTGTTCTTTCACGAATAGTTTGAAATCTATCCATATCATACTCTATTCCATCCCCAATGTCAATATTCCTGTCAATATAGGTAATTATGGTACAAAAATTTAGGTAATTACGGTACAAAGATCTATTCTGTCATTTTGTGCCACAGTTTTTTCATTTGTGTTAAAATGTTTTTAGGTTATATATGGTACAAACATGCTATTTTTAGGAATTTATTGTACAAAGTCGAATGAATTTTATTTGTAACATGGTACAAAGCCGTAATATTTAGCCAATTATGGTACAAAGTCACGTTGTGAATAATATATATAGATATCACCCTCTCTTTAGCTATTTTTCAAGAGATTTGTCGTCATATCACTTAATCTATCAGGACCAACTCCTGTACAAAAAATCCCCAATTCCTCAAAATGAGATATATGATAATGAAAAACAAAAAATCCTTAGCTCTTTGTCTGATTGCGGGATTGCTGATTGGTTCCCTGAACGGATGCAGCACATCAAAGAATGAAACCCCTGCTTCTTCCGACGTCACCCAGCCTTCTTCTGACATCAGCCAGCCGTCTTCCGGTTTCAGCCTTTCTTCTTTCCAGACCGCAGATCTGGAAGGAACGACAGTGACACAGGACGTTTTCAAGGACTATGATATCACGATGGTCAATGTATGGACGACCTGGTGCCAATACTGTGTTGAGGAGATGCCGGAGCTGGAAAAGATTTATCGGAATCTCCCTGAGAACTCCAATCTTATCACTGTCTGCATGGATGCCGAAGAGGAGGAAGAAGAGGCGAAAAGACTGGTGAAGGAGACCGGCATCACCTTCCAGGTGCTGACAGGCAATGAAGACCTTCACAAGATCATGGACAAAAACCTGAGCGGGTTCCCTACCACCTTCTTTATTGACAAAAACGGTCAACCGATAGATGATCCGCTTGTAGGTGCCCCTTCCAGGGATACTGCAAAAACATATATCGATTGTATCACAGCCGCGCTTGCTGCTGTAAAGGAAAAGAAGTAAAGATTTCATTGGGAAAGGTGGTTATTCGATGATAAAACCAACCGAGCGTTCCGAATCGGAAAGACGGTTATGGGCAGTCAGAGGCATCATCCTGATTCTGTCTGCAGCCGGTATCGGGTATGGAATCATGAGGGGAGAACAGGCGGAGGTGCTGAAAAAAGCAGTTGCTGTCTGCCTTCAGTGCATCGGCATAGGATAAATATTATGAAGAAAGTAAAACGATCTGCAAAAAGGAACTGGATTCAGCTTGCTTCTGCCGTATTCTTTAACGGTTATGCGCTGGGTTATCAGTGGGGACATATTTTTACAGGAAAATCAAAGATGTTTTGTGTACCCATCTTAAACTGCTACTCTTGCCAGGGAGCTCTTGGAGCATGTCCCATCGGCTCCCTGCAGTCCCTGGCAGGAGGCCGGAAATTCCGTCTCTCCTTTTATGTGCTTGGAATGCTGATGCTGTTCGGACTCTTTCTCGGCAGAGCCGTATGCGGTTTTTTATGTCCCTTCGGGTGGCTTCAGGATCTTCTGTACCGGATCCCCTGCCGAAAGATCACGATTTCTGCAAAACTGGACCGCTGGCTCCGTTATATAAAATATGTGGTACTTGCTCTGTTTGTGTTCCTGTTGCCGGCCCTGCTTCGGAATCAGTACGGGATGGGAACCACCTGGTTCTGCAAATACATATGCCCTGCCGGTACACTGGGCGCAGGAATCCCGCTCCTGCTGACCAACGAAGGTCTGCGGCAGGCAGTCGGTCTCCTGTTTCAATGGAAATTTACCGTATTGGTGATCGTTATGGTTCTTTCTGTCCTGACCTATCGTCCCTTCTGCAAATATCTGTGCCCCCTTGGAGCTTTTTACGCTCGCTTCAACCGATTCAGTCTGTATCGACTGACCCTTGACAAAGATCGCTGTATTGACTGCAGGCTGTGCGAAAAGAAAGATATCTGACGCTATATGTGCAAAAATCCGGAAAGAATCTCCTGATTTGCTGATTCTTTCCGGATTTTTTCCTTAGGCAGACTAAGCCTGATTATACCAGACAGTATGATCTCTAAGGAAGGATCCTTTCTGTTTCCTGAAGCAGCTGATTCACTTTCTGACGATTTACAAGCAGCACCGCTTTTCGGAATCCACCCATATGTCGGTCAGATACAATATAGAGATCGCATCCGTAACCACCATCTGCTCCAACCCCATAGTATCCATCTTTCCAAGTACTCTTTCCAGCCGTTTCAGTTTCATAAGTGCACCTACTGGAATTCAATTTTCATCAGACGATAAAGAGCAAGGATATAGATTTTCAAAGACATCTTTAAACGTTCCACACCGATTCCCTCATCGGAAGTATGAATTTTCCCTACAAAATCAGGAAGCGGCTCTGCCGGAATCTCCGTTCCAAAACTGATCGCATTCTTAAAATGACGAGCATAAGTACCTCCCCCCATAGTAAATGGTGTTCCGTTCATCCCACGTATATCATTATAAGCACTCAGACAAGCCTGGATCTCCGGTTTGTCCGTACCGATATAGAACGGTACACTGTTTTCCACATCCGTGATTTCCACTCCGTATTCTTTCCCCAATTCCGCCAGTTTTTCAACAAGCTCCTCTCCACTGGTATTTGTTGGATAACGGGAATCAAAATTCTGCTTCATCACACCGTTTTCCATACGCATCATACCGCCAATAATACTCAGGGGCGGAAAAATCCCGTCATCACACTGGATTCCAAGACCGCGTCCCAGATGATCCCCGCACAGAAGAGAAACCATGCTCAGATATCTTTTTTCATCTTCACTGACCAGATCATAACGGATCAGGTAATCTGCAATCAGACCAATGGCGTTGATGGTTCCCTCCGCATGGGAAGCGTGTCCTCCGATTCCTTCTGCTGTAAGCTTTACTCCGCTCTCATCCTGTGAAATCCGAATGCGGTCTGCAGGAGGAAATTTCTCAATATCTCCGCGTACAACCGCAAAAGCCTCATCAGGAACGGCATTCTGGGCCACACCTCCTTGAAATTCCAGAATTGCCCCCTGTTCAAAGTGCTTGCTTGTAAAGTTGGCGCAAAGACGCCCTTTTTCTCCGTTGCAGAGCGGAAACTCTGAATCCGGTGTGAAGAGGAATACCGGTTCTTCATAATGATGAATGTAATACTCTACGTCTTCCATACCGCATTCTTCATTACAGCCTGCGATCATTCGCAGCGTATAGGGCAATTTCTCTCCCAGCTCCTGAAAAAATTTCCCCAGATAGAAGGTAAGGATCAGAGGCCCCTTGTTATCAATCACACCTCTTCCCATCAGGTACCCGTCTTTTACCACCATATCATAAGGATCGGTATTCCAGCCGTTACCTGCCGGAACCACATCCAGATGAGCAATGGTACCGATATATTTTTCACTCTTTCCGTTCAACTGGGCATATCCCAGATAATCCTCACAATTGACTGTCTCAAAACCCATACGCTTTCCAATCTTCAGGGCCTCGTCCAGGGCTCTTCTGACCTCTTTACCAAAAGGTGCACCTTCCTCTGCCGGACCTTTTACGCTGGGAATATCCACAATCGCCTTAATATCCTTTATAATGCCTTCGATGTTTTCTTCGATAAAACTGTCCGCCTTTTTCAGCAATTCCTGTTCCGTCATGTCTACTTTCCTCTCTTTCTCTCAGTATATCATAAATCCCGTCAGACCAGGCTGTCTTAACGGGGTTTTTACAGTTTTGATGACTCATGCATCCTGCCAGTCAAAAGCAAATTGGGTCATAACTGCTACTCCGGACCATAATGTCTTTTCATTCAGATCAAACCGGGAACTATGCTGCGGGAAATCACGCTCATCTCCGAAATTACCGCCATGGTAATAATATACACAGGGTACCCTCTTCGTAAATTCGCTGAAATCCTCGCCTCCCGGGATCGCAATCTTAACTTCAATCACATTTTCTTTTCCCAATGCCTTTGCCGGTACCGATCATGGTAGCGCCGACCGTGCAGAAAATCAGGAAAAAGCCGAGATTCGAACCGCCGGTCAGGAAGTCGCTGCCCTTGTTCTTGCCGCGGCTGGTGAAGTAGCCGACCAGGATCATAATCACGATCCAGGCAATGAATCCACCAATAAACAGCGGGATATACTTGGGATCTAACATTTGTGTTCCTCCTTCATAATGTTGGTTGGTTTGCTTCTTTGCTCCAAACTCTTACATTTTCATGCTGTGTGGACTAAAAGTTGTCCGACAACATGCTCATCTAAAAATTTACCAAATATTAACGAATCTGTCAACTAATTAATTTGAGCAAATTTATCTCCAATAGCAAAATTTTGGTACAATGTCACAATTTAGTTCCAAATTTTTGTGCATTTCAACAAATATTTTGCAGATATATTGCATTCGTTTACTCTATCGTTTATAATCACTCTGAAATCTTCCGAGAAGCAGCAGAATTCCGTGTGTTTCAGCTTTTTTCACGTTTTGTTGGATTTTGTGGCTTCTCTTTTGCAAAATTGTCCGACAACATTTCAGCTTCCGCCTATTTTCGGCGCTGTTTCAGATCGCTGCGCGCCGTCATACAGGCCGGAAGCACTCATCTGGATTCAAAGGAGGAACATCAATGCCGCAGCTACTCACCATCGGAGAGACAATGGCAGCCTTTACCCCCAATGCACAGGGTCCCCTTCGCTATGTCAACGGCTATGGGATCCGCACCGCCGGGGCAGAGAGCAACGTTGCCGTGGGCCTTACCAAGCTGGGCATCGAAGCCGCGTGGCTCAGCCGTTTGGGTCAGGACGAATTCGGTGTCTTCATCCGCAACCAGCTTCGTGCCGAGGGCGTGGATTGCTCCCATGTAATCTTCGATTCCCAGCACAGGACGGGGATAATGTTCAAGGAAACCGGCGTGGGGGAAACCAAAGTATTCTATTACCGGGAAAACAGCGCCGCCAGCCATATGACCCCAGAGGATCTGGATCCTCAGTTTTTTTCCGGGATCCGTGTTCTGCATCTGTCCGGTATCACGCCGGTGCTGAGCCAGAGCTGCAAGGAAACGGCGCTGGCAGCCATTCAACTTGCCAGACAAAACGGCGCAATGGTGAGCTTCGATCCCAATATTCGCAGAAAGCTCTGGAAGGACGTTGATTATGCACCGTTGATCCGCTCTATAACCCTGGACTGTGAAATCGTGCTTCTGGGTCTGGACGAAGCGGAGGCGCTGTTTGGGATCCGGGAGCCCGATGCCATCTTTGACACCCTGTTCACGCAGGGCAAGGCGAAATATGCCGCGATCAAGGACGGCGGCAACGGCGCCTTGGTTGCGGATGCTGACCTGCGGGAAAAGCTGCCGCCCTTCCCCTGCAAGCCTGTGGAGCCCATTGGCGCAGGGGACGGTTTCAACGCCGGGTTCTTGGCGGGAATCCTGCAGGGCAAAGATGTTGTGACCGCCGGACGCATGGGCGCTGTTTGCGGTGCACTTGCCACCCAAACCCCCGGGGATGTTGAGGGGTATCCCGATGCCGTACAAATGGAGGCTGCCTTGACTGGCGGCAGCGTAACATATAGATAATAGAATAAAGGAGATATGTATTATGGATGCCTATTCTCTTGTTTCCAAACACCCGCTTCTTGCCATTCTTCGAAACGTTCCGCTGGAGAAGACCATCGATTACGCCGAAGCTGCCGTTCGAGGCGGCGCCCCTTTCTTTGAGGTGGCGCTGAACAGCCCCCATGCGCTGGAACAGATCACCATGCTGCGTAACCATTTCGGGGACCGGTGCACCGTCGGCGCCGGTACCGCCATTACAGTGGATCGGTGTCGGGCAGCACTGGATGCCGGTGCCCAGTTTCTTCTGACCCCCGGCACGCCCCTGAGCGTCCTGGAATACTGCGCCAGCAACGACATTATGCTGCTGCCCGGTGTCCTGACCCCTGTGGACGTAGCCACCTGTCTGGAATTCGGCTTCAGCACCATGAAGCTTTTCCCTGCCGGCAGTATGCCCCGGCACTATGTCAAGGATCTGAAGGGACCTTTTGATAACACCAACTACATGGCCATTGGCGGTGTCTCTCCCGCGAATATCCGGGACTTTTTCGATGCCGGGTGCATCAGTGTCGGCCTTGCCAGCAGCCTGATGCCCAAAGAAGCGGTGGCTGCGAATGACTGGGAAGCCTGCGTTGCCTATGTCAGTGATATGGTCGCGCGCATTTATGCATAATTCACGCAAAAATACAGGAGGAAGCAAATATGAAGATCATCGAGGTCAACACTTATACCGTCCGTCCGCGCTGGGGCTTTGTTGAGATCGTCACCGACGAAGGAATCACCGGCTGGGGCGAGCCTGTTCTGGAAGGCCACTGCGCAACCGTCCTGGCCTGCGTCCAGGAGATGAAGCCCTATCTTATCGGCAAGGATCCCATGCGCATCGAGGATTTCTCCGCCGTTCTGTACCGTGCCGGCTTCTACCGGGGCGGCGGCGTTCTGATGAGCGCCATTTCCGGCATCGACCAGGCACTGTGGGACATCAAGGGCAAATTCTTTGGTACCCCCGTGTATCAGCTGATGGGCGGCGCCTGCCGGGATAATATGAGAGTGTACAGTTGGGTCGGCGGTGACCGTCCCAGCGACGTGGGTGCCGCGGCTCTCGAAAGGAAAAACGCCGGCTTTACCGCAGTTAAAATGAACGCTACGGAAGAACTGCAGATGCTCGATACTTATGATAAGCTCGACGCTGTGCTAGAGCGTGTAGCCGCGATTCGGGAAAGCTGCGGCAAATACTTTGGCATTGCCATCGATTTCCACGGCCGTGTCCACAAGCCTATGGCTAAGGTTCTCGCCAAGAAGTTGGAGGAGTTCGATCCCATGTTTATCGAGGAGCCCGTTCTGTGCGAGAACATGGAGGTCTTTAAGGAGATCGCCGCCGCATGCAACATTCCCATCGCTACCGGCGAGCGTCTGTTTACCAAGTATGACTTCAAGCGTCTGCTTCAGGCTGGCGGCGTGGATATTATCCAGCCGGATCTGAGCCATGCAGGCGGCTTGACCGAGGTGAAGAAGATTGCCTCCATGGCCGAGGCTTACGATGTGGCTCTGGCGCCCCATTGCCCCCTCGGCCCCATCGCCCTGTCCAGCTGCCTGAATGTGGACGCCACCAGCTATAACGCCGTCATCCAGGAGCAGAGCATCGGTATCCATTACAACGTTGGCAAGAGTGTGCTGGACTATGTGACCAATCAGGAAGACTTTGCCTTCGTGGACGGCCGCGTCGCCCTGCCCGTCAAGCCCGGCCTTGGTGTGGAAGTCAATAAGGCACTGGTTCTTGAGGAGAACAAGACTCCCCACGAGTGGAAGAACCCGGTCTGGCGCCACAAAGATGGCAGCGTCGCAGAGTGGTAATTCCCTAATACAAATAATGATAAGCCGCCGGGGACTGACAGCTTCTGTCAGTCCCCGGCGGCAGAGTTATTCTTCCGGTTTTTTCAGTTCATCCAGTTCCAGCACCCAGGATGGCACCGTGGGAGCCAGAACCGGAAGACCGGCCCGTTCCCGCATCATTTGCCGAAAGTAGTTTCGGTTGTAGCTCAGGTGCAAAACCATGGCATCCTTTGCGGAAACGCTGTCACGGTTTCGGATTGCTTCCAGGACAGCCCTGTGGGTCTCCAAAGTCTCCTGCAGCAGCTTCCGGTGGGTTTCCTCTGTAAAAAGCTGAACCGCCGTGGTAATAATCGGTGTCAGGTTCGGAACCACCAGATTACCGCTGGCCTTGGAGATTGCCTTGTGAAACTGGATATCTTCCTTCAGATAGTCCTCACCGTTTAGGATGTGTTTTTCCATGATTGTGTAAAGCCGGTCCAGTTCCGCAATATCCTCCGCAGTTGCGTTCCGTGCCGCCAGCTCTGCTATGACAGGCTCGATAATGGTGCGGATTTCCAGAAGATCCTCCGTCAGCTTCCATTTGTCCTCGAAAAAGGCAAGCCCAAGAGGATCCTCCGTCAGGCCGGTGTTGTCAGCGACAAAGGATCCCACGCCGTGCCGAACTGTCAGGATATTCTGGGATTCCAGCCGTTTGATTGCCTCCCGAACCGTGCTGCGTGCAACGTTCATTTCAACGGACAGCTTTGCTTCCGTAGGCAGCTTATCGCCGCTTTTCAGTTTCCTTTTCAGGATGTATTCCTTCAGCCGCTCGGCAACCTGTTCTGCCAAAGGCCGGGTCTGATCATAGTCAGTGTTATTCATGCAGGTGTTCCCTTCTTAAGATACTCTGCCTGTATTATACCGGGAAAATCCGTTTCTGTAAAGAAAAACGCAAAAATCGCCTTATGGCCTGATTCAGTAAGGGCACTCCCACTATCACTGTTAACGCCTTGGTCCACTTCGGCACACTGTCGAATGATTTCCGCATAGTCCTCGTCAATTTCCGTAATCCTATCCATCGCCACAGTGCTCATAATCAGCATTTCGGGAATCCGGATGTGCTCATCCAGAATCACACAGGGTGCCACCTCAAAGTGACCCGCGGCGCAATAACTGGGCAAGTTGTTCTGTGCACCGTCAATCCGCTCCACCATCCGGCTCATCAGTTCGGATTCCCGGTTTAATACTCCTATTGTAATGTTGTCTCTGCGACAAAGCAAGAATGGAACCTAAATCCCAGAGTTCCTCATACTATGTATGTTATTGAAAATACTTGTGTAGATGGAATTATCATTTGGCAGGATACGGCGGGTAGAGGCTTTCCTCGAAGCCCTGGCAAAGGCTGAATTGGTGGACAACTTCGATACCGCTCTCTGGTGTGGACTGGTGGATTTTGTGACTGTTCACAGCATGGACGATGTGCGGTTCACCTTCAAGAACGGACAGGAAATCCGAGCATAAGGGCAAAAAAACTGGTTATTCTTATTTTGCTTCATTGGATATTTTTCGTATGGAAGTTATGCAGGTATTTTTGCCTGCCATCATCACGGAAGCTGCCGGAATATATTGCATTCGGGTGATGTTCCGGGTCGTAGCGTTTGTCATAAGAAAACCAATGATCCTGGATCACGCAGAGGACCCATCCGTTCTGCATCGCCCGTACCTCATCTGCTGTCATCGCTGGCTTTTTGCGAAGCAGACCGTGTTTGCTTCCCAGTTTCTGTGAAATATATTGGCTGGTTGTAACGTCGTGGAAACCCAGGTAGATCTCCATGGCGCAGCTTCCTATGGTAGACTCCCAGTCGAGCGGGTAAGCACGCCTCATTTCCTCCATGGAATCTACGCACATGACGCAGGAAATACCATATTTTTTCATAACGGTCAGTCTCCGGTACCAGTTGGGAAGTGGTGCCATCTTCCCAAAATCGGCAAGGAACATCTGCACCGGGATAGCTAAGGGGATTCGATGCTGCGCCTCGGAGTGGCGGAACAGGGTATCGCATGCCTGCATGATCAGAAGGGACAGGATTGGGTGCGTTTCTGTGGACCGGTCGCCCGGCAGGAACAGTGCGCATCTGGTATCTCCCATGAGCTCCAAGTCCAGATCATCATCTGCGGTCAGGGCCTGCATGTGTTCGGAACAGAATGGCATCAGGTCGGCTCTTGCATCCTCGATCACTTCCATCCGGATATGCTGGTCAAATCTGGTGAAATCAACGTACCAGCCCACACATGGGTCGTCCGGATCCGTTTCTTTCAGTGCGGTTATCGCCCCTGCCAGTTCCCCGTTTTCTTCTGTAAGGCTGTCCAACAGGCGAGAAACTGTGCGGAAATTCCGGTCTGTTTCCGGCTTATGGTAGACAAGATACAGGATGATGGATTCTAAGATCCGTCGCTTCATAAGCTCGAAAAATGGGTCTGCGTGGTCTTTTTGCCTGTGACCGGTTAAGAACCTCGTTACGGATGTTGCATCTGCGGTTGTTTTGATGTAGTGGAACGGATTATAATGATGGGAATCCGCCGGATGCTCCGGGTCAAAAATACGGACACGGTATCCCTTGTTTTTTAAAAACGTTCCGGTCAGCGCCAGTGTCACATCGGAATCTCTCACGATATAGGATCCGTATGCCTGCAAAAGGTTTGGTCTCACGATCGCTGTTCCGAATCCGGTCCCCGGTCCTCCGATCACGAAAGCGTTGTCATTCCTTAATGCTCCATGCCCGACACAGAGATGTTCAGACACGAGGAAATTACTGGCATCGTCTGTACGATTCGAACCGAACGGGCGCGTGTATTTTTTCTGTGATTATGTGGCAATGAATTTTTGATAAACATAACCGTTTCTCCTTTTTCGGTATGTATGTTTGTGTGCATGTTGTTGTAATCCTGCCTGCTTTTTGCCGGCGGGCAATGGATATCAGCCTATCTCTGGGCTTTGCCCCTGGAGCTTTCTGGCTTAACATCATGACTGGGTCTGGGTTAATTGTCCTCTACCTGGCCTGTATAAATGCCTGAAATATTGTATGCTACGATAAGCTCATTCTTGTTGATCTGATCTTTCCAATTCTTAGGCGTGACGTTCTCTCCCACCGCGACTTTCTTTCTGCAGGCAAGCAGGAACTTCCGATTCACCATGCACTCCCAGACATAGAGGTTCCCGTAGCAAGGAAACATTGTTACAGAAACGTCCTCATTGTCGAATG
Source organism: Clostridium sp. AM30-24 (assembly GCF_003480435.1). Classification (GTDB taxonomy): domain Bacteria; phylum Bacillota; class Clostridia; order Lachnospirales; family Lachnospiraceae; genus Pilosibacter. The sequence continues at coordinate 231,014 of NZ_QUJB01000001.1, read as the reverse complement.
GGTGCGTCGTGTGCATCAGAGCTGCAAATGGGATGCAATTGTCAGCCCTCTTGTGTTCCGGGAAGAATGCGATATTGTCATAACAGGATGCCGCGAGCTCGTCCTTATCTCTGTCAAGATCAAGCAGTGCATTTCCCTTTAAGCTCTCAACAGTATCCTTGATATCATCAAACGTTCCATCCGCGAACATCAGACCGCCGTATACGATAGAGTACGGCTCGTTTTCCGCAGAATCCACGTCGATGGAAAGTTCCTTATCCCCGTTTTTTGCGTATCCTAAGTATTCGTCATACATTTCTGTTTCTCTTGCAGACAGGATGACATCATGTTCTCCTAACTTTGCGACTGCGTATAAGAGCGCATCGTTGTCGTGATACATACATTCTTTGTGGCCCATCGTTTTCTCCTTATTATTTTTTAATAATCCAGTTGAAAATACTGATCCCGGCAAAGCCGGTAAACAGGTTAATAGCCATGACCGTTCCAGCCAGGCATAAAATCCGGTTGACCCATCCATTGGAGGCGCAAAGTTTGAAACAATGATGCCCCGGGATCGGCCAGAAAAGCTGGATCCCCTTACAGTTTGGCAGGTCCAGCAGGATATGTGTCATAAATGCGATCATGAATGCCAGTGCCGCCTATTTGGAGAACATGGTGTATGTGACCATGGTGAAAATCACTCCGGCAACCAGGGAATGCATAAATGACCGGTGCGGCGTCATCTTTCCGATCACGCATAAGATAATGAATACACCCGCTGTCACACTGCGTTCCGATAGGGTCTGGTTCCCGCTTAAGTATTTGGTCAGGTCGACGTGGAACCTGGTCTGTGCGATCATCACAGCGGCCAGAACGGCAGCCCCGATGCCTAACATAAGGTCTGCTTCCCGTCTTACTTTTGACTGATCCGCGTCAATATCGCTGATCACGGAACCGACTGCTGCGATCCCCGTGACTGCCAGGCATTCAAAAAGGTTATCCGGCTGCAGGACCGCTAACGCCGCCGCTACTCCGACCGACAGGTGTGTTGCCCTTAACATGTAGCCCCTCCTTTCTTATGAACTGCCTTCAGGATGTCGCACGTTTCCTTTTCTGCCTTTTTTGCGGATAACACTTTTTGGTCATATTTTTGACATAAAAATGCCCCGGTACGATGACCGGGGCGCAATTCGCAAGACATCTTATTCTCTTTTTTGGAAGATACCACACAGCCAGGCAAGTCCGAATACGATTCCCACCAGCACCGCCATGCCGGCCCAGGTACCCGGATCGCGCAGGTCACGCGCTGTGGATGTGATCGTGTCGCTGATCGTGTTGTATACGATTGGTTCTTGTGGTGTCCGTATCTGGCGCCGGAACCAGTCGTACACTACAGCAGTTATCCCGAGGTATGCGACAGACCCTTTGTGTTGGGAATATGAAATGAGCTGCCGCACGTTAGTGCGACAGCCCCTTTTAAATGGAAATAAAGTAGTATTTATGTTAAAATAAGAAAAGAAGCTTTTTCAGCTTCTTTTCAAGAGTGATCGTCTTTGTACCATTTTTACCTAAACTGACAATATTCCGGCTTTCAAAACAAAAAATGCCATAATATATCTATCATTCATTTATTCAGCACACTAAATCTAAATAAAGCAAGCACCTTCTCTCCAGCCGCATTCCAGTCTTTCTAGACCCCTGATGTGCTGTAAAGAAGGTGCTGCACATGATCCGTACAAAAATGTTCATCACAATCATCAAATCAATTTCATACAGATCAAATTATTTAAAATTACTTTTTAGTCCCCAGAACCAGACAAATCGGTTAATTCCCAGAACTACATTCCATTAATCCAGCAGATTTCTATAATACGGCCAGTTCGCGTTCATCACGCCAATTGTGACATTGTTCGCGGAACCCGTCTCATGGACACACTGGATCTGTCCGTTTGAGGTAAATCCGAGGAACATGATAACATGCGGCGTGGATCCCGTGATTACCACAATATCGCCCGGCTTCAAATCCTGACGTCTTACCTGCCGTCCAAGAGTCCTTAAGCCCTCTGTGCCCTCATACGGCAGATGCGTTCCTGTGACGGACCAGTATACCCAGTTGACCCATCCGGAGCAGTCGAGTCCCTTTAAGATACGTCCCTTGTGGTCCGGGATCGTGACGGAACCGAAATTGTTGCCAGTATAATTCTGGGCGCTGGCCTTTCCACCCCAGTAATACGGAACTTTTCCGACAGATTGAAGGGCGTACCGGATAATATTCTTTCTCGTTTCTGAAGTATCTTTTGGAAGCCTGCTCATGTAGGAGTCAATCTCCGTCGTTGAGAGCGGCGCTCTCGTGCCCTCCACGACTACGTTGAGCCCATATGTCTCTGTCCAGTCCTGACGGTTGATATGGCTCACAAAAGCAGTCATTCTCCTGTTCCAGCCTTCCCAGCCGGTTCCGTCCGCGGATACGGACTCCGTCTCTCCCACAGTGTTTCCTGTGTCATCGACACTGTAAAGATTTGAATTTTCGTTGAGTGTGCGGATGGTCGCTGAGATCTTCAGATCGATATGTCCGGGACAGATCAGTGCATGGGATGTAGCCGTCGTATGGACGCTATATCCGTTGGCAGCGCTCTCCTCCACTTCGGCTGCCTGTTCCAGACCACCGGTTTCACTGCCTGCTTCACTTCCTGCCGCCGTTTCCGGCTCTAAAAGGAATGTCTCCGCATTCTGCTCTTCCGCTGCCGCCCGGACAGCATAACCGGAATATTCATGGTCCGCTTCTTCATTGCTGCCGACTCGGATGACCTTCACTGAAGTCTCTTCCGTTCCTTCCGTGGAAGGAGCAGTGGTTTCGCGAACCGTCTCCTCTTTCGTTGTCGGTGCTGCAGTCGTTGAAGCTTCCGCCTCCGGAGCTTTCGTGGCTGCCTCGGTCTTATCCTCCACGCGGATGATCGTCGCTTTCTTTGTGGTCTCCTGGATCACGCTCTCAGCCGTCTCAGCCAGAGAATCCAGGGCGCTTGTAGTGGATTCTTTCGTCTCGGCACCTTCTGTATGGTTTGCAGCCGACGGAGGAACTGTCGTTGTTTCAGCCACCATGGACGTATGTGCGGAGGAATCCTGGGCGGAACCTGATGCGGTGGAACCATCACTGTGGCTCTCGCCGTTTACAGAAACCGTATCTCCGGCCTGGTCGATGACCTCATCGCCTGCGTCTGTTCGGATCTCCGTGTCGATATTTCGTCCGGATACAAAGGTATCCTCGCCTTCCAGCTCGGAATCTCCCTCTTCCGCAGACGCGTTCGGATCCACGCAGCCGTCGCAGTAATAGACATTTCCAAGGGATGCCTGGTAGGAATGGGACTTCGTCCAGAGGTCATTCACATAGGTGCGGATCGTGTCAAGATCCGTGATCCCGTTATAAAACGCATAAACACTTGCCATGGAAAGAATATCCTGGGCATTTGACACTGCGGACGTGACCTCACCGTCGCCGTTGTAAAACGTAACCTTGACATTCTTAAAATGCTCCACATACCAGGAAGCCGGATTGTTCTTATCCTGAGTCTTCGAGGTCGGGTTATACTGTCCGAGAACAGAGGACGCTTTGCGGCCAAAGGACGGGGCAAGCTTTGCCGGAGCTTTGTTTGCCATGTCATAGATCGCGGCAAACCACTTGGAGTCCTTCTGGATCAATTCTTTCATCAGGATCTCCGCATAGCTGGTTTCCGATCCCTCCTCGTACATGTTCGAAAAGTTTAATTTATATGGAGCCGGTGCATCCGGATCGATCTCCGCTGTGGTCTCATCCGTCGTATTTTCTGTAGGATCCTCGAGAATATCGACGGTCTCCGGCTCATAGATCCGCTCCGTGCTGGTCTCCGCCGGGGCGATCACCGGAATATAGGGAAGCATGGCGGAAAACGCGATACAGGTACATAAAACCATCGCTAAAAGCGGTCTCGCATTCTGCCTGCCTGTCACCCAGTGCATGCAGTCCGCGGCGATCTTCTCCACCTGCTCGCGGATCTTTTCTTTATCAAAAGGTAATTTATGAAAATCTAAATGGTCGTTCAACTTCATTTTCGAGCGTACATCTCCTGCATTATGTAAATATAACGGAGTTAGTATAACATATAGAGGAAGGAAAGTTATTTAAAACTTTCTTAATTTTGCCATTGGAAACAGGCGCGGATTGACTTTCCAGCCATTTAATACTATAATCGTAACAAGTTGGCTCGTGCAGTCGCCAGGGGGGGATACAGGAATGTCCCGTAAGCTTGCTTACAGGAAGGTTTCTGCGTCCCTTCTGAACATTAGGAAGGTCCCGCAGGGGACCTCAAGATAGCATGATACCGCGTGAAACATAGTCTAATATTACATAACGAAAAACTGGAGATGAAAATATATGTGTGGAATTATCGGATACTGCGGTCCTTTAGACGCGCAGACAGTACTGCTCAATGGTCTCACCCAGCTTGAGTACCGCGGCTACGACAGCGCGGGAATCGCTTTATTTGACGAGAACTCAAAAATCCACTTTATCAAAAAAGTCGGAAAAGTTGCTGCCCTGCGCAAAGTATGCGAGGAAGATCCCATCGTTTCCCATTGTGGAATCGGCCACACCCGCTGGGCGACCCACGGCGGCGTGACAAGTGAGAATGCCCATCCGCATGTGGCAGGAAAAGTGACGATGATCCATAACGGCATCATCGAGAACTACCATGCCCTGACAGCAAAATACCACCTGGAGGGAAAGCTCCATTCCCAGACAGACACGGAAGTTGCCGCTGCGACCTTAAACGAGATTTACAACGGTGACCCGTTCTCCTCCATCCATGAGTTCTTAAGACAGCTGGAAGGTTCCTACGCCTTCTGTATCATGTTTGAGGACCGTCCGGGTGAAGTTTATGCAGTGAGAAACGTAAGCCCGCTTGTAGCCGCTTACACAGCTTCCGGAGCCATGATCGCCTCTGACCTGACGGCTCTTCTTCCGTACTCAAAAAAATACTTTGTTGTCCCGGAAGGAAAGATCGTACAGCTCACTGCCTACCACGCGAGCCTCTACGAGCTTGACGGTACAAAGGTGGAGCCGGAGATCCTGGAGGCATCCTGGAACACGGACGCAGCCATGAAGAACGGCTTCCCGCATTTCATGATGAAGGAGATCCACGAGCAGCCGGAAGTATTAAAAAAGACGATTCTTCCGCGTCTCACAAAAGGTCTCCCGGACCTCTCCGATGAGAAGATCCCGGATGAGCTCTTAAAGCGGATCACAAATATCCGTGTCATCGCCTGCGGAACTGCCATGCATGCGGGAATGGTGGCGAGAGCCCTCATTGAGCCGCGCCTCAGAATTCCGGTGACCGTGTCCATCGCCTCTGAGTTCCGCTACGAGGAGCCGCTGATCGATGACTCGACCCTCACCATCGTGATCTCCCAGTCCGGCGAGACCATCGATACCCTGGCGGCACTCCGACTCGCAAGGGAATGCGGTTCCACTGTAATTTCAGTTGTAAACGTAAAGGGATCCACGATCGCCCGCGAGAGCGACTACGTGATCTATACCCATGGAGGCCCTGAGATCGCCGTGGCGAGCACAAAAGCCTACACGGTACAGATCGCTGCCCTCTATCTTCTCTTCTGCCGCATGGCACTTGTACGCGGCGTATACACGGAGGAACATGCAGAGCAGTTCATGAGTGATCTCTTAAACTGCGCTTCCGCCATGGAGACCATGATCCGCGATGAGAATACGATCAATGAGATCGTCACCCACATCGTGAATTACCCGGATGTGTTCTTTATCGGCCGCGGCATGGACTACGCGTTCTCCTTGGAAGGCGCGTTAAAGTTAAAGGAGATCTCCTACATCCACGCGGAGGCTTACGCAGCAGGTGAATTAAAGCACGGAACTATCGCCCTGATCACAGACCACGTTCCGGTGATCGCTATTGCGACTCAGAAACACATCTTCGCAAAGACCATCTCCAATATCCGTGAGGTGAAGGCGAGAGGTGCTTATGTGGTGCTTCTTGTAACGGAAGATACCGCTGTCGACGAGGGAATCGCCGATGTGATCATCCGGATCCCGAAGGAAGACGATAAATTCACCGTATTCCCGATCGCGGTCGTTCTTCAGCTCATCGCCTACTACGCTTCCATCCAGAAAGGCCTCGATGTGGATCAGCCGAGAAATCTGGCGAAATCTGTGACGGTGGAATAATTACCAAATTTATATTCAATATTATTAGGGGCTGTCGCATTAGCAAATATTTTTTGCTGGGCGGCAACTCTGCTTTATGCCCAAATGGCATCGAAATCGGTTACGTTTTCGATGCCATTCTTTATAAACGCAGTTCATTCTTCACGCTTCCAGTATCGCCTTGATACCTTTTGCGCTTCGCATCGCCACGTCCCGGAAGTGATTTCCGGGGTTCAGCTCCCAGCGCACATCCACGCCGACCTCCTGATAGTGCCTGACGATCGCCTCCGTATTTTCCTGCACGGTTTTCAGTACCGCATGCTTCGTCTTCGCCTCGGCATCCCCTAGCGACATGTAGAGCATCTCCGGTTGCCGCATCAGTTCATGCCGAAGCACGTATTCCCGGAACTTCGGAAACCACAGGGAGCCGGACATGCTGGCCACCCACGCGAAGCAGTCGCAGCGGTACATCGCATAGAGCGCAAAAAGCCCAGCCAGCGAGTACCCGGCGATGCCGACGTATGGCGCGCTTCCCCGGATTTTTTTCCTGGCTGCCGGCACGATTTCCGACGCCAATGTCTCCAGATAGGCATCCGCTCCTCCCGTAGCAGCCGGCCCCCGCTTCGACAGCGGCGGACAACTCCACGGCGTCATATCGTGATACCACTGAAGCTTTCCGACCACCAGCAGATTGCAGTCCGGCGCATCCATCGCCCGCAGCGCCTGCGCAAGCTCTTCCCCGTCTCCCATCACCGTATTGAAAACGATCAGTGGCCGGTTTTCTCCCTGCGCCGGATACAGCGTAAGCTCCTTTTCACATATCTGAAATCTGATCTTTTCCATTTTGTCACCATACATCAATCCGCGCTCTAATCAATCAAATCCGCTTCTTCTCTTTCATCCTAAGGAGTCTTTTTCTTCATTTCAAACGTTTTTGAAGCCAGGTTCACGGCTCCTCCCAGAACAGTTCGTCCAGTGTCCGGTTCAGCGCCCTGCAGATCGCGATGCAGAGTCGGATCGTCGGGTTATAATCGCCCTTTTCGATGGCGTTGATGGTCTGCCGCGACACGCCGACGAGATCCGCCAGCTGCTGTTGCGACAGATCCAGCGCCGCCCGCGCCGATTTCATCTTCAGGTTTTTCATTTCAGCAGACCTCCCACCGATCGACACCGTTTTTCACGAATTTCATCGTCCGGTTTTTCATTCCGCCGACCCTCCCCGTTTGTCCACCCACGCTTTCAGCAGCAGGTTCACAATGATCAGCGCGAAGAACGCAAAGATCAGGAGATAGATGCCGCCATCCCAGGTGAGGATGCCATCGACGATCACGTCGCCAGCACTGGCATGCCCCCGGAAACTCAGGTACTGCATCACCATCACCGCCACCATGAGCACGATGGCTGCGTTCGAGCCCGACGCCTGCCGGATGCCCCAGTACGCATCCTTCCAGATATCATAGAGGATGACCACCAGACATCCCACCATGAGGCAGGCCATCATGAGGAGTGAAAACTCGATCGGCAGTGCACCCACGCACTCCTCCCACAGCATCACTGCCGCAAGCGAGAAGGCCAATGTCAAAAAGCCGTAACGAAATGCTCTCCCTCGAATCAGTTCCTGCCGCTCATCATAACCACTGTAATCCTTATCCTTCTTAAACATGATGATCTTGAATATCTGAACCGCGATAAATGCAGCTGTAAATGATAAAATCTCTGACATATCCGTCGTCCTCCTTCCGACATAATGTAAAATATATCTTACATCTATAGTATATATTGGGTGCGTCATTATGTCAAGAATATTTTACATTTCAAAGCATCAAGATGAGATCTAGGCCGGCTTTTACGCCTTAAAGCCAGTCATCTCAAAGCCGCATTCTTCAGCCACTTCGACACGTTTATGCTTCAAACCCGACCATCACCGAGCCCGGCTCTGCATAGTAGCAGCACAGCGCCCGCTCCAGGTGGATCACGCCATTGAAGGTACCGAACAGCTCCTCGATCCGCATCTTGAGCTGAAGCGCCGCCGCCTCGTTCTGGTTGTGCGCGATGATGACCCTGCCGCCGTTGTATCCGAGTTCCTTCATCTTCTCGAGAATCAGTACCAGCACCTTCTTATCGCCACGGCACTTGCCCTTGAAGTCGAGCGTTCCCTCCGGGCCCGCGGTGCCTACGATCCGGATGCCTATGAGGCCGATGCCCTTCGCGATCACGTGACTCACACGGCCGTTCTTCGCGAAATTATCCACCGAAGCCAGCGAGAAGTAGAGATGCGTCGTCTGATGGTAGGCCGCAAGACCTTTCTGTATACCAAGATTCTCTAATCTCGTTGCAACATCACACATGTTTACAATCTCCTTTCCATCGAGCTTCACGATATCAACATATCGATTATCGCCCGTTAAAACTGCCATCAGCTTCAAAAATTTGTCTACATGCTCAATTTCCATTGGATCATTCGAGATATAGTCGGGATCTTTCCTTTTTTCCACAAAGAAACGGGCAGGCAACAGATTTAACTCTGCTCCCTGCCCAATCTTAATATCACTTACTTCTTATAACCTTTCTTGATCTCCACAAAATCCTGGATCATCTTCACAACTCCGTCATAACCGATCTTGCTGCTGTTCATGCAGAGATCGTAGCTCTTGGAATCGCCCCAGCGCTTACTGGAATAATAGTTATAGTAACTGGAACGCTTTTTATCGGTCTTGATCATGAGATCCTTCGCCTGAGATTCCGTGATCTTATGGCGCTCCATCAAAGTCCTGATCTTCACATCCTCATCGGCTGTGATAAATACGGATACCACATTCGGATAATCCGCCAGCGCATAGTCGGCACAGCGTCCGATAATTACGCAGGATTCCTTGTCTGCAAGGCTCTTGATCGTATCAAACTGCGCAAGGAAGATCTTATGGTTGATCGGCATATCCATATACGCAGAGTTCGTATATCCAAGGGAATACGTATCCATTACCAGGGAATATAAGAAACTGCTCGTCGGTTTCTCGTCATGAGTCTCAAACAGCTCTTTGCAGAGACCGCTTTCTTTTGCGGCCAGATTCAGGAGCTCTTTGTCATAACATTTTACACCAAGCTTTTCTGCTAACGCCTGCCCGATATGTCTTCCTCCGCTTCCGCATTCTCTTCCGATCGTAATAATAAGGTTATCACTCATATGCCACAGCTCCTTTCTGCCATCAAGCTTTCGATAGCTTTATTATATAAAAATTTGATGCAATTTGCAAGAGTTATTCCATAAATATTCAGAATTTTTGTATCAGTATATGCATAAAACAAAAAAATCCGACAGGAGAAATTCACCTGTCGGTCATAAACAATGTATTCTGTTTCTGTTATTTCGGAAGTTTTTTTAATAATTCCTCAAAATACTCCGGCAATGGTGCGGAGAACTCCATATAGTCTCCAGTCCGCGGATGAACGAATCCCAGAATTCCTGCATGCAGCGTCTGCCCCTGAAGCTTATACGGGCATTTCGCTGGACCATAAACGGCATCACCCAAGAGCGGATGTCCAATGCTTGCCATGTGGACGCGGATCTGGTGCGTTCTACCCGTCTCCAGGCGGCACTCGATATGGGTGAAATCCTTGAACCGTGTGAGCACCTTGTAATGGGTCACTGCGGATTTTCCGTTATTGTAATTGATCGCCATCTTCTTTCTGTCTTTCGGGCTTCTTCCGATTGGCGCATCGATGACGCTCTCCTCATCTTTTAAGACACCGTGGACGATCGCCTGATAGCGGCGGGTGATGGAATGTTCTTTTAACTGTGCCGCTATGGAATTGTGGGCGAGATCATTCTTGCATGCAATGATGACGCCAGTGGTGTCCATATCGATCCTGTGGACGATTCCCGGGCGCAGAACTCCGTTGATCCCGGAGAGGTCTTCCTTACAGTGAAACATCAGCGCATTCACCAATGTCCCCGTATAATGTCCAGCAGCCGGATGAACCACCATCCCCTTCGGCTTATTTACAAGGATCACATCATGGTCCTCATATAAAATATCCAGTGGAATATCCTCCGGCACGATCTCCGGCTCCACAGCCTCCGGCACCTCGAAGGAGATCAGATCCCCCTCAGCCACCTTATAGCTTGCCTTCACCGGGCGTCCGCTTACCATAACTTCCCCTGATTTTAAAAGCTTCTGGAGGAAGGAGCGTGAAAGATTCTCATACTGTTCCGCAAGGAACTTATCGATCCGGTCTCCCGCCGTCTCCTCCGTCACAAAATATTCTTCTCTCACGGGTTATTCTCCTTTTTTCGATGAAAGGAAGGAAAGCTCATCTTCCTTATAGAAAAAGCCGATGAGAAGGATCAGAAGTCCGGCCGCGCAGACTACATAACAGTCTGCCACATTAAAGATCGGGAAATCGATGAGGCTGAAGTAGAAGAAATCCACCACAAATCCTCTCACCGCACGGTCGATCAGGTTTCCGACCGCGCCGGAAAGAAGAAGGACCATGGAAATATAGAGCGGCAGATACCGGTTCCCGGAAGGAAGCTTTGCCACAAAAACAAGGACCGCGATCACAACAGCCGCAGCAACCAGGAAGAAAAACCACTGTTTTCCCTGAAGAATTCCAAAGGCAGCGCCCCTGTTTTCCGAGTACAGAAGCTCAAAGACTCCCTTAATCAGCACAAGCGGCCCATTGACCCGCAGCGTGTTATAAGCCATACTCTTCGCCCACTGGTCCAGAGCGATGAGCAGGGTGGCACATACGGCAAGAACACCGTAGCGTTTTCCGATGGTATTCATAAAAACTCCTATCTGAAAATAGTTGCCAGGGCGCGTTCCATCTCATCCTTCGTGACGGTGCGGTCGATATAGGCATGACCCACACGGTCTAAAAGAATAAACTTGATAACGCCGGCTTCCATCTTCTTATCATTTTTTGTCGCAGCGATGACTTCTTCCGTATTAAGGCCGGAAACGCATGTCGGGATAGAGAAATACTCCATCAGTGCCTTGTATGCGTCGATCTCATCCTGTTTTACAAGTCCGCGCTCTTTGCAGATATTCATGGCAGCCAGGGCACCGACAGCGACACAGTGGCCGTGAAGCATCGTAAAGTTCTTTAATTTCTCAATGGCATGGCCTAATGTGTGGCCAAAGTTTAAGGTCGCGCGCTCATTCTGTTCCGTCGGGTCGATCTCAACAACCTCACGCTTGATGAAATCACTGCCCTGGATCAGAAGCTTTAAGGTGTCCGCGTCTTTTGCGAGGATATTCACCCTGTTCGTCTGGATCCAGTCAAAGTACTCTTTATCGAGGATCAGGCCGTGCTTGATGACCTCTCCCATGCCTCCGGAGAACTGATCATCCGGAAGTGTACGAAGCACGGAAACATTCGTGTATACAAGCTTTGGCATATGGAAGGCACCCACCATGTTTTTATAGGAATCAAAATCGACACCGGTCTTTCCGCCGATACCGGAATCCACCTGAGAAAGAAGTGTGGTCGGGATCTGTACAAAATCCACACCGCGAAGGTAAGTCGCTGCGACGAATCCGCAGAGATCACCGGTAACGCCTCCGCCCAATGCGACGAGAAGGTCCTTTCGGTCATAGTGGTTTAAGATCAGATGCTCATATGCTCCCTGTACGGTCTTTAAGTTCTTATTCTCCTCTCCTGCCGGGAACACGTAGGAAGTGACCCCGCGGCAACAGCCGGAAAGAATTTCCGTAACCTCATCAAGGTATAACGCAGCCACGTTGGAATCCGCAATGATGCAGATCTTTTTCTTCTCAGTGCCCAGCGCAGAGATCTCCTTTTCAAGGGCATCAAAAGAATCTTCCAGTACGATATCATAAATAGTCTTCCCGTCGAGATGAACGGGGATCCTGTTTACATGTTCTGTGATCATAAGGATAACCTCCTATTTGTAGCGATACACCACGACGGATATACGCCCTTTTTTCGTAAAATTTCCCGGCTTTCCGAACCGGAATTTGCCAGTGCCGCGGATCGATAAGATCTCCCCACCGTGTAAATTCAGTGAGACATTCGTACAGACCGCTCCGTTTACCGACACCTTTTCTCCCTCGATGAGGGACGCGGCCTTTGTTCTCGAAAGCCTGCCGCACAAGGCTGTGATAGAGTCCAGACGGACAGAGCTTACCGTTCCTGAAATCTCCTCCGTCTCCGGATCGGGAAGCTCAGAGAAATCTGCAGTGATCTCTGTCACCACCGTCGTATGGCGGATCATAGTGAGATTTTCCGTAAGGTAACGGCTCATCTTTTCCATGACAAACGCCCAGGCAATTCCGTCCTGTAAAACGATGTCCCCGACCATGGAACGCTCGATCCCAAGATTCATGACCGCCCCAAGATAATCTCTATGCGTCAGTTCCTCTGCAAAACGCTTATTCGCGGGAGCAATCTTTAAACAGACAAATGGCGGCGCGTAAAGCTCCTCCTCATAGGATGCCAGAAAACACAGGACTTTTCTTTCAGACATCGGAAAGCCGCCGGAAAGTACGAACTTCACCGGCGGCAGCGTAGCCGACATATTCTGGAAGACAGTCTGTTCTGCAAGTGTCAGAAAATCTGTATGAAGCGGGATATCGCGGGAGTAGGCGTTTTCTGCCAGTTCCTGGATCCGCTTCCTGAAAAGCTGTTCTTCCTTTTCCATATAGATCCTTAAAATTAAAGATGAATGTTGAGTCCGGATACGTCCAAGTTACCGCCGGAAAGAAGGTCCTGAAAGTCACCGGACAGTTCAACGGACTGCGGAGTTGCGATAAAAATGTAGTTGGAAATCTTCTGAAGATTTCCGTTCATGGAGTATGTGGATCCGGATGTGAAATCGATGATCCGCTGTGCGGTCTCAGTGTGGATCCCTTCCATATTAAGAACAACGGCCTTTCCTGCAAGAAGATAATCGCAGATCTCCTTCGCGTCATCCAAAGAAGTCGGTTTGATCAAAGAGACTTCCATTCCACCACCGCGGCGCATCGGAACGACCTTGCTGCTGTTTGTAGTGCGAGGTAAGAATCTCGGCTTCTCCTCCTCGTAATCGTCCAGATCATCAGCTGTCTGTTTCTTAAAAAGACTCTTTTTCGCCGGTTTTTCATCTTCGTAATCGTCATCTAAGAAGTAATCGTCATCTTCATCGTCGTTCAGACGCATCGTATCCATAATCTTGCCTAAAAAGCTCATATCTAGTTCTCTCCAATCTATCTGGAACCAAAGATTCCGGTTCCTACTCTAATCATGGTGGCGCCTTCCTCGACAGCTACCTCAAAGTCTCCAGTCATTCCCATGGACAGCACACCCATAGTACCATTATCAATGTTTTTACTTTTGATGTCAACATATAATTGATATAATTCTTTAAAATATTTTCGATTTTCTTCTGCATTTTCGACATTTGGCGCAATAGTCATCATTCCCTTTACGCAGACATGTGGAAACTGCTGGATCTCTTTTAAGTTCGGGATCACATCCTCCAGGAACATCCCGAACTTGCTCTCCTCCCGTGCGACATTGACCTCAAGAAGCACGTTTGCGATGATCCCCCGCTTTGCCGCCTCTTTCTCGATCTTTTCCGCGAGATGGACGCTGTCACAGGAATGGATCAGGACTACTTTATCGATGACCTGTCCAACCTTGTTTGTCTGAAGGTGGCCGATCATATGAAACTTCGCGTTCTCCGGGATCTGCGGGCGTTTTTCTGTGATCTCCTGCACCTTATTCTCACCGAAATCACGCTCTCCTGCCTCATATGCCTCCATCAACATGGAGACCGGTTTCGTCTTGCTGACGGAGATCAGGGTGACCTCCTTTGGATCTCTTCCCGCACGAAGGCAGGCGGCGTTCAGGCGTTCTCTTACATTTTTTATATTCTCTGCGACTGACATGATAAAAACCTCCTACTGATAGATGATCATTCCGTTTCCGCTCACAGCGTTGGCGTCGAGTACAATGTGATCGTAGACTGACAGTCCATAATCGGTGCCTTTTTTGATCGTGTAATATTCATCATTCGAAGAAAGGATCTCGATCCTTCTGAAAACTGTATATCCGCGGTTGATATTGTAGACGCCCTGTACCGACTGGGTCATTCCGATCTGGTAGCGCTCGCCGGAATCATCCTTCGTGAGGAAATCCCCGGCCTTTAACTCACTGTTCTCCCCGGCATCCACATAATAATATTCATCATCCGCATAGTAGATCGTACACGGAGTGATGACACCCACCGTCTTTCCGTCCGTGTAGGTCTCCTTGCGGAAGCCGCTCTGGGAGACGGAGGAGGAATCGGAAGAATCCTTCTTTGCGCTCACGTAATAATCCTTCGGGATCACATAGAAAGTGACATCGGTGACGGAGCTTCTCGGGATCTTAAGCCCCCGGACCTCATCCGTCACAATCTCAAAATCTACATAGCGGTCGGATACAAACTGCTCCATATATTTGGAAAAATCAAGTTTTCCGTAAGTCTTTCCATCTCCGCCAGTTACAGTGGAGTAAGCACCGGAGGTCTCAAGATCTCTCCCGTTGAATTTCACGGTAAGGGATGCCTTTCCATTATATGTGGCAAGATCCTGTTCCGACAGGGGGAACACGATGGACCAGTCCTCAGAGGTGATGATCTTGTAAGCCGGTGACCCGGTCTCCACGAGCTGACCTGAGCGGATACCGGACTTTTTATAGGAGCTCTTGTCAAACATATCCGCCGTCACCTGACCAGGTGTCAACGTTTCCATGGAATCCACCGAATAGGACACGATTCCGGACTGGTCCGCCCGCACCTGAGTGAAATTACCGCCAAGTTCGGAAACCGCGCTGTCCAGATTTTTCAGGGTATCGACGCTCACATACTCCAGAACTTCCGCATCAAGGGTATTTTTCGTGTCATAGACCTCACCGAAGTCTTCATTTGTAAACGTCTGGCTGAAGCTGGACAACTGTTTCTTTAAGGAAGCGAGATTTTCCTTGGAGAGAGCCACAGATCCATCCGATTTTTCCGCAAGCAGGGCTGAAAGAGTTCCCGTCTCATCGATCGAGTAGACTCTTGTGCCGACAGCGGCTCTCTTTCCTTCCCTCAAATAGAAGTTGATATTTCCGGCACGGTCCGTATATTTCGGTTCCTCCGTCCGGAAAATAATTCCGGTGTGCCTCGTATCATTTACGATACTTCCTTCCACGACTTCATAAAACTCCACCTTGTCCCTGCGAAGGTAGGTATAGAGATAAAACGCCATATATAAGAAAATGAGGGCAAAAATGATCATGCCAACATTGATATTCAGGGGCCGGCGATAACGAACGACTTTTTTGTTCTTTTTCTTCGCCAATCGATAAACCTCCCAACGGTCATTTCCTGACCTTAGATTCCGTAATATGATACCATCATTCGGAAAAAAGTTCAAGCGGGCAGACAAAAAACCGAAAAAGCCGGCCTCCGGAAAATTCCCGAAGACCGGCGAAATTATAATGATCAGGTGTCTGGTCATGCGATCAGAGAATTAGTTCTCATCCTCTTTTTTCACTTCAACCGGGCGGTTGATACGGCTGGCGATCTCTGCCTGAATGTCTGCGATAAACGCATTCAGATCCTTAGCGCCCTCGTCGCCTTTAAAACGGCTTCTAACAGCGACTGTTCCGTCTGCCTGCTCTTTCTGACCTACAACTAACATATACGGGATCTTCTGACCCTGCGCCTCACGGATCTTGTAGCCGATCTTCTCGGAACGGAGATCGATCTCAGCACGGATGTCTGCTGCGTCAAGAGCTTCCTTGACAGACTTTGCGTACTCCTCGTACTTCTCGGAGATCGGAAGGACCTTGACCTGAACCGGTGCAAGCCATGTTGGGAATGCGCCGGCGAAGTGCTCGATCAGGATACCGATGAAACGCTCGATGGAACCGAAGCATACGCGGTGGATCATGATCGGTCTGTGCTTCTCACCGTCAGCGCCGATGTACTCGAGCTCAAAACGCTGCGGAAGCTGGAAGTCAAGCTGGATCGTACCGCACTGCCATGTTCTGCCGATCGCATCTACCAGATGGAAGTCGATCTTCGGGCCGTAGAAAGCACCGTCGCCTTCATTGATCACATAATCAAGTCCAAGGTCATCTAATGCGCCCTGTAAGGAGTTTGTTGCAAGCTCCCAGTCCTCGTCGCTTCCCATGGAGTCTTCCGGTCTTGTGGAAAGCTCTACATGATATTTGAATCCGAACAGGGAATATACCTGATTGATCAGGCCTGCTACGTTCTTGATCTCGTCACGGATCTGCTCCGGAGTCATGAAGATGTGGGCATCATCCTGTGTGAAGCAGCGTACACGCATCAGTCCGTGAAGCTGTCCGGACTTCTCATGACGGTGAACGATACCAAGCTCACCCATACGAAGCGGAAGATCACGATAGGAACGCGGCTCGGAAGCGTAAACAAGAACACCGCCCGGACAGTTCATCGGTTTGATCGCATAATCCTCTCCATCGATAACGGTTGTATACATATTGTTTTTATAGTGATCCCAGTGACCGGAGGTCTCCCAGAGGCTTCTGTTTAAGATGATCGGTGTGGAGATCTCTACATAACCTGCTTTTTTGTGGATCTCGCGCCAGTAGTCAAGCAGTGTGTTCTTTAAAATCATTCCCTTCGGAAGGAAGAACGGGAATCCCGGGCCTGCATCGTTCATCATGAAAAGACCGAGCTCTTTGCCGAGCTTTCTGTGGTCGCGCTTTTTCGCCTCTTCCATCATGGTAACGTAAGCGTCTAAGTCCTCTTTTTTCGCAAAGGCTGTTGCGTAGATACGGGTCAGCATCTTGTTCTTCTCACTTCCGCGCCAGTAAGCGCCTGCGATGCTCATGAGCTTGAATGCCTTGCCGACTTCCTTTGTGTTCATGAGGTGCGGACCTGCGCAGAGGTCTGTGAACTCACCCTGTTTGTAGAAGCTGATGATGGAATCTTCCGGAAGATCCTCGATGAGCTCTACCTTGTACGGCTCGTTCTTCTCTTTCATGAGGGCGATCGCTTCTGCTCTCGGAAGCTCGAAACGCTCTAACGGGAGAGCCTCTTTGATGATCTTCTTCATCTCGGCCTCGATCTTTGTAAGGTCGTCGGATGTTACCGGCTCATCGCGGTCGATATCGTAGTAGAAACCGTCAGCGATGGACGGACCGATGGCAAGCTTTGTCTCCGGCCAGATTCTCTTGATCGCCTGAGCCATCACATGGCTTGCTGTGTGGCGGAGTGCCGCAAGACCCTCCGGATCCTTTGCTGTGAAGATATTTAATGTACAGTCCTTATCAACGACCGTGCGCAGATCCTTTACTTCTCCGTCGATCTCTGCGACACAGGCCATTCTTGCAAGACCTTCGCTGATGTCTTTTGCGATGTCGATAACAGCCATCGGCTGTGCGTACTCTTTAAATGAGCCATCTTTTAATGTTACTTTCATGTTCATTCTCCTTTTTCTCTTGGAAAATTATTGTGTAACTGTAAACCTACAGTTACGTTTTTCTCAGTGAAAAGCCCGCGCGGTTGCCTCAGGCAACCTATACCTTCGCGCGAGTATGCATCTTAGGCGCGTTAATGCCTTTTATGTAACAGGAAATTCCCTGTTACATAAAAAAGTCCCTTGACTATGCGCTCTGCATAATCAAGGGACGAGATTACCCGTGGTTCCACCCTGCTTGTATAGAATTTCTATACCACTTCATTTGATGATAACGGAATCACCGTTCCCGATTAAGGGACACTCCAGGGTGGTCTTCGGTTCGTTCCGTGCAGGATACTCTCACCAAATGTATCCCTCTCTGAGCAGTTTCTGAACGTACTCTTCCTGTCAACGTGTTATTTTTTTCACTTGTAATTCAGTATATCACCGGAATCAGATTTGTCAAGATTTATTTGCCGTAATTTTCCGAGTCCTGTTCCGATCCGCAGAAGTTCCCGGTTCCTCTCATTCATGGTCCCAAAGAGCTTCAGCGGACAGAGGACCGCCTCGCAGGACTCTAAAAGTTCTTTTGCCCGAAGAAACGCCCGTTCTCCCACCGGTTCAAAGGGAATTTCCGGGATCACTTCTGCTGCCAGTGCCTCGACCGTCTGATACTCCATATCATTTTCATGGATGACGCCAGCTGCAAAGGGGATCCCTGCCCGGTTCAGGGCGTGATACACCGGGATTCCGCTTCCCATGCCGCCAATGACAAATACCTTCGGTGTACCGTCCACCTTTGGAAGTTCTGGAAATCCAAGAGAAGTCAGGTAGCTTCCCCGTTCGATCCCGTAGAGCTTTGCGATGTAATCTCTTTCAAACACTTCGGAAGGAGTTCCTGCTCTCCCTATGGTCCCATTTTCGGCGCAGAGCACATAGTCGGAGATCCGCTCCGCAAGATCCAGCTCATGGAGTGACATGAGAACTGCCACATTGCGTTCCTGAACCAGTTTTTTTAAGATCTCAAGAAGTTCAAGCTTGTGTCTGACATCCAGGAAGGATGTTGGTTCATCGAGAACAAGGAGCTCCGGCTCCTGGCAGATGGCGCGGGCCAGAAGGATCCGCTGTTTCTGGCCATCACTGGTATTTCGGAACTGAACCTCCGCGAGACTGCCGCACTGCACCAGTTCGAGGGCCTCCAGGACCTTTTTTTTATCTTCCTTTGAAAGGATCCCAAATCGGCCGGTATACGGATATCTCCCGGCGGCTGCCACGTCAAAACATGTCATGAGCTCCGGGTCCGGCCGTCCGGTCATAACGACAGCGGTCTTTTTCGCAAAATCGGAGTCCGAGTAATTCTCAATGGAGGTGCCGTCAAGGAATACACTTCCCCCCAGAGGAGAAAGTTCCCGGATCACGCTCTTTAAGATCGTGGATTTTCCGGCTCCGTTCGGTCCGATGAGCGTGACGATGGAGCCACGGCTGATCTTCATGGAAATATTGGAAAGGACCGGCTTTTTACGGTATCCGACGGTGAGACCGTCGGCTGTCAGATAGGTCTGCATATGTTCTCCTTTCTCAGTGTTCCGCTCTTTTTATCATCATGGCGATCACCACCGGCGCACCGAATACCGCAGTCACGGAGCTGATGGAAAGTTCTGTCGGAGAAAACAAAGTCCTCGCCAGAAGATCACTGAACAGGCAGAACGAAGCACCGCCAAGAAAACACCCAGGGATCACAACAATGGGCTTTGCAGTCTTAAAGAGCTGCTTGATCACATGGGGCACCGCGATACCAACGAAAGAAACTGGGCCCGCAAAGGCTGTCACCGTGGCGGAAAGAATACTGGACAGGAGGATCAGTTCGATCCGGAACTGTCTGATATTGACTCCCATATTTCTCGCGTATACTTCCCCCAGCTGATAGGCCCCCATGGCTTTCGAGAGCAGCATGGAAGAAAGGAAAGCTGCCGCAACCACAAGAGCGCAGATCTTTACCCCGTCCATGGAGATCCCTGAAAAACTTCCCATGGACCAGTTGTGGAGATTCACGATATTGGAATCATCGGCAAATGTCACGATAAAGTCCGTGGCAGCCGAACAGATATAGCCGATCATGATGCCGCTGACTACCAGCATGGACATCTGTGGAAGCTTTTTTGAGATTGCCAGCACAAAGCCCATGGAAGCCATGGCGCCGAGAAAAGCCGCAAGGACCATACCCCAGGAGTTCATGATAAGTCCTTGTCCGAGAAACAGGATCATGAAGACCGAAACGACGAGCTTTGCCCCGGAGGAGATTCCGAGAACAAAGGGACCGGCGATGGGGTTTGAAAAAAAGGTCTGCAAAAGAAAGCCTGACACAGAAAGCGCTCCGCCGAGGATCAGGGCAGCAAGCATTCTCGGGAGGCGGATATCAAACAGGATATGACGGATCATATCGTTCTCCGTTTTTCCTTCCAGAACAGCCAGGATATCTGCTGCCGATACGCGCACACTGCCGACAGCCAGACTAAGAAAGCTCATGACCGCAAGCAGGACGAGTAACATCAGGTAAACGCGGATGATACGCTTTGTCTGAGATACCATGGGCACCCTCTCCCTTCCTTCATAAATTCAATCGGTTTCTTTTCATTCTTCATCCGGTCATCATTTCAGCTGATGAAGGTATGTGAAGTTTCCCTCTGTATCGCCGGTAAACACTGCGTTCATATCCCGGATCATGTCCCCAAGTCCCATAGTCTCCTGAAACATGTTTTTTCCGGTACACCAGACGTTTCCCTCTTTCACTGCCTTAAAGTCCGCAAAGAGCTGGTTTTTGGCGCACAGTTCCCCAATCGTCGCGAGTTCCCCGTCAATGGTGCTGTTGTAGATCAGAACGTCGGCGTCCTTCGCGGCAGCATAAAATGATTCAAAATCCATATTCATCGTGGAGAGCGCATTTTCATCAGAACCGCCATTCTCCGGCACATAGGTTCCACCTGCGAGGGCGATCATCTTTGCAATGTAGTCCCCGTTCTTTCTCACATTGACACTTCCGGAATTCGTCACATAGAAAAATGCAGCAGTCTTTCCGGAAGGTACCATGTCCAGAACATCGGACAACGAATCCACGTTCTGCTTAAAAATTGCTTCTGCTTCTTCCTCTTTTCCCGTCAGGACTCCGTAAAGACGGATCCACTCCATCCGCCCAAGCGGATGGTTCTCATAGCTGGAGCGCTCCACAAGAACCGGAATACCGAGGCGTTCCAACTGCTCCTTTACTTCCGGAGTGTGATAGATCATGGTGGACTCCACGGCGAGATCGCAGGAACTGTTTAAGATCTTTTCATAGTCCGGGGCACTGTATTTCCCGGCGTAAGCGATCTTTCCCTCTTCCATGGCACTTTTCGCTTCCGGAAGATACCACCCGCTCTCCTTCGTTCCTGAAAGAGCGATGGAATCCAGAGCATTCAGACGGATAAAGGCGTCCATGGCAGAGGTTGCCACAAGATAGATGTTTTTTACCGGCTTTTGCAGGACCGTGATGGAATCCGGGAGTCCGTCCGGTGCGGACATATTCTCAGGCAGCAGAAGAAAGCGGTCCGACTCCCCGATGGTGATGAGGGTAATGTCATCCCCATAATCCTCCACTGAAAACTGATCCGCATAGAGGAGATCCATGGATTCCACCGGGGCCATGTCGTCCCAGTTATGGGCGGACGTTATGTTTGATGGGGACTCTTCTGTCTTTGCGGAACACCCGGAGCAGATCATTGAGAGCAGCAGCAAGATGGCTGCTATCCATCTGACAGGTTGTCTGCACGGTATCGCACTTTTCCGCTTTTGGCGGAACAAATGATTTTTTATCTTATCCATAGTAATTACTTCTGTTCTGTCAGCGTGCTGGAATCAAAGGTCAGGGTATACTCGATCTCGTGAGGCGTGCTCATGGCCGTCGTATCGGCGTAGATCGTAAACGGGCTGTCAAACCCTGCAACCGGGATCACAAAGGTAGAATTTCCTTCCATATTTACCGGAAGAAACTTCTCCTCATTTACCCGCACATAGTCATAGTTCGAACTGCTCCAGATGATCGTTGCCTCAGCTTTTCCGTCCTTCACCTCGATCACCGCCGGGGATTCCACGGACGCACGTCCTGACCCACCGGCCAGAACGACTTTTGCGGTGTAAGTTCCGTCTGTCAGAGCGAGATCTGCCACTGTTTTTAAAGAAGTGTTTAAGAATGCGTCTGCCGGGATCCCGGATGCCTCAAAGACGAGTTCCCGGTCATACCATTTTTCTTTCTTCTTGCTGAATGCTGTGCACGGAAGAACCTCATTTAACGCATCGACCGGAACCGTAAAGCTGTGAGTTCCATCCGCGTTCTCCTCAAAGGAGATCCGGTCGGATTCCGGGGCTTTCGCTGCCTCCTCGCCGGTTCCCATATAGACATACAGATATCCGGTTCCGCCCATCGTCATTCTGGCAGTCATTGTACCCTTCTCAACGGTCAGGGTACAGGATGTGATCTTAAACATCGAGGAGCTTGATTCCACGGTAATATCGTAAGTTCCCTCCTTGAGATCGTTTGCAGATACCGGTACAAGTCCTGTTGTATCAAGAGTCTGCTCTGCGGCAGTTTCGCTGCCGGAAGCAACTGCAGCGTTTGTCTCCTCTGTGTTTTTTGTCTCAGCTGTTGTTTCAGCTATGGCAGCTGTCGTATTTGTTGTAGTGGACTGTCCGCACGCTGTGGACAGCGCACAGACAGCAGCAAGTACAAATGATAATTGTTTTAGCTTTCGCATGAATTTATTCCTCCTGTTAAAAAAGAATGTGCCTTGGCACATTCTCGCGCCTCGCGCAGTCGCTTGCGACAATCTGCATCTTCGCGCAAGTGCGCATCTTTGGCACGTCAGTGCCTTTTTATGTAACAGGGAATTTCTATGTATTTTCTGTTACATAAAAAAGCGGCCGAAGATTCGACCGCCCATAAAGAACATCTTATTTTGCGAGACTGTCAATCGCGGCCTGGGCATGCTGTACAAAAAGCTGCTGGATCGGCTCAAGCTCGCCAAGTCCTCTTACCAGGCAGGTAACATCGTAGCCTGCAGCTTCAAACTGGCTCTTCCAGGAGTCCTCTTCGTCACCGGCCATATCGTTGTTTGCGTGATCGCCGGCTACGATCATAAGCGGCTCTAAAACGACTTTCTTATAAGAGCCCTCTTTTACCTGTGCAATAACATCCTCACAGGACGGAGTCGCCTCAACAGTACCCACATAGTAGTGGTCGAAGCCCTCCTCTTTTAACATATCCTGCATCTTCTGGTAAACAGCGTTAGAATCAGCTTCCGTGCCATGTCCCATAAAGCAGATCGCTGTCTCGCCGTCATCGTACTCCTTGGTTGCATCTGTGATCGCGGAGATCACGGCCTTAAAGTCATCATCGGAAGTTAAAAGCGGTTCGCCGACAGCAACATGTTCGAAGGCATCGGAGTTCTCTGCTAACTCATTTACAAGATCTGTGTACTCAAGACCGTTCATAAGGTGGGTCGGCTGTACGACAAGAGTCTTGACACCGTTATCGATGGCACGGTTTAAAGCCTCTGCCACATTATCGATGGCAACACCGTCTCTTTTCTTTATATGATCAATGATGATCTGGCTTGTGAAGCCTCTTCTTACGGAGTAATCCGGAAATGCGGCCTCGATCGCATTCTCGATCGCGCCGACAGTCAGTCTGCGGCTGTCATTGTAGCTTGTACCGAAGCTTACAACAAGGAGCTCATTCTCGCCGATCTCATCCTGATTTCTTGTGTTATCCATGGAAGCATCTCCTGTATCGTAATTCTCTTCGTCATCTGCCTCAGCAGCGATCGTCTCCGCTGTGGTAGTTTCCTCAGCAGTAGTCTCTGCGGCTGTAGTGGTCTCCGCTGCGGTTGAGGCTGTTGTCTGGCTTCCGGAGCATCCGGAAAGGATCGCCATGGATACGGCTGCCGCTGTCATAACGGCATAAAGGTTTGCTTTTCTCATTTACTCTTCTCCTCGCTTGAAAAATGAATTTTCAGGTCTCAGACCGGTTCTTTTTCTTCCCGGTAGACATCCGGCAGGTTTCCTGGCTCATCCATCATCGCACATGAAATGCCTTCCCAGCAGAAGCTGCCAGTGACTGTCCGCCTATAACGGACGTTTTTCATACACTCCGGATCTACAGTGACGGGTTCGCACAGGCTTTCGACCTGTTTCCCTTTTAACTCTTATGGGCATCGTTTCATGCGCGTTAACAGCGCCTGCCTTGAATATCCATAACAGCACCGCATGTAAATAGACCTGTAATAAGCATCATAGCATTTTCACAGTGAAAAATCAATCCGATATCAAAGAAAATGCTGACCCTAATGAGCCTTTCTGTTAATAAACTCTGCCTTCGTCTTCGAATATGTAAACTTCTGACCACTGTAGAGGCCATAGTATCCAGACAATGTAAAGCTGATGGCAACCGCCACCGCAAAATAAGGCATCGCTTCAAATCCAAAAAGTTCGAATCCGAGGAACATGGTAGCGATCGGGCAGTTTGTGACGCCGACGAAGGTAGCGAGCATTCCGGCTGCCGCGCACAGGGACGGCTCAAAGCCTGTGAGCAGACCGAAGGTACATCCAAAGGACGATCCCACTGCCAGTGTGGGAACGATCTCTCCGCCTTTAAATCCGCCGCCCAGAGCAACGGCTGTAAAAATCATCTTCAGTAAAAATCCGAGATACGCGGATTCCCCGTCCACGGCCTTTTCTACAAGGTTAAACCCGGCTCCGCAGTAATCCCGCCCAAAAAGGAATGCCAGCGCGATGGAAAGTCCTGCTGCGATAAGGATCCTTACATAAACGTTTCCGATCTTATTTTTATAGAGATGCTGGGTTTCGTGAAGCAGAATGCAGAAGCAGACGCTGAGAAGCGCGCAGACAAGTCCAAGCCCTACGGTGTAGAGCGCCGGAACGAGAGAAAACTCCGGAATATGAAGGATCTGGAAGAATTCCCCGTGAAGTCCGAGATTTCCGGAGATCTGAGCACCGATAAAGGATGCAAAGACACAGGGCACAAG
Source organism: Clostridium sp. AM30-24 (assembly GCF_003480435.1). GTDB lineage: Bacteria > Bacillota > Clostridia > Lachnospirales > Lachnospiraceae > Pilosibacter. The sequence continues at coordinate 206,334 of NZ_QUJB01000001.1, read as the reverse complement.
CGCCGCATAATAGGCAACACCGATGCTGATGACCTCGATCCCAAACATGGCAGCCGCCAGAGGTGTTCCGAAAATCGCCCCAAAGCAGGCGCTCATGCCGCTCATGATCATGACCTTCTTATCTCGCTCATCCATATGGAACACATCGCCGAAATAATTTCCGATACATCCGCCGATCTGTAAGGCAGCGCCCTCTTTTCCTGCGGATGCGCCCACAGCCTGGCTTAAGATGGTTGAGACAAAAATACAGGGCAGAGTCGCCATCGGGATCCGCTCGTCTGAGGAGATGGATTCCAGAATCAGGTTCGTCCCCCTGTTTCCGATTTCATGGAACATCTGATGAAGCAGGACGATAAGGACACCTGCCACAGGCATCAGGTACAGCATGAAGCTGTGGGTCTTAAACAACCGCTGAGCATAGATGACCCCGTACCCGAATGCGGTTCCGATGAGGCCGCAGACCGTTCCCATCACAATGGAGATCGCGGTCCAGCGGAGAAAATACAGAATATTCTTTTTTAAAGCGGTCTGATTTTCGCTTCTGTACATACAATTTCCCCTTTGCGTATGTGCCGGTTTCCGGTGGTTGTGTTCCGCCAGACCGGCTGGCATATAGATGCCAGAATCAGTAGATGTCCCGGCTGTCCTGCAAGTCTGCATGGATCAGCCGGGACATCTGGCAATCAAGTGTTACATATAGATTCCGTTCGTCTTGGTGATCACCGGGCAGTAGCCGGCTTTTTCCAATGCTCTGATGATCTGATCCTTATGCTCGGTTCCGAAGGATTCCAGAGTGATCGTGAGTTCTACGCCTGCCGTGCGGTTTACGTTTGCGAACACATTGTGTTCAAGCTTGATGACGTTGCCCTGTTCCTTTGCGATCAGCGAGGATACCGCTGCAAGCTCGCCCGGCTTATCCGGAAGCATAACGCTTACGGTGAAGATACGGTCTCTCTGCATAAGGCCGTTCTGGACAACCGTAGCCATCGTGAGAACGTCCATATTTCCGCCACTTAATACCGATACGACTTTCTTGTCCTTGAAGTCTAGGTGCTTTAAAGCTGCTACCGTCAGAAGACCGGAGTTTTCAACGATCATCTTGTGGTTTTCTGCCATATCCAGGAAGGAAAGCGTCAGCTCAGAGTCGTCCACGGTGATCACATGGTCCACATTTGCCTGAAGATACGGGAACAGCTTGTCTCCCGGTGTCTGGACTGCAGTGCCGTCGGCGATGGTGTTGATCTTGGATACGGTGGTAACCTTTCCCGCCTCTAAAGACGCCTTTAAGCAGGCAGCTCCTGCCGGCTCAACAGCGATGACTTTGATCTTCGGGTTTAAAAGCTTTGCAAGGGTGGAAACGCCTGTACAGAGTCCGCCTCCGCCTACCGGAACGAGAATGTAATCGACCGTCGGGAGTTCTTTGATGATTTCCATGGCAATGCTGCCCTGTCCGGTTGCCACCTCCAAGTCGTTAAACGGATGAACGAACGTGTATCCATGCTCGTCGGCAAGCTCATAGGCGTGGGCACATGCCTCATCAAAGACACTTCCGTAGAGGACAACGTCAGCGCCATAAGCTTTTGTGCGGTTTACCTTGATTAACGGTGTGTTTACCGGCATAACAACCGTTGCCTTGACACCTGCGAGCTTCGCGGCATAAGCAACACCCTGCGCATGGTTTCCGGCGGAGGCAGTGATCAGGCCGCGGGAACGCTCTTCCGGTGTGAGCTGGCTGATCTTATAGTATGCACCGCGCACTTTATACGCACCGGTACGCTGCATATTCTCCGGTTTAAAGTAGATCTTGTTTCCGTAACGCTCGGAAAAATATTCACTGTAGATCAGTTTCGTCTCCTGCGTTACTTTTTTTACGATCTCGGACGCTTCTTCAAATTTCTCAAGACTGAGTTCCTGCATTTCCATAGTATATTCTCCTTATTTTTACAGCTTTCCGCTGTCATTTTCTATATGGATTTTCCTGACTACTCCGGCTGTTTTGCGAACAGGGCGTTCACAAAATCCTTGGAATTGAACTTCTGAAGGTCATCGATCTTCTCCCCGACTCCCACATATTTCACAGGGATCCCAAGTTCAGACTGGATCGCAACGGCGATGCCGCCCTTTGCGGTTCCGTCAAGCTTTGTGAGGATGATGCCGGTGATATCGGCAGCTTCCATAAACTGGCGGGCCTGTACCAGAGCATTCTGGCCGGTGGTTCCGTCGAGAACTACAAGAGTCTCACGATATGCTTCCGGATACTCCTTGTCAATAATCCGGTTGATCTTTTTCAACTCTTCCATAAGGTTTTTCTTATTGTGAAGTCTTCCGGCGGTATCGCAGATCAGCACATCCGCGTTTCTGGATTTCGCAGCGGAAATGGCATCATAGATCACGGCAGCAGGATCGGATCCCTCTTTCTGGGCGATCAGCTCCACACCCGCGCGGTTTGCCCACTCGGCAAGCTGGTCGATAGCTGCGGCGCGGAAGGTATCCGCTGCGGCGAGGACAACCTTCTTTCCCACGGCCTTCAGCTGGTCTGCAAGTTTTCCGATGGATGTAGTCTTTCCGACACCATTGACACCGATGACGAGAACGACAGACTTCCTGTTTTCGAACTCATACGCGTTCTCACCCAGATCCATCTTGCTGCGGATGCTGGCGATCAGGGCCTCACGGCACTGCTCCGGATCCTTGATATGCTGCTCTTTCACAGTCTTTTTTAAGTCTTCAATGACAGCCATGGTAGTCTGAATGCCCATATCTCCCATGATCAGGGTCTCCTCAAGCTCCTCATAAAAATCGTCATCGATTGCTGAGAAGCCGGAAAAGATGGAATCCATTCCGGACACAATGTTTTCTCTGGTCTTTGTGAGACCTTCCACAAGGCGTGAGAAAAAGCCTTTTTTCTTCTCTTCCATAGGAAACCTCCTTTATTTCAAATCGTTTTCGATCAGGTTTACGGAGACGAGCGTCGATACGCCCTTCTCCTGCATCGTGATTCCGTAGAGACGGTCAGCAGCGACCATGGTGCCTCGACGGTGTGTGATGACGATGAACTGGGTATGCTTCGTCAACTTATGCAGATATTTCGCGTAGCGGTCCACGTTGGAATCGTCCAGAGCCGCCTCGATCTCATCGAGAAGACAGAAGGGCGATGGCTTCAAGTTCTGTATCGCAAAGAGCAGAGCAATGGCCGTCAGCGCCTTTTCTCCTCCGGACATCTGCATCATGTTCTGAAGCTTCTTTCCCGGCGGCTGGGAAATGATCTGAATTCCCGCCTCCAGAATATCTTCATCCTCGATCAGCTCCAGACTGCCATGTCCGCCACCGAAGAGTTCCCGGAATACCTTGTCAAATTCCGCCTGGATCATGGCAAATTTTTCCGTAAACTGCCTGCGCATTCCGGTATCCAGTTCCTCGATGATCTTGTAGAGAGCATCCTGAGCTGCAATGAGGTCATCATGCTGGGTTTTCATAAATTCGTAGCGCCCGGAGATCTCCTTGTAATCCTCGATCGCGTTGACATTGACGTTTCCGAGACTGCGGATCGCGTTCTTTTTCTCCGTGATCTGGCGTTTCATATCTGCCGCATTATTTAAAGTCTCATCCCGCAAAAGCTCAGCTGTCGAATAGGTCAGGCCATATTCATTCCACATATAGTCCACCTGCGCATCCTGACGTTCCGCGAGCTTATCACTCTGGTTCTGGAGACGGAGAAGCTCTTTGTCCAGGTCAGAGATCCTTGCGGAGAGCGCTTCCCGCTTCTCAAAGAATCCCTTCTGGGCTTCATTCTTTGCCGCTTTTTCATCCTGAGCGGCAGTCATCTCCTGGTAGTAGGTTTCCGCGTCTTTTCCGGCATTCTCAATCTTCTGCTTTAATTCTTCAATCTGTGCGAGGCGCTTCTCCACCTCGTTTTTACTATCCGTGCGTCCGTCCCGCAGGGACATTTTTTCAGTGAGAAGACGGTTCTTCTCCTCTTCGAGACGATGGATATTCTGGTCGAGGAAGGAATCCTGCTGTTTTAAGTTCGCGGCTTCCAACTGGACTTCGGAGAGCGCCGCGGATGCGTTATCCCGGTCCGCCTTCGCCTGCTCTAAAGCTGCGGAATCCGATTCGATCTTTTCATTCCGGTCGGTATTTTCCTGTTCCAGACGCTTCATCTCTCCTGCGATGGCAGCGAGACTGTCCCGCAGCTCGTGGATCTGCTCTTCCAGCTGACGGTTCTCCAGGTTCATATCCGCGGAGGACTCGTAGAGTTCCTCTTTCTTTCCCTCCAGCTGCTTCAACGCGATCTTTGCCGTATTTTCTTCCAGATATTTCTTCTGAAGGTCACTCTTTACATTTTCTAGTTCGCCGCTCTTTTCCTGGAAGATCCCTTCCTGGAATATGGTCTCCGCCTGGATCTTATCGACGGTGGTCAGGGCTTTCTTACAGGCTTCTTCTAATTCCTCCATCTCCCTCTTTCTTCCGAGAAGGTTGCTGGAGTTTTTAAAGGCACCGCCGCTCATGGATCCGCCTGGATTTAAGAGATCTCCTTCCGGCGTTACGATCCGGATGGAGTGGCGATATTTTCTCGCAATGGCGATGGCGTTGTCAATGTGATCCACCACGAGGACGCGGCCGAGAAGGTATCTCGCCAGGGTCTGGTATTCCGGCCGCACATGGACGAGATCCGCGGCGATTCCGATGGCACCAGGTTCTTTTAGGGCACCCGGTGTATTAAATCCATTTCCCGCCGAGATTGCGGATAATGGAAGAAATGTGGCACGTCCGAACCGGTTCTTTTTCAGGTGTTCGATCAGTACCTTCGCGGTCTGTTCGGAGTCCGTGACGATGTTCTGGATCGATCCGCCGAGAGCAGTCTCGATAGCGATCTCATATTCCTTCGGAACATCGATCAGGTCCGCCACAACGCCGTGGATGCCTTTTACCCGGTCACGGACCTCCATGACACGCTTGATGCTGTTTCCGTAGCCATCATAGCGCTCCGCCAGGTTCCTTAAGGATTCCAGCTTTGTGTGGGCCGTGTGATAATCCTGTTCCGTGTGGCTTAAGTTTCTGTTTAAGCGGCGGATCTCTTCGTTTGCCGCTTTTACTTCCTCTTCCAGAGATTCTGCCTGGGAAAGAAGTTTTTCAATCTCGGCGTCGATGGCTGACAGGCGCTCGTTCTGCTCCGCAATCTGGTTATCCCAGTTTTCCTCGTCGCTCTTGACCTTTAAGAGCTTTTGGGCGACTTCGGATCTGCGGACCTGTACCTGCTCCAGCATCGTATCATAGCGCTGTTTCTTTACGGATAACTCTGATTTTTCATTCAAGGCCGCGATCAGCGCACCCTTTAAATGCTCGATGGACTGTTCAAGGCTGTCGGCGTGGGTGCTGGAAATCTTTAAGGCACCTTCCGCATCGGAGAGATGTTCCAGGACTTCCTGGATCTTATTTCCGAGAGCCTCCCGCTCCTCTTTGAGAGCTTCCTGCTCTTTATTTTTTGCGGATAATTCCTCGTCGATGGCAGCAGTTCTGTTTTTAATGTGCTCCGCGTTCAACTCCTCGGCATGGATCTGCTCCCTTAAGACATTGATCTGGCCTTCCAAGTTCCCCGCGGACATCTTCGCTTCATTCGCGGCGTTCTGCTTTTCGGAGATCTTTTCGTCCAACACGCGGACCGCCTCGGAGATCCGGTCATATTCCTCTTTTAAGGCTTCAGCAGCGGCTTTGGATTCCTCCATATCGCCTGTTACTGTGTGCTCTTTTCTTGTGAGTTCCAGTTTCTGGTCCTCGATGGCTTTTAAATCAGCGAGGAAGAGATTTACATCGAAACGTTTCAACTCTTCCCGGAGTCTTAAATACTCTTTCGCCGTCTCAGCCTGCTTTGCGAGAGGTCCCACCTGCTTTTCCAGTTCACTCAAAATATCGGAAACCCTGACAAGATTCTGTTTTTCATCCTCAAGCTTTTTCTGAGCGATGGCTTTTCTTCTCTTAAATTTTACGATTCCCGCCGCTTCATCGAACAGTTCGCGCCGGTCCTCCGGGCGTCCGCTCAAGATCTTGTCGATCTGGCCCTGCCCGATGATGGAATAGCCTTCTTTACCGATACCGGTATCATAGAAAAGCTCATTGATGTCCTTTAAGCGGCAGGCACTGCCGTTTAAGAGATATTCGCTCTCGCCTGACCGGTATATGCGTCTGGAAACCGTAACTTCATCGTAATCGATGGCAAGTTTATGATCAGAGTTATCCAGAGTGATGGCTACATAGGCAAATCCCTGAGGCTTTCTCGTCTCTGTGCCTGAGAAGATCACATCCTGCATGGAGGAACTTCTGAGCTGTTTTACCTTCTGTTCACCGAGCACCCAGCGGACTGCATCGGCAACATTGCTCTTTCCGCTTCCGTTTGGGCCAACAATGCCGGTAATTCCGTTGTGGAATTCAAAAACGATCTTATTCGCAAAGGATTTGAATCCCTGTACTTCGATACTTTTTAAATACATGCGTTCATGATTCCTATTTCTTTAACTTATCGCAGCAGATCCACATTCTACTGGATCTTGCAGATTCCATGGTAGGCGGCAACCTGTTCCGCCGCTTTTTTCGTCCGGCCGAGACCTCTTCCGATCTCCTCATCACCGATCTTTACACAGACCTCAAAGGATTTGTTGTGGTCCGGTCCTTCTTCTTTTACAAGTTCATAGACAAGTGTCTCTTTATACTTTGCCTGAACCATTTCCTGCAGGATAGTTTTGCTATCGTAAAAGAGCTGTTTGTGTTCAATATCATTCAAAATAAAACGATGGATGAACTCTTTTGCATTAGCAAGACCACCATCCAGATAGATCGCGCCGATGACTGCTTCCATCGCGTCAGAGACAACCGACGGGCGCTTTCTTCCTCCTGTCAGATCCTCACCTTTTCCGAGGAGCAGATAGTCACCAAGGGGGATCACCTCCGCACAGTAAGCCAATGTCGGCTCGCAGACAAGACTTGCACGAAGTTTCGTCATCTCGCCCTCCGGCATGGACTCATAAGTGTGGAAAAGAAAATCGCTGGAAATCACCTCGAGCACGGCATCACCAAGGAATTCCAGACGTTCATTGCAGCGTGTCTTATCCCAGTGCTTTTCGTTTGCGTAGGAACTGTGAGTCAGGGCGTGAGTCAGAAGTCCTGGATCCTTGAACTGGTAACCGATCACTTCCTGAAGTTTTTCAAGTTTTTCTTTCATGATTAGCCTTTCTTTAAAAGAAGGTGTCCCTGTAAAGAGACACCTTTTCCTGCGATTAATTTAATGCGTTTTTGATTGCCTCAACAGCATCGCCGACACTTGCGATCTTCTCAGCTTCCTCAGTCGGGATCTCGATATCGAACTCTTCCTCAATGCCCATGATGATCTGGAATACATCCAGAGAATCAGCACCGAGATCGTCAACGAATGTTGTGTTCATTGTGATCTCCTCCGGATCGATGTTGAGAACCTCTGCGATGATCTGCTGTAATTTTTCAAACTCCATAATGTCCATCCTCTCTTATTTTGCTTATAAATTTTAGACTATATCAGGTCTTTTGACCAATTCTGATACCGGATTGCTCCCGCAATCTTATATTATGCAACAGCCTGTTCCGCGGCGCAGTCTGCGTCCGGCCAGACAGTTATGCCTCTGTCCCTTCCGGAGCAAGGCATTCCCTGATCTTATCCGAGATCTCATTCTCTTTAAAGGAGATGCACTGGATGATCGAGTTCTTGACTTCTTTTGCCTTGGAGCTTCCGTGAGTCTTCACTACAAGCCCTTTTAAGCCTAAGAGCGGAGCGCCGCCGTACTGGCTTGCGTCAAAGCTCTTCAACGTAGATTTTAATGCAGGTTTGATGAGAAGCGCGCCGATCTTGCTTCGGAGATCACTCATCAGGCCTTTTTTTACCATTGTCATCATCGTCGCGCCCACGCCCTCGTAGAGCTTTAAGATCACGTTCCCGACAAAGGCTTCGCAGACGATCACATCTGCTCCGCCGTGGGGGATCTCTCGGGCTTCAATACTTCCGATGAAATTGATATTTTTACACTCTTTTAAAAGCGGAAAAGTCTCTTTTACGAGGGCATTTCCCTTCTCCTCTTCCACTCCGATATTGACGATTGCGACTCTCGGATTTTCGATTCCCATCACGTATTTCATATAGAGGGAACCCATCTGGGCAAACTGTACCAGGTGGGACGGTCTTGCGTCAACATTCGCGCCGCAGTCGATCAGAAGGGAAACTCCCTTTTCTGTAGGGATCAGCGGTGCAAGCGGCGGACGTTCCACACCTTTTACCCGGCCCACAATGACCTGACCGCCAACGAGAACGGCTCCTGAGCTTCCGGCTGATACAAAGCCGTCAGCCTCTCCGCTTTTTACAAGATTCAGTCCGACCACAAGGGAAGAGTTCTTTTTCTTACGGATCGCATTGACCGGCGGTTCTCCCGTCTCGATCACTTCCGGGGCATCAACGATCTCGATCTGATCCTTTTTATAGGTATATTTCGAGAGTTCTTTTTCGATGACATCATTTTGTCCTGTTAAACAGACTCGTATATCATTCCTCTCTGCGACCGCATCGACAGCACCTTTTACGATCTCTCCAGGGGCGTTATCCCCGCCCATGGCGTCTACTGCAATTTTAATCATGTTTTTCTCTCCAATTTCTGCCCGCGCTGCGGAAATTTCTGCAAGACATTCCCTCAGCACAGATCATCCCATCGAACACTGTGGAAATACACAGTCATTCTCCGGGACTTTTATAGTAATTAATATACTAAATACCTTTCATAAAATCAATACCTTTTTCATGCACTTTTCACGAACCTTGCATGAACAGGGAATGAAAGATTTTTGGATGAAAAAACTTTATATATAGAAGAAACAGAAAAAAGCCATGACGACCGGTCCGGAATTGACGACCGGTTATCGTGGCTTTTTCCAATACACTTGGAGAAGACTGCTCTTTGTACTTTTTACTCCTGCACAAGCCTGTGGATTATCTCACTCACCTGTGCCGGATTCGCTTTTCCCTTCATCTCCTTCATGACCTGCCCCATGAGAAAGCCGATGACTTTATCTTTTCCTTCTTTTAATTCACAGACAGCCTTCGGGTTTGCATCCAGGATCTTCTTCACGGTCTCCTCTAAAAGACCGGAATCACTTTCCATCCGGAGTCCGTGCTCCTCAACATAAGCTTCCGGATCTGCATCGGACTCGAACATGACAGCGAACACGTCCTTTGCGGTCTGGTTGTTGATGACACTCTTTTCCAAAAGTTCAATGAGTGCCGCCAGATGTTTTGCGGTGAAGGTGATCTTTGACGCCTCCAGCTCCTTCTCCTTTAAGAGACGAAGCGTCTCGCCGGTCAGCCAGTTTGCTGCCTTTTTCGGAGCAGCACCCGCCTTGATCGTATTCTCAAAGAGCTCTGCGAGCGCCTTGTCACCAGTAAGGATATCTGCGTCATAGGCGCTCAATCCGTATTCAGCCTGATATCTCTTCGATTTTGCTTTCTTAAGCTCCGGCTGCGCTGCCCGGATCGATGCGATCCATGCATCGGAAATATCGATCGGTGGAAGATCCGGATCCGGGAAATAACGGTAATCCTTCGCATCCTCCTTGGAACGCATTGCGTGGGAGGATTCCTTGTTGTCATCCCAGCGGCGTGTCTCCTGAATAACAGCGCGTCCATCCTCTAAAAGCTCGATCTGGCGTTCCCGTTCCCCTTCGATCGCATGGGCGATGGCTTTAAAGGAGTTTAAGTTTTTCATCTCCGTTCTCGTTCCGAATCCCGTGCTTCCAACCTCACGAACGGAAAGATTGACATCGGCACGCATGGAGCCTTCCTGAAGACGACAATCAGAAACGCCGAGGTACTGCATGGTGGACTGAAGATGTTCCAGATACTGGATGACTTCGTCGGCGCTTCTCATATCCGGTTCTGACACAATCTCAATTAACGGCACACCGCTTCGGTTGTAATCGACCAGAGAACTGTCCGTCCATTCATCATGGATCAGCTTTCCTGCATCCTCTTCCATATGGATCTCATGGATCCCGATCCGTTTTGTCCCTGCTGCCGTCTCAAGCTCCACATAGCCGTCGTGGCAGATCGGCAGGTATAGCTGGGAGATCTGGTAGTTCTGTGGGTTATCCGGATAGAAGTAGTTCTTCCGGTCAAATTTACAGAACTGGTTGATCTCACAGTTTAAGGCAAGTCCGGCACGGAGGGCGAACTCGACAACCTTCTTATTTAAAATAGGAAGAGAGCCCGGCATTCCTGTACAGATCGGGCACACATGGGTGTTCGGAGCGGCGCCGAAATCTGTTTTGCATCCGCAGAAAATTTTTGTTTTTGTGGCCAACTCCACATGGACCTCAAGACCAATGACGGTTTCATACTGTTTCATGATAAGGTCTCCTTTCTGGCAAACGGAAGTGTCCATCCACCGCGGACATTCTCGATCGCAGATGCTGCGGCAAACAGAGTTTTTTCTCTAAAGCAGTCACCGAGAAGCTGGACACCGACCGGAAGTCCTTTCCCGTTTATGCTGCACGGGACCGTGAGTCCCGGAAGACCTGCAAGGTTTACGGCAACCGTATAAATATCGCTTAAATACATCTTCATCGGATCGCTTAAAGAAGTTCCGATCTTTGGAGCTGCCGTCGGAGCTGCCGGTCCGAGGATAATGTCGTACTTTGCAAACGCCTCGTCAAAAGCTTTCTTGATCAGGGCACGTACCTTTAACGCTTTCAGATAATATGCGTCATAATATCCGGAGCTTAAAACGAAGGAACCGAGCATAATTCTTCTCTTGACCTCCGGTCCGAAGCCCTCGGATCTTGAACGTTTGTACATGTCGTGGAGCCCTTCGTATTCCTTTGCGCGGTAGCCGTACTTAACACCGTCGAAACGCTCTAAGTTGGAGCTGGCTTCCGCAGCCGCGATCACATAATATGCCGGGATCGTGTACTCCATGAGTCCGAGATCAAAAGCTTCAACCTCCGCTCCGCACTCCTTTAAATAGGCTGCACACTGCTCGACGGCTGCTCTCACATCATCGTCAAGGCCGTCTGACAGATACTCTTTCGGGATTCCGATCTTCATGCCGCGGATATCTTTTCCAATTGCGGAAGTGAAATCCGTGTCTTTTCTCTCCATGGAAGTGCTGTCCTTCTCATCATGGCTTGTGATCGTCTCAAGGAGAGCCGCGCAGTCGGCTGCGTTCTTACCGATCGGTCCGATCTGATCCAGAGAGGACGCGTAAGCCACAAGTCCGAAACGGGAAACCGTTCCATAGGTTGGCTTGATTCCCGTGACACCACAATAGGAGCTTGGCTGGCGGATGGATCCGCCGGTATCGGAACCGAGAGCTGCGAAGCACTCGCCGGCTGCAACTGCCGCACAGGAACCGCCGGAAGAACCGCCCGGAACGTGTTCTGTATCCCACGGGTTTTTCGTTACAGCGAATGCAGAAGTCTCTGTGGTGCTTCCCATGGCGAACTCATCCATGTTTGTCTTTCCGAGAATCACCATTCCTGCCTCCGTGATCCGTGTGATTGCCGTCGCGTCGTAAAATGGAACAAAATTTTCAAGGATCTTTGACGCACATGTGGTCTTCATGCCTTTTGTGCAGATATTATCCTTGACGGCGATCGGAACTCCGGCTAACGGTCCTGTATATTTTCCGGCCCGGATCCCCTCTTCGACTTCTCTTGCCCGCGCGAGGACTTTTTCCTCATCGACGGTGAGATACGCGTGGATCTTCGGATCCTCCTTCGCGATCTGTGCCAGAGACGCCTTTGCGGCCTCTGTAACGGAAAGCTCGCCTCTCTTTATCTTCTTTGCCAGCTCTGTGGCGGAAAGCTCCAGAATTTTCATATCCATCTCCTCCTAACCGATGGTCTTCGGAACAAGGAACTGACCGTCCTTTTCCTTCGGCGCATTCTTCAATAATTCTTCCCTCGGGGTACTCTCCAGAACAACGTCCTCGCGGAACACATTTTTGATCGGGAAGATATGGGTCAGCGGCTCCACATCGGAAGTGTCCAGCCTATTTAACATATCAACGTAATCGAGCATCTGCTGAAGATCCTGTCTTGATTTCTCTTTTTCCTCTTCTGTCAGATGGAGCTTTGCCAGGATCTCGATCTCATCCATCGTCTTATCGGTGATCATCTCTGCCATAATTCAATTCTTCCTCTCTATCACGGTTTTAATCTTGTCATATCTCTCGGGAACAGGCACGCCTCACGGACATTATCCTCACCGATCATCTTCATGGTCAGGCGCTCCAGACCGATTCCAAGACCACCGTGGGGCGGCATTCCGTACTTGAAGCAGTCGAGATAATCTTCCATCCCCTCCGTGTCCATGCCTTTCTCCTCGATCTTCTTTAAGAGCGTCTCGTAATCATGGATCCGCTGACCGCCTGTGGTGATCTCAAGACCGCGGAATAAAAGGTCGAAGCTTAAGGTGAATTCCTTGTTCTCCGGATCGTCCATCGCATAGAACGGACGTTTCTTTGACGGATAGTGGGTAACGAAAACAAAATCTGCGCCGTACTCAGATTTGAAGTACTCGCTGATCAGCGCCTCTTCCTCCGGCTCTAAGTCATGTGGGCTTCTGATCTGTCTGTCATACTTTTCAGCGATCAGCCGTTTCGCTTCATCGAAGCGGACGAATGGGATTTTTTCCACGTTCGGAAGTTCGATCTTTAACAGGGCGACCTCCTTCGCGTAGTCTTTCTTCAGAAGTTCTACCACGTACTGCAGCATCGCTGTCTCCATCTTGCAGATATCCATGAAGCTGTCGATGAAGCCCATCTCAAAATCAAGGCTTGTGTACTCGTTTAAATGTCTCTTTGTGTTGTGCTTCTCTGCACGGAACACCGGACCGGTCTCAAAGACTCTGTCGAACACGCCGACCATCATCTGTTTGTAGAACTGCGGGCTCTGCGCCAGAACTGCCGGTCTGTGGAAGTACTGGAGCTTAAAGAGGTTCGCACCGCCCTCTGCGGATTTTGCGCCGATCTTCGGGGTATGGATCTCGGTGAAGCCCTGGCTTGTCATAAACTCGCGGAAGCCGCGGCAGATACCTTCCTGGATGCGGAATTTCGCTCGCTCGCGGACATTTCTCAATGCGATGGCGCGGCGGTTTAAGTTTGCCTCCAGAGATGTCGGAAGTTTCCACTTGTCGATGGCAATTGGCATCGGCTCTTCCGGTTTTGAAAGGATCCTTGCATCGGCAAGATGGATCTCAATTCCGTGGGGTGCGCGCTCTTCCTTGAAAACAGTTCCAGTCACGCGGACTGCCTGACCTTCACGGATCTCGGAGAGGACCTCCTTTCCGGTTCCCGCCTGGATCACCGTCTGTAAAAGGCCATCACGGCTTCTTAAGATCACGAAGGAAATCTCTCCCATATCGCGGATACTGTGTACCATACCTTCAACGGTAACTTCACTGCCGACGGGCTCTTCTCTTTCCAGCTCTTCAAGAGTCTTTACTTTTCTTTCTTCTAATCCTGTTACAAACTCCATCATCTTGTTCCTCCTAAATCTGTGGGGTAATTGAGGCTTTCAAAGTAATCAAAAAAGTTACTGTAACAGCAAAAATCCCGCCCCGGAGAATCTTGCTTTCATCATTCTCCGGGACGGGATCTATATCACCCGCGGTACCACCCGCATTGCATTTCCATGCCACTCATGAGTCGCCGCTTTCGCTGTCGGACCATCATCCTAACGACTCGGCCGCGTAACGTGCGGCTTGCGTGCTGTCCTACCATCGTATCCGATCTTCGAGCAGCCGGCTCCGGAGCGTTCCCGCCTTTCTCGTTTCTTCCATGCTCTCAGCTGTCACACGGTTCTCTGTAAAGTCTTTCGAAAGGGAGTTTCCTTCAACGCCTTTGTTTGATATCTTTTTGATGTTTTATGTTTTATCAGAGATTTTTGATTCTGTCAAGTGCTTTTAAAGAATTTTCGTAAGTTCCGAAAGCAGTGATCCGGAAATATCCCTCTCCGGACGGACCAAATCCTGCACCAGGAGTGCCCACGATACCGGCATTGTTTAACAGATAATCAAAGAAATCCCAGGACTTCATGTCGTTCGGGGTCTTTAACCAGATATACGGGGAGTTTACACCGCCATATACGGTAAAGCCTGCGTCCTTTAAGCCTGTATAGATCGTCTTTGCGTTTTTCATGTAGCGCGCGATCTGCTCAGCGACCTGTGTCTTTCCCTCCGGAGAGTATACAGCCTCACCTGCGCGCTGGATGATATATGGAGTTCCGTTGTATTTGGAACCCTGACGGCGCATCCACATGGCGTTTAAGCTTACATCACCGCACTTTAAATCCTTCGGAATTACAGCAAATCCGAGACGCATGCCGGTAAAGCCGGCCTTCTTGGAAAAGCTGCGCAACTCGATGGCACAGGTCTTTGCGCCCTCGCACTCATAGATGGAGTGTGGGATTCCTTCTTCTGTGATATATGCCTCGTAAGCGGCATCGAAGATAATGACAGCGCCATTCTTATTTGCATAGTCCACCCATGCCTGAAGATCTACCTTCTTGATCGCCTCACCGGTCGGGTTATTTGGGAAGCAGAGATAGATCACGTCCACATGTTCCTTCGGGAACTCCGGAAGAAATCCATTATCAGCTGTACACGGCATGTAAACAATCTTGTCGAAGCGGCTGGTCTCGCTGTTGTAAAGACCGCTGCGGCCTGCCATAACATTAGAATCCACATAGACCGGGTATACCGGGTCACACACAGCGACAACACTGTCTAAGGAGAACAATTCCTGAATGTTTCCGCAGTCACACTTTGCGCCGTCGGAAATAAAGATCTCGTCGGCGGAAATGTCGCAGCCGTTTGCCTGAAAATCCTCTTTTGCGATAATACTTCTCAAAAATTCATAGCCCTGCTCCGGAGCATATCCGTGGAAGGTCTCGGCATGACCCATCTCGTCAACTGCTTTGTGCATAGCTTCAATGATCGCCGGGGCGATCGGCTGTGTCACATCACCGATCCCGAGACGGATGATCTCCTTTTCCGGGTGCTCTGCCTGAAATGCAGACACTCTCTTTGCAATATTCGCGAACAAATAGCTGCCCGGCAGCTTGGCAAAATTTTCATTGACTTTAAACATGTTATCAAATCCTTTCTTTCTGTAAATGCACGCACTCATTAATCTTCCTGGATCAGCATGGTGACCATATGGGCACTCTCTGCCATGGTCCGTCCTGTATCCATACTTGTCTTCTGGAGATAGCGGTGAGCTTCCGATTCAGACAGATGATTCCGCTTCATGAGAAGCTTTTTCGCACGTCTGAGCACTCCCTGCTCCTCCGCACTCTCAACAAAGCCTGCAAAAAGCGGATGTGCATGGTTCGGTCTTGATTTAAATTCCGGATGTGCCTGAATGCCTACATAGAATGGATGCTCCGGAAGCTCTATCATCTCAACGATATGACCGTCCGGAGACTGTCCGGAAATCATCATTCCGTGAGAGGTGAAGTCATCGCGGTAATCATTGTTGATCTCGAAACGATGTCTGTGACGTTCCTGAATCATATCTGTGCCATAGAGTGAATATGCTTTGGATTTCTTGTCAAGCACACACGGGTAGGAACCGAGACGTAATGTTCCGCCAAGATTCTCCACACCGTTCTGATCCGGCATCAGGTCAACGACCGGATGAGTTGTATCGGGATTTAATTCGGAGCTGTTTGCATCCGCGTAGCCCAGCACGTTTCTCGCGAATGCCACCATAGCCATCTGCATGCCGAGACAGATTCCGAGGAACGGGATCTTATTCTCTCTCGCATAGTTCGCAGCAAGGATCATGCCCTCGGTTCCTCTGGAACCAAAACCGCCCGGAATGATGATGCCGTCCACGCCTGCGAAGGTATCATCCAGAGATCCCGGTTTTAAGAATTCAGAATCCACCCATTTGATGGATACCTTGGTGCGGTTTGCGATCCCGCCATGTTTTAACGCCTCCATAACGCTGAGGTATGCGTCATGCAGCTGGATATACTTTCCTACCAGAGCGATGGTAACTTCGTTTGTCGGATTCTTTAATGCATCTACCATCTGCTTCCAGTCGCCGAGCTGTGGCTCCGGACACGGAAGATTTAAGCACTCGCAGACTACATGGGCCAGACGCTCTTTCTCCATTGCGAGTGGAGCTTCGTATAAATATTCAACATCCAGATTCTGGAGAACATGATCCTCCGGAACATTGCAGAATAACGCGATCTTACTCTCGATCCCGTCCTCAAGCGGGACCTCGGTCCGGCAAACGATCACATCCGGGGTGATTCCCATTCCCTGAAGGGCTTTGACGCTCTGCTGGGTCGGTTTCGTCTTTAATTCACCAGATGCCTTTAAATATGGAACAAGTGTTACATGGATCAGGACAGAATTCTGAAGTCCAATCTCGTGACGAAACTGACGGATTGCCTCTAAGAACGGCTGGCTCTCGATATCGCCGACGGTTCCACCGACCTCGATGATCGCGATGCGGTCTTCGTCCGGAGATTTCGCGCGGTAAAATCTTGCCTTGATCTCATTTGTGATGTGGGGAATTACCTGTACGGTACCTCCGCCAAAATCACCGTGGCGTTCTTTCTGAAGAACCGTCCAGTAGATCTTTCCGGTGGTTACGTTGGAATTCTTATCAAGGCTTTCATCAATAAATCGTTCATAATGTCCAAGGTCCAGGTCGGTCTCTGTTCCATCATCTGTGACGAACACCTCTCCATGCTGGATCGGATTCATGGTACCCGGATCGATGTTGATATAAGGATCAAACTTCTGCATCGTTACCTGAAAACCTCTTGCTTTTAAGAGACGTCCAAGGGATGCGGCTGTAATACCTTTGCCGAGCCCGGAGACAACGCCTCCCGTGACGAATACGTATTTAACTGCCATACCTTACCTCCAAGTCTATATTACTGTTAGTGTGGGGAAATCCTGTTTCATATATGCGGGAAGCCGGCTGCTCCGTGCCTTTGGCACTTCTGCATCTGCGTGTAAGTACACCGGATGCCTGCCGCCGGACGACACTTTCAAGTAAAAAAGGTGACAGAAGTACTAAGACTCTGACACCCTTGTCTAACTCATCACATCATATGAAACTTTCTTTTGCAACTGTTCAGTACCTTCACAGTTACCTTATTTTTACGCAGGATCAAATGCTCATAGGTTTTAACTGCGCTAAAAAAACATGGAATTACTATATTCCATTTTTCTCGATTTGTAAAGTGTTTTTTACAGTTTATTAAAGTTTTTTATGGTTAAAGCGAAAGCAGATCAAAGCACCTTTTCGTTTCACTATGCAACAGCAAAATCATGCAAAACAGAAAATGCCTTATAAATAGGTACACTGTCTGTGATCGAAATTTTTTTTAAAAAAATGTGTTGACAAATTTCAAAAAGCGAGTATATTATACCACCATAAGAGCAAGGGCGCTTGGGTGCATGATACATACACCCCGGTGCCCTTCTCTCGTTTTACGGACCACCCCTATACTTGAAACCCCATACTTCCTTGATCTGTAAAACAATGCCTGTCTGTTCCTCCCCCGGGACAGACGGCAAACCCAGTATGATTTCCCGCATATGGGGAGCAAAGAAGTTCCTCAGCGGAGTTGAAAGGAGAAACATCTATGAGCAAAAGCATTCCTGAACTGTATGGAAGTCTTGTATTCAACGACTCCGAAATGAAAGCACGTCTCCCGAAGGATATCTACAAAGCACTTGCAAAGACCATCAACAGCGGTTCCCATCTGGAACTGGATGTCGCAAACTCTGTAGCTGTTGCCATGAAAGAATGGGCTCTGGAACATGGCGCTACCCATTTCACCCACTGGTTCCAACCGATGACAGGTATCACCGCTGAGAAGCATGACAGTTTTCTCTCTCCGACCGGTGTTGGCGAAGCGATCATGGAATTTTCCGGAAAAGAACTCGTAAAAGGTGAGCCGGACGCTTCCAGCTTTCCGTCAGGCGGTTTACGCGCTACCTTCGAAGCCCGCGGCTATACCGCATGGGATCCTACCTCTTTCGCATTCATCAAGGGACATACACTCTGTATCCCAACTGCCTTTTGTTCTTACAGCGGCGAGGCACTCGATAAAAAGACTCCGCTGCTCCGCTCCATGGAAGCTGTCAGCAAAGAAGCTACCCACTTACTCCACATTTTAGGAAAAACAGATGTCAAACGCGTCAACACTACGGTAGGCGCTGAACAGGAATATTTTCTGGTAGACAAGGAGTGCTACCGTCTAAGAAAAGACCTGATCTTCTGCAGACGTACCTTATTTGGTGCTCCGGCTCCGAAGGGACAGGAAATGGATGACCACTACTTTGGTTCCATCAAGCCGAGAGTGGAAGCCTTCATGGAAGAATTAAATGAAGAACTCTGGAAGCTTGGAATCCCGGCAAAGACAGAACACAACGAGGTTGCTCCTGCACAGCATGAGCTTGCTCCTGTCTTTGAAACCGTCAATGTTGCTGTTGACCACAACCAGCTCGTTATGGAGATGATGAAGAAGGTTGCTGACCGCCATGGCCTTGCGTGCCTGCTCCATGAGAAACCGTTCGAAGGAATCAACGGAAGTGGAAAACACAACAACTGGGCACTCTCCACGGATACCGGTGAAAATCTTCTGAATCCTGGAAAGACACCGGCAGAAAACACACAGTTCTTACTGTTTTTGGCAGCCGTTGTGGAAGCTGTTGATGATTATGCGGATCTTTTAAGAATCTCCGTTGCAACAGCCGGAAACGATCACCGTCTCGGAGCAAACGAGGCACCGCCTGCAGTCGTTTCCATGTTCTTAGGTGAAGAGTTGGAAGCTGTTGTCGATTCCATTAAATCCGAAACATATTTCGAAGGAAAGGGTGCCGTTCAGATGTCCATCGGCCCGAAGGTACTCCCGCACTTCACAAAAGATAACACAGACCGTAACCGTACATCACCGTTCGCCTTCACAGGAAATAAGTTTGAGTTCCGTATGCCAGGCTCCTCTCTCTCCCTGTCAGGTCCGAACGTGATCTTAAATACAGCAGTTGCAGAGTCTCTCGCAGGCTTCTGCAAGGTCTTAGAAGGGCTTACTGGCTCAGAGCTTGATTCGGCGATCCACAAGCTTTTAAAGGATACCTTCACAGACCATGCAAGGATCATTTTCAACGGCAACGGATATACCGATGAGTGGTTAGCGGAAGCCAAGAAACGCGGACTCCCGAACCTGAAATCAACACCGGAGGCTCTTCCGCATTTAATTGCTGAAAAGAACATCGAGCTTTTCACAAAGCATCATGTATTGACAAAAGAAGAACTCTTCTCCCGTTACGAGATCCTTCTTGAGGATTACGCAAAAACGATCCATATCGAGGCTAAGACTATGGAGGAAATGGTACAGAAAGACTTCCTTCCGTCTCTGTTCTCCTATGTAAATGATCTCGCATGCACAGGCAGCACCAAGAAAGAGCTTGTTCCTGGCATTACAACAAAGGCGGAAGAAAAGCTGATCACAAAGCTCTCCGGACTCGCAGATACGATCTCTGATGAGCTTGATACCTTAAAGGATATGATCGGTACCGCGGAAGGCATGGATGACTACTTAAAGGCTGGTACTTACTACCATGACACGCTCCTTGCCGAGATGGAAACGATCCGTCTGGCTGTCAACGATGCGGAAGTCCTGATCCCGGAGGATTATCTCCCGTATCCGACATACGATGCATTGCTCTTCTACATTTAATTGTTTTGCTCATAGGGAAGACCGCCGGTTACCAGAGAAATCTGGACCGGCGGTCTTTTCGTATCATATTTTACTATGCGCCATTTGCATTTAAAATTGCTGCAATCATTTTCAGCGTCACGTTCTTATCCACTCTTGCATTGCTTTATGAAAGTTTAACTTTCTTGAACTCTTCCATGAAATCAACAATATAGTTTGCTGTGGTCTCGAGCATTTCCTTGCCCCACTCTTCTGTAGCGGTACTCGGATGATCCGGTCCAATCCATCCGTTGTCTGTAACATGCGGAGTTTTGCGGAGAATCTCAACGGTAACTCCCTTATACTCAACAGAACGGAAACCGGTTGTCTTCAGATTATCAGACAGGTGCTTAAACTGGAGTTCACCACCTATCTCACTCTTATCAACTAAAGATGGATCAATTCCAAGAATCGCAGCTGTTTCCTCACCACCGCCGTGGCCACCTTTCCATGCTGGGTTCATATCCCAAGCCATCAGCCACCAGTTAAGCATAGCAACCAGACAGCCTTTATCCTCGAATTCCATGCCAAGGCGCTGAATCATCTTGATGTTACCGCCATGTCCGTTCAGAAAAACGAATTTTCTTGCGCCGTGACGATACAGACTCAGGAAAACCTGACGGCAAAACTGATAGAGTACCTCGTCGTCAATATCAATTGTACCCGGATACGGAGCAAAATTTGGGCAGGAACCATATGGAATGGTTGGAGCAATCAAAACATCACTCTTCTTCTCAATTTTCTCCAACAAATGCTCCGGAATCAGTGTATCGGTTCCAAGCGGCATGTGACGACCGTGACACTCAATACTGCCGATAGAAACGAGTACCATATCGTTTTTTTCAAAATATTCCTGAGCTTTCGGCCAAGTCAAATTTTCGAGTCTCATAGTTTCTTTCCTTTCATATATGATTTTATAATTTATATTAACTGTCAGTAATCTCCTGTTCCTCTTTAGTATTGACTTTATTATCTGACATTTCAAAACTTTCCGAACTTTTCTTTATAAAACAAGTATAATCTATGCTAATAGGATTGTCAATACTTCCAATCGACAACAATAGCTTAGCAGAAAATGAATCATAAATTTAGGATGTCGATTTGTGGTTTTTACGCCATCGACATTCTTGACACCAATACACATTTGTGTTTCAAAAACAAGAAGCCAGACACCGCAGGATCTGACTTCTTGCTGTAGACGAAAAAATCCCCCGGTGGAAAACCACCGGAGGATCTCATAATTCTTAATTAGTCTTCAACTTTAACGATTTCACGCTTGTTGTAGCTGCCGCATGCCTTGCATACTCTATGAGGCATCATTAAAGCACCGCACTTGCTGCACTTTACTAAGTTCATAGCGGACATTTTCCAGTTCGCTCTGCGGCTGTCTCTTCTCGCTTTGGAAGATTTATTCTTAGGACAGATAGACATGGTTACACCTCCTTAAACTGTTTGAAAATATCCTGGATGGCTGCCATCCGCGGGTCAGGAACCCATGTATCACAGCCGCAATCTCCTTTGTTGAGATTTGCTCCACATCTACTACAGATTCCCTTGCAATCATCCTTGCAGAGAACCTTCATAGGCAGGTACAATGATAACTCGTTGCAAACCAGCATATCGGCATCCAGATTATAACCAGATAAATAAGATTGTTCATCCAAGTCCTTCACTCTGTCCTCTTCGGAAGCATTCATATCAATTTCCTGATCAAACTCGATTTCAGTGGTGTAATTCACCGGTTCCAGACATCTCGAGCAGGGAATCGCAAGAGTCACGGAAGTATTTCCCGTAAGACTCAATTTCCTGTTTCCAAGGTTTTTTACAGTGATCTTTACCGGGTCCGCAGAGACCACCGGATACTCAACTCGGGAACCCTTATAGGCTTTCGCTTCAAACGGGACTTCCCATGTTTTCTCTTTACCTTCCAGAGTAAAAACTTCAGATAAATTAATCAGCATATTATGTTTCTCCTAATACGCACTAAGATATTATATATGAACAGGAACAATTTGTCAACAATTATTCTAATAAAATATTAAATTTTAAAAGCTCTGTTTTTCATACATTTATGCACTCAAAACATGTTCTTGTGACAAATTCTTAACCGCGCCAGAGCGCGCATCAAGAGCACCAGGGACGAAATACTTTCGTACCTGTAAGAAACCCCAGCGTATGCCGAGAGGGCTTCAAAGCCGTCCTGAAGACGTTAAAACCTCCAGACAGCACAGAAGCCAACCCGCTCATCTCCTGCTCTCACAGGGTTCCGAACGGGTCAGCGTCATTGCTAATCAGTTCACTATGCAGATATCCGCACGGACAAACTGTCAAAAATCATTTTACGAGAGCCAGAGTCTCTCTTGCGATCGCAAGCTCCTCGTTTGTCGGGATTACCATAACTTTAACCTTGGAATCCGGTGTGGAAATTACGATATCTTTTCCTCTTACGCTGTTAGCCTCGTCATCAATCTTGATGCCAAGGTAGGATAAATGCTCGCAAACAGCTTTTCTCATGGACTTGCCGTTCTCACCAAGACCTGCTGTGAATGCGATCACATCTACGCCGTCCATAGCCGCTGTGTAAGCACCGATGTACTTAACAACACGGTAGTTGTAAGCTGCAAGAGCTTTCGCTGCGCGGTCGTTGCCAGCCTCAGCTGCTTCCTCAATGTCACGGAAGTCGCTGGATACGCCGGAAAGGCCAAGAACACCAGACTTCTTGTTCAGAACGTTCATAACGCCTGCGATGTCAAGGTTCTCTTTCTTAGCGATGAATTCCATGATAGCCGGATCCATATCACCGGAACGTGTTCCCATGATAAGACCCTCAAGCGGTGTAAGACCCATGCTTGTATCTACGGATTTGCCGTTCTTTACAGCGGAAAGGCTTGCGCCGTTTCCAAGATGGCAAACGATGATCTTTAAATCCTCGTACGGTTTTCCAGCAACCTCAGCAGCTCTCTTGGATACAAAGCTGTGGGATGTTCCGTGGAAGCCGTATCTTCTTACTTTGTACTTCTCATAGTACTCGTACGGAAGACCGTAAAGGTAAGCCTCCTCCGGCATTGTCTGATGGAAAGCGGTATCAAATACAGCTACCATCGGTACGTTCGGCATAAGCTCCTGACAAGCACGGATACCGATCAGGTTTGCCGGGTTGTGAAGCGGTGCAAGATCGTTGCACTCTTCGATCGCTTTCATAGCCTCATCTGTGATCACTGTGGAAGAAGTAAACTTCTCACCGCCGTGTACAACACGGTGACCAACAGCGCCAACCTCTGCAAGGCTTGCGATAACGCCGCTCTTCTTGTTTGTAAGAGCGTCTAATACCATCTGGATAGCCTGTGTATGTGTCGGCATCGGGGAAACAGTAACTTTCTTCTCTCCGCCTGCCGGCTGATATGTGATCTGGCTTCCTTCGATACCGATTCTCTCACAAAGACCTTTTGCAAGAACCGCCTCTGTATCAGAGTTGATTAACTGGTACTTTAAGGAAGAGCTTCCGCAGTTGATAACTAAAATATTCATGACAGATAAAACTCCTTGTTTAAATTAAGTTTAAAAAGGGAACGCCGTCTCCTCATATCGATTATGCGCCGTTCCCTTATGTTGTTGAGCAATTATAGATTAAGCCATCTGAGCCTGTACAGCTGTAAGAGCAACTACACCAACGATATCCTCAGCGGAGCATCCACGGGAAAGGTCGTTGACCGGTCTTGCGATACCCTGAAGCATCGGACCATAAGCTTCTGCTTTTGCAAG
This sequence comes from Clostridium sp. AM30-24, assembly GCF_003480435.1. Lineage (GTDB taxonomy): Bacteria > Bacillota > Clostridia > Lachnospirales > Lachnospiraceae > Pilosibacter. Next base: position 182,775 of record NZ_QUJB01000001.1, on the reverse strand, counting down.
TCTCTGAACCAGCTTGTAACCGATGTTACCACAGTCAAGGTTCGGGAAGATCAATACATTAGCATGTCCGGCAACTTCGCTTCCTTTTGCTTTTGCCTTTGCTACGGACGGAACGATTGCAGCATCAAGCTGTAACTCGCCGTCAAGATCAAGCTGCGGGTACTTCTCGTTTGCGATCTTTGTAGCCTCTACAACCTTGTCTACGAGTGCGTGTTTCGCACTGCCCTTTGTGGAGTGGGAAAGCATAGCCACGATCGGCTTTTCACCAACCAGTGCACGGAAGCTCTTAGCGGAGCTGTCAGCAATTGCAGCGAGCTCTGCAGATGTCGGATCCTGGTTTAATCCACAGTCAGCGAAGAGGAATGTGCCGTTTGCACCGTATTCGCAGTTCGGAACATCCATGATAAAGAAACCGGATACAAGCTCTGTTCCCGGAGCTGTCTTTAAGATCTGAAGAGCCGGTCTTAATGTATCAGCTGTTGCGTGGCAAGCACCTGCAACAAGTCCGTCAGCGTCTTTTTCTTTTACCATCATAACGCCGTATGTGATGTAGTCTGTCTTTAAGATCTCCTGTGCTTTCTCAAGAGTCATGCCCTTTTTCTCTCTTAATTTGAACAGTGTCTCTGCATAATGGTCGAATTTCGGATCTGTATCCGGATCTACGACTTTAAGACCTGTAAGGTCAACCTCCAGCCAGTGAGCACCATCCATGATCTTCTCCTCTTTTCCGATCATGATCAGGTCAGCTGTCTTCTCCTTTAATACCTGTGCTGCTGCGATAAGAGTTCTCTTATCGTTGCTCTCCGGCAGGATGATGGTCATTACATCCTGTTTTGCCTTTTCCTTCATAAGATCAATAAATGCCATGATGATTGACTCCTTCCTCAATATAGGTTTTCATACGTATTTTTATTATATCGCAGCCAAATACTGGATACAAGACCATATTCACCAATTTTTTGCACTTTTTTCAGTACCTCTCGTTAAATTAAAAACAATAATGAAAATATAAGAGCTTCGGCAAGCAAAGACTGCCAAAGCTCTTACAATTTCATAGGATCTGTTATGACTGATCCCTTGCGTCCGGAATATAGAAGAACACTTTTCTCCCATCTATTGTCTGTTATCAGATCTTTTCATACCGCTCAACATCAACAACGAAGATCGTCGCTCCTCCCACATCGACAGACATCGGCATGGTTGCACAATGGACCATAGAGGAACCAGATACATATGGCATATTGATGGTGATCTTCTGGTGATGACCGCATTCCTTCTTGATAATATCGATAGCCTCGTCGACACGTTCCGGCTCAGTAACGATCATCAGAGTCGTATTACCTTTTTTCAGGAATCCACCGGTAGTAGAAAGACGTGTCACACTGAATTTGTGTTTTGTAAGAGAAGTTGTAACATCGTCCTCATTGTCATAACGGATAATTGCGTAGATCAGTTTCATATAGCACCCATCCTTTCTGCGTCTTATTTTCAAAGATTGCGGTGACCGCCGCAAAGATGTAAAATATAGTCTTATAAACATATACGTAAAACTCTGACATCTGTTCAGTTGTGAAATCGTCAGAACTTTCACGCATTGTTTAAACGCAGTATATCATATTTTTCCTTTGATAACAATAAATATTGCATTAAGTTTTTGTTTCGTCTATATTATTAGATAATGATTTGCATTTTCGGCACGGTATGACACTGCCTTACTCGCAGCAATAAATCCATTTCATTCTACCGAAAGAAATGCAAATTCAATTTTGACCACTGATCGACTTTATTTAAGGAGTTTACACCATGAAAACAGCCGCCATCATCGCAGAATATAATCCATTCCACAATGGTCATAAATATCAGCTTGAAGAGACAAAACGCCAGACAGGCGCCGATTTCATTGTCGTTGTCATGAGCGGTGATTTTGTCCAACGGGGGATTCCGGCAATGTACAGCAAAACCTTCCGTACCCGCTCTGCCCTTCTCTCCGGGGCTGATCTCGTGATCGAGATGCCGATCTTTGGAACCTTAAGCGCTGCCCAAGATTTTGCCCGTTGCGGTGTCTCGCTGTTTCACCATATGGGAATGATTGATATCCTTTCCTTTGGCAGTGAATCCGGCAATATCGAAGAATTGTGGCAACTGGCTGATCATTCCGCATTGGAAACGAACGAACAGTCCGCCCTGATCCGCGAAGGTCTTCGAAGTGGTCTCACATACCCGCAGGCTCTGACTCTTGCAAAGAAAGAGACTGTGCCAGCTTCTCCAAATGACATTCTCGCAGTTGAATATCTGAAAGCATTAAAAGAATTCTCTTCCGAGATCAGTCCTTGGACTCTGAAACGCTCAGACCCAGGCTATCATTCTGAGGATCGGAACGGCTCCTTCGCTTCCGCAACAGCTATCCGAAAAGCAGTTTTTTCGCAGGATTTAGAATTTCTCGCTGCTGTTCTACCGGATTCGCATTTTGAATGCATGAAAGAAGAATCTGAGGTTCCGCTGTTTCCAAATGATTTTTCTCTCCTCCTGAATCAGAAAATTTTAACTTCCGATCTGGAGAAACTTCAGAATATTTTCGGAATGCCGGGAGATCTTGCGGCAAAGCTCTATAAAAACCGATTAGAATTCTTTCGGACGGATACTCTGACTGCTCTCAGGAAAGACCGACAGTATACTTATGCCAGAGTCAGTCGTGCACTCATGAATCTCATGCTTGATATTACCGTCGGAGACCAGTGTATGTTTGTAGATTTATTCCGTGCTCCATGGATCCGGATCCTGGGATTCAAAAAATCCTCCTCACTGCTTCTTTCAGAATTAAAAAGACACTGTGATATCCCGGTTATCGCAAAAACTGCTGACGCAAAAAATATCCTCTCATCTTCCGCTTATGAACTTTTCAAGAAAAATCTAACCGCGTCTGAACTCACCAGGATGGTGCGGGAACTAAAATCCGGGAAACCGCAGAAAAACGAATTTACACAGGCACCTGTCATGATTCCATAAATATATATTTTCGTTGGGAGCCGCTTTCCGTTGGCTCCCAACGTTTTTACATAAATACGGATACCCCATCGGCTGGATAATCCCCTACTACCGTTATGCTGCTTCCGACTCTCTCCCCGCTGCGATTTTTTGTTATTACAATTTTCTTGTCGATCCTGTCTTTCAGCTCTGAAACATGGGAAATGATGCCAACCAGTTTTTTCCCTTCTGCCAGATTTCCCAATGCCTTTACTGCTTGATTTAATGCGTCTTCATCCAGAGAACCAAACCCCTCGTCCACGAACATGGCATCTATCTGGATTCCACCGGCCATCGACTGGATCTCATCTGAAAGGCCAAGTGCAAGAGACAGAGATGCCTGAAAAGTCTCGCCTCCGGAAAGTGTCTTTACACTCCGCTCACTTCCGTTGTAATGGTCGATGACATTTAGCTCCAACCCACTTTTATCCTTTTTATTGTCAGCACTTTCCCGCCGCTTCATCTCATACTGTCCGCTGCTCATCGTCATCAGCCGAAGATTCGCCCGCCGTAAGATCCGGTCAAAATATGCCATCTGGACATAGGTTTCAAGTTCAACTTTACTTTTGCCGTTTAATGTTCCGCCTGCCGTATCCGCAAGGGAATGGATCCAGACATATTCCTTTTCCGTCTGTTCCATTCTGCCCTGCTGGCCACATACTGCTTCATAGATTCTGAGATTATTGTGCCAGGACAAATGTATTTTTTCACGAAGCTTTGATGTCTCTGCCTTCTCTGTTTCCAAATATTCCATTGTCTCTGAAAGCTCTTTTTCTGGAATATCTTCGAATCCCTGAATCTGCTTTTTAAGAGCTTCCGCTGCTGAATTCAGACTGGCATTCTGGTTCTGACATCGCTCCAGCGCCTTTTTCGCGTCAATTGCTTCCTGATCAAGTTCACTTTTTCTGGATTTCATGGATCGCAGATTATTTTCAATCTCCACAGCATTTTGACCTTCCAGCTTTCTCTGAAACTCTTCCACATGCTTCCGCAGCATTGTTAATACTGTCACCAGATTCTGTTCTGAAAGAGCAAGTTCTTTGTTTCTTTCTCCTGCAGCATTCAGATCTGTTTCCAGACGGTTTATCCTACCCCCCAATCCATCCAGCACTTTCTGCCGTTCTGTGTTTGCTTTTATGCGGATCTCCAAAGCCCGGAGTTCATCATCTAATTTTTCAATTACCGGATCCGCTGCCGTCACAAGCTTGTCAGGACCAGTTACAATTGAGGCCTCTTTGGCCAGATCTTTTTCCGTTCCGCAGATCAGCTCAGCTGTATTTCTCATTTCCTGATCTAAATTTCTTTTAAAAAAGCTGGCTCTTTCACTAAGTCTTTGGACCTTTTCTTCTGCCTGCGCCTTTTCCTGTTCTTTTCGCTTCAGTTTTTTCTGGTCCGGAATCTCTTCTGAAAGTTTCGCCGGAGCCGGATGATGAATCGAACCGCATACCGGGCAGGGCATTCCGGCCTGTAAATTTTGGGCCAGAATTCCAGCCTGAGCATCCAAAAATAAGCGTTCAAGATGTGCATAGACACTGCGAATCTCATCGCACTGATCAACAGCACTCCGGTATTCCTTCTGGGCATTTTTTAACTCTCTATTGATAGACTCCACCCGGTTCATCTGTTCTTCCAGTTCATTTTTCCGGCGCAAAAGTTTCTCTTTTGCACGTGTGAGCTGTTCTCTTTCTACCGGCACTCCCAGATTATGCTCTTTCTCCCCGCGCCTGTCTTCCAGTTCTTTCTGGAGGCTGCTGACTTGATTTTCATTTTCCTTTTTTTCTTCCTGAATCTTCAAAAGAAGCTTTTCTTTTCCGTCGATCTCTTCACGAGTCTTATCCAGCTCGATAAAGCTTTGACGGCTAAGTTCAAGTTTCTGAATCCGTTCTGTCAGTTTCTCGCGTGTTCCTTCCTGCTTTTCTATCCTGTTCCACTCAGCGAGCACCCGTCCATATTCCGGCTGCAGTAACTCCAACTCCTGCTGTTTTGCTTTAAGTTCAGCTGCTGTCTTTTTTAGTAGGTCCGCTTTTCCCTTTTTTTCACTAACACTGCAAATCTGCTCTTCAATTTTCCTTAGCGTTTCATCCAGTACATCCAAACGCTCCTGCTCTTTTTTCGTCTCAGCACGCAGTAAATTGATTCCATCAGTTATTTTCCCCTCAAAACCGGCTTGCTTTAAAGCAAGGAACTCCTGACCGGCAGCCGAATCTTCCTCAAAACTGGCATCATTCAAATACTGGCTGATACTCCGGCGCAGTTCATCGTAATCTTTTCTTCTTCTCCGTTCTTCGTCCCTGAGACGTATCTGAATCGTCTGATAGATTTCCGTATGAAAAATCTGCCGGAAGATTTCCCCACGTTCGGCAGTTCCTGCAATCAGGAGTTTCTGAAAATCCCCCTGTGCGATCATCGCGATCTGGGTAAATTGCTTATAGTCAAGACCAATAAGTTCCGTTACCGCCTTTGTCACTGCCCCCATCTTTGTAACAGGCTGACGTTCGTCGGGATAAAAGAGCTCCGCATCTGCCTTTTTCGTTGTAAATCCGGTTCCGCGTTTCTTTTTGGTCTGATATTCCGGATTTCTCCGGATTTTATATTCTTTTCGCTGGTAGGAGAAAGTCAATTCTACGAATGTTTCTGTCTCTGCCTTTGCGTATTTGCTGCGGAACATTCCGGATTCCCTCACAGTCCCACTCGCTTCCCCATACAGGGCAAATGTGATTGCGTCAAAGACCGTTGTCTTACCGGCACCTGTATCCCCCGTAATCAAGTAGAGCCCGTGTTCTCCAAGTTTTTCAAAATCAATCGTGCTCTCTCCCGCATAGGGACCAAAAGCACTGATCACCAGTTTTTTTGGCTTCATTCTTTTATCTCCCGGATCAATTTTTCTGCAAACTCTTCCTGCTGTTTCATCATAGGCTGGTTATTCTGAAGCTCATAAAACTCCCGGAACAGTTCTAACTCTGTTTTTTCTTCTACATCCTGAACCGCGTCAATCTGGCTGCTGGCTCTTGTCCTTTGATTATCATACAAAAGCTGCATAATATTCGGATAGATGACTCTCAGCTTCTGAAGTCCATCCGGCACATCATCCTCATCCGTCAACGTTACCTGAATATAGTCTTCACAGTTCATATCCCGATAAAACGAACGGGCAGTCAGTTCCATATATGTTCCCCGGAGCTTTCGCATATCCCGAAATGGTTTTAAAGGCAGAAGTCTGATCTTTACCGTTCCCTTTTCTTCCATCTCCACGACCGTGATCGATTTTTCCTGATCCGTCTCAGAGAAGGAATATTTCAGGGGCGTTCCGCAGTAGCGCACCATGCCCTTTCCCACATTCTGAGGACTATGGATATGCCCTAAAGCTGTATAATCAAATGCCTCAAAGACTGAGGCATCAATATTATCAAGACCTCCGATCTGGATATCCTCCGATTCGCATCGGGACGCTCCTGTAACAAACTGGTGCGCCACGAGGATATTTCTCTCATTCGGATCGATCTCCATGTGGCTGATCACTGCACGTACTGCAGACTGGACATCTGTAATCAAATCTGACTCATCTTCAAATACGCGGCGCACAGCTGCCGGACGGATAAACGGAAGAAGATGGATCCAGACCGTCCCATACTGATCTGCGATCGGAATTTTCATGACGGTTCCGTTATAGACGGGGGAGAGATAAATTCCCCGGCTTTTTAGCAGTCTTCCCCCAAAAGCCAGTCGTTCCGCAGAATCATGGTTTCCGCTGATAACAAAGACGGGAAGCTTTCTCTCCGCAAGCTTTGTGATAAACTCATCGAACACCTGAACCGCTTCCGCGGAGGGAATCTGTTTATCATAGATATCTCCTGCCAGGATTACTCCGTCCGGCATCTCCTTCTCCGCAAGATCCAGTATCCTTTCAAGAATATATTTCTGGTCCTCGATCATAGAAAATTCATTCACTCTCTTTCCGATATGAAGATCTGATAAATGGAATAATCTCATCTGTGCCTCCTGTGGTCTCTGCTGTTAATCCTATTGTAATGTCTCTCACCGGCAATAGCAAGCCATGGTCTTATAAAGAATAAGACCCCGGAACATATATCTGTCCATGGGATCTTATTCTCTGGTCAAAAAACGGTTCTTACCGCAACACTCATATCCGGGAAACATCTTTTTGAGGATCACTTTATATACGGATTCCCCGGTGTCTCCGCATAGTATTCCACGGAGATCATATTTCCGGCGCGTATCTCATCTGAAACCATTCCGTTTATCAATTTCAGCTCATAAACGTATTCCCGTACCGACATACCGGAGTGGTGATAATAAGTTTTTGCAATCGACCAGAGTGTATCACCTTTTTCTACCTCGATCGTCGTATAATAGCGGTTATAGACTGTATCATCACTCTCTTCATTCGCCATAACCAGAGTCTTTCCGAAAAAGCAGGACATAATCATTACAATCATAACAAGGGCTATCAAATACTTCTTCATACAGCTTCCTCCTTTGTATCCAGCGAGTCCAAACTTATGTTTGCGAACATCTGTTCTGCCTTGAATTCTATCACGCGAACATATGTTTGTCAATTCTTTTTCGGTATTTTTCGAACAAAGGTTTGCTTTTTCCCGTATTTTATGGTACTATGTATACAGATGAAAAAAGGAGGGATTTCATGAGTCAGGGAAAAATTACTGATAAGCAGAGAGAAATACTTGAATATATAAAAGAAATGATCTTAAAGAAAGGTTATCCGCCGGCTGTGCGCGAGATTTGTGAAGCGGTACACTTAAAGTCCACTTCCTCCGTGCACTCTCATCTGGAATCCTTGGAAAAAAACGGCTATATCCGTCGTGATCCGACAAAGCCGAGAACGATCGAGATCCTTGATGACGATTTCGCCCTGACGAGACGCGAACTCGTAAACGTGCCGGTGATCGGTACGGTCGCTGCCGGAGTGCCAATCCTTGCGGAACAGAACATCGAAGATTATCTCCCGATTCCTGCAGAAATTCTTCCAAATAAGGAAGTATTTATGTTGAAGGTAAAGGGAAACAGTATGATCGAAGCCGGAATCTACAACGGCGATAAAGTGATCGTTGCAAAGCAGCCAAACGCCGAAAACGGTGATAAGGTCGTTGCTCTGGTGGACGATTCCGCTACTGTAAAAACTTTCTATAAGGAAAATGGCCATTTCCGTCTCCAACCGGAAAATTCCTCGATGGATCCGATCATTCTTGATCAGGTCGAGATCCTTGGAAAGGTCATCGGTCTTTTCCGTATGATGAATTAAACCGATCTTTATTTTTACGGATAGTTCTTAAAGAATCGCTGTGATCCTCGAGGAACGTCTCTCCCCGCCGGAGACCTCACTCCCACCGTGATGAACTTGCGATGACTTGCCGTTCGAAAAAGGCAGACATCTTATCTGGCTCAGAGAAAAAGCCCCACTGGATATCTATGACTATACGACATCATTCGAGATCCGATGGGGCTTCATGTTTTATTGTATTTCAAATTCTGCTGGTACCGAATATACTCTTCCGTCTGGCAAATAGATTTCTTTTATCATTTTATATTTGCCTTTCTGGAGTTCCCCGTATAACCATGCAAAATCTATATCCATAAACCGAGATTCTCCGGGTTCCAATTCGTAGGCAATCTCTATAAAACCATAATCTTCGGGTAAAACCGGAAGTTTCTCCCAGCTATCATCCCGAAAGACCTCCATTGTATACGCTTCCCCATAAATTATCGTTTCATTGCTGACATTGGAAAGCTTCAGCTGAAGGCTGTCAGAAGTTGCCAGCCTAATTTCTGCATGTACATAATCAAGATACTCCGCAGTTTCTTCCTTTGTAGCCTTTTCTGCTTCAAAGAGTGCAAAACCCGAATCATACTTTACATATAGTTTTTGAGGAAATTCCGGATCCCTGTAAACCTCCTGACCTATGTTTAAGTGAGTACCGTTTAAATCTTCTGTAGGGTATTCCAAATTATTTACAAAGGTTATCTGACCTAAAAACTCCCAGCTTTCCTTTTGTGGGAGATCAAAGCCGGTGGCATTATACAAATACAGGGAACCATCATAAAATAAAGAGATGCGTGGTACCTCTTCAGAAGCATAACCAGTAGGGGCGATCGTGTTTGTTTCCTGTGCTGCATTAGGTACAGTATGGCAGCCGGCCAGAAGCAGGCCGAAGATTCCAAATATGACTAATAATCTTTTTCTCATTACGACACCACCTCTCCATATGTTTGTATTACAAGACAACATTTCTATTATTATTATAGATAAACTCATGACCGTATGCCATAAAGTTTTCCTTACATTTATCTTTACAATTCTTACTGTTCTTATACCCGCCTTGCTTTATACCTGTTTTTCTGAGATAATAAAGCCTGATAAGCAAAAACCTATAATGAAAGGAATTTTCAATATGAAAAAAATAATTACAGCGCTTCTGACTCTTACCATGGCTGCTTCTCTGGCAGGATGCGGCAGCAAGCCTGCAGATGAACCGACGAAATCCCCGGAGACGGTGATTGAATCGGCGGTTGATTTTTATACAGAAGTTTGGGATGCTTTGGGCGAGGACAGACAGTTTGCGGCTGTAGGTGGTGATGCAGAGCACGAAGCGGAAGCGCCGGCAAAATTCGCCATGACTGATGAGAATAAGGAGACATTTGAGTATCTTCTTCATGTAAACGATGAGCTTTATGATATGCTGGATGATGATACAGCTACCCTGCAGCATATGATGAACACCAATACTTTCAGTTCTGCCTTTGCGAAGCTTAAGAACCCCTCGAAAGCAGAAGAATTTGCCGAGGATTACAAAGCTGAGATTCAGGGTCAGCACTGGATGTGCGGATTCCCGGATAAAGTGGTTGTCATCTCGGTTGCGGATTATGTCATGATGGCATATGGCGCTGAGGAATGTGTCGATGATCTGGTTGAGGCCTGCTCGGAAGTGGCACCGGATTTCACTGTTCTGGTGGATGCACCGGCCGTACTTGATTAGGAGGAACCTATGCTTTTTTCGAGCATACCATTTTTATTCTGGTTTCTGCCCGGTGTCCTGATCCTCTATGCAGCAGCACCGGGATCATTGAAAAATACGGTTCTCCTGCTTTCCAGCCTTTTTTTCTATGGCTGGGGAGAACCGAGGTATGTGATTTGGATGATGCTTGCCATCCTGATGGCTTATATATTTGGATTGCTGATCGAGCGTTATCAGAGTGTTCCGAAGCTTGCCAGGCTTTTTCTCGCGCTTTCGGTTTCATCCAGCCTTCTCATGCTTGGCTATTTTAAATACGCAGATTTTTTTATCCGTAATGTAAATGCCGTCACCGGATGTTCGATTTCCCTGCTTAACATCACACTTCCCATCGGAATCAGCTTTTATACCTTCCAGATACTCAGTTATACGGTGGATATATACAGGCAGGATGTGAAAGCCCAGAGAAATCCGATAGACCTGGCTACATATGTGGCACTCTTTCCTCAGCTGATCGCCGGTCCCATCGTCCGTTATTCGGATATTGCAGAACAGTTGAAGGGGCGTATTCATACTATGGGTAAGACGGCCCAGGGAATCCGTCGATTTATCTTAGGACTCGGTAAGAAGATTCTGATCGCCAATCTGCTTGGAGAATTGTGCAGCATCTTCCGGGCTTCGGATGATAAATCGGTACTTTTCTTCTGGCTCTATGCAGTCGCCTATACCCTTCATGTATATTTTGATTTTTCAGGATACAGCGATATGGCTATCGGACTTGGAAAGCTATTTGGATTTGATTTTCTGGAAAATTTTAATTATCCTTTTATCTCGAAAAGTATAACTGAATTCTGGCGTCGCTGGCATATGTCTCTCGGCACCTGGTTTCGGGATTATGTCTATATTCCTCTGGGAGGCAGTCGTGTAAGTTTACCGCGGCATCTGTTTAATATATTTCTGGTCTGGATGCTTACTGGCTTCTGGCATGGTGCCGCTTGGAATTTCGTAATCTGGGGACTTTATTTTGCTCTGCTGCTGATTCTGGAGAAGATATGGCTTCTGGAAATCCTTAAAAAGAGCCATGTCTTAAACCGCATCTATGTATTGACTGCTGCTGTAATCAGTTTTGTGATCTTTGATGCCACTGATATGTCCCAGGCATTCTCGTACCTGAAAGCCATGTTTGGAACAGGCGGATATCCATTGACTTCTGCAGCATCCAGCTACTATTTCCGCAGCTATTTTGTGGTCTTAATGATAGCCCTGCTTGGTGCGACACCGATTCCAAAGTCCTTTTGCAGACGGATCCAGCAATGGAAAACAGGAACAGCAGTTATGTTATTCGCAGAACCACTGGCACTTTCAGCCCTGCTGCTTATCTGTACGGCTTTTCTGGTGGATGGCTCCTTTAACCCATTTCTTTATTTCAGGTTTTAGAAATTCTGGGGTTGGGAAGGAATGATAGATGATAGAATATAAGAATATAAAAAGCATAAAGAATACAAAAAATATCAATCATATAAATAACATGAACACCATAGTTACAGTGGTTGTGCTGGGAATCGTATTTGTTAGTCTTACCATGGCGTCCTGGCTGCTGCCGCCCCAGGAGTTTTCTGACAACGAACGGCGAAAGCTTACACAGCGCCCGAAGTTTTCCCTGGATACCATGTCCGATGGAAGCTTTATGACGGAATTTGAAAAGTATACGCTTGATCAATTTCCGCTGCGGGATCAGTTCCGGACGTTGAAAGCCTATACCACCTACGATGTGTTTGGTCAGCTTGATAATCATGATATTTATATACAGGATGGTTATGCAGCAAAGCTTGAATATCCGCTTCAAATGGATTCTCTGGAACATGCAGCGGACCGGTTTGCATATATCTATGAGAAATATCTGGCTGACAAGGAGATGAATATTTATCTCTCCATTGTCCCGGATAAAAGCTACTTTCTTGCGGAGAAACATGGATACCTCTCCACGGACTATGAAAAACTGTTCCATGTGATGCGGAATCACATGAACTACGCAGACTATATCGATATCACAGGAACGCTGGATATTACGGATTACTATAAGACAGATACCCATTGGCGTCAGGAGAAGCTTCCAGAGACGGCAGCTGTTCTTGCGGAGGGCATGGGGACATCTATCTCCGGAGCTTACACAGAATATGCGCTGGATGTCCCTTTTTATGGTGTATATTATGGTCTGTCTGCTCTTCCACTGCCGCCAGAAACGCTATATTATCTATCCAATGATGTTTTAGATGGATGTATCGTGACCAATCATGAGGATCAGACGATGGGTTCCATCTACAATATGGAGAAAAAATCCGGCAAAGATCCTTATGAGATCTTTCTTTCCGGTCCCCGCTCTCTGATAACCATCGAGAATCCGAACTGTGAATCGGACAAAGAGCTTGTCATTTTCCGGGATTCCTTTGGCAGCAGTATCGCGCCTCTTCTTTCGGAAGGGTATGCCAAAATCACTCTGGTGGATATCCGGTATCTGAGGGCAGATTTACTTGAACGTTTTATAGAATTTAAGAATCAGGATGTACTGTTTTTATACAGTACATCGGTACTGAATCATAGTGAGACATTGACCTGATTGTAAACTTTGCAGAAGCATTGATCTGCCAAAATCAAAACAGATTTTACTCGCCCACCTTCTATTGTCCATGCCAATCAGCTTTCTAAATAAACCGTCCGGCCGGATAAATTTCGCTGTTCAATCCGCTGCGTTCGTGATAGAATGAAAGCAAGTGTTTCGGGATAGTACAGAATCATGGAGGGATGCAAATGGAACCGATATATTTGTCAATCCAGCCCGTGGAAACCGGGAAGCGGATAAAGCAGCTGCTTTCGGAGCAAAACTATACGATCCGCGAGATCCAGGGTGCGTTCGGCTTTGAAAACCCACAGGCAATCTATAAGTGGATCGCCGGAAAATCGCTGCCGAGCCTGGACAACTTTATCATTCTCAGCAGATTATTACATACCAGTATTGAAAATATCCTCGTCATTGACGGGGATATTCCTCGTTTATGGGTCAGTTTAAACCAGTGGTTCAATGACATCTTCTCTCTCCTGCCTTATAATCGTGTCATAAGGAAGTGATGCGAAGGAGGCGAAACACATTATGAAAATAACTTCGGCTTATGCCAATAAACTGCTCAAAAGTCTGGCGGACGAAAAATCTTACTGGGAGGCCCAGGAAGCGTCATCCCGCACTTACGTTGCCGCTGTCGGCGAGGAACCGGTCATCCCGAAATATGACTATTCCGCCGTTTCTGAGACGTTAAAAGAAATCGACCGAAAAGCCGTCATCATCAAGCACGCCCTGAACCTGGCCAATGCCACCGCAAAGATCATGGTGGGCGATACGGAAATGAGTGTCGACAGCATTCTGGTAAGAATGGCACAACTTAGCTCCCGCAAAGCGACTCTGGACACCATGCGGAAATATCTGCCAAAAATGAGGGAATCTTCCCATGCATTCAGCTCCAGAAATGCCGTTCCTGAATACCGCTACACCAATTATGATCCAGAACTGGTAAAACGTGATTACGAATGCATCTCCGGTGAGATCATGGAAATGCAGATTGCCCTTGACCGGTACAATCAGACTTTCCTGTTTGAAGCGGACATTTAAAGGATTTTTCCGTACAGGGTCATTTTAAAAATGCAGATGGTCTTGTTAATGTTCAGTGGCATAGATTGTTTTGTTATCTTTTATCCATTGTATCTTTCGGTTCATGGCAAACTAATTCAAAAAATAAAAAAGTAAACAATTCCCCTGTAGAAAACCCGTGAGCGATCACGCCGGTGCCAGGGTACGGTTTCAGGCACCACGGCTGCGGAATGCAAATTTCGCAGCATTTTCCTTACAGACAGCTATCACAAAGGAGGAGCCTATGAAAAATTTTCTGAGACTGGACGGCCGGTCCATCCTGTCCGTCCCTGCATATCAATCCCACAGGTTCCGAAAATACTTCGTCATAAGCTCCATGCCCTGCTTCAGGCACTGGTCCCGATACTCACGCAGTTCGCCCTCTGCCGCCAGCCACTTTCCCGAGATTTCTACATATTCCGGCACATCGCTCATCATATACAACCGGTGTGTATGCTCCCGCTTTTCTCTCGCAATCTCCTCTTCCGTCTTCAGCTTCTCACCGAACATGCCGTATTTTGTCGTGAATTCTTCCTGTGCCAGGTCATGCTCTTCCTCATACAGATTCTTCTTTCTGCATGTATCCTCATTTGCTTCCCGGAACAGAAATTCCATTCTTCCCAGGATACGATCCCATTTCCGGATATTTTCTTCTTCCGGTCCTTCAAAGAAGCTGGGATAACCATGGCTGTTGACACGAAGGTCATGAATCATGTTCGGAACAACCGTAAGAAACCATTGGTCAATCGACCAGATGTCACGGTAACAGTATCCATGGACAGTTTCTCCTTTCCCGTAATATCCCTGATACGACAGTTATATCACGGCACAGGAAAAACTGCATTGAACCTGCGGTTTAATTCTTGCGAATGTACGAAAGACAATCCCTACCTAAGCAGAGACTGCCTTTCTTTTGCTATTCAAAAATCATGTTTTTGCACGGGTTATTCCACCAACTTTAATATCCTGCAATTCCATCACCTCATCGGCATCCATATATGCATAATTTTCTCCCATCGCTTGTCTCCTTTCAATTCTTTACGCTCCCATCACCCGCTTAAACACTTTGAAGTTCGTATCATCCCGCGGCGGGCAATAGACCGCAAATTCAATGGTTTTAAATGCGTACAGATAATCCGCAATCACTTCTTTGGCAGCACGCGCCACCACTTCCGGCTTATTCTGAAATGCTCCGCATCCGAATGCGCCCAGAATCACCACTTCGTCACCGTTCAGTACGGCAACATCCAGAATCCTGGTCAGCCTCTTCTTATGGATTTCCAGGAGTTCCCGGTCACTGACTTTTACCGCCCGGTCGCCGTTACCCTGGTTGAACCGGTTGCTCGGCTGTTCCCGCAGGTTCGGTGCCGCACAGGTGATCACATCCACTTCATACCAGTCTTTTTCATCCATCAGCTTCGGCTTGTTCGTATCTGTCTTAAATACAGTCACATCCGGCGTATAGATGATATCCGCATTGTTGATCGGATTCTTTGCATTCCGATGAGGGTAATAGAATCCTTTCATCATTTCCGGTACGCTCAGGCAGAAATACAGGCCGGAACACCGACACAGACATTCCTCCTGTGCGCTGGATCCTCTTTTCACGCCGCCGCCCGGATTTGTGGCAGAGGCAAAGTTATGTACCGCCACCTTCTAACCTGCATAACCTGCAGCCGCCTCGAAAGTCCGCTCTGTGGATACAACAATCTTCGCTTCATCCGAGAAACGCGTCTTATCCACAGGAGACAGCTCCTCTCCTTCCAGAATGAGTTTCTGGTTTTTCACCGATCGTGCAAGGGTGTCCTTAATCCTTCCGTTTGTCTCGCACAGCCTTTTGGTATCTTCAAAAATTTCCACATTCTCAACACTGCTCATATGTTTCCCATTCCTTCCTCTTCCGTTCATTTCAGCATTCGCCAAACCGTTGCCGCCACTATATCATCAAGTTTTTTAAATTGCAAGAGGGTATTTTTCATCTTACCGGATGTTTCGGATATAAAAGGAAAACCAGTTTTCGCCCTTATACCCTCTTGTTTGGGATATAAAAGGAAAACTGGTTTTTGGATTTTTACTCTTTGTTTGCGATATAAAAGGAAAACTCAAATCCCTGTTTTACACCGCTTGTTTCGGATATAAAAGGAATGTTTCGGAAATAAAAGGAATTAAACATTTCTGTTTACAGTTCACCCACAGACTCCACGATCTTTCCGTCTCTCCAGATCCTCTCCAGATCATAAAACAGGCGGTCTTCCTTGGAGAATACGTGTACGATCACATCGCCGTAATCCATAAGGACCCATGTGGAGCTCATGCTTCCCTCTTTCTGATGACACTCATAACCGGCTTTGAAAAGCTTTTCTTCTACATTATCAACTAAAGCCTGTGTCTGGTTTACATTGGAAGCGCTTGCGAGAACGAAGTAATCCGCGATCACGGAAACGCCCTCAATGTCAATAATTTTTACGTCTTCGCCTTTTTTCTCTTCCAAAGCCTCGACTGCAAGTTTTACCATTTCTTTTGACTGATTCAACTGATTGTTCCTCCTTGTCCTGATGGGTTATTCCGGTCACGGCTGATGCCTCTCCGGCTGTCTCTTTCTTCCTTTCCGAAACGACACGGCGCATATCCTCACACGCCGCCTCTGTCATCGGATCGATCTGGCAGCCCGTACTTTTTAAATATACAAGAATGCTCTCCATAATCTCGAGGCACGCCTCGTCAAGATCGATGAACGCAAGCTTCCGCATAGCCGTAAGGTTGGCCGCCTTGGATCGTCTCGGTTCAATGTAATCTGCCACATAGAGGATCTTGTCGAGCAGGCTCATGCCCGGCTTTCCCGTCGTATGGCAGGTGATCGCGCTTAAGATCTCCGGATCATCCACCTCGTATTTATGTTCCGCCATCCATGCCCCGAGTTTTGCGTGAAGCAGGGACGGATCCCTCTCTTCCTCGGCAGTCACCGGAATATTGCGGTCCAGACATTTTTGAAGCATGACCGGATCCTCAAAACGCTTTGCCGAATCATGCAGGAGTCCCGCAAGATCGGCTTTATCAAGATCGTACCCATATCGCATCGCAAGTGCCTGGCAGGTAAATTCCACGCCAAGCGTATGCTCATAGCGGTACGCATCGAGTTTTTTCTTTAAATGTTTTCTGATTTCAGGTACACGACTATCCATAATGAATCTTCTTTCTGAATTCAAGAATGCCCCGGCATTTTTGCTGTGAGATGCGGGTCATCTGTTTCCGCATGTTCTTTTCCCGCGTCTGATGCACCGTCATGATACCGGAATATCCGGCAGACTATTTTGTCAGATACAGGCCTGTCTCTCTGATATACTCCGCCACAGCCGCCGGCATGTCTTTTGAAAGATCCCTGCCTTCTGCCGCCTTTTTCCGGATATCCGCGGACGCCACGTCGATCTTTGGATTATGAAGGATCCGAATATCCGCGTTGTACTTCTCATTGAAGTAAGCAACCTTATCCTCAAGCGGCACACCACCGTCCTCGTAGGTTCTTCCGGATACCAGAAGCACAGCCTGCGCCATCACCTGTTCCGGATGATACCAGGATTCCAGCTGGTACAGGGAATCTGCCCCTATGATAAAATAGACCTCTATATCCGGATATGCCTCTTTTAAGAGTGCCAGAGTCTGCGCCGTGTAGGTGTTCCCTTCCCGTCCCATCTCAAAATCAGAGACAGTAAAATACGGGATTGATTCCGTGGCAAGCTCCAGCATCCTGATGCGCGCCGCCCCATCCGTGATAAGATGATCTTTTTTGTGCGGCGGAACATGGGACGGCATAAACCAGATCTCATCCAGTCCATACTCCCGATACGCCTGTTCCCCAAGAAGCAGGTGACCGTTGTGGACCGGATCAAATGTTCCCCCAAGAATACCGATGCGTCTCATCGTATCCCCCCTTTGCCCGCGCACAATCCGGACGTCAAACAGTCCCGGATTGCCGCGATCGTCACACTGTTTACGGAAGAATGATCTTTCTGTCCTTCTCTTCCTTCGCCGGCTTATACAGAACGATCATCTTTCCGATGACCTGTACAACCTCGGAATGAGTGCGCTCTGCAAGGATCTGCGCAAGGTCTTTTCCGTCATCCGCACAGTTCTTCAGTACATGGATCTTAATCAATTCTCTTGCGTTTAACGCTTCCTCGACGGATTTGGTGATCTCCGGTGTGAGGCTGGACTTGCCGATCTGTAAAACGGCATCCATGGTCATTGCAAGTCCCTTTAAATAGGAACGCTGTTTGCTGGTCATAGTAACTCCTTTTCATATATGGAAAAGCATGGTCTCCGGGCATTTATACGGACACCCGGAGAAGATCCGATGCATTATTTATAGTAGTCAAATACGAGTCCGTACATGCGGACCGTATCGCCTTCCTGAATTCCCGCCTTTTCAAGATCGGCAAGGATTCCGGACTGCTTTAAGAATTTCTGGAAGAAATCAAAGCCCTTCTCAGAATCAAGGTTCGTGTAACCAAGCATCTTCTCGATTCTCGGCCCCTCAACCACATAGATGCCCTCTTCATCCTTCTCAACAGTATAAGGAAGCGAACGGTCACCCACATACTCGATCTCAAATTCTTTCTCAAAGATCTTCGGCGTACGGTCTGTCTTCCTGATCACATCATAGAGATAGTAGAGAAGATCATTTACACCTTCGCCGCTGACAGCAGAAATTCCAAATACCGGGATTCCCATCGGCTCGAACTCTTTCTTTAAGTCTGCGAGCGGATCCGCCCCCTCATCATAAACTGCATCCAGCTTATTGGCTGCGATAGCCTGCGGCAGCTTTAAGAGTTCTGGATTATAAGCGGAAAGCTCGTCCATGATCGCATGGACATCCTCGATCGGGTCACGTCCCTCAACGGAAGCTGCGTCTACAACATGAAGCAGGACTTTCGTGCGCTCGATATGGCGAAGAAACTCATGTCCAAGGCCGGCTCCCTCAGACGCACCCTCTATAAGGCCAGGGATATCCGCCATTACAAAACTGTTGCCATCGCCTAAATTAACTACGCCGAGATGCGGGTTCAAAGTCGTGAAATGATAATTCGCGATTTTCGGTCTTGCGTTGGAAACACGGGATAACAGAGTGGATTTTCCGACATTCGGAAACCCTACGAGTCCCACATCTGCGATCACCTTCAGCTCTAACTGTACCCAGAGCTCCTGCCCCGGCTGTCCCGGCTGGGCATATTTCGGAACCTGCATGGTTGCTGTCGCAAAATGCATATTCCCAAGACCGCCTTTACCGCCCTTTAAGATCACTTCCCGGCGATTTTCACCGGACATGTCTGTGATAACCTTACCGGTTTCCAGGTCCTTAACGACAGTACCTTCCGGGACCCTGACGATCAGGTCCTTTCCGTCAGCGCCATGGCAGCGGCGTTTTCCGCCCTCTTCGCCATTTTCGGCCGCATACTTCCTTACATGACGGAAATCCACAAGCGTGTTCAGTCCATCATCCACTTCAAAGATGATGTCTCCGCCTCTTCCGCCGTCACCGCCGTCAGGTCCTCCATTCGGAACATACAGTTCACGCCGGAAGCTCACATGTCCGTTTCCGCCGTTTCCTGATCTGATATATACTTTTGCACTGTCTGTAAACATGGAAAACCGTCCTCTCAATAAAATTAAAAAATATAACAGTGCCGCTTCTTATTCTTTTCATGAATCCAAAGTCTCACTGTTACACATAAATCTTAAAAAAGCTCCATACCATCCAGTATGGAGCTCATCGTTATTATTCGTTGATTGCCTGAGGATATACAGAAACCTGCTTTTTGTCTCTGCCCTTTCTCTCAAACTTAACAACACCGTCAACTTTAGCGAATAAAGTATCATCACCGCCGATGCCTACGTTGAGACCCGGGTGAATCTTTGTTCCGCGCTGTCTGTAAAGGATGTTGCCAGCTAATACGAACTGTCCGTCTGCTCTCTTAGCTCCAAGGCGTTTGGACTCAGAATCACGTCCGTTCTTTGTGGAACCAACACCTTTCTTATGAGCAAATAACTGAAGGTTCATCTTAAACATATCGTTACACCTCCCTGAATCGAAATTTGATATATTCTGCTCCATATTCATCCCGGATATTTTCGAGTCCGAGAATCAGGGATTTCATGAGGAGCTGCGACTCAGAACTAATTTTGTCCGGGAAGGAAAAAGAAAAGCTTCCACCATCTTCCCCCACACTTCCTTCGAAGTGATCGTCCGTAAATGTTTCAACGGAGTTTGCCATGTTGAGAACCAGTGCGGAAACAGCAGCACAAATCACGTCCTGTCCGTATTCTGCATAGCCAGCATGACCATTGATATCGATTCCCTTTATTACTTCGTTCCTGTCACGCAGGATATTTACCTGAATCATAATCTTAATTAAGCATTGATCTTTTCAATCTTAACCTGAGTATAAAGCTGTCTGTGACCATTTTTCTTATGGTAGCCAGATTTGCGCTTATACTTGTAAACGATAACTTTTTTGCCCTTGCCAACTTTCTCTACTGTTGCAGATACTGTTGCACCCTCAACGGTCGGGCATCCGATTGTAAGCTCTCCGTTGTTGACAGCAAGAACCTGATCAAAAGTTACTGCAGAACCAACCTCTGCGTCAATTCTCTCGATCTTGATGCTGTCGCCCTCGGCTACTCTATACTGCTTACCGCCAGTTGCAATAATCGCGTACATATTGCACCTCCTATTATCATTACTCGCCAGTTATGGTGTCTTCCATCATGGAATCCTTGAAAACCTCACTGTGCGGCACACTATAAAACTATAACAAACTGTTCTTGCATTGTCAAGCATTTTTTCGCAATTTCGATATTTTTCGTTATGGCCGAACAATAACGTTTCCTGCATCCGTTCTCCGGACCTGTTTATCCGGCTCTTCCGTACCCGGCAGTCCTTTTCCCGGACTCACCGTACCTGTTCATGCAGCGGTCTGCGGATCTTCTTTCTCGTGAGTTCCACAAGGCCAAGCGATGTCATGTCTACAAGTACGGTCTTCACCGGGTCTGCTGTGACAGCGCGCCGCAATGCTGCGAGAAGTGTCTTCCGGCTCTCCTCATCCTTCATATCAATAAAGTCCACAATAATGATCCCGGAGAGATTCCTGAGACGGAGCTGGACAGCGATCTCCCCCGCCGCTTCCAGATTTGTCTTCAGGTATGTCTCTTCGGACGTCTTCTTTGAAATACTCTTAGCCGTATTTACATCAATGACTGTGAGCGCCTCTGTAGGCTCGATCACAAGATTTCCGCCAGATTTTAACCAGACCGTCTTTGAGAGCGCCTGGGACAGGATCGTCTCCAGATGGTAGAGGGCTGTGAGTGGAAAATCATCCGTATAAAGTCTGAGTGATGGCATTCCTGCTGCCATGGAACATGCCATCTTTGCAGAATCAACCGCTGTGGAATCCGCTGTTGCTGCAGAGCTTTCTGTTGCCTCAGAATCCGCTGCTGTCCCGGAATTCTCCGCCGCCCTGCTGTCTGTAATCCCTAACGCATCCTGCAGTTCTTTATAAACTTCCGGCAGATCCGTGACAACTTCCAGTCCATCACAGATCTTCAGATCCCGGACCGCACGAACCGCAAAACTCTCCGGCCGATACAGCACACTGTAACAGGTCCGGCTTGCCGCTGCTTTACAGATCACCAGATACCGTTCATAAAGCGCTGCAAACTCCTTAAACACCTTATCGATTCCAGCCGCCTCTCCGTTCGTCCTGACGACAAGACCGCAGTCTCCGTGTTCTGTCGCCTCCCAGCGCCGTTTTACCGCATCTCGCCATTCCTTATCCCGGATCTTCGCGGAAATTCCAAGAGAACTTTTCCCGGCACTCAGAACCGCCGTCTGCCCTGTCAGCGTAAGATTTGAGGTCAGCACCGCGTCCTTCGTCTTCACCGCGGACCGTTCCACCTGCACCAGGATCTCATCCCCTGCTTTTAAAGGTCCATGTTCCGTCTTCCCGTCCGCGTAGATCGGACGCGCATTTTCCTTCAGGCTGTAAAAACCGTTGACACCCGGCCGGTACTCCACAAAAGCCGCATTGATGTTCTTTGAAATATTCTTTACTTTCCCGACAAAGATCACGCCGGTCTCTTCCTCCGCCGCCTCCGGCTCAAAGTCGATCTGGGCAGCATGTCCATCTTTAAAAAGCACTGCGGCGGTCTTCCCGCGCAGTGCCGTAATGATCAGTTTATCCAACATGTTCTCCAATTTCTTCTCCGAAGGATTCCAGAGTCACAAAGTCATGTTCTCCCGCGTCCGCGTAAACTTCCTCACGATTGATGCGGAACGCGAACTGCGGATATTCTTTTCCCAGAGACTTACAGTATGCCTCGAGGACCAGCTCCGGCTTTACGTTCGCAGCACTTCCAGAAGAAAGCTGCAGGAAGAGTCCGTTTCCGTCCGCCCCGCGGTGTGCCTCGTAGATCAGAGGCTTTAAGTCCATCTCCTTCTCGCCCTTTTTCGTCTTTTTCACGATATTCAGGTTTCCGTTTTCGATGAAATCAAGAATTCCGTTGTAGAATTCTTCCGCTGTCATGGAAAGTCCGTTCTCGTAATCGTCTCTCAGGACGATGGTATAATCACATGCCGCAACGATGGACATGGCGTTTTCCGCGTCATCCGGCAGTTTCCGGTAGCTCAATACCTCAACGCCTTCCACCATCGTGTCGTTCAGCCGCTTCACCATCTCCGCGGAAGAGTCCGTGGATAACACCTCGATATCCAGATACTCGCCGCTTCCGGTAAGTCCCACACCGAGCGGTGCCGCAAAGGACATGATCTGGTGCGGGGAGAAACCTTCGGAATAGCGGATATCCACATCCGCGCGGCGCATGGCCTTCTGGAAATAGCGCATCGTGTCGAGATGTCCGATGAACTTCATCGCTCCCTGCTTGGAAAACTTAATTCTGATCTTCATAACAGACACCTCCTCCAAATCTTCTCACACCACAGCCGGAACAGCGCATTCTGCAGTTTGGGGTGACAGTCTCTTTTGTGGCATTGATCCACTCTCTCTTTAAGAATTCCTTCGTCACACCTGTGTCGATGAAATCCCACGGGAATACCTCATCGAGGGAGCGTGCTCTCGTCGTATAGAAATCGATGTCCACGCCGCATGTCTCAAAGGCATTCATCCAGATCTCATTGTGAAAGCTCTCAGACCATGCGTCATAGAGCGCGCCCTGTCTGTAGGCCTCCTCAATGACAGCAGCGACCTTCCGGTCTCCACGGGCAAGAACGCCCTCGAGGACCGTCACGTCCGCCTCATGCCAGTTGTATTTTAAGCTCTTGTGGTTCAGCATCTCGTGCATCTTGTGGTTTACAATGCGGGCTTTTCCGAGGAACTCCTCTTTTGTACTCATCTGCGCCCACTGGAACGGGGTAAACGGCTTCGGAACAAAGAATGACGTACTCGCAACGACCTGTACCTTTCCGTTTCGCTTGTCCTTCGGGATCTCGTAGTACTTCTCCGCGATCTTCTCGGAAAGCAGGGCGATCCCTTCCATATCTTCCACGGTCTCTGTCGGAAGACCCAGCATAAAATACAGCTTTACACGGTTCCATCCGCCCTGGAATGCCAGTGCGGAGCCGTTTAAGATATCTTCCTCTGTCAGTCCCTTATTGATAACATTTCTCAGTCTCTGGGAACCCGCCTCCGGTGCGAAGGTCAGGCTGCTCTTCTTGACATCCTGAACCTTGCTCATAACGTCAAGGGAGAAGGCATCGATACGCAGGGACGGCAGGGACACGTTTACGCCTTTGCCGTGGAAGGTATCGATCAGGAATGTCACAAGTTCTTCCAGACTTCTGTAGTCACTGGAACTTAAGGAGCTTAAGGAAATCTCCTCATGTCCCGTATTCTTTAACATCCTATAAGCCAGCTCTTTTAAGCGTTCTACGTTCTTCTCGCGGACCGGACGGTAGATCATCCCCGCCTGACAGAAACGGCAGCCGCGGATGCAGCCGCGCATGATCTCAAGAACCACGCGGTCCTGGGTCGCCTTGATAAACGGAACCAGCGGTTTCTCCGGGTAGACGGACTCTGTCATTTCCATAACAAGCTGCTTTTCTACCTTCTCCGGCACCCCCGGCGCTGTCGGCAGAAAGCTCCTGATCGTGCCGTCTTCCTCATATGTCACTTCGTATAAAGACGGAACATAGATTCCCGGAATTCCCGCTGCCTTTCTTAAGAACTCCTGTCTGGAATCCCCGTTCTTTCTGGACTCCTTGTAGATATCAAGAAGCTTCCG
Organism: Clostridium sp. AM30-24; assembly: GCF_003480435.1. Taxonomy (GTDB): domain Bacteria; phylum Bacillota; class Clostridia; order Lachnospirales; family Lachnospiraceae; genus Pilosibacter. Next base: position 158,793 of record NZ_QUJB01000001.1, on the reverse strand, counting down.
GTAGGAGACTTCTCCCTCTCCGATATAAAACATATCAAAGAACACCGCGATCGGCTCCGGGTTGTAGGAACACGGACCTCCACCGATGACGACCGGATCCTCCCAGGTACGATCCTCCGCGTGAAGCGGAATGCCGGAAAGCTCCAGCACCTGTAAAATATTCGTGTAACACATCTCATACTGAAGCGTGATTCCAAGGAAATCAAACTCCTTCACCGGGTCCTGGGACTCAAGGGCAAATAATGGGATATGTTTCTCCCTCATGATCTTATCAAGGTCCGTCCACGGGGAGTATACGCGCTCACAGTACACGTCCTCGTACTTGTTAAACATATCATAAAGAATCTGGATTCCCAGATGGGACATTCCGATATCGTATACATCCGGAAAACACATGGCAAACCGGATGTCCACAGTGGACGGATCTTTCATGACGCAGTTCACCTCTCCGCCAATGTATCTGGCGGGTTGTTGAACCGTTAATAAAATTTCATCACTTAACGCTAACTTTCTCATAAAGCCTTATTTTACCTACATTTCTCACGTTTTTTTGCGATGTGTTCATCGCTGTTTTTTGTTCTTTTTAGTTCTTTTTCTCTGCTCTTCTCCGGAAGCGTAAAAACACAAATTCTTGTCAAGTGTTTTTATCTCACGGACAGTTTACATAATATTTTTCGCTCTTACGACAAAAAAAGTTTTTTCTGAAATACGCACAATTCGGATTTTCCATCATTTTACGGATAAATCCACTCTAAATGTACAGATCAGACCGCATTATTATACGGTATTTCCAGCGTTTCCGCAACAAATTCTTTCCAGAAAGCGATTTTTTGAGCTCCTATCGTCGAACTTTTTATCAAGTTTTCCGAATATTCGTCAAATCCAGGAACCTCAAAAATCAGGGTTTCCTTCAGAACGATCTCATCATTTTCCAGTTTTACCGGCATGGCATTCAGGAAAATTTCCTCAAATTCCGGAACGTCTTCACAAACTTTTTGGCTCGGAACAACATAGTGTTGCATCGTGAAAATTCCGCTGGAATGTCCGAGTACGACGGCCAGTTCTTTGATATTGACCTGGTAATGGACCATCAATGTTGCGTATACATGACGCAGATCATGCCAGTGAAAATCATCCGGGAGACCGTAAAGTTTTTTCATGGAATTGAAATCGTTTCTATTTCAATACATTTGTATTGTTATTACAAAATTTAGAAACTGTTGCTGCCTTTAATCGTGGCTCCCCTTGCTTCATAGGTATGAATCTTTGCTTTCTCCTTGGTGTGAATGACCATTGGCTTGTTATCTCCCTTTTTTATCTCCAATGTTCTCACCTGCCAAATTGCTAAACAAAATATTTATAAACTCGTTGCATCATTTAGATATCTTGTAAGCCACTTCATTCCATTATTTTGAAATTTCCAAAATAGAGTGAAAAAAGTAGTTTTTGAACTCTTCCAGGCCGAAATCCTTCTTACCATGAAAAATGGCCGCGGAATTGCTTCCGCAGCCGTTGTGCCTGAAAACCGTACCTTGGCACCGTGATCCCTCACAGGTTTTTTACAGGGTGATTTGAAAATCTGCATGATATGCTTTTCCAAAGCCGTCTCCATGAACCGGAACACATAACCCGATAACAAATAACCGATAAGCGATGACAATGAACCGTAACCACTCGTAATTTTTTTGTTAGAAGTATGCCCTGTACGGAAATTCTACTTAGATATCCACTTCAAACAGCACCGTCTGATTATAACGATCCAGTGCAATCTGCATTTCCATAATCGTATTGGAGATGCGGTCATATTCCTGCCGGATCAGTTCCGGATCGTAGTTGATATACTTATACTCCGGTGCCGAACCAGAAGAACCGAAGGAACTGCCATAGACCCGTGTTTTCGGAAGTCTCTTGCGCATATCATCAAGCACAGTCTTTCTCTTGTTGAGCTGCGCCATCCGGATCAGGATGCCGTCAATGCTCATCTCCTGATCGCCGACCTGCACTTTTGCGGTGGCATTGGTCAGATTCAATGCGTGCTTGATGGTAACAATCTTCCTGTCGATCTCATCAATTGTATTCGCAACAGTCATGTAATCATATTCCGGAACAACTGGTTCCTCGTTGACCGCAGCCACGTAAGTACTGGATGTCGATTCCTTGTTTAACCAGAATGCCTTGTCTTCTTCCAGGCTTCTCAGCATCTTATTTGCGTAAGCCGATGTAATTTTCTGCATGATTCTCGCCTCCCATAATGTTTTTTCAACGCAAATGATCTCAGTCCCACAGATTCCAGAAATATCTGGCAAAGAGCTTCATACCTTCTTTCATGCACCGCTCCCGGTATGCTGTCAGTTCATTTTCCGCTGCCAGCCACTGATCCGATATTTCCTTATATTCCGGCACATCGGACATGGTGTACATACGGCTGAATCCTTTCTTTTTTTCCTGTTCTTTTTCTTCTTTCGTTTTCAGTTTTTCGCCGAACGTCCCGTATTTTCGGGTGAAAACCTCCATTGCCTGATGATATGCATCCTGATACGGGTTCTTCCGGTGGCAGGTTTCCTCGTTTGCCTCTCTAAACAAAAATTCCATACGCTTCAGGATCCTGTTCCACTTCCGTACATTTTCTTCTTCAGTTCCAGTGAAGTATCCAGGATACCCGTGGCTGTTGATACGCAGATCGTGAATCATGTTCGGAACAACGGTAACGAACCACCAGTCAACCGACCAGACATCACGGTAGCAGTATCCGTAACGCAATCTCTGGCGGATGCAGATGATATCTTCTTTCCAACGTTTTATCCATCCCAAGGGAGAATCGTGAGCCAGTCCGTAAGTAAGAAATACAGGACATTCCGGTTTGCGCGTTTTACTTTTCCGTTTCTTTCGCAGAATATCATTTAACATAAATTTATGTCCCGATTCCATGTTTCACCGTCCTCTCCGCTATCATTTGTTTCTGACCCGATTGTATGCCATACCGCGGAAGATGTCATTCAACCATCGGTTTAAAATATCCAATAAACGAGGAATCTTGTGCCGTTATTATAGCATATGTACGCTATTTTCTCAATGGCCAGGCTGTGCGTGCGGGTCGCACCTAAAATGAAAAATTCGATCTTTTTATTGGGGAACGGCGGTAAATGTCGTATAATATATATAGAGGATCGAATAGAAAAAGGAGGATTATTTATGTTTAAAAGAAAAGTGAAAATGGCAGCTGTCCTTTCTGCAGCACTGATGATGAGTGTGATGGCGGCGGTTCCGGCTTTTGCGGCCGGATGGCAGAAAAATAACACCGGCTGGTGGTATGGTACCAACGCGGATAACAGTGCCTGGTATGCAAATGGCTGGCAGTGGGTCGACGGAAATGGGGATGGCATTGCTGAGTGCTATTACTTCGACGGCAACGGCTATATTGTAACCAACGGAACAACCCCGGACGGGTATCAGGTAAACGGCGATGGTCAGTGGATGCAGAACGGAGTTGTACAGACAAAGAGTACGGCAACTGCAACTAATACAAGCAGACCATCCTCGAAAGAAATCGTTGCTTATTTATATAGAGGAGATCTCCAAGATTCCTCTAAAATGTCATTAGACGAGCTTTGCAATGTTCTTGTTGATTCTTCCAAACCTGAATGGAATAACGGTGTTACCAATTTAAAAATGATCGACGCTGTCGGTTCCAGATGGACCCGCACTCATGGTGGTTGGTATTTCTTAGCATACGACAACGTTGATGTCGAAGCGATCGCTTTGAATGATGAGGGATATCTTCTTGCGGATACCACCACTCCGGATGGTTATTATGTGAATAAACATGGCGTTTTGGAGATTGGCGGACGTGAGGTGGCACATTGTGAAGGCTGCATGTATGTAGCGACCAGTATCGATGTACCGGATAAAAATCATGTAGACCCGAACCAGTACCGCTATCAGGATATTGGAATTGGATATTCCTGGGGTATGACAAGTTATTCTTTCGGCAACTTAGTATACAATCATTTCCATGGATACGACAGAGAAAAAGGCGGCGCCGATTCTCGTGTTGATAGCTGGAACGATTTCGGGGTTTGTGTAAAATTCAAATAATCGTTTTGCATAGCGCAAAGAGCCGCAGCATAGGCATTAGCCCGCCGCGGTTCTTTATTATGAATTATTCAGTCTGCATGGCTTTTATATTTTGATAATACATACTCAACAGTCTCCGTATATAAAATCACGTCTGCCTTTCCCAGCGTTATTACATGAGTTGTATCGATTGAATCTCCTGAATGGCTGAGATCAATAGGTTTCGCAAAATAATATTCTGAATTCTCATAAACTACCGCCCATATTTACTTTCCGTCATCTGCAATTGGGATGCTATCCTCCCATACTTCCATTTCTTCCATCTCCAACCATTTTAGCGTCCCAGATTTCTTTTCCTTTAAAATACAGATATATTCTTTTTAATAGTTTTCTCAAAGAACCACCTCCAAATTGAGAATGCCGTACCATTTTTTGTTATCCGCAAAAACAGCTGCAACTTACCGCCTGTTATTCCACTCTGCTATCCTTTTCCAGTCCTCATCCGCCTGTTCCCTACCTCTGGCTCTCATACCCAAGTATTCCGGGTGGGCCGCCGAAAAGATGCGTATACAGCCATATTGATACGGGGTGCCGTCGCCTATTATCTCAGAAACATTCTTTCCTTGAAAAAGATAAAAGGCAGGGCTGAAGTCCTGTCTAAAGAGCGACATTTTCATCTTCCGCAAGATCGTCTGCAATTTTTTCCGCGGAAAGAGATTTGTTAATTCGATCAATTTTCGAAACCCGCAAAGCATTGTCCAAACAGGGAAAGCAATCCGAAGAGGGGTGTCTACCCACGCGGTAATTTTTGCAGATAAGATATTTCTAAGAAAAACAGGCAGCAGAATCACTCTGCCGCCTGTTGAGAAAAATTTAGAACTCGTTATCTTTGCGTGCGAAACGCCGCAATTTCGTCATCACTCAGATCTTTTACGGCTTTACCGTGCTTTTTCGCGCATCTGGTAAGCGCTACCAAATCAATTGCGATTGATGGTCTACTTTCGTACGGATTAAACATCGAGAGATACTGATCTACGGTCATACGATTTTTTGCAGTGTTACATTTTATCGTCAGTCCACTCATAAATATACACCTCCATGATTTTATGCGCTGCGATTTCCTTCATGACGAAATGGAGCGGGTGGTTTGGATGCCATGCCCCAAACGCATTGACGCCTTTTCACCAGAAACAGAAAAACTGAATTTCTGGCTAATTTATTAATTTTTCATAGTTGCTTCTCTTTCTCAATTCCTCATGTTTAATTACATGATCCGTATGCGATTTCGGTATCACATGTGAAGCCACAAATATTCGTTCACATTCCTTTTTGTTTTTGTTTCTGCGCACTCCGGAATAATATATTCCAGATATCCTTCGCAAATATTTCGCCCCACAGAGCTCAATCGATCATCATTTTCTGCAAATTCTAAGTAGGTATCATCATATCCAACCATGAGTTGACTCTTTCCACGCGAATCAATCTTACGTCTCCATTATACCGCCCGGCAAATGATGCGTAAAGCGGAAATGCTCTGCGCTGCAACTTTCATATCTTCTCCCGTAAAAATCATACATTTCCTCCCGAATTTTTCCCTTATCTTTCGGTGTAGATACAATCGTTATTTCAAGGTGCTCTGACATTTTAGCGTCCCAGATTTCTTTTCCTTTAAAATACAGATATATTCTTTTCAATAGTTTTCTCATAGAACCGCCTCTGAATTGAGAATGCCGTACCATTTTTTGTTATCCGCAAGAACAGTTGCAACTTACCGCCTGTTATCCCACTCTGCTTTCCTTTTCCAGTCCTTACCATGAAAATCAGTTAATTAGGACTACTTGACAAATTTTTGCATGATTTCAGGCGTAATATCCTTAGCTGACAACTGATGTTCTTTGATGAATCTGGCATATCCGCGCACATCAAAGGGTTTCATGAATCCACCACTATAGATGTTACGCTCATTCTTTTTGATAAAATCGCTAACGACTTTATCACTTTCGAATGCATTCATCACTCCGCGCATAATCATATACCTCCCTGAATTTTTGTGCCGCATCATCAGACAGCATGAAGCGTTGTTTCACCGTCCTCTGCGCTATCATTTATAAAATGGGCGTGTTAATACTCGTGACTTTAGTCGTTCAAATGCAACACGCCAAACGGCAAGGCGGTTTATGCCGCCTGCTGTTTACGCTACCATTTAAAATACAGATATATTCTTTTCAATAGTTTTCTCATAGAACCGCCTCTGAATTGAGAATGCCGTACCATTTTTTGTTATCCGCAAGAACAGTTGCAACTTACCGCCTGTTCCCGGCCTCTAGTCCTCATGCCCCAGTATCCCCCGGATGAGGCATCGGAAAGACACGTATACAGCCATATTGATACGGGTGCCGTAGCCCTTACTGCGGTTCTTCTCACTTCGTGAAACGATGATTTTAAAAGCTTGCCTCCTTTAGTTTTTATAAATGGTACCGCTAACATCAAGTGTTGCTTGATATAAGTCTATGCCGACCTGAATGCCAAGTGCATCAATGTAATAATTGTCAGTAATCGGAATATTCAGGTAATTATTGTTACCAATCATACCACTAACATCCGTCCAAAGTCCATTCTTTTTAATAACTTCGTAAGGCCCCGCCTTCTGCCTGTCGCCATGATAATTGTTTGCTATCATACGTCCATCACTGTAAAAAGTTCCAAATTTGTTTCCGCCATAACCACCAAACTAACCGTGATCAAATCTGTCGGAGCTTCCGTCATATAAAATCCCATCTTCATCGAAGGAATACATATTGTAAATTCCGTCTCCGTCGCTGTCAATCAGCCATAACTGTTCAATTACATAACTGCCATTCGGTTTCTTGAATTTCCAGCGGTTTCCAACCTGCATTCAAATCCTGTTTCTCGCTTATCTTATACTTATATTATACGGCACAAACCCATGAAAACCAACGTAAAATATCAAATGAGCGATTACATTTGTTCCGGCAAAAAAACTGCAGCAGAGAATGAAAATCTGCCGCAGTCTTTAAGTTGGCTTTAATACATGATTGATTCGCCATAATAATAATTATAACTCTGTCTGGTGCCAAGCTTGGATTTTACACGATGGTCTTCGTAGTCAATGACACCATTTTCGCCAGCATATGGAATACCATCGGCCTGAATTGCATAAATTGCATGTTCGCTATCGCCGATAATACTGCATTTTAATCCAAGAAGCAAAGAGAGGAATTCGACAGTCCGTGCAAATTCTATACAAATGCCTTTTTTTTCAATTAACACGCGATAATAATTTGATTTATCACCGGTATTGCGTGCTTCTTTTGCGGCGTGATCATAACTGCTTCCACGAAGAAGTTTTCGAATTTCTTCCAACCGCTGGGTTTCCGTCATGTGCTCGAAATCAAAGCTATTTAACCAGTCACGGAGTAAATCTGCGATTGCATTGTATTCGGTGCGTTCTTGTTCAGAATACCATCCGTCATCATGGAAGTTATTCTTTTGGCCACTTAATCGACTCAAAATGTATACAGAAGCTGGGTTCGTCAATGTAGTGATATGATTATGTAATCCATGATGCCGAATCGACGGATCCGCAACATTCTCCGGAGTAATCTGCTCGATGTTCAATGCGTAAAAGTCGACCACTCGTTTTAATGGCATATTGGAATCATATGGCACATCACGAATTTTGCCTGGTTCATAGGAAAGTCCAAGTTCTTCCGCTGTGGCGGTTTTAATTTTCCCATTTTCTATGACGCGGCGATTGTAGTCGATCACCGTGCCATCCGGGCATGTCCAGGTATCAAAATCCCAGTAATCCTGCATGTTCGGATATTTTTTATACTGATATCCGGCTGCCGTCGGGTCTCCAATGCCGCCAAAATAATACAGCGTATATACAGTTCCGCCGTCATGGTTCATCCACCACAAATGATCATTTACCTGGAGCTCAAGAGTCGGATATACAGTTCCCTTGATACCGGCGACAGATGACTGCGCAGTCGAAGCAGTCCCTTTGGTTTTAACCTGTCCGTTTTCCATCCACTGTCCATCCGCATTGACTAAACAGCCGTCTGGAGTAGTAGTGTTTGTGACCAGGTATCCGTTTCCATCAAAATAATAACATTCAGAAACCCCATCACCATTTCCATCCAACCAAACCCATTCATTTTTAGGATAGGTTGCGTTGTCGTTTTTCCACCACCAACCCTTGGCGTTCTGCTGCCATCCTGCCGCAAAAGCAGGCATAACAGAACTGATAGTCAACGCTGCGGTTAATGTAAAGGCGGTAGCACGTTTTAAAGTTCTTTTCCTCATCCTTAAAATCCTCCCTGTAAAATTTAAACCCGCTAATCGATCGTTAGCTTCTTATACAGATAGTATACGAAATATTCCGCAAATTTCCAATGCAAAAGATAAAAAAATAATCCGTAAGAAATTTTCTTACACATCTCTTCTGTACTTATTGAATGCTTTAGAAATAGCATCAATGTTGTAATTCGGAGTAATGTCAGGGGTTGCATCCATGATTATTTGGATCAGAAGCACGTCCTGCCTGAGAAGATCATTTGCAATTTCCTCTACGGATCAGAGTTTCTACATTTTTACGCAGACCAGCTTGATTAAGCACACAATATTGCCTTCTCAAATGCCTGATTTCTCATGATTTCCATTTCGCGACTCGTCATCCTCACTTCTCTCCCATTTTTCTATTTGTTCCTCTTCTGTATTGTCCGTATTAGGCGGACACGGACGTTCACTGTTTTTCCGTTCTTATCTCTTTTACAAATTCCGGTTCTTCAGATGATTTCGTTATATCGCTCATCCCCACGCCTGGTAAAATCCATCTTTTCTTCCTGCGTCTGTGCGCAAAGAACATCATTTTGTCCGTCTCACAATTCCAAATATAAAAAGACCGCCAGAATAATATTCTGACGGCCCAGTGGCTACGAAGCGATTCTGCGCTTTTTCCTTTCTTTCGTTACGACAAAACCATTTTAAACAGGCATTACGACAGCGTTGATTTGTGTTGGATTGTCCGTTTTCTTTTGCGCTATGCACAATTATATCCGTATGCCATTCGCATAATTTTGTGCATATATCACAATATATCACCTTATTTCGCGAAAACATCCGGGAAACACATGGCGAACCGGACGTCCACAGCGGACGGATCCTTCTTCACCATATTCACCTCACCGCCGATGTAGCGGGCGGGCTGCTGGATACTCAAGAGTATCTCTTCTGGCAATGCTAATTTTCTCATAATTACCTGTTTTTCCTGTCTTATTTAAAGTTTGCTGTTTCTATCTATCCTGTTGCGGACACACGAACCCGCAGAAACGTAGTCAATCCGCATCATTATACGTTATTTTCCTGTTTTCCGCAAGGGATTATTCTCGGTTTACCCCTCAAACATCTCCGCAAATTCCTCCGCAAACTCATCTTTCAGCATAAACCGGTCGATCATGCCGTTGTTCAGGTACCATTCGAAATCGGCTCCACCCTGTTCCGCGATCAGGATCAGACGGATCTCCGGATTGATGCGGCGGACCACCTCACACAGTTCGATTCCGTTCATGGTCGGCAGTGTGTACTCCGCGATCAGAAGATCATAGGCTGACGGATCTTTCTGGACCCGGTCGATAAGGGCCGCCGGGTGTGCGTACAGATCCACTGTCTTCCGGCTGTGAGATGCGGCCGCTTTCCAGGTCTTTGCAGATTCTTCGCCGGATACAATGGCTATCTTTTGTACATGCTTCAGCCGTTTCCGGCCGTCAGCCTCCACTTCCGGGCCGCTCTGCGGGATCTCAATGACAAATGTTGTTCCCTCACCCGCTTTGCTCTCTACACAGATCGTTCCACCGACCGATGTCACCATATTCCGAACCACCGAAAGACCGAGTCCTGTACCCTGTCTCGATCCTTTTGTTGTGTAGAACGGTTCAAAGATCTTCTGCATGGCATCATCTCCGATTCCGCAGCCGGTATCAGATACCTGCAGGCGGATCGAATCGTTCCCTTTTGCCGCCAGCCGGATCCACAACTCCTTTCTCTCGGTCTTTTCCATAGCCTGAAACGCGTTTTTGCAGAGATTCATCAAAATGTGCTCCGCCATCCGTCTGCGTCCTAACACATATAGCGGTTCCTCCGTGATCTCTGTTTTCAACGTGATCGCCGCCGGGGCAAGCTGTCGCACGATAGATACCGCATTCCTGACTTCTTCCGTAAAGTTCAGTGGTTCCAGCCGCACACCGGTATCCTGTCTGGAAAAGGCGAGCAGTTCTTTTGACAGATTCGATGCCTGATCCACCGACTTTGTGATCTCATGGATCATCTCCTGATTCTCGGAAGAAATGGACTCATCATTCTCAAGAAGCTCCGCATAGATCAGCACCGGTGTCAGATAATTGTTGAATTCATGTGCAATGTGGCTCGCCATCATTCCCAGAGACTGGATCCGCTGGTAATGCCGGATCTCGTTGTTCTTCTGGACCAGCATCTCCATTCCGCGATTGATCTCCTTTAAATATGCGATCTCCTTCTGCTGGGATTCCGCCAGAAAACGGTTTCTCAGGAAGAATACCATGATCACCACAAGGATCATCATATACAGGACCATCACGCCGGTCAGCATGGCCATCATGCTCTCAAGCGGTCCCGAAAGTTCATGGACCGGCAGTGTGGAATTGACGATCCAGCGTTCTCCCTGAATCGAGATCGCCTGAAATGCAACAACGCGGCGGACTCTTTTTAATCCAGGATCATCCCAGACATATGTATCGATCACACCGGTTCCTGAGTCCTCATTTTCCTGCCTCATGATCCAGGCATTCAGGCTGCTCATGTCAAGATATGGATACCTCTCAATACGTCCATCTACCGCTTTAAGACCGATCTGGTTCTTTACATGATGCATGATGATGTTCATATTCTGGTCTTTGACGCTGGAATATCCGGCTTCTCCGATCTTTACCGGCGCGACGATCTTCTCATACAGCGCTCCAAGGTCCATGGCAAATGTGAGCACATAGACCTCAGATCCGACAGGGACATTCTTCTCAATATAAAGCTCATACCATCCCGTCTGATCTGATATTTCTTTTCCCGTGATCTCTGCAGGATGATTTTCGTTCTGGGAATCCACTGTTTTCACTTCTCCGTCCGCAGATTCCTGAAATGTCTTTTTTCCCGGTTCATACCGGAATTTTGTTCCATCCGGTTCCGTCACAGTAATCCAGTTATAGACCCCTGCGTTTTCCTTTAAAAAGTAGGCTGTCCTCGCATTGATTCCGCCAGACTCCGCCCAGACATTTTCCGGCATTCCTTCCCGGGAATAAAACAGGTCAATCTCCTCCAGCTGCTGTTCCATGTAGGAATTAAGGTTATTTCCGACGATTCCCGCCATGGTTAAAAGCTGGCTTTCCTCCGTCCGGATCACCTGCTCCCGGTACTGACTGTAAAGCCGGGAACCTGCAAATACCACAACCACTGATAAAATGATCAGCAGACTGACCGCCATCAGTCTTAATTTCTTTTTATTTAAAAATTCTTCCATTTTTTATCCCTATACATTCAGCATATATCCGATTCCACGCACCGTCTTCAGATACCGGGGCTGCTTCGGGTCATCCTCGATCTTGTTCCGGATTCGTTTCACATAGACGGTGATGGTATTGTCATCCACCACTGCCTCATTCCACACCTGCGTATAAAGCTGTTCCTTCGTAAATACCTGTCCCGGATGCTCCATCAGGAACCGGAACAAGGTCATCTCCCTGGCAGTAAAATTTAACGGCTCACCGTTTTTCAGGCACTCCATCTTTAAGGTATCTACCGCAAACGGGCCCTTGCGGATCCCGGCGTCTCCGGACGCTCCCTGGCTGTAGATCTGACTTCTGCGGATCAGTGCCTTTGCTGTCTGGATCAGGATCGCAGTATGAAACGGCTTTGTCAGATAACTGTCCGCGCCAAAGCCCAGCCCCAGCACCTGATCCATCTCATCGGATTTTCCCGACAGCATCATGACCGGCGTGTGGTCTCCAGCGGCGCGCATTGCCTGCAGCACATCATAACCACCCACATGTTCCATCATTACGTCCAGGATCACCAGATGGAACTGTTGTTTCTTTAAAAGCTCCAGAGCCTCACTTCCATCGGCTGCCTCCGTCACCTGCATTCCTTCACGGGTCAGGGCGGTCCGCACAGCCAGCCGGATCGCGCGCTCATCGTCCACCAGTAGGATTTTTTCTGTATTCATAAACTTTCTCCTGCATCATTTTTCTTTCATTATAGCAAAAAATCCTGTTCTGCGGTACAAGATCCGTACTGCAGAACAGGATTTTCATTCGTTATGTATCATTTAGATGGCAACAATGCCAAGAATCACACCGAATACCAGCATGATAAGGCTGATAATGTAGTACGGCGGAATGCTGAATTTCATATGATCTTTCAGCTCTGTTCCTGTCAGACCGATCGCGAGGTAAGTTGCCGGTACTAACGGGCTTACCATTAACGCAAGGTTCTTACCGATCAGCATGGTCAGGGCAGTATTCAGGGAAGCCACGCCATAGGTCTCGCCTACCTGCATAACTAATGGCATGATGCCATAGAAATATGCGTCTGTTCCAACGCAGAGACCAAGCGGAAGCGCCAGAATACCAAAGATGATGTGAACGTACTTTCCAAGAGCTGCCGGAATGATCGCCATGATCGCATTTGCCATTGCTTCCAGCATACCGGTTCCGTCGAAGACACCTACCATAGCACCTGCGGCAAACAGTGTTGCGGAAATGATCAGGGCTGCCGGAGCATGCTTCTTGATAAGCTTGTCCTGAAGCTTCTGGTTCGGGTAGTTGACAGCCAGAAGGATGCAAAGACCAAGCATGAAGATTACATAGGATTTACCGATACCTGTGGATAACAGGGCAATCACACCTACTGTAAGTAAGAAGTTGAAGATCAGGTAAGCGTTGGATTTTCTTAAATCAGCTGCCTCTTTCTTCTCTTTCTCATCGGACTCCACCTCTACGCCCTTTCCGGCGCCGGCACCATGCTTGATGGCTAACATGCCGAGGAGTACAGCAAGAATGATGTTCATCATCAGGCCAACAACCTGAAGCGGGATCAGCATGTGCCATAACTCAGTGGCATCCATAGCGAGTACAGTAGCCGCTCTCGCTGTCGGACCGCCCCACGGAAGCAGGTTCATAACGCCCATGCAGGCACCTGTCAGGCAGAGAAGGATACGGGAATCAATGTTCATCTTCTTATATACCGGGTACATCGCCGGGATCGTAATGAGAACGGTAACAGCCGTAGTACCGTCCAGATGAGCGATCGTTGCGATCAGCGCTGTAACTACAGTGACCGCAATTACATTGTTTCCGGCTTTTTTTACCAGCCAGCCTACGATAACATCAAAGAGTCCGGTGTCTGCCAGAACACCAAAATAAATTACTGAAAAGATAAATAAGATACCATTGCTTGTGGTGGTTTTGATTCCATCCGCAATGAAGTCCATGACCTCCACCGGGGAGAAGCCGAGGATCAAGGCTGCAATGACCGGAATCACCGCAAGTACCACGATCGGAGACATTTTGCCCTTTAAAAGCAGTGCTACGATCGCGATGATCATCAGAAAACCAATAGCTGCTGTCATAATCATCTTCCTTTCTGGATATTTGTTAAGTTCCTTACAGATTCATATTTTACAGACAGCAGTTTAATTGTTCATGACTGGAAAATGACAATTTTGTCATATTTTTGCGATTTCTTCCTGTTTCCGCTTCCGAAACTCCTCTTTGATCTGTTCCAAAAGCTCCGGCCTTTCAATCATGTCGATGCATGTTCCCGCAAGGATCTCCGAACCGGACCGGATCGCTTCATGAGCCCGCTCCGTCTTTCCCGCATCGAGATATTCCTGCGAATGCGCCGCAGTACCCTCTGGCACAAACGCTGTGCGGATACAGCATCCGGGCACATCATACATAACATTTCCAAAGTCCGTGGAGCCCGTCTTTTCACGCGGTCCGGCGAGCTGTGGTGCCTCAAATTTTCTGGCGTTTTCCATGATCAGGTCATTCAGGGTCAGGCACGGGATCTTTGCCTGAAATGGGTAGCTTCTCTCTGTCTCACAGGTCGTTCCCGTCATCAGGCACGCACCCTTTATGATGTCCTGAAATCTCGGAACGATGACCTTCTCTAAGTAATCCGTACTATAAGAGCGAAGTGTATACTCTGCCTTTGCTGTCCCGGGAACGATGTTCGATGGACCGCCGGCATCAAGGACCGTGTAATGCATTCTGGAATCCTCAAGAACATGTTCCCTCATAAACTCGATCCCCTGAAAAGAAAGAAGCGCGGCATCAAAGGCACTCTTCCCTTTGTGTGGGCTCATGGCGGCATGAGCTTCTACCCCATGGAAGGTAACGTAAAAGCACTCAAGTGCCATACAGCGGACATCGACACAGGTATTGGGGGCTGCATGCATCATGAGCGCAAGATCGATATCCTGAAAACACCCTTTCTCCTTCATAATGATCTTTCCGCCGACTGTCTCCTCCGCCGGTGTCCCGTAGATCACGATCTTATAGGGCTGATCCTTACAGAGATCCCGGAGTGCCAGGGCCGCTCCGATCACAGACGGTCCCTGCATGTGATGTCCGCAGGCATGACCGATCCCTTTCAGTGCGTCGTACTCTGCGAGAAATCCAAAGGAAGGACCTCCGTTTCCCTGTTCATAGACAGCACGGAAAGCAGTCGGGAGACCTGCGATCCCGCGCTCGATCTGAAATCCCTTTTTTTCCAGATAATCTGTAAGGATCCCACTGGAGCGGACTTCCTCAAGTCCCGGCTCCGCCAGATCATAGATCTGATCCGCCAGCCCCGCAAGCTCCTGCATGTATGGCGCAACGGCCTGCTTTATTATTTCTTTATTCATATCTCTATTCTCCTGTCACAATTTCGTGAAGATCCAAAGCGATCCGATCCATTCCTGAATTCCAGATCGATCTCTTTCAGCAGTTTTCTAAGCTCCGTCACCATCCGGTTTCTCTGTCTCACGAATGTTGTCTGATAGAACAGGCTCCAATCCGCGGGACTGTTTTCAGGGAGTGCCTTCGCGGAAGCCTTAAGAAGCTGCAGCGGACCATATGCAAAAGAAGTATCCTGTTCATACGCGGAGCCTGTGGAGTGCATAAGACGGCTGAAAACTCCTCCGACGAGACGGCAAAGGCGGTTATGTTCTTCGATCTTCTCCGTTCCCCATATATGTTCAAGCGTTTCACAACGATCCAGAACCTCTTTTAGAAGTGTTTCGATCTCATCCGCCGCCTGTTCATGCTCCTCTGAATTTTTTAACATCTCAAAGTATGGGAGCCAGGTTTTTGCATAGCCGCGATAATCGGCAGGAAGCTTCTCCTTCGAGAGGAGTTCATACAGCAGAACGCCAACGACTCTCCCATCCCGCAAAAGCCCGTCAAGATCGATCTTGTCAAAGGTATCGTCGATCGTATGCCACCAGTACACGCCGGGACCCGGAGCATCCGAGTGTTTTCGTTCTTTTTTCGCCTCATAACGTGGATTGATGTGATATGGGATCTCTGCGCCCCAGAGCGACTGGTCCGCTCCCCGCCCGATACGCCCAAACATCATTTCCGCCGCCGGATCTACCTTCCGCACCTGCTCTTTCAGCCATTCCTCGCCCTCAAGCCCCGCTGTCCGGATCGCAAGCGTGTGGTCTGCTCCTTTGGATCCCAGAAGATCAAGGTTCAGGTGAGCGATGCAGTGCTCCTCAAGCTCATCCCAGTGGTGATCACAATACCAGGTGGATCCCATATAGCGCCCGTTGGAATGTCCCGGCCACCAGGCGATCCGCAGGGAATAGAAAAGCTCATCCTGATGTTCTTTCATATAACGCGCAAGCTCCAGAGCCAGTGCATTGGCCGTGCAGTTGTCAAAAGCGCCACGGTACCAGGTATCATAGTGACCGGAGAGCAGGACAAAATCCCTGCTTTTTCCCGGGATCTCGGCGATCGGCAGCGCGACGTTTTTTACGCATGTGTCCACCTCGCTGGAAAGCTGCGCAAAAAGCTGTTTTCCTTCTGCCTCATATGTTTTCAGCTTCCGGATCAGTTTCTCCCCACAGGGCCTTGAGACGGCGACCACCGGCATCCGTAACTGGAACAGAGATGAGTCCATATCCGGAGTTCCCCAGACAGGACTTACCGTGTCCTCATGGACCGCATCCTCGTCGGAGGTCCAGATCTGGATCCACCCGGCCGCTCCATGCTGCTCCAGCAATTTTGCGTAACGCTCATCAAACCCATACCCGAGGACAAGCTTTCCGGCAACCGTTTCCATAAAACGTTTCTGTTCTGAAAGGGAGACTTCCGTTTTTGTTCCGGGATCGTAGATCAGTGGGATCTCGATCCTCCCTTTTGTGCTCTCCGAGAAAGACCTTGGACGGCATGGGAACTCCTCACCATCTGCGATAAGGACACTGCTCACCGGATTGCTCAGATAAGCCGGAAAATCCTCCTCATGGCAGGAGATCCCGGATTTCTCCAATACCTCAAGAATATACTCGACCGCACGATACGCCTCCGGTTCACCGGAGAGCTTATCGAACGAACAAAGGTACTCCAGATGTTCTCTTAAACGCTCCTTCACTTCAAAATCCTGCATCTTCTCTTTTCCTCCGCTTTAATAGCCGATCACGAGTGCCCCAAGCATGAACAGACATCCGAAGAATGTCCAGATCAGGAATAACGGCATCATGAATTTTAACCATTTTACATATGGAATCTTCGAAACGACGAGATAGCCCATCAGCGCGGAGGATGTCGGAAGAACAGAGTTTGAAAATCCGTCTCCGAGCTGGAACGCAAGAACGGCTGTCTGTCTCGTGATACCGATCAGATCCGCAACCGGTACCATAAGCGGCATGGTAACCGCGGCCTGTCCGGTACCGGAGGTGATCACACAGTTGACAAGTGACTGTGCAAGGAACATTCCGATGGCTTTTAAGGACTGCGGAAGAATGTTTACGATACTTGCGATCGCATGGACGATGGTGTCAAGGATCATCGCGTCAGATAATGCAAGCTCAACACCGCGGGCAATACCGACGATCAGAGCTCCCACAACGATTCCCTTCGCTCCGTTTCCGAACGTAGCGGCGATCTTGTTTGGGCTATAGCGGTTCACGATACCGCAGAGCACACCCATCGCGATAAAGATCGCAGACATCTCCTCAAAATACCATCCGAGCTTACTGAGTCCATAAATCAGGACCGCAAAGCCGGCTACGATCACTGCCAGAGTCAGACCATGGGTCAGGTTCAGCGCTTCTTCTGTATCATCGAAAGTAAATTCCTGGTCCTCAGGCTCTCCGTAAATGATACTCTTTGTCGGGTCCGCTTTCACGCGCTTTGCGTACCAGGTAATGTAGACCGTATCGATCACCAGAAGAACTCCGAGAATAAAAATGCGGTATCCCATACCGGAAAACATCGGGATCTCCGCAATATCCTGAGCAACACCGACATTGAAGGGATTCAGGATTCCGGCTGTAAATCCGGATGCGGCGCCCATAGCGATCATTGCGGTACCTGTCACTTTGTCAAGTCCCAGAGATGCCGCAAGGGCAATTCCGATCGGCACAAAGATCATGACCTCAGCAGACATTCCCATCGTCGTTCCAAAAACAGAAAATAACAGCAGAAATGCAGGGATCACAAAATACTCGCGGCCGCGGAAGGCTTTCGCCATCTTCTTACAGAGAACTGTGAGGATCCCTGTGGATGTGATGATCTCAAAAGAGCCGCCGATAATAAGGATAAACGTAACTGTGCTTGCCGCCTTTACGATCGCCCTGTAGATCAGTGCCGGAACGGTTAAAAAGCTTACCGGATGAGATTCGACATAATGGAAGCTCCCCGCTTCCACCAGCGTTCTGTTTGTCGCCTCATCCGTATACCGGGTATACTCTCCGGCAGGCACAACATAAGTGGCTGCGACTGCCAGAAGGATCAGCACTACAAGGATCACAAATGTGTGCGGCGCCTGAAAAGGCTTTTTTTCTTTTAATGGTTTCATACTTCCAATCCTTCCTTGATTTGTTTTCTTTCTTAGACTATAATCAAGATATAAAATTAAAGCAAGTTTAATATTTTTATTGTTTTATTTAATATTATTTATTTTTATGCGTGATTACAAATATTTATTCAGGGAAAGGACCAGCGAAACGCCATGGATATGCGGGAACAGCTCTATATGCTCGAAATTGAAAAACACAGGGGAATTAAGGATGCGGCCCAGGCCCTGCACATCTCTCCGCCTGCACTCAGCATATTTTTAGGAAATCTTGAAGAACGCACCGGGACAAAATTTTTCGACCGGATCGGGAAACAGTTTGTCCCAACCGAGGCCGGAAAGATCTATTTAGAACATGCAAAAGAAATGATAAAAATAGAAGCCCATTATGAAAATGAGCTTCAAAAATACATGGGTGGCTCTTCGGGAACGATCCGTTTCGGAATCCATCCCAGAAGAACACTTTATCTTCTTGCGAAGGCACTGCCTGTCTTTTCCTCCCGCTACCCGGATGTGAAGCTGATCCCATATGAGGAATCCACTGAGCAGATGATCCGGCATCTGCTTGCCGGAGAGCTTGATTTTGCCATCGTCAATGAATCCTCCAGCCATCCTTTGCTGGAATACTGTCCTCTCTATGAGGACTATATGGTCGCTGTTGTCTCCGCCGATCACCCGTCATGCATTGGCGCAACAAAGAAAAGCCGGAAAGATCCATGTCCGAGGATCGATCTCAAACAATTTAACGGGGAACGTTTTATCCTGCAAAAGCCGGATCAGTCCTCCAGGCACTACACAGACCTTGCCATTGCTTATGACCACGCCGAACCGGGACAGGTCTTTCTCCTTGAAAATCTTGAATCTGCCTGTCAGCTCGCAGCAGAAGGCTATGGGATTGCTTTTAACTTCTACCAGTACATGAAAAATTTCCACTATCCAAAGCCTGTCCGCTGCTTCCGGATCGGAAATCCGGCTGATACTACCAGCTACTCCATCGTTACGTTGAAAGGGAAACAGACCCTTCCGGCGATGGAGGAGCTGATCCGGCTGCTGCGGGAGTCCGCGTGAGGGCTATAGATTCTTTTGTGTGTTTCTTCTGCCGCTGAAATTATGCTTAGCAAATAAACTGAACACTTATATTTTCTTAACATCGTCTCACATATTGATTGTTTATAGGCATAAAAAAGTGGATAGTGCCCCGTTCTACTACGGCAGGCAAAATGCCCAACACATAGCGGCTGCATCTATCCACTCATATTATAAGTATACGCAAAATAGCGGAGAATTGCAATGGGGGGATGGATTTTTTCTTTTTAGAGGCCCATGCTTTAATACGGGATCACTCCCGCTTGCGCGGGGAATACTACTTTTCTACATACCACACTTCCATCGCACCAGGATCACCCCCACTTACGCGGGGAATACCAAGCCACCCTTGCTGATATGCCTTGTTAAGTAGGATCACCCCCGCTTACGCGGGGAATACAGTGGAAGCCCGGCATTGTCCGTCACACAGTTGGGATCACCCCCGCTTACGCGGGGAATACTCATTAAAGGCCTCTTTATTTTGCTTTTGCTTGGGATCACCCCCGCTTGCGCGGGGAATACATAATACCGGCTGGGATGATGACAACGAATGCAGGATCACCCCCGCTTGCGCGGGGAATACATTTGTTCCGGATCCAAGTGCGGCGTCATCGCGGGATCACCCCCGCTTGCGCGGGGAATACGATACGCCAAGCATTGGCTCCCGGAACGCATCAGGATCACCCCCGCTTGCGCGGGGAATACACATTATCATCCCATGACTTATTCCGGATCGCGGGATCACCCCCGCTTGCGCGGGGAATACTTTGAATTTTGAACCATACATAATCAACCCCCGGGATCACCCCCGCTTGCGCGGGGAATACTAAGTTTTTTGATGTGAAATGTCGTGATGATCGGGATCACCCCCGCTTGCGCGGGGAATACTCAGGTGAGCCGGTTTATCAATATCCACACAAAGGGATCACCCCCGCTTGCGCGGGGAATACGAATCCAAGATTATACATTTCTTTCGCCAACTCAGGATCACCCCCGCTTGCGCGGGGAATACAAGAGAGCAGTAACCGAACCGAGGACCGGGCTAGGATCACCCCCGCTTGCGCGGGGAATACCCCGCCGATCCAGCTCGTCCGGATCCTTTATCGGGATCACCCCCGCTTGCGCGGGGAATACACTAAAAAGGCTTGGGAAAAGGTTCGTGATCAGGGATCACCCCCGCTTGCGCGGGGAATACACTAAAAGAATCCCTTATTTACAGCATTTTTCCACTCTCTGCCGCTAAATTTCATTTAGTTTCTCATATACTTGAAATGTCGTAATACAATCACTTAATGCCCTATGTTCCTCCTCAACTTTTATCTGGAAATAGTCTGCCAGTGCATGAAGCTTATAATCATCAATATCGTCGATTCGCCTTCTAGCAAGATCTAATGTATCTTTTGCTGGATTTTTCAGATTCATTCGATTGGTCTTTCGACAAGCCTCCTTTAAAAAGCTACGATCAAATGCAATATTATGTCCCACTATTGCGCTTTCTCCAATAAATTTACAGAACTTCTCCATCGCCGAAGAAAGAACCACCCCCTTTTCCTCAAGAATCTCCTCTGTAATCCCCGTAAGTTCAGTAATTACTTTTGGAACTCCTTTTTCTGTTTTTACTAGAATCTCCAATTGGTCTGCAATTTCGTGGTTAATGATTCTGATCGCCGTCAACTCAATAATCTCATCTGATGAACTATTTAATCCTGTTGTCTCTAAATCTATCACCACATAACCTTCTTGTCGTTCTTTGTTTGCCCTATATTGCTTTTTCTTAATCAGCATTTGCTGAACTTCTGCCCTGCTTGCACGCGCTTTTGTTTCGCATCGTGCCTGTTCTGGACGCATAACCAATTGTATTCCATCAAAATCCACAGGTTTCCAGGATGAGTTGTGAACACAGAATTCCATTCCCTGTTCATTATTAGTATTATATACCATTGTTGCCCGTCCCTGGGACAGATTCTCACAGATTCGTGTCCAAAGTATTTCCCGAATTCTTGCGCTCACCTTTCCAACGTATACTCCTGTATTGATCTCCATAAGCCACTTTGTAAGATCTCCGCGCAGCTTAGGTGGGCAATCTGTCAGCGTTACAACTACCATTATTCACCTTCTTCAAGATCTTCTCCATATGAACGTCCATTTTCAACTTCCCCGACTCTGTTATCCCACAAATACACTGCATCTGAATCCTCAGCTTCTCCTTCTTGGGCAAGCAAAGATTTGATATCATGTACCATTTGTTTCAGAATATTCATTTTTACCATTTTATCTCTGGTTTTTCTCCGCATCACAGATGAAATTTCTTCCTTGGGGATCGTTGCAGCCACCTCAAACGCTAACGGAATCGTGATATCTGCCTTATATAAATCTGCAATATCATATACAAATGAGTTTTCATGTCCAACATGTACAAATCCCAAACCCGGCGAACACCCTAACGCAGCAATTACCGCATGTGCCAGACCATAAAGACATGCATGACCGGCGGATAATGCCTGATTAACAGGATCTCCACTTGTAAAATCCTCTGGATCGTATTCGCGCCCATTCCATGACACATTCCACTCTTTTGATGCTTTTTTATATACTGCACGAATTCTTGCTCCCTCTCGTCCTCTCAGCTGCTGAAGTGTGAGGCGGGAAACATCTTCATTTGGAAATCGCATGCAATACATCTGCCTGACAACATTTAAATGCATTCTCATATTGCTGACTAATTCTGCCTGTCTCTGTAATAAAGCTGCACGGTGGGTGAGCGGACGCCCTGATGCATAATAACGTACCCCATGTTCTCCCACCCATATCACAGTGACCCCGGCATCTCCAATTAATTCCATCGCGCGATGAGTGATCTTCGTTCCAGGTCCCAACATAATCACACTGATCGCTGCTGCCGGTACAAAAACTGTTCCTCTATCATCTGCAACTGTAATTGCACTATCTTGTCGATTTAGTACACATCTTTCTAAGTAAAGAAACGTCAGACGATCTGCAACCTGCGGCAGCATCTGGATTTCCGGCCGTATCATTCCAGGAATATTTGTCATACTGTTCCCTTCTCTACATGTACCAGTGTCATAAGACCTACTCCATATGCCTTTTCACGTCCAATACCATCTGTCAGCACTTTTCGTACTTTCTCTTCATCCACTACTTTTAAAATGCCTTCATATGTTACAGACAGCATACTAACCTGATTCTTTGCAGCAGTCTTATTAAAGTGGTACCATTTAGATTCCCTGATCTCAAAAGAATCTTCACTCACTGCAAAGCCATGCAGTTCCCCCTGTTTTATAAGCCATTTTCGCTGATTATCTGCCGTAGTATGTGCACAAATTCTGCCTCTTTGATCCTTTCCCGCAGCTTTCTGGTATGTTGGATTTGCCGTCAAGCGAAAATGCCACCGTGAATCAGCTTTGATTTTCTCCAGAAAAGGATCATATTCTTTCGTTGCCCATCCTTCACCTTCCGGTGCAAATTGAGTTATCGCTTCAGAGAGATCCGGTTTTTCCCGGCTCAGAATAAGCAAATAATAATTACCATTAAGTCGATCGATTCTCCATAAATTTCTCTGACGAACCGCTTCCGTCATATCAAACGAAGCCTCAACTGCTCCGTGGAACAAGTTTGGTGAACTTAATGCCCGCAATGTTTTCCTTTTTGTCACATCCAATGTCATTCTGCTTAAATACAAACCAATCACCCCAATTCTGCCATTGGATCATGGCATTGAAGCGGTTCTCGCACCGCTCGATATTTCTCTGTCACTTTTCGAAACATATGTTTTCTGTGCTCTGGATTGTAGGATATCGGTAAATCCTTAACAATATTTCCGTCTTCTCCTTTTTTTGCATCCATTACTATGCGTACTGTTTCAATTGATTCATTCCGCAATGCTTCTTCAAACAAAGCTTCTTCCAATTCCAATTTTCTGATACCAAGGCATAATCTTCCGGTCGGCGGACACGATCTTCGTCCCAGATATAACGGAAACACTGGATTCAATAATGCATATTCGATCTTTTTCAAAAGTTCTTCATCCACACTTTCAAAACCTACCAGAAATTCTGCATCCGCAAGATAATAGCGATTTGTGACATATGGTTCTCCCTTTTTTGGTTTTACCATGTGAAAATCACGCACAAAATGCCCCTCTTTATCAACACGCACACCAAATCGTAGTGTTGCTAACTGGCTCACCATCTCATCATCATCTCTCTTGATTCCAAGTGCTGCACAGATAAGTCCAATCACCCCGCTTTTGCTGGGTTCCCGTCCTGTCCGACGAATATCAAACTTCGAATCAATTCCCCATGATTGAAGTGGTGCTGCCAACCGAAGCAGCAATGTACTCATTATTCCTTCACCTCTTCCAGATCATTCAAAACCTGTTTTTCCAGTTCATCTAATAATTTTGTCAGATTCATTGTTGCCGCAAGCGGCTCCAACTCTCTTCCCACTGCAAATGCCATTTCCGGTTCATTTACATAATCTTCATAAGATTCCTTTGCATAATCAATCAACGACTTTATTGATTGCTCCACATATCCACCCTTTGTGATAACAGGTTTCTCAAAGGCGCCTGCCATATTAACCGGCTGATCTCTGCGAACCGTCACATAAACAGCATCCGGACGTGTTCTGTTTGCAAACGTGTTTTGTTTTCCTGTCGGCATGCTAGTGATAAATGCCTCTGCAAAATTTCTAACTGCTTTCGGAGTATCTTCTCCCAAGTATCTTACAAGTTCTGCTGCATTCACAGTCGCATAACGATATAAGGTAGATGAATTATATTCTACCGTACCAAGATGTCCTGCCCCGGAATTGTCTTCCGATGTACAATCATCAACAGCCGTAAAGTAATCATATTCATTATGTACAGCATGTGTTGATATAGCATGAGCCACTTGTGCCGCCGCATCATAATTCAAGGAAGGTTCATCTGCCACCATGCGGCCAAACAATGCGAGATCAACTGAGGGGTAGTTTTTTAATGCCTCCTGCAATTCTTTTTTATCCTCTTTTTCAAATTTTCCATCCGGATGGGCAATGGCCTTTTCTGCCAGTTTTTCAATTTGTTTTGCACTAATAAAAAACAGAGCTCCTGTTTCTACTTTTCCATTTTTCTCTGTTAATTTAATTCCGGCTGCTTCTAATACCTTTTTTGCCAATTTTTCAGTACTCTGAATTTCCGAATCCAGCTCAGATATTTTCTTTGCAAGCAGATCTACAATTTTCTTTGTTCGAATTCCCTTTTCTTTTTCTGTATACATATCAGCAAACATAAGGCGCATTGCACGTTTCCAGGACTGACTTGAAACCCTCGCTCTGGTTACACCACCATAAATTGCTGTCTTTGGGCTGCCTGTATCATCACGATTTACGCAGCTCGGCGGAAGTGTTTGAATTACATGAAGATCAATATACAAATTTTTACTCATTTTCTTTTTTCTCCTCTTCCTGTTTTACTACTCGATAAAAATCCTGTCCCCAGCGAAGCTTAACCTTCTGGGCACCATTCTCCGTTTGAAATTGATATAGATCATATGCCAGCTGAATGTAGTCCATCGGCACGCCCTTTGCCCGCAGAAGCTGTACTAATCCTCGAAGATAATACGCACATTCTTCCATATCTGCCGATGTTGCAAAAACAGTAAATCGTTTTCGAATTCGTGCCAATTCTGATTCATCCTGTAAGGCTGCCAGTTTTCTAACTGCTTTTCCTAATGATTGCTGTTCACTATGCATGTTATTTTGATGAATATCACTTCCCTGCTGATGCAGAGCATACATGCATAACGAAAGAGATACCGCCCACTCAGCCCAACTGGGTTCTCCATTTCTGCTCATCAATTCTTCCGGAAATCCGTTAAATAAAAGTTCCCACATTTCAGGAACTTCTCCTGGCTTTTTTCCAATTCCATGACGAAGCTGAGCCAGCTCCCCTTTGACGCGTGCATCATTTGGCTCATTCTCCCATTGTTTCAGACGCATGGCCATATATTTTCTGACCATCTGTCCCTGGTTTCCCATACAATAATCCCTCCTTGCTACAGCTCAAAACACTTTTTTAATGACCACTTAAATATATTAAAAGCACTTGAAGATGAATAATAAACTTTTCTTTCAACTCCATCCTTTTTTTCTTGTATTTCCCGTCCAACGAAAGCCTTATCTCCTGCTTGTTCAACATAGTTCATACCAAGCTTTTCCGCTATCCGATATGCCTGGATTCTCCACTCACTTCGAACATTCTCATAATAATCAGAATCACTCTCACCTATCGGATCCAGTTCCTTTAACCAGCTGCGGAATGGTATATCTATCTGATAAAAGTACTCTTCTTTTCCATATTGAGTTTTTTCACCTGAACAGTCTCCTGCTGCCTTCTTTAAGTCTTCTATTAAATGCTTAACTATATTGGCCGCCTTTTCACATTTTTCAATTTCTTCGCGTATGATTCTTACCAGTTTTTTTCCATTTGCAGTTAATAGGTCTGTATGAAATTCCAGGTAATCGCCAAGAACATCTTTTACAAAAAAGTCTTTGTCCCCATACTGTACAGAGGCTGTCTTAAAACAAATGATTTTCTTTTTATCAATCATTTTCTTATCTTTCAACCAAGCGACCCATTCAAGTACTCCCGGTGTTCTGTTTTCCTGATCTGAAATAACAAGGTTTGAAAAATCGCGCCACATCTGTTTTTCTGGCAAATGCCTTCTTGGCTGATAATACGGAGCTACATTCCCTTTCGGCTCATATCTTTTCCATACAGTCATTTGTTCCATATATGCTGCTTCTTTTGGAAAAAAATCACCTCCCAACACATAATAACCACTAACCCCTTGTTCGTCTTTTTTTAGGAGAATTCTTCTGGATTGTACTGTCAGTAGTTCTGCCTGATTTGATGGAACCGCGATTTCAGTTCTCTCCGCACCCTTAACTGTTTCTGCTTCCCACACAGGTTTTGGACTGTCCCAACATTCTTTATCTGAAATATTAACCAATACAAGATTCAACATCAGGGTTTCAAATAAATTATTTCCATCTGCATAAATTAATCCCAGTTTACCAAGCCATCCTGTTCCGGGTGATGGGAGTCCCTTTTCCTTTGGCTTTGCAGATGTATCATCATATCCATTCAGATACAACAACCATCTGGCTGCTTCTGAATTACTTAAAAATTCTTTTTCTTTTCCCGCACGATTTGAAAACAAGCGCAGCTTATTACTACTCTCTGAGATTTCACCATTTAACTTTGCTGCTTTACATTCTGTTCCAATTGCAGCTTTCGGCACCTGATAAAAGGGCCTGTCGCTATCATATAAATAGAAACGTGCCTTCCACTTTGTTAAATATTCCTGAATTGGTTTATCCGGCAGTTTTCCATCATTCCAAATTTCTTTCCACCGCTCATATGCATCTTCTGTTTCAACAAGTTCATCCTCATTGCCATCTGTATCATATCGGTAAACAACCGTTTGCAACACAGCCAGAAGCAATCTTAACACCGCAACATCCTGCGTCGGCAACTCTCCGGCCAATCTTCGGTACTGATGTGCATGGAGCAACACGTCCATCAGTGAAAGTTCCTTCACTTCTCCATTTTCTTTCATAACACAAATCCATGGTTCGTCTAATAGATTGAATTTTTTATCATCCACGTTTCTCAACCTCCCATTCTAAGCCCTTCTTTTCATCATAAAACAGCCGAATCTCATCCAAACTCACGTGATTTGTCGCATCTAAAAATAATATCAGCTCACCTTCAAGCATAGGGTTGTTTTGCCACTCTTTTGTATGCTGTTCCATATCTATCCGCAATTGTTTGACTACACGCTCTGCACACCATGGCTGTGCTAATCTTTGAGGAAGGCGAAGTTTTTGCTCTGATATTTCTCTGGCTTCGTCAATTGATATTGCTGCCATGAGATTATATTTTTTCCCTTTTAATTTTCCGGCAATTATAGATGCAAAACCAGATTCTGCTTCTTTTACAACAATCACTTCTATTGATGGATTTCCGTCTCGCACTGCAGCCTGTGCCTTTACATCATCAAGCCCGACAGACTTGTCCAAGAGCCCAACCAAAGTCCCTCCATATTTTCCTATCTCTGGTTTCTCCAGACAATATGGTTTCGCATTCTGCTTCCTAAGCATACACTCCTTCTTATAATCTTCATATGCAGTCTGAAAGCGTTGATTCTCATCTATTTCGCAATAGGTTTTCTGTACCAATGAGCAGATATCAGACGGTATCATAATCTTTTCCGGCAGAAGCGCTGATGTCTGCAACAGCAGATACTCTCCATAAACTGCTGTCGCTCCCTTTTCCAGATTGTCTATCTCTGAATTCCATACTACACATCTGGCAATTTTTAGCGTTTCCGGTCTTTTTCTCTCATGACGGTGAAGGCGACCGATTCTTTGCAGTAAAAGATCCATTGGGCATAGATCTGTTATCAGTACATCAAAATCAAGATCCAATGATTGCTCCAGCACCTGGCTTCCAACTACAACCACATTTCTTCTCTGCCCATTCGTTGAATGTTTTCCAACACAGCTCAGAATTTCTTGCTCATGCTCGAGTCGATCCGGAAGGATAAACTGTGAATGGTCAATCAATACTTTTGCTTCCGGAAATTTATCCTGTATGAATTTTGCAATTTTCTGCACTCTTGAAACAGTATTTAATATAATTCCCATACAGCCGCCATGTTTCAATATATTGCGGACTTCTACTTCCAGTTGTTCTTCATTCTCTCTAACGATCTGAACAACCCTGTCTGTTTTATCATAAGGGATTGGTGTTAATTGTACTCGTTCTTGATCTGACCATGAAATCAACGGGTATGAAGTTGTTTCCTTGAGCAAGACATTTTTACATTTTTTCTTTCCGGCATATGCCTGCATCAAAGCCAATCGTTTATCCCCCGGGAGCGTAGCTGACAAAAGGATTACCGGAAT
Organism: Clostridium sp. AM30-24; assembly: GCF_003480435.1. Taxonomy (GTDB): domain Bacteria; phylum Bacillota; class Clostridia; order Lachnospirales; family Lachnospiraceae; genus Pilosibacter. The sequence goes on along the minus strand of NZ_QUJB01000001.1, from coordinate 130,548 downwards.
ATGATAGATTCCAAGCCACTGCAAGATACGCTCCAAATATGTATTCATATACGGATCAAAAGAATGACACTCATCAATCACTGCAACTTTTCCTGCAAGCCCCAGATGACGAAGCATCACATGTTTCTGCATCAATGCTGCCATCAGAAGCTGATCGATTGTGCCAACCACAATATCGGATAACATTCTTGTTTTCTTTCCTCTGAAAAAGCTATGAACTATCAAAGCATCCTGATCATCGTCTTCTATGCAGACATCCCCATATTCCAGTTTTCTAAAATCTTCATTTAATTCCGCATTGGAATGATAAAGCTGGATCGAAACCTGATTAATATCTGACTGACCTGTTAGCCAGGAACTGATTCTGGTAAACATGGCATTCGTTGTTGCCTGTGATGGGAGAAAAAAGGCAATTCCTTTTAAATCGAAACGATTCATAAGAATCTCAGCTGCTGCCAAAGCCGCCTCCGTTTTTCCTTCTCCCATTGGTGCCTCCAGAATGATCAATCCCGGTTTTTCCATTCCGGCTGCAACACCATACATTTCCTTTTGTACTCGATTTGCAGTAAAATGGAACCTCTCTTCAAAAAAATCCTCCTGTTTCCACGCAGAACCCATCAAACATCCGTCGGGCAGATTAAGATGCCTCATTGCGTCCCTTGACCGATTGTTATCATATGGTTCTGTATCATCTGTTACAGAAAGCAAAGGAAAATAGTAGCTGTTGCTTGCAATCCAATCTGCCATAATCAAAAGGCCGCAAAAAATCATCTGAGCCGCTTCTGAAATATCTGGAATCTCTCCCTTTTCCGAATAACCCGCCTCTTCTAATGCCCATTTCAAAAGTTCCTCTTGCATTTTCCGCCATATAGAATTTTTATCTCCATATTTTTTTCGTTCCAATGTTAATTCATCGAATGCATCATCATCCATGTTGTTGGGTTCGGGAGAACCATGGTGTGCGCCTACAATTGCTGCCACTGATTCCGGATATCCCATTGCTCGAAGAAGGACAGCCCCTGCATGTGCATGTTTAATATCCATCTGTGTTCTATTCAAGTTTGTTTCAATTCCGGCCGATTCTTGAAAACACCTGATGTCCGGAAGCTGTTCCAATATTCTTGTCTGGAATGCCGGGATACCTTTCCCTATATCATGCAGCAATGCGAGCAGTTTTGCTAATCGTATTCCCTCTTTTCTTGAAATCTCCAGCTCATCATATACAGAGCCCGGCAGCCATCTGCTCGATAGGTACTCTATAACTCCAGCTGTATCTTTTAAGTGATCTAACAGTGGAAGCCACAAATTATCATTCTCCCTGCTGGTCTTTGCTGCAAGCAAGCGAATCTCAGGAATCATTTATACCCTCCATGACAATTTATATTTTGAATCATATAATATATTCTAACACTACTGGTATTTTTGTAAACCATAAGCCATATAATATATTCAAAGTTCTATAGTATTTCCCCCGATATACAAAACAGGCAGCCGACCCATCCCTGAATCAACTGCCTATTCCCATTCATCAAATATACAATTTTTAAATTTTCTTCTTCTCTTCCTTCTCCAAAATCTTCGCCTCTTCCATCATCTCTTCTGCCTCTTCCTCTGTCTCCTCCGGAGTCTCATCTTCTATCGGAAGTTCACCGATGCTGATAAAGATCCGCGCGACAGCAAGGGGAATAAAGCCTACGCAGGCACCGAGTGCGTTGCCGAAGGCAGCTACACCGGTGACACCGAGGAGGGCGCCGAGAAAGAACATAAGTACCGTGTTGCTGTAGAGCACGGCTTTTCTCTTAAATTCTTTATCTTTTGTCAACGCATACTGCGTCCAGCCGAGGACGGATTGTTTGAAGTTGTTTGTGATGAAAACCGTCGCGCTGTTGAAACCATCTGCGCCGGAATATACACCCCACTGGAATGCCGAGCAAAAAAAGATCGGGTAAACACCCGCAATCGGCGAGAACCAATCCGGCAGCAGGGCCGTAAGTCCGAGACCGGCCGCATCCACCCAGATCGCCAGCTTCCGCATATGTAAGTTTGTATAGTTTGTCAGCATATAGGAGGCGATCACACCACAGGCGAAGATCACCATCGCCAGCAGACGGAGTCCCAATTCCTCCCATTCCATAAATCGGACGTTCGAAGCCATCTCCATCAGGTTTCCCGTCTGTGCGGAGCCGAAGACTCCGGCATGGGAAAGGATTGCATAACCGCCGAGGAAACCGCCCACAAAGGAAATATTCCAATGCAGGATCGCGTCCAGACGTCTTTGAATCGTTTTTATCATAATCTGTACCGCCTTTCTGCGCATGATTATATCGTGACTTCATCACTCACTAATTTCGCCGTTCGCCATAACCGTGCAGGCACGCTTCTGACTCACTATCGCTCATTATATCATGAATAATCTGCCCCTTCAACATAAAGACATGTTCTAAATTGCATTCATACATCCAAAAAGAAAAGCGGGAAGCGACATCCAGCGTCTCCCGCATTTTCTAAACAGCCATATCCTGATCCAGATTTTATGCCTGCTTCTCAACCTTCGTAAACTTTTCTGCGATCTTAAGAAGCAGCTCCACTGTCTTCTCCATGGACTGAATGCAGATGAACTCATACTTTCCATGATAGTTATGTCCGCCGGTACAGAGGTTCGGACATGGAAGTCCCATGTAGGAAAGTCTCGATCCATCCGTGCCTCCGCGGACCGGATTGATCGCCGGAGTCTCGATGCCAAGCTCCTTAAATGCCTCAGCAGCCACATCCATCAGGTACATATGCGGACGGATCTTCTCAGCCATATTGTAGTAGGTATCTGCGATTTCCACCTCGACTGTTCCCTCACCGTACTTCGCGTTCAGGAATTCGCCGATCTTCTTTCCGAATGCTTTTCTCTCCTCAAACCGCGTCATATCATGGTCACGGACGATATAGTGGAGAGTCGTATTCTCCACATTTCCGCCGATGTGGTTTAAGTGGAAAAATCCCTCATACTTCTCAGTATACTGCGGCTTCTCGTTCTCCGGCAGCATCGACTGGAATTCCAGACCGATCAGGATTGAGTTTTTCATCTTGTTCTTCGCGCTGCCCGGATGAATGTTACTTCCATGGATCGTGACTTTCATGGATGCCGCGTTGAAGGTCTCATACTCCATCTCGCCCCAGGCGCCGCCGTCAACGGTATAAGCCACATCTGCGCCCCAGCCGGGAACATCAAAGAAGTCAACACCGTGTCCGACTTCCTCATCCGGTGTGAAAGCGATCTTGATGGTTCCGTGCGGGATCTCCGGGTGTGTCAGAAGTGTCTCCGCCATGGTCATGATCTCGGCAATTCCCGCCTTGTCATCTGCACCTAACAGTGTAGTTCCATCGGTAGTGATCAGATCCTGCCCCACATAGTTTTTTAAGAATGGGAACATCTTTGTTGTCATCTTTACACCGAGTGCCTTATTTAAAGTGATATCCTTTCCGTCGTAGTGCTTGACGAGCTGTGGGCGGACATTCTCATCCGGACAATCCGGTGAAGTGTCCATATGCGCGAGGAAGCCGACAGTCTGGCAGTTATAATCCCCGTTTGCCGGAATCGTTCCGTACACGTAACCGTGCTCACTCATGGAGACGTCCTTCACCCCGATATTCTTTAACTGTTCGGACAGAAGCTTCGCCAGCGCGAACTGTTTTTCCGTACTCGGAACTGTCCCCGCATCCTCTGCGGACTGCGTATCGAATGCTACATACTTGAGGAAATAATCAACTACTTTTGACATAACCCTTCTCCTTTACCGTATCATTATTTATCAGACATCCACGATCTTTTTTACTGACCGCGGTTATGTCCCGCAGCAGCCTGCTTCGTCCGGATCGTTCCGGGTCCACAGCATCACTGCTTCACAGGAATTTTCCGCTGTTGCGGTTTTATCCTGGCCGTTCCTTAATAGCTTCCCCTGAGGATCTTCGCAAGCTCTGAATTTTCATCCAGAATGATCGTCTTATTATCTCCCTTGAGACTCGCCTTTAACGCGTCCAGACTGCGGATATAATTATAGTAATCGGCCTTTCCCTCGTCATTGTACGCGCCGGAAAGGATCCTCATATACTCTGCCTCGCCTTCCGCCCGGATCTTCTCCGCCTGGGCCTGGGCCTCGGAAATGATGATGGAGACTTCTTTATCTGTGCTGTTCTTGATGACATTGGACTGGTACTCACCGTCTGCGATATATCCGGCAGCGATATTCTGCCGTTCAGAGATCATACGCTGGTAAACAGCCTCCTTGTTGGAATCCGGAAGGTCTAAGAGCTTCGTCTCCACCTTTTTTACCTTGATTCCGTAGCTGTCCAGAGAAGAACCGATCTTTTCCGTGATCATCTCTGCCAGCTTTCCGTCACGGCCGGAGATCACATCTGCCTGATCTGTGGAGGAAATGACATTTTTTACAGCATTGTATACGACAACGGAAATTCGGCTTTCCGCATTTGCCTTGTTCGCTCCGAGTCTGGACAGGTATGCCAGCGGATCTGTGACACTCCACAATGCGAAGGAATCCGTTACCATCACCTTTTTATCCCTTGTATTAACCTCACTCGGAATAAGGTCATAGATCATCTCATAATTAGGAATCGACTGTGTTGTCTGAAGAAACGGGATCTTAAAGCTGAGACCCGGTGTCTCCACCACCCGGACCACTTTTCCGAACTGGAGAATGAGCTTATACTCGTCATTGTATGTGCTCACCATACTTCCCTGAAGCAGAACGACGATCAGAAGAAGAACAACGATTCCTATGATTCTTTTTCCTGTCTTTTTCATTTAGTTCCCTCCTCCCGTCTGTGCTGCGCTGCCGGAAGCTGTCTCTGAAAATGGTTCTAACGGCAGCAGCGTCTGTGTGCCGTTTCCACCGGTGATGATGACCTTGAGATCCGGAAGAACTTCCTCCATGGTCTCATAGAACATACGCTTTTTCGTGATCAGCGGGTACTTCACATACTCCGCGTATGTGTCCTCGAAACGCGCCACCTGTCCATTTGCCTCGTTGATCCGCTGTTCCTTATATGCCTCGGCATCCTGCAAAAGCTTATCAGCCTTTGCCTTCGCCTCCGGAATGTTCTCAGACTGATATTTCTTTGCGGAGTTGATCGCCGTCTCCATGCCCTGTTTCGCATCCTCAACCGCCTTGAACGCATTCGCCACATCATCTCTCGGCATTTCCGTATCCTGAATCGACACGTTGTAGATTCCATATCCGATATTTTCCTCGACGAGACGGTTTGTGAGCTGCTCTTTGATCCGCTCCTGAATCTGGGTCTTTCCGGTGGTGATCACATCATCAACATTATAAACGCCGACGGTATCGCGGATGTAGCTCTGAGCCAGGTTCTTGATGATAGACTCGTACACACTTCTGTGGCGCACCGCCTGAACCGGATCTGTGACCATGTATTCCACATAGAAATCCACGTTTGTGAGATTGAAATCCTTTGTGATCATCAGGCTCTCGTTCTCGATAGATACCGGATTGTCTATGGAGGCGCCGTCCGCCCGGGCCGGGTCCGTCGTGTAGCCGATCTGCATACCCGTGATGGCTTTGGAAACCTTAGTCACGCGCTGGATCACCGGAATTTTAAAGTGAAGACCCGATGCCTCCTCCACTGCCGGTTTTCCGAACGTGGTGACCACCGCCATCTCCTCCTCGGAAAGAGTATAGAAGCTGTCAAAGGAAAGCACTGCCGCCGCAAGGACGATCACAACCGCAGTCACCGCAAGACCTGTGTGCTTCGGGACCCGGATCCCCGGCCCCTTCTTCTTCTCCTTCTTCCCGGAGCCTTCCTCCGGCTGTTCGTACACCACGCGCTCTGCCTGATTTTCTTTCCGCTTCTTTGCCCCCGCAAAGAGTTCGTCCAGTGTCCCGTTCTGTTTTAACGCCCGGAACACAAACACCGCGATCACAACGAGCCATATGACCATCTCAATCATTCGCCGTATCCTCCTTTTTCTTCCTTCCGGTCAAGATCCTGCTGGATCCCTTCCAGGTAATGGACATACATGTCCCGGTGGCTTCGGATCCTGTACGCCTCCGGCACCACCTCATCATAGGTAAAGCTTTTTCTTCCGCCCTCTTCCATCCGTTCCCAGAAACGGTTCACCACATCAAAAGGAACATAATAGATCTCGTTCTCCGCTGTAAAGGAGAGGATAATGAAGGCAACTCCGCCCTGGGCTTCAAATTCCTTCATGAACGCGATCTGGTGCGGGTGGATGTTCTGAAGTGGGAACGTCCGCACCGCGCATTCCTTCGCGTCAAAGCAGACCGGAATCCCCTGAACCGCACCGATATAGTCGACCGTACTTTTCATATCGAAGTACGCCAGCGTGATATGGCGGCTCTTTTTATCGATCTCGATGGGCGTGATCGGGGTCGGGATCTTCTGGATCAGTGCCAGCTTCTTTTCCCGGTAGCTGTCATTGGTCCGGTTGATCAGATCTTCCAACGTAGAACCACGAAGGCCCCTGGTTTTCCATGTTCCCATAGCTGTTCCTTATCATCAATGCAAATATTTTCGAGTGATTTACATAAGTTTTTTATGTCAACCATTTGCTTGCCACATTCCTGTCCGGCGCTGCCAGATTTTATGGCAGCCTGATCCCGGTCTCTTTCAGTACCGAACAAAAATATCCCGGCATCGGCGCCTCAAACACCCTCCCGGAAAGATAGGCAAACGGTTCCGCAAGCTTCGGAAACTCCAGACGGTAAGAATGTAAAAGCTGATACTTCACGGTCCGCCCTGAGGGGTTCACCTTCGAAACTCCGCCGTACTTGGAATCCCCTACGATCGGATGTCCAAGAGACGCTAAATGGGCGCGAATCTGATGGGAACGTCCGGTCAGAAGTGTCACCTTGAGCAGCGTAAACCTTCCGTCCGTCGCGATCGGCTCATATTTTGTCCGGATTCGTTTCGGCTCCTCGTCTCCGTCTCTTCCTCCAAATCGCTTTGCCTCCGCCTCCGTGAGGATCCGCACCTGATTCTTCTTCTCATCCTTTAAAAGCCAGCCGTCCACCGTCTTCACATCCCGGATCACACCGGATACGAGACACTGATAATACTTGTGGATCGAGCGGTCTTTAAACACGCCTGAAAGCATCTGAAGACCCGCCAGAGACTTTCCTGCTGCCACGATACCGCTGGTATTCCGGTCCAGACGGTTGCAGACCGAAGGGCGGAACGCGCGGAGCCCGCTCTCCGTGAGCTTGCCTCTCCCCAAAAGATAATCGATCAGATACTCCACCAGAGACTCATCGGTCTCCTTAGCCTTCTGCGACAGCATACCCGCCGGTTTGTTGACCAGAATGATCTCGTCATCCTCATAGAGAATATCGAGATCTACTTTCTTTACCTCCTGCACCTGAACACTGGAAAATTTTTCAATGGTGTCCTCCGCAAGAAACAGCTTCACGACATCGCCTTCGGCGAGTTTTTCATTTCCTTCACACTTTTTCCCGTTCAGCGTGATGTTCTTCTTGCGCATCATCTTATAGAAAAAGCTCTTCGACGCCTCATTCATGTACTTCGCGAGAAATTTATCCAGTCGCTGTCCCGCCTCGTTCTTTTCAATCACGATCTCTCTCATCTTTTATTCCCCTACATGGAAAGACTCTTCAATAACTTTAAAACATGTGGAGCGCTTCCGTCATCCTCTTCCTCTGTGACGGTCTTAAGCTCAGAAAGCCGCCGGAGAAACTTTTTCTCCTCGTTCATGACCTTCGCGTTTCCGTCCAGCTTCCAGCCCACCAGCATCTCATTTAAGAATTTTTCCGCCTTCCTCCTGTCCACGTTTTTGTTCGGACAGTAGAGGTAGACCCCTGTCGGATGGACAACCGCAGCGTCCACCGGCATGATCAGGTCATTAGATGTAATGATCAGATCGTATAAGATCGGAAATTTCTCCTCGTATGGAACACACGCGTCATGAAATTTCTCCGGGACCTCCGGGATCCTCGCTGCAACCACCAGAGGGGATGCGAGGTTTGCCATCGGCAGCACCGTGAGGATCGCACTGATCGTGACAAGATTTTTATAGATCTGCGCCGTGATAAAGTTTCTCAAAATAAGCTGCGCAACGATCGCCAGAATAAACAGTACCACAAAGAAAAGCTGACGTTTCATATGGGCGGTACGGTAACGGTAAGTTCCTTTTTCCAGTCGTAATTTCAAGTTTTTTCCTCTTTTCTGCTATACTTTGTAAATTTTCAGTGCTCTGTCCCGCAGCCGGATGTTACCAGTTGATAAACCCCATCAGGATCTCATGCGGAACGATCCGGCAAAGAACATAGAATGCTTTCATCCACGGACCATATACCGAGATCCGTTTGCCCTTCATACTGTCCAGGAGAGCTTTTTTCACTACTCTTTTCGGATCTGCCATCGTGAGTTTCTTGATAGGTGCAAGCTTTCCCCCATTGAGAGCGATCCCGAAAAACTCCGTCTCGACCGGTCCCGGACAAACCGCTGTCACATAGATCTCCCTCTTTTTTAACTCGGCAGCCAGAGCCCGGCTGTAGCTCAGCACAAAGGACTTTGACGCGGCGTAGACCGCGAATCCCGGCTGCGGCATAAACGCCGCTGCGGAGGCAAACTGGATGATCCGGCTGTTCCTTGAGATATATGGAAGTACCATCTCCGTCACCGCCACCAGAGCCTCATCGTTTAACCGCACCATTCCGGTGGAGAGACTGCCCGGGATCGTTCCCGCAGCACCTGTTTTTCCGTATCCCGCGCCATTTACGAGGATCTTCACATTCGGCTGTTCCTGCTTTAAAAGTCCGGAAAGCCTGCGTAGGTCTTCCTCGCCTGAAAGATCGAACGGCAGGATCCGCAAGGATACAGGAACCTTTCCAACAAGCTCCCTTAAGCGGTCCTCTCGTCTGGCGATGACCCAGATCTCCTCCAGTGCCGCAAAATGATCCGCAAGGAGATACACCATCTCCCTTCCCATTCCCGACGACGCGCCGGTCACGATCGCAATCTTTTTTCCACTCATGAAATCTGCCTTTCTAAAAATATGGTTGAGCTGTATCAATGCTCATCTTTTTACAGATCCGCGCAGGATAACGCCGTTATTTCTTTCGTCCTCCCTGCTTCGGCTTCGGTCTTCTCCCACCGATCTGTCCGGCCATTCCCTTTGCTCTGCCGGATAAGACCTGGCGGCCTTTTCCTTCCGTTTTCCCGTTCCCGGGCTTTTTTCCGGTCCTCGTTCCGACTTTTTTTCTATCTGCGATGTCCTTCGTTATCTTCCTTGGCTTGATCAGGCATTTCTGGTCAAATCCGATGAGATCCTCTCTTCCGGCCTTGATCAGTGCCTCTTTTACAAGATCATAGTTGTCCGGATTCCGGTACTGGATCAGGGCACGCTGCATCGCCTTCTCATGCGGGTTCGTCGGCACATAGACCGGTTCCATCGTCCGCGGATCCAGCCCTGTATAGTACATACATGTAGAGATCGTCGACGGTGTCGGGTAAAAATCCTGTACCTGCTCCGGCATGTATCCAAGATCCCTTAAGTGTTCCGCAAGCTCCACCGCCTCTTTCAAGGTGGAACCCGGGTGGGAGGACATCAGGTATGGAACGAGATACTGCTTTAATCCCAGCTTCTCATTCATCTTTTTATATTCCTGAGCAAACTTCTCATAGACGGAATTCTCCGGCTTTCCGAGAAGTCTGAGCACCTGATCCGAGACATGCTCCGGGGCGACCTTCAGCTGTCCGCTGACATGGTACATGCAGAGTTCTCTTAAAAAATCCTTTTTCTTGTCCGCGAGAACATAGTCAAAACGGATGCCGGAACGGATAAATACCTTCTTCACCTTCGGCAGCGCCCGTAGTTTTCTTAAGAGGGCGATATAATCCGTATGGTCCGCGATCAGGTTTTCGCACGGCTTCGGGAAGAGGCACTGTTTTCCAGGACATGCTCCGTATTTCAGCTGTTTTTTGCAGGCCGGAAAGCGGAAGTTCGCCGTCGGGCCGCCCACATCGTGGATGTATCCCTTAAAATCAGGTTCCTTTGTCAGGTATTTCGCCTCATCGATGATCGATTCGTGGCTTCGTACCTGAATAATACGCCCCTGATGGAACGTCAGCGCACAGAAGCTGCAGCCGCCGAAGCAGCCACGGTTGCTGATCAGGCTGAATTTCACCTCCGAGAACGCCGGGATCCCGCCTGCCGCATCGTAGGACGGATGCCACCGCCTCATATAAGGAAGTGCGTAGACATCATCCATCTCCTGAACAGAAAGCGGTTTTGCCGGTGGGTTCTGGACAACATAAAGGTTGTCCCGGTACTGCTCCACAAGACGTTTTCCCGAAAAGGCATCCGTATTTTTATACTGGATATTGAAGCTTTCCGCATAACGTCTCTTATCTGTTTTGATCTCATCATAGGACGGCAGGGTAACCGCATCGTATACGGAATCCAGACTGTCTGTCTTATAGACAGTTCCGTCGATAAATGTAATATCCCTCACATCAAGACCGGAGTTCAGCGCGTCCGCGATCTCAACGATAGACTTCTCGCCCATTCCGTAAGAGATCAGGTCTGCCTGGGAATCCACGAGGATCGAGTGCTTCACCTTGTTCGACCAGTAATCATAGTGGGCCAGGCGCCGTAAGCTCGCCTCGATCCCGCCGATCACGATGGGGATATCCTTATAAACAGAACGGATCAGGTTGCAGTAAACCACCGCCGCGTAATCCGGCCGCTTTCCCATAACACCGCCCGGCGTGTAGGAATCCTTATCGCGGCGTCTTTTTGAGACGGAATAATGGTTTACCATGGAGTCCATATTTCCGGCGCTCACGAGGAAGCCGAGACGCGGTCTTCCGAGAACCTGGATGCTCTCTTTGTCCTTCCAGTCCGGCTGGGCGATGATCCCGATCTTGTATCCGTAGGATTCCAGCACACGGCTGATGATTGCGGAACCGAAGGACGGATGGTCCACATAGGCGTCTCCACAAACATAGACGAAATCACACTGGTCCCAGCCTCTTTTTTCCATATCTGCCCGGCATACCGGGAGAAAATCATGTATCATATGTTATGTCCTTATTCATTTTATTGTTGAACCGGCAAATGAGCCAATCTTATAAAAACTACAGTAATTCTCTGTAATCAGAGATCACCGCATCCGCAAGCTCTCTCTTCTCATCCATCAGATCTGCCGAAAAATCATCCTCCATGGCGATCACCGGCATCCCCGCCGCTTTGCCTGCCATGATCCCCGCCGGGATATCCTCAAACACGAGGCAGTTCTCCGGCTGCACACCAAGACGCTTTGCGACTTCGAGGTAGATATCCGGCTCCGGCTTTCCGTGAGCCACCTCACAGGCTGTCACCACCGCATCAAAGTATTCTTTCACCTTCAAAGATGTCAGGACCGCATCTACGATCTCGCTTCCGTTGCTGGTCCCGATCCCTGTGCGGATCCCGTTCTCCTTACAGTATTTTAAAAATTCCAGCACACCCGGCTTCAAGGGTACTTCATGACGGTACTTGTCGATCGACATCCGGGTCCAGACTGCCTTGATCTCGTCAAGACTTAACGGGAGATCAAACCGCTCCTTAAAATATACCGCCGTCTCCGAAAAGCTCATTCCCTCGATCGCTCTCTGGATATCGTCCGGGCATTCATAGCCGTAAGCTCCCAAAAATTCGATATCGATCGCCTCCCACATCCACATGGAATCCACCAGAGTCCCATCCAGATCAAAAAGCATCGCCTTTTTATTTTCCAAAAAATTCTTTATCATAAGTTTTCCAACAACTCCCGTTCTTTATCCGTCAGTTTCCGGTATTCCCCGGTCTTTAAAGCATCATCGAGCTTCAGCGGCCCCATAGACAGGCGTTTTAAGTGAAGCACCGGACAGCCGGTCTCCTCCATCATGCGCTTAACCTGATGGAATTTCCCCTCGTGAAGCGTGAGCCGCACGAGACTCTCCGCCGCTGTCCCCGTCTTCCGGTCCTCCGCTCTTCTCTCTAAGATCTCCAGCTCCGCAGGCATACAGGAAAATCCGTCCGCAAGCGTCATTCCTTCCCGGAACTTATCTACCGCCTCATCTGGGACAAAGCCCTCGCATCTCGCCTCATACACCTTATCCACGTGATGTCCCGGTGAGAGAAGACGGTGAGCCAGCGCCCCATCGTTTGTAATGATCAGCAGACCTTCTGTATCGATATCAAGACGGCCCACCGGGAACAGGTCTTTTCGGCTTTTTTCATCGATAAGATCCACCACGGTCTTTCTGCGGCGGTCCTCCGTCGCGGAGATCACGCCCTGAGGTTTATTTAAAAGGTAATATTCCAGTTCCACGTATTCTACCGGCGCATTGTCCAAACAGATCGTGTCTTCACCTTTTTTTATCTTCGTCTCAGGCTTTTTTACGATCACACCGTTCACCGTGATCCGTCCTCTCCGGATCATCTCCTTGAGCTCCGTCCTCGTGCCTTTTCCCATGTCAGCCAGATATTTATCCAACCGGATTGCTTTTTCCAAGTATTTCTCTCCTTCCGAATCCCGTGCTTTTCTGATCATGCCCGCAGGCATCGGTATCCGCAACATCGGAAGATATCAGATTTCTGATGAATACGGGCATTTAAACAGAAAAGCGCACTATCTTTATCATATCAAAATTCCGGTGAAAGTACAATGAAAATAATAGAAAGAGTTGGTCCGGTAATTTTCCCGAAAACCTGATTCCGATATCTTTAAAGGAGTGTTTATGACGAAAACAACGATTGTGGCTCTCTTCTCCCTGATTTTTATGGTCTTTCATGCGGAGCTTATCACGAAAGGAGCTGCCTCCGGTCTTCTTTTGTGGTATTCTTCCGTGGTTCCGGCACTTTTTCCGTTTATGGTATTGTCCGCCATGCTCTCTGTCTCCGGAGGTATTTCCCGGCTTGTGAGGCCGTTTGCGGTGATCTTCCGTTTTTCAGGTCTCTCTCCGGAGGGGATCTATGTTCTTCTCACCGGCCTTTTCTGCGGCTGTCCTATGGGGGCAAAGACATGCGCAGACTTTCTGACTGAAAAGCGGATCAGCCCCGGGGAAGCAAGATTTCTTTTTGCGCTCTGCAATCATCCGAGCCCCATGTTCCTGACAGGATTTGTCTACCCGATGTTTGCCGCGCATATACCTCTGTCCTCTTTTGTCTTTGCGATCTATATGCCGCTTCTGCTGCTTGCCATTCCGGCATACCGGATCTACCAAAACGCTTCCCCGCGCCACTCCGACGTCCCTTTTTCTTCCTGCAATCCGAAATTCGGTGATGCGTCCGGCTCAGTGTTTTCTCTGGATACAGCGATCCTTGATTCCGCGGAGATCCTCGTAAAGATCGGAGGATATCTGATCTTTTACTCTATCCTGATCCTCGTGATCCAAAATACCCACGGAATCCCGGATCCGGTCCGGCTGTTTTTTTCCGGTGTTCTGGAGATCACAACGGGAATCCGATCCGTCTCAGATTCCCTTCCATATCCATATTCCGCCATCGCCGCTGCAGCCATATTCTCCTTTGGCGGTTTTTCCGCCATGTCCCAGACAAATGCAGTGCTCCGGCTGCACAGATCTTCTGCTGAGACCGCTGCCACCGCAGCACCGAATGTTTTTTTGCAGAATTCTCTGTATAGAACCGAAAAAACTGCCGGACTCTCCATCCGGCAGTATCTTCTCTGGAAAATCGCCCACGCTGCCCTGACAGCTGCCATCATGGCAGTCCTCACAGGCGTCCTGCGATTTCATATATTCTGAGTTTATTTAATATCGGCTAATCTGCACAGGCCATCCAGATTAAGCGTTCTTGTTTTCTGTCTCCGGCTCAGCAGCTTCCTCTTTTTCGGTGATGATTCCGGTGGAAAGTTCCTTTCTGTTGGAGGAAACGATATCATAGCTGGACTTCATGGAATTCATGAACGCGTCAAAGCGACCCTGAGCACCCTCCATCGTGTGGTTCATAATCGTCTGAAGGCTCTTTAACATATCATCTGTGTACTGGATGGAACCCTGACGGACGCTGTTGGCATCAGCCACTGCGTTGTCAACGATGGTCTGGGCCTGAGCCTGAGCCTGCTCGATGATCTCGTTAGCCTGAGCGTAGGCTCTCTGCATAATCTCATGCTCGTTTACAAGCTCGTTTGTCTGGGCAGTTGCCTCTGCGAGCATCGCATCTGCCTTATTGTGGGCATCGGAAAGGATCGCATCCTGATTGCTGATGATCTTTTGATACTGCTTGATCTCATCCGGGATCCTTAAGCGGAGTTCCACTAAAAGCTCGTCCAGCTCCTCCTTATTTACGATGATTTTTGTTGTAGATAACGGCTGAAATTTACAGCTGTCGATATATTCCTCAATTTCATTGATTAACTGTTCAATTCTGCTCATTTTTTCTTTTCCTTTCCCTTACATCTGGCTGCCCTGTCTCTCACGCAGTCGCTTATGTACTTCATCCGCCACATAAGGCGTTACAAAATTTGAAATATCTCCGCCGTAAGCCGCTACTTCCTTCACGGTACTGGAACTTAAGTACGCGTACTCAAGACTCGTGGTCAGAAATACTGTATCAATGCTGGTATCCATCACGCGGTTTAACTGGGCGATCTGGAGTTCATATTCGAAGTCAGTGATCGCGCGGAGTCCACGGACAACGGCGTTGGCGTTGCATTCCTTCGCAAAGTCAACGGTAAGTCCCGCAAAGCTCTTTACCTCCACGTTCGGAATGTCTTTTGTGACCTCTTCTAACATCTTAACACGTTCTTCTACAGAAAACAATGGCGTTTTCGCACGATTGTTGAGAACTCCGATGATCAGGTGATCAAATAATTTTGACGCGCGTTTGATAACGTCAATATGTCCAAGTGTGACCGGGTCGAAACTTCCCGGATAGATTGCTGTCTTCATAATTTTTGTCCCTCACCGCAGAAATCTGCGGTTTTCTCCTCTCCTATGCCGAAATCAGTTCTCCTTTTTTCTCAGGAAAACATGTTTATTCGTCTTATATTCCTTGCTCTTTACAATTTCATACCCGAGCGCGCAGACCCAGGAAAAATCAGCCTCGAGAGCTTCCTCGACAATGATCAGCGTTTCCTCGTCCACAAGACAGGTATCCTTCAATGCCTCCAGAACTTTTTTCGGAAGATCCATCCGGTACGGCGGATCCATAAAGATAAAGTCGAAGGGATTCCCTGCCCGGTCAAGCCTTTTCACTGCCTCTATCACATCAGAAGACATGACCAGCGCCTTTTCGTCCAGATGCGTGATCTTTAAGTTTTCCCTGATACAGGAGATCTGTCCGTCCCCTTTGTCAACAAAAACCGCTTCCTTCGCACCGCGGCTTAACGCTTCGATTCCGATTGCGCCGCTCCCGGCGAAAAGATCCAGAAACCTTGCCCCGTAAAGGTCATTTTGAAGCATGTTAAACAGGGTCTCTTTTATTCGGTCTGTGGTTGGTCTCGTCTCCATTCCTTCGACCGTCTTTAAAAGCAGTCGTCTTGCGCTGCCTGCAATCACTCTCATTCCCGTAACCTCTGAATTATTGTTTTTTATTCTCCGCCCGTAACTGTTCAGTGCCTCACAGTTACGGGCAAAAATCCATTCCAAATCGGCTTCGCCGATGGGATTTTTTCCTTCAAGCCTGTGTTTTATTACGGTCAGCGCAAACGAGTGCGCAGACCTACTGAACAGTTACCTCCGCCCCATTATAATCGTATTTTTTCTATTATACAAGTATTTTTTATACGGAAAAAGCCCTCACAGGGCAGATGGAACCAGTGGGGTTTCATCTTTCCCGCGAGGGCTTTCCGGATGTTCAGGCTTTATTTACCTGCCATCTTCTTTTCCTGCTCCTCGATCATCTTCTTGACCATATAGCCACCGACGCTGCCGTTCTGGTAAGAAGTCAGATTGCCGTTGTAGCCGTTTGTAAGCGGCACACCGAGCTCACCTGCGATCTCCATTTTGAATTTGTCCATCGCTTCCTTTGCTTCCGGAACTACTACACGGTTAGAAGAACTGCTTGTGTTAGACATAAGATACGCCTCCTTTTAGTGTAATGCCTTTCCTGCTTTCGCATCGGGCATGTTTGATGGTACGTTCCTATTATGAGCGTCCTGAGGAATAATACACTGGAAGGTTTTGCGTGAAATGTCGTTTTTTACAATTCGATCACAGGTTTCAGCGTGATTGTTCGATTTGCAGCTGCTATTTTTCTTTGAGGGAAAGGAATGCGCACAGATTTCCCCGCTTTTCTCCCATCGCCCGATGGGAAAACAATTTATCCGGGTTGCACTTTGTACAGATATCCGTAACGGAAATATTCTTTTCCGGTACTCCGGCTTCCAACAGGATCCGGCGGTTTGCCTCCCAGAGATCGAGCTGGCGCTTTCCGATCCTACCTGTCTTTGACGGAAGCACAATGGCTTCGCAGTCTTCCCTGGAAAACGCGTCCCGGAAATTGTCCGCCACATCTTCCCCAACCTCATAACACTCCTTGCAGATACTCGGTCCCACGCAGCAGATCAGGTCTTGCGGATTGCTCCCGTATTCCCGTTTCATGGCATTTACCATCTTTTCGCCCATACGGTTTACAGTTCCTCTCCAGCCGGAATGTGCAAGACCGACTGCACGGTGTTTCGGATCCACAAAATAAAGCGGGACACAGTCGGCGAAAAATGTCACCAGTGTCACCCCCGGCATATTCGTCAGCAGCCCGTCAATATCCCGGTAATCCCGGTCTTTCACAACGCCTTTTCCGAGGTCATCTTCCGAAACAATACGGATATTCGTCGTGTGGGTCTGCCAGGTTAAGACCATTTTTTCCAGATCCACACCCAGAGCCGCTGCCATTCGGTTATAATTTTCCAGCACATGTTCCCTGCTATCACCGCGGGTAAAAGAAAAATTCATGGTCGAATACCAGCCCTCGCTGACGCCGCCCATTCTCGTGGAAAACGCGTGAGTAACGATTCCCGTGGCTTCAAGAGCCGGAAATGTAAGATAGGTGACACCGTTTTTCGTCACTTCCTTCATACGATCCGCCGCATTTGTTTTTCTGATCCACTGATCCATAAATGTTCTCCTTTCCGAATGACCCCCTGCTTTTAAAACGCGTTTTTTATATAAGTGATCGTTTCTCCGTCAATTCCTGCCGCATCAAACCGACACGGTGTCTCTTCTGAAAGCTGATGAGAAAACAGATAATACAGCGCCGCTTTCCGGATCCTCGACGCTTTCCTGTGATCGATCGCCTCCAGGGAAAAGCCCGTTGAACCTGTAGCGCGAAACTTTACTTCAATGAATACAAGATATCTGCCGTCCCTTGCAATAATATCAATCTCCCCCTGCTTACAGCGGTAATTTCGCTCCAGAATCAAAAATCCATTCTGTTTTAAAAAGGCAGCGATCTTTTCTTCATAGATGCTGCCTGTTGCCCGATGATTCTTTGTCACATTCATCCCCCGATTTATGACCTTATGACCGTGATATTATACAAATTTCGTGATAAATGTCCGTCTGTGGATCGGTGTCGGTCCGAATTCTTTAATTGCCGCGATATGCGCCGGTGTTCCGTATCCTTTATGCTTCGCAAAACCATACTCCGGATATTCCTTATCGTATTCCTCCATCATATGGTCTCTTGTCACCTTCGCAAGGATGCTGGCCGCCGCGATGGAAACGCTCTTCGCATCACCTTTGATGATCGGTACCTGAGGGATCATCATACCCGGGATCGTAACCGCGTCATTTAAGAGAACCTGAGGTGCCGGATCAAGCTTTGCGATCGCCTGCCGCATCGCCTCGTAGGTTGCCTGCAGGATATTAATCTCGTCGATCCGTTCCGGCCCAACGATTCCGACAGACCATGCGATCGCTTTCTCCTGAATCTCTAAAAACAGTTCCTCTCTGCGGCTCTCAGAGAGCTTCTTTGAATCGTTTAAATAAAGGATCTGGCAATCCTTCGGCAGGATGGCCGCGCCGGCTGCCACCGGGCCTGCAAGTGGTCCGCGGCCCGCCTCGTCGATCCCGCATATCCAGGCACAGTCCTCATATTGTCTCTCAAATTCCCGCATGAGTGAGAGGCGTTCCAGTTCCTTCTCCAGTTTTTCTCCTGTCAGTACCCGTCTTGCCATATTCTGCCCAGCTCCTTATCCTCATATAATTTCTCTGCCTGTATGCGCAGATTCTCCCCCTTAAATTTCATCAAAACAGCCATCAGCTGAATATTTCCGGGAAACATCTGCATACCTCTGTGTTTTCAGGGTTCTATACTATTCCGCTTTTTCTTCTTTATCCGGCATCTCAAGCGTGATTCTTCCAAGCTTTCCGCCCCGGAATTCATCGAGCAGCAGTCGTGCCGCCTTCGTAAGATCATTCACTCCGCCCTTTGTAAGGCATGCGCGGGCAGTCGCGATCTCATCAAGAAGCTCATATGGCTTCTTTCCATCCTCCTCGATCCCGTAGCGTTCCTTTAAGAGTCCCGGTGTGATCGTCCTAAGATAATCTGCAAGCTCGGAAGCCAGCTCATCCTTCTCCAGGATCTCATCATTGATGGAGCCTAAAAATGCCAGCAGAAGTCCCACTCTCTGATCCTCAAATTTCGGCCATAAGATGCCCGGAGTGTCGAGAAGCTCCACCTGCTTATTTAAACGGATCCACTGGTTTCCCTTTGTGACGCCGGGTTTATTTCCGGTCTTGGCAGCTGCTTTTCCGGCAAAACTGTTGATGAAGGTAGATTTCCCGACATTCGGGATTCCAACTACCATAGCGCGCACCGGGCGGTTTAAGATTCCCCGTCTTCTGTCGCGCTCGATCTTTTCCCTGCATGCCTCCTGAATCAGAGCATTTAACTGTTTTAGGGTGGCCTTCGCTCTCGCGTCGATCTTCATAACCTGAAAGCCCTGTTCCTCAAAATAAGCGATCCACGCTGCGTTTGCCTTTTCTGATGCCAAATCTGCCTTATTTAAAAGGATCACACGGCCCTTTCCGGCTGCAAGGCTGTCAATATCCGGATT
Organism: Clostridium sp. AM30-24; assembly: GCF_003480435.1. GTDB lineage: Bacteria > Bacillota > Clostridia > Lachnospirales > Lachnospiraceae > Pilosibacter. The sequence continues at coordinate 111,496 of NZ_QUJB01000001.1, read as the reverse complement.
ACGGCTGGCTAACGGTGCTCTTGCGTCAACAAGCTCGATCACAAGATCAACAAGCTTCACATCCTCTTTCATAGCCCGTTTTGCCTTCGTCATATGGCCTGGATACCACTGTATATTCATAATGATTGTCTCCGTCCTTTCCTGCTACCGGACGAAACCAAGTCTGGAAAATGGCTGAAACCGCAGCCAGACGCGTCCGATGAGATTTTCCCGTTTTATATTTCCAATGCCGGAAAACCGGCTGTCTTCACTTGATTCCCGGTTGTCGCCAAGAAGAAAGTATTCGTCCTCCCCAAGTTCTACCGGATATTCAGCAACCCCGGCGATCGTCGCATCCCCAAGGCCGTTCTCCGCCTTTAAAGCTTCTCCATCAATATAGACAGATCCGTTTTTGATCTGGACCGTCTCTCCCGGAAGTCCGATGATCCGTTTGATCCCCGGCTGCTGTCCTTCCCGCTCAAACACCACAACGTCAAACCGGTTCGGCTTACCGATATCATAGGAAAGCCTGTTCATAAGGACTACATCCCCCGATTCAAGCACAGGCTCCATAGAACTTCCGTTCATCTCGACCCGGCTGCCGAAGCAGAATACGATATAGCATGCCAGAGCGACCATGACTGCGCAGTCCACCACCCATTCCGTGACCCGGTGAAGTCTGTTTGGTTCCTTTTCCTCAAAAAAATCCATGATGGGGACCTCCTATCTTTGAAAGCCAATTGTTCCGTGAATACGTCACTCCCACAATTGCCGCCGAAATTCGTAATCCGGGCTACTTCATATTAAAAACAAAGGGACAATTTTCATTGCCCCTTTGATCTACTGACTCTCTGTACAGTTTTCCGAATTATTTTACTAACTCTTTAACCTTTGCAGCCTTACCTACTCTTGTTCTTAAGTAGTAAAGTTTCGCACGACGAACTTTACCTCTTCTGACAACCTCAACGTTCTCAACAGACGGAGAATGAAGCGGCCATGTCTTCTCAACGCCGATACCATTGGAGTTCTTTCTTACTGTGAAAGTCTCTCTAACGCCGCCGTTCTGTCTCTTGATAACTGTACCCTCGAAAACCTGGATTCTCTCACGGTTTCCCTCTTTGATCTTAGCGGATACTCTTACAGTGTCACCTACGTTGAAGCTCGGTACAGACTCTTTTAACTGTGCAGCTTCGATGTTCTTGATAATGTCGTTCATTGATATGAACCTCCTTAAAGTATTCGATGTTCTTACCCGCATCGTATTTTCCTGCGGCAGCGGACCATCTCTTATGATTTAAGTCTCCGTATTGGCAGGGTTATCCCACCTTTCGGATACCACAGTTTTGTATTTTACCATATCGCCTGCCAAAATGCAAGCGGTTTTCTCAAAGATCGTGCAAATTTTTGCAGTTCAAAAGCTCCTCAAGAAACTTCTGTTCTTTCTTCGACAGAACTGCATTCTCCAGAAGCTCCGGCCGGTTCTTTAACGTGCGGATAATGGACTGTTCCCTGCGCCACTTCTCCACATTCGCGTGGTGGCCGGAAAGCAGGATATCCGGCACCTTTTTGCCCATGAATACTTCCGGACGGGTATACTGGGGATACTCCAGAAGATTATCATGAAACGTCTCAAACTCCGCAGATACGTTATTGTTCAGCACTCCCGGCACAAGTCTTGAGATGCAGTCGATCATCATCATCGCCGGCAGTTCACCGCCCGTAAGGACATAATCTCCTGCGGAGAGATAATCTGTAGCAATCATCTCGAGGACACGCTCATCCACGCCTTCATAATGGCCGCAGAGGAACACCAGATCTTCCTCCTTCGCAAGATCTTCTGCGATGCTCTGGTTGAAGGTCTGACCCTGCGGTGTCATATAGATCACACGTGGTTTCTTTCCGATCTTCTCCACAAGGGCCTCGTAAGCGCGGTAAATCGGCTCTGCCTGCATGACCATCCCGGCTCCTCCTCCGTATGGATAATCATCCACCTTGCCGTGGCGCTCCAGCGTATAATCACGGATGTTCACTGCCTCAAATGATACGATTCCCTTTGCAGCCGCGCGGCCGAGAATGCTCGTCTCCAGACCGTTCATGATCATTTCCGGGAACAGGGTAAGTACATGAAAGTTCATTGATACCTCCCCTACAGATCGAGAAGTCCCGGGAGAACATGAACAAGCATTTCTTCCTTGTCGAGATCCACGTCCAGGATGCAGTCACGGATCGCCGGGAGAAGAAGCTCTTTTCCCTCCGGTGTCTTCACGCAGTACACATCATTCGCTCCGGTCTCCATGACATCCGTCAAAGTTCCAAGTGTCTCTCCCTCGTCTGTGACAACGTTAAGTCCGATGAGGTCTGTGATAAAGAACTCATCCTCCTCCAGCGGGATCGCCTGATCTCTTGTAATAAGAAGATCCTTCTGACGCCAGCCTTCCACCTCATTCATGGTATCCACGCCATCAAATTTCAGGATGACCATATTTTTAAAGAATTTCACCTGACGAATCTTTAACTCCCGTGTCTCTCCTCTTCCGAGATCCAGAATCACTTTATCTAATTTTTTAAAGCGCATCACATCATCTGTGGTCGGATAGACCTTCACCTCGCCGCGCACGCCGTGCGGGGAGGTAATGACGCCTACGCGAAGATATTTTTCCATATTGTCTCCTTAATGACAGAAAGGGGACTGCAGCCGGGAAAAATCCTGTCCACAGTCCCTCACGATTACTGAATTTCAACAATCACTTTCTTATCCATCTTGGAAGAAGCTGCCTTCACAACGGAGCGGATGGCTTTCGCGATCCTTCCCTGCTTTCCAATCACCTTTCCCATATCGGTCGGGGCAACCTTAAGCTCAATGACGATCTCTTCTTCTTTTTCAGATTCCGTAACAACGACTTCATCTGGATTATCAACCAGCGCTTTGGCGATAACTTCTACCAATTCCTTCATTGAATCCACCTCGATTACTGGATACCGGCTGCCTTTAAGAGCTTAGCAACAGTCTCAGTCGGCTGAGCGCCTGTTCCTAACCACTTCTTAGCTGCTTCCTCGTCGAATTTGATGGTGCTCGGCTCTGTGTTCGGATCGTAGTATCCAACCTCTTCGATGAAGCGACCGTCTCTCGGGGAACGGGAATCTGCAACGATAATTCTATAGAAAGGAGCCTTCTTCTGACCCATTCTTCTTAATCTCATCTTAACTGCCATGACAATTTCACCTCCTTGGTTTTTTCGTTTATCAGCCATGCGGGAATCGCATTTGCCTTCTTATCATAAATTGCGGTATTTAGAAAGGTAATTTCATCTTTCCAAGCATACCGCCCAGTCCGCCAAGCCCTTTCCGCTTGCCGCCTCCCATCATTCCGGGAAGCTGCTTCATGAGCTTTTTCGACTGTTCAAACTGTTTGACGATCCGGTTCACCTCGGCAATATCTACGCCAGCTCCCTTTGCGATCCTCTGCTTCCGCGACGGATTTAAGAGGGACGGATTCGCCCGCTCCTCCTTCGTCATAGAGAGAATGATCGCCTCCACTTTATCCATGGATTTCTCGTCTATTTCAACATTTCCCTTCATCTGAGACATTCCCGGCATCATGTTTAAGATGCTGTTCATGCCGCCCATCTTTTTGATCTGGCGCATCTGATCCAAGAAATCGTTAAAATCAAATTCTGCTTTGCGAAGCTTCTGGCTCATTTCTTTTGCCTTCTCTTCGCTCACCTCAAACTCGGCTTTCTCGATCAGGGAAAGGATATCACCCATTCCAAGGATTCTCGAAGCCATACGGTCCGGATAAAACTGTTCCAGATCGGAGAGCTTCTCGCCCATACCGACGTAGAGGATCGGTTTTCCCGTTACGGCACGAATGGATAATGCCGCACCGCCTCGCGTATCACCATCAAGCTTTGTTAAGATCACGCCATCGACGCCGATCTTATCATTGAAGCTTCCGGCTACATTTACTGCATCCTGACCGGTCATCGCGTCGACAACGAGGATCGTCTGGTCGACTTCAACGGCTTCCTTGATATTGACGAGCTCATCCATCATGGACTCGTCGATCTGAAGACGTCCCGCCGTATCGAGGAATACGAGATTCATGCCTTCTTTTCTGGCATGTTCCACAGCGGCTTTCGCGATATTCACCGGATTCTGGTTATCACCCATCGTGAAGACCGGAACTCCGACTTTCTCACCGTTTACCTGTAACTGCTTGATCGCAGCAGGACGGTAAACGTCGCAGGCCGCAAGGAGCGGCTTTCTGCCCTTCGCCTTAAACTTTCCGGCAAGCTTTGCCGTAGTCGTTGTCTTACCTGCACCCTGAAGTCCGATCATCATGATCACGGTGATCTCATTCTGGGGCTTTAAGGCAATCTCTGTGGTCTCGGAACCCATAAGCTTTACGAGTTCCTCGTTTACAATTTTTATTACCATCTGACCCGGAGTCAGGCTCTCTAAGACATCCTGTCCGATCGCACGCTCCTGTACAGAACTGATAAACTGTTTAACAACTTTAAAACTTACATCGGCTTCCAGGAGAGCCATCTTGACTTCCTTCAGAGCAGCTTTTACATCTGCCTCTGTCAGTCTTCCTTTGCCTCTTAAGTTTTTAAAGACATTCTGTAATTTATCGGCTAAACTTTCAAATGCCATGAAAACTCTCCCTCTGGCTTACAGCTTCCCAATTTCCTCGGAAATTGCTTCGATCCTGTCGATCAGGGATCGGTCGCCGTCCTTTTTATATTGGCCAGCCAGTTCCTTAATCTCTTCTACCATTTTCTTTGTCTGGTTGAATTTCTCGACAAGCTTCAGTTTTTCCTCGTATCCGGAAAGAATCTTGTCACAGCGCTTCACCAGGTCATGCACGCCCTGTCTGCTGATTCCCTGTTCTTCGGCGATCTCGCTGAGGGACATGTCATTAAATACCACATCTTCATATACACGCCGCTGGTGCTCCGTTAAGAGCTCTCCATAGAAATCATACAGAAGACCCTGTGCTACAATTTTTTCCATATCAGGTCACCTGCGATATCATACTATAAACAAGGATGGTTGTCAAGTGTTTTTGCTTGACATTTTTTTAATTTTACAATATTTCCTTTTCAGACACTTGATGCGGATTGATTGCGCGGTCGCTTGCAACAATCTGCCTCTTCACGCGAGTGTGCATCATTGACACGTTAGTGCCATTTTATGTAATAGGAAATTCTGCTGAATTTCCTATTACATAAAACATAAACACCCGCCGTCAGGCAGGTGTTTATGTACTCTTATATAGGAAGGAGCGATTATTTTATAAAGCAACCAGCACCATATCTTTTGCAGATTCCGGAAGTTCTTCACCATCCATGGATACACTTAATACAAAGTTTACATGATACTTCGTACTGATCTGATCCAGCTCTGCGAGTGTTGCGGTGATATCTTCTCCCTCAAGACCGGCGAGTTTTAAGAAGCTGTCAAGATACATAGCCTCGAGATCGTGGTCCTGAGAAATAATTCCACAGATAAAGCCGATAAAGCCTTCAGCCGTACTTACGGAGAACTCAGCTACGTTGATTAAACGAATCCTGTTGTTAAGCTCGTACATATGTTTCGAACTCTTATCAAGATATACGATTGAGCCCTTTGCCTCTTTCACAGCTGTGTTAGCCATGTCAAGTAAATATTTAGTTTTTCCTTTTCCCTTCCGTCCTGCGATGATCTGAACCATAATGCACTCCTCCTTGGATTTTATATATTTTGTATAAAAAATCTCTTGTTTGTAAATTTATTATAGACTATTTGCTGATAATTTGCAACCATTATTTCTAAATTTCAAAAAAATTTCAAACAAATGCAGAATGTACCCGCAATGTAAAAACAGGACGTGAAAATCTTCGGAGCTTTCGAAAACTTTCACATCCTGTCCATTTTTTCTTTTCTTTTGATTTACCGGTCAATCTTTTCCATGATCTTCGACATATCTGAATACAGCGCATCCCTGCTGTCCGCGTGCATCACCACGGACGCATATTCTTTTCCGCCTGCATCCGTCTCCCCCATGATCAGACAATACCCCGCTGCCTGCGTGGTTCCGGTCTTTCCTCCGAATACAGAGAGTCCATCCGGCATTTCCCTCTTTCCGAGCATGTAGTAATTGCTGACACTCCAGGACGCGGTCTTATCCGATCCATCTGCCCCTTTATAGGACGCAGTGTACGTTTTTGTCCCGATGATGTCCCGGAACTTTTCATACTTTAACGCCTCATGGAATATCAGATAGAGATCATAGGCGGTCATATAGTGGTCTTCATCCGTCAGACCATTGGCATTTGCAAAATGCGTCCCTGTGGCACCGATCCGGGCTGCTTCTTCGTTCATCATTTTAACAAATCCTTCGATCGATCCGCCCATATGAACTGCGATCGCGTTTGCCGCATCGTTTCCCGATGGGATCAAAAGACCATAAAGGAGCTGCTCCAGTGTCAGTTTATCTCCGGGAACAACCCCCGCCATGGAAGATCCGCTCTCCGTGATCACCGACTCCTGGGGAACCGTCACCATATCATCAAGATTTCCATATTTCAAAGCCACAAGTGCTGTCATGACCTTTGTCGTGCTGGCGGGATTTTTGCGCTCAAAAACATCCTGCGCGAAAACAGCGTTTCCGCCATTTAAAGGAAATACTCCGGCAGACTCCGCCGTGAGTGCTTCATCCGCGGCAGCTTCATCTATTACAACTGCCAGATCTTCTGCAAATCCTTTTGCCGTCCTTCCGTTTCCGGAGGATGCGAATGTTTCAATTCTCTGATCCAGAGCATAGGCACTGCCCAAACCTGCTGATTTCGCGCAGCCAGCTGCACCAAGAAGCAGGCAGAGTCCCACAATTCCCGGAATCCATCTTCTTTTCTTACCCATTACTTATACATCTCACGCCATTCCAGATCACCGCGGTCCAGAGCCTTGATAAGGAGTTCTGCAGTAGCAAGATTTGTCGCCAGCGGAACATTGTGGATATCGCAAAGTCTCACAGCCTTGTTGACATCCGGCTCATGGGACTTCGGAGACAGCGGGTCTCTTAAAAAGATCACGAGATCCATATCATTGTTCTCGATCTGAGCTCCCATCTGCTGTTCCCCGCCAAGGTGACCCGGCAGGAATTTATGGATATTTAAATTTGTGACTTCCTCGATGAGTTTGCCGGTGGTCCCGGTCGCATAGAGGTTATGTTTGCTTAGGATTCCTTTGTAGGCGATACAGAAGTTCTGCATCAGTTTCTTTTTGGAATCATGCGCGATCAGTCCAACATTCATAACAATACCTCCTAAAATTCAAGTTTGTTTTGCTGCAGTCCGACGTTCAGAAGAACGCCAATGCCGATATAAAGACTTACCAGAGAACTTACACCATAACTGATAAACGGAAGCGGTAGTCCGGTGTTTGGGAAAATCCCGGTGGCAACCGCAATGTTTGTAAATGCCTGGAATCCAACGAGAGCAGCCATCCCGGTGCAGAGAAGCTTTCCGGTCAGGTCCCTCGTTCTCCCTGCCATTCGCAGGCATTCAAATACAAAAAGAAGGTACAGGATCAGCACAAGCATACAGCCTACAAATCCCATCTCCTCACCGATCACGGCAAAAATAAAATCGGTGTGTTCCTCAGATAAGAAATTTCCGTTTTTTACAGAAATAGCCGTCTCGTTGAGAAGACCCTTTCCATAAAGCATTCCCGATCCGATCGCCATCTTTGAGTTGTCCTGCTGGACATTTAAATCCGCGTATTTTCCGGGATTGATGAAGGCGAGGATCCGGTTTACCTGATATCCTGTCAGGAACGGAACAGCGCCCCGCTCAGCAAGAAATACCGTGAGTGCCAGCCCCGGGATCCCGACAGCAGCCGCGCCGACAATCCATTTATAGCTGAGACCCGCGACAAAGATCAGGCATACGATAATAAACACGATAACGATACTCGTGGACAGATCCGGCTGCTTCATGATGAGAAGCAATGGAACTGCAGCAAACGCTCCGACGATAATCAATGTGCGGAGATTGTTGATCCTCTCCTGATTTCGCTGCAGAAACCAGGAGAAGAAAATAATCAGACCGATCTTAACAAATTCCGACGGCTGGAAACGTCCGATAACAGGAAGCGTGATCCAGCGTCTCGCACCGGTCCCGGCTCCTCCAAACTGTCCCGCGACGATGATCGCGAGGAGGATCGCCACACATCCGAGGTAGATCACGCCGGTGCAGCGCATCAGTTTGTGGTAATCCATCAGAGCCAGAAAAGTCATGATCACCAGTCCGCCGAAAAGGCCGATCAACTGGCGGTTGATATAGCTTCTGTCTCCATTTACCGCGCTGTTGATCACGAGAAGTCCGATCGCATTTAGCGCAAGAGCGTAGAACAGCAGGCGGAAATTGAGATTTTTAAAATTGTATTCTGAAAACATGTATTTAAAATGTCCCCTTAACTATCAGTTCCCGAACCGGGATACTGGCATACAGGACAGGGAGCTTCTCTCCCGCCCCTCTGTGGTCCATGTGGATCACCTTGATCTCCAGCTCTTCCGGCTCGATCATCACATATCTCGATATGACTTTTATCATGTCGTTTTTTAACATTTCAAGGATCTCCGGTGTACATCCGGCCCGATCTGCGATCAGCAGAAACTCAAGCCGTTTTTTTGCGATACTTCCGGAATTTCTTCCTGTCAGGATATGGAACAGCCTCTTCTTCATTTATGCCCGCTTTAAGAGTCCGCTAAACATATGGAAGAATCCTTTGCTTTTCTCAAGTCCCATAAGAGGTACCTCCTGACCGAGTATCCGCTTACAGATATTAAGATAAGCCTGTCCGGCAAAGGAATTCATTCCCACCAGAGGTTCCCCCTGATTCGTGGAGATCACGATCTCCTCATCGTCCGGGATCGCGCCGAGAATCGGAATTCCAAGGATATCCGTCACATCTTCCATCGACATCATATCCCCCCGCCGGACCATATCCATACGGATCCGATTTACGATGAGATCCATCTTTGAGATTTCTTCCGCCTCCAGAAGACCGATGATACGGTCCGCGTCGCGGATCGCCGACACTTCGGGAGTCGTTACCACAAAGGCACGGTCCGCTCCGGCAATGGCATTCTTAAATCCCTGCTCGATCCCGGCAGGACAATCTAACAGTACATAATCAAACTCTTCTCTCAAATCGTCCACCAGCTTTTGCATCTGACCGGGAGTCACAGAGGACTTGTCCCTGGTCTGGGCAGACGGAAGTAAAAACAGGTTCGGATATCTTTTGTCTTTTATCAGTGCCTGCTTCAGACGGCAGTTTCCCTCCACGACGTCCACAAGATTGTAGACGATACGGTTCTCCAGTCCCATCACCACGTCGAGATTCCTAAGACCGATATCTGTATCGATCAGGATCACTTTCTCCCCAAGCATGGCAAGTCCTGTACCGACATTCGCCGAGGTCGTCGTCTTGCCAACACCCCCTTTTCCGGATGTAACAACAATGACTTCACTCATAAGAATATCCTCCTGTATTCAGTTGTAATGTACCGCAACGCCTCAATTTTCAGAGAACGGCGCTGCCTGGACATAAATCCACAAAATATATTTTACATGAAAAAAGCAAAAATTTCCAGCAAAAAATAGAGTTTATAAAAAATTTACAGTTAAATAAAGTTCAGCGCACTCAGAAAGCTCTTTTTGATCGGTTCTTCGACAACTTTCCCATTTTCAGACAGGATCATCATCGGTCCTCTTCCGAGGTGGCGCCCATTTCCCGCTTTTTTCGGAGAAAGTCCAGCGATCCTCACAGATAAAGGTGCCATCTCGAAAGCAACGATCACCGCATCCTCGTTTCCGCATACGCCTGCGTGAGCCGCTCCGCGGAGTGCACCTAAAACGATAATATTTCCCTTTGCGCTGACCTTCGCTCCTTTTTCCACGTCACCGATCACGACGATACTGGCTTCCGATTCCAGCTCATCCCCGTCCCGCAGATTTCCCTTGTAAAACTGTCCCGTAAGAGAAGACAGTTCCATCAGCTTCTCATTTAACGCTTTCTCACACTTTTTCGTCCGGTTTCCATCCGTGTCAAGAAGACAAAGCACTTCGATATCAGAGTTTTCCGTGATCGTCTGCACGACACGGTATTCCTCCTCCGTAGTCAGTTCCCGTCCCTCCAGGGTCAGCGTCATCTGGGCAGCTCCCCAGAATTTCGCCGTTGCCTTGAACTTCTTAGCGATCGCCTGAAGAACTTCCTCAAAATTCAGGTCTTTCTCCAGATAAACCGTCATTCCAGCTTTATTTCCCTTGATTACGACAGCATCTTTCATCTTGAAATCCCCCTTTATGTAACCTCGGCGGACACGCCGGAGCATCAACGCCTTACAGCCCGGCATATACGCCGGGCTGCAGCTTTTTGATCATGCAATACGTGAACTAATCTCCGATCTCCACATTTGAAGAATTTAACGCACTGTTATTCAGAATGTAGTTCAGATCTGTATATCCGTAGTAGAACCGATATATATTTTTCGCGGCAGTCGCAGCGTTAGATGATGAATATCCGTAGGGAATATTTACCGTCACTGCAATCTCCGGATTCTGATACGGAGCAAAGGAGACAAAGAATGCGTGGTTGATCCGGTGTCCATTTTTAAGTTCCTCGGCAGTACCAGTCTTTCCGGCGATATCCACCTCAAGATCGCTGAATATCTTTCTTGCGGAACCATCAGAGATAACCCGGCGCATTCCAGTGTGAACCGCATTCCAGGTGGAATCCTTCACATCGATGGTGGATCGGATTTCCGGTGTGAAATCTTTTAAGAGATTTCCCTGGGAATCCGTCATCTTATCGAGAAGACTTAACTTATAGACTGTTCCCTTGTTAGCCACCGCCGTGATATATCTGGAAAGCTGGACATTGGAATAGGAGTTCTTACCCTGTCCGATGGAGGATGCCTCCGGCTTCTCCGTTGTCATCTGCGGTTCTCTCTCCGCGATCTCAATTCCGGATGTCTCATCCAGACCGAACATAGACGCGTATTTCCGGATCTTCTCGATACCAAGCTCCGGTGAATAGTTTCCGTTCTCATCCATGGAGAGACGATGTCCCATCTCCGAGAAGAACACATTACAGGAATTCTGGATACCGTGGACCACATCGAGAGGTCCGTGCTGTCCCGGATAGATCCAGCACTTTAAGGACGGTGTGATTTCTTTGTAAACGCCGGTACAGTTTACCGTATCGTTTAACCCGATCACGCCCTCCTCCAGAGCCGCCACCGCAATGATCGGCTTGAAGGTAGATCCCGGCGCTTTCTGTGCCTGTGTGGCATTGTTGAAGAGCGGCAGGGACTGGTCGTTATTCAGTTTATTGTAGTATTCCGCGTCAACGGTTCCGGAAAACTTGTTGTTGTCGTAGCTTGGGTATGTCACGAGGGCCCTAACCTCACCGGTATTGACATCCGTGATCACCGCACTGGCAGAGCATGGATCCAGAGCAAGCTGTGCCGGCGTGATCTCAATATCAGAAATCTTTTTTCTGATAAACTGGAACGCATACTCGTCTCCGCCCGCTTCCAGCATCCGTACCTCATTCTCGTCGTAGGCGAGGATATTCTGGTCATATAGAGCAAGGCAGAGTTCCTTTCCGGAGACGGTGCCATTATTTACAAGATACCGGAAGATCTTCTTTGTGAATGCCGCGTCATTTTGCAGGTCATCCATCACATACTCCACGATCGTCTGGTAAATACTGTCCGCATCGGAATATCTGGATTCGATCTTTAATTTCGTTGTATCGATCCAGCTCTCCGCAATTCCATCGTACAGATAATCCCTGAGACTGATGGAATCGTCCTTCCAGGCCTTGTAGGTATCGGACTCCTGATCGATCTTAGCCGTCTTGATGATCTGGCGGTCAGAAAGCAAGGTATAGATATACTGCATGTAGGCGAACATATCTTCCGGCAGATCTGACATCTTCCCCGCGGATCCATCCGTGAGTTCACTGCGGATCTGGGCGAGGATCTGCTCTCTCGACCGGCTGTATTTTGCGTAGATGTTTTTCTCTGTCTGGGACGCCTCCGGCGCGGAAAATGCCGCAAGATCCAGAACATTATTGTTGATCAGCTGATAATAGACATCCTTCACCGGAATCGGGATATTTGCCGCTTTCTGGTAGTCACTGTCCGTCAGATCACGGTTTACGAGCTTTCCTGTGATGATGCCGGCAAGCTGCTGCTCCAGAAGATGGTACACACCGATCTGAAGGTCACGATCCAGTGTAAGATAAACGTCGTGGCCTGCTTCCGGTTCCGTGCGTTTGACAACTTCGAGGATCCGTCCCATGCTGTCCACATACATGGTCTGGGAACCTTTCTTTCCCTGAAGTTCCGTCTCCATGGATGCCTCAATACCGGTCTTGCCCACAAGATCCGTCAGCTCGTAGTCCGGATTTGTCTCTCGGAGTTTCTCAAGCTCGTCGTCCCATACTTTTCCGATGTATCCGATGATCGGCGCAAAATAGACGCTGTCATTGTAAACACGGATCGTGGATTCCTCAATTCCGACTCCTTTTAAATTCCCGGAATTTTCCAGCACATCCGTCATGGTCTCCTTACTGACATCGGAGGCGATCGTCGTGGACTCGTATTTCCGGTAAGCGGTAAGTCCCATGGTATAACGGATATTGATGATTCCGAGGGCTTCCTCATCTGTGATCTCAATGGGGACACCGTTATCATCCTTTAGCTGATCCAGACCATAGTATTTCACCCGGGCGTCAAATACTTCCCTCGCCGTCACATCAGATGGATATTTTCCTTCCGCATCATCCAGATCATCCGTCTTTTTTAATCCATAATAATCGCTTAAAAAACGCCGTCTTGCCGCCTCACTGGTCGTCGTGAAGATCATCTCCCCGGAGGAATCATACCCGATAGAAAAATCACCTTCCACACTCTCTCCGTGGCGGTTCAGGATCCGGACAAGCTCTAAAAGCATCCGGTTCCTGTCGTTGGATTTCTTGTAATCTCCGTTATCCTGAATCGTCACATTGTACGACAGTTTATTATATGCAAGTACATTCCCGTTTCTGTCAAAAATGTTTCCACGGGTACCGGTAAGACTGATCTTTTTTTCCGTCTTCGCCATGTAATTCTCCTGAAACTGCTCTCCTTCAATGATCTGGAGCTTGAACAGGCGGATGCCCAGAATCGCATAAAGCCCCACAAATACCACCGACAGGAGCACAAGCCTTGACGACAGCAGTTTTTTCAAAAACTCTTTCAGGATCTCAGAAAAATCGTTAAACAATCGTTGTGTCTCTCCTTTTTTCCATCTCTTCCAGTTTGCGGCTGATATAGAGGAACAGCCGGTACAGGATCAGTGTTGTCACAACGGTGAAGATCGTCTCCGGCAGGATAATATTGATAAGATAATATCCGAAGCTTAATCTTCCCCGCACCAGGAAGCCGAATACATAAAGATAGAAATTATAAAACACTTCGTTCAGCGCTGAAAGCACCAGCGGCAGCGTAATATAGTCCTCGTAATAATACTTTGTGCAGATTCCGTTCACATAGCCCATCCAGATAAAAGCCAGCGTGTAAAACCCAAGGGAACCTCCCGACGAAAGATCCATCAAAAGTCCTGCAAGCAGCCCATACCCCATGCCCCAGGCGCTTCCACGTATAAATCCAAAGGAAAACACCAGAATCACCATGAGGTTCGGGTAAACTGCCAAAAACGGCAGCAGCGGAAAGATGCACGTCTGCACGATAAATGCAAGGATCACCAGAACGAAACTTACGATGACCCGTTTCATATTACTATTCATTGATCTCCGGCCCCGCATCCTTTAAGTCTGTAATAACCAGAACTTCCTGAAGTCTGTCAAATCTTGCGGCAGGGATCAGGTATCCTGATTTTGTCAGGTTGTCATTGTAATCTACCGTGATATCCGTAGCGTATCCCACGAGGATCCCCGGCAGGAATTTTCCACTGATATTGGAGGTGACGATCATGTCACCGTCCTTGATATCATCATCCTTTTCCATGTAGGAAAGCTTTAGGCGTCCTTCTTTAAAGAGCTTTAAATCGCCCGCCACGATACAGGAGTCTCCGGACTGCTGTGCCATGGCACTGACACGGCTGGAATCATCGATGATGGAACGGACCGTCGCGTAGTTTGCTCCCACATCCGTAACGATGCCCACAAGACCGCCGCCAGCGATAACATTCATATCCTGCTTGATTCCGTCATCCGCTCCTTTATCGATCCGGAATACGGAAAACCAGGAACTGGAATCCTTCGCGATGATACGCGCGCCGATCTTATGGTACTGCATGTACTCTTGATCCAGCTCATAGAGGCTTCTTAAGCGCTCCAATTCAAACTGTTCCGAGCGAAGTCTCGTATTCTCTTCCGTCAGCTCATTCACTCTCGTCTTTAAAGTCTCATTTTCCGCCAGCGCCGTCTTTAACTTTCCGACACTGCTCAGTTCATTATAGAGGCCGCCGCCCACCCGGTTCACGCCGGACTGGATCGGCACCAGTACATAGCCCACCGCCGTTCTCAGCGGATTTAAGATACTTCCCTTGATCGTCGTGATTCCGATCATGCATACGCAGAGAAGCGACAGTCCAAATAGAAAATATTTCGTATTGTTTTTCATGTTTCAAAAATTCCCCGTTCTCTAAGGCTCACATAGGAATTATCTCCGATAACGACATGGTCTAAAAGCGGTATTCCCATGAGACTCCCGGCTTCCCGGACACGTTCTGTAAAGAGGCAGTCTTCCCTGCTGGGTGTCGGATCTCCGCTGGGATGATTGTGGAGCAGGATGATCCCGCAGGCTCTGAATCGCAACGCCTCGATAAAGATCTCCCGCGGTGTCGCGCAGGAGGCGTTCACCGTCCCTCTCGAGACTGTAATATCCCTCAACAGAATGTTTTTTGTATTCAATAACAGGAGTTTCAGGTTCTCCTGCTCCAGATGGCGCATCTCTTCCATGTAGAAAGCCGCAACCTTTGACGGCGCATCAAAGACGATGGTCTTCTCCGATGCCGCCGCCTTCCAGATCCTGGCGGAGAGTTCGCCGATACAGGCGAGCTGGATCGCCTTCACCTCACCGACGCCGCGGATCTCTTTGTAATCCTCCACGGTTCCGTGGAGAAGTCCCGCGAGGCCCGGCGGATTTCCGGCATTTAAGATCTCCTCCGCCATATCCCGCACCGGTATATTTTTTGTCCCGGAGCGAAGGATCACGGAGAGAAGCTCCGCATCAGAGAGAAATGCCGGCCCCTTCTCCAGCACCTTCTCATAAGGGCGTTCCGAAACCGGAAGTCCCTTCATAGTCTTTCCGTTTTTCTTTTCCATACTGACATTCCGCCTTTCCGGTCTCTCCAAGTACACGATACGGCAGATGTCCCCGCAGAAACGGTCTTCTACAGGAAATGATAGATCAAAATTGCGATGATCACACCGATAATGCTCGCCATCGTGATACGGATGCTGAGTCCGAATGTGATCACAAGAATCCCGAGGTTTAAGATCAGCGGGTCGTTAAGCCCAAAGGATTCCCCAAAGTTCAACCAGGAAAGTCCCGGCACCTTTGCTGTCATCTCCCCGATAAAACCTCCCAGAACGATTCCGGAAAGCAGAAGGAGAAGCAGCGCCCAGGAACTTTTACTCTTCATACTGTTTCATTCCTCTCGATCACCGGGCCGCGTGTATCAGGACAGGCGGTCCCGGCTGGTGTCTGTTTCGCTTATGCAGAAAAATCATAACTGTCCAGTTCCTTCACAGTCAGGAAAAGTTTAGCATATTTCACACTCAAAAACAATGAGTTCAGAAAAAGTTCACATTCCTATAATGTCACGATCCCGGCATCCACTAACTTCTGCAAAGACATTAAGATGCCGAGCTTTGCGTGATACCAGGTGAGTCCGCCCTGAAAGTATACCGCATATGGCGGTTTGATCGGGCCGTCTGCGGAAAGTTCGATGGAAGAACCCTGAACGAAAGCTCCTGCTGCCATGATAACGTCCGAATCATACCCCGGCATCGCCCACGGCTCCGGCGTTACAAAGCTGTCTACCGGTGCTGCCGCCTGAATGCCCTCACAGAATTTGATGACACCTTCCGGGGTGCCAAAGGTGATGGCCTGAATGATATCGTGGCGGCTCTCCGTTCCGTTCGGAACGACACCAAAGCCAAGCTTCTCATACACGTTTGCCGCGAAGATCGCGCCCTTTAACGCACCTGCGACAACAGTCGGGGACAGGAAAAGTCCCTGATAGAGAGACTGACTGACACCAAGGCTGGCACCGACTTCTTTTCCGAGACCCGGTGCGGTCAGACGATATGCCGCGCGCTCCACACAATCCTTTCGTCCGACGATATAACCGCCGATCGGAGCAAGTCCGCCGCCCGGATTTTTGATCAGGGAACCAACGATCATGTCAGCTCCCACGTCTGTCGGCTCCAGCTCCTCCACGAATTCCCCGTAGCAGTTATCTACCATGCAGATCACATCCGGCTTGATGGATTTGATGAAGGAGATCAGCTCTCCGATGCGTTTTACAGACAAGGTCGGTCTTGTGGCATATCCCTTGGAGCGCTGGATCTCGATGAGTTTTGTGCGCCCGTTGATGGCTTTTTTAATATTCTCAAAGTCGAAATCTCCGTTCGGCAGAAGATCTACCTGACTGTAGGTGATGCCGAATTCTTTCAAGGAACCAATGGAATCCCGGATTCCAATCACTTCCTCAAGGGTATCATAGGGCTTCCCGACCGGAGAAAGGATCTCATCGCCCGGGCGGAGATTGCCGGAGAGGGCGATGGTGAGGGCGTGGGTTCCGGAGATCAGCTGGGGGCGTACAAGAGCGTCCTCGCCGTGGAAAGCCTTCGCGTAAACCTCCTCTAAAGTGTCACGTCCCAGGTCATTATAACCATAGCCTGTTGTCCCGGCGAAATGGATATCACTGACTCTCGCCTCCTGCATGGCTTTGATGACCTTTAACTGGTTATACTCGGCAGTCCTGTCGATCCTCTCAAAACGGTCATGCAGGCTTTTTTCGATCTCTCTTCCGTAGTTTAAAACTTTCTCGGAGATTCCAAGCTCTCCGTACATCTTTGTAAGTTCCATGATTTCTCCTTTTAACATCTATTGTAAGAATGAATTTTCAGCGCAGTTGATCTGTCAAAATATTCCGTTTACGCAAATCCTCTGACATCCACGCAAGAATCTTTTCTCGATCAAAATCAAATTTTCCCTGATCCACCCAGATAACTTCTTTCTCTCTCTTAAACCATGTGAGCTGGCGCTTCGCGAAATGTCTGGTATCGCGCTTAATGATGTAGACGGCTTCCTCCAGAGAGAGCGTTCCATCCAGGGCATCAAGGATTTCCTTGTATCCAAGTCCCTGCATGGACACCATGTCCCGCGTACAGCCCATCTCTTTTAATTTCTCCACCTCCGCCAGAAGGCCATGTTTCATCATGAGATCCACCCGCAGATCGATCCTCCGGTACAGGCGTTCACGGTCCATATTGAGCACATAGTAAGCAAAATTGTACGGTGATTCTTTCCGGCGCTCCGCCTCATTGTGTTCCGAAATCTTTGTCCCGGTCTTTTTATAAAACTCCAGAGCGCGGATCACACGCTTCACATTGTTCTCATGGATCGCCGCCGCGGACTCCGGATCAACTGCCTTTAACATATCGTGAAGACAGGAAGCCCCCTTTTCTGACGCCAGATGTTCTAACTCTTCCCGGTACCCCAGGTCACCGTCATTCTCCGTAAAATCGATATCGTTCACCAATGCCTGGATATAAAATCCGGTGCCTCCGGCGATGATCGGGATGTGTCCGGCGGCATAGATCTCCTCCATAGCCTGTTTTGCAAGGTTCTGGAACACCACCACATTAAATTCGTCCCATGGGTCAAGAACATCAATCAGGTGATGTCTGACACCATTCATCTCCTCCTTCGTCACCTTCGCGGATCCGATATCCATGTGGCGGTACACCTGCATGGAGTCGGCACTGATGATCTCGCCGCCGACCTTTTTCGCTAGTTCCACGGAGAGGGCGGTCTTTCCGGACGCCGTCGGCCCGGTGATTATGATCAAAGGTTTTTTCATCATACGATCCTCTTAAATTTCTTTTCCATCTCATATTTGCTGATCGCGACGATCGTCGGTCTTCCGTGCGGGCAGTTATATGGATTCTCCAGTTTTAACAGTTCATCGATAAGCTTGTCCGCCTCCGCGAAGGACAACTCATTGTTTCCCTTGACCGCTGCCTTACAGGACATGGAAGCGATCCGGTCATAGATGGACTCCACGTTTTTCCCCATTCCATCATCGGAGAGACCGTCGATCAGTTCCATCAGAAGATCTTTTTTTGCCAGAGAGAACAGATTGTCCGGCACTGCACGCACCGCGTACTCATTTCCGCCAAACGGCTCGATCTCAAAGCCAATGTCCGTGAATACCTTCATATGGCGCTTTAAAAGATCCGCCTCCTGTAAGGAAAGTGTCAGGATGATCGGAGGACTGATGAACTGGGAGGTATACTCTCTCGTCTTTAAGGAAGCGAAGTTCTTCTCAAACAGGACTTTCTCATGAGCGGCATGCTGGTCAATGATGTAGAGGCTGCCGTCGTACTCCACAAGCCAGTAGGTCTCAAAAACCTGACCGATCAGGCGGTGGCGCTTTCTCGCGGATTCTGAAAGAAGGCGGTTGTCGAACATTTCCATCTGCTTAGGAGGCGCTTCCTTCTCTGCCAGAGATGCTTCTTTCTCAGCCGGGAATGCTTTCTTCGCAGCCAAAGCTGCACCTGTCGTCTCCGAAGCTTTCTCTTTCTCTTCCAAAGCCGCAGGCATCGCTTCCGCTCCTGTCTCTTTCGGGACTCCCGCACCATATGACGGTGATTCCACGGAAACTGTTGTTTTTATTGCCCCTGCTTTCTCTATCGACGCATTCTCACCCTCTTTTGGCTGCTGTGTCTGTGCGCGTTCCTGCGGCAGTTCCCTCGTGAGGGGATTCGGCGGCAGGATCCACCTGCTCTCCTGCTTTTTCTCCCCATAAGCCGGACGTTCCTCGCGGATTCCCATGGCTTCCAGGCGGTGACGTTCGAAAGGTTCCGGTCCATGGCCATTCTTTGCTGGAGTATTTATTACATTTCCCGGAATAGAGTTCCGCACTGCGGCACTTTCGTTTTTCTCGAATTCCCGCTCTTCCCGTTCCGACATGAGGCTTACATTCGGGATCAGTTCCTTCCCGGAGAGTGCGTCCGTTACCGCCTGACAGATCACGCGGTACATATTCTCACCGTCCTTGAACCGGAGTTCCATCTTCGATGGATGCACATTCACATCGATATACTCCGGCTCCACCGTGAGATGCAGAAGTGTAAAAGGATATTTGTGCTGCATCATATAGCTCTTATATCCGTCCTCGATAGCCTTGGACACAAGTCCGCTCTTAATGTATCGCCCGTTAATAAAATAATTCTCAAAATTCCTGTTTCCACGGGCAATCAGCGGTTTCCCGATAAATCCGGAAATCTTTACCATCCCGTTTGACACTTCTACCGGAAGAAGGTTTGCCGCGATCTCCCGACCATAGATGGTATAGATGATGTCCTTCAGGTTATGATTCCCCGATGTATGAAGACGGCTCTGATTATTCACGATAAGCCGTATGGAGATCTCCGGGTGAGACAGAGCGATCTTTTCTACAAGATCCGCCACATGGGTGCCCTCTGTGGTCTCCGTCTTCAAAAATTTCCGCCTTGCAGGTGTGTTGAAAAAGAGATTTCTGGAGATAAATGTGGTTCCGTCCGGTGCGCCGATCTCCTCGAGGCCTTTTTCCTCGCCTCCCTCGATCCGGTATCTGGATCCCGTAAGACTGCCGGAGGTCTTCGTGATCAGCTCCACCTGGGAAACTGCCGCAATGCTGGAAAGTGCCTCGCCGCGGAAGCCTAATGAAGACACCGTCAGCAGATCCTCCGCTGTCCGGATCTTGCTGGTGGAATGGCGCAGGAACGCCAATGGAAGTTCTTCCTTTTTGATCCCGCATCCATTGTCCGTGATCCTGATAAAACCGATACCGCCCTGACGGATCTCCACAGTGATCGCTGTGGAACCGGCATCGATGGCATTTTCCATTAACTCTTTCACAACGGAAGCCGGCCTCTCCACGACCTCTCCCGCAGCGATCTGATTGATCGTACTCTGGTCCAGAACCTGAATCGGCATAGTCTCTCTTCCTCTCTTCCCTTACTGCCAGCGGTTTTTCAATTTCGTCTGTAATCTGTAAAGCGTATTCAATGCGTCGATCGGGGTCATACTGGAAAGCTCAAGATCCCCGAGTTCCTTTATGATATCGTCATCCTTCACCGTGTCAAAGATGGACATCTGGTTGAGATCCACCTCGTCCGGCTTTACCACCGCCTTGTGCTGCGGGGACGCGCTCATCTGGGCGATCTCCTTTGCCTGGGCCGTGATGTCGGCGCTGGCAAGCTCCTCCACGAGTTCCTTCGCACGGGCGATGACCGGCTCCGGTACTCCCGCAAGCTTCGCTACCTGGATTCCGTAACTCTTGTCTGCTCCGCCCTTTACGATCTTTCTGAGGAACACGATATCGTCCCCCTGTTCCTTAACGGCGATACAGTAGTTGTTAACTCCGCTTATGGTTCCCTCAAGTTCCGTGAGCTCATGGTAATGAGTCGCAAACAATGTCTTTGCGCCGAGGATCTTCGGGTTGCTGATGTGCTCGATGACCGCCCAGGCAATGGACAGGCCATCGAAGGTACTCGTACCTCGGCCGATCTCATCGAGGACAAGAAGACTGTTCTTTGTGGCGTTTCTCAGGATATTCGCCACCTCCGTCATCTCAACCATAAACGTACTCTGGCCGGAAGCCAGGTCATCGGAGGCGCCGACTCTCGTAAAGATTCTGTCGCAGATTCCGATATTTGCCTCATCTGCCGGGACAAAGCTTCCGATCTGCGCCATAAGAACAATGAGGGCCGTCTGTCTCATGTAAGTGGATTTACCGGCCATGTTCGGTCCTGTGATGACGGAGATCCTGTTCTTTCCATTGTCCAGATATGTATCGTTTGCGACAAACAGACTGTCCTTGATCATCTTCTCAACCACCGGATGGCGTCCGTTCTTGATGTTGATAACGCCTTTTTCGTTGATCTTCGGCTTCACATAGTTATTTCTCATGGACACCGTGGACAGGGATGTGAACACGTCAATGCCCGCAATAGCCTTCGCGGTACTCTGGATCCGCAGGACTTCCGCCGCGATCTGATCACGCACGTCGCAGAACAGGTCATACTCTAAGGTGTAGAGGCGGTCCTCCGCGCCCATGATGATGTCTTCCAGCTCTTTCAGGCGGTCTGTGGTGTACCGCTCTGCGTTTGTCAGTGTCTGTTTACGGATAAAGTACTCCGGAACTAAGTCCTTGAAGGAGTTCGTCACCTCAAAATAGTAGCCGAACACCTTGTTGTACTTGATCTTCAGATTTTTAATCCCTGTCTTTTCCTTCTCCTCCGTCTCAAGATCCGCCAGCCATGCCTTCCCCTCAGTCTTCGCCTTCCGGTACTTGTCGGCTTCCTCGCTGTATCCGTCCTTGATGATGTTTCCCTCGCGGACCGTGATCGGCGGCTCGTCGACAATGGAGCGGTCGATCAGCTCATAGAGGTCCCGGAGCGGGTCCAGGTCCTCATTCATCTTTTTTAAGAGCTCGCAGGAGAATTCTCCGAGAATATCTTTAATATACGGCAGCATCTCCAGAGAATTCTTAAAGGAGAGAAGGTCTCTCGGGTTCGCTGTCTTGTAACTGATGCGGCCCATGAGGCGTTCCAGGTCGTAGACGGAATTTAAGTATTCCCGGATCTCCTCCCTGGAAATATAGTTCATGTTCAGTTCCTCGATGGCCTGCTGGCGGCGCTCGATCTCCGCTTTATCGATCAACGGCTGTTCAATAAAAGAACGGAGAAGTCTCGCTCCCATGGCCGTCTTTGTCTTATCGAGAACCCAGAGCAGGGATCCGCGCTTCTGTTTTTCCCTTAAAGTCTCAACCAACTCCAGATTTCGTCTCGTGGAGGTGTCGATCATCATGAACTGACCTGTCGTATACGGTGTGATCTTCGTCAGATGGGACAGGTCATTCTTCTGTGTCTCATAGAGGTACTGAAGAACAGCACCGGAGGCGATCATTCCGTTCTCGTAGTCGCCCAGGCCCAGTCCTTCCAGACTCATCACATGGAAATGCTCTTTTAAGATCTTTCTGCAGTCATCGTCCGAGAAAAACCTGTTTTCCAGGGCGGTCACGGCAAAATGATACCGTTCTTTTAACTCATCCATGTCCAGCCCGGACATAAAGAGCGCCTCGTTGCACACGAGCTCCGACGGTGTGAACTTATTGATCTCATCAAGCAGTGCCCGCTCGCTCGTCACTTCTGTAACAAAAAAATCGCCGGTCGTAATGTCGACCGTCGCAATTCCGTAATTATTTCCGGTATACACAACCGCCATCAGGTAGTTGTTCTTTGTCTCATCCAGGGCCTGGGAACTCGTGATGGTTCCCGGTGTCACAACGCGGATGACTTCACGCTTTACAAGGCCCTTTGCGAGCTTCGGGTCCTCCATCTGCTCCGCGATAGCGACCTTATAGCCTTTCTGGACAAGTCTCGTGAGATAACCTTCCACCGCGTGGAATGGCACACCGCACATCGGTGCCCGCTCTTCCAGGCCGCAGTCCTTTCCCGTCAGTGTCAGTTCCAGTTCTCTTGAAACCGTCTTGGCATCCTCAAAAAACATCTCGTAGAAATCACCCAACCGGTAAAAAAGGATACAGTCCGGATACTGTTTTTTTGTTTCGAGATAATGTGTCATCATTGGTGAAATCTGTCCCACGTCTTTTCTCCTATTCCTTAACATGCCCACAGCGCCCGAAGCACTCGGCTCCGGGCGTCACATGCATTTCATCTTATTTTACAAGAGATCCCATATAGTAGAATCCCTTTGCCTCGTCTAAGGAGACATCAACGATCTTTCCGATCAGAGATGCGTCTCCGGCGAAATGTACGACTGTGTTGTTGGAAAGTCTTCCTGTCACAAAGCCTGCCTCGTGAGTATCGATCTCCTCCACAAGGACTTTTTGTACCGTTCCCTCATGACGCTTTACGACCTCAGCCGCGATGTCCTGGACCTCCTTAAGCAGGCGGTCGAAACGGTTCTTTACCACGTCCTCCGGAACCTGGTTTGGCATAGCAGCCGCCGGTGTTCCGGTACGTTTGGAGTAGATGAAGGTGAAAGCACTGTCGTAACGCACTTTTCTCACCACATCCATGGTCTCCTCGAAGTCCTCCTCTGTCTCTCCCGGGAATCCCACGATGATATCGGTGGTCAGGGAAATATCCGGCATCGCCGCACGGAGCTTCTCCACCAGGGCGAGGTACTGTTCCTTCGAGTATTTGCGGTTCATTCTCTTCAAGATCTCACTGCTGCCAGACTGAAGCGGAAGATGCAAATGGCTGCAGATCTTTTTGGAGTTCTTCATGGTCTCGATGAGTTCATCGGAGAGATCCTTCGGATGGGAAGTCATGAAGCGGATCCGCTCAAGTCCCTCGATCTTTTCCACTCTTCTAAGGAGCTCCGCAAACGTGATTGGCTGTTCCAGGTTCTTTCCGTAGGAGTTGACGTTCTGTCCCAGAAGCATGACTTCCACGACACCGTCAGCTACAAGACCCTCGATCTCCTTGATAATATCTTCCGGCTCCCTGCTTCTCTCGCGTCCGCGCACATACGGCACGATGCAGTAGCTGCAAAAGTTGTTGCAGCCGAACATGATGTTGACACCAGATTTGAACGGATACTTTCTCTCGATCGGGAGTTCCTCCACGATCTCGTTTGTTCCTTCCCATACATCGACCACCATCTTCTTCTCCAGGAAGCGCTCGTAGAGCAGCTCCGCAAGCTTGAAGATATTGTGGGTTCCGAAGATCAGATCCACATGGCGGTAGCTCTTCTTGATCTTTGCGACTACCTCCGGCTCCTGCATCATGCAGCCGCAGAGGGCGATCATCATATCCGGATTCTTTCTCTTTACACCGCTTAAATATCCAAGGCGGCCATAAACCTTTAAGTTCGCGTTCTCACGAACGGTGCATGTATTGTAGAGGACGAAATCTGAATTCTCATCGGTTCCCTCCTCATAACCGGCTTCCTTTAAGATCCCAAGGAGTTTTTCGGAGTCTCTGGCGTTCATCTGACATCCGAAGGTATTGATAAAACAGGTCAGCGGGCGGCCTTTTTTCGCACTCTCCGCCTCCACAAGTTTCTTTACCTGTTCCATAAAATACTGCTGTCTCGCCGGCTC
Organism: Clostridium sp. AM30-24; assembly: GCF_003480435.1. Classification (GTDB taxonomy): domain Bacteria; phylum Bacillota; class Clostridia; order Lachnospirales; family Lachnospiraceae; genus Pilosibacter. The sequence continues at coordinate 87,104 of NZ_QUJB01000001.1, read as the reverse complement.
CTCTGTCGGGGCACCCGCGATGATATTTTTATCTGTCATTCTGATATTTCTCCAACTATTTTTATAAGCCATTCTGCTCAGCCGTTCTCTTTTCAATTCAGATCGAACGTCCGGCTGAACTGTCCCGAATGATTATACCCAAGATTCCCCGAAATTGCAACCTCGATGTTCTTTACTTTCTGATCTGTCCGTCTCCATAGATGATGAACTTCGTAGAAGTCAGAGCAAGGAGTCCCATCGGTCCTCTCGCATGAAGTTTCTGGGTACTGATCCCGATCTCCGCCCCGAAGCCAAACTCAAATCCGTCGGTAAATCTCGTGGAGGCATTGACATAGACTGCTGCTGCATCCACCTCATTTAAGAATTTCTGGGCATTCTCATAGTCCTTTGTGACGATAGCCTCAGAATGTCCGGTGTTATAGCGGTTGATATGGGAGATGGCCTCATCGACGGAGTCAACGACCTTGCAGGAAAGAATATAGTCCAGATATTCTTTTCCCCAGTCTTCCTCTGTCGCCGCCGTAAATTCCGGCACGATAGAACGGGCTTCCTCATCAGCGCGGATCTCCACATTCTTCTCGTCCAGCCGTTTTTTCATTAACGGCAGAAATTCCCTTGCAATATTTCTGTGTACCAGTGTAGATTCACATGCGTTGCAGACGCCGATCCTCTGGGTCTTCGCATTAAAGATGATATCAAGCGCCATATCAAAATCCGCACTCTCATCCACATACACATGACAGTTTCCGGTTCCTGTCTCGATCACCGGCACCGTACTGTTCTCCACAACTGTGCGGATCAGTCCAGCCCCGCCTCTCGGGATCAAAACATCCAGATATCCGTTCATCCGCATAAATTCTCTCGCAGTCTCATGGCTCGTATCCTCGATCAGAGAGATCGCGTCCTCCGGGATTCTTTCCTTCTTTAAGCCATTCCTGATCGCCGCAACGATGGCCTTATTGGATTCCAGCGCATCACTGCCGCCGCGGAGGATTACAGCATTTCCTGTCTTAAAGCAGAGGGCAAAGGCATCCGCTGTCACATTCGGTCTCGCCTCGTAGATGATTCCGATGACACCGAACGGCACACGTTTCTGCCCGATCAGGAGTCCGTTCGGACGCCTTTTCATGGAGATCACCTCTCCCACCGGATCTTCAAGTCCCACGACCTGACGCATGCCTTCCACGATCCCTTCAATACGCTTGTGGTTTAACTCCAGGCGGTCCACAAGTCCCGGAGCCATCCCTCTCTCTTTTGCCTTTGCAACATCCGCAGCATTGGCCTTTAAGATCTCATCCTCTTCCTCTAAGATCTCTCTGGCTGCAGCCAGAAGCCCGACATTTTTTAAATCTGTTCCCATTTTCCCGAGAATATAAGAAGTTTCTTTTGCTTTCTGTCCGATTTCTATTAACATCTCTGCTCCTCTCCGGCTTCGTGATCTCCTTAAGTACAGCGGATCACGCGTCTCTCTGTCACGATCATATCAACATTTTGATCCAGCGGTCCCGCTGGAAGCTCCTTTATGATCTGAAATTCATATGCAAGGGCAATGGTTTTATGATCGCGGTTCTTCTCCAGATACCTGTCATAATATCCGCCGCCTTTTCCGAGACGGCTTCCATGTTCCGTAAAAGCCATACCGGGAATCAGGATCGGTGCAGATGAAATCCAGGCCGATGACCGGACTCCCGTCTTTGTGGCTTCTGCTGCGCTCTCATCTGCGCTCCGGCATCCTGCCTTTGGCTCCAGGATATGAAAAGCTCCTTCTGTCAGATCTTTTTTCGATCCGGTCAGGAAGAATTCCATCGTTTCTCCCGAAACTCTCGGGAGAAAGACAGATCTTTTCTCTTTCCATAGCTCCTCTAATATCTTACCCGTCCCCGCTTCCCATCTTAAGGACGCATATGCAAATACGATCCCATTCCCGATTTCCGCAAGTTCCAGAACGCGTTTTGCGATCTCACGGTCCAGGACCTCTTTTTCTTTCTCCGGCAGAGCTTTTAGCTGCTGCCGGATCGTATTTCTAAGTTCAGCTTTCTGTTTTTCCAACATTTCCGTATTTCTTTCCAAGATCTGTCACGGAACCATCCTTCTCGACAATGGAAATATTGTTTAAATGACCGCGAAGGCTTGCCTTGATATCGGCAACATACTGTTTTCTCAAAGCTGCCTGCTCCTCTTTTTCCACGTCCGTAAGACCTACGGCCTGGGATTTATGGTAAAGTTCGTTGATTCTGTCGATCTGTTCCTGTTTCATATATGATTTCTTATCCTCTCATTTTTTTCAGAGACTCCACCCTTTTTCTTACGGTCAGCGCAGTAAATGCGCAGACCTACTGAACAGTTACTTGATATCGGCCTTTAAGCGTGAATGCTCTGGATATAGTCTAACAGCGCAAATTCGCTGCTCTTATTTGCTTTAAAGAGTGTTCCGATCTCCTCACCCTTTAAGATCCGCCACATCACTTCCACATCGTCCGCGTTGGCGATCACCATATCGGCTCCACTCTCCGTAGCGATCTTCGCAGCATGGAGCTTCGTCGCCATACCGCCGGTTCCCACGTCACTTCCCGTGGTTCCTTTCCCCATAGCCATAAATTCATCCGTGAGTTCATCCACCTGACTGATGAATTTTGCATCCGGGTTCTTCTTCGGATCATCCGTGTAGAGACCGTCAATGTCGGAGAGAAGGAATAATAGATCTCCCTCTACAAGTGCCGCAACAATGGCGGAAAGTCTGTCATTATCACCGAATTTAATTTCATATGTAGATACGGTATCATTCTCGTTTACGATCGGCACGGTTCCAAGCTTTAGAAGCTCATTGAATGTATTCTTCGCGTTCGCTCGGGAAGTATCGTCTAAAATCGTCGCCTTCGTGATCAGGATCTGTGCCGCGGTCTGATTGTACTCGGAGAAGAGTTTCTGGTACACCATCATGAGCCGTGCCTGGCCAACTGCTGCGTAAGCCTGTTTCTCGGCGACCGTCTCCGGCTTTTTTCCGCCGAGGGTCTGGCGGCCCGTTGCGATCGCGCCGGAGGAAACCAGGATCACTTCCTTTCCCATTCCTCTCATGTCGCTGATGACACGGACAAGCTTTTCGATCTTCGCAAGATTTAAGTCACCGGTCTCCGCATGTGTCAGTGAGGAAGATCCGATCTTGATCACGATTCTCTTTTTATCCTTTAATAATTCTCTCTCTGTCATATGAAAAATCCTCTTTTCTACGGTGTTCGGAAATGCTGTCTTCCGACGCACTGCCGACTGTTTACATTTGCTTAACCGCCGCATACCGTTTGATGATCTCTTCCGCAACCTTCAGGCCGTCCATGGCCGCCGATGTGATTCCTCCGGCGTACCCGGCTCCCTCGCCGCACGGATAAAGCCCCTTTAAACTGCTCTGAAGGCTCTCATCGCGGCAGATCCTGAGCGGTGATGACGTACGGCTCTCAATTCCCGCAAGAACGGCGTCCGCCCGGTCGAATCCCCTGATCCGTCTTCCGAACTGCTCCATTCCTTCTAAGAACGCTCCGTTCAAGGCCTCTGGCATCAGCTCCCGTAAGTTCGCGAAGGAATAATCCCCGCAGAATACAGGATCTACATCTCCCAGGGCCACCGTCGGTCGGTTCGCGGCGAAATCACCATAAAGCTGGATCGGGATCTTTCCTCCGCCCAGAGCATATGCTTGTTCTTCCAGCTTTCTCTGGAAGGAGATGCCGCCTAATGGTCCGGCTTCCGGGAAATCCTCCGGAGTAACGGCAACAATGATCGCACTGTTCGCAACACCGCTGTCTCTCTTAAAATTGCTCATTCCGTTGACAGCGAGACGTCCCTTTTCTGAGGAGGCGTTCACCACCATTCCGCCCGGACACATGCAGAAAGAATATACACCGCGTCCGCCGGTGGTCTTTGCCGTCACCTTATAAGGAGCTGCGCCGAGTTTTTCCACTTTCTCCATCCCATACTGGTTCTGATTGATCTGTGCCTGCGGATGCTGGATCCGGAGCCCCACCGCAAAAGGTTTCGGCTCCATAAATACCTTCATCCGGTCAAGCTCTGCAAAAAGATTTCTCGCACTGTGTCCCACGGATAAGATCACATGATCGGTCTCGATCACAGAGCCATCCGCCGTCATCACTCCGGTAACTTTTCCGTTTTCTTCCAGAATCTTAGTAACCTCCGTCCGGAAATGAACCTCTCCGCCGCCGGCGATAATCCTGTTTCTCAGATTCTTAACAACATCCCTCAGCACATCTGTTCCGATATGGGGCGCATGATCATAGAGGATCGAAGCGTCTGCGCCCATCTCCACGAATAAGGCGAGAACTTTTCCGTTTCTTCCAGAAGTATCCTTCACCAGTGTATTTAATTTTCCATCGGAGAATGTTCCGGCTCCGCCCTCACCAAACTGGACATTGGAACGGATATCCAGAGCTTCATCCCCGTTTTTCCAGAAATCCTCTACTTTTTTCGTTCTCTCCTCCACGGCATCGCCCTGTTCTAAAAGGATCGGGGCATATCCGTTCTCGGAAAGAGCCAGAGCCGCAAACATGCCGGCCGGACCTGCTCCGATGATCACCGGACGTTTTCTCATCTCCATTGTCCCGTGTTCCGGGTACTCATAGGGACGGGAGTCTTCCGCGCGGACATTCTGGTTTGCCGCCTTTTTGATCACAGCTCCTTCTTTTTTCCCATTTTTGAGCGCTACATCTACGATATAGCTGAACAACAGCTGCGGCTTCTTTCTCGCGTCGATGGATCTGTGGACGATCCGGATCTCCCCGATCGCCGATTCATCGATTTTTAGAAGCTTTGCCGCTTTTTTCTTTATAGCCTCTTTCCCGTGCTCCACGGGAAGTGTGAGCTGATTGATCCGGATCATATGTACGTTTTTTCCTTTCCTGTTTTCCCTGACTTCTTTTTCCCTCTGCTCCGGAAAATGTCAGGGGCTTTGCCTGTCCGCGGTCATTTTTTCTGTATTCTGGGACGATCCCTGCCGCAGCATGAGAACCGGCTGCATATCCGGAGGACCATGCCCACTGCAGATTATACCCGCCGCAGATTCCATCCACGTCCAGAAGCTCTCCGATGATATAAAGTCCGGGAACATGTTTCGACTGCATGGTCTCTCGATCGATCTCTGCTGTGTCAACACCTCCGGCACAGATCTGGGCCTGCTCGAAGGGATTTGTCTCCTTCACCGGAACCACAAATTCACGGATCGCAAGGAACAGGCGGTCCAGCTCCTCTTGTGCGAGAAGTCCCGCTGTTTTCTCCGGCCGGACATTCGCTGCCTTTAAGAGCACTGACGCTAATTTTTTATTAAAAATACCGCCCAAAAATATCTCTGCGGTTTCTTCCGGAAGACAGGATTTCTGCTCCTTCAAAAGAGACCGGACTCCTGTTTCATCCAGATCCGGGAGAAAATCCAAGGACGCAAACGTTTTTTTCTTCTGGTCCAAAAGCCTTGCCGCATACCGGCTCACCTGAAATACCGGAATTCCGGAGATCCCATAATCTGTGATCTGGAGTTCTCCCCGGTCCTTCGCGACTGGCCTTCCGTCCTCTGTCCGGATCGTCACCAGACATTCCGTCCGGACACCCGCTGCCATCGGAAGCAGTTTTCCATCGCATCGGAGCTGCACCAAAGCCGGAAGCGGTTTCACGATCCGGTGTCCAAACTGCTTTGCAAGCTCATACCCGCTACCGTCGGAACCCGTTCCCTTCGCGGCTTTTGAACCGCAGGCCAGAATCAGGAAATCCCCGGTAAATGTCCCCTGATCCGTCACGACCGCAAATTTGTCGTTTCTTCGTTCCGCTTTTTCAATTTTGCACTCCGTGACGATACGGACACCTGACCGGTCCACCCCGCGAAGGAGCGCGTCCAGAACAGTCTGTGCCTGACCGGACATGGGGTACACGTAGCCGCCCCGGTCCATTGTAAGGACTCCAAGTTCACGGAAGAATGACACCGTGGCCGATGGAGGAAATTTCTCAATCGCAGCCTCCTCAAATCCCTTCTGTTCACTCCGGTAGCAGGATGGATCCATATAGAGATTCGTCAGGTTGCACTTCCCGTTTCCTGTGGACAGGATCTTCTTTCCGGGACGTACCGTGTGTTCTAAGACGGTCACAGACGCACCCTTTTTTGCCGCTGTGATCGCAGCCATCAGTCCCGACGCGCCTCCACCGATGATAATTCCTTTCTTTCCTCTTAAACGTTCTGCCATTCTTTTCTCCCGTTCTCAGGTTTTTCTGAAGCGGAACCGGTCTTTGGACTTTTCGTCTTCTTTCCCGGTATCACGCAATTTTATAATAGTATATCGACATGGCGCAAAAATTTCAAGTAGTAACTGTCCCGCTTCTTTTCCATTTCCGGCAAAAAAGCAGCTCAAGTCGATGTTCTTAACCGGATTTTAGCTGCTGTAAGACTCCAGATAACTGAAGATTTCAGCCATCGTAGGGAACCAGATCCCGGCCATCAGCCGTTCCTGTTCTTTTGCCGGGAACTCTGCCAGAGGCATATGAGTAAAAAGCTCCGTCTTCTCCTGTCCTTTGTCGTAGACGATCAGGTAACCTTCCTCTGCCACGAGAAAATATTGCTCTTCATCCTCCACCGTTTCATTTTCCACCTGTTCCATATTCAGGACCACATGAATCTCCTCTTCCGTTTCCCTTGCAAATAGCGGTTCTTCCACAGATTCCTGCATCTGGACCTCCTCCACCCTCTGGGCTTTTTCCCCGGCTGTCATAAAAAACAATGTGATCAGGCTCGCGGATGTCAGGGCGAAAAAGAAAAGAAAGCAGGATACATACTTTTTCATAGGAATCTTCCTCCTTTGAACGTAAGTATCTGCTTTCTTTTTCTATTTTAAACATTTAAATCCAAAAAATTCTATTCAGGCTGCGGCAGTCCGCCGCCATGCCCGGTTCCCACCCAGATCGCATTCTTATATTACATCAGACGCAACTTTCTGAACACCCGGAGAAGCTTCGTTCCGCCCGGCATGGTCTTGAGTTCTGATGCGTCCAGCGCTCCAAGTTTAATAAGAAGCACACCGTACACGACAACAGCGATCATCATTGCAAAGAGAGTCGATAAAGCATTGCTCTTCACCGCAAGATGGGCAAGCTGATAGGAGCCAAAAGCGAAGATTCCCATTACCGCGGAAGCGATCACCGGGATCACTACTGTCTTTTTCATCTCCTGACGATATCCCAAAAGCTTCCGGATCGATCTCGCATTCATCAGAACCATAAATACCGCGAACAGAATATTCGCGAATACCATGCTGTAAATTCCCATATGGAATCCGAGGGCCATGATCTCCAGGGCAATCAGGTGAAGCACCAGAGCGATCACCGCGTGGAAGATCGGGAGACGCATCTTATCGATCCCCTGAAGGATCGCGTTCGTAACCGTAGATACGGAATAGAATACGACTGCAAGAGAACCGTAGATCGTCATACGGATCGCCAGAGTATTATCTCCTGAGAATAACAGGTCGTTGACCGGGCCTGCGAGGACCGTAAGCCCTACTGTAGACGGGATCGCCACAATGCAGGCGAAGCGGATTGCGGAGGCCACACGCGCTCTCACAAGCTTCTTATCTCCCACTGCCACCGCCCGCGAAACAGACGGGATCAGAGAGGAAGAAAGGGCATTGGAGATTGCCATCGGCACGTTGATCAGAAGGTGATACTTTCCTGTATACACGCCCCAGATGGAGGCAAACTCATCCCCCTGTCCGAGGACCTTAAAGTTGTACGCAAGGATTCCGTTATCCAGTACACTGTTCAGGTTGTAGATCGCAGAGCTTAAGATGACCGGAACGACTGTAAAGAAAAGGACTTTTGTGATATCCCCGTAGCTCTCCAAAGCCTCTGTCTGATCCCTTCTGATCTGACGCTTTCTCATCTTCGCGCAGGCCACGAATAAGAACAACAAAAAGATCAATGCTGTAAATGCGCCCGCGCCTGTACCGATCGTTCCGCCTGCTGCGCCCCAGGCGTTGGAATATCCGTCTCCTGTCTGATTTTTTAATACCTCTGTCTTTAATGCCTGATTAAAGAGGAAGCTTCCCGCTGCAACACTCACGATGGCGTTTACGATCTGTTCAAAAATCTGGGAGAATGCGGTTGGCACCATTGTGCCCTGCCCCTGAAAATATCCGCGGAACACGCCGAGATATGCCATGATCCATACCGTCGGTGCTAACGTCCTCAGTGCAAATGACGCGTAGGGCATAAAGAACACATCTTTTGCGAAGAAATCAGCACCGAACCAGATCACCGCAGCCGCAAAGGCACCCACGATGGTGGCATAGCAAAGCGCCGCGCGGAGGATCCTGGCGGCATTCCGGTACTGCTTTCCCGCAAGTCTCGCTGAAACCATTTTCGACACGGCAAGCGGCAGGCTGTAGGATGAGAGGAGCAGCGCAATATTGTATACATTAAACGCAGTTCCATAATACCCCATTCCCTCATCGCCGATGATGTTGATCATCGGAATACGGTAAGCGATTCCGATGATCCTCACGACGATGGATGCCACTGCAAGGATACTTCCCTGAACGACGAAATTGGATTCCTTCTTCTTTTTCTGTCTGTTACTTTCCATAAATCTCAGCTTTACTGTACCTGTCCGCTCCTACAATGCAGATCCAGGTCTTTCCTTTGTTAAGCATAACTTCCTTTCCTTCAGAGTCATAGTAGCGGGTCGGTCCGAAATCCCCGTCCTTTTTCCAGGACACAGGGACACACTTTCCGCCTGTAAACACATAACCCGCACCGCCCTTGTGAACATTGATATTGAGATAATCGGTGCTGGCGTAATGTCCCCACTCCACGTACTGGAAGATCACGTTCCTGACAGCGATCTGGCCGCCGTCTCCGTTGTGCTTTCCGCCGTACTGGAACCGGTAATATTTTCCGTCTCCCTCATTGTACTCAAACCACGGATTGTTCATCGCATAGGACGGATAGAACTTATACGCGTCCTTTGCGTCTGATTCTGCCGGGACATAAGCGTTTTTTGAGAACTGGAAATGTCCGCTGTAGGTATCGCTGTAGGAAGTGCGGTAGCCCAGCTGACCGATGGTCTTGTTTAATTTCGCGCCGCTTGTGTAGGCGTTATGCGGTGCCTTCTTGTCCTTTGTGCGGTAGAACGCATTTCCGCCTGTGCCATCGACACCGTTGATATTGTCCACATTTTTCAGATACGGAACTGCGAAGGTGCTCTGTCCGTAGTGGGCATAGATCGCATCGTACTCTCTCGCGAAATATGTATAGTAGGTACGGCAGCTTCTGACGGAACCGATCCGCTCGATATCATCATAGTCCTCGAAGATCGCCATGTAGCGGTTCATATCGCCCTCCACCGGCGCCTCGTAGACAACATCCGCCCGGTTGATGCCGTACTGGGGCAGAGATGCTTTATCATTGCTCATCATGACCGCAACAGGGCGTCTGTTAGCTTTCGCCACATCCACCATCTCACCGGTCAGGTAACTCTGGATCTTTCCGTCGACTTCTTTGCGTTCCTCCGGACCTTCCGGTTCCGTCTCCGCCTCCGTCGTCGGCTCTGTCTCGAGGACGATCGTTTTTGTCTCCTCTGGCGTCTCTGTCTCCGCCTCCGTCGTCACGGCTGTTTCCTCCGCTTTCTTCCCGCATCCGGAGAGCGCTGCCGCTGCCATCATGATTCCAATACCAATAATAAATGCTCTGCCCCGTTTTCTCATCTCCTGTAACCCCTCCGTTCCAGAATTTCTCTCTGCATGTCCTCCATCTGGATCCGCTCCTCATCCTCCATATGGTCGTAGCCGGATAAATGAAGCATGCTGTGCGCTACTAAGAATGCCAGTTCTCTCGTCTGAGAGTGGCCATACTTCTCAGCCTGCTCTTTCACCTTATCCACGGAAATTACAATATCCCCCATAAGTAATTCCCCTGTATCCGGGTCGAAGTATTCCTCCGGCGTCTCTTCCAGATGGGAAAAGTCGCCCGGTGTCTCAAAATCACACATCGGGAACGACAAAACGTCTGTCGGGTTGTCGATCCCGCGCATATCAAGGTTGATCTGGTGGATCCCGGCATTATCCGTCAGGAGAACATTTACCTCCGCATCATACGGGCACTCCACATAATCCAGGGACTCCTCGATCACATTTTTGATGATCTCCTCATAGGGGAGATCCAGCTTTTCTTCTGCTTCGTACTCCACTGTCACTGTCATCTCTGTTCCCGTCCTTCCCGGCCGCTCTTCCCATGTTCCGCGCGGGATATTCTATCCGGCTTCTCGCGGCCTTCATAATCATCATATGCTTTCACGATCTTCTGAACAAGCGGATGTCTCACCACATCCTCATTGGAGAACCGGCAGATCCCGATATCGTCAATATTCTTTAACACCTTGAGTGCCACGTCGAGACCAGATACCTGACCCGCAGGCAGGTCTTTCTGGGACTGGTCGCCGGTGATAATAACCTTGGAACCGAAACCGATCCTTGTAAGGAACATCTTCATCTGGGCCTGGGTCGTATTCTGAGCCTCATCAAGGATAATAAAGGCGTTGTCCAGGGTACGCCCACGCATGTAGGCGAGCGGTGCCACCTCGATCAGGCCTTTCTCCGAGTTGTGAAGATAGCTGTCCGCGCCCATGATCTGGTACAGGGCATCGTAAAGCGGACGCAGGTACGGATCGATCTTGCTCTGAAGATCTCCCGGAAGGAAGCCAAGCTTCTCTCCCGCCTCGATGGCCGGACGCGTCAGAATGATCCTGCCCACTTCCCCATTTTTAAATGCCTGAATCGCCATGGACATGCCAAGATACGTTTTTCCGGTTCCCGCAGGCCCCACGCCGAACACGATCATTTTTTTCCGGATCAGATCGATATACTGCTTCTGTCCCAGTGTCTTCGGTTTTACCGGTTTTCCATTTATGGTGTGACAGATGATATCGCGGTCCAGGGAAAGCATTTCCGTGTCCTTATCTTCAAAGGAAAGAGCCAGAGCGTAATCCACGTTCTGTTCCCCGATCTCTTCGCCCCGCTTCGAAAGCTCCAGAAGCGTCGAAAACACGCTCTTGGCACGTTTTACGGCATGATCCGGTCCAATGACCTTGATCTCCCCATCCCGCGCCACCATGGATACGTGAAGCGTCCGCTCGATTTTCTTCAGATAACTGTCAAACTGTCCGCAGATCTTCCGTTCATGCTCTGCAGGAATATCTATGATTGTCTCAATGATGCTCATCTACTGTCTGAATCTCCTCCTGATCTTCCGGGATGGGGGATTCCTTCGCGATGTCCTCCACCACCGTCAGTGTTCCATGAATCGTCCAGTGCGGTTCACTTCTCTCTATTCTAACATCACTACCAAGGATTTGTATACCTTTTTCGGTAAAATTTTGTAAATATTCGTTCAAATATCGGTCCGCAGACTCCGAGATCTCTGCTTCCGTGAGGACTTTTTCGTAGGGAACATATTCCTCTGCGGTGAGGATCCCGCCGTAGACCGGGAGATAAAAATTTTTCGAAAGCTTCAGCTGGAATTCTTCCATAAAAAGTTCCCATGTGTTTTCTTTTTTGAGACCTGGCGTCAGAAAACAGAATTCCAGATCCAGAAATTTAAAAAAGATACCTCTGCGTCTCTTTCCTGTCCTTGCGCGGATCTCCTTTGTTTCCGGGCACTTCCATTCGACTGTCCTTGTGGTTTTCGCGTATACTTCGGCATCTGCATGGACTTTATTGATCTTCACAAGGGCCTCGAAATCATCATAGAGCGGGAGTTCCCCCGATACCAGAACATCCCCGGCTTTCACCGTGTCTCCGACCTTCACTCTGGCTTTTCCGTTCCGGACGATGATCCTTGTCACGGTGCCGTCTGTCCCGGCTGTGAGCTCACATGGACTTTCCGGTTCAAGCCTTGCCTGTAGGATCCTGTTATTCTCCCGCAAATGGATCGTGAGTCTCGTGCCGGTCAGTTCCGCTGACACCCAGCTGATCTCAGGGAACGCGTTCCGGATTCTTTTTTCCAGTTCTGTGCAGGAGATCCGGCTCTTTCTCATCCCGCACTGCACCGGGACTGTGGCCATAAAGTGCAGCAAGGTCTCATCTGTAAAGCGGTGATTTCCTTCAAAGGAGATGTCCCACACGTAGAAGGATGAGAGGCAGATCAACAGAAAAAATGCCGCCAGACCGCCGACCCAGAGACTCCTGCGGCGTCCAAGAATCAGCAGAAATGGAAAACCGTGCTTCTCTGTGATTCGCAGGAGAACATTCGTTTTTCGGGCGATGGATTTCAGGCGCTTGAAATCTTTCGGCGAGGTCTGAAAGCAGACAGTTTTCCCCTGCTTTCTTTCCTCATTTTCCAATTCATTCTTTTCAACGCGATTATCATATCGGTCATGCTCCGCAGCAGGAATCTCTTTTGTCTCGATTTTCTCGATCATGATCCCTCTCTGAGCTGCGATATTAAAAAAGCGCTCTATCCCTCTCCCCTCGATCCGGACTTTCACGCTTCCCTCACGGAATTTTTCAAATCTATTCAAACCGGATCACCTCCAGGCGGCCGGATATCTTCATCTCATCCTTATCATAATAACAGATCTTTAATTTTTTCCCTGAGACAGAAAGAATATAATGCCTGCACTGGATCCGGATCTCCGAATCCGTGTATACAAGAATACTCCTGTAATTTTCAATATGTACCGCTCTCATCCCGATGAGCGTCAAAATTGTCTCCCCCTTCATCGCATCCGCAAACATCCCGGCAGAGTCCGTCCGGGTAACATCATCGTTTTTCTGCCCTCTCATACCTTGCTCCGCCGAATTATGCCTTGCAAAATCTTATGCGCCATGCCTTACCATTATTCAATTCTGTCTTTTGTAACCGGAATCCTTCCGCCAAATGCAAGGAATTCCTCGGAATTTCCTGTTACATAAAAAAGCCGCCTCTCTCCCCGGCACAAAACCGGAAAGCAGATGCGGCTTAAAAATCCACAGTTTTTAATTTGTTTTCTTCTTTAACTGTCCGCGGATCGCGCCAAACAGTGTGAACGCGATCAGGGCCAGGAAGAACCAACAAATCGGGGTGTTGAAGAATACGACCGGGTTACCACTGGACTTTAACAGTGCGGTACGGAAGTTCTTCTCAGCCATCGGCCCTAAGATCAGGCCAAGGATCGCCGGGCTTGTCGGGATCTTTACTTTACCCATGAGCCAGCCGATCACGCCTGCAATTAACATCGTTCCCACATCGTAGAAATTGCTTCTCATCGCATAGCTTCCTACGACGCAGAGGATGAAGATGACCGGTGTAAGGATCGTCTTCGGAACGCTAAGTACCTTTGTGAAAAGGCGGATGCAGGAGAATCCGAGGAGTACCATGATGGTGTTTGCCACAAACATTCCAAGGAAGATCGTGTAAACGAGGACCTTGTTTGTCTTAAAGAGCATCGGTCCCGGAGTAAGACCCTGAATCGTCAACGCACCGATCATAATGGCTGCTACGGCATCACCCGGAACACCGAGTGTCAGCATCGGGATCATGGCACCACCGGTTACACCGTTGTTGCCACCCTCAGAAGCAGCTACTGCCTCCGGGCTTCCTTTACCGAACTGTTCCGGATGTTTGGACATGCCGCGGGCAGTGTTGTATCCAACAAAGGATCCGATATCGGCACCGGCACCAGGGATGATACCGATCATGGTTCCGATGAGGCCCGTAACCGGAGCAACGCGAAGGATCGTCTTCACATCCTCCTTTGTCGGAAGAAGTCTTGTTACGCTCGCATCGATCTCATCGGTGCTGTAGATATCCTCGATGGTCTCGAAAGCCTGGCTCATCGCGAAGAGACCGATCATAACCGGAATGTACTGAATACCGGAGAGAAGGTTTGCGTTGTCTGTGAAACGAATATAGCTTGTTACGCTGTCGATACCGACAGTAGCTGTTAAGATTCCTAAGAATCCGCAGATCAAGCCCTTTGCCATATTCTCGCCGGAGATGTTGGCAATGATACAGAGTCCGAATACCGCGAGTAAGAAGAACTCAGCAGAGCTGAACTTTAATGCAAGCTTCGCAAGCTGCGGGCTGATGAGCCATAAGCAGAGAACGCTGACAACACCGCCCACATAACTGGAAAGTGTTGCGATACCGAGTGCACGTCCTGCCTCACCGCGCTTGGAGAACTGATATCCATCAATAGCGGTTGCAGCAGAGGCCGGTGTACCCGGTGTATGTAAAAGGATCGCGGAAATAGATCCGCCATAGATTGCTCCCACGTAAATTCCAAGTAACATGAGGATACCTGCTGTGGCATCCATACCGAATGTAAGCGGCAGAAGAAGGGCTACACCCATAGTTGCGGTAAGTCCCGGCAGTGCTCCGATACAGATTCCGGCTGCTACACCTGCGATCATGTAGAACAGTACCATGGGGCTGAACGCGCTCTGAAATACTTCTAAAAAGAAACTCATTCTGCTACCCCTTTCTTTAAATGCTGAACATACCGAAGTCGATCGGCACATTCAGGAAGTTCTTGAAAATAAAGTAAATTGCCAGGACCACGATCACGGAGATCAGTGCGTTTTTCCAGAAAGCGCCTTTATGAAACCACTGGCAGAACGCGAACAGCATGATCACTGACGGAATGATAAATCCAAGTGTAGATAATACCAGCATGTATACAAGCAGGATCGCCATGGAAATGTATACACGTTTTGTACCCGGTGTCCACATCGGAAGCTCCGGGAACTGGTCTTTCTTCATCATCAGGGTAACGACGATAAGGCCTACGGAGCAGATCAGAAGAAGGGCTGCGATGATCCCCGGCCAGAGTCCCGGACCCGGAACGCCTGTACCGTAAGCTTCTGCTCTCGGGTAGCCAAGACAGGTAACGATCACATAAACAGCTAAAGCTGAGCAGATCAGACCTGCGATAATATTTCCTTTTCTCATATTGAAACTCCATTCTAAAACAACTGTCTCGCAGAGGTCTCCCTGGGGAAAGCCCTCACAGACAAAACCGGGGAGTGGGTTTCCCACTCCCCGGTGAGCCGGTTTACATTACTGTACTTTCAGACCAAGATCTGTAACCAGAGCTGTGTATGTCTCAAGGTCAGATTTGATACGCTCCTCGAATGTAGCGCCGTCAAGAACGTCGATCACGTTGTTGGACTTGTTCATGAAGTCAACAAACGCGTCAGACTCTGCTGCCTGAGAGAAGATCTCATAGAGCTGGTCAACAACTTCATCCGGAGTATCCTTCGGAACACCAAGACCTCTCCATGTACCAAGAACTACATTGTAACCAGCTTCCTGGCATGTCGGAACGTCCGGAATGGAATCAAGACGTTTGTCGTTCATAACTGCAAGAACCTTTAAGTCGCCGGACTCAACGTAGTTAGCAACCTCAGCGTAGGAAACTGCTACTGCGTCGATGTGCTCACCAAGAAGGTCTGTGATCGCACCTGCTGCTCCATCGTAAGCAACGTGTTTGAACTGAGCGCCTGTCTCTTTTGCAAGACCTGCTGCTGCAAGGTGCCAGATCGCGCCGTTACCGGAGTTACCCATGGAAACCTCGTTCTCTTTTGCGTAGTTGATGAAGTCTTCGATCGTGTTGAAACGATCATCCTTCGCGTTTACTGTGATAGCTGCGCATGCGCTGTTTACCATCATGATCGGTTTGAACATGGAATATGTAAGACCAGCGTTTGTTCCCATAGCCTCAAGAGTTGCAAGCTCTACTGTGATCATGGTAACGGTTGTGCCATCAGCCTTAGCGTTTGCGCCAGCAAGCATACCGGTTGCTCCGCCGCCACCGGAACGGTTCTCTACGGAGATGTTTTTGAAGGAACCCTTCGCTGCGTCTGCTAAAGCACGCATAACTGTATCGGTACCGCCGCCTGCATCGTAAGGAACGATACATGTAACTGTTTTATCCTTCCATGCGGATGTGTCAACGCCAGAAGCTGCTGCCTCTGTAGCTGCTCCCTCAGCTGCTGCAGTTGTCTCTGTTTTTGCTGCCTCTGTAGCTGCTGCAGTTGTCTCTGTTTTGCTGGAGCTGCTTCCGCAAGCTGTCAGGGAGAGAGCCATAGCTGCTGCCATTGCGAGTGATACTACTCTTTTTCTCATAAAACCTACTCCTTTTCTCTTTCCTAATACTTTCTTAACGATTTTTTTAGGTTTCTTTATGAAATTTTTACACGACATATTGTAGACGTTTGTGAACAACTTGTCAATGGTTTTATGGAAAGTCTTCACAAAAGATACTTTTGATTTCCTATGGTTTTTCATAATTTTTGTAGGTTTTCACCAAAAAGGCACCCTGACCGTTGGAAATTAATTTACAACCCAGTCAGGGTGCCCTAAATTTTTATGTATTTTTTCTTAACAGCTATTCCGCTTTTTTCTTTAACTGTCCGCGGACCGCGCCAAAGAGGGTGAATGCGATCAGGGCCAGGAAGAACCAGCAGATCGGGGTATTGAAGAATACACCCACATTCCCGCTGGACTTTAAGAGTGCGGTGCGGAAGTTCTTCTCGGCCATCGGTCCTAAGATCAGATCGAGGATCGCCGGGCTTGTCGGGATCTTCACTTTACCCATAAGCCAGCCGATGACACCTGCGATCAGCATGGTTCCCACATCGTAAAACTTGCTCCTTCTTTCTGCTTTTTTCAAAATGTTTAGAGATTCTTTGTGCATACCTATTTTAGGGAAACCGACCCCCACCGTCAAGCTGTCAGGCACTTAGAGCGCGTTGAGTTGCGTGAATGATTGATAAATTTCGTGCATATTCTGTGGATTTTTTTGAATTCATCTTAAATTATTCTGCCAAATCCGCAATATGCAGGGCTCCCTTCGCGGATGTCGGAACAGAGTCCTTCGGGACAAATTCTGTCACATGTCTGAAGGAATTCTCGTGTGCAAAGAGATCCATGAGGGCTTCTCTGAGCGGATTTTTACCGTAGATCACAACCGTCGTGTCCGCATCGCATGTCAGCGCGCTGCTGTTCTTTACAGCCTCCATATCATTCTGCAAAACAGCTCCGAGTACATAGCTTGCGATCTTCGTCTTATCCGGCTCCGCAAAGGTATTTAAGATTCTTGCCGAAAAGCACGCACGGCCGATTCCTGTCTTTTTTGCCGTCTCATAGCCGGCGAGGACATACTCTTTCGCGTAAGTCTCCTCGGAGGTAAAGGAATGTCCGACCGCATCCGCAATCAGCGTGTCATTTGTGATAACGGAAAGCAATTCTCCGGTGATCGTCGTCAGGCATCCGGTGATTTTTCCACTGCGGTCCACAGAAACAAACTTCGTGTGGGATCCCGGAAGGACGAGAAGATACGGTTCTCCCTTTGGAAGGCTCTTGATCACAGCGACGGTCTCAACCTCCTCGCCGCGCATCATATCCATCGACTCAAAGGTCGTAAGATCCAGCTTTCCGTCGCGGTTTTTCACACCCGGAATAAAGAGGATAGGGAGCGGGCATACGTCCTCGATGAGGACACTTCTCGCCGCTTTCGCGAGATCCTCTGCGGATGCAGGAGCAACCACGTGGGGGATCTCCGTGAGCCCTACGTTGGATGTGATCATACCGGAGGCTACAACTCTCTTTACATTCTCATATGTGACACCGGCCTGTTTTAATACGTCCTCAAGGCAGCCCTTAATCGCCGCCTTTAAGCGATCATTATTTCCGTCGATGGCCGTGATCCGGACACCGATCTCGGATTTTGCGGATGATACCGGCTCATTATTTTCGTTAAATAAGAATACACGGGTGTTTGTAGTACCTGTGTCGATCGTGATGGTATAGTTTTTCATGGTAACGATCCTCTTCTTTTCTATAATTGTCGTTCTCTGCCACTCTCCTGTGGCTGCTGTCGGTAAATGCACGGGACTGCTGTTATTCTTCTTCTGCCGTCTTCACATAGACCTCAGCCAACGCTTTTATTTCATCGTATCTGCCTTCTTCGATCATTTTCTTATTTGTCAGGCTGGAGCCGATTCCAAGTCCGATAAAGCCTGCCTTTAAGAAATCCGAAAGATTCTTGTCATCCACACCGCCGACTGCGATCATCGGAATGTGGTTGATCGGTGCCATGACAGCTTTACAGTAAGAAAGTCCGAGGTTTCCTGCCGGGAACAACTTTACAACAGACGCGCCGTAACGGTAGGAATCAGCGATCTCAGACGGAGTCATCGCCCCGGGAATCGCTTCCATGCCACAGTCTACAATCTCTTTGATGACAGACTCATCCACGTTTGGTGCAAGGGCAAATGCCGCGCCTGCTTCTTTTGCGGCATGAACTTCCTCTACAGACATCACCGTACCTGCACCGATCACCATCTTATCACCGAGGGCCTCGCGGACCGCGCGGATAGCGTTCGGAGTATCAATGAGCTTTGTCTCGGATTTCTGGTTAAAAGTGATCTCTAAAAGGCGGATCCCACCATCATATAATGCCTTTGCAACATCAACGATCTTTTCGGACGGTACACCTCTTAAGATCGCAATAATTTTATGTTCCCTGATCAGACTTTCAATTTTCTTTTCCATATTTGTTTGTCTCCTTCCTCTGATGCACTTGATGCTTGTCCGCACGCATATCCATTTTCATATACTGCTGACAATGCTCCCGCAGACTGCCGCCTTTTTTGCAGCTATATCCGCCTCTCTTTCCATAGTATAGTACGTTTCTTTTTATCCCGCAACCGTATTTTGTCCCCTGCTCCGTATCGGTTTTATCACCACAACCCTTAATTTGGGAACTTTGGTGAGATCTCTCGTATAAAAAAGAAAAAGGAGCCGTCCCCAAAGGAACAGCCCCTGTACGCTTATTAGTTGTACTTGCGCTTTCTTGCCGCTTCAGACTTCTTTTTACGTCTTACGCTCGGCTTCTCATAATGCTCTCTTTTACGAATCTCCTGCTGAATACCTGCCTTTGCGCAGTTTCTTTTGAATCTGCGTAAAGCGCTGTCCAGGCTTTCGTTATCTTTAACGATTACGTTTGACATAGCTCACACCTAACCTCCCTCCAGTTGTGTAATTGTGCATAATACAACTGTTTGGGTATTTTTTAGCACTGGTATGATTATATCATAAATTACACATTCGTCAACCTATTTTTAATAGAAAAATGTATTTTTTTATTTTACCTGTTCAGAAACGACTTCCGCAACCTTTGCGAGCGCGTCCGCAACACCTTCTGGATTCTTACCGCCAGCCTGTGCCATATTCGGACGTCCGCCGCCGCCGCCACCTACAAGACCTGCGATCGCCTTGATGAGATTGCCTGCATGAGCACCCTTCTTCTGGGCTTCATCCGTCACGGCAGCCATCAGGTTTACCTTGCCGTCAAGAACGGAAGCGATGACAACAACGCCTTCACCAAGCTTCTCCTTTAACTGATCGCCTAAGTTTCTTAATCCGTTCATGTCAACGCCATCTGCGCGGACTGCAAGAACTTTTACGCCCTTCACTTCCTGAACCTGATCCATCACGTCGCCCATTGCCTCTTTGGCAAGCTTGCTCTTCAGTTTCTCATTCTCAGAGTGAAGTGCCTTGATCTCCTCCATCATGGACTCGATCTTTGTCTTCAAGTCAGCCGGAGTAGACTTCGCTGCAGACGCTGCCGCATGAAGTTCCTCTTCCACGTTCTCATAATGGCGAATCAGACCGTCGGAGGTCAGAGCCTCGATACGTCTTACACCAGCCGCTACACCAGCCTCGGAAAGGATCTTGAAGCTGCTGATCTCGGATGTGTTCTTTACATGGGTACCGCCGCAGAGCTCTGTGGAAAAGTCTCCCATTCTTACGACACGGACCTTATCTCCGTATTTTTCACCGAAGAGTGCCATTGCGCCTGTCTTCTTCGCATCGTCCAGACTCATAACATCTGTAACGACCGGAAGAGCCGCGCGGATCTCTTTATTCACGATCGCCTCCACCTCTTTGATCTCCTCCGGTGTCATCGCGGAGAAATGCGTAAAGTCAAAGCGGAGTCTGTCTCTTGTTACAAAGGAGCCTGCCTGCTCAACATGGGTTCCGAGTACTGTTCTCAATGCCTTGTGGAGAAGATGGGTCGCACTGTGGTTTCTGCCGATCAGAGCGCGATTCTCTTCATCTACTTTCAAGGTAACAGCCTCACCTGTCTGGAACATACCGCTTACCATATGTCCGATGTGGCCAATTTTTCCACCCTGAAGATGAATCGTATCCTCAACCTCAAATGTTCCGTTTGCACTCTCGATCACGCCGCAGTCACCGACCTGGCCGCCCATAGTTCCGTAGAACGGGGTCTCCGATGTGATCACACATGCCTTCTCGCCATCTGTCACCGCATCAGCGATCTCATCCTCGCCCTCCTCATCAGCAGCAAGTCTGACGAGTGCTGTCACTTTGGATCCTGCCTCAAGTCTATCATAGCCGACAAAAGCGGATGTCAGGGATGCGTCGAGCTTCTGGTAGATATCATCGCGTCCCATGTAGTTTGTAGTTTTGCGGGCACTTCTCGCTGTCTCTCTCTGAACCTGCATTGCCTTATGGAAACCATCCTCATCGACGGTGAGTCCCTTGTCATCAAGGATCTCCTTTGTCAGGTCGATCGGGAATCCGTAGGTATCATAAAGCTTAAATGCGTCCTCACCTGCAAGGATCTTTGTTCCCTTTGCTTCCATCTCTTTTTCAAGATCCGCCAGAATCTCAAGACCTTTGTCGATGGTGTTCGCGAAACGTTCTTCCTCCTGATCGATAACACGGAGGATCATATCTTTCTTCTCCTCCAGTTCCGGATATCCATCCTTGGAGAGGTCGATCACGACCTGTGCAAGCTTCGTCATGAAGCGTCCCTCAATGCCGAGGATACGTCCGTGACGGGCAGCTCTTCTTAACAGTCTGCGGAACACATAGCCCCTGCCCTCGTTGGACGGCATGATTCCGTCAGACGCCATAAAGGTGCAGCTCTTTACATGGTCTGCAATGATACGGAGGGAAACGTCCTTCTTGTCGTCTTCCTCATACTTGCAGTGTGCAAGAGCGCCCACCTCGTCCATCAGAGCGCGGTTTGTATCGACGTCGAAAAGGGATGCCACATCCTGGCAGACAACAGCCAGTCTCTCAAGTCCCATGCCTGTATCGATATTTTTCTGAATCAGATCGGTGTAATTTCCGTGTCCGTCATTGTTAAACTGGGAGAATACAACGTTCCATACTTCCATGAAACGATCCCCTTCGCCGCCCATAACGTCCTCCGGACCGGTACCGTACTTCTCTCCACGGTCATAGTAGATCTCAGAGCACGGACCACACGGACCTGCGCCATGCTCCCAGAAGTTGTCTTCTTTTCCGAAACGGTAGATCCTCTCTTTCGGGATACCGATCTCTTCGTTCCAGATACGGAAAGCCTCATCATCGTCAAGGTAAACGGACGGATAGAGACGGTCTGCCGGAATTCCTACGCATTCTGTCAGGAACTCCCAGGCCCAGTGGATCGCTTCTGTCTTAAAGTAATCGCCGAAAGAGAAGTTTCCCAACATCTCGAAGAATGTGCCGTGGCGGGCTGTCTTACCGATATTTTCGATATCACCGGTACGGATACATTTCTGACAGGTGGTGACTCTGCGTCTCGGCGGGATCTCCTGTCCCGTGAAGTACGGCTTTAACGGTGCCATACCGGAGTTGATCAAAAGTAAGCTGTTATCATTGTGCGGAACGAGGGAAAAACTCTTCATCGCAAGATGGTCTTTACTCTCGAAGAATTCAAGGAACTTTCTCCTCAGTTCGTTTACACCATATTTCTGCATGGTACTGCCTCCTGGTTACTGTTGTGTACTTTTTTTATCTCTGAATTTTTTACCCAGAACGATACCCGCCAGGGCAACCGCGGCCAGAATCACAGCCTCCACAGCTGTTGAAATGAATGATGCGAAAAATGCGGACATAAAAACGCCTCCTTTTCCGGCTGTCTAAAATTCAGACGCCTGTGTTAAAATGACACATTTGTACAGTTTCTATAATATTATTTTTCTGGATCTGCCCGTAAAGCCGGTGCGCCGGTCTTCTGCGCAGATTCTCATAATTTATACTATAATCGTTTCTCGTTCTGTTGGCAAGATGTTTTTTATGTTCCAAATCAGCTTTTTACAGGGGATGCCGCAAAAGAACGGCGCATCTGACTCTTAAAATTTCAGATGCGCCGACGCAGAATTCCCTAATTTTTGTCTGATTCCAGATAATCTCCATAATTTTCCAACAGTTCATAGCACCGGTCCATGGTCACGCTGGCCGATGTGCGGATATACTCGATACTCTGAGCCGGTGTGCCGGTGGATTTTGTGCCGGCTTTGTCCGCCGCGAGATCACGTTTTTTGATCCACTCGATCTCCTCCCGGCGGAATGCTTCTGCCGCTGCCTCATCCATCTCTCTGTGAATGCTTGAATAGATCAGATTCAACTCTCTGTCCCAGAGATTTCTCACATATTCTGCCGCAGCGTACCGGGACGGCTGGCTCGCGGCCTGATCATCCTGATACTTTTCCGTCTCAGTCCTGACCGCCTCAAGGCGCTCCTCAAGATCTGAGCGCGTGTACACGGTCACAGGAGTTTCCTCCGGCTTTCCGGTTCCGGCATGATCCGGTTCCAGCGGAGATTTCACCGTCTCCGCGTCAACGGCCGCGGCCGTATCATCTGCCGCATTGACAGCCAGTTCCTCTTCTGCCATCTCTTTTTCTCTGTCCTCCATCACCAGACCGTAATCCGCCGCAGTTGAGACACCCGTATCTGCCTCAGAAGTACTTTCCGGGGCGTTTTCCGCCATTTTCATCCGCTTTTCCGCCATATAAGGATTTTCGGAACTTCCCGCGTCCGGTTGTATCGCAGATGCCTCGAAACCGACGACAGCCGCGGCATTCACCCCATGGGAAGAAACAAATTTTTCCATTGCCCATGTGGCGGATACCCCGGCTATCAGGATTCCAATGATAATCAACCATATTCTGCGTCTGCTCATACATGTCCTCTCGATCTTTTCCAGTGATTCCTGTTCTAATAAAAAGATACCATATCGAGAGTTTTTTGTGAACAAAAAACGCAAATTAGTAATATATTGTAAGACTTTTGTAAAAAGTGTCATCAAGCGGATATGCAGATGTGGGAGTGCCGCAGGCGCAGAGTAACTGCCTTTTTAGCCACTTAGGCCTTCATCCACCAGCAGATTCCCACTATCCGCGGCGTTAGTCGCCAGCCGGTCACAGCGCTCGTTTCCGGGGTGTCCGTCGTGGCCCTTGACCCAGTGAAACGTCACCTTATGCGGGTTCATTGCGGCAAGCAGCCGCTTCCAAAGATCTGAATTCTTCACCGGTCCTGTTTTCGGGCGGACCCAGTTATGCTTTACCCAGCCGTCGATCCATTTCTGGTTGAAAGCGTCCACCAGATACTTGGAGTCGGAATAGAGATCTACCTCACAGGACCTGTTTAATGCCTCGAGTCCTGCGATCGCCGCCATCAGTTCCATCCGGTTATTGGTTGTCCGCACATACCCTGCAGACAGTTCCTTCTCATGGAGTACTCCATTTTTGTCGATAAACTGGAGCACTGCGCCATAGCCGCCCGGCCCATCAGGATTTCCACGGGCCGCTCCGTCCGTATATAGTGTCACGTTCATTTCTTTTTGTTATTCCTCTCAGATGTCTTATTTCGCAGGGATCTCCGGGCGTTGCCGGTTCATGCCGCGGTCAAAGATCCCATTTTTCGCAGAGGGCATTGACCTCCGCCGTAAATTTCTTGATATCCTTGTTTGCACAGTCGCGGTTTTTCTGGATGATCCGCATCAAGCGCTCGCCCGCTGCCACAAGAAGAGCAAAGATGGACTTGTTCTCCTTTTGTCTCGCTGTCTCTTTCTGAATCGGGATACCGACAGTCTGTTTGATCCATACGCCTGCGGCAAGGTCAAACTCCGATCCCGAGAACGGAGCGTCCGCGACAAGGTCATAATCCGACCGCAGGAGGTTCGCGAATTTCGTGCACACAAGATCATCGCCATGTACCATAAATACACGGTCCGGTTTCTTTTTGAACGCATTGATCCAGGTGAGAAGTCCCTCCCTGTCCGCGTGGCCGGAAAGTCCGTCTAACCGCACAATCTCCGCTTCCACGTCGATCGTCTCACCGAAGAGCTTTACGACCTCCGCACCATCAATCAGGCTTCGCCCAAGCGTTCCGATCGCCTGATATCCGGCGAATACGATCGTACATTCCTGCCTCCAGAGGTTATGTTTTAAGTGGTGGCGGATTCGTCCGGCATCACACATACCTGCCGCGGAAACAATGACCTTTGGCTCTGAATTGAAGTTTATAGCCTTGGAATCGTCACTGCTGACGGAAAGCTTCAGTCCGGGGAATCCGATCGGATTGATGCCCCGGTTCACAAGATCCATCGCCTCCTCGTCAAAGCACTCGGAAATGTTTTTATTGAACACATGGGTCGCCTCAACAGCCAGCGGGCTGTCCACATAGACCGGGAAGCCGTCATGTCCGGTGACGAGTCCCTCCTCCTTGATCTTACGGATAAAGTAAAGGATCTCCTGCGTCCTGCCCACTGCGAAGGCCGGAACTACAACGTTTCCTCCGCGGTCCAAAGTTCTCTGGATGATCTTCGCGAACTCCTCGATATGCTCGTGGGTCCGGTCATGGGAACGGTCACCGTAGGTGCACTCCATAACCACATAATCTGCCTCATCCGTGTACTGCGGATCCTTGATCAGAGGCTTATTCTTGTTTCCGATATCGCCGGAGAAGACGATCTTTTTCTGTACACCGTCCTCATCGATCCAGACTTCAATGGACGCAGATCCCAAAAGGTGTCCCACATCCGTAAAACGGACCTTCAGCCCGTCACAGATCGTTAAGATATCGCCATAATGGCAGGGGACAAAGTGTTTCAGAACCCCTTCCGCGTCGTTTACCGTATAGAGCGCCTGAACCTCCGGATTTCCGGCTCGCCTCGCCTTCCGGTTCTTCCACTCAGCCTCCATCTCCTGGATGTGGGCACTGTCTTTTAACATAATGTTGCAGAGATCGCAGGTGGCCTGAGACGCAAAGATCTGCCCCTTAAAGCCTTTCGCATAGATCAGCGGAAGCAGACCTGAATGGTCGATATGGGCATGAGTGACAAAGATATAGTCCACATCGGAGAACGGGATCGGAAGCTCCGCGTTCTCATAGACGTTTCCGCCCTGTTCCATTCCGTAATCCACAAGGATGTTCTTTCCAGCCGCATTGAGGTAATGGCAGCTACCAGTCACTTCATGATCCGCACCGATAAATGTCAGTTTCATGGAACTCCTCCTTTCGCGGCGAATCTGCAGCCCCAGTCGTTCTTTTCCCTTAATGATTCAGTCCGGCACATATCACTGTTGGACCGCTTTGTTCTTCATACTCTTCTTTTTCAGATTCCTGCCGCTTGCCCTGTAATATTTTACAGCCGCATACAAAAATGTTCCGAATTGTTTCGTTCTGTAAATCAGCTGTATTATTTGCATCTATTATAGCAAATTTCAGATAATTATGCAAATCATTCCGCCATTACTGTCATTAATAATTTTCTGCAGAGTATCCTGAAGCTTGATCTGGCAGTCCTCCGTCATCTGGGAAATTTTTGCCTGCATTCCGTCCTCCACGATCTGCTCCACTGACTTTCCAAAAATATTCGTATCCCATACGCCTTCCTCCGTTGCTTCCCCGTCTTTTATGTACGCGATCAGATCCTTTGCCTGCTGCTCGTTTCCTACTATGGGGGCGATCTCTGTCTCGATTCTGGCCTTTATGAGGTTTATGGACGGTGCCTGAGCGTGGATCTTCACCCCGTATTTGCTGCCGTGGCGGATCAGTTCCGGCTCATCCAGGGATATCTCCGTCTTATCCGGCAGAACAATTCCATAGCCTTTCTGACGCACCTCTGCCAAAGCATTTTTCACCTTCTCATATTCTCCCTGCATCGCGGCAGACTCTTTTAGAATCTGAAACAGACTGTACTCATCCTGAACCGGTAATCCGGAAATATCACTCAGAACCTCAAAATATACTCCATCATCCACCAGAACCCGGATCGTCACCCGTCCGCTTGCGAGATCCAGCTCATCTGTGACCAGTTTTTTCACAGGCTGACCGTTCTCCGGCACAGTCTCCTTCGGCACATGTTTCATCCGGACCGATGTCATCAGGAGTTTTTCAGCCTCCGCGATCATATTCTTTTTCAGCGCATGGTCGTCCGGAAGGATCTCCACCCATTTGGGGATCTCAAAATCGAGTTCTGTCACCGGAAATTCCAACAGCACGGTGCTTAGTATTTCCTCTATATCCTCCTTCTTTAACTGTTCACAGTTCGCCGTCCGCACCGGAACCCCATACTGGTTTTCCAGCTTTAACGCCAGAGCTTTCGTCTCCGCCGCGTAGGGTCTCGTGGAATTTAACAGGATCAGGAATGGTTTCCCGATCTCCTTTAACTCCGAGATCGTCTGCTCTTCTGCTTCCTTAAAATCTTCCCGCGAAAGTTCTCCAAAGCTCCCATCACAGGCTACAACGATCCCGATCGTGGAATGGTCCCGGATCACCTTTCTCGTCCCGATCTCCGCCGCCTGGGTAAATGGGATCTCATAGTCGTACCAAGGCGTCTTCACGACCCGCTCCTCCCCATTTTCCATATGTCCCGCAGCGCCTTCCACCATAAATCCAACACAGTCGATTAGTCGTACTTTTGCCCTGATCCCCTCAGCGAGGTCGAGCTCCGCCGCTTCCTTCGGAATGAATTTCGGCTCTGTAGTCATAATGGTCTTTCCTGCGGCACTCTGGGGCAATTCGTCTCTCGTCTGTGCCTTCTTCTGACCGTCCGGAAGTTTCGGAAGAACAAGAAGCTCCATGAAACGTTTGATAAATGTGGATTTTCCGGTTCTAACAGGTCCTACGACCCCAATGTAGATCTCTCCGCCCGTCCTCGCCTCGATATCCTTGTACACATGGAAATCATCCATAAAAATACCCCCTCGCATATACTGTTGCAGTGTATGCGCGAGGGGGAGATTTTATGCCGTCAGTGCCAAAGATGCGCACTCGCACGAAGATGCAGACTGTCGCAAGCGACCGCGCGAGGCGCAAGAATGTGCCAAGGCACATTCTTTTTTATTCCCATGGAAGGTCGCTGTGCTCGATTCTCTTGTCACGGAGCATCAGATCCGCTACGGCCTCCTTCGCAGGTTTTCCTTCAAACAGGACTTCGTTTACCTGCTCCACGATCGGCATGGAAACATTGTATTTCTGTGCGAGGGCTCTTGCGGCCTTCGCGGAGTAAACGCCTTCTACTACCATCTGGACTTCCTTCATTGCCTCTTCCATCGTATACCCTTTTCCGATGAGGATACCGGCACGGCGGTTTCTGCTGTGCATGCTGGCGCAGGTCACGATCAGATCACCGATCCCGGAAAGTCCTGCATATGTCTGGTATTTTCCACCCATGGCAACGCCGAGTCTCGCGATTTCTGCCATTCCGCGGGTGATGAGAGCTGCCTTTGCGTTATCTCCGTATCCGAGACCGTCAGCGATACCGGCAGCCAGAGCTACGACGTTCTTTAATGCAGCGCCGGTCTCGATTCCCAGTACATCCGGGCTCGTGTATACACGGAATACCGGGCTGATAAATATGGCCTGGATGTACTCCGCGATATTTTTCTTATGGGATCCCGCAACGCAAAGCGTAGGAAGTCCGCGGCTTACCTCCTCGGCGTGGCTCGGTCCGGAAAGAACGGCCGCCTCCGCCATTGGGAGTTCATCCTTGATGATCTGGGTCATCGTATAAAGTGTGCCCTCCTCGATTCCCTTCGCTACATCAACGATGAGCTGTCCGTCCCTGCAGAACGGCTTCATCTTCTGTGCCGTGCTGCGCACGTATACAGACGGAACTGCCATTACAAGAAGGTTCTTATCCTTCATTGCTGCTTCCAGATCAGCGGTATAGATGATTCCATCCGGAAGTGTGACACCCGGAAGATTCTTGTGGGTCCTGGTCTTTGCCATCTCCTCGATCTCCGCCGGGATCGCAGACCACAGTGTAACCTCATGTCCGTTATTTTTTAACAGTACCGCTATTGCGGTTCCCCAAGTACCGGAACCGATAATACCAATCTTTTCCATGTTCAGGAACTCCTTTTTTCTCCGCCCTGTTCTGGCTGATATTCTTATGTAACCTTTATTTTGCCTTTTTTCCACCCCAGAGCTTATTTTCCGTGCCGGATAAGAGTCTCTTGATATTCGTCTTATGTCTCCAGATTGCCATCGCCATCAGGACAAAGGAAACAGCAAAAAACTCCATAATTCTCCCCCCGGAGACACGGTAATCCCCCCGTGTTCCGTAGATCAGCATCTGGATAAAGAACGAGATCACTACCAGGATCGATCCGAGGGACACATATCTTGTAAGGATGACCGCCCCCAAAAACAGTGCCGCGCAGACAAGTGTCACACGCCAGTCCATGGACACAAGGATCCCGGCCATGGAGGCGATTCCCTTTCCGCCTTTAAATTTTAAGTAGCACGGGAAGTTATGTCCAAGGACAACACCGAGACCGGCATACAGGACATAAAGATCCGTATCCGGGCTTTCCTGAAAGATCAGGCGGGCTGCAAGACATGCGAACACAGTCTTTAAAAAGTCACCTGCGAAGACAATGAGTCCGGCTTTTTTTCCGAGAACCCGGAGCGCATTAGTCGTTCCGGAGTTTCCGCTTCCGTAATTTCTGATGTCGATATGGTTTATCTTACCATAAAGATATCCGGTTTGGAACAGTCCAAACACATAACCCATAACAAGACAAAGCACTCTGTCCATTGCTTAATCCTTCTCCTTCCTCTCACGGATGATGAATTTTAAGGAGGTACCGCGGAATCCGAAAGCTTCGCGGATCTTGTTCTCTAAGTATCTTGTGTAGGAGAAATGCATCAGCTCCTTATCATTTACAAAGATCACGAAGGTCGGCGGTTTTACCGCAACCTGGGTCACATAGTAGATCTTTAAGCGTTTGCCCTTATCGGACGGCGGCTGCTGCATAGCGACTGCTTCTGTCACGATCTCGTTTAATACACCGGTAGCGACACGGAGCGTCTGATTCTCGCGGACCATATCGATAAGTTCGAAAAGCTTTTCCATTCTCTGTCCGGTCAGTGCAGACACGAAGAGATACTCCGCGTATGGCATATAGGACAAGGTCTCTTTTAATTTTCTCGTGTACTCGTAGATCGTCTTGTCATTCTTTTCGATCGCATCCCACTTGTTGACAACGACGATCACGCCTTTTCCGCGGTCGTGGGCGATACCGGCGATCTTTGCATCCTGCTCGGTAATCCCCTCAACGGCATCGATGACCATGAGGACCACATCCGCGCGCTCCACTGCCGTCACCGTACGGATAATGCTGTAACGCTCGATATCCTCCTTGATCTTGCTTTTTCTTCTTAAGCCCGCGGTATCAATAAAGATATATTCCGTGCCGTTTCTCACGATCTCCGTATCGACGGCATCCCTTGTGGTTCCGGCAATATTGGATACAATTACACGGTTCTCACCGAGAAGCTTGTTGATAATAGAAGATTTTCCGACATTGGGTTTTCCGACGATCGCGATTCTCGGGCGGTCATCCTCGCTGTCGTCAGTCTGATCCTCGCGGAAATATTTTACAACCTCGTCGAGAAGCTCGCCGAGCCCAAGCCTTGACGCTGCGGATACCGGAACCGGATCACCGATTCCCAAATTATAGAACTCATATACATCGTTTCCGAATTTTGCCATGCTGTCCACTTTGTTGACTGCAAGGACCACCGGTTTTTTTGACTTTCTAAGCATGTCCGCAACCTTGGAATCCGCGTCCACAAGACCCTGACGGACATCTACGATAAAGATGATGACATCCGCAGTATCGATCGCGATCTGTGCCTGTTCCCGCATCTGTGCCAGAATGATATCTTTGGAATCCGGCTCGATTCCGCCTGTATCGATCAGGGTAAAGTTGTTGTTTAACCAGGTACAGTCCGCATAAATACGGTCTCTTGTCACACCCGGGGTGTCTTTTACGATCGAAATTGTACTGCCGGCAAGCACATTAAAGAGTGTGGATTTTCCAACATTCGGTCTGCCGACGATCGCCACTACTGGTTTACTCATATATTCTCCTCACTTCCGGCGGAGTTTCCGCCATCTTTTCGTTCACTTTCCAAAACAGCCTGCAGATCCTGTCGCACACCCTCTACAGCCTGCTGCCGCCTGTTTTGTTTCACGGTTCATTTTCGCCGTCCCAGTCCGGGATCACTTCCCCGTCCTCTGTAAGGCCGGCATCCTTCATGGTAAGCTCATACGCCCCATGTTCCGCTGTCTGCTCTCTCGCCGCCTCCGGGTCGAGAATTGCGTCCACAAGGTCATATCCGCTTGATTTTACTATATTTATCGGAATCTGTAAAGCATCTTCCGCCTGGGTCTTTGTGATGTCATCCAGAAAGACTTCCTCGCCGCTCTTAAACATGACTGCCGGGAGAAGCAGCCTGTCACCCAGAGTTTTATCCTTCAGCTGGGCGATCAGATCCTGTCCCGTGATAAGCCCCGCCACCGTGATCGACTCTCCGAAAAAGTCATTTCTGATCGGGTAGACATGGACATTTCGTCCCGGATAGACCTTTTCGATCTCCCGCACAAGTTTCGCCAGATACGGGTACGGCAGACGTCCCGTAGCGATGGAAATCTCTTCCTTTTTCCCATCATCCGTCTTTTCATCCAGAGCGTCCATGACTTCCTCCCGGAGCAGTCTCAACATTCCGACCCCGTTTTCCAGCTGGATATACCCGTCATATCGTCCCTCTTCCGGCAGCTCCCGCTCCGCCAGAATATACCATTCATCGCTGGCATGGATAAAATGGATCCCGTGGCGCTCATAGTTGATCGTCTGCCATTTTTCGATCAGATCGATCACCTCACAGGCATCTTCCTTCGTAAACGGCTCCAACGGATAAAGTCCGTCGCGGTACTTTGAGAGTCCGACCGGAACCACCGATACACTCTGCATGACCGGTGCGTATTTCGAGAGCTGCTCGATCGTGTAGGCCAGCTCCTTTCCATCGTTTACGCCTTTACAGAGAACGATCTGTCCGTTCATCTCCGTTTCTGCCTCGTAGAGACGATCGATCTTTTTTAACGCCTCTCCGGCAAACCGGTTGTGAAGCATTTTGCAGCGGAGCTCCGGGTTCATCGTCTGCACGGAAATATTGATCGGTGCCAGATGGAATCGGATGATCCGCTCAATATCCTTGTCCTTCATATTAGTCAGGGTGATGTAGTTTCCCTGAAGGAACGACAGTCTTGAATCGTCATCCTTAAAATAGAGCGTCTCACGCATTCCCGGCGGCATCTGGTCGATGAAGCAGAAGATGCAGTTATTTGAACAGGATCTGTAATCACTCATGAGTCCGTTCTCGAAAGTAAGCCCTAAGTCTTCCCCGCCGCTTTCGATCTCCAGCTCCCACTCTTCTCCATCCGCTTTTCTCACGACCATGACAAAACTCTCGGCATCCGTCATATAGTCATAATCGAAGATATCTTCCAGTTCTTCCCCGTCTATGGTGAGCAGTACGTCACCCGGTTCCAGTTCCAGCTCTTCCGCGATGGATCCCGGGGCAACTGCCATAATTTTATGTCCCTGATATTTCACTTTCTTATCCCTTCCTGCATGGTTCTAAACACAATCATACCAATCTTCCCGGGATTTGTAAAGAAACGATGTTCTTTTTCCTCTTAATTTATATGAAACTATTGACGAAAAATGTCCAAAAATGGTATACTCGGCGTGGAATGCCTGCAGATATCCGTATAAATAAGGAAATGCTGGCAAAAAATATGATCTGACAGTCCGACCGCAAAAAGGATCCGGCCGGGCCGCTACACAAAAAATCGGAGGATTATCTGACATGTCTAACCAGTACGTTTTCAACGACCGTCTGCCGCTTGCACCGCTTAAGATCGCTGCTCTTGAGAGCTGCCGCGATCTTGCACAGAAAGTGAATGACCACATTGTAAACTTCCGCCGCAACGATACGGAAGAATTAATTCGCCGCCAGGGCAACTTACAGTACCGCGGCTACGATGTTGACTCCTATCTTCTTGACTGCGCATGCCCGCGCTTCGGAAGCGGTGAAGCAAAGGGTATCGTAAACGAGTCTGTACGCGGAACTGATATTTTCTGCATGGTCGATGTTACAAACCATTCTCTCACCTACAAGATGTCCGGATATGTAAACCACATGTCCCCGGATGACCACTATCAGGATTTAAAGAGAATCATCGGCGCCACAGCATCCACCGCACACCGTATCAACGTGATCATGCCGTTCCTTTACGAGAGCCGCCAGCATAAGCGCACACACAGAGAGTCCTTAGACTGCGCTATGGCACTTGAGGAATTAGTAAACATGGGCGTATCCAACATCATTACATTTGACGCACATGATCCGCGTGTCCAGAACGCGATTCCGTTATCCGGTCTTGACAACTTTATGCCGACTTATCAGTTCGTAAAAGCACTGTTTAAACATGACAATACCTTAAAGATCGATAAAGACCACTTAATGGTCATCAGCCCAGATGAAGGCGCTATGAGCCGTGCCGTATACCTCGCTAACAACCTCGGTGTAGATATGGGTATGTTCTACAAAAGAAGGGATTACTCCAAGGTCATCAACGGAAGAAACCCGATCGTTGCCCACGAGTTCCTCGGAAGCTCCGTAGAGGGAAAGACTGTTATCGTCGTTGACGATATGATCGCCTCCGGTGAGAGCATGCTCGACACAGCCAAGGAGTTAAAGGAGCGCAAGGCTGAGAAGGTCGTTGTATGCTGCACCTTTGGTCTCTTCACCGCAGGCTTCGAGAAGTTCGATGAGTTCTACCAGAAGGGCTACATCGACAGCGTTGTCACAACAAACTTAAACTACCGTTCCCCGGAGCTCTTCACAAAGGAATGGTATGTGGAAGCTGATATGAGCAAGTACATCGCTGCCATCATCAACTCCTTAAACCACGACGTTTCCATCGGAAACTCCCTGTCCCCGACAGACAAGATCCAGAAGCTCATCAGAAAATACAACGAAGGTCTTCTGTAATTTTAAATTTCAAAGAATCAAAGAATGCCGTCCGGTTTCCGTTATGGATTCCGGACGGCATTCTTATTTACGCGAACAACGAGCCAAAGTCCGCGCTTGCGCGAGACCTTGGCGACTGTCGCGATAACAAGGGGAAACTCGCGAAGCGTGTTTTCACTTGTTTGATTGAATTTCTTGTAAAATTTTAGTTTCCGTTTACGCTTCTCACCTTGCTGATAGACAGTTTATCCGCTGCTGAGGAATCAAACTCGACCGCGAACTGTACATTGTCCGGAAGCGCTTTTTTCTTTAACACATCAAAATACTGGGATGCATCCTTGATGACAAGTCCTGTTGTATTCCAGTTATCACCAGGCAGAATCCATACTTTTAAGTTTCCGACCTTCAGCTCATACGGAAGCTTCTGGGATACCCACTCAGTCTTTCCGTACTTGGAGAGGCAGCTATATACATCGCCCATTGTCAGTTTTCCGGTTGATCCGTCGAAGAGTTCTTCCTTCTCATAGGTTGTTGTTCCGCCTTTATCTGATGCTTCCTGAAGGGTATCAGCATTCAGTTTCAGATTTCCGGAGTTCACGGCTGCCGCCTGTGTCGGCTGTGGATTTGCCTTTGTGGTCTCTTTCACAGGCTCCTTCATTGCTGCTGTTGTCTCTTTTACAGAAGCCCCCGTTGTCTCTTCCCCGGCAGTTTCCTCTTCATCTGTCTCGGTCTCTTCCTCGGAAGCGTCTGTCTCTTCCTCGGAAGCATCCTCATATGGGTTGTGATCCAGAAGCTTTCCGTCCACATCAGCAAACCGTCCATCCGGGGTTGTATCATCCACCAACATTCTTCCGTCATCTTCAAAATAATAAACCGCACCGTCAAGCTGCTGATATCCTGTCACTGCGCTCGCATAGAGACGTCCTGCCGCCGGGTTAAAGTAGTAGGAACCGCCGGTCTCGTCTGTGTACCAGCCAAGTCTCCAGGAACCATCCTTATTCAGACAGTATGTATAATCTCCGCCGCTGATCACACCCGCGTCATAATTGGCCGGTGCCAGAGCAAAGGCCCGCTTATAATACTTGGAAGCTCCTTCTACGTTTCCAGCTTCCAGAAGTTCATCCGCCTTCGCGTAGGATTCATCCGCAGCAGCGGAACGGTAGCTGTCCAATTCTTCCTTATAATTCTTATTTCCCGGTCTCATGGAAGCCGCTTTCTCCCAGAATTTCAGGCAGGCATCCATATCTTCAAGCTCCAGATAATAGGAAGATGCAGAATTTAAGAACTCATCAAGCTGGTCATCCGTCACAGTGGAATTCTGGTTTACAAACCGTTCAAGGCCGCTCTGGACAATTCCCTCCGCCTCTTTAACTTTTCCCGCATCCACATATACGGTGATCAGCATGGAATACGCCTCGATCCGATCCGGTGCCTCATTGATCACAGCCTTTAAAGTCTCGATCGCCTGGTCATTCATCCCTTCGTCATAGCAGTACTGTCCATAATTGATTCTGGCCTCCAGAAGGGCATTCTTAATGCTCTCATCATTCTGATCCGCATTCTGCAGAATCTTCACTGCATTTTCATAATCATCCATCATGGAATACGCCTCCGCAAGCTGAAGGGAGTTTTCCACGGTAATTCCGTCGATCTCCTGAAGCTTTACAAGCCATGGGATCGCAGTTTCGTAATCTTCATTATCGGTAAGTACCTGACAGATCGAGCGCACACAGTTATCCTGCTCCTTCTCCAGCGATGCGTCCTTTGTTTTTTCATATCCCTGCTGTAGGATCGCCAGAGCATCATCGTACTCCTCATATCCGATATAAGCTTTGGAAAGCTGGATATATGCCTTACTATAATTCGGATCCAGTTCAATACACTTTAACAGGGATTCGATCGCGCTCTCATAATCTTCCTCCCCGATGTACTGAGTTCCTTCTTTATAGAGGCTCTCCGCTTCCGTTGAACTTGCCTGAGCTTCCTGAGTCGCGCCATTCACCGAGGCATCTTTTCTGCCGCAGGCGGAACAGAGCATCACCGCCGCAGCCATAATCAAAAACCATTTTCTCATTCTAATTCCTCATTTTTTGCCGGAGTATTTTGTCATAGCGCAAAGCTTTATCTGATTTGCAATTTTGCGATCCGGCAGATTTTGTAGCTTATCAGTTTATAACTATACCATTTTTCTCTCTTTCTGTCCAGATGGAAGTCGGGGGAAAACTGTGGCAGATTCTGCCACCGGGCAGCTTCTTTGAAGGAACTTCGGCGCAAAACAGGGATCAGCCTTTCAGCTGATCCCTGCAGTCATTTTCTATTCGGTTTTCAGACAAGCGGGAACCATTTAAGCTTCCACCTCTCCTCCTGCCATTCTTGCTTCCACTTCCTTCTTCTGAACATCGCCAGGAGCCTGCTCGTAACGGCTGAACTCGTAGGAGAATAAGCCGATACCGCCTGTCATGGAGCGGAGGTCTGTATTGTAGCCAAACATCTCGGACATCGGTACATCCGCAACGATCTCCTGCTTTCCGCCATGGAGAGAGTTCATTCCGAGAACACGTCCTCTTCTTCTGTTTAAGTCACCCATGACATCACCGGTGAACTTATCCGGAACGATAACTTTTACGGAGGCGATCGGCTCTAAGAGAACCGGACCGGCTTCCATAAAGCCCTTCTTGAAAGCAAGGGTTGCAGCCATCTTGAAGGCCATCTCGGAGGAGTCTACCGGATGGTAGGAGCCGTCGAGAAGTGTTGCCTTGATGCCGACTACCGGATAACCGGCTAACGGACCCTTTGTGCAGCATTCCTGTACGCCTTTTTCAACTGCCGGGAAGTAGTTCTTCGGAACTGCACCGCCGAACACCTTCTCCTCGAAAATATAAGGAGTCTCAAGATCGCCGGATGGCTCGAAGGACATCTTAACATCGCCGAACTGTCCGTGTCCACCGGACTGTTTCTTATAACGGCCAGGAGCTTCCACTTTCTTGCGGATCGTCTCACGGAACGCAAATTTCGGTTTGGAGAGCTCCACATCGACTTTGTAGCGGCCAAGGAGCTTGCTGACAGTAACTTCAAGCTGCTGGTCACCGATTCCGTAAAGTAAGCTCTGACGGTTTTCAGTATCATTCACAACGCGGAGCGTCAGGTCTTCTTCCATCATTCTCGCGAGTGCACTGGAGATCTTGTCCTCGTCACCCTTTGTCTTTGCAGCAAAGCGCATATATGTATACGGTGTGGAAATCTTCGGTTTGTGGTATACGATCGGAGCAGTTCTTAAAGCGATCGTATCACCTGTCTGGGTCACGGAGAGCTTCGCAACAGCACCGATATCACCGGCCTTTAACTCCGAAACCTCGATCACATCTTTACCTCTTAACACGTAAACTTTCGCGATCTTCTCCTCCGCGTCTTTGTTTACATTGTAGAGAGTGCTGTCCGGCTTTAATGTACCCGTGCATACCTTCATTAAGGAATATTTTCCGATAAACGGATCAACGATCGTCTTGAAGACTCTTGCGGAGAGGGATACCTCATCGTTGTATTTCGCGGTAAAATGCTCGCCGTTTGATACATCGACGCCGACGCATTCGCCCTTATCCGGTGACGGGAAATAGCGATCGATCGCATTTAATAATGCATTGAAGCCCTGACAGTTAATACCGGAACCCATCATGACCGGAACGATCGTGCCGTCACACACATGGGTCTGTACCGCAGTGTAGATCTCGTCCTGTGTAAACTCATCACCGGAGAAATAACGTTCCATGTACTCTTCGCTTGTCTCAGCAACAGCCTCGATCAGGGCGTCACGGATAATTCCGAGGTTCTTTTTTGTATATTCCGGAATCTCGCAGTCCTCATAGTCTGAAAGATTTGTGAAGCGGCGGCCCTGCATCTTAACCGCATTTACGAAGCCGACAAACTTTTCATTCTCACGGATCGGAACCTGGAATGGAGCGATCTTTCTGCCGAACTTTTTCTCAAGCTTTAAGATCAGTTCACGGAAGGACGCGTGGTCATCATCCATGTTTGTAACAAATATGATTCTCGGGAGTTTATATTCTTCACACAGATCCCATGCTTTTTCTGTACCAACTTCGATTCCTGCTTTACAGTTTACAACGATGATCGCCGCGTCAGCCGCACTGACAGCCTCTTCCACCTCGCCCACAAAATCGAAATAGCCTGGTGTATCGAGAAGGTTGATCTTGATCTTTCCCTCAGCGCCTTCGTACTCGATCGGAACCATCGTTGTGGAGATCGAGAACTGTCTCTTGACCTCTTCTTTGTCATAGTCACTGATCGTATTACCATCAGCAACTTTTCCCATTCTCTTTGTAACGCCGGTCAGATAAGCCAGTGCCTCGGCTACTGTCGTTTTACCGGCGCCACCGTGACCTAAAAGTACAACATTTCGGATCTGTTTTGTTCCATAAATATCCATATGAATCCCTCCCGTATATGTTTTTTTGCCATTCTTTCAAAAGACTTCCGCAAATTACGGAGTTCAGATGTTTTGGCTATACTGCTTATTGCCTATGGTCATATTTTACCAAAACTTTTCGAATTTTTCAAGCTTAATATCGAAATTGCACAAAATATTTTCTGTCTTTTTTTGATTATATTGGAAAATATGGCGGTTTCGCACGAAAATCCATCAAAATCAACGGATGCATTCTATTTTTATGGATTTTTTCGGATCGCAGATGGTTCTTTTTCTCTTTTCCGGTTCTTCCAAACGGGATGCCAAGGCAATTTTTTTCGAAAAAAATGTACCTTGGCACATTCTTGTGTCTTGTAAGGACGCTTGCGACAATCTACATCTTCGCGAGAGTGCGCATCATTGGCACGTTAGTGCCGAGGGCACTCACGCGCAGTGTGTTCATGTATTTTATCACTTTAAAGTATTGATTTTTCTTGTTGACATTCATATTCCCGTGTTATAAAATCGAAGGGACAAAGGAGGAACTGCATCATGTCTGATTCTACATTTGGTTTTATCGGCCTTGGCCTTATCGGCGGTTCTATCGCCAGAGGTCTTCGCCGCGCAAATAAAGATATTACGATCATGGCCTATATGCGGACCCGCTCAAAGCTTGAGCAGGCAAAGAAGGAAGGGACCATTGATATCATTCTTGACGGGATCGACGAAACACTCTCTGCATGTGACGTGATCTTTCTCTGCGCTCCCGTGGAATACAATGCCATGTATCTCGAAAAGGTACGTCCATTCTTAAAGCCGGGCGCCCTGATCACTGATATCGGAAGTACAAAGTCAGATATCCATCACGCTGTGGAGCATTTAGGCTATGAAGATGTTTTTGTCGGTGGACATCCGATGGCCGGTTCTGAAAAGACCGGCTATGAGAGTTCCACAGACCATCTTCTGGAAAATGCCTACTATATTATAACACCTACAAAAAAGACCGCGCCGGAACAGATCGAGCGGATCCGCCGGATTGCTCTGGCCATCGGTGCGCTTCCGCTCGTTCTTGATTATCACGAGCATGATTTTTCCGTCGCGGCTATCAGCCATCTGCCACATCTTGTGGCATCCAGTCTCGTAAATCTCGTCCATGACAACGATTCCAGTGATGAGATCATGAAACGGCTGGCTGCGGGAGGTTTTAAGGATATCACAAGGATCGCCTCCTCCTCCCCTGTCATGTGGGAACAGATCTGCATGACAAATACAGAAAATATCCTGATACTTCTAAAGCGGTATATCGCTTCCCTGGAATCCATCTGCACAGCTCTCGAAAACCGGAACGGCGACGCGATCTACCGGATGTTCGAGGAGTCAGGTACATACCGCTCAACCTTTCCCAACCGCGGACAGGGACCGATCGAGCGGGATCACTCCTTCAGTGTGGATATTCTCGACGAGCCGGGATCCATCTCCGTTCTCGCCGCGATCCTTGCCGCAAAGGGGATCAGCGTCAAAAATATTGGCATCAATCACAGCCGTGAAGAAGGCGAGGGTGCGCTGAGGATCTCTTTTTATAGGGAAGATAAAAAAAATGAGGCGGCAGAGCTTCTGAAAAGTCATAATTATATCCTGACAAAATAAGAGTCTGCGAATTTATCCGCCTATTCGTCCGCATCCTTTTATATCCTACGGATTGTATGTGCCGCTTCATCGTCTCATCCATACGCGCATCATGGCTGTATCCGTATACACAAACATCAATTATGAGGAATTTATCTATGAAATTACATAAAGTAGACCATGTCCGGGGCGAGATCACTGTCCCGGGCGATAAATCCATTTCCCACCGCAGTGTCATGTTCGGATCCATCGCAAAGGGAACCACGGAGATCCATAACTTTTTGGAGGGCGCCGACTGCCTCTCCACGATCAGCTGTTTCCATCAGATGGGAATCGACATCGAAAATAAAAACGGCATTGTCACTGTCCATGGAAAGGGTATGCATGGACTGGCCGCACCGGCCGAAACTCTGGACTGTGGGAACTCCGGTACTACAACAAGACTCATCTCCGGCATCCTCGCCCCACAGAATTTCGATGTGACCCTGACCGGTGACGAATCCATCCAGAAGCGCCCCATGAAACGCATTATCGAGCCGTTATCTATGATGGGAGCTGATATTAAAAGCGTTCGCGGAAATGACTGTGCACCGTTAAGGATCTGTGGAAAGCCGCTTGCCGGGATCCACTACACTTCCAGCGTTGCGTCCGCCCAGGTAAAATCCTCGCTTCTTCTGGCAGGGCTCTATGCCGACGGACTCACAAGTGTCACCGAGCCGCAGGTGTCGAGAAACCATACCGAACTTATGCTAAAGTTCTTCGGTGCGGAGCTGGAATCCAGAGGAACCACCGTGACGATCTGGCCGGCAACCGAGCTTTTCGGAAACCGGATCGATGTTCCGGGAGATATCTCTTCTTCCGTGTATTTCGTGGCCGCAGGCCTGATCCTGCCGAACTCCGAAGTTCTTATTAAGAATGTAGGCATCAATCCAACGAGAGCCGGGCTCATCAAGGTCTGTGAGGCCATGGGAGCCAATCTGACGCTCTTAAACGAGGATCATGACAACGCAGAGCCGACAGCCGATCTTTTAGTCCGTACAAGCTCCCTGAAGGGCTGTGTCATTGAAGGTGATATTATCCCAACCCTCATTGATGAGCTTCCAACGATCGCCATGATGGCATGTTTCGCTGAGGGAACTACGGTCATTCGGGATGCTGCCGAGTTAAAAGTTAAGGAATCCAACCGCATTGCCATCATGGTCGAAAATCTCCGTTCCATGGGAGCCGATGTCGAGGAAACCGATGACGGCATGATCATCCACGGCGGGAAACCGCTCCACGGTGCCGTTGTTGACAGCCACAAGGACCACCGCATTGCCATGACCTTTGCAATTGCAGCTCTCGCTGCGGATGGGGAAACAGAGATTCTTGATGCGGATTGTGTAGATATCTCCTATCCTTCATTTTATGAAGAATTGAAAAAGCTGACTCACTGACTTGTTTCCATATCAAGTCAAACGGCTGTGAAGAATGGACCGACACTCTTCACAGCCGTTTTTACCGGTAATTCCGCGCTGTTTCATGATAGATCCGTGTAATTTCCTGTAAAAGATCCAGATGTGTGAAATCCTTTTCATAGATGATCCGTGCCTCACGCATCATGCTCAAATTTTCGATCGGCAGCGCAACCAGTTTCCCCTTCCGCAATTCATTCATACAGGCACTCTGCGGAAGGCTTGGACACACCAACACCAGTACCACGCTGAATATCTACAGCCACGCTCTGGAAGAGTTTGACCGGAAAGCCTCTGATGTTTTATCCGATACTTTAATAAAAAAAGCATAGTGTTAAAATTCTGGTCCCCAAACAGTCCCTTGAGACAGCAAAAGCCGCCCATTTCGGACGGCTTTCATCTTCTTATAAAACAACAAAAACCCTTGATTCACAAGGGTTTCATCAGTAAGCTCCCGGCCGGACTCGAACCGGCGACCTACGCATTACGAATGCGTTGCTCTACCAACTGAGCCACGGAAGCACCTTTAAAAAATGCTGCTGCATAATGCAACAGCAAATGACCTGTCCGGGAATCGAACCCGGGTTTACGCCGTGAGAGGGCGTCGTCTTGACCGCTTGACCAACAGGCCTTAAATTTGTAAGTCGAGGCGACAAGATTCGAACTTGCGACCTCTGCGTCCCGAACGCAGCGCTCTACCAAACTGAGCCACGCCTCGTCTCGATTACGTACGTAAGTATAATATAGATTTATGAAAATGTCAACTGCTTTTTTTGATTTTTTTCTATTTTTTGCATTTTTTCTACATTATCTACATTTTCTACTCTTCTCCCCATTTTCAATCTGTCACACATGCCTGACGGATTGAATTTTCGAAAAGATATTTACAGAAAAGTTTTCTTTTTGAGCAGAATAGTGTTATAATATCAAAAAGAGAACTCATCGCATCTGCTTATCTCAATCGAGAAGTCCCGCTTCTATAAGGGCCAGAGCATAACAACCTTTCCGAGCGGGAATATCATCTCCATCTGAGAGAAACGCACTGCGAAGGTATGCTGTGATCCTGGAAAGAATTTGTCAGCCTGCGCTGACCGGGATCACACATCAGAGCTCATATGCGTTCAACTTAATTTTCCCGTAATTTTATATCCAGAGGGGGCGTTTTTATGAAAGCAATCAGAATCCTTCTTTCCATTGCCATGCTGATCGCTGCCGGTCTCGGCGCTTTCAATGTCATTCCGTTG
The DNA here is from genome assembly GCF_003480435.1 of Clostridium sp. AM30-24. Taxonomy (GTDB): domain Bacteria; phylum Bacillota; class Clostridia; order Lachnospirales; family Lachnospiraceae; genus Pilosibacter. The sequence goes on along the minus strand of NZ_QUJB01000001.1, from coordinate 45,186 downwards.
CGAACTGCGTATTTCACACTGATCATTCTTGCAGCGATCACTGTGAGTATCCGGATCATCCACCGAATCGCCGGCACCGGCACCCCAAATACCATTGTGCGGATCATCAGCGAGATCATTGCGTCCCTCTGTATTCTTGGCTTCGCGCTTTTCACTTATCGAACGATTGGGTAATGGCTACATCATCTTCTTGATCGTCTCGCAGAGCTCCGCCACCGCGGTCTCCTCATTTCCATTCTTGATATCTTCCACCACACAAGTCTTGATGTGGTTGGACAAGAGGACTTTGCAGAAGCCGTTTAACGCGGACTGGACGGCAGATACCTGAACCAGGATATCCGGGCAGTAGCGTTCGTCCTGAACCATAGCTTTGATGCCACGGACCTGCCCCTCAATGCGGTTTAAGCGTGTCAGAAGATCTTTCTCTTCCTTTTCTGTTCTATGTTTGTGGCGGCAGTGGCAGACAGCGTCATCGGACGGTGTTTCTGTTTCGGCAGTCACCGTATTTGCTGTTGCTTCTGCTCCTATTACCCCTGTTGTCTCCATATTTACATTTACTGTCTCCGCTTCTCCGGCACAGCAACATGATTTTTTCTCCATGCACAACCTCCCCAATTTTACGTTCCTACGATATCATGTTTTCTTCTCTGATCTGCCTCACAGGCATTTGCCTATATAGCAGGAAAGCCACCCCGGGAATCTTTCATCCCGGGGCAGCTGATATTCAATCATTTTTGCAGTCAACTCTCAACCGATCACCTTGTAATCCTTATCCTCGATGGCTTTTTTAAGCACTTCGGTCGGAACATCTTTTGTGAGTGTCACCGTTGCGGTTCCTTTTACGTGATCTGCCTCTGCAACGGATACGCCGTCAATGGCCTCAAGTGCTTTTTTTACAGTTGCCTCGCAGTGCGGACACATCATACCTTCAACTTTTAATGTCTTTTCCATCATGTTACTCTCCTTTTCTTTATTGTTATGGATTTTTGTTTTTATCTTTTTGTCCCTGTCGGAACGCCGGATATCAAAGAAATTTAAGCGCAGGGCATTGGATACAACACAAAAGCTGGATAAGCTCATGGCTGCAGCACCAAACATCGGATTCAGTTTCCATCCGAATACCGGGATCCAGAGTCCCATGGCAAGCGGGATCCCGATCACATTGTAGAAAAATGCCCAAAACAGATTCTCATGGATATTTGTAAGCGTCGCACGGCTTAGGCGGATCGATGCCGGGACATCGGATAAGCGGCTCTTCATGAGGACAACGTCCGCCGCATCGATAGCAACGTCGGTTCCGGCTCCGATCGCGATTCCCATATCGGCTCTTGTGAGGGCCGGAGCATCATTGATCCCGTCGCCGACCATGGCAACCTTTCCTTTTTCCTTGAGCTTTCTGATCACACTTTCCTTACCGTCCGGAAGAACCCCGGCAATGACCTCGTCGACGCCTGCCTCTTTTCCGACGGCCTTTGCAGTGCGCTCGTTATCGCCGGTCAGCATGACTACATGGATTCCCATGTTCTGGAGCTCCCGGATCGCCTGTGGGCTGTCTTCCTTAATCATATCCGCAACAGCGATGATGCCCACAAGCTTCTCATTCTCCGCAAAGAATAACGGAGTCTTTCCGCTCTCCGCGAGAGCTTCGGATTTCTTCTTCATATCTTCCGGAACAGCCACATGAGTTCCGATAAACTTCATGTTTCCGCCGTAGATCGTATTTCCATTTAATTTCGCAGAAAGTCCGTTTCCGGGAAGTGCCGCAAAATCTGTCACATCAGCTGCGGAAAGCCCCATTTCCTCACCCTTTAAGAGGACTGCCTTCGCCAACGGGTGCTCGCTCTTCTTCTCGAGAGCGTATGCCATGGAAAGAAGTTCTGACTCGCTCACTCCCTCTGCCGGAACGAGATCTGTCACGCGGGGTTCCCCGCTTGTGATGGTTCCTGTCTTATCTAAGGCAACGATCTCTACTTTTCCCGTTTCTTCCAGAGAAACTGCTGTCTTAAAGAGAATTCCGTTCTTTGCTCCCATTCCGTTTCCCACCATAATGGCCACCGGCGTTGCAAGTCCTAAGGCACACGGACAGCTGATTACGAGAACGGAGATCCCTCGGGCTAAGGCGAAGGCCATGGTCTCGCCTGTGAGGAGCCAGCCGATGGTCGTGATAATCGCGATCGTGATCACAGCAGGTACGAATACGCCGGATACCTTATCGGCAATCTTCGCGATGGGTGCTTTTGTCGCCGCCGCATCGCTGACCATTTTTATGATCTGGGAAAGAGTCGTATCCTCTCCGACTCTCGATGCCTCGCAGCGGATAAAGCCGGACTGATTTAATGTCGCAGCAGAGACAGGGTCACCTGCCGCCTTATCCACCGGAATACTCTCCCCGGTAAGGGCAGATTCATTTACTGCGCTGTTTCCCTCTAAGACGATACCATCCACGGGTATATTTTCACCGGGACGAACCACGAAAATATCGCCTTTTTTAACCTGGGCGATCGGAACCGTAGTCTCAACGCCGTCCTTTTCGATCACAGCGGTCTTCGGGGCCAGCTTCATTAAACCTTTTAAGGCATCTGTGGTGCGTCCCTTTGATCTCGCTTCCAGCATTTTCCCGACGGTGATAAGGGTTAAGATCATCGCCGCGGACTCAAAGTAGAACTCGTGCATATAGCTCATGACTGCATCCGCGTTCCCTTTTACCTGGGCGTCTGTCATCATAAATAAGGCATAGGTGCTCCAGGCAAAGGAAGCACTGGAGCCCAGTGCTACCAGAGTATCCATATTGGGAGAACCGTGGAGCAGACCCTTAAAGCCACTGATAAAGAATTTCTGGTTGATCACCATAATGATCACGGTAAGAAGGAGTTGTAAGAGTCCCATCGCCACATGATTTCCGTTGAAGAAAGCCGGAAGCGGCCAGTTCCACATCATATGTCCCATAGAAACATACATAAGAACACAAAGGAAACCAAGAGACGCGGTCAATCGTTGCTTCAACACCGGTGTCTCATGATCCTCCAGTGCTTTCTCATCATACAGGGCACTTTCGGTAAAGCTGTTTCGATTTTCCGTTTCCGCTCCCTTTAAGGACGCGCCATAACCGGCGGCCTGCACAGCCGCAATAATTTTCTCAGGAGAGGCAGTCCCTTCTACACCCATGGAATTTGTAAGCAGACTCACGGAGCACGATGTCACACCGGACACCTTGGAAACTGCCTTTTCCACACGGGTCTGGCAGGCAGCACAGCTCATTCCGGTAACGGTATATTGTTCCATATCTGTCATTCCTCCACTTGTCATTATTATATACCTATACGGGGTATATGTAAATAATATCATGGATTTGGAAAATGTCAAGCGTGTTATTCTGTGCTCACGTATAAAAGAATGTGCCTTTGTTCAAAATTCATTGCTTTGTATCGTATGACTTCCTTATGCCATGCGGCACAGCCTTCGTTCTATAGTCGCATAAACCCGGACATCATACATCCGCCTGCTGCACCTGCCTGCATGATAATCGGCAGCCGCTCCATATTGATGCCCCCAATAGCATATACCGGCACCGGACATTTCTCACAGACCTCCCTAACAAACTCTACTCCCTTTCCCTTTAAGCCTTTCTTGCACTCTGTTTCGAAAATCGTTCCAAGAATGATCTGAGAAGCTCCACTTTTGACCGCAAGCTCCATATCCTCCATGCTGTGACAAGAAACACTGATCTCTTCAAAATCCTTTCTCAGCTGCTCCCGCTTGTCTTCTCCCATTGCCTCAAGGAATGGGACCGAAACATGAATCCGGCTGCATCCAAGCCTTTTTGCCGCCAAAACCCTTGAGTGCAGAAAGCATTTCACATTTTCCGCAGCACACAGCTTCAGGAGCTTTTCTGCCATCACCTCATATGCATCATCCGGCAGATCTTTTTCTCTTAAGATCACTGCATGCGGATGCAGCCGGATCACTTTCTCCATCTGTTGAAAGAAATCTCCCTGCACCAGCATACGATTTGTGATCACAATGGTATGTTCATATCCCTTATACATAGATATAATCATTCAGAACCGGCTGAAGACCACCCTGTTCCATATCCTTATACATTTTTCCAAACGATCGGTCATCATTGATCTCAAACTGCTCATCTCCGACGTTCTCGTCCTCTTTGCCCTCATATTTCTCTTCGTGGTCACCGATTCCGGTGGAGACACCTGCCGAAACCTTGGTAGCGCAGATCTTGGTAATTCCATTTCTAAATTCCGCACTCTCACGGCTGGATACCGTGATTCCGGCGAACGGAAGAAAAATCCGATATGCACATAACACCTGACAAAGCTCCTTCTCACCCACGTCTCTAGGATTGATTTTATCATTGTTTACGATCGGTCTCAGTCTCGGACAGCTTAATGATAACTCTGCATGCGGATACTTTCGGTTGATATAGTAAACATGCAGTGCCGTAGCCAGCGCGTCTTTCCGGAAATCATCCAGACCTAAAAGCGCTGAAAATCCGGCTCCTCTCATGCCTCCTCTTAATGCGCGTTCCTGTGAATCAAATCGGTATGGCCAGACACGCTTATGCCCCATAAGATGGAGCGTTTCATATTTATCCGTATTGTACGTCTCCTGGAAAACTGTTACATAATCTACGCCGCATTCATGAAGATAACGATATTCATCTTCATTCACCGGGTAGATCTCGATTCCGATGTTTTTAAAATATTTTCTTGCAATCTTCACTGCTTCTCCGATGTATTTTACATCAGAATATGCCCGGCTCTCACCCGTCAGCATTAGGATCTCCTCCATACCAGTCTTCGCGATCACCTGCATTTCATGCTCGATTTCTTCAAATGTCAGCTTTTTCCGGCGAATGTTGTTATAACAGTTAAAGCCACAATAAATACAGTAGTTCTGACAGTAATTTGCTATGTATAACGGTGTAAAAATATAGACCGTGTTTCCAAAATGATTCTTTGTGATCTCCTCTGCCTTTCTCGCCATCTGCTCAAGATATGGTGCTGCTGCCGGAGATAAGAGCGCTTTAAAATCCTCGATCGAACAGGATTCATTTGAAAGTGCACGTTCCACATCGGAAGCGGTATATGCATCGTAATCGTATGCTTCCATCGCCCGGAGCACTTTATCTTTGATATCCGATTCCAGAACCTGCATTCCTTCCATATACTCCATATGATTTGTACGGAATGACGGATCCTGCTCCAACCGGTGTTTTCTCTCCAAAGCAGCCGGCGGAAGCTTATCGCTGTCTACAAAATAAATCTGATTCTCCTCGTTCATGATCCGGTCCTCCCTATCGTAAAAATCCCGTCAACGGATCCGAAGCACTTCCGCCTCTGGCAAGTACTCGGCCCATTCCGGTAAGATATGCTTTTCTTCCCGCTTCAATCGCTAATTTAAATGCAGCTGCCATTTCCGGCACATCTCCTGCAGTAGCGATCGCCGTATTTGCCATAATCGCCGCTGCACCCATCTCCATTGCTTCACATGCCTGGGACGGTTTTCCGATACCGGCATCCACAATGATCGGCAGATCAATCTCATCGATCAGTACCTGGATCATGGCTTTCGTCGCAAGTCCTTTGTTACTTCCGATGGGAGCCGCTAACGGCATAACTGCCGCTGCTCCGGCATTCTGAAGATCTCTCGCAACATTCAGATCCGGATTCATGTACGGTAAAACCACAAAGCCTTCCTTTGCGAGGATTTCTGTTGCTTTGATCGTCTCGTAGTTATCCGGGAACAGATATTTTGCATCTCGCATGATCTCCACCTTCACAAAATTTCCGCAGCCCATTGCCCTGCTCAGTCTTGCGATCCGGACAGCCTCTTCCGCGTTTCTCGCTCCGGATGTATTTGGGAGCAGTGTCACTCCCTCCGGAATGTAATCAAGAATATTTTCACTCTCCTGCGTATTGGCACGACGAAGTGCAAGCGTAATGATCTCCGCTCCTCCCTGCTCAACTGCTGCCTTGATCAGATTCAGGTTGTATTTTCCGGAGCCAAGGATAAAACGGCTCTTAAACTCTTTTCCACCTAATACAAATTTATCTTCCATCTTCTTTTCCTCTCTTTTCATTTGATTCTTCCTGCAGGATCAACTGCAGAACTTTATTGGCCTCATGGGCCGCACATGCTGCCACTCTCGGTGCCATCAAACCGGTTCCATCTAAAACATCCGTTTTCCGATCTCCACACACATATAATCTTTGCATCATCTGATATGTTTTTATCTCATTTGTATCTCCATATCCTGCCATCCCGTTTCCCGATACAACGATCGTATTCGGACACTGGGTAAGGAGTTCCCGTACAAGCATCGCTTTCTGATCCGGACGATCAAAGGCCTCGCACACGATCGGATATTCGGAAAATAGTTCTCTTACATTCTCCGGCGTTACTTTTACGCAGACAGTCTCATAGGATGCGTAAGGATCGATCTTATACAGAAGTTCCAGCAAGGCTTCTGCTTTTGGTTTCCCAAGCTGCGGGATAAAATACATCTGACGGTTCAGATTTGTCACATCCACCACATCAAAATCCACCAGCAAAAGCTTTCCAATCCCACATCTTGCCAGCATGACTGCAATATTTGATCCGAGACCGCCAAGTCCTGCAACCGCTACTCTGGCATTCCGTAGTTTTCTCTGTATCTCTTTCGGAAACCTTGCATCAAATGCACGCTCCAGTTCTTCTCTGGAAATGAGACTCTGCATATTTTTTTGCATTTCTGTCATTTTTTCAGCCACCTCCGACAAATCGCAAAACTTCGATCACATCCTCATCCTGGATCATCACATGACCAAGTGCTTCGCTCGGAATGATCTCAAGATTTCGTTCTACCACTACCCGCTCCGGTTCAAACCCATTTTCTGTCAAGTATTCCAGAAGCGTTTTTCCGGCAATTTCCTTCGCCTCTCCATTGATCTGTACCATCTATCTGCTCCTTTCGTTTTCTAACACCGTAAAAAGTCTGCGCCGCCTGTCACCGATAAGATTCTCCGGATTCGAAATAGCGTAATTTGGAATGTACTTTGGCACATTCAGACATCTCGCACGACTGCTTGCAACAACCTGCATCTTCGCGCGAGTGCGCAAAAAAGGCGCCGGACAACAGTTATCCTGTTATCCGGCGCCTGAAAGATTCTGTGAAAAGTGGTGCCCCCAGTTCACACAAAACAGAGAGCATCGACACACAAGTCCATTCATTCGCGACATGTATTTCCCTACGTTGGCATTATCCAAATCAGGTTCCAGGTCAAGACTAATAAAGCCTACTCTCAGCCCATCCATTTGAGCTCCCTATTTGTCATGTATTATACATAATTTTGAAAAAACTTGCAAGTATTCCAGACAATTTTCTTCTCTTTTTCCATATAAGTAAGACACCGATACCGGAACACCGATGCTCTCTACCTATTGATCCGGATTATTTGCCCGAACAATCACAGCAATTCCAACTACTAAAGCCGCGGCTCCGATGATCCCAGTCACCGTCGGCGGAAGGTTCCCAATCCGGCCCGCCACAAAGACAGCCGTCGGTCCATCGCTTCCCGAAACCATAAATGTCCATGTGTGCGTCATAAAAAGCTTCAGTGCATATAGCAGCGCCCACACACCGAACACGCACAACGCTCCGCCGCCAATGATCTTCCTGATCACTTTCTTTCTCTGACTCTTCGCGATCTCAATACTGGCAATGATCCCCTCGTCAGAGCTCTTCTCCTTATCTCTCGAACATTTCATAAGCTCCGTCAGCGTGACCCCAAGAGCGTCCGCCAACGGCTCTAACGTATTAATATCCGGATATCCAACGCCCCGCTCCCAGCGGCTCACCGCCTTGTCCGTCACATGCAGCCGTTTTGCGAGTTCCGCCTGCGTGATCTGCTTTTCCTTTCTGATTTCCGCAATAAACGCTCCCAATTCCTTCGCTTCCATATCCTGCGCCTCCTTTTTATGATATCCCCATCATATCATCCGCATGCAGGACTGAAAACCGACGCAGCGTTTATGTGGTCATATCTTCCATGACTCTACGAATCGTAGAGCGGCTGAATAAGCTCCTTCTTCACATTCTGATATTTTCATTCCTATGTGCCTTTAAACTGCTTAAACTTGCCAGTTCTCATTATAGCACTCACATGTTATAGGCTGCAAACAAATACATGATTCCTGCACTGCACTTTCAAAATTAACTATTCATATGCAAAAATCACAGAAAGCTTCCGTGTATTGAGAAGACCATCACGAAAGCAGAAGTAAAGACACAAAAACGGCTGACCGTCCTCCCGCCTCAAAGGAGATACGGTCAGCCATTCTATTTTTATAATTTATCCTACTGAAAATATGGATGCTGCCTTTCTGCCGGTTCCGGACCGCAGTACATTCCGTATGCATCGCAGATCCAGTATGTGCCGTTCACATCGACACGCGTCCACTGATGAGCGTACTGGTTCTCGTTAACATGTTCATACGGAATCCCCAGAATATTCAGGCAGAGTCCCGTTGTCCGGGTACATCCCGCACAGGACGCAGAATGCAGAACCAGATATCCGTACGGGTCATTATAGTGATCCGTGGACATGGAATAGTTCATCTGTGTATCAAAAAGCTCCCTTAACGACACAGCAATATGATTCAACTGTTCTTCACGGCTTGCAAACGCTACAGGAGTCACGATCTTTAATGCCTCCTGATATGCCGCTTCAAACTCAGCGTCCGTCATGCGCTTTTTGATGCTTTTATAATTGGCAAGCTCCACGATCGGAACAGGTGTCCATGCCGCCTTGATCTGTTCTTCCGTCAGTTCCAGGCTGTCACCCGCCTGCCCTTGTTCCGATGGTTTGCGTCCTTCTGCCATTCCAAAATTCATGTAATGGCGAAGCAGCGATGCCTCATCTGTTCCGCAGACTGCTGCCACGTCCGGATTCGCTGCCGCATAATATGCCGGATCGAATTTTGACGATGCATATGCCGGAAAACTGGAAATACCTGCGCAGAGCACTGCCGCACACATCATGACTTTAAGAAAATGTCTCATACTCATTCCTCCTGTCTGTTTGTATCTGTTCACGGAAATACATCCTACTTACAATGTATCACGATTTTCCCTGTCCGGCAACTAAATTCGCTGTTGAGAGATGCAGGCGGTTCATTTTAAACTGCCACTCCGGACTCCAGCACCTTTCCAATTCGTAAATGAATTCTTTATGACATGCATATGCACATATTTACATTTCATGAATATCAAAATACAGAAATGTGTTTTTGTGCTATATTTATTATAACAATTTTAGAGATTACAGTGAACCTCACATGACTAAAGTCACGTGCTTCTCAGCCGTTTTAAACGGCAAGACCGGATACCAGCGGATACGCCTGAAACTTAGAACTGCGCAGATATGCGCATCTTCCATGCCGGATACGGCTGGGTTCCACATAATAGGTAGTCCTCCGGATATCTGCCTGTGTTTATGCAGCTTTCGAACATCCATACTCATTCTGAAGGATGAGCAGGTCAGCATAAACGCATGAGGTTCTGCGCTTCACCGCAGGTACTTTTGCCTCCAGCGAAGACCTTTCCGTTTCCGGTAAGGTTTTTATGATCTCCCGAATCCAGTATCTCGCTCCGATATTATAGGATGCTGACAGATCACAGTTGTACTGTTTTCCAGATTGGAAAACACACAGGCTGTGGTTCTTCGGATCTCGGCTGACCGGTCCGCTTCCATCATACGCCAGACGGCTGGTATTCCATGCGCAGACACGGGACACACGGATCCCATACCGGTGTGCTTTGTGTTCACACATAGTCTGGATCTCCCGTTTCTTCCAAAGATGCAGTTTCTGTCGTTTCTTTCCTGAAATCTTTCCCTTCATTTCCAGGTACTCAAACACGATCACATCCGCATGATTCTCATGAGCATATTCTGCGATCGAACAGGCAGTCTTTCTGGCAAGTTCCGTATTCAGGCGTTTCGCATACGCCCATCGGCTTCCGATCTGCTTGGAACCGTGTTCCTTCTGGAATCTCCGGATCCTTCCGAGTACATGGGACAGCCGGTCTTTTTCACTGGGGAAATTGATAAATTTCCGGTCCAGGACAGTTCCGTCTGACCGCATGATACTACAGACTGCATCCGTATTGATTCCAAGATCCACACTGCAGATGAGCTGATCCTTTACAGGTGTTTTTGATAATGTAACTTCTTCCGTATAAGAAAAGCGGAGATAATATTTCTGATGTCGTTTTTCCAAAACCGGAGCAGAAGACTTTTTTCCGGACCAGTGCCTGCGCAGGTACTCCATATCCGTATGAAGCAGACCTGCGCGGAACCATTTCCAGTCATGACCATCATAAAGTTTCAGGCAAGCCGCGTCTTCACTCTCTTCTCCTGGTTTGTACATGACATTCCGATAAAATACCGGCATCGCATGGTTTTCATATACAAGCTTCGGTTTTCCGGAAATCGCTCCATTTTTCCACTGTTCCAATCTTGTATGGTACGAGGAAACACTCCCGAGCGCATGCTGAATCGCCGCTCTTCTCAGATATGACGGCATTTTCGGAAAACGGGCATCGAAGTCAAATCTTGCATGATTCTTCTTTGTTTCATGTACCAGATGTTCCGCCTCGTTAAATCTCCGTTTTATCTGATCGATCATGGATAACTCTGTCCATACGGTCTCATATATCTCCGTCAGACAGCGGACCGCCTCCCGGTAAAGCGCCAGCGTATGGCGGATCGGGATATTCTTATTTTTAATTTCCGCGCCATAGCTGGATACGACCTGCATAGGTTTCCTCTACTTTCTGTTCTCTTTTTCTTTCTGTCCTTCGATATAAGCCATGATCTGTTCCCGACTTCGGTCACTGACGGTCACAGCGCAGTAAGATGGGTTCCAGAGATGTCCGCCCCACAGCTCCCTTTTCAGTTCCGGATGTGCAAGAAACAACTGTCTCGCAAGATTTCCTTTCATGATCTTGATCATATCCGAAATAAAGAACTGCGGTTTACAATCCAGTAACAGGTGGATATGGTCCGGCATTACTTCCATCGCAAGGATCCGAAATTGATATTCTTGTGCGATTTCCTGCAACATTTCTTTGCACTCCTGATCTACACCATTGGTCAGAACTTTCTTTCGGTATTTCGTGCACCAGACCAGATGATATTGAAGCGAGTACACATATTCCATATATGAAAAGCATTGCGAGGTATATCCGCATGGTTCTCCCCGTATATCTGATCAAAACAGGATCGTCTGTAAAAACAGACGCAACTGTCTCAAGTGCGCTCATACATGCAAGCCAGATCAAAAATGAACCGCTTATACCGCATAGCAGCAATAATCGAAATGTTTTCTTTACTCTTGAAAGATTTTTTGCGCCAAGATTGTAACTCAGTAGCGGCTGCGCCCCCTGGACAAGTCCTGGCAGGAGCAGCATCACAAACTGCATGACACTATTCAGGATGCTCATAGAGGCCACCGCCATATCTCCGCCGTATTTTTGCAGAGATGTGTTAAAGCTGATCGCGACCATGTTCTCTGTCAGCTGCATCAGGGCCGGCGACGCAAAAAAGCTCCTATCCAATTTCTGCTCCACTCTGTGACCGTGTCTTCTCAATCAGCTTCGCATACACCCGCTCCACGAACCACGGCTCCGTAGATTTCTTTAACGCCTCCTCCGGCGTAAACCAAGCGACCCCACTGTTCTCATCCGCCTTCACAGACACCTGTTCCTCAGAATCCGCTTCCAGAAGATACGTCACATTCAGATGCAGATGACTGGACACATACCGTCCTTTTTTCACATGTCCGTCAACGGTGAGTGATTCCAGCGAAAAAATCTCCTCCGACACTGGCCGCACATCGGAAATTCCTGCTTCTTCCTTTACCTCCCGGATTGCAACCGCCAGAAGATCTGTCTCCCCATCCGCATGCCCGCCAAGCCATGACCAGGAATGATAAATATTGTGATACACCATAAGGACTTTACTTCTGTCCTTATCCACCACCCAGGCCGAAGCCGTCATGTGCGCCACCACATTATCCCGAAGGAACGCGTCATCATTCTTCTCGATCCAGTTTAGGATCAAAGCCTTATCCGCCTCTTCCTGCTCATTATAAGGCACATACCTTCTGATCTGACTTACCAGTTTCTGCCGATTCATCGCATAATTTCCTTCCAATATCATTCTTCTCTATCTGATAAAATGTGTCCGCACGACCTCTTCCTTCTCCGGAAGACCATACTTCTCTTTTCCAAGCTCAATGCTCTTCATGAGAAATATCATATTTCTCGCAAGAACCCGCATCGTCTGAAGACCTTCCGCATCCCCCACAGCTTCTCCCGGTCCGCGCCCGTGGATGGAGTTCCAGTACTGACTAGATGCGATCGGCATGTTGCTGATCGTAAAATACTTATTTAACTCGTCAAAAGTCGCCGAACATCCGCCGCGTCTCGCACAGACAACGCTCGCCCCGACTTTCATTGTCTTATCAAAGGATGTACTATAAAACAGCCGGTCCAGAACCGCGATCAGGGTCGCATTTGCAGACGCATAATAGACAGGGGTTGCGACCACCAGTCCATCAGCCTCCGAAAGCTTCACCGCCAGCTTATTCACCACATCGTCGAACACACACTTCCCAAGCTCCGCGCATCGATTACAGGCAATACATCCTCTTACCGCCTCACTGCCGACCTGCACGATCTCCGCGTCGACTCCCTCTTTTTCAAACACCGTCTTCATCTCATTCAACGCAATAGATGTATTTCCATTCGCCCGCGGGCTTCCATTGATCATCAATACTTTCATTATTTATCCTCCACACTCAATTTCAACACGTCCGGTCTCGCGTAATGTCCACAGACATCATGCTCCATCCGGCTCGCCGGGACCTTCTGCATGTCGAGGTCCGCGTAGATGATCTCCTCTTTATCCCACACAGTCTCACTCACCGCATGTCCGTAAGGATCGATCACACAGCTGCCGCCCCGGCACACGATATCATTTAACTTCGCGATCTCCTCATCACCGCTGGCGGTCTTCGGGTACATGTCCTTCGTAAAATACATATCCGCATTGATGAAGAAGCAGTGTCCCTCGATGGCGATATGGCGGATCGTATTCTGCCACTCCTCATTGTCATTCGTATTCGGGGAAATATAGAGCGCAACTCCCTTCTGGTAAAGCGCCACTCTCGCAAGCGGCATGTAGCTCTCCCAGCAGATCAGATTACCCATCGGTCCCCAAGGTGTCTCCATTACCGGGAAGAAATCTTTATCCGCGTCTCCCCAGACCACGCGCTCGCTGCCTGTTGGCTTTAACTTTCTGTGGTTCATCGTCTGTCCGTCCGGTGCGATCATGACATTGGAATTGTAAAGCGTCGCCGTAACAGCATCGCGCTCGGAATATCCGACACTCACATACACCGAATGCTCTTTCGCACAATCCACGATTCTTTGCATCTCCGGTCCATCCACTAAGATCGAATTGTCGTAATAAGTCTTCCAGTCCTCTCGTCCCGCCTTGCTGCGGCTTCCAACAGTAAACCCATACGTCATTCCATACGGATATCCCGGGATAAAAAGCTCCGGAAAAACAACTAACTCTGCGCCCTTTGCAGCTGCCTCCCCGATCAGATTGGTGATTTTCTCCACACACCTGTCCTTATCGAACATGACTGGTGCTGCCTGTACCAGAGCGAGTTTACATATATCCTTCTTGATCATCATAGTATTTTTCCTCCTGTCATTGCTGCAATCTTATATGTAACCCCCACCTGACGCCTATGATCTTTTTCTTTTCCCGCTTTCTCCGACCTGCAACACTTTCAAAACATTTCTCCCAACTATCTCTAAATCAGAAAAACTCATTCGCCTTATCCGGCTGACAGATCATTTTCAGTTTCTCCGAAATCATCTGGACCTTTTCAGGATTCCCGCTTCTGGCACTCTGCGGACAGACCTCCACGCATCTCATACATGAAATGCAGACTTCTCCGTTCGTCATCTTCGGATCCTCAAACGGTATCGCTCCAACCGGACAGCTCTCCACGCAGCTTCCGCATCCCATACATTCATCTGACACCTGGATGTCCATCGGCAGAACCTTGTATTCCTTATAAGGCCTGTTTCCCGGCACCTCGACCGGACAGGCATTCCCCTTCAGGCGCTCCTTCACCTCAGCCGCAAACGTATCAAGTTCATCGTAATCCTGCGCTGACGGACGCCCCGCTTCGATCTGATGGGCGATCGAATGTTCCGCCACCATCGCAGCAGCCCCAAAACAGACAAAGCCCTGAGCCTCAAGCACATCCTTCAATTCCATCAGAGTATCTTCATACGCTCTTCCGCCATATGTAACCAGCAAAAATGCCGGCGTGCGGTCACCCTTTATTTTCCGAAGTCTCTCGGTCGCAATTCCCGGAACACGTCCTCCGAAGGACGGAACTCCTACAATACAAAAATCCCCCTGTTCCATTTCATGATTTTTCATATCCCGTCTCGACAGGTCAATATTTTCCATACTGCCAAAGCTTTCTCCCATATGTTTTACGACTCTTTCCGTCGTGCCCGTCGGACTAAAATAAACATTATAATTTGCCATAATTTTCTCCTTAAAAAACTCTCCTAAATAAATCTTTAATTTTCCTAAAAAATACTCTCTCCAATATCCGACTCGTTCCGTCATCACCTACATTCTATCATATCAGCCCCAAAAATCAAACTACAGCTTAACAATGCGCGATCCACAACCTCGCGATGCCGCGGCGCCCAAAGGGCCCCGCGCATCGTCCAGCTTCCGCCACCCCTCTCTCCCACCACAACCTCCCTTCATCCCTCACTCCCGCCAACACCCAGCGCCGGTGAGACTCCGGGCACGGACCGCCTGGATGGAGGGAGCTGGCTTCCTCTTGGCTCGCTGGAAAATGCGTTGGAGGCCCGGGGACACTTGTCTGAGCAACGCAAGTTGCGAGTTGTGTCCCCGGGCCTCCGCCCTTAGCATTTTTCTGGGAGCATAGAGGAACCCTCCCGGAATCCCACTAAGCGTTCGCGCCCGGAGTCTCACCGGCGCGTACCCCCAGCCACTATGAAATTTAGAAATCAAACAACGACAACTGATTCGACTCCGGAAGTCCCTTCAGGATCCCCAGCTCCTCCATCAGATCACAGATCGTCTTACTGACCTTCGTCCTGTTCCGGAAATCCTCCTTAGATAGGAATTTTCCGGCCTTCGCAGCCTCCTCGATGGAATCAGCCGCTTTTTCTCCCAGACCGTCAATACTGTTGATGGAAGGCATCAGCTTGTCCCCCACGACCTGAAAATGTCTGGCCTTCGCCGTATAAATATCCAGCGGCAGAAAATCAAACCCACGGGCGTACATCTCCTGCACGATCCTCATATCCCTCAACGTATCCTGCTCCTTCTTTGAAAGCGTGTCCGCCCTCTTCTTGTAGTCTGCCAGATGATACTCCAGCTTCTCACGCCCCAGACACATGATCTCGTATGAAAATGCACTGGCGCGGATACTGAAAAACGCCGCATAATACGCAAGCGGATAGAATACCTTGCAATAAGCGATCCGCCATGCCATCATAACATAAGCTGCTGCATGGGCCTTCGGGAACATATATTTGATCTTTTTACACGACCAGATATACCAGTCCGGAACTCCATGCTTCGTCATCTCCTCTTCCCACTCAGGCTTTAAGCCTTTGCCCTTACGGACCGCCTCCATGATCGTAAACGCAAGGCCTTCCTCAAGCCCCTGCTGGATCAGATAGATCATGATATCATCACGCGTACAGATCGCAGTCTGGATCGTCGCCTTCCCTTCCTGAATGAGTGTCTGGGCATTTCCCAGCCATACATCCGTACCATGGGCAAGGCCGGCGATACGCACAAGGTCCGAAAAGTACTTCGGCTTTGTATCAATTAACATCTGCATCGCGAAATCCGTACCAAACTCCGGCACGCCGAGTGCTCCAAGCTTACAGCCACCGATATCCTCCGGCTTGATTCCCAGCGCATCCGTACTCTGGAACAGGCTCATGACCTCTCTGGAGTCCAGCGGGATATCCTTGACCGGATCGAGTCCTGTGAGATCCTGCAGCATACGGATCATCGTCGGATCATCGTGTCCGAGAATATCAAGCTTCAGCAGGTTGTGGTCGATGGAATGGTAATCAAAATGGGTCGTGATCGTCTTCGTGGTCATATCGTTCGCCGGATGCTGTACCGGGGTAAACGAATAGATCATCTCGCCGAGCGGCAGAACAACGATACCTCCCGGATGCTGTCCCGTTGTACGCCGTACGCCGACACACCCCTGAACGATCCGGTTGATCTCACAGTTTCTCTTTCTCTCCCCATGCTCCTCAAAATAATTTTTCACATAGCCGTAGGCCGTCTTATCTGCCAGAGTACCGATGGTACCCGCACGGAACGTCTGCCCTTTACCGAAGATAACCTCCGTATAGTCATGGGCACGGCTCTGGTATTCACCGGAGAAGTTTAAGTCGATATCCGGCTCCTTATCTCCCTTGAACCCTAAGAACGTCTCGAACGGAATATCAAAACCGTCCTTGACCATCGGATGTCCACAGACCGGACACACCTTATCCGGCATATCACATCCCGCCATACCTCCGTACTTCTTCACTTCCTCCGAATCAAAATCATAATAATGACAGTTCGGGCAGGAATAATGGGGACTTAGCGGGTTTACCTCCGTGATACCGGACATCGTGGCGACAAAAGACGAACCTACGGATCCTCGGGAACCAACCAGATACCCGTCCTCGTTGGATTTCCATACTAATTTCTGCGCAATGATGTACATAACCGCGAATCCGTTGGAGATAATGGAATGCAGTTCCCGCTCCAGACGGTCTACAACGATCTTCGGAAGATTCTCGCCGTACATCTCATGGGCGCGGTTGTAACAGATGTTTCGCAGCGTCTCATCAGACTTGTCGATGACCGGCGGACACTTATCCGGCCGCACCGGCGCGATCGGCTCGCACATGTCCGCGATCATTCTCGTATTTGTGACAACGACCTCATAACACTTGTCACTTCCCAGATACTCAAACTCCGCGAGCATCTCTTCTGTTGTCCGCAAGAACAACGGAGCCTGTTCATCTGCATCCTTAAATCCCATTCCGGCCATCAGGATCTTCCGGTAGATCGCGTCATCCGGATCCATAAAATGCACATCGCAGGTCGCACACACCGGCTTGTTAAACTGCTCGCCGAGGGAAACGATCTTCCGGTTGATATCCATCAGATCATCCACTGTCTTCACCGTGCTCTTCTCATCCCTCAGCATAAACATGTCGTTTCCCAGAGGCTGGATCTCCAGATAATCGTAGAACTTCACGATCTTCGCAAGCTCCACGTCCGGGACACCGCGTAAGATTGCCTGATAAAGCTCACCCGCCTCGCAGGCTGATCCAATGATCAGCCCCTCTCTGTACTGGTTCAGTACACTTTTCGGGATCCTCGGCCTCCTTGAAAAGTATCTCAGGTGGGACCAGGAAACAAGACGGTACAGGTTCACGCGCCCCAGATCATTCTTTGCGATGATGATGACATGGTACGTTGGCATCTTCATGATCGTCTCATCACTCACCTGGCTGAATTCCTCCAGCTGGTCGAGATTTGTCATATCATGCTGCTTTTTTAACATTTCCACGAATTTCAGAAAAATTCCGGCAGTTGCCTCCGCATCGTCCACGGCACGGTGATGATTCTCGAGGGAGACACCCAATGCCTTCGCTACCGTATCCAGCTTAAACCGGTTCAGGTTCGGAAGGAGCACCCGCGCCAGAGTCACCGTATCGAGGACTGTCGGGTCAAAGGGAAGCCCTAAAAGACCTGCATTGTGGGAAATAAAGCTCACATCGAAGGATGCGTTGTGGGCCACAAGAGCTGCATCCCCCACAAACTCGAGAAATCTCGGCAGCACCTTGTCCACCGTATCCGCCCCCATGACCATGGCATCGCTGATTCCTGTCAAGCGCTCAATATCAAACGGGATCGGAACCTCCGGGTTCACAAACTCGTCCATCCGGTCAATGATCTCGCCGTTTCTCACCTTCACGGCACCGATCTCGATGATCCTGTTCTTCATCGGAGAAAATCCCGTGGTCTCGATATCGAACACCACGTACTCGCCGTCGAGACTCTGGTTTCTGGAATTGACGACCATCTCCTTCATATCATCGACAAGATATCCCTCAACTCCGTAGAGGACCTTGAAGGTATCCCCTTTGTCGAGGGCGTGGTTCGCGTCCGGGAACGCCTGAACACAGCCGTGATCCGTTACCGCCAATGCCGGCATCCCCCACTTTTTCGCCCGCTTCACAAGGTCCTTCACCTCAGAGACACCATCCATATCACTCATCTTCGTATGGCAGTGGAGCTCCACGCGCTTTACCGGGGCGTTATCCACCCGCTTGGTGGTAAAATCCTCACTCTTCCTGATGCCCACAATAGAACCGATGGTCAGCTCACCGTCAAACTTGTCGATGGTCGTGATTCCCTTGATCTTGATGAAGTTTCCTTCCTTGATAGCCGCAGTGGCGTCCTCCTCCTGACCCTCTCTTAAGAACATCTTTACAGTAATACTGTCTGTAAAGTCTGTAAGATCGAAGATCATGAGCTTGTTTCCGCTCCGGAGCTCTCTCTTCTCCGCCCGGATCACCTTTCCGCGGATCACGACCTCACCGATCTCACCGTCGATGTCATGGATATTCACCGCATCACCCTCAAAATCGCGCCCGAAAAGGACATCCGGATTCTCCGACTTTCGGTACGGGATCCTTCCGTCGGAGCCTTTCCGGAAACCGCCGGAGAATCCGCCCTTTCCCTTCTCGCCGAAGGTTTTCTTCGTGAATCCGCCGCCCTTTCCGTTCTGCCCGCCGCCCGCGGACTTTCCAATCTGGTTTCCGCCGCCCTTTCCAGCCGCGTCCGTCTTCTGCTTTGCAGCTCCAAAACCGGCCGATGTCTTTGTGCCGGAACCGTTCTTTCCACTGGCTGCCTTTCCTGGATCCGCGCCGAATCTGCCACCGGAAGTTCCAGAACCGGCCGCACTTTGAGCCACCATCTGAACATCCGCGTTTCCATTTTCATCCCCGAATGTCCCGTTAAATCCACCGTTTGACGTTCCTTCATCCCAGGGGGCACTCTCCGCTGCACCTTCTAAGTAATTCTCCTCACTCTGTACACCTGCAACGAGTTCTCCTCCCGGCTTCATGAATACTGGCTGGTCCATCGGGTCTTTCTTTTCACTCTCTTTATATAAAAACTCCACCTCAGCCGCAAGCCCGCAACGCTCCGTAAAGATCTTTTCCAGCACCCGTCCGACTTCCTTAGACCGCTCCCTGTAGATCAGATTGTCCTCGATGGTCATGACCATCTTGTCATCGGTAACGAACTTCGTGTCCGCCCTGCGGAGAATGTTGTACTCGATCATACCGTAGTGCTTTAGCTCCATAAGGATACTGTCCCGGTAGACATCGTAGAGCTTCTCCGGGGTATACTGTGCTGAGAGGCGGTATTTCTCTAAGATCTTGATCGTGATCGGTCTCCCGGGGAACAGTTGTTTCGCGATCCCTTCCTCTAAGGCATAAATATTCTTTTTATGGATCAGCCGGGGACTCCGGATATAAACACGAATAGAGCTTCTGTCCTTTGTCATGGTGACCTTTTCCACCATGACAAGTTTCAAAAGCTCTTTCAGTTCATCTGCAATATTAAGCCCCGGGAAAACTTCAAGGAATGGTTTTTCCATACTTATTTCTGCATCTCCTGCATCTTTAAAAGTTCTTCCCGAAGAACGGAAAGAAGTTCATGTTCCGGTACCTTTTTTATGATCTCTCCCTTTTTGATCAGGAGACCTTCGCCGATTCCACCGGCGATTCCGATATCCGCACTTCTCGCCTCACCTGGTCCATTGACCACGCAGCCCATAACAGCTACCTTCACGTCAAGGTCCATTCCCGCCACCATGCTCTCCACCTGATTTGCAAGATGGATCAGGTCGATCTGGGTCCTACCGCAGGTCGGACAGGAAACGACTTCCACCCCGCCCTTTTTGAGTCCTAACGTCTTAAGGATCAGTCGTGCGCTCTTTACCTCTTCCACCGGATCCCCGGTTAAGGATACGCGGATCGTATCACCGATCCCTTCATGGAGAATGATTCCAAGACCGACAGAGGACTTGATATTTCCAGAAAGGATCGTGCCGGACTCTGTAATTCCAACATGGAGCGGATAATGTGTCTTCTTTGCGATGAGCTCATGTGCTGCCACACACATTAAAACATCGGAGGACTTGATACTGATCACGATATTATCGTAGCCAAGCGCCTCTACAACAGCAACTTCCTTTAACGCGCTCTCAACGAGTGCTTCTGCCGTAACTCCACCGTATTTTTCTAAAAGGTCTTTTTCCAGAGAACCGCTGTTTACACCCACGCGGATCGGAATCTCATACTCCTTTGCCTTATCGACAACCGCCTTTACCCGCTCTATTGCCCCGATATTACCCGGATTGATGCGGATCTTATCGGCGCCGCTCTCGATGGCAGCGATCGCCAGCCGGTAATCGAAGTGGATATCCGCAACAAGCGGGATATGGATCTGTTTCCTGATCTCC
Source organism: Clostridium sp. AM30-24 (assembly GCF_003480435.1). GTDB lineage: Bacteria > Bacillota > Clostridia > Lachnospirales > Lachnospiraceae > Pilosibacter. The sequence continues at coordinate 24,492 of NZ_QUJB01000001.1, read as the reverse complement.
CGGATCGCGGCCGCCGCTTCCATGGTCGGAACTGCCACGCGGATGATGTCACATCCGGCATCCTCCAGACGATGGATCTGATCCACCGTCGCCGCCACGTTCTCTGTCTTTGTGTTGCACATGGACTGGATCAGAACCGGATTTCCCCCGCCGATCTTTCTGTCCCCGATCTGAATTTCCTTTGTATGATCTCTATACATACATCTCTCTCCCAATTCAAAAAAGAACGTAACTGTTCAGTACTCACAGTTACGTGCAAAAATCCATTCCAAATCGGCTGTGCCGATAGGATTTTTGCCTTATAGTCTAAGTTTTCTTACGGTCAGCGCAGTAAATGCACAGACCTATTGAACAGTTACAAAAGAACTTCGCTCTTAAAACAATATCCTCAAATCATTCCATACAACAAACACCATAAATGTCATGAGCAGCGCCATACCGGTCATATTGACCGCGCCCTCGATCCGCTGGCTCACCGGATGTCCTGTCACAAGCTCCCATAATAAGAACACCAGCCGGCCGCCGTCAAGCGCCGGGAACGGAAGAAGGTTCATGACACCGAGATTTGCCGAGAACATGACCATCAGATTTAAAAGGTTCATGACAACCGTCACAAAACCGTACTGGGTGTTCTCCTCCACCGTCTGGTCAATGATCGTGACAATGCGGACAGGTCCTGCAATATCATTGGTGGTAACCTTTCCCCCAACGATCATTTTCAGGCTGTCAAGCACTGTAAGAATCCAGTAGCGCACCTCATAGGCACTGTACTGTAAAAGCTGCAGCGGCGACTTTGCGGCATCCCGGTATCCGCGAAGAACCACACCGAGATAATACCTGCCGTCCCTGAACTCCGGCCGGATCACCGTGTGTTCCGTCGTCCAAACCGACGATGCCTCATCATATCTCCTGTACTCCACATTTACCGGATCCTGCCCAGCGGACATCAGGTACATGGAGATCTCCCGCGAAAGATGGATCATTCTGCCGTCCAGCTTCGTGATCACATCCCCTTCTCTGAGCCCTGCCGCCTCCGCAGGCATTCCCTCGGAGGTTCCCGCGATGACCGCGGGATCGATACCCGCCCAGGATAAGATCACCAGGGAAAAAACGAACGCCAGAATAAAATTGAAGACAGGTCCTGCGGCGATCACCGCCATCTTCGCCAGCGGTCCCCTGTCAAAAAAGGATACTCCCTTCAAATCCGGAATTTCTTCCTTCTCATCCTCATCTTCCCCGAATTCCCCAAGCATCGCACAGGAACCGCCGAGTGGCAAAAGCTTTAGGGAATACCGGATTCCGGTCTTTCTGCTCACCCAGGAGAGGATCCTCGGTCCGAATCCCACCGAGAACTCCACCACGGCTACCCCATTTAACCGCGCCAGAAGATAATGCCCAAATTCATGGAACAGGATGATTCCGCCAAGGACCACCACCGCTGCCAGATACCCGAAATTCAACTTTAATATTCACCTGCTTTCATTGAAATATCACTCAATCTTTGCACATACCTTTGACGTGTAAACAGAGCTTTTCAATCATTATACAGCCTTAAAAATTCCACTGCTTCTTCAGGAACTCGTAAGTCTCCGCTTCCGTCTCAAGCACCTCATCCAATGACGGATGGGCGATCTTCTTATGATGTTCCATTGCAGCCTCGAGCATATCCGTGATCTCCAGATAGCTGATCTTCTTCCCGAGGAACTTCGCAACCGCGAACTCGTTCGCCGCGTTAAACACTACCGGCACGGAACCGCCCGCTTTTCCTGCTTCTCTCGCGAGTGCCAGGCCGCGGAAATTCTCGTAATCCGGCTTGTCGAATATGATCTCCTTCATGGACCAGAAGTCGAGACGATCTCCCCTCATTGGTCTGCGCTCCGGGTAATAGAGAGCATACTGGATCGGAAGCTTCATATCCGGCGTTCCGAGCTGCGCCATCACAGCACCGTCCTCAAACTGTACCATAGAGTGGATCACACTCTTCGGTTGCACAACGACCTGGACATCGTCCATTCCCACATCAAAAAGCCATTTCGCCTCCATGACCTCGAGACCTTTATTGACCATGGTGGAACTGTCGATGGTGAGCTTCGCTCCCATGGACCAGTTCGGATGCTTTAAGGCGTCCTCCACCTGGACATTTTTCATCTGCTCTCTCGTCCATCCGCGGAACGGGCCGCCGGATGCTGTTAATAGGATCTTTTCAATCTTATTCCCGTGTTCCCCGTTTAAACACTGGAAGATCGCGCTGTGCTCACTGTCCACCGGAAGAAGACGGACTTTTTTCTCCTTCACAAGCGGGATGATGAGATGTCCCGCAGTGACAAGCGTCTCCTTGTTCGCCAGGGCAATGTCCTTTCCCGCCTCGATCGCAGCCATCGTCGGGCGGATGCCGATCATGCCCACCACTGCCGTCACGAGAATCTCATATCCTTCCATGACCGTGATCTCCAAAAGTCCTTCCATGCCGGAGACGATCTTCGTGTCTGTATCTGCCACGCGGACAGCCAGCTCTTTTGCCTTCTCCTCATCCCAGACACCGCAGATCTTCGGGGAGAATTCACGGATCTGGCTCTCCAGCGCATCGATGTTTCTTCCCGCCGCGATTCCTACAACTTCTATATCTCCGTTTGCACGGACTACATCCAAAGTCTGGGTTCCGATGGAACCTGTGGAACCCAGAATAGCAATTCGTTTCATCTCTTTGTCCTTTCCTAACGGATCCCCATAAACATAATGGCGAAATAAATCGCCGGGGCCGTAAAGATCATACTGTCAAACCGGTCCAGGATTCCCCCATGGCCCGGAATCAGATTTCCGTAATCCTTGATATTGTGATTTCTCTTGATAGCGGAAGCCGCAAGGTCTCCCACCATGGAGATCACCGCCGCAATGGCGCAGGCAGCCGCTGAGATCACGCCCGGATTTATCACCTGGATCATATTGTTCTTAAAGAAGGTTCCGTAAAGGAATCCAAGAACCGCTGCCCCTATGATACCGCCGATCGCGCCCTCAACCGTCTTTTTCGGACTCAGCTTCGGAGTCATCTTGTGTTTACCGAAAAGCTTTCCCGCACAGTAGGCGAAAGTATCACATCCCCAGGAGCTTAAGAGGATCAGCCATACAAGATATTTTCCATCCGGCATCTCCCGCACCTGATAGAGGTAGGAAAACATGATTCCCACATAAAAGATCCCAAAGAAGGCCACTGTGATCTGCTCTGTTCCGTATTTTGGGAACGTCACCACGTAGATCGTCATTAAGATCATGAGGGAAACAATGGCAAGGAATGTCACATACTGCTCCCTGTTTCCCATGATCCAGTAGTAAGCCACAACAGCCACATAGCCCACATAGCCCGGTGCCGATCTCTCGATCTTCATGACCCGGTAAAGTTCAAAAAGTCCGATCAAAGAGATCGCCAGAGAAGCGAAATAAAGGACTGTGCTGCCTTCAACAAGCAGAAACGCCGCGATGATCACGAGGACGATTCCGCTGATCAGTCTGGTCGTAAACATAAGGTCACCTCTTACTCTGTTTTTACCGCCGCAACTCCTCCGAACCGGCGTTCTCTCTTATTGTACTGGCGGATGGCATTCAATAATTCTTCCTTATTGAAATCCGGCCACAGGCATTCTGTCACGTAAAGTTCTGAGTACGCGAGCTGCCATAACAGGTAATTGGAAAGACGGAGTTCCCCGCTGGTGCGGATCATGAGATCCGGGTCCGGAATCCCGGCCGTGTCAAGGTAGGACGAAAAGACCTTCTCTGTCATCTCCTCCGGAGCGAGCTTTCCTTCTTTCGCATCCGTCATGATCTTTCTCACAGCTCTCGTGATCTCGTCACGGCTTCCGTAGTTTACAGCGATCACGAAGGTCATTCCTGTATTATCTTTTGTCTTTTCTTCGAGACCGTTGATCGCCTCTACAAGATCCGGCGCAAAGCGTTTTCTCTCACCGATCATGCGGACGCGGATATTATTTTTCTCCGCCATCGCAAGGAGCCTCTTTGCGTAAAAGCGGAATAGCTGCATCAGCGCGCCGACTTCCTCCTCCGGACGTTTCCAGTTTTCCGTTGAAAATCCATACACCGTAAGATACCGGATTCCAAGCCGTGCCGCATCCTCAACGACCTGCTCCAGTGTCTCACAGCCCTTTTTATGTCCAAGCTGTCTCGGAAGTCCGCGCTTCTTCGCCCATCTTCCGTTTCCATCTAAGATCAGTGCCACATGGGCGGGAATCTTCAAATTTTCTTCCATATTTCTCTCTCCCTTAGTTTCCTCGCGCAAAGAAACGGGGACAGGAAAACTTCCCCTGCCCCCTGTCTTCTTGTGTAGTAGGAATCCCCGATTATACGGTAAGAACTTCCTTTGTCTTGTTCTCAACTGCCTTGTCGATCTTCTCAATGGCCTTGTCAGTCAGCTTCTGGACTTTCTCGGTAAGATCCTTTAATTCGTCCTCAGAGATCTCATCGTTCTTTTCCATCTTTTTAAACGCTTCATTCGCGTCACGACGGATATTACGGATCGCAACCTTTGCGCCGTCACCTTTCTTCTTAACATCCTTCGCAAGCTCTTTACGTCTGTCCTCGGTAAGCTCCGGGAACACGAGACGGATCACAGTACCGTCGTTGCTTGGGTTGATACCAAGTTCGGAAGTCTGGATCGCTTTCTCGATCGGACGGATCAGGCTTTTCTCCCACGGCTGGATCAGGATCATTCTTGCTTCTGGAACGGAGATATTTCCAACCTGCTGGATCGGAGTCGGTGTTCCATAGTAATCTACTTTGATCTTGTCAAGTACATGCGGATTTGCACGTCCTGCGCGGATCGATGCGTACTCGTTTAAGAGGGCATCAATGGATTTTTCCATCTTTTCTTCATATACTTTTAATTCTTCGCTCATGGTTTCCTCCTGTTATCAGACGGTAACGATCGTACCGTTAATTTTCCCCTGCATGGCGTTCGCGATTCCGTCCTTTTCATTTAAGGAGAATACCGCCATCGGCATTTTATGTTCCATGCACATGATGGAAGCAGTCAGGTCAACGACACCGAGCTGCTTGTCGATCACTTCCTGAATCGAGATCTCGTCATACTTTTTCGCATTCGGATTTACCTTTGGATCACTGTCGTATACACCGTCGATGGATTTTGCGAGAAGAATGCAGTCCGCATCCATTTCGATCGCCATCAGCGTGATCGTTGTGTCGGTAGAGAAATACGGCTGTCCGATACCGCCTGCAAAAAACACGACCATTCCATGTTCAAAATACTTGTTTGCACGGTCTTTTGAGAACAGTTTTGTCATATTTCCGCACTCGAACGGCGTCAGGATCTGGGTCTTCATTCCCGCGTTCCGGAAGATCTCGGATACATAAATACAGTTCATAACCGTTGCAAGCATTCCGATCTGGTCTGCCTTCGGGCGGTCGATCGCATCGCTTGTGCGTCCTCGCCAGAAGTTTCCGCCTCCGATCACGATACCGACCTGTACACCGGCATCTACAGACGCCTTGACCTGTCTCGCAACTTCTTTTACCGTATCCTCGTCAAAACCAGTTTTTTTCGGACCTGCAAGGGCCTCTCCGCTGAGCTTTAAAAAAACTCTTCTGTTTTCCATTTTCTCTATACTCCTCGTAAATCTTCTTGTGGCATTTCAGGCCGCCACAGATCTCTTGAAAGCTTTCTCCGGCAGGACAGTCTTATCCCACTGCGGATTTAAAAACAGTATATCACACTTTTATCCGTTTGCCAACTGTTCCTATCTTTTCTTCTCTTCCCGGAAACTCTTAAGCACCAGTGTCGTCGGATACCGGTATGCATACGTACAGCTCTTCATAAGTGCTTCTTCCTCCGGATTTCTGCAGACGCTTAAGATCATATTCTCTTCCTCGGAGGTGAGATACGCCTCCCCGTTTCCGTCACGTTCCCTGATATCCTTGTAGATCCGGTATTTCTTATAGAAATCCGGGCAGGATCCCTGCCGCATCTTTACCGGCTCCGGAACGATATTGACCCGGTACTGATCCGACATTCTTGCTAAAATGTTGTGGATCCTTTCACAGTATTCCCTCGAGACGAGTCTCGGAGAAGGAATACAGATCATATAGTTCATAATTGTGCCTTCCTTTGTCGTTTTTGAAAAGCAGATGGCAGTATTCTGCCACATGCCTGCATTAGTATAGCATGAAATCCATCACTTGTGAACCACCAAAGCAAAATACCCGCGGCCGGATCACTCCGGGCCGCGGGCAGACAAAACGTTCTTATTAATCGATCAGTATTTTTTCTCCCCGTCCTTTAACAGGTTCGTCATGCTGTGCATGCTGATGCACAAGGTGGATGTATTGTGAAGCAGGGCCGATGTAGCCGGTGCAAGCACACCCAGGACACCCAGAATGATAAGTCCGAAGTTAAAGCTGATAACGAAGCGGTAATTTCTGTGGACACGCTGCATCAGGGCATTGCTGATGGCCTTTAAGGTCACGAGCTGGTACATCGCATCCTCGGAGATCGTGATATCCGCGATCTCTCTGGCAATCTCCGCTCCCTCACTGATGGCGATGCCGACGCTTGCAGCGGAGAGAGCCGGGGAATCGTTGATCCCGTCGCCGACCATGATGACTCTGTGGCCTGCGTTCTTCTCTGACTCAACAAAGTCTGCCTTGTCTTCCGGAAGGACCTCTGAGTGATACTCGTCCACACCGACTCTTGCGGCGATGGCACGGGCGGTTCTCTCGCTGTCCCCCGTCATCATGACGATCTTCCTGATACCGAGTTTCCGAAGCTCTTTCATAACCTCCGGAGCTTCCGGGCGAAGCGGATCCTCAATGCAGATCACAGCCGCCAGTCTTCCCGCGATCGCAAGATACAGGTGGGAATATTCTGCCGGGAGCGCCTCGAATTTTTCTTCCTCGCCCTCCGGGATCACACACTTTTCATCCTCAAAGACAAAGTGGTAGCTTCCGATCAGGACTTTATCCTCACCGATGTGGGACGCAATTCCGTGGGCAACGATATAGTCGACTTTGGAATGCATCTCCTCATGGACAAGCCCCTGCTCTCTGGACGCCGCAACGACCGCGTTCGCCATAGAATGCGGGAAATGTTCTTCCAGACATGCGGCGATCCTTAACATCTCCCTGCGGTCACGCCCCTCGAAGGTTACAACATCGGCAACCACCGGCTGGGCCTTTGTGAGGGTACCTGTCTTATCGAATACGATGGTATCCGCCTCAGCGACAGCTTCCATGAAGGAACCGCCCTTGACGGTCATCTTGTAGCTGCTCGCCTCTCTCATTGCAGAGAGCACGGAAAGCGGCATAGCGAGCTTTAACGCGCAGGAGAAGTCTACCATAAGGATCGAGATCGCCTTTGTCACATTTTTCGTGAGAAGATATGTGACGATGGTTCCGCCGAGACTCCACGGAACGAGGGCGTCCGCAAGTCCGGATGCCTTTGTCTCCAGGGAGGACTTTAACTTTTCGGACTCCTCGATCATCTTCACAATGCGTTCAAATCGTGTGGATCCGGCTGCCTTTTTGATGCGGACAACGATATTTCCTTCCTCAACAGCGGTTCCGGCGTAAACGTACATGCCGTTTTCCTTGCGGACCGGCTCGGATTCACCGGTCATGGACGCCTGATTCACCATCGCCTCGCCGGACTCTACAACACCGTCTAACGGGATTACACTGCCAACGTGGACGGAGACAAGATCTCCTTCCTTAATATCAGAGATCGGGACAAGGACTTCCCCATCCTCCGTCTTCTGCCATACCTTCTCAATATTTAAGGACATGCTGCCCGCAAGATCACTGACGGACTTTTTGTGGGTCCAGTCCTCCAGAAGCTCACCGATCCCGAGAAGGAACATCACAGATCCGGCCGTATCAAAGTCATTCCGCAACATGGAAACCGTGATAGCTGTCGCGTCAAGGACCTCGACCTCAAGCTTTCTGCCTGCAAGCTTCCGGATCCCCTTGATGACGAACGGAACAGACTGGATCGCAGTCCATGCCGCACGGATCGGAGCCGGAAGAAACAGTTTTGTGAAGCATCTTGTGAGGCACTTTGTCACGAGCTTTTCCTGAAACTCCTGATTTACCTCTCTTGTACTCGTCGCCGGAACGATCTCATTTAACTCCTCGTTGTCAAAGGAGAACTTTAAGATCCCGGCAATGAGGTCTTCCTTCGCGCCTGTGTAAGTGATTGCCGCGTCTCCGATCCTCTCATATACCTTTGCCTCCGTCACCTGCGGGAGGGATGCAAGATAAAAGGAAAAGAGGTCCGCCTGTCTGATCGACAGGCGGCCTCTGGTAAGATGGATTCGGATACGGCCTTTAATCTCATGTTTTACCGTAAATCTGATTCCTGATTTCATAATGATTATTCAGCGTCCTCTGCTTTTTCTGTAGTCTCTGTGAGCTCTTCTGCTGTCTCTTCTTCCTCACCGAATGCCTCTTCCGCGCGCGCACGGTTGATCTCCTTAGCCTCTGCAAGAACATCCTCCGCATTTGCCTGAATATTGGAAGCGGTTGTCATTACACACTCTTTTGCACGGAGACCGGCTGCCAAGCAGTTAATATATAACTTCTTCGCATCCTGACTTCCAAGAACCTTGACTCCGGCTGTTCCAAAAAGAACACCACCTGCGAATACAGCAACATTTTTTAATTTTAAGCATTTCTTAACATCTAACATTTTTTATTCCTCCTGTAAGTAAAATACATTTGTAGTTCGACCGTCCGGTTTAAAGCCTGAGACCCGGCTGTTCCTCTGCCGGATCATTTATGTTGCAATCCGGTATACATCACCATGGCAAAGCAGAAAACAGTGGCCCACGCCCAGAATTTATGATGTTTCATCACTTCTCACTTCCTTGTTCAGGATTCATTGCACATCGAAAAAACCAGAAGGTCTCCCGTGTTTCCCACATGCTAACACTTTCCCTCCCGGTTAGTCAATCAAAATACTTCTATTGAAAAACTTTGTCATTTTTTGACAATTTCCCGTTATTCCCGGATCTCCGGACAACAGTCTTCGTCCCATCTAAAACGCGCTGGCAGTACAGCATTTTTCATCCTTTTTTTCTCTCTGTCTCAGATCATTCGTTCCGTGGAACTCCGGAGAGATGCTCTCGTTCTCACTGTCCACCTGCTCCCCGTTTTCATCGGTAAGCACATACTGGTAGACTCGCTTTAAAACACCTATCTCCTCTAACATCCGGATCGTGCGGTAGACGGTGGAGAGTCCCACGGTGGAATCTCTCCGCACCGCTTCGTAGTAAACCTCCTTACAGTCAGTCCAGTTCTGTTCCAGGATCACATCCAGAATAACCATTCTCTGCTTTGTAATACGCTTTCCAAGCCTTTGGAACTCGTTAACGATGTCTTTCTTCTGCCACATCCGGCATCCCTCTCATTCCTTAAAAGTATGTTCCTGCCCTGCAGAGAGCCGGGCATATGGGGTACCAGCCGATCCTCCGGCTGTCTCTTAAAAATCTGTCTCTTAAATAATCCTTCTGCCTACGCCTGCTTCCACTCGATGTTGCGGAGCACATAGCCGGCCTTACTGACAATATCGCGGATCTCGCGATCTGTCATTTTTGACTTCATGCGGACATCAGCTTCCTTCTTCTCAAGGTTTACCTCTGCCCAGTTGCCGTCCTTCTCATTGAACGCATTCTCCACATGGAGCTTGCAGTGCTTACACTTCATGCCGTCCACTCCGACTACCGCGTAGTACGGATAATCTGCTATGTTCTTATCCTGCACTCTGATCTTTTTCTCAGCATCCTTCGAGCCGCAGCAGCCATAAGCGAACTGGTGGATCGAACCTTTTACCGCAAAGATCGCGACAACGATCAATGCGACAATAATGATCCCATTTATCATAATAGACCACGCCTCCTCTTCATTTTCAGGAACTGCGGATTTCTCATTCCCCACAGGATATCTCCCTATGTGTTAGTTTTCACTAACATAGATTAGCACTAACTAACTTTCTTGTCAATCCTCTTTCTGTACTTTTTGAAATTTTTACATTGCCGTTCAGCTATGCGCTAATTTTGATAATTTACCTTTCCTGTCATTTTTTGTAATAGAGAGTTCCTCGGAATTTCCGATCACACAAAAAACAGGCAGCCTGTCTCCAGACTGCCCATATCTATCTGATCTTCATTTAATTTGCGATCGAAAACATCTCATTCACCGTCTTCGGATCCAGACTGTGATTGTACACAAGCTTCTCATACTCCAGAAGCTGTTCTTTCCAATCGTAGTCCCCGCTCTCCGCGTCCTCCCAGCTGTGGTAGGTTCCGTCGGACTCCCAGATTCCAAGATGATGGATGACCGGAAGTTTTTCGGAAAGCTGCAAGAGAAATTCATTGTACGGGGTCAGTGACAGGTTCGCGCGCTGCAATACATACGAAGAAAGGTAGATCGCGCCTAACCGGCCAATATCCTCCGAAGGCTGGTCGTAGTTGGTCCAGATCACGAACGGTGTCTCGTACCAGCAGACCTTCTGCTCATTGGGAACCTTCGTGCTCTCCACGCCCATAGCCTCATCAAAGAACTCGTCCTCGATTCCCGGCTGATGATCCCCGAACATGACGATCATCGTCGGCTGGTCGCACTGGGAGAAGTAGTTGACGAGCCACTCAAAGGCCTCATCGGACTTTTTTACAAGGGACAGGTACATATCTGCCTCCGGATACTTTCCTTCCATGTCCCCGGTGAGCCATACCTCCTGATCGAAATTCGCATACGGGGTCGCGTATCCGCCATGATTCTGCATGGTCACATTAAAGAGGAACAACTTGTCATCCGGGTTTACCTTTTTCTCGACATACTCGGTGATGACCTTGAAATCACTCAGGTCACTGATATAATTTCGAAGTTCATCCCGTCCCTCATACGCACTGATATCCAGAAATTCATTGAATCCCATGTTCTTGTAGCAGATGCGTCGATTCCAGTTTTCCGCCGGATAAGGGTGCATGGCAACCGCTGTGTATCCCTGATCCTGCACCGTGCTGACCATTGAGCGGACACCCGGATTTACATAGAACTGGTAAGCGACACTTCCCCGCGGCATCATATACATGGAATCGCCGACCAGAAACTCGAACTCCGAATTGCTGGTCATGGCGCCGAATACCGGCATACAGAGTTTTCCTTTTACGGTATTTTCCGTAAGATTGTTAAGAAATGGGAGATAATCGATATTCGTCGTAAAATCCCCGTCAACCGCGAGGTCGGAAAGACTCTCGTTCATGATGCAGATGATGTTGGTTGGCTGAATCGCGTCTCCGGATTCCACTGCAGCCACTGTCTCCTCGTTCCGTTCTTTTTCACTGCCCGCATATTTACCGTAGATCTCCTGGATCTTCGCTTTGGAATAGCCATGCGGTGCTTTCTTTACCAGATATTTGATCGATATCGCAGAGGACAGGATATAACCATTCTCAGCGTAAGAAGTCATCGGATCCCAGAGGTTCACTTCCAGGGACAGCCCCGGTATAATAAAGCTGTAAAAGCAGCCGATAAATACGGCAGCCGCTCCGGCAGAAGCCCCAAATACTGTAATTCTCTTTTTCCTGCCCCTTACCCGGACAAACACGAACTGCGCCAGTACATTCCACATGATCAGAAGCAGGCCACAGATGATCATCATCAAGGTCGGGGTATAATTATAGTTTCCTGCAACCGTCATCGCCGTCTTTACCGCCAGAACATCGCCCATCATGATCGGGCGGCTTCTGAAGGAGACCACAAAAGTCTCCGCTAAAGAAATCCCATAGAGGATCCCGGAGGAGACCGGGATGGAGATCCGGGTGCTTCCCGAGATTCCAAATATCAGAAGATACAGCACGAACATCCAGACGATGTTGAGTACCGCATTTTTAGGCAATACCGTTGCAAAATATCCTGTCACAAACTCAAACATGACATAGGAAAACACCGGTGATAATAAAAACAGTACAATGGCCCCTGTACGTTCCGACCGGTTGTCTGTTCTTGTTTCTGTTCTTTCTTCTGTCTTTTCGTCCATTTACGTTTCTCTTTCTGAATCTGTCAATGAAAAGTTATTTTCTGTGGGCGTTTTCTCCCTCGCGGACTGCCCAGCGCATCTTTGTGGATCTTGCCCTCGGATTTCTCTGGCATTCCTCCGCTGACGGGCGGATCACATCGTCTGCCACGTCACTGTACAGTCCCTCTCTTTTTCCATCTTTAAAGTAATGTTTTACAAGACGGTCCTCGCCGGAATGGAAGGTCAGGATCGCCGCTCTTCCTCCCGGTGCCAGGATTCCCGGAAGTTTTGAGAGGAAGCTCTCTAAAACCTCAAACTCCTGATTTACATCGATCCGAAGTGCCTGAAAGCATCTCTGGCAGGACTTTTTTACCGCTTCCTTCCGCTCCTTCTCAGGAATAAAGGCGAGTGTTGTCTCAATAACTCCCTTGAGTTCCGTTGTTGTCTCGATATACAGGTGTTTTCTGTTTCTCTTCGCGATCTCCCTTGCAATCTCCTCCGCATAAGGTTCATCGGAATTTTCCACGAGCATACCTGCGATCTCTTCCTTATCCATCTGCTTCAGCCGCTCCGCAGCGGAGATCCCCTTTTCCGGATCGAGCCTCAGGTCTAACGGGCCATCCGCCTTGTAGGTAAATCCTCTCTCCGGATTGTCGATCTGCATGGATGACACGCCGAGATCTGCCAGAACAAAATCGAAAAGTCCGGTCTCCGGAACCAGTTTGTCGATATCTGCAAAGTTCATCTGCTTTACCGTGAGGATATCCCCGTCAAATCCGCGCTCCTTTAACCGCGCCTTTGTCTTCACGATCTCGATGGGATCCACATCAAGACCGTACATATGGCCCTGACCCTCAAGTTTTTTTAACATCTCCGTCGTATGTCCGCCATACCCTAATGTAGCGTCGAGTCCCTGCATTCCCGGCTTGATATCCAGAAAATCGAGGATCTCCTTCACACAGATCGAGATATGCATACCTGCCGGAGTACTGCCCTTTTTGATGACTTTCTCGATCGTATCGGCGTACTTCTCCGGATTCTGCTCTTTATACTTTTCCTCAAACCGCTTCGGGTGTGTACCGCTGTAACGGACACGCCGCTTATGTACCGTTGCTCCCTGTACCTCTTTTTCTTCCATGTTAAAACCTCGTTTTTATCGCTGTTTTTTTACACATACGGTTTATCTTAACATATTCTTCATATAAATGTAAAGTATGTTTTATTGACAAACTTTCTCCATTCGGTCACGGTTCGCGCCCGATGTAAACAGCAACTCTATCTGTCGGATTTTTCTAAATATTCTGTCTTTTGCTTGTATTTGTCGCATAAAACTGATATAATGGTCTCATCGCAACTGTCCGCTTTTCGTGTTTTCCGTCAACGCAGAATGAGCGCTGACCTGCCGGGCAGTTATCCTATATTAATGACTTTGGGAGGGATGCTACATGAAAGGTAATATTATCGTTGGACAGTCCGGCGGCCCGACCGCTGCTATCAATTCCAGCCTCGCAGGCGTTTACCGGACTGCGATCGACCGCGGAGCGAAAAAAGTATACGGTATGCGGCACGGCATTTAGGGTCTCTTAAATGAGGACTATATCGATCTTTCCGAACATATCCAGACGGATCTGGATGTGGAGCTCTTAAAGCGTACGCCGGCTGCCTACCTCGGCTCATGCCGCTATAAACTCCCGGAGATCCATGAGGATATCGCAACCTTCGACAAGATCTTTTCGATCCTCGATAAGCTTGAGATCGAATGCTTTATCTATATCGGCGGAAATGATTCCATGGACACGATCAAGAAACTCTCCGACTACGCGATCTTAAAAGGGCATCCCACCAAATTTTTAGGTGTTCCAAAGACCATCGACAACGACCTCGCTCTGACCGACCACACTCCCGGCTACGGCAGCGCGGCAAAATACATCGGAACCTCCGTAAAGGAAATCATTCAGGACAGTCAGGCACTGATCTACAGCAAGGGACTTGTCACCATCGTCGAAATCATGGGGCGAAATGCCGGATGGCTCGTAGGTTCCGCGGCTCTCTCCAAAGGTGAGGACTGCGACGGGCCGGACCTGATCTACGTTCCGGAGCTTCCGTTTGATATCGACAACTTCCTGACCCGGGTCCGGGAGCTTCTGTCGAAAAAAGCCTTCGTTGTAGTCGCTGTCTCCGAAGGAATCCGCCTGTCGGACGGCCGCTATGTCTGTGAGCTCACCGACGGTGTTGATTTCGTCGATGCCTTCGGTCACAAGCAGCTCACCGGTACTGCAAACTATCTTGCCCGCCGTCTGGCGCAGGAGATCGGCTGCAAGACAAGAACCATCGAGTTAAGCTCCATGCAGAGAGCTGCTTCCCATCTGGCATCCAGAATCGACATCCTCGAAGCCTTTCAGGTAGGCGGTGCTGCCGTGAAGGCAGCCGACGAAGGCGATACCGGTGAGATGGTCATCATCAAGCGCCTCTCCGACGATCCGTATCAGTCCACCACGGACCTTCGGAATGTCCACAAGGTCTCCAATGTGGAGAAGGTGGTTCCGAGAGAATGGATCACCGAGGACGGGACCTATGTCACCGACGAATTCATCAACTACGTCCGCCCGCTGATCCAGGGCGATGTGTCACCGGTTATGGTGGATGGAATTCCGCGGTATCTGTATCATAAAAAGAAATAGCTTCAAATAATATTTCGCCAGCCACGGCGAAATATAACGCTGACATTTTCTTACAGTCAGCTTTTATAGTTGAAGCATAATTTCTTTCTCTTCAAAAACTTTTTCTAACATAAAAGGCCTCCACCAGGAGTACAGATTCTTTCCTGTTTCTGTCACCTGATAGAGGTCTTTCTTTTTCCTATTTTCTCCTGCTTCTGACATCCACAGGTTCTAAACTTCCCACAGATTTCGGCAGACAATCAGTTCCCGGAATTTTTACGCGTCAGATCTTGAAAACGCGTTCTTCATGGAATTGCTGAGCTCAAAGAGCACATGATCCAGGGTATTTCCTGTCTCCTCTTTCAACATCTTCGCGATCTCGCGGTTCGCTTTCTCTAAAATTCTTCTGCTCTCCGCCGGATCCGCAGCCTTCTCCGCCTCTTTATCGTACTTGTTGAGCAGTGCATGTCCCTTCGCCTCCACAGCGTTCTGGTAGCGCTCGATATGGATCGCGGATTTCGCAAAGGACGCGTCCGCCATGGCAGCGATCATTCTTGCGGACCAGTAGAAGTTCTCTGTGGAGACCTCCTTCGTTGTATTTGCAAGGTACTCCGGTGTCTCATCGACAGCCGCATAGAACGGCACCAGAGTGTTGAACGCATTTGACGCGAAGGCCAGCCACTGGACCGCCTGACAGCTTGCCGGGGCATCCGGCCGCATCTGGATCAGGGCAAGAAAATCGTTGCGGTTGATACCGATGGCGCGGTATTTGCCCTTCAGGAGTCCGTCTCCGCTCTTCGCGTAGGGATCATATGGCGTTCCCTGAAAATGGGAGGAGAGGGCATATTTTACGTCCTCCACCGTGATCTTCTTCTCCGGCACCATGCTCCACGGAATATCGTCGGATTCCGGTCTGTAATCCGCGTCCGGTCCGTCCCACTTCTTTGACTTCGGATTGAAGTAGCGCTCCATGAACCATGCCCTCGGAGTATTGTAGATATGGTCGGAATCACTGTGGCTTCCGAATGTGGCACGGGCATCAAAGTGGCTTCCGTTTCCGCCGTTCAGGGAAAGATCCAGATGATTCTCAGCGATAAACTCTCTTAAGTCAGAAGAGCACATATGTTCCTTCTGCTCAGAAAAAGCATCGTTCAGATCAAAATCGTCAATTCCAAACTGGTTCGGCATCACCACATACCGGTCATCCGGGACACGTTTCGCGATCCAGTGATGTCCGCCGATGGTCTCAAGCCACCAGATCTCGTTGATATCCTGAAAGGCGATCCCGTTCATCTCATAAGTTCCGTATTTCTCCAAGAGACTTCCGAGACGGATCACACCCTCGCGGGCGCTGCTGATATACGGGAGAGTGATATAAACAAGGTCCTCCTCACCGATCCCGCCGGCAATCTCCTCTTTTCCGTCCTCCGCCGGCTGAAATTTCACGAGCGGATCTGCGCCGAGGACACGGGCGTTTGATGTGATGGTTTCCGTCGCTGTCATACCGACATTCTTCTCATTGACACCGCTGGCCGCCCAGATTCCCTTTCCTCTGATGGCGTTCGGAACAGCCGTAAATTTCATCGGGTCACCCGGAAGCTTGATCTCCACATGGGAAAGAACAGACTGATAGACCTTCGGCTGCTCCTCCGGATGGATCACCACAAATTTCTTCGCCGTAAAATGTCCGGAACCGGAATCATCATTTCTGGCGATCATTGTTGAACCGTCATATGACGCGTTCTTCCCCACAAGAATCGTTGTGCATGCCATTTTCAGATACCTCCAAAACCTATGATGTGCGGCCGGTGATGTCCGCCGGCCGCGGATACCTTCAGTTTAGTACGGTTCGGAATTTCTGTCAACCAACTGAGGCGACACGGTAAAGTGTCAAAAATGCCCCAGGGATTTCTCTTTCCATACTCCATTCTCATCCACGAAATATCCATCCGGTGTCTTTTCGTTCATGTAGAGGGAGCCATAAGGTCTTCTGGTGTTTTCCGTATCATAAACCCACATTCTGGACGCTTCATCATAAAACCATGTCTGCGTCTCCGCGAATGGATTCAGATACATATAGCCCCATCCAGGGATCTGCCGCCATCCGGTCAGCATCTCCCCCGTCGTAAGATCCAGATAGTACCATCTGCCGTCCTGCGGATCCTGATACCAGCCAGTACGCATTCCGCGCTTTTCATCCACGTAATACCATTTTCCTGCTGCCGCATCCCAGATCCATCCGTTCTTCAGATAGCCATCGGCACCGAATGCCCACCATGCGCCGCCGATCCGTCTCCATGCCACCTGTTCGCTCTGCGTACCGGATACCAAATCTGTCACATGGGAACCCGATACATATCTGCCGCCCGGAAGTTCATACCACCATCCATTCTGATCCTTTTTCCAGGTTCCGTCAGAATGAGTTCTGTTTGTTGCTGCCGGTTCTCCGGAATCATCAGAGTCATCTGAAGATCCACCAGAACCCGTTCCAGGTCTCGACGGGGTCGGATCATCCGGTGTTGGGTTATCCGGGTCTGGCTTATCTGGATTCGGCTTGTCCGGATTTGGCTTATCCGGATCAACCGGCTCAGATGCCGTCTTCGTCCGCGCATCCAGTACTCCGCTCACTTCTGATGCCTCTGTATTCCGTCCTTCCTTCACTCTCACATAGAAATGATAGTCCGTGTCCGGAAGCAGTCCCGCAAACACTGCAGAATCCTGCCATTCCCCGTCTCCAAGGCGATATTCAAAGCCGCATAACTCTGGAATCTGAGTTCCATCCGTAAATGTTGTCGGCGGATTTAAAGTGATCGTATTGGCTCCAATCCCTGCAGCTGTCGGAGTATCCGGTGTTTTCATTGCCGCTTTTTTGATCGTAAGTATCAGCGTGATCGGGGCACACTCATAATCCGTATTATCGTCGCTGATCTTTACCGTGCATTTGTAGGTTCCTGCGTCTGCCGGTGCCACTTTGCTGTTATAATCGGTTCCGTTAATACCGCTGTATATCACTTCATACTGATTCCGCAGATCCTCAGAAATATCGTACTCGCCCCATGACGCCCGAACGTCCTCATCGATTCGGTGCTGATTTCCATCATAGGTAAATTCTTTGTCTGTCCCCTCGATTTTAGCTTTTTTCTTCGCCCCGAAGATCACATTCGTCACAATGTCACATGCGGGCATCGTGAGAGCTGCAGTCCAGCTTCCATCCGCCTGCTGTTTAAATCTCGGCGGGAACAGAACAACGTTTAAACCACCTTCGTAGGTAAATACCGCATTTTCCGTCGGATTGTCTTTCAGCCACTGAACGCCAGCTGGTGTCAACGTCGCTGTGATCGTTTCGCCAGCTTTGGCTGTTGGTTTATCCAAAGTATAGTAGCTACTGTTTCCTGATTTCCGTACAATGTTATATGACGCATTCTCATCATCCTTCACCTCAATATTTACGGAGATCATTCCAGGTCCGTCAAGATATACGTACAGGGTTGGATATTCTGTTGAATGATCCACATAGTACGTTCCATTTTGTGTGAGAGAAGCTTTATCAGATACTTTCCGCGGAAGGATCGGGGCTTCTTTATATCTGGATATTCCCTTGACAACAAAATCATCAAACAGTTTACCATTGATGATATTTGTAATTTTAAGGGATCCGACATTATCACTGTTTCCCCAGCTTGTAGTCGTGTAGGTCGCTGTCGTTCCCCATGTACTCCAGTCCTGTCCGACAAACCAGGTGTACTGGTAATATGTAATATCTGTGGCGTATTTTACTTCAATTTTGACATCACCGCACGGCATCGTGAAATGACCGATAAACGGATCTATGCTGCATAGCTTTGCTTCAAATGTTTTTCCATCTTTATCTGTTACCGCTATTTTGTTTACTACATCTTTTTCAGCAAGGTTCTTAAATTTCAGATATATCTCAGAACCAGCCTTGGCCTGAAATGTGATCTGGGAATCTGTTGTTCCTTTGCCTTCTGCCACCGGAGACGTATTCGATGTACCTTCTGCGTCCTCTCTGCTCCAATATACTCCGATCTCGGCATTTGGAGAGTTATTAGTATCCTCACGGGTAATGCTGACCGTGTGTTCACGATTATCTACAGTAATCTCGCTGTCCGCCTGTTTGCTTTCGTCAAACTGGCTGACTGCAGTAACTTTGTAGGTACCAGCCGCTGCATCTTTGTGGACGGCCACCGTTCCATCATCTGTCACATGAACGGCTGTCGGATCGCTGCTAACCCATTTTACATCTCTTGATGCGCCATTCTTACTTTCAACCCTCGCTGTAAGCTTCAGACTTCCCCTCGGATAGAGAGTCGCCTGCTGCTGATCCAGACTGACACTGATAACTGACGGATCCATGTCCAGAGAGAGGGTTGGAATCATGGATTCTTTCTGTTCTTTTAATACAGGGAACATGTAACCACTCTCTGCAGACGGCATAGTCCACACGTCTCCAAAGTCCCATTCAAGAGTATCCTTATAGAACTCCTCTGATTTCAGCCAGGTCTCCGGTGCATCTGCTCCGTATGGCTGATCCTTACCAACATTTTCTGGCTTTGGTGTCAGAATGTTTCCGGATTTATCACTCGCTGTCGTTCCCACAAATCCATAGTTTCCAGAAAGTGTTCCGCCCTTGCTGATTCTGTTTACGGATGTCATTTCAGGGAAAATGCTGACGCTGTTTTGGATCGTTCCCATTTCAGCAAGACCACTTGTGTCACCTGCAACAATTCCCGTCGGAAGGCTTTCCCCTGCCGCATAGCTGTTCCTGATGACTGTGCCATTTCCTGCTCCAGCAAATCCTCCTATATGTTCTCCTGTTCGAATATCGGGAATCGCATAGCAGTTCTCAATCGTTACAATTCCGGTTCCTCCCGCCAGTCCAACAAATCCACCCACGAATGAATCACTTCCGGCGTTCTGTATTCTGGCATTCGCATAGGAAGAACGGATCGTTACGTTTGATCCATCTGTGACATACCCGATAAGACCGCCTGCATCCGTTTTATATTTTTCTCCTGCTTCAATTACACCACTCACAAAGCAATTCTCAATCGAGAGATTTCTTCCACCATGTACTTTTCCCACCAGAATTCCGATATCCGGGGAAGGCGTGTTAAGAGTATATGTGATTTTTGCATTTTCAATATTCAGGTTCCTGATGCTTATATTATCGTTCGTCAATATTTGGAATAAACCTGTATAAATTAAACTTCCACTGACAATATTAAGTCCCTTGATGGAATGACCGCAACCGTCAAATTCTGACACTTTTTCTATTGCCTTGAAAGGATAACCACCAAGGTTTATATCACACATCAATTTTGCTTTTCCAAGGTCTTTATCTTGGAAATAGGCAAGCTCAGCACCAGAACCAATCAGATAGTATCCAGTCGTATCTCTCTTAGGCTCTCTCTTTTCACTGCCATCCCATACATCATCCTCCCACATTGCTGTGAATGTGACATTGCGGCGCGGCATCTGATATTCTGTTCCATTTATGATTCCGCTGCCATCGTTCCAACCACTAAATTTCTTTCCATACACAGTAAACGGATTCTCTGGAAGTGTAACCGTAGTTCCTTCCGTCGCATTTTCCCATTTCGGAACTGTTCCAAAGGCTGCCTCGTTTCCGGACTCGAATGTTACCTTGAATTTCGGCAGAATCGTGAGATTGACGATAATTTTCTCGGTCTGGGCTACCGCTCCGGCTTTCTGTAGCATCAAAATGATCGTTCCCTTAATTTCACCGTTAACACCTGTCTCGGCACCGTCCGTCGCTTTTGTGAGCTTAAAACCGTTTTCATCCGACCAGACAGCCGAGATACTGTCATTCGTAATTACATGCTCAACTGCTTGAAAGATTTCATCAGCCGTCGTTCCGTTCGTTACACTCATTTCATTCAGCACATTTTCTGCTGCTGTTTTCGCATCTGCAAGACTCTGAGCGGTAAAGTTATATGCTGCACTTTCCTCTTCATCGCTGGTCTCATAGTTTTCATTTCCAATAGCTTTTACTTTAAACGTATAGAATCCTGTCTCTTTGATCTTAGAAGTAAAGTCATAGCTTGTCTGTCCGGAAACCGTTTCCGCGGGTCCAAATTCCACAGAATTTTTATACAGCTGTACCTGATAGCCATCCGCATTTTCTACCGCATCCCAGACGGCTTTTCCGTTTCCAGTCCATCTTACATTTGCCGGATTTGAAAGCTGTATTTTAGCTCCTCCAAGGTATACCGGCAGCTTTCCATCTGTTAGCTGCTTCTCTGGATCAAGTCCTGATGTTTTCAACATTGGGAGCTGTGTATCCTCGATGACCCAGCTTGCATCGTCTGCCCACCCAATCGTGCCGTTCCAGAACTCAGCACTCAGATACTCAGCCTCCGTCACGCCAGTTCCATTTGCTGCTGCATTATTATTGAAAGCACCGTCCATACCCGCATATACGTAGTTATATGAGCCATTAATTGTACTGTCATAATATCCATATAGCTGTCCAGCATAGTATGCCCCGGCATTTGTTGATATCCGTTTCTGCAATGCTGCACACCGATTGATCATGACAGTCTTATTTTGTCCGCCTACTAAACCGCCAGCTCCGCGTCCTTTATTTATTTCGACAGTTCCAAGCGTAATACATTTTTCAATCGTAATTTCAGTACCAAACTGCGGAATATGTCCAATCAGTCCTCCAGCCAACGATTTATTAGTATAATCACCAGTATTTACAATTTCTGCGTCAACAACACAATTTTGAACTTCAACACTGGTTGTTCCGCCAGAGACCTCTCCAACAAGACCACCAACGGCATCATTTGCATTTGACAATTTTCCGTTTACATAGCAGTTTTGTATAACAAGAGTTCCACTTGTTTTACCGGCAATTGCTCCAACTGGTGTTCCAGTGCTTGTTTCCTTAATCGCAGTATCTGAAACGACCAGGTTTTTTACTGTTCCGCCTACGATTCCAAAAAGAGGCTGTTTGATTCCGCTAATCGTATGTCCACGTCCATCAAAGGTTTTTCCATTCAAATTAACTCCATACCACGTTTCGTTATTAAGAGATATATTTTCCCCTAACGCGATATGCTTCAACAGCCGTCCATACTGATTATATGTTCCTCTTCCGGACACATATGTCATTACTTCGCGCCATTCTGTTGCACTGGTAATTATGAGAGGATCATCCTCTGTCAATCCACTTCCTGAAATCGCACCGCTGCTGAGCAGCGCAATCTGCTCCTCCGGCACTTTCTCCGGAACCGTTGGCTTTTCCGCATCGGAATCCGAAATTTTCTTATATTCACCATTCGAATCCGACGGCGTAAGCGTCTCTGTATCTTCAGTGTTTGCTATACCCCCCCCCTGGTACTTCATTTCCATATGCTGCTCCGCCAAACGGCACTGCGGTCACCATCATTACCGCTGCCATAATCGACGCTGCGATCCGCCTTATCTCCTGACGTTTTCTCATATGCCTGTCCTCCCTTTATCGATATTTTCTTACCATTGCACAAATTGATCCGGCTTTTCTTAAATTTTCTCCCCTTCTCGTTTTATCGTCAAGATTTTCTGCACAAGATGTCATTTTTCGACACAAGATGTAAAAGATTGATATTTTTTTAACCGTAAAAGGCTTGCCATGATTTTTTACATTCTTCCACACTTTTCCCCAAAAACATGGTAAAATAACTTTAGCTTATTGCATCGGAGGTGCGGCAAAATATGAACATTGCGATCATTGATGATTTAAAAACAGATTCCGACCGGCTTGTCGAATTGATCAATACATATATGGAACAGCATCGGCTCCAGTGCCAGACCATGGATCTTTTTTCCAGTGGTGAGGCCTTCTTAGACACCTTTACAGCCGGGAAATATCACCTTATTTTTCTTGACATCTACATGGACGGGATCACCGGAATGGAGACTGCAAAACGGATTCGGCAGACGGACCATGACTGCAGGATCATCTTTATCACCACCTCTCCGGAGTTTGCCGTGGAGAGCTACAATGTGAACGCGTCCTTTTATCTCCTGAAGCCGATCGGGAAGGACGGTGTTTTTTCCGCCCTCGACCGGTGTGGACTTCAGGCGGCAGAACAGTCCAGATCCGTGGAGGTTGCAACTGCCTGCGGAAGGACACAGCTTCTGATCCATGAGATCTCTTACACCGAATATGTAAGGCGGCAGGTCCTTGTGCATTTTAAAGATGGGCAGGAACTGGCAGTCTCCATGAGTCAGAAGGACTTCTCCGCACTCCTGCTCCAGTACCCATGGTTTTCTGACTGCATCAAAGGGATCCTCGTAAACTTTGAAGATGTGGAAAAGCTCCTGGAAGATCGTTTTCTTTTAAAGAGCGGAGTCCAGATCCCGATCAGCCGTTTAAAATATAAGGAAGTCCGGGAACAGTTTCTCGAATATTCCTATTCCATAGTCCGGGGGAGGTCACTATGACAGAACTTCTTTTTAATGAATTTTGCAGCACCTACCCGTTCCATATGTTCGCGTACCTTCCCCTTCATGCGTACCTTCGCTGCTCCGGAAAAAGAGCGATCCTGATCTCCGCTTTTGCGGAAGCTATTTATCTGGCGATCTTCGCGATACTGGTCTATCTGGGGTTTCCCGCCGTATACGTACAGTATCTGGCGATCCCCATTTTTGGAGTCTTCCTCTACTATCTGGTTCAGACAAATATCGGCATCATCACGTTCCAGTACACCTTTGTTCTGGACTACCTGATGGTGATCCGCGCCTGCTCCTTTTTTATCTGCAAAAAGTTTTTTAACTGCGGATTCTACACCTGGCAGTCCGGCATTATCACACTGATCCTCGTACTCCTCACTGCCTGTTTTATGGTGAAGCGGCTGATCGAGATCATGGACAGTCTTTCTGCGATTCAGGCTCCTGCGATCTGGAGAACCGCCTGGCTCCTGCCGTTTTCCACAACCATGATCATTGTTCTTCTGACCGGCAATATCCGGGACGGAAGCTTCAATCAGGCGCATCTTATCGCGAGGATCCTTCTTCTGGTCTGCATGTTCCTCACCAGCCACACACAGATCCTGCTGCTCCAGTTCTTTAAGGAACAGGCAGAAGCCGCCGCAAAATCCGAAACGATGGAAAAGCTTCTAAAGATCCAGTCGGACCAGTACAATCTTCTCACCGCCAGAATTCAGGATAACCGCCGGGCAAGGCATGATTTCCGACAGCACCTGACCGTCATCAGGGATTGTGCCGACCGCGGGGATCTTGCTTCCCTGAAGGATTATCTGAACGACTATGAGAAGATGTTCCAGCCTCAGGAGATCCGCTCCTACTGTAAAAATTATGCCATCAACGCGATTCTCTCCTTCTACGCGGAACAGGCAGAAAAAAACGGGATCACCATGCAGGTCTCCATCCAGATGGATGACCCGCCGGTGATCCCGGAAACGGAATTCTGTGTTCTGATCGGAAATCTGCTGGAAAATGCGGTGGACGCGTGTGCAGGCAGCGATGCGGAAATCCAGCCTTTCATCCGGCTTCATGTGGTCCAGACCGGCTCCTCCATGCTTTCCATCACCGCCGACAATACAAGCTCCGGAAGCCCGAACTGGTCCGGGGATAAGCTCCTCTCCACCAAGCACTCCGGTTATGGAATCGGAACGGAATCTATCCGCATGATCGCGGAGCGGTATCATGGGGATGCGCGCTTTACGTGGAAAGACGGTATTTTCTATGCGTCGATCATGTTAAATCCGTGAATTACCCACCACTTAATTTTGAAGAAATTTGAAGTGG